>NZ_NGLG01000025.1:0-1026 GCF_002140655.1 Enterococcus sp. 3H8_DIV0648 | reverse complement strand
AAGACTTATTGGTTAAAAGATATTTACAAAAAAACAGATCCTCCTACTTGGAAGATCTGTTTTTCAATGCTAACTCAATGGTGCGATCAGCTAAAATCGATTGTGCATCAATTACTGGATAGGGTACTTCTTCCGTCAATTCTTGAACTAAAGATAGTTCTGTGCAGCCTAAAATAGCATTTTGACACCCATATTTTTCAAAGACATCTGAAAGAATTTCTAAATATAACTCACTATTGATGTAGTCGTTTTCCTTCACATCATGATAAATCAGATAATTAACTTTTTCTTGAAGTTCTTGTTCAGGAGCCATAACTTCAAATCCTTTTGCCTCCAGCTCACTTTGGTATACTTTAGCTGTCATTGTTCCGGCAGTAGCCAACACGGCAATTTTCTCTCCCGGTTGATGGTGCTTCGTCGCCTCATTAACCGCTTCACGCGGCATGTGCAATAATGGAATTTTCGTTGCACCTTGAAGCTGTTCAAAAAAGTAATGAGCAGTATTGCAAGTCAGCACTATAAAATCAGGCTGTAATAAATTTTGTTTCTCAATATCATCTAATAGAAACGGCAATGGACTAGGAGCCTCATTATCCAAAATGTAAGCCGTCCGGTCAGGAACAGTCGCATGATTGAACATCACATAATTCAAGTACTCTTGATCATTGTGAGCTTGGGTTCGTTGATTCAGTATTCGAATAAAACTTTCTGTTGCCATTGTTCCCATACCTGTCTCTTATACACATCTAGATGTGTATAAGAGACAGGTATTCGAATAAAACTTTCTGTTGCCATTGTTCCCATACCGCCAAGAATACTAAAAAAATTTTCCATATTTATCCTTCTTTCTCTTTAAAGAATAAATCAAATCGTCCTTTATATTTGCTGAACATGTATTTCATTAATACCCAACGCATCAGAGACATATCTTTCTTATAAAAGACTGTAGTGCCCCTGTCTCTTATACACATCTAGATGTGTATAAGAGACAGATTTATAACAACGGACTTATTATAAACGAACCTC
>NZ_NGLG01000024.1:0-1027 GCF_002140655.1 Enterococcus sp. 3H8_DIV0648 | reverse complement strand
TATGTGATTTACAAAATCTCTGACTGTTTGGCTCTGTCTCTTATACACATCTAGATGTGTATAAGAGACAGAGTATAGTATGCGAAATTTTGAAAGTAAACAGAAAAGAGTGAAGACTCGCGGAATGTGATCAAAGAGACACATCTAGATGTGTATAAGAGACAGGAATGTGATCAAAGAGAAAACCATGAAAATTGGTGACGGCTTAAACGATATTGAGCGGATCCAGTCTGGAAAAAACGTTTAATTTAAAAAAGTTTTTTATAGAATATAGTGACCACAGCAGTCTTTTAAAAACACTCGAGAAGAGTTTAACGCTCCATTGATTCGGCTATTTAAGGCATGGGTAAAGGGCAGCCTGTAAATGTAGTTGCCCTTTTAAAAACACTTAGTAAATGAACTTAATTAAAGGTATTAAAAAATGCCGTATAGATGTGGTAAAATCCTGTATTTGGATTGTAACCGTTCTCTTGTACGATAGCAGTAACAAATGGAAGGAGCGAAATTTTGTAGGGAGTTTGGGGAAAATAGAACGCGTCAAACAGAAGGTGACTTCGAACAGGAAAAGGACAACACGGCATCTTCGCAGGTTCACAAAAAAATAAGGGGGCAACATATTATGAAAAAGGCACTGATTATCTGTGCTGCAGGGATGTCTTCTTCAGTCATCGCCAGAAAGACAACCGCACATTTAAAAGAGCAAGGCAACGATATTGAGGTAAACGCCACTTCGCAAAGTCAAGGCGCGACGGCCATCGCTAAAGATGAGTACGATCTCTATCTGGTTAGTCCGCAAACAAAAATGTATTTTAATACTTTAGAAACCGCTGCCAAAAAGCAAAATAAGCCAATCGTGAACATTCCGCCGCAAGCATATGTACCAATTCCAATGGGGATCGAGAAGTTGTCAAAAGTAATCACTGACCATATTTAGTTTAATCAAAGGGCTGAGGAAAATGTCTGTCTCTTATACACATCTAGATGTGTATAAGAATAAAGGATTTTGGGATTGCCTTTGGATTGTTTA
>NZ_NGLG01000023.1:0-1154 GCF_002140655.1 Enterococcus sp. 3H8_DIV0648 | reverse complement strand
TGAAGGGCATTCGGGTCGAATATACAAGTAATCTCTAATACGAGACCCATAATAACAAACAATGCCATCAAGAAGAGGATTTTGAGAAATGCACCAAGCAAGTGTTGCTCCCACACTGTAGCCAATGATAAAGACTTTAGTGTAGCTTTCTTTAAGTTTTATTATAATTTCTTCAATTAAAATAAGTTTTTCATCAAATTTACTTCTTTTAAAAGCTTCGTAAGCTTCATCGCTTTGTTCATAAGTGAATAATTCACTACCATCGAGAAGATTTGGACAAAAAATATCATATCCAGTATCAAATAGTTTCTTACCTGTCTCTTATACACATCTAGATGTGTATAATGGTAGAGAGTTTATAGTTAATGTTTATAAGTATGCTAATAATCTTAATGTTGGTAGTTTTCATGAGGAAATCAATCAAGTGACTATTCTCAGTATCTGATGAGTAGTTGGAATTGAATGATAAGTGGATGCCGCTCACTGATGTCGTGATCTGTTGGTAATGTTTATCCGGAAAGTCTTGAACCAGTTAACAGAAAACAGTGAAATTCAATTAGGGAGGAATGAAAATGAATAGAGTTGGAAATAGTGATTCAATTGACCAACAATTTGTTTGGAAGGATGATTCTGGTCTAGTAACAAGGGAAATGGGAAAATCAGTTGGTAGCGAAAAGATTTACACAAATATGGACATAGTACCTCCATTAAAAAGAAGCACAAAATATCATAGCCATTCACAACAAGAAGAATTCTTTTTTATTTTATCGGGAGAAGGAACACTTATAGTTAACGAACAAAAAATCTCAGTAGGAGCCAAAGATTTTTTCGCTAAACCCGCTGGTATTGGTGTTGCTCATACATTCGTTAATACTGGGACAGAAGATTTGATTATTTTGGATTTTGGTACTTTGGAAAGTGAAGATATATGTCATTATCCAGAGGAAGGAGTCTTTTTGTATAAAACTGCTGATGGTCAACGAGAGGCATACAAAAATGGAGTATATCTAAAAGATTGGACAACAAATCCAAATTAGACTGACTAGATAATCATTGTTTTATCATTTTGCAATCTACAATAACTCACGAAGCCTATTCTTCAAAAATTGAGGAATAGGTTTTTTTATTACAGATACCTCGTATTTTATGATGTC
>NZ_NGLG01000022.1:0-1263 GCF_002140655.1 Enterococcus sp. 3H8_DIV0648 | reverse complement strand
TTATTGTTTGACCTTTACTGACCAAAGTTATATATTGGTACTGTCTCTTATACACATCTAGATGTGTATAAGAGACAGATAAGTATAGAGGTTCGTACTTAAGAGAAACGAATGAACCTTAAGAAAATGTCTATATAGAGCTTTTAAAGTCGAAATTCTCGCATCTTTTCTTATTATTCGTTAAGATAACTTACATAAGGTAAGAAATGGAGCGAGGAAAAATGACAAAAATTTATAATTCGATTTTGGATACAATTGGCGAGACACCTATCGTAAAACTGAGACACATGACAACCGATGAGATGGCGCAAATTTATGTTAAGGTAGAATCATTTAATCCTGGCGGCAGTGTTAAAGACCGAATCGCATTGAGAATGATTGAAGACGCAGAAAAAAGTGGTAAGCTAAAAGCTGGAATGACAATTATAGAACCAACTTCTGGTAATACTGGAATTGGTCTAGCAATGGTTGGCGCAGCAAAAGGTTATCCTGTCACTTTAGTAATGCCGGAAACGATGAGTATTGAACGTCGCAAGTTGATGCAAGCTTATGGTGCCAATTTAGTTTTAACGCCCGGATCAGAGGGGATGAAGGGCGCGATCGCAAAAGCGAAAGAACTAGCAGATGAAAATGGTTGGTTCGTTCCAGCACAGTTTGACAATCCAGCAAATCCCAAAGTTCATGAAGAAACAACGGCTAAAGAGATCGTTAACGCCTTTGAAAAAAATGAATTGGATGCGTTTGTTGCAGGTGTAGGTACTGGCGGTACTATCACAGGTGTTGGAAATGAATTAAAGCGGATGTATTCAAACATCAAGATTTACGCGGTGGAACCAGAAGAATCTCCTGTTTTAGAAGGCGGACAATCAGGTCCTCACAAAATCCAAGGAATTGGTGCGGGATTTGTTCCAAGTATTTTAAATACAGAGATCTATGATGAGGTTTTACCAGTAAACAGCAGTGATGCAATGGAAACGGCTAGAGAAATCGCGAAAAAAGAAGGGATTCTAGTAGGTGTATCTTCAGGTGCGGCATTGTTTGCAGCGTTGAAGATAGCAAAAGAAATGAGTCCTGATCAGAAAGTATTGGTTTTATTACCGGATAATGGCGAACGCTATCTATCGACCGAATTATTTGAATTTAACCAATACCTGTCTCTTATACACATCTAGATGTGTATAAGAGACAGATATTAAACTTGTTCCGAAGTTAAAGAACTTCAATAATAAATCTATAGGAGTGATTTACAGTGAAAATTGGCGT
>NZ_NGLG01000021.1:0-1264 GCF_002140655.1 Enterococcus sp. 3H8_DIV0648 | reverse complement strand
GTATTGATTGGGGCAGGATTAACAGGTCTTGCAGACACATCTAGATGTGTATAAGAGACAGTTACGCAGCTACGGCAGCAAGTTTAAGTAAGAAATTAGTACGGAGAAATTTTCAACCGATTATTTGTCAGAATTTAGAGGAAGCTAAAGAAAGAGCCTTAGAAAAAATTGATCAAAATCAATCTGTTGGTTTCGGCGGCTCGATCACTATAGAGCAATCTGGGATTATCGAAGAATTGTATCTGTCTCTTATACACATCTAGATGTGTATAAGAGACAGGGATCATAGCATATACATTGCCGTTAAAAGTGGTCCAATGTATTAATCCAAATAGAATACCTTGGATGAACAGCATGATTACTGTCTCTTATACACATCTAGATGTGTATAAGAGACAGCCTAGCACCATGTAAGGGATCATAGCATATACATTGCCGTTAAAAGTGGTCCAATGTATTAATCCAAATAGAATACCTTGGATGAACAGCATGATTACACGCAAAAATTTACTAGAAAATTTTCCTAATAGTAAATAGCGAAAAGTCAATTCTTCTGTAAAAGGAGCAATAAAAGGGATAATTGCAGCTAACACTGTCCAACTTGGATTAAGCGTTTGCGGAGAAGGAATTGTTGACGCACGAAGCTGTAGAAGTTCACTAGGAATCATTTCACGCGTAACCCGCAACAGTAAAAAAGCTACCGCAGTTAAAAAAATACTCATTAATAATCTAAGAAAAAGCCTCGATCGATAAAGATGCCATTGCTCTCTTAGAAAATCGTGAAACAAATAAATCGTAGCCACAAATCCAGTTAGAAAAAGCAGGGTTGATGCAAGCAGAGCAGTTTCGGGGCTTTTACCTAAATGAAGGGGTGGGAAAAGGCAGTCACCAATCAATAATTCTAATGGAATGATAAAAAGCCCCCACCAATGTTTTTTATTTGAAGCCATCTTTAACCCTCCATTCTTTTTTTATTTTAAAAAAATGGATGAAATGTGTAAAGCAATATGAAATAAGAATAATTTTGTTTGTGATTGTTTTGGTATACTAGCAGACCTGTCTCTTATACACATCTAGATGTGTATAAGAGACAGCTATAGAGCAATCTGGGATTATCGAAGAATTGTATCAACGCGGTCAAAAAATGATCGATCGAGAGAAAACGACTTCGCCAGAGGAGCGGCATCAAGTCATGAAACAAGCTTTAACAGCTGACTGCTTCTTGACGAGCATTAACGGCATCACCGAAGATGGGGTATTAGTC
>NZ_NGLG01000020.1:0-1353 GCF_002140655.1 Enterococcus sp. 3H8_DIV0648 | reverse complement strand
AGCTATGTTCTTTGGATTCAACCAATTGATAGCCATACATCTGGAACAACAATCGGGATCGCTAGAAAAACCACAGCTAGCCCAAAGAAATTAGTTAAATTAAAAAAAATACGTAAACCAAACAGGAAGAATTCAGAGGCTCCACGGATTGATCTTCGTTCAAAGGACTTAACAGAGTTAGATTTGACGGATTATGCTGGTGAATTAAGCAGGGCAATCTTTGATTCAGAGACTCAATGGCCGGAAAAATTACCGATTGGATTTGATCCAAAAAAATGTCTGGAGCTGGGTAAAAATCCTGGATTGGGTGTCCGGGCGCTTCATAAAAAAGGGATCACTGGAAAAGGTATCTCGATTGGAATTATTGATCAAACGCTTTTGACTAGTCATGAACAATATGCAAAGCGGCTTAAACATTATGAGGAAATCCATGTATTATCCAAAAAACCTGAAATGCACGGAACGGCAGTATCTTCGCTCGCGTTAGGAAAAGATATCGGCGTAGCGCCAGCATCGAACTTATATTTTATTGCTTCCGCACTTTCTGACAATAATCTAAAGATGCTGATGGGAAAAGACAACAATGATCCAAAAGTGTACAATTATGCCTATTATGCGCAAGCCATTGATCGTTTTCTTGTGTTAAACGAATCACTACCTGAAAAAGAAAAAATTCGTGTCATTTCGATCTCAAGAAGCTTTGAAAAAAATCATGAAGGATATCAAACGGTTCAGAAATCTATTGATAAAGCAAAGGCGAGGGGTATCTTTGTCATTACTGCGAACCTTAAACGGGATTATAATGTTGGTCTTTCAGGTTTAGGAAGGGATCAAATGGCCGATCCAGATGATCCTGATTCCTACACTTTAGGCGATTGGATCAAGACGCATCCAGAAGAATTCAAGGATGATCTTTTTGTCCCGATGGATCGTCGAACGTATGCGGCAAGCAGCGGTGTTGATCAATACGAACAGGACGCTTCTGGCGGATTAAGTTGGGCAGTTCCTTATTTAGCGGGGCTATACGCACTTGCTTGCCAAGCAGATCCGTCCATTACACCAGAAAAATTTTTGGATTTAGCAATGAAGACCTCATACTCTCGAACAATCGAAAATATGGGCAAACCATTTACGATCAAATCTATTGTCAATCCAGAACGTTTGATCAACACACTTCAAGCTAACTAAATAAACGAAGGCTGCGACAACAAAATGTCCAACCTTTTATGTTTTCGTTGTTCGGCCTCGGTTTTGACGGAAATGGGGCGGATGTCTTCAATCTGTTGACCAAATAAAATGTCATAAACGGCAAGCACCTGCGTTGGAGCTGTTTTTTTGGCGTTTGATTATGAT
>NZ_NGLG01000019.1:0-1366 GCF_002140655.1 Enterococcus sp. 3H8_DIV0648 | reverse complement strand
AGCGGCCAAGAGCCGTTCGTTTTTAAAAAATTGCCGCATGACAAGCGCTAGATTTTGCTCTCTGATAATGTTTCGATTTTTCGCCATGGTATACACCTCAATTTAATGAACCACATCTAGATGTGTATAAGAGACAGTTTTAAAACTTTTATATGAGAATAAGCATCGGTACTTAACGAGTCAAGAGGTTGCCAGCGGGATCAGTGTGTCTAACCGGACAGCGCGAAAATACCTGCATTCACTTAATGAACCTGTCTCTTATACACATCTAGATGTGTATAAGAGGCATATAAAGAACAGCGTGATTTCACGTTGTTCTTTTATTTTGGTAAATTTTAATTAACTTGTTCTTTTTTTAACGCCGAAAATATGGTAAAAAGTTATTTTTATGTTGACTTTGCCGTTTCGCAACCTTAATCTGTTATTAAGTAACATCGGTTATAAAAAGGAGTTTTGTAACCATCGCTTCAATGTTGGTCAAAATAAACGTGTTAGGAGATTAATGAATGAAAAAGTGGATTGTTTTTGCGGTAATGGCAGTTATGTTAGCAGGGTGCGGTTCTGGCGGCACAAAAGAAACGAGCAAGTCAGAAAAAGGTACAGCATCAGCCTCTTCAACAGAACAAACGGCATCCGCGCCAGAAGTTTCTTCTTCTGAAAAGAAGATTGAATTGAAGGAGGTCGATTTTGATGTCGAAGGAACGCCTTACAAAATGAAAGTGATAGACAGTTGGGAGATCATCCCTGATGAAGAATTATCTTTTAATGCAGAAGATGAGGATAAGGTACAAGGCTTGATGATCTATGGGTTCAAAAAGACAGATTTTGAGAGTTTAGCTGCGTTCAAAGATTTGATAAAAAACCAGTTTGTCTCAACCGAAGAGATTGAAATAAAGGAAGAAACCGTAAGTGAAGCAGCCTATAAAACAGCACATTACGAGGGCTATCTGTATAATTTTACCGGTACCTATGAGGGCGCAAATGTACAAATGAACTTTTATTTTCTGGAGACAGAATCCGACTATGCGCTTGTAAATCTGATAGCCTTTCCTTCATTTTATGATAAAAACGGGGACCTTGTTACAGAGATGCTGAACTCTTTTGTGGCGGTATGAGATTTAAAGGAGTAAATAATTGAAAAATTTACGGGTTAGAATAATCGGTTTTATTGTATTAGCAATAATTGCTGGGTGTGTAATGGGTGTGACCTGTCTCTTATACACATCTAGATGTGTATAAGAGACAGCCTCTACAGTGCAAAATAAAACCGATGTACCTATTTATATTGATGTAGAGGGAGAAAAGATACACATCTAGATGTGTATAAGAGACAGCAGTAAAATTGACACCTCTACAGTGCAAAATA
>NZ_NGLG01000018.1:0-1450 GCF_002140655.1 Enterococcus sp. 3H8_DIV0648 | reverse complement strand
TAAGTTGATCTATCCACTCTTTTTCTTGTTTTTTAAACAGGAAAACCACAAGAAATCACAAAATATGCACCGTCAGTGAAGCCGTCAAATTAGGAGGAAGTATAAGATGCGTAAAGGTGAAAATATTTATCTGCGAAAAGATGGTCGCTGGGAAGGGCGCTTCCCAAAAGGCCGAAAAAACAATGGACGAATCAAATATGGCTATGTGTATGGAAAAAGCTACACAGAAGTAAAACAAAAACTCTATCCGCTTCGTATTCGGTACCAATCGCTGCAACGAATTCAAGGATTTTCTGCCGAATCGTTTGAAGATTGGACAGTAGAATGGCTCAATGAAGTGCAGGATGAGGTCAAACCATCGACACTTTCAAGTTATCGCTACAAACTAACTAAATATGTTCTGCCGGTACTCAATGAAACCCCGTTGAATGAACTGTCGATTGATTCTGGAAGAAGCCTTTTAAAAATATTGCAAGAAAAATTGTCGCGTTCCACTATTCAAGTGATCTTTCGAATCGTAAACAAATGTCTCAATCGCGCCAAAAAAAAGGGCAAAATTCATACCAATCCCTTCTCTGAGCTGACTATTCCCAAGGCGAAACAAAAGAAAGTCCATTCATTATCCTTCTCTGAACAAAAGAAAATCATGGCGGTCGCTGCGAAAGAAAAGAGAGGGTATGGGATTCCGTCACTATTGGCTCTATATTCTGGTATGCGGATCGGGGAAATCGCGGCGCTTCAATGGTCAGACATTGATTTTAATGCCAACTTGATCTATGTGAACCATACGTACCAAAGAATTACAACAAGTCAAGCAGACAAAAGAACGCAATTGATCTTAGCAGATTCCAAAACAGAAGCTTCGGTTCGAATGATTCCGATGGGGAAGACCTTGAAAAAGCTCTTATTGAATCATCGAAAACAATCAAAAGGCTCATTTGTCTTTTCAACCAAGGGTCAACCCTGTGAACCGCGGCTGCTTACGTATCATTTTCATCGAATTCGAGAAAAAGCGGCGCTTGCTCATATCCATTTTCATCAGTTGCGCCATAGTTTTGCGACCCGCTGCTTAGAAATAAATAAAGATATTCCATCGGTCAGTGCACTTTTAGGTCATGCTTCTACTCAGATGACGTTGGATACGTACGTGGATGCCATGTTAGAACAACGATTCCGCGTGATTGATCAATTGGATCGATTGATTAGTTAACTAAATAAGCGAACTATAAATGAAACCATTTTCAAAAAAAGCAACTAATTTTTTGGAGGAGTTCTTTTTTATTTTTATAAGAAAACGCTTTCTTTTGGTGCGGAATATTTTATCAGCTAGCAATGATTCAAAAACGATAATTTTTTTAAAGAAAAAGAATCCGGCGAATTCCGCAAAATAAAATAAGCCGTCGGTTTCCGTCAAAAAGCACTATAACTCCTTGTGTATCAAGGGTTATAG
>NZ_NGLG01000017.1:0-1472 GCF_002140655.1 Enterococcus sp. 3H8_DIV0648 | reverse complement strand
GCTGATTTGACCTTTATTCTAAGAAAAATGGCTCGACTTGTCAAGGTAAACAATTAGTTATCGCACTGTCTCTTATACACATCTAGATGTGTATAGGAGCCCTATTATATATTATGTGTAGATAATTAAGAAACAGTCTAGTTTCATGTTAGGGAGATTAGATGTGTATAAGAGACAGCTATTATATATTATGTGTAGATAATTAAGAAACAGTCTAGTTTCATGTTAGGGAGATTAAAGAAAAAAATCATCCCAAAAAATGGATGATTACGAGCTAAGCTTATCTTTGAATTTTGAAAACAATAGTGCGGAACCGATAACAATTCCATAATACACCACAGGTAGGATTATGGATTTGGTCCCTTCGAAATAGTAGTAATAAAAGACTAATGATCCTCCAGAAAAGAATACAGTGACAAACATTTTCGCTAGTGACGGTCTTTTGCCGGATAAAGCAATCGTATAGGCGCCTAAAATAGCACCAAGAGCACAAATGAGGAAAGCAACAATATCTCTGGACAACATGATACCACCTCCTATTATTATTTTACCGTATTTTAGGCTGTCTCTTATACACATCTAGATGTGTATAAGAGACAGACATGATACCACCTCCTATTATTATTTTACCGTATTTTAGCAGCTGAATGAAGCAAGCTTTAGAAAAAGCTATGTGAAATCAATTGTTACACTATTAAGGAAAAATAATCACTGTCTCTTATACACATCTAGATGTGTATAAGAGACAGGACGTATATTGATGATTATTTTTCCTTAATAGTGTAACAATTGATTTCACATAGCTTTTTCTAAAGCTTGCTTCATTCAGCTGCTAAAATACGGTAAAATAATAATAGGAGGTGGTATCATGTCTGTCTCTTATACACATCTAGATGTGTATAAGAGACAGCCTAAAATACGGTAAAATAATAATAGGAGGTGGTATCATGTTGTCCAGAGATATTGTTGCTTTCCTCATTTGTGCTCTTGGTGCTATTTTAGGCGCCTATACGATTGCTTTATCCGGCAAAAGACCGTCACTAGCGAAAATGTTTGTCACTGTATTCTTTTCTGGAGGATCATTAGTCTTTTATTACTACTATTTCGAAGGGACCAAATCCATAATCCTACCTGTGGTGTATTATGGAATTGTTATCGGTTCCGCACTATTGTTTTCAAAATTCAAAGATAAGCTTAGCTCGTAATCATCCATTTTTTGGGATGATTTTTTTCTTTAATCTCCCTAACATGAAACTAGACTGTTTCTTAATTATCTACACATAATATATAATAGCTGTCTCTTATACACATCTAATCTCCCTAACATGAAACTAGACTGTTTCTTAATTATCTACACATAATATATAATAGGGCTCCTATACACATCTAGATGTGTATAAGAGACAGTGCGATAACTAATTGTTTACATTGACAAGTCGAGCCATTTTTCTTAGAATAAAGGTCAAATCAGC
>NZ_NGLG01000016.1:0-1923 GCF_002140655.1 Enterococcus sp. 3H8_DIV0648 | reverse complement strand
AATTGAAAACACTCAAATGCGCAAACACTGGAATCGTGAATTTGGATGTCAGCAAGAACACAGAACTAATAGAGTTAGATTGTAGTAATGGATTCATAGAACAATTGAATCTAGCAAATAATAAAAAATTGACCCACCTTTACTGTCAATCAAATATACTCTTAAAGCCTGTCTCTTATACACATCTAGATGTGTATAAGAGAGTAGTAATGGATTCATAGAACAATTGAATCTAGCAAATAATAAAAAATTGACCCACCTTTACTGTCAATCAAATATCTGTCTCTTATTCACATCTAGATGTGTATAAGAGAGTAGTAATGGATTCATAGAACAATTGAATCTAGCAAATAATAAAAAATTGACCCACCTTTACTGCTGTCTCTTATACACATCTAGATGTGTATAAGAGACAGGTGATTGGTTCGGTGAAATCACCGTCATTTTGTTTTGCTAGATATTCCCTGATTGCACCAGTCGTGATGATTTTTCCATAAGGGATTTTTTTGATCAATGCATCATAATTCCGCGGGGGTGCAAAGTACATTTTTGTTCCGCCTTAGCGTTTGATCTTTGCCTCAGCCGTGACGATCTGCATCTTCAGCATGTCCTTGTCTTCCTTCAGCAGAGCATTGAAACCCTTTTGATCCTGAGGGCCACCTCCTAACATCTTAATAAGCTAGTCATTACGCGCGCAATTCCTATTACTAGTGTACCGAGTATAAAAACATCCTGCAATGAGACAGTTTATTTTTTATTTAGAATAGTCGGCACATTTTTAGCCAGTTTTTTTGTCGTTGATACGATTAGAAATTCTTCGATAGCGGACAAACTTCCACAGACCAAAAGAATGATGAAAAAGGTGCGAATGGAAATCGGCTCTTTTGCATTTTAATCGAGTATTTAGAAAGAAATCATGATTTTCTGTTTTCGAGAACTCATTTTAGATTTTTTTCAAGGGAAATGTAGATAAGTTGTTGCTTAGAATTTTTAAGTAAGACTTTTCAAGAATACGCTAATATACAAAATTCTCCCGTGTCTACAAGGTTATGATGCTCTCAAATAATAATAAACATTATTTTGTTGATAAATAAATTTGAATATAATCTCCTCTTTACACTCTACCCTGTCTCTTATACACATGTAGATGTGTATAAGAGACAGGTTCAAGTGACATAAAAAAAGTGAATGCAACTTTTGATAAGTATGCTTTCAATGAAATAATTTATGATTTACCATTTACTAAAAAAGAACAAGAGGTTGTAAAAGAGCTATTAGAAGCCGATGGAAAACCTGTTCCGAGAGAGCAACTGTGCAAGGTTGTCTTTAATAAGTCTGATACAAACTCAGCTAAATCCCAATTATCAAGTATGGTAAAGAAAATTAAGATAAAGCTATCTGAAGAGAAAATGGATTATGTTTGTCTTAAAACTGTTTGGGGATCGGGATATCAACTTATCTTTCGAAAATAAGACTGTTCGAATGAAACAATGACTAGTTGTCTAAGAGCTAATATCTCTTTTAGATATTTCAAACTGAGTATTAAAGAACTCTTATACACATCTAGATGTGTATAAGAGGCTTATCAAAAGATATTAATGATTTGCATCAAGCAAAATGTTTAAAAAAAATTAAAAACCGTCTTCATAAAAAAAAAACGGCTATAACTCACACATTGCTTCTTCGTAATTTTCAACATAATAACGGAAATTTTTTCTTCCGCGGCGAATGATCGTGTGGCCTTCAGCGTCAAGCTTTTCTCACTGGGCTTCCACGCCGCCGGGGTATTTTGGATTGATCTCACCTTTATTTTTTAGCGTTCGCCAGTAAGGCGTCAAGTCTGTATCACGCCTGTCTCTTATACACATCTAGATGTGTATAAGAGACAGATATGTAATGGTTTAGCCTATTTGGTAGGTATCT
>NZ_NGLG01000015.1:0-2309 GCF_002140655.1 Enterococcus sp. 3H8_DIV0648 | reverse complement strand
GGGAGGATATGGTAAAAAAAGTACTTCATTTGTTGACATATTATTCCAGAAGCTTAGATAATTCTTATCATAGAAAAAACTTACTACACAAACTTCTCCTTGAAAAACGACTTTTCATTATTCCACTCGAAGACGAGCTAGGAAAAATTAAGAAAAAGAGTTCATAAACTCGAAAAGCGGTAATTCTGTGAGAAGAGGACGGCACCGTTCTTCCGCAGATCGCCTTCGCAATTTCGGAGGGAGGAGGGATATCCTCAACACGACACGATAAACACGGCTACTCGTTGTTCGCAAAGAACTTCACTGCGTTGATGCGTGTTCGTTTCTTCTTCTCTCTACCGCTACGCTCTGGATGCTCCTTGTTGTGACAGGTTACGCAGGCCAACTCAAGGTTATCTACATCCCAGAACAACGACAGATCCTCTCGTGCTTCTACCTTGTGATGGACGATGGTTCCCTTCGAATCATATTCCTTCGTAGACATTCCTGACACAGACCAAAGTCTCTTGAGATCACAACAGGTCTTAGCTTCTTCCACCGCTTTCTCTTGTATAGTTTGTCGATCTCATTTGGTTACTAATGCTTGCTGAACGCACAGGATCCCCTCGATTGATAATCCCTCAACATCTAAATCAAGCTCTCGTTCGAACAAAGCTGCATTGTGTTCTGCTTTGATTGTTTGTTCAGTGATGCAATAGCATAATGCCGCAACCTCATCCGTCTTCAATCCATACGCTGTTATGATCTCGAAGATCGCTTCAGTGATCAGATCCATATCTTTCGAATCTCGTAATGCTTGAAGAGATCCGAAAGCTTTGTCTAGTTGCTGCCTACCCTTTTGCTTCTTTGATATTGGTGGGTTAGCCGTAACTGTTGGTGGTGGATTAGTCTCAACACTTCGTTTTCTCTTCATGATTTCTTACCTCTGTCTCTTATACACATCTAGATGTGAGATGCTTTTTTATTTTGTTTCAGTTTAATGGGTCAGTTCCAAGCTAAGTTTTTGGGATTTGCTCTTTTATTATTCAATAGATAAACTGCCTGATGAATGGAATGATATTGAGAACAGAATAAAAGATTTCTTCAGTGAAACAGAAAACTCAGAATTCACGTATAAAAAAATGTTTGATACTGATAGATCTTATTTATCTTCGTCAGGCAAGATGCTTTTATCTATATTCTTAGGTTTATTTCCAGAAAATAGATATTGTGATTTTAAGGATCCTGTGGATTTCTTAAAACACGAGCTGCTTATACTAGAAAAATCCTTTTCTGAGTATCTGGAAAAGTTAGTCAAGAATAAATCAAGCTACCATCCCGAATGTCGAGAATTATTGCTTCAACTTTTAACTGAAAGTAAAGAGACAAACTTTAGTGGAGGCATTTTTTCAGATAAGATTCTTTCGTTTAATTATACAGACCCAATTGGTAACTCGACCTTATCCTATAATAGCTATCCTAGACAAAAAGAACTAAATGGATCAAGGGTAGAAGACAACAAGCGATTTTGGGATCAAGTTAAGAAAATGACGATTAATGTTCATGGATCTTTAGAAAAACAGGATGTGGTTTTTGGTTTTGATTCTGTTGACAAAGAGCAACTAGATGATTTTTATCGTTTTTCAAAGACATATAGACAATTGATCGGCTCTTTTTCTTCGGAAGTACACGCCTTTCAATTGGAATCTGCTATTTCAAAAGTTGTCTTTTTTGGTCACTCTTTGAGTCTTTTAGATTACTCGTATTTTCAAGCTATTTTTGATCACTATAGCTTGTATGATTCTTCAATCAAGCTTTATTTCTATTATGCAAATCTTAATTCATCCTCAAGGGAGGATATGGTAAAAAAAGTACCTGTCTCTTATACACATCTAGATGTGTATAAGAGACAGCTACTAGATAATACTTGTATAATTTAGTTAAAAAATCGAAAAAGGAGTCTATAAAATGAGTACTTTATTGATAATTGGCAATGGTTTTGATAGATACATCGGGCTAGATAGCACGTATGAAAACTTTTTTACTCATCATTTACCCGATGAAACAAGGAACTTCCTAAAGGAAATAAAAGAGAACTACGAATTCAGAATCAGTGGCGAATTTGAAAATCCAGAATTCTTCAATCACTTATCTTTTCCATACGATAGAGAGAGTGTTAAAAATAAATTTTCTCCTTCAACCTCTATAAAAACACCAGAAGACTTCTCTGATAAGCGGAACTGACCTAAAATACTGAGACAGTGATAAAAAAGCATTTTCCTAGGCTGCTGATTCCCGATATTCTACTGGTGATCGGTAGCCTAGTTTTT
>NZ_NGLG01000014.1:0-2597 GCF_002140655.1 Enterococcus sp. 3H8_DIV0648 | reverse complement strand
GATATACGATTCACCCCTTAATTTTATTATCCAAAGTGTTAGAGGTCTAATTTGTATGGTTTTCGCAATCTAAAAATAAAATGTTCGAAAGAAAAACTCCCGCATGCCATTAAATCTAGCAGCGGGAGGAGGAATTAAAAGGTTTTCTGATTTAACACAACCGTGGTTACTAAGCTGATTCGGTCAAACATCGATTGAACAACTGCATATTCCTCTTGTGTATGGTTCCATTGACCTAACACGCCGATCGAACAAATAGCAGGGGTCCCAGCGATTCCGACATAAGCTGCATCAGAGCCGCCACCGAGGTAGACACTGCCGGGTACATCATGATTTGTTTCAGCAGCGATAGTTTGGATAAAGCCAAGCAATTTCTCAACTTTGTCATTGGTTTCAAAGCTCTTTAAGGCTTCAATGATTTTGACTTCGGTTGAGGTTCCTTCGATATAAGTTTTTTTACAGATATTCTTAATTTCATTTACAACTTTTTCAGCAGCGTCTAAGCTTTTATAACGGACGTCGACTTTTAATGTACAGCTGGCAGGAGTAGCATTGATCACAGTTCCACCTGCGATAACCCCGGGGTTGACTGTCGTTCCAGCTTCCAAATCAGTTAAATCATGGAGTAGGAGGACTTTATGCGCCATCTCAGTAATAGCATTACGACCGGATTCGAAATCATTGCCGGCGTGACTGCCAACTCCTGTAACGGTGATCAACGCATTGATGACACCTTTTCTGCCAATACATAATTTATTATCGATCCGACCAGTTTCCATGTTCAAACCGAATAAACAATTTTTCGCTTCTTCAACGAACAGATCGTCACCTTTGGATAGTTGATGTCCATTTTCCTCATCGCCCGAAACGATAAATTTGATAGGTGTATCTTCATAGCCCAGCACTCGTAAAGCCTTGACTACATACAAGGCGATAATTAAGCCGCCCTTCATGTCTAATACTCCTGGGCCAAAAGCTTTTCCATCGACGATTTGAAATTCTTTTTCAAAGGTGCCTTCTGGATAAACAGTATCTAAATGACCTGAGAATAGAATCGGTTTTCCTGCTCGTTCTTCACCGAGCATGCCGATAAGTGTGCCGGCTGTTTGTTCGCCTACATCAATGACTTTACAGGTAAAGCCTTCTGCTTCTAACCATGATTGGAATTTACTGATTGTTTTTTCGACTTTAGGCTTTTCTAGGGTAGAGCCTTCTAATTCAACAAGTTCTTGCCAATCCTTTAAAATATTCGGTTTTTGTTCCTCGATAAATGCAAGTATTTCTTGATTTTTATTGATCATAAATTGTTGCTCCTCTCTTAATAGCGTGGTGCTTTACATAAGACCAGTTACTGATAGAAGGATGCGCATCAGCAGCATAGCGACAACGGAAGTAATGATAGGAATACATAAAAGTAAAGCTCGGTGAGCAGGATTAACATTTGCTACTAAAACAATTCGTGCAAAATGCCCAACTAATGTTCCCATGAGCATACATGGCATTAAAAGAATTGTGGCTTGTGCAGCAGTGATGACGCCTGTCGCATAGAGATTCGCTGCTGTTGAAGCGCCCGCCGCTTTAGCGAAAAAGGCCGAAATTAAGACAACAATCGATGCTCCGGGTAAACCGAAGATTCCCATCACTGGACCGAAAACGACACTTAGAACGTCGGTAATACCTGTCAATTGAAGAAATTGAACGACGACATAACCCAATACCATTGCCGGCAAAATCTGTTCCAGCCCAATGTAGAGTCCTTTTTTACAGCCAGCTAAAAAAATTTCGATGATTCCTTTTTTAGGAGCTGGTTGTGTTACGCTTTGCTCTTTTTCCATTTTCTCAACTCCTTTTGATTAGAGATTTTCAATATAATTCGAACAAGATTTGCCCCAAGTATTTTCATCACAATCAAAAAGACGATGATGAGCCCAATAGGCCAGACAACAATAGGCAGCAGAACAGCCTGCGTGTTAATGGTGTTTAAAATGACTGCGGAGGCAGTGTACTGATAGGAAGTAAAAACACTTCGCTCATCATCGCTTAGCTGCCCATTGTCAAATAATTCCTTTGTCATAACAGAGCCGACATCAGAACTAGTGAAAGAAGAAATAAATGCGATTCCGGCCGATCCGGGAATTCCTAGAATCGGACGTAAAATAGGTGTGAAGAGCTTTTCGGCGGCATTAAAAGCCCCAAAGCTTTGAAGTGTTTCAATCAGACCAACGGCAAAAACGACTGACGGGAGAATTGTCAGAGCGACCAGTACCCCTTCTCTAGCACCAACCCCTCCTTGACCTTGGAAATTGACTTCTTCAAAAATCGTACCAAAGTTCCCGGTGAGATTCAGGAAATCAAGCGCTTTCAAAGGGCTTTGCACATCTTTAAAAAGTCCAGACAGCATGACAATTAAAAAGAACAACGATAACCAGGATTTCCATGTGACCTTTTTTTCCATTTATTTCACTCCTTCCAAATAACTTTTATTTATGAGAATATGTTATCAAAAGAATGAGGATGTGTATATAATACGATTATACACATCTAGATGTGTATAAGAGACAGATGATTAACTCATCAAAAGAAGAAGCGAGGGAAAA
>NZ_NGLG01000013.1:0-3814 GCF_002140655.1 Enterococcus sp. 3H8_DIV0648 | reverse complement strand
AATAGAAGTGAAGTATAGTAAGATAGTTAGTTTATTAGCTTTAGGAACTTTATTCGGCCCGACTCTTTTAGCTTCACAACAGGCTTTTGCCGAAGAAAGTGGAACAGTTGCTAGTGACTCTGCTGCGAACTCATCAAGTCAACAATCAACCAATAGTTCAACTTTAGAAAGTACAGGAGGGTCTGAGACACCTGCACCAACGCCAGATCCAGAACCAACACCTGAACCCGAACCGGCTAAACAGTACAGTTTATTAGCAAATGGAAATCCTTTCGCCAATAATACTTTCAGCGATGCAAATGGTGCTCAAATCAGTTTCCAATATACATCAGATAATGGCTTAGTAGCGAACACAGCTGTTCACTACACAGTGACATTGCCTGAGAAGGTTAAATTGAAAGAGGTCAAAGTCATCAATACGGCGACACAGGCACCGATTTTATCAAGTGCTGAAGTTAATGGTGTATTCACTATGCCGGAATCAGACGTATCGATTCAGCTAGAGACGGTAAAAGAAGAAACACCTTCTAAACCGACACCAACGCCAAAACCAGAGGAAAAACCTGGCGGTAATACTGGTAACAGCAATAATAGTAATAAAGACAAACCCGCGGGCAATTCCAACAACCAAACGGCTCAAAAACCCGCTGTAAATACACCATCAGCGATTCAAGAGCAGCCAGCTGCCGCTCGTCAGCCTGAAGGAGCAGCTGCGGATGTTCGTGTGCCGTCAAATCAAGCTGCACCAACATTCAGCAACGAAGTTCAAACGGCGATCGTACAAGAGGCTTACCGTCATCTAGGCAAACCGTATGTTTGGGGAGCAAAAGGACCGAACGCTTTTGACTGTTCAGGTCTAGCTTACGTGGTTTACGCGAATGCGACGGGTCATAACATCGGCGGATGGACAGGTGATCAGCAATATGCGGGAACTCAAATCCCTGTCAGCGAAGCTCAGCCTGGTGACTTATTATTCTGGGGTGCGCCAACGAGTGTAACGACACACGTTGCGATTTATATTGGCAATGGTCAATACATCCATGCACCACAACCGGGTGATGTGGTTAAGATCGGCAGTATCGGGGCTTTCACACCAACCTTCGCAGTTCGGGTGAATATCGCCGGTTTACCAAAAGCAACCGGTTCATTATCGAATGCCTTTGGTGAATACAGCACGAGTTCCCCGTTCATTTTTAATAAGAATCAAACGACCGATCAATTCGTTAAGAAAATCGGTGAAATTTCTCGTGAAATCGGACAGAAGAATGGCATTTACTCTTCAGTAATGATTGCACAGGCGATTTTGGAAAGCGGATCAGGAAATAGTGCACTAGCCAGCGAACCAAACTACAATTTGTTTGGGATCAAAGGAAAATATAAGGATCAAGGCGTGACTTTCCAAACCTTGGAACAGGATAATGTTGGCGCAAGCTTCCAAATCAGTGCTGAGTTTAGAAAATATCCTTCCTATAAAGAATCATTAGAGGATTACGCAAAATTAATCAAAAAAGGCATCTCAGGCAATGCTGACTTCTATAAAGCAACGTGGAAAGATCAGACCGAATCATACACAGATGCAACCAAACATTTACAAGGACGTTACGCGACAGATAAACAATACGCAGAAAAATTGAATGCGATCATCAAAGCTTATGATTTAACAGAGTTCGATCATGCGAAAGAAGCAAAAGAGAAAACGACCGGACCTGAAATCAAAGCAACAGAAAAAACTGTTACTGTTAATGATGAGATTCAATCAAAATTGATTGCAAGCATCATCAATAATCCGCGGGTTCCGCAAGTGATGTCAACGAAGCACTTTGTCAATCTTTTCCGCGGCGACAGCTTGATCGCTTTAGCAGCGACTGCTTTACCTGCGAAGAAGACGGTGAATGAAACCATTCCAACAACTGCTTCAATTTATGTCACATTAAGCAATGGTCTGTTGGCGATTATTCCTCCAATGAAATAGCAACTGAACAAGCCAAAGCTGCCAGGTGAAAACTTGGCAGCTTTTTTCTCTGGCGGATTGTCAAATCAAGTGCAACACTCGATTAAAAAATACTTCAAAAGGGGTTTTCCAATTTAAGCATTTACGAGGTCGCATATTTATTTTTCTTAGGACTTCTTTTAGTGTCTGTGATGTAACTTCATCTAAAGTCTGACGTTTAGGGAAATATTCTCTTAATAATCCATTTGTATTCTCATTTGTACCACGCTGCCAAGGTGACTGTGGATCCGCAAAGTAAAAGGGGAGCCCCTCTAATTTTTTAGTTACGTCTTTGTGAAATGAGAATTCTTTTCCGCGATCTGAAGTAACACTCCTTCTTTTCGTTTTTGGGAGTCCTTTGAGTAAATAGATCATACTATCTTTGACTGGTTCTGCTCTTTGCGCCGCTACTTTATCAGCTAACAAGTAGCGAGATTTCCGATCAGTTAGGGTAAGTAAACAAGCGCTCCCCATTTTACCAACTACTGTGTCGACCTCCCAGTGACCCAGTTCACGTCGTAGATTCCCCTCTGATGGCCTTTCATGTATTGTATGCGAAATGACTATTTTCCCTCTGGTTTCGTTATGATTCTGGCACTTATACTTTTTTCCTTTTCTACGTAACTTCTTCACCACACCACGATGCCCTTGTTTCGGCATTTCGTCATCAAATTCAAACGCATAGATTGCTCGATAAATAGTCGAATAACTAATCTTTATCGGGTAGTCTTCTAATTCTAATCGATTCGCTATTTCTTCTGGCGACCATTGTTCGTCTAAAAAAAGATGTTTGACGATATTCTTTAAATAGAAATTGGATAAAATCTTCTTTCTTCCACAATTTTTTCTTTTAAGCTTATAAAGCCGGTGTGCAATAGTCGGAGAATATTGGTTTGATGAAAAAGCATTTCGATTCATTTCTCGGCTAATTGTAGAAGGGTTTCTTCGAAGTTGACGGGCAATCTCTCTTATCGTGTATCCTTGCGCATGTAATTTCGCTATTTCTTCTCGTTCGAAAATGGTAAGATGAGTATACTGACTCATAGATATCCTTCCTTTCAATAGTTATCTCGCAATTACTATTTTACAAGGAAATCATCTATGAGTCTTTTTTGTGTTGCACTTAAAGTGTAAATCCGCCCTTTAAAAAAAGGCCAAACTATGTGAAAATGGAATCGTATTCTTTTTATCAGGACTTGATTTGTTAGTAAGTGAGGAAAAGAAGGATTTCACAAACTCTGAGATTTTGTGAAATTTCGAGGGAAATTGGAAAAAATTCAAAATGAGCTGAAATAGTGTTGATTTTGTTTTTTTAAAACGGGAGAGATGACAATGAAACGAAAACAGGACAGCTTGATAACGAAACAACGTTTGTTGGAAACCGCGTTTCAAAATTTCTATGAAGTAGGATTTGAAAATACTTCTTTAGACAAAATATCAAAAGATGCAAATGTGAGCCGTGGTGCTGCATATTGGCATTTTAAAAATAAGTCAGAGATCTTCGGTGAAGTCGTGCGCATGACGATCGAGAAAATCAAGGCCGAAAAACGTGAAATCATGCTTAGCGAGGAGCTGAGCTTTGAGGAAAAAGTCGTGCGGATACTGGTTGTTCCATCAAAAAACCAAACGGGCTTCAAGTTTATGCAGCAATCGCTAAAAACGCTGGAGGTCTATCCCGAGTTTACAGAGCTGCTAGAAAATTTTCGCGAAACACGCGCTCGCTTGTATGATTTTTTTCTAGAGGGCTTGAGAAAAGAAGGGCTAAATGAGAATGACGCTTCTGCTGTTTCTAGTATGCTATACAATTATTTCGAGGGTATGTAC
>NZ_NGLG01000012.1:3905-4353 GCF_002140655.1 Enterococcus sp. 3H8_DIV0648 | reverse complement strand
TTTTTAGTCTTCGCAAAGAGTCCTCTTCATTTACCCTGTCTCTTATACACATCTAGATGTGTCTTTTTCGTAAGTTCTGCCCTATTGGTAACAGTCTTTTATTATGTAATTGGGGTTTCTACCTGTAGTATAGCAACAGGTTCAATGATAGACATCTAGATGTGTATAAGAGACAGGTCTTTTATTATGTAATTGGGGTTTCTACCTGTAGTATAGCAACAGGTTCAATGATAGTCAACGGTAAAAATTAGAAAAAACAACTTATTTGCTAATTGTTTTGTTAAAAAGACTCTTCGATCTGTCTCTTATACACATCTAGATGTGTATAAGAGACAGATCTTACATTATGTAATTGGGGTTTCTACCTGTAGTATAGCAACAGGTTATACACATCTAGATGTGTATAAGAGACAGATTTGAAACATCATATTGGAATTGACGATCCCCA
>NZ_NGLG01000012.1:0-3805 GCF_002140655.1 Enterococcus sp. 3H8_DIV0648 | reverse complement strand
GCAACAGGTTCAATGATAGTCAACGGTAAAAATTAGAAAAAACAACTTATTTGCTAATTGTTTTGTTAAAAAGACTCTTCGATATTTGTAGACGCGCCTTATCCTTTTTTCTAAAAAATAACAAATTTATTAACACCACTTGCAGTAAATAGCGTTTTCGAAGTTAAAACGAAGAGCTGGGTTTGAGTAGTTGCCTCCTCAAACCCAGCTCGCTCGTTCTCTCTATTCGAGAAAATTTTATCCCAAAATCTTTTTCATTATCTCCAACAAAGTTTGGACATCTTCCGGTCTCGTAGCTCCTGTTTCAGGATCAATGATCGAACTGTAGACATGGGGAATGATTTTTTTGACCCCAGCATCCACCGCTATTTGGACGATTTCTTCAAAATTATCCAAATCGATTCCACCAGTCGGCTCTAAATAGAAATCATGTTCGGCACAAGCTTTCGCAACGACCTGATACTCTTCTTTGTGAGCCAAACCCTTCATGGGAAAATACTTCACCGAACTGCCGCCCATATCCTGTAGCAATTTAATCGCCGTTTCGATCGGTACGACGGCTTCAGGAGCTGTCGTACTCAATGGACCAGTCGCAATATTCACATACCCGATTTTTCCGGTTGGAGAGACTAAGCCATTTACGATTGTCTCGTTTTGCCCTAAAAGTGCCCGAGAAGTCCCCACTCCTGTAAATACTTGATTGACGTGCTGCGGTTGTAGAATCGCAGAAATGCGGGAAACCATCTGACTTTGGTTAGGATCGCCGGCTCCCAGCCCTACGGATAATGCGTTATTCGTTGCTGCTTGATAAAGCTTCATGTCTTCTATTGCTGCTTCATCAGTAGCATAATTTTTTGACAATACTCCTAATACAACATGCCCTTCTGCCGCCTCGTAACATTCCTTGGCATTCTCAACAGAATTCGCTAAGACATTTAAGCAAATACGATCTGCTAAATAATTTGGTATCAATGACATACCGTCTCTCCTTTACTTCATAATTTCTTGCAGGCGCTGAACGATTTTGGTCAGTTCCTGTTCATCAACCGAACGGATATCAAATTCGATAATTCCGTTATTTGCTTGGTATTCACGTGTGTAAATTGCAGGATTTTCTTCTTTCAGTTCAGTAATGATCGTCTTAGCTGGTTTAGGTCCGGCAGCTTTGACACTTGCCCGATAAATATCGCGGCCAGCTCCATCTTGAACAATCTTCGCCTCTAAGCCGTCAATTTGATTGACCGCTGTAATAAACGGAGTCAATCGCCGCTTCATTGATTCTCCAGCTTCATTTCCCTTCGTTAAATAATCGGCAACCGCTTGGGTAAAGCCTAAGATATTGTCTTTGCCGATTTTCATCGAGCGGCCGATTCCTTTACTTTGCAGTCTGACCCACTCTACATACTCTTTTTTCCCGATAACTAGTCCTGCACTAGGTCCTTCCATCGCCTTAGCTCCAGAATAAATGACTAAATCCGCCCCTGCTTGAGTGTATTTGAAAAGATCTTCCTCTGCAGCCGCATCAACGATTAGCGGCAGCCGATATTTTTCAGCTACGGTTGCTGCCTCTTCAACACTCAGCATACTTTTTTGAACTGTATGGTGACTTTTGATATACAAAATCGCCGCAGATGCTGGTGTTATCATCATTTCAAGATGCTCCGGCGAACACATATTGGCATAGCCAGCCTCTACGACTTTCCCACCGCCTTGCTCGACCATGACTTCCACCGGTGTGCCATAATCTACGTTGTGGCCTTTAGGAAGGATGATCTCTCTTTTATCTATTTTGTCCGTGTAAGGGTGGTAGACATGATAAAGACTGCCTTCTCCAATTACCGCTGCAACAGACTGAGCAATGCCGGCAGAAGCAGAAGACACGATTTGGGTATCTTCTGTTTTCAACAAGTCCGCGAGATATTTCCCCGTTTGAACCATCAAATCGCTCATCTCAAAAAAATGTTCTCCACCAAAACGTTGCGCCGCCAGCACTTTTTCTGATACCTTCGAAACGCCTAAAATCGTCATTCGTCCAGAAGCATTAATTACTTCTTTCAAACCAAATTTTTCATAGCTGATCATTTTCACACCTTCAATAGTTTTATAATAGTCCGAAGAATGAAGCGACAATACTGATCACAACGATCGTACCGATAATAATGCCGTATCGCGGACCTTTTTTGACCATAAAGAAATAAATCGCAAATACCGCCGTCAGCGGCAATAAGCCTCTGACAATCTGATCAAAAATATCTTGTAAAATAATCGTTGCGCCACCAGGGACTTTGAATTTCATCGGACTGGCAATATTTACATAGCTGGCGCTCAAGGCTCCCATCATCATCATTCCTAAAACGTTCGCCGCATAAATCACTTGCTTGATCTTGCCGTCTTTCAGCAAGCTCAAGATCGAATTCCGGCCTAACGTATAAGACTTGTTGATCAACAGCCAGCTGATATACATCGTAACCGCGGTATAAATCACGATTGGTCCTATCCCGCCAATCGCGTTTCCGTTAGAAGCCATCGGAATAAAAATTGAAATAATTAAGGGCATAACCGCCGCCCAAATGATCGAATCTCCGATACCAGCTAAAGGCCCCATCAATCCTGTTTTGATGGAAGTGATCGCCGTATCTGTAATCGCCGCGCCGTTGGATTTTTCCTCCTCCATCGCAATCACGATCCCTTGAATCGAAGAACCAATCGTTCCTTCTGTATTAAAGAAATTCAAATGGCGTTTCAATGCTTCTCTTTGCGCCTCTTCATCATCGGCATACAATTTTTTAACAGCCGGAATCATTGAAGCACAAAAGACCAGACTTTGTAGTCGTTCATAGGAATTGGATAACTCACAGCCTAGCTGATAAATCCAAAAAGAACGCGATAATTCTTTCTTCGTAATTTTCTTCTGCTCTAATTGCTGTTCATTTTTTTCTGTCATTTGTTCCATTATGCAGCCGCCTCCTCTTCTAACGCCTTGTTTCTAACTAAGAATGCTACACAGACACCAATAATTGCTACTGCCATCACTTCTGCTCCAAAATAAACAACTGCCACAAAACCGATTAAGAAGTACGGAATCAGATGCTTCTTGCCAATCACCATGATCGTTAAAGCAAAGCCGAGAGCCGGCAAGATACCGCCCATCACTTCAAAGCCGTGCATCAGCCATTCAGGAATCACATCTAACACTTGATTAACAATCGATTGACCAAAAAAGTTTGCCGCAAACACTAACGGAAAACGAATCACAAAACCAGCCATTGCCGGATATAAAAAGGCTGCGCGATAAATTCCAGAATAATTTAACTCCTCTGCATATTTGTCCGCCATATGAACCCAAGTCGCATTGACCGTCCGGCGAAGCTGATCCATAAATACTCCCAGCACTCCAAATGGTACTGCCAAAGCAATCGCCGCCTCCGCGTTCATTCCGACACCTAAAGCAATTGGGATCGCAATTGCCGAAGCCAACGCTGGATCACTAGGAACATTCCCGCCTGGCGTCGAAGTTACACCTAGATAAACCAGCTGGATACCAGCACCGATCACCATTGCCTCTGCTAATTTTCCGGTCGCAACCCCGGCTATCAACGCCGCCGAAAGCGGTTGGGAAAGCATTCCCGAGAATGTATACCCGAAACGCAGGCGAGCAAACCAATAGTATAAGCCCATTACGATTGAAATACCTAAAACACCCATAATTCAAACTCTCCTTTTTTATTGATCTTTTTAGTTTCAAAGCCTTCCACCAGCTAACTAACTCCGGTCACACTGGTTTTTATAGTGATTTATATTTTTC
>NZ_NGLG01000011.1:0-4714 GCF_002140655.1 Enterococcus sp. 3H8_DIV0648 | reverse complement strand
GTGATAGCGCGAGAGTTGCGAAGTGGTATGTGAGCTGTCTCTTATACACATCTGTGACACACTGAGTAGAGTTTTGTTACATAGTTTTATGGTTTTGTAATGAACTGTTACACGAATATCACCCATGAAACACAAAAGGATGGTAAAGTAGCACTCGTAGTCAAGAAGACAGAAGAAAAAAGACATAAGAAAAATCGGAGGAAGTTACATAATGAAATTAGGGAAAACATTTCTTTTTAGTACAGTATTAGCAGCAGGTGCAGGTTTAGCGATGGGAGCTACAGACGCACACGCTTCAGAAACGTATACTGTAGAATCAGGAGATACTTTATCAAAAATCTCTCACAAGTTTGCTGGTAACGACAGCTTAGTAGATGCAATTGCAAAAGCAAACAAAATTTCTAATGTAAACATGATCTTTGCAGGTCAAGAATTAACAATCGACAGCGAAGGCAAAGCAGAAGCAAAAGCTGAAGCAGCTCCAACTGAAGAAAAAGTATTATATCAAGCAAGTACAACTGAAGCACCAGCTCAAGAAGCAGCACCTGTACAAGAGGCAACTCCAGTTCAACAAGAAGCAGCGGCACCTGTACAAGAAGCAGCACCCGTTCAAGAAGCGGCTCCTGCAGCAGCTCCAGCGACAACTTCATCAGCAAAAGAATGGATCGCACAACGCGAATCAGGCGGTTCTTACGCAGCAACGAACGGTCAATACATCGGACGTTACCAATTATCATCTTCATATTTAAATGGTGACTATTCTGAAGCAAACCAAGAACGTGTTGCTGATCAATATGTAACTTCTCGTTACGGTTCATGGGAAGGCGCACAAGCTTTCTGGCAAGCAAACGGCTGGTATTAAGATAAATATTTTCAAGCCAAGATCTCATTGCGAGGTCTTGGCTTTTCTTTTTATCAAAAAAACCCGTTCAGAAAGAAATATTCTCTCTGAACGGGTTGGCTTTTTACCACAATCCCGGCAAGGCCTGAACGGCTATTTCTTGATCCGTAAAGGGGTGCCGCAGATGCAGCTCATACGCGTGCAGCATCAATCGTCCGTGGGGATTCCTACTATATAAAGGATCGCCGATTAGCGGATGCCCGATACTAGCTAGGTGGACACGAATTTGATGCGTTCGTCCCGTGTCTAATTGGCAGAACACCATAGTTTGACTTGGTGATTGCTTAGCGACTGTTACATGAGTAACGGCCGGTTTGCCACCTTTTGGATCAATTCGGCGTTTGCGGCGATCATGACGATCACGGCCAATTTTTTTATTAATCGTCAGATCCTTTTTGATTGCTCCATGAACGACTGCCTGATAACGGCGGTAGATTTTCTTCTGCTCCAACAGCCGGCCTAAAATCGGCAGCACAAAAGGATTTTTCGCAAACAAAATCGCGCCGCTGGTTTCTTTATCCAGGCGATGAACGACGTGGGGCTGAACAGCGGGTGCTAAATAGGCAGCTAAATGATTTAGCAGAGTATCTGCTTCATCCGGCTGGTTCGGATGCGTCTTCATACCATAAGGTTTATTGACGATAATCAAATGCTCGTCCTCATAAAGAACCTCGATCTGTTTTTTATCACCTAAAAGGATGGTTCGTTCAGGATAATCACTCGCTTCAATGGTAATCGTGATCACATCACCAGCGCGAACGAATGATTGAAAATGGCAGGATTCTCCATTGATCAAGAGTCCTTTGCGGGTTCGGATGAAATGGCGGACCTTTCGCGGGACCAGCCACTCTTCTTCTAATAGGTCCTTAACGGTCATTTCAGCAAAATGATCGGGCAGGGTCATAGTGAATTTCATTTAAGTACTCCTTTTTAATGAATATAGTTTCAATTTGCTAAACTTATTGAAGCAGAGAATAGCAAAAGTAAGCTAATTTTTTATTTCAACAGGATAAATAAAGGTATCATCCGGCTTATTGTATCACTTTTAACGGATATTTAAGAAAAAAATCAGCTTTTCCTTGAGAGCACATGCTAGAATACTCTCAAGTGTGTATCCGTCTCAAGCCCCAAGCGTTAACTAGGTGATTTGTGATACACTGTGTCTGAATTTTACATAGAATGGAGATCAAAAAATGGATTTTCAGGAATTTTGGCGCAAATTTAAAAGTGGTGCAAAAGTTTTTTGGCAGAAGTTTCGCAGCGGCACAAAAACCTTTTGGCAATGGATCAAGCCTTATTTGATCCAATTTCATCATTGGCGCAAACGTATTTGGAAAAAATATCATATCAATAAAATCTTGCTCTTATTAACACTTGTGGCTGTTTTGGTAATGAGTGTCTATCTATTTTTCTTAGCAAAATCGGTCAATGTGGAGACGCTGCAATCCAGCTTGAAGCAATCGACGGTGATCTATGATGAAAAGAATGAACAAGCCGGCTCGCTTTACGGGCAAAAGGGCACCTACGTAGAAAGCGACCAGATTTCTCCCTATTTAAAGGATGCCGTCGTTTCGACGGAGGATCGGAACTTCTACTCCCACCATGGTTTCGATATTAAGGGGATCGCACGGGCAGCTTTAGGATTGGTTACTTCCGGTCATATTACTGGCGGGGGGAGTACCTTGACTCAGCAGCTGGCTAAAAATGCCTATCTCAGTCTCGATCAAACGCTGGAACGAAAAGCCAAAGAAGTCTTTATGGCGATCGAGATCGAAAAAAAATACGACAAGGACCAAATCTTAACGATGTACCTGAATAATTCCTACTTCGGTAATGGGGTTTGGGGTGTTCAAGATGCGTCTAGAAAGTATTTTGGAGTGGATGCTAATCAACTGACGATCGGAGAAGCAGCTACGATCGTTGGGATGTTAAAAGGACCGAGTATTTATAATCCGATCGACAATTTAGAAAATGCGGTAAATCGACGAAACACGGTGCTTTCGGTCATGGTAGAAAACGGCAAGCTGTCGAAGGAACAAGAGGATCAAGAAAAGGCGGTCGATCTAGCCTCAGAGCTGAGTGATACGTATTCTTCAGCGGATGCCGGTTATCGCTACCCTTCATACTTTGATGCGGTTATTGACGAAGCGGTCGAGCGTTACGGAATGTCAGAGAAGGATTTACTGAATAAAGGCTATAAGATCTATACGTCATTAGATCAGGATTACCAGAAGCAAATGGAAGCTGTGTATGCAAACAACGCGAACTTCCCAGCAAATGCCGAAGACGGTGCGATGCCGCAATCTGCCTCAGTGGCGATGGACCCTAAAACCGGCGGCGTTCAAGCATTAGTTGGCCGACGCGGCGAGCACATCTTCCGCAGCTATAACTTTGCGACCCAGATGCGGCGCTCTCCCGGTTCTTCGATGAAACCTTTGAGTGTTTACGCCTCAGCGTTAGAATCCGGCTACAAGCCTGACAGCATCTTAAAAGATGAACCGCAATCGTATTATAAAGCCAAAAACTATGACGGCACCTATCAAGGGGACGTACCGATGTATCAAGCGGTTGCCCAAAGCTTGAATCTGCCGGCCGTTTGGTTGTTGCACGAGATCGGTTTGAACAAAGGCTATAATAAGGCCGAAGAGTTCGGTATTCCATTGAGCAAGTCAGATAAATATTACGGCTTAGCACTAGGCGGTTTGGAAAAAGGTACTTCACCGATGCAGATGGCGGCGGCCTATGGAGCTTTTGCGAATGAAGGAAAAGTGTATCAGCCGCATTTGATCACCAAGATTATCGATTCGACTGGTGCTGTGATTGAAGACAACAGCTCACCTAAATATGAGCAAGTCATTTCAAAAGAAGTCGCCAACGAAATGACCAGTATGCTTCTAGGGACTTTCTCAAACGGAACAGCCGCTCAAGCCGCTCCGGCTGGATTTACTGTTGCAGGTAAAACCGGGACGACAGAAACCAACTTTGATGCGAATAAGGTCAACGACCAATGGATCATTGGTTACACACCAAATGTTGTAATCTCTACTTGGTTAGGTTTTGAAAAAGTCAGCGAGACTCATTATTTGAGCGGAACCAGCGGATCAGAGGTTGGACAGGTCTTCAGAGCAGAAGCCGAATCAATCTTACCTTATGCTGGTCAATACTCCTTTGATGTGGCGGATGCCTATGCTACAGGCGGAAAAGTCGTGGCGGCCGATGAAGTGAATCAAGGAGCCGAAAACTCGGATGCAAATAAATGGCGTGAAGAGCTGAAAGATATTGGCGGCAAGGCCAGCGAAGGGGCTGCGAACTTCTTCGAAAAAGCCAAAGAAGGCGCTAATAAGCTGAAGGAAAAAGGCCAAGAACTATGGCAGCAGTACCAACAAGGAAATTAGGGTGTGAACCCGTTTCCATTCATGTTACAATAGAACAGTAACTTTTATAGAAAATGAGGGAATAAAAAAATGGCAAACATTTACGATTCAGCGAACGGTTTAGAACGCGAAATCCGCGAACTACCAGAATTTAAATCTTTAGAAGCAGCTTTTGAGGAATTAAAGAAAAATGAAACTGCTTATGCAGCGTTCAAAGACTTCCAAGTTTTCCAACAAGGCTTGCAAGAAAAACAAATGCGCGGCGAAGATTTCAGCGATGAAGATGCTGCACAAGCACAAGCTTTAGCAGAAAAGGTTCAACAAGAAGAATTGATCAATGAATTAATGGTGAAAGAACAAGCTTTCAGCGTTATTATCAATGACTTGAACCGGATCATCATGACGCCTATTCGTGAATTGTACGAAGGATAATTAAGAT
>NZ_NGLG01000010.1:0-4949 GCF_002140655.1 Enterococcus sp. 3H8_DIV0648 | reverse complement strand
AAGAAGATTATCTATCTATTTGAGTCTGCTTGTCATACTAGCATCGCTTCTGACGGCATCGTTAGTTGCTGTAGCAAAAACAACAGATTCAACTGAAAATACACAACAAACTATAGAGAATAGCATTAAACCAGAACCAATAAAAAGTGCGGAGGATGTTTCATTAAGCTCTTCCCAAGTAGAAACAGCAGGGAGTTCCTCTACATCTCAAGAAACGACCGCTTCAAATAGCACAGAAGTTGATCAAAAGCAGCAATCAACCTCAATTGCTAACCAGCCACGCGGGCCCTCGACTCGTAAGGCGATTGCTGATATTGTTGATAACATATCATTAACAGACTTAGCGGGAAATTCATTGACCGAGGTCACTCAATACACGGATATTCGAGTAACCATTGATTTCTCGTTACCTAATAATGAAGTCAGCAGCGGAGATACTAGTACAATCACACTTCCAGCTGAGCTAATGTTAGAAAGCAGTATTACTTTCAATGTAACTAACGCCGATAGAGAGATAATAGCTGTAGCAAAAGCTGACCCTATCAGTAATACAGTTACATTAACGTATACGGATTTTGTCGAAACGCATTCAAATGTTTCGGGAAAATTATATTTTAGCAGTAAAATTGACACCTCTACAGTGCAAAATAAAACCGATGTACCTATTTATATTGATGTAGAGGGAGAAAAGATATTTGCCGGGGACATTCATTTTGAGAATCAAGGGGATGACGAGAATGAAAAATTTTCGAAGTATTCTTGGTTTACAAATGATGAAGGAACCGAAATATATAATGAATTACGAGTAAATCCATCTGGGAATACCTACACGGATGTCACCATAGAAGACATTTTAAAAACGGATGGGTTGTCTTATATGAAAGATACCTTTTCCATCAAAGTAGGAAATTGGGAATTGAATAGCAATCATATTTGGATATTTGAAGAAGAAGCCGATGTGACGAGCCAATATAATATTGAGTTTAGTGAGAACGGCTTTTCGATCCATTTAGGAAATATAGGAAACAAAGAGTATAAAATATCTTATAAAACACAGTCCGATCATGAGCCGGTGGATGGTGAGACATTTACGAATTATGCTCGTATGACCGATAATCAAGTGATCATAAAAGAAGTAGAGACAACTCGAAAATATCAATCTGGTGGCGGAGAAGCTGATGGGTATAACTACACAATTAAGATTCATAAGGAAAATGAAGCGAATGAAAGCCTAGCCGGTGCGGAATTCGAAATTATCCGCGATAGAACAGGATCAGTGGTAGGAACTATTGAGACAGACGCGAATGGTCTTGGCTTCGTTAATAATTTATTGAAGGATAATTACACCCTGAAAGAAACCAAAGCTCCGGATGGGTATATTTTATCAAATGAGGAAATCAAAATTTCTCCCGATGATTTTGGAAGTGATCAATCAGTTCTAAAAACAGTTATAAATAAGAAAGACGAGCCTACATTAGAAATATCTGGTACAAAGAAATGGGAAGACAACGATAATCAAGCAGGGAAACGGCCAGAGAAAATTACAGTAAATCTATTAGCAGACGGTCAGCAGGTTGCTTCTAAACAAGTGAGTCAAAGTGAAAATTGGACTTATACTTTTTCAGATCTCCCAAAATTTAATAATGGAAAAGAGATTGTCTATACGGTAACAGAAAACAGTGTTCCACATTACAATACTGAAATCAAGGGATTTGATATCACCAATACCTATTCACCGGAGTCAACGATTGTTAAGGGAACTAAGACTTGGGAAGACAATGATAATCAGGCAGGGAAACGACCAGAGAAAATTACAGTAAATCTATTAGCAGACGGTCAACAGGTTGCTTCAAAGGAAGTAAGTGAAGCTGATGACTGGCGTTATGAGTTCAAAGATTTACCCAAGTTCAAGAAGGACCGGGAGATTGTTTACACGGTGACAGAAGACAGTGTCGCAAACTACACGACTAAAATTGAAGATTTCAATATCACGAATACGTACCAACCTGGAAAAATCAGTGGTACGGTTACGAAACAGTGGCAGGATAATGACAATCAAGCCCAGCTTCGTCCAGATAGTATCAAAATTCAACTGTATGCAAATGGACAAACGCAGGGTGATCCGGTGGAATTGACTGAAAAGAATAAGTGGACATTTACTTGGGAAACGCTCGATTTGAATGATAAAGCCGGAAAATCTATTCAATATACTATCAAAGAAGTGGCTATTCCAGCTGGCTACACCTCATCGGTTACTGGAGAAAATAGTGGAAACCTGTTGATTACCAATACGTATACACAAAAAGCGATAAATAAATCAGAAAAAACAGACCACCCAGCAAATTCGATAACTAGCAAATGGCTGCCGAAAACAGGTGAAGAAAAAACTATTTGGCTGACCATCATAGGTGCTCTGTTAATTTGTGGGACAGCTGGATATCTTTATTTAAGAAAAAAAGTCAGACAGCCTTAAAAAATGAACGACGCTAACATCATGTTTTATTTATAAACGACGAAAAGATCATCTGATTTTCTAAATGGAAAATTAGGATGGTCTTTTTGTATTTTAGTGCTATTGGGATCGATTTTTTTCTAAATATAGGCAATTTGCGTCACCTTGAATTTGAAAACTTGCGCAGGTACTTTATGATAAACTGAAAGTGTAGCGATTACATAAGGTTCGTCTAAGGCGAGGATGGGTACTAGTCAATTGTATTTGAACTTGAGTATTTTGGATTTATCGCTATTGGGGGAGGGCGATAGTTATGTACAGAAAAGACAGAGTATACAACTTCTTAGAACGTTGCGTCAGCCATATTGGATATGCCGATATAAAAAATGGATTTAACGGAATTGGAACGACTGAAATATCTGAAGCAATCAATATTGACCGTACGAATTGTAGTAAAGAATTGAACAAGCTAGTTAACGAAGGGAAGGTCTTAAAGATTGAAGGCAGACCTGTTAAATTTTTTCCCACCAAAAAGGTTAACGAACTTTTTAATTTGGAGGTAACAGAAACAAGTATAAAAAAACTTAGCGACTTCTGCAGCGCGGAAAATTCGATCAACGCTTTTGACAAGGTGATCGGCAATCAAGGCAGTTTAAAAATGGCAATCGAAAAAGCTTGTGCGGCTATGATTTATCCGCCTCATGGATTAAATACTATCTTATCAGGTGAAACTGGAACTGGAAAAACAATGTTTGCAGAGATTATGTACAAGTTTGCAAAGTCGCATGGAATATTAAGTAAAGATGCTCCTTTTATCATATTCAACTGTTCTGAATACTCGGATAATCCGCAATTACTACTCTCTACGCTTTTTGGGTTTAAAAAAGGCTCATTTACTGGGGCAGAGAATGATCAGGAAGGTTTAGTTAGTAAAGCGAATAACGGAATCCTTTTCCTAGATGAAATACATCGTCTGTCTTCCGAAGGTCAAGAGATGCTTTTTCATTTGATTGATACGGGAAATTATCGAAAATTAGGCGATAACGATACCTATAATTCTTCCAAGGTATTAATCATAGGAGCTACGACAGAACCGCTCGAATCTGTATTATTATCAACTTTTCTCCGTCGGATACCGATGGTGATTGATCTGCCTAATATTAGTGATAGAGGAATGGATGAGAGACTAGAGCTGATCAGCATCTTTTTCAACTTGGAGTTTGATAAAATCCAAAAACCAATAACGATAAAAAAAAGCGTCTTAAAATCATTACTTGGCTACCAATGCGTGGGGAATGTTGGTCAATTGAAGGCAGATATCAATTTGATATGTGCTCGAAGCTATTTAGATTCTATCTCGAATCACGAGGAAAGGATTCAAGTAACTAAAAAGGTTCTTCCTAGTTATATATTGGAGGGCATATTGAATGCAGATAAGAACAGAGAGATTGATTTTTTATTAGATAAGCTAAAGGGAGATTTAGTGATCGATGGCACATCCATGCCTAAAACCTTAATAAATAGTCAAATGTGGTACAAGCGACTCGATAAGAACGCAAGCCTAAGTACAATAAAAAAAGAATTGGAACAAAGCATATTAGAAGAATATCCATCCTCTCCGTATAATCGAATGGAGCACGAAAATATTTTCAAGGTCATCGAACCAAGCATCTATTATGAGGTTGATATTATTCTAAAAATTGCGGAGAGGAAGCTGCAGAAGAATTTTTCAAAGCGAACCTACATTGCCTTTGCGATGCATATCAATTCGTTGATCAATCAGCCAGTGGTACATTCGGGCATTGATATTAATATTGAAGAACTGAAAGCTAAATATTCGCAGGAATTGGAAGTCGCACGTTTAGTGAAAAAACATCTCGAATTTGAACTTGGTATCGAGTTCTCACCTGAGGAAGAGTATCTTTTCGCGTTGTTTCTGTCAATGGATGAACACAATAGCGAGGCAAATGAAAGTAAGCGAGTAGGTCTGTTACTAATGGCACATGGAAACGGTGTCGCTAAAAATATCGCAAAGGTTGCGAATTCTCTGCTCGATACAGACCATACACATGCTTTGGATATGCAGCTGGAAAAACGTGTCGATGAGTTTTATTTAGAATTTGAAGATACTGCAAATGAAGTGAATGAAGGAAACGGAATTCTGATTATGACAGACATGGGGTCATTGAATTCTTTCGGCGAATTATATACGGAAAAAACTGGAGTGCCAACGAGAACGATTAATTTCTTATCGACGCCCTTTGTATTAGAAGCGTTAAGAAAGACTCTAATATCAGATTATAAATTGGATGAAATCTATACAGAAGTGAAAGAGATCATGCATGCCTACGTTGAAGGAAATGTAAAAAAGAGCAAAATAAAAAAAGAGCCAAGAGAAGTAATTATAACCACTTGTTTGACAGGACAGGGAGCGGCGATTACGCTAGCTAATTTCTTAAGAAATTCAATCTCTTTGATTTCAAAATATAATATCGAA
>NZ_NGLG01000009.1:0-5112 GCF_002140655.1 Enterococcus sp. 3H8_DIV0648 | reverse complement strand
AAGTTAGAGAAAGGTGGAAACATCTTGAGTACAAACTGTCTCTTATACACATCTAGATGTGTAATTTGAAATAGTGTGAATGTTACTTGGGATATTGTAAGAAAGAAGATTTTTTTGGGGAAACAATGAATCGTGAAATAATTGAGCAGTTTGCAGCAGCGGTTAATCAACAGGATTTAATAAAACTCATTGAGTTGATGGCAGAGGATTTTTCCTTTGTTGATACGTATGGTGGGATTGAAAACAAGGGGGCAATGAAGCTCAGATGGCAGGGATATTTTGATTGGTTTCCAGATTATCGGATCACCATTGAGGATTATTTGGCGAATGATGATTTTGCAATTAACATCGGTAGAGCAAGTGGTTCCTATTTGGGCCAAACTGAAAAACACTGGGAATTCCCAACTGCTTGGAAGGTCGTGGAGCATGATGGGAAGATCACTCATTGGCAAGTTTTTTGTGATTCGAAAAAACAGTTGGATTCGATGGGTTAGAATTTTTTCAAAAGAAGGGACTCGACTAATTATATAGAAGAGTCCTGAGTTTAGTGAGGGTTGTTTGGCATTTTAAAAAGTAAAATGAAGCACCGACTGTAAATCAAATTACAGTCGGTGCTTCAAGTTTTCGCCCCTGCCAAGGATATTCAGTATAGCATTAAATGGGCTGATTGCGGAAGATCATCTGCATGGCTTTTCTTAATGGGAAGTAGACCAAGCTAACAATCAGGATCGTTGAGAAAATATTGATCACCGTCGCAGGCATTGTGGCTAGTGCCGCGAAGAAAGCCGGCTTCAATTGAGCGCCAGCGATCATCGCCATGACGGTTGCTTTGATGACGGACATGATGAATTTCGCGATGCCGGCGCAGATCCCGATAATGATGATTTGGTAAATGCGTGTTGGTTTGCGTTTGAAGATAGAAAAGGCCGCGTAAGCTGCAGCGCCTACGACAAAGCTTTCGACTAAGAAATAGGGGGCTTCGGCCGCGAAACCATTTAAAATATCAAAAACGAAAAAGCCGATTCCGCCAGCTAATGCCCCTTGCCAATAGCCGATCAATAAAACGGCCAACAATACGACCGAATTGCCGAAGTGGATAAAGGCGCCGGTGGGCAGGGGAATCTTGATCATTGTTCCCATCAATGTGAGTGCCGCGAATAGGGCGACTAATACCAAATTATGAATGCGTTTATCACTGTTCATCTGAATACTCCAATCGTTTTTCTCCGTGGGTATAAGCGCCGTGCCAAACGTGACCGACATACGGATTTATTTTCTCGCCCATTGTGATGGCCGCTTGGACAAAATCGATCGCCAGCTTAATGGCCTGATCAAGCGGATAATTTTTCGCGATCGCCGCGGTGATGGCCGCCGCAAAGGTACAGCCGGCGCCATGATTATAAGGTGTATCAATGACGTCATGGGGATAACGGGTGAAATTTCGCCCATCATAATGTAGATCGAGGGTTTGCTTAGCAGCTAAACGTGCCCCGCCCTTGATTACCACATGCTTCACACCAAATGAAGCGATTTTTTTGGCGGCCTGCTCCATTTGTTTTTCTGAAGTCAGTTCACCAAGCTCCGATAAAATGCCGGCCTCCCGTAAATTAGGGGTCGTAATCAAGGCGTGGGGCAGTAATTTTTCCCGCAGCGCCTGGACCTGCTCGTTTTTAATAAAATCCTGTGTTCCTTTGCCGCCGATGACCGGATCAACGACTAAGGAGATGTCTTTGGGAATGACTTCACTGACCAAATCGATGATCTCCTGGGTAGGCAGCAGCCCGGTTTTGATCGAATCAATCGGTCCTGCAAAAACAGAGGCGATCTGTTCTTGGATCAGCTCCAGAGAAAGAGTTCGCAGATGATGTGTCCCTGTTTCGGGTTCTAAGGTGACGATCGAGGTGATCGCCGCCAAGCCAAAGGTGCCAAATTCTTGAAAGGTTTTTAAATCCGCTTCTAAACCACCGCCGCCAGTGGCATCGGAACCGGCAATTGTTGCAACTTTTTTCATATCGAAACGCTCCATTTGTTTTTTTATAGCATAGCCTTTTGATTATCTGATGGAAACAGCCAATTGGATTTGTTTTACCTCAGCCAATTTATAGAACAAAGTGTATCACTATCAAATAGGAAAGAGAAATCTAAAGCCCTTCGAATAAGGCTATACAATAGAAGAATCAGAAAAAAAAAGAACGAATATACACTATCACCAGCGATAGAAATATATTCGTTCGGTTTCAGACTATTTTGTTTTCATCCATTGATCGCGAATCTCATCGGTTAAACGAATGATTCGTTTGCCGACTTCTGGATATTGGTTCGTGGCTAAGTTGGCTAATGACACGCGCACAGCCCATTCGCTGCTGCCAAAGGCGTTGGCTTTCAACAGCATCAATTGTTCTTTTTCCGCAAGGGAGGTTAGGACCTTCGTTACCGTCCATTTATTTTTCAAGTAATCAGCGAAGGCATTGCCGTAACGTTTGCGGCTCCAATCTTCGTAATTGATTTCGCAATAATAGGCAGTGTCTAAATCTTCTAAAGGTTCCTGCAGTCCCAACGTATTGAACAAAAGTTTTTCCCGTTGGCGGCAAATATCCATGACTTCTGCTTTATAGGCTTGGCCTTCATCCAGCAAGCTGTACAGACTAAACATCACCATCATGACTTGCTGCGGAGCCGAAAGTCCTGCGGCATGATTCAAGGCAACGTCACGGCTGTCAGCTACACAGCGATCGATGAAAGTGATCGTTGTTGGATCAGCGGTCAAGGAAGCATAGCGTTCGTTTAATTGTTCAATCTTTTCTTGCGGCAGGTTGGCAATCAATTCATCAAAGAGATTGTGTTTGGCTACTGCGATGGTACCTACGCGCCAGCCAGTCGCGCCAAAATATTTCGAATAAGAATAAATACAAGCCGTATTGTAAGGAATCTCTGAAAATAGCGACGTGAAGACTGGAACAAAGGTGCCGTACACATCATCGGTCAAGATCATTAATTCCGGATTATCTGTCGCAACAATATCCTTCAGCAAATCGATCGTTGGCTGAGCCAGCGCATTGGCTGTCGGATTGCTTGGGTTCACCACAAAGACTGCTTTGATCTCGGAATCCCGCAGCTTATTGATTTCTTCATCCGGGTATTGATAGGTCATTTTCCCATCGATCATGGTTTGTTTTGCTTGAACCTTGACGATGTCGAAGGAGTATTTTGGCAATTCTGGAATTTCTAGGTAAGGCGCAAAGGTCGGCAGCATCAATGCAATTTTGTCGCCGTGATTTAGTAGGAAATTATTGAATAAAGTATCGAAAATATAGCAAATCCCTGCAGTTCCGCCTTCCACTGCGAAAATATCAAAGGGAATCGTGCTGTCTGAAAATAATTCCTGATTCAAATACGCCTTGATCGGACCTTCGCAGGCAGTCAAACAGCGGACTGGATTTGGATAATTGTCGCCGATGATATGATCCAGCATATCCGTCAGCCAAGCTTCCTTCGGCATTCCTAGATAATTATTGTCAGAAAACCAGATTTTCTTTAAAAAGTCGGCACCTTTTCCAGGATGGGCGGCTAGAAAATCAACAAAACGCTGTCCACGGTCGCTATCGGATTGGATCATTCCAGCAGTTAATTCACCTGAACCGTACAGGGTTTCCTGAGTAGCGAATTGACCGAGTAAAAAGTAGGCTTCCCGCGGAGTAGGGGCAGTCCAGTTGGGATTGCCGCGACCAGCATTCAGCAGGTTGGTGACATTTTTATTTTCATGAATCTTTTGTTCCAAAAAGAGACTTAATTCAAAGGGACTTAATTCTTCTAAGGCTTGTTCAGTAGTTGTTGACACAAATACGACTCCTTTTACGCTTTATTTTGTCTTCATAGTAACGAGAATTGTTTTTAATACAGCGTAAATACGCTTAGAGTTTATGAGAAAGTTTCTGTTAAAACACAAAGAAATAAAGTGTGTTTTGTTTAAGACGAGGTCAAAAGTATGAATAAATCAACAAGTAAAGCGCTTACTATATTCTTAGAATCCACTTTTTAAAGATTTTTTTACGGTTAAGAGATATCAGACTTTCGACCCATGATAAAAATAAAGAATTAGGGCATACTATTGTTATAAGTTGAAAGACAGGAACGTAAATATAGATATCCACGAAAGGGAGGATTCAAAGATGGATCAATTGATCGCACTTGCGTTTATCGCATTACTCGTTTTCTTTGTTGTAAAGGTCGGGTCAGTCTTATGGCGCATCGCCGGCGTATTATTCTTGCTATTTATCATTTATATGTATAAAGATCAAGTAATCTCACAAGTACAGAACTTTATTGCTAATCCTGATTTTGGCGGATTATGGCAAAGTGTTTCCGGATTTTTCGGTAATTTGTTCGATAAAGTCGCTGGATTTGTTAGTACGGTGATTGAATAGAAGGCTAAGAGGCACTCTTTTAAGAGCGCTTCTTTTTTTATAGGAGCCCTTTACTAAGCGAAATATTACCTGATATTCAGATATGCTATACTGGAGACTGATTTTGAAGTAACAAGAAGAGAAATGGTGTTAATAAAAGGGAAGCAGGGGTGTATTTTTGAAGAAAAGAACGGTTAAGCAAGAGTTGTTCTATTTGTTTTCAATGGAGCTGTTGAGCGCGTTGGTATTTTGGGTGGTTTATGGTATGTGGGCAGCGGCCGAGCCAGGAGGCGGAAAAGTTGCGATAGTTTATCCATTATTTGTTTTGACAGTAATTCTTGTTCAGGGATCACTTTATTGGCTGAATTGCTTAAGAAGGCTAAAAAAACAAAAAGCGTTGGATGAGCAGCGGATCGCGAGAATCTATCAAGCTTTTAAACTCATTGATTATGGTCTGCTGGGAGCCTATATTTTAGTCTTACTTTTTACGAAGAGTTTCTCCATTGTAGGCGTGTTGATTTGGCTGTTTGCCATTATTGAATTGATTAATTATTTCCATTATCGCTTATCTTATTACACAAAATCAGGACTTGGTTTACAAATCATCAAGCCGTTGAAATTACTTATTACAGGTACAGCAGTAAAATCTCAAATTGCTAGAGAAATCCTATCAGTGCAAAAGGGTAAATAATAGAGCAAAACCTCTGCT
>NZ_NGLG01000008.1:0-5236 GCF_002140655.1 Enterococcus sp. 3H8_DIV0648 | reverse complement strand
TAGTGTTGCTTGATAATGTGCTTCATAATCATATAGCGGTGTTGGATAATCTCCATTGAAATATGCCATACATAATCCTGAATATGGTGCATCGAATTTTAATCCGATAGCATTGATCAATCCGTCTTCGCTTAGGAATGACAATGAGTCTGCGCCGATCATTTCGCGAATTTCTTCGATTGAATGATTCGCCGCGATCAATTCTTTGCGTGTTTGAATATCAATACCGTAAAAACATGGATAGCGTAAAGGTGGTGAAGCTATTCTTACATGAACTTCTTTGGCACCGGCCTCTTTTAAAAGATTTACGATTCGGCAGCTGGTTGTTCCTCGTACAATCGAATCATCAACCATAATCACCCGTTTTCCTTCAACGACACCCCGCACAGCAGAAAGCTTCATACGCACACCTTGCTCCCGCAATTCTTGGGTTGGCTGAATGAAGGTTCTTGCAACATATTGATTTTTTACCAAACCCATCTCATAAGGAATACCAGATTCCTCCGCATAACCACTCGCGGCTGATAGTGAGGAGTTAGGAACACCGACAACCATATCCGCCTCAATCTCTGCTTCATGCGACAAAATGCGTCCCATATTTTTTCGAGCACTGTGGACATTGACACCAGCAATATTTGAGTCAGGTCGAGCAAAATAAATATATTCCATTGAACAAATCGCATGCTGAGTATCCTCAGTGAAGCGTTCCACTTTCAATCCGTCATCATTGATCGTAATGATCTCACCGGGATTAACATCTTGGATAAATTTTGCGCCAACAACTTCTAATGCGCATGTTTCAGAAGCGACAACATAAGCACCATTGACCATTTGACCAATTGACAACGGTCGGAAACCATTCGGATCAAGAGCAGCAACCATCGATTCCTCAGTTAACATCAAATAAGCAAAACCGCCTTTTACGGTGTTTAACGCTTCCTTCATTCGCTCACATAACGTTTCCTTTTGACTGCGGCGAATCAAATGCATTAAGATTTCCGTATCAGAATTCGAATGGAAAATCGCACCATCGACCTCCAGCTCTTTTCGCAAACTTTTCGCATTCGTCAAATTTCCATTGTGGGCTAAAGCAAAGTCTCCATCATAAAAATTAAACAAGAAAGGCTGAATGTTATCAACACTGCTGGTTCCTGCCGTTGCGTAACGTACATGACCGATGGCTGCTTGGCCGGTCAATTGATTTAATTGGCGTTCGTCTTTAAAAACTTCTGACAACAGGCCCAATCCTCGAGTGCTGATCAAATTCCCGCCATCATTACTGACGATTCCAGCACCTTCTTGACCTCGATGCTGCAAACTATGCAAGCCAAAATAAGTGACGCGAGCAGCATCTGGGTGACCCCAGATGCCAAATACGCCACATTCTTCATTTAAACTTCTTACTTCATTAGACATGGAATGGCTTCCTCCCATAATTCTTCTGCCTTTTGCGTAGCAACCTTGATTTCACCGCCGTCAGCAGTTACTTTCAATTCACCAGTATTGGTTGTTTTACCGATTTTTACTGCTTTTTCGCCGACTAAGGCTTCAAAGGCTGCTTGATCTTCAGGATGAATCGATAAAACGAAGCGTGATTGGGTTTCTGCAAAAAGATTCTCAACCGGCATCGCTGCTTCAACATCAACACCTAATTGATTATTAAAAGCTGCTTCTGCAATTGCCACGGCTAAGCCGCCTTCTGCACAATCATGCGCGCTTGCTACTAAACCAGCTTTGATTGCTGAAAGTACCAATTCTTGATTTTCTTTTTCAACAGCTAAATCAAAGTCCATCAATTTACCTTCGATCAACCCTTTTTGCATTTTTTGAATCTCTGTGCCGTTAAAGTCAGCATTTGTTTCTCCGATTACATAAATCAAATCATCGGCTTGTTTGAATTCTTGCGTCGTAATATGAGCCAAGTCTTCAATCAAACCTACCATACCGATCATTGGCGTCGGATAGATCGCTTTACCGTTCGTTTCGTTATACATCGAAACATTTCCAGAGATAACTGGTGTATTCAACGTACGACATGCTTCAGATATTCCATCGGCTGAAGTCCATAGTTCCCAGAAGCCTTCTGGTTTTTCAGGTGAACCATAGTTCAAGCAGTCTGTAATTGCTAAAGGCTGTCCACCTGAAGCTACGATATTACGAGCTGCTTCTGCAACCGCGATTTGTCCGCCAACTTCTGGATTTAAATAAAGATAACGAGCATTACAGTCAGTCGTCATCGCCAACGCCTTATTCGTTCCACGCACACGCATTACTGCTGCATCGCTTCCCGGACGCACGACAGTATTCGTCCGAACCTGTGAATCATACGTTTCGTAAATCATTCTCTTCGAAGCGATCGTCGGCTGCTGTAACAAAGCAAGCAATGTTTCACTAGCATCTTTTACTTCTGGTTTGAAATCTGCCATGTTCGCAAATTCTTGAATACGCGCAGGCTCTTTCTTTTCATTCTCATAAACAGGAGCATCCTCGGCCAAAGCATCAACTGGTAAATTGGCTACTTCTTCGCCATGGTGATATAAGCTATACATGCCATCATCTGTAACTTCACCGATCGTCACAGCATCTAACTCGTAACGTTTGAATAATTCAACAACTTCTTCTTCGTGTCCTTGTTCAACACAAATCAGCATCCGTTCTTGTGATTCTGACAACATCATTTCGTATGGTGTCATGTTTGTTTCCCGTTGCGGTACATCATCCAAATAAAGTTTCAAGCCTGAGCCAGCTTTAGAAGCCATCTCTGAACTAGATGAAACCAACCCTGCTGCTCCCATGTCTTGAATACCGACTAAAATATCAGAATGCTCCAGAATAAGTTCCAGACACGCTTCCAATAATAATTTTTCCATAAAGGGATCGCCTACTTGAACGGCAGAACGTTGTTGTTCTTCCCCCTCAACAAATTCCTCAGAGGCAAAGGTCGCACCATGAATCCCATCACGACCGGTTTTTGCACCAACATACATGATTGAGTTGCCGACACCTTTGGCTTGTCCTTTTTGAATGTCTTTATGGTCCATCAAGCCCACACACATAGCATTAACTAAAGGATTTCCCTCATAACAAGGATCAAAAGCAACTTCACCGCCGACAGTCGGAATTCCGATACAGTTGCCGTATCCGCTGATTCCAGCGACGATTTCTTCTAATAAATACTTAGTACGAGGTGTATCTAATTCACCAAAACGCAGCGAATCTAAAATAGCAATCGGGCGAGCACCCATACTAAAGATATCGCGAATGATTCCGCCGACACCGGTTGCCGCTCCTTCATAAGGTTCAACTGCTGATGGGTGATTATGGCTTTCCGCTTTGAAAACGACTGCCTGTCCATCGCCAATATCGACGATCCCAGCGCCTTCACCTGGTCCTTGCAAAACCTGCGGACCATCGGACGGGAATTTACGTAAAACTGGTTTTGAGTTTTTATAAGAACAGTGTTCGCTCCACATTACAGAGAATAGTCCTGTTTCAGTATAATTTGGCAGGCGACCAAGAATGTCTTCTGAAATCAAGCGATATTCTTCATCGGTCAAACCCCATCCAGCGTAAATACGCTGATCTTTGATTTCTTGCGCCGTTGGTTCTAATTTCATCATTAGTTTGCAGTCACCTTTCCAAAATTAGTTAAAATAGAAGCAAAGAATTTCTTGCCATCATCCGAACCTAACAATTTCTCCATTGCTCGTTCTGGATGGGGCATCATTCCTAAAACATTTCCTGCTTTGTTGGTAATTCCAGCGATGCTTTCCACGCTGCCGTTGATATTTTCACCTTCATAAGTAAAAATGATTTGATTATTTTCCTTCAACTCAGCCAAAGTTTCTTCATCGCAATAATAATTTCCTTCACCATGGGCGACAGGAATTTGGATTACTTCATCTGCAGCATATTCGGATGTAAATTTTGTTTGGTTGTTCACAACTTTTAACGGTGTAATTTTGCTGATAAATTTTAATGACTCATTCCGACGCAAAGCCCCTGGTAATAGACCGGCTTCTGTCAAAATCTGGAATCCATTACACGTACCGAAAACCGGCTTGCCTTCTTCCGCGAAACGAATGACTTCGGACATAATATTGGCAAAGCGGGCAATCGCTCCGCAACGCAAGTAATCCCCATAAGAGAACCCTCCCGGCAATAGCACACCATCGAAGCCCTCTAAACTGTCTGAATCATAGCGAACATACTCACAATCAGCTCCCATGATTTCTTTCATCGCCCAGTACATATCCAGATCACAATTTGAGCCAGGAAACACAATGACCGCAAATTTCATGTTAAACTTCCTCCGATGTTAAAATTTCATAACGATAAGTTTCCATATTGACGTTGGCTAACAATTTGTCGCAAACTTCTTCAATCATTTCTTCAACTGGCCGATCGCTTTTAGCAACTTTGATTTCGAAGTACTTGCCGATTCGAACATCCTCAATTTCATCATAACCTAAGCGGTGAACAGCGCCTTTTACTGCTTCTCCTTGTGGGTCCAATACAGAGTCCTTATACGTTACATAAACTTTTACAAAATACATCCTTATTCTCCTCGCTTTTCTAATCTATTTAGTACTTCTTGGTAAACCGGAATGATGTCGCCTAAGTCGCGACGATAAATATCCTTGTCTAAATGATCGTTCGTCTTTTTATCCCACAAACGACAAGTGTCTGGCGAAACTTCATCTGCCAATAAAATTGTACCGTCTTTTTGACGACCAAATTCTAACTTAAAATCAATCAGCTTGATGTCTATCGAGTCAAATAGTTCGATCAGCGCCTCATTAACTTCCAGAGCCATCTGACGCAATTGCGTAATTTCCTCAGTCGTTGCAATTTCCAAAATTCTGATGTGGTCATCAACGACCATCGGATCATCCAGCTCATCGTTTTTGTAATAAAACTCTACGATAGGTGTTTTTAAAATTGTGCCCTCTGGAATAGCTAGTCGTTTTGAAAAACTGCCCGCTGCGACATTGCGCACAACTACTTCTAAAGGAATAATTTCAACTGTTTGGATCAGTTGTTCGTTCGTGGAAAGTTGCTGGATAAAATGATTCTTAATTCCTTTACTTTTTAAGAAATCAAAAATCAATCCAGTGATCTGATTGTTAAGTTCGCCTTTACCGCTGATTTGGTCTTTCTTAGCACCGTTCAAAGCTGTCGCTTGGTTCAAATATTCGACCCAGATAACTTCTGGATCATCCGTTCGGAATAATTG
>NZ_NGLG01000007.1:0-5357 GCF_002140655.1 Enterococcus sp. 3H8_DIV0648 | reverse complement strand
GTAATTAGGAGGATTATTATGAGAAAAAACAAATTAATTCCATTCGTTGTTTTCTTGGTGGCAAGTATATTCACACTGGGCTTTGCCAGCAAGTCTGACGCCGCGGAAAAAACATATAAAATCGGAACGGACCTGACTTTTGCTCCTTTCGAATTTCAAAACTCTGATGGCGAATACATAGGAATCGACGTGGATTTACTTAACCAGATTGCTAAGGATCAAAACTTCAAAGTAGATTTACGCCCGCTAGGATTTGACAGCTCGATCCAAGGTGTACAATCCGATCAGCTAGACGGTATGATCGCTGGGATGAGCATCACAGACGAACGGAAAAAGACCTTTGACTTTTCTGAACCTTACTTTGACAGCGGGATTCAAATGGCTGTTAAAAATGATAATAAAGACATAAAGGATTACAAAGATCTAAAAGGCAAAACGGTTGCTGCGAAAATCGGTACGGAAAGTGCAACCTTCTTAGATAAGAACAAAGACAAATATGGTTACGAAATCAAACAATACGAAGCTGCAGATGCGATGTATAATGCCCTGACAAATGGGAATGTCGAAGCGATTTTTGATGACTACCCTGTTCTTGGTTATGCTGTAACAAATGGTCAACCCTTCAAATTGGTCGGCGATCCAGAAAAAGGCAGCTCTTACGGTTTCGCTGTTAAAAAAGGTGAAAATAAGGAATTACTTGAGAAATTCAATCAAGGTTTGAAAGATTTAAAGAAAAACGGCAGCTACGATAAAATCGTCAGCGAGTACATTTCTACTGGTTCCGGCGATCAAACCGCTTCTGGTGAAATGAAGAAAATCGAACCTAAAAAAGATGTATATGTTGTTGCCAGTGATTCTGCTTTTGCACCCTTTGAATATAAAGACAGCGATGGCGAATATAAAGGGATCGACGTTGATTTGCTGAAACGGGCGGCTGAGCTGCAAGGTTTCAAATTAGATATGAAATTTATCGGCTTCTCCTCTGCGATGCAGGCTTTAGAATCTGGTCAAGCTGATGGTATGATCGCCGGGATGACAATTACAGATGAACGAAAAGCTAACTATGACTTTTCTGATCCTTATTTCCAAAGCGGGATTCAACTCGCTGTTGCCAAAGATAATAAAGACATCAAATCGTATGAAGATTTAAAAGGGAAAACAGTTGGTGCCAAAGTTGGTACTGAAAGTGCAGATTTCTTAGAATCACATAAAAAGGAATATGGTTATACGATTAAGAGCTTTGATGCAGCCGATCAATTATATGATGCACTAAAGGTCGATTCAATCGATGCAATGATGGATGACTACCCTGTCATCGGTTACGCAGTGAATCAGGGTCAGGCTTTAAAAACTCCGATCAAGCGTGAAGTCGGTGGAGAATATGGTTTCGCAGTGAAGAAAGGCCAAAATGCTGAGCTTCGCGAAATGTTTACTGAAGCCTTGAAAGAAATGAAACGTACTGGTGAATACGATGAAATCGTCAATAAATACATCGGCTCTGAGAAAGAAGATAAAAAAGATGCTGTTGATGAATCAACGATCACTGGTTTGTTGAAAAACAACTACAAATCTTTGTTAGACGGTTTATGGAAAACGATCGTCTTAGCATTAGTGTCATTTGCGCTTGCTTTAGTCCTAGGCGTTATCTTTGGATTGTTCCGAGTATCTCCAGTTCGTGGACTACGTACTTTAGCTGGTATCTACATTGACATCATCCGAGGAATACCAATGATGGTATTAGCCTTCTTCATTTTCTTCGGATTGCCAGGTATTACAGGTATCAAGATTCCTGACTTTGCGGCCGGGATCATTACCTTGACTTTAAATGCGAGTGCCTATATTGCTGAAATCGTGCGTGGCGGTATCAATGCCGTTCCAATTGGACAAATGGAAGCTTCGCGAAGTTTAGGATTGTCTTATAATCGAACGATGCAGAAAATTATTTTACCGCAAGCTGTGAAAATCATGATTCCTTCTTTCATCAATCAATTCGTTATCAGTTTGAAAGATACGACGATTATCTCAGCCATCGGTGTTGTAGAATTACTGCAAACAGGTAAAATTATTGTGGCTCGGACAACGCAAAGTTCTTACGTATACTTGATCATCGCGATCATGTACTTGATCTTGATCACGATCTTGACTAAGTTAGCGAACCGTTTAGATAAGAAGGTGAAATAGATGGAAAATAGAATGGATAAGAAAATTGTCGTAAATCATTTAGTGAAAAAATTCGGTGACAACACCGTTTTAAATGACTTGAATATCACCATCAGCGAAGGTGAAGTTGTTTGTATCATCGGACCATCTGGTTCAGGTAAAAGTACCTTTTTGCGCTGTATGAATCATTTAGAAGAACCCACATTAGGTGAAATTATTATTGATGGACAGGATTTGACTGACAAGCACACTGATATCAACTTAGTGCGTCAACATATCGGAATGGTGTTCCAGCATTTCAACTTGTTCCCTCACCTGACCGTTTTAGAAAATATCACCTTAGCTCCGCTTGATTTGAAGGGTGAAACGAAAGAATCGGCTAATAAACGTGCCGTAGAATTATTGACACAAGTAGGCTTAGCTGAAAAACGTGATGATTATCCTGATAGTCTTTCAGGTGGTCAAAAGCAGCGTGTGGCAATCGCTCGTGCTTTAGCAATGAACCCTGATGTTATGCTGTTTGATGAACCTACCTCTGCGCTCGATCCAGAAATGGTTGGAGATGTATTGAAAGTTATGAAGGATCTAGCTTTGCAAGGAATGACCATGGTCATCGTGACTCACGAAATGGGCTTTGCCAAAGAAGTGGCTGACCGCGTGATCTTTACTGATGGTGGTAAAATCCTTGAAGACGGTACACCAGAACAAGTCTTCAATAATCCGCACAATCCAAGAACACAAGACTTCTTAAATAAAGTATTGAATATTTAATTTTAAAACACGAAACCCGTGAAATCAGTTTAGATTTCACGGGTTTTTCTGAATGTTAGCAATGTCTTAAAAACTTCTTCTTCCGTCGCAGGCGACTGGCTGCGGATAATTCCATCCTCCGGTGAAAATGCCAATTCAGCGACTTTTTTTAATTCTTCAGCAGAAGGAAAAATCGATAGGGCTTCATAAGTGATCGGCAGATTTAATCGTTCGAATAACCTTTGGTATTTCCTCAACTCTTCTTCGCGACCTTCGATTTGTAATTGCTGCAAAGTAGTCAGTGCTATGATTTGTCCATGACTTCCCTTAATTTCTCTTCCCCATAGACTAACCATCGCATTATGCAAGGCATGGGCGATACTCAATCCGCCCGATTCAAAACCAATTCCGCTTAACAACGTGTTTGCTTCAACAACAGCTTCAAAGGCCGGTGTGATTTCATGCTCTTTGTTTGCTTCAACTGCTGCTTCTGCGTGCTCAAATAAAACTTCGCGACATTTCTCTGCGATAGCTTCGGCTGCCAATGTTGGTGCCGCTCCTAAAGTATTTACACCTGAATTCTCACGCACTGTCCTAGCTTCTATCGAAGTTGATAATCCATCAGCAATTCCCGCAGTTAAAAAGTGAACGGGACTCTCAATCAGAATAGCTGTATCGACTAAAACCAAATCGGGACTTTGAGCATAGTAATCATACTTTGCAAAATAGCCGTCTTGATACTTCACAGAAATCCGCGAAGTAGGCGCATCGGTTGACGCAGATGTCGGAACAACGATGCAGCGGCTGCTCGTTTCAAAAGCCAAGGCCTTGCCTAGATCAATCGCTCGTCCGCCACCTAAAGCAATCACATAATCAAAATCAGCAGTAGTTCGCTCCTCTTCCACTAACCACTTCGTAATTTGCCCGCCTTGAACGGTCAGTTCTTCCAGCAAGCGCTCACCGACCATTTGATAAACAAATTGATCTGTCACCAGCAAACCTTTTTGACCAAAGGCTAAAATATCATTCAAATGATTCCACAAAACATTTTTTCCTTGCCGATATGTCATCGGACTGACAAAAACTTTTTCCATACCTGCTCCTTTTGACCATTTTAATTCATCATAACAATCAAAGAAAACAGTTGCAAGGTGACCTGAAGCATGAAAAAAGCACACAGCGTCAAATGCTGTGTGCTTAATAAAGCTGATTTATGCTTCGATTTCAGTTACGATACCTGAACCAACGGTACGTCCGCCTTCACGAATAGAGAAAGTTGTTCCTTTTTCTACAGCGATTGGGTGGATCAATTCAACGTCGATCGTTACGTTATCGCCAGGCATTACCATTTCAGTACCTTCTGGCAATACGATGTTGCCGGTAACGTCTGTTGTACGGAAGTAGAATTGAGGACGGTAGTTGTTGAAGAATGGCGTATGACGGCCACCTTCTTCTTTCGTCAATACATATACTTCTGCGCTAAATTTCGTATGTGGTGTGATCGAGCCTGGTTTAGCTAATACTTGCCCACGTTCGATTTCATCACGTGTGATACCACGTAATAGAACCCCAACGTTATCGCCGGCTTCACCATAATCCAATGTTTTACGGAACATTTCAAGTCCCGTTACGACAGCTTTTTGAACTTCAGGTTTGATCCCGATAATTTCAATTTCATCACCGACTTTGACTTCACCACGGTCGATACGACCAGATGCTACAGTCCCGCGTCCTGTGATTGAGAAGACATCTTCGACTGGCAACAAGAATGGTTTGTCAGTGTCACGTTCTGGCGTTGGGATATATTCGTCAACCGTATCCATCAAGTCCATGATTACTTGTTCTTGTTCAGGGTCGCCTTCTAAAGCTTTCAAAGCAGAACCTTTAAGAACTGGAATATCGTCGCCTGGGAAACCATATTCAGAAAGTAATTCGCGTACTTCCATTTCGACTAGATCGATCAATTCTTCATCATCAACTAAGTCGACTTTGTTCAAGAAGACGATCAAGTATTTAACACCTACTTGACGTGACAACAAAATGTGTTCACGTGTTTGAGGCATTGGGCCGTCAGTAGCAGATACTACTAAGATCGCACCGTCCATTTGAGCAGCACCGGTGATCATGTTTTTAACATAGTCCGCGTGTCCTGGAGCATCGATATGGGCATAGTGGCGTTTTTCAGTTTCGTATTCAACGTGTGCAGTATTAATAGTGATTCCGCGTTCACGTTCTTCTGGTGCAGCATCGATACTAGCGTAGTCTTGAGGGTTTGCTAGACCTTTCTTGCCTAGTACTGTTGTAATTGCTGCCGTTAAGGTTGTTTTACCGTGGTCGACGTGACCGATGGTACCAATATTAACGTGTGGTTTACTTCTATCATAATGTTCTTTTGCCATAATAAACAAACCTCCTAAAAAGTGTAAAAATTCTTACGGATATAGTGT
>NZ_NGLG01000006.1:0-5618 GCF_002140655.1 Enterococcus sp. 3H8_DIV0648 | reverse complement strand
AGATTAGACAGGCTACGTAACATTCATAGCTCTCAGAAAAGCGCATGACATTGTAGCCTAAAACTTCGCTGATTTTTTTAATACGATACTTCACCGTATTTTTATGAATAAATAATTGTTCGCTGCAAACTTGATAATCCGCTCCCGCATCCAATAAAAAACTGCACAAAGTCATGAGCTGTTCTTTGCTGTCCATAATTGGTGCCAGCACGTTCAAGGTCTCTTCCACTTCTGCTTCTCCGGCTTGAATCAATTTACTCGCATGAACAACTTGGCGAATCTCACTGATAGAAAAACTTTTCTTCCCGTGGAATAGTTTTGGCAGCTGCAAAGCGACTTTATTGACTAATTGATATGTCATTCGTACATCAGTCGTATTTCGTAGCCGCGGGCACAAAACAATACTATCAATCATCTCTTGATACGGAGTGGTTTGCAGATAATCCTCTCCCAGCTCTAATTCTGAATCATTGTGGCAATAATTTCCCAATAATACGATCAATTGATCATCAATTAATTGTGCTACACAGGTCTTATAATAGTTCGAAGCATAGGCGAGAATATTTTCTTTTAACTTTTTTTCTTCTCTCAGATCATTTAATTGCAGCAGCCACATCAACCCGATCCCTTTGACGTTGATCTTCAAATGATTGGCCAAGCGATACATTTTTTCACTTTCATCATTTAAGATAGCTTGGACTAAAGCATATTCACTGATCTCTCCATGTTTTTTACCCCATAGGTTCATCGCAACCTGCAACAATTCCACCGCCTGAGTACATTCCACTTCCGTCAACAGCTCATGTTCCTTCAAAAGATAAAAACGCAGCATACCGTTTTCTTTGTGATAAAGTTCTTTGTAAAAAATCGCAAAATCATTTTTTTGAACCTGCTGGCCGTCATCCACCACTACACGGCGTAATATTCGTTCTAAATCGATGGAAGAGTTGCGAGGCCATTTGATTTGATTGACTATTTCATTATCCGCATTTGTCAGAATAATATTTGTGCGTAACAGGTCAGATAGCAGCTTCAATGTTACTTCGACGGTCCGTAAATGCTCTGGCAAAAGTGACGCCTTTTCCAACACCTCATTCACTATATTTTCAGTTGGCCGTTCCTTCAAGATTTCCGCCATTACTTCGACAATTACTTCACTGTAACGAATTTGGCTTTGATTTTTTGGCATTTGAATAATGACAAAGTCTAGTTCTTCTGCTGTTTTGATCACTTCCGGTGACAATCTTGGCAGCACGATTCCCACATAGTAAAGAATGATTCCCAACTCACCCATCTTATGTAATCGACAAATTGTTTCACACTGTTTTGCTATATCGTCCTTGATGTTAAAAAAAGATGTCAGCATCAACTCCCCAGAGCGGTATTCATTTGTCTCAAGCAAAGCTGCACAGTCATCCATATTTGAAATATCCAAGAAAGATAAAGATGTGACTGTCTGATTCAAACAATTTTGTCCACTCATCAACTGAGCCTCACGCAAAGAAGGTAAGCCTAACAACTCTTTCAATTTCGCACCCAAATTTGTTCCTCCTTAAAATTTTCACATCAAATTTTATTTTTCTTCTAACCTTAGCAGATTCATAATTTGTTGTCTATTCATTTTTATTCAAAAAAGGTTAAAATTTTTTGCATAAAAGAAACAGCTCATTTTTCCGATGTGCTGAGTGTTTTTCACCTTCAGACCATAAAAAAGAGACGAGCTCGCGCTCGTCTCACTGTTCTTTGATTCTTATTTAACGGCTGTATCGGATTCAACGATCTTTCCGACAATTCCATAATCTTTGGCTTCTTCTGCTGAAAGCCAGAAATTCCGATCAGTATCTTGTTCGATTTTTTCTAGTGTTTGACCTGTCGCTTTAGCAATCAGTTTGTTCACACGTTTGCGCATGCGCAGGATTTCTTTCGCTTCGATTTGGATCTCAGTCGATTGACCTTGCACACCGCCGGCTGGCTGATGGATCATGTAGCGGGTATTTGGCAAACTGTAGCGATCTTTCTTATCCGCAGCTAAATAGATCGTAATCCCTGCACTGGCCACCCAGCCGGTACCGATCATTTTTACTTTTGGTTTAATAAAACGGATAACGTCGTGGATCGTGTCGCCAGATTCCACATGACCGCCTTGACTGTTGATGAACATAGTAATAGGGTCATCATTGATCGCTGACAAATAAAGCAGCTGTTCTGTCACCGTCTTCGCCAATTCTTGTGTAATTTCACCATAAATTAAAATCGTCCGTTGCTTCAATAATTTTAGCAACATTGGATTTTTTTCTTCCATTTTTTCCGTTTGTTCGTTTTCTTCCTCAGCTAAAAAGTCATTCATATAAAGTACCTCCTAAATTTCGTATACTTACTCGTGCTTCTAGTATAGCCAAAAAACTTTGGAAATGATAGAAAGAGCACTTTTTTTGGAGGAATTTTGATAAGGAAATTTCTGACCTCTACTAGAAATATGATAAACTCACTCCAAGAAACGGTTTTTAGTAGCACTATTTTATTTTTTATGGGAAGATAGATCGTATTTTGTGAACAGGAAGGGGATCTTTGTGGCCTATCGAAACAAACCTCCATCATTGGCTGCTCTGCTGAAATATTTTTAAATAAAAGGAGCAACTTACATGATTGAGGAAAAGAAAAGCTTTATCTCATGGCCTGTACTTGCCATGATGTCGTTTGTTACGGTCATCGGTTTTGATGATATTATTTATAACTTTGCCAACCAAGGATTAGGTGTGATTACTTCTTGGATCATTTTACTGCTATTATATGTGATTCCCTACTCTTTGATGGTGGGACAATTAGGATCAGTTTTTAATCACGAAGGGGGCGGCTTAACTTCGTGGGTGCGGGGGACCAGCGGCGATCGTTTGGGTTATTTCACGGCTTGGACTTATTGGGCAGCGTCAATCCCATACGTAGTCGATACTGCTAATGCCGTAGTCGTCGGCTTTGGCTGGCTGATCAATGGCAATGATTCTATGGAAGACAAAATGTCGAACTCGATGTTTGCCTTATTGACCTTTTGTGTTTTCTTAGCCTTTATTTTTCTGCAACGCCACTTTAAAAAATCATTGGAAGTGTTAAGCACTTTAGGCGGCGGGGCCATGTTCATCATGGCGATCCTATTTGTCTTTATGACCTTCGCTTCATTATTTATGCCAAACGGACACATCGAAACACAGCCTATGAATCTTAGCGCTGTTATCCCAAAATTCGATCTTCATTATTTAACAACGATTGGATTATTGATTTACGCGATTAACGGTGCGGAATTGGTTGCACCATTCGTGACTCGAATGCGCAAACCGCAAAAAGATTTTCCAAAAGCGATGATCATGCTGACAGTGATGACGATTTTCTTAACAGTCTTTGGTTCATTCTCATTAGGGGTCTTCTTTAACGCTCATCATTTGCCAAATAATTTGAAGATGAACGGTTCTTATTATGCTTTTCAACGTTTGGGAGAATTCTTCCATCTAGGAAATACCTTAATGTATGTTTTCGCGGTGACACAGATCATTTATATGTGCGCTCTGTTGGCTGTTTTATTGGATGCGATGACTCGGATGCTGATCTCTGATACGGGTAAACAGTTCATGCCGAAGAAATTGACGAAGCTGAACGAGGATGGTTTACCAATTAATGGCTACATTTTGACGACTGCCTTAAGTGCCTTTATCTTATTATTAGGTGTTTTTCTGCCTGAGATGAATGACATCTTCAATTGGCTGTTAAATCTGAACGGAATTATTTCACCAGGAGTAACCTGTTGGATCTTCTATGCCTTCATTCGAATTCGTTTAGACAGCCGAAAATTTCAGTCAGATTATGTCTTTATCAAAAATGACCGTATGGCTGTTTTTGTCGGCGGCTGGTGTTTAGCGGTTACCATTATTGCTACATTATTTGGGGTTTTACCGCAAGATGCTGCTTATGGATCAAGTCTATTCTGGCACGAACTAATCATCAACATTGTCGGCATCGTTGTATTGATTGGTTTAGGCTTCATCATGCCGACTCTAGCCAAACGTGAACGTGAAAAAGCCGCTTAATTATTCATTCTAACTATTTAAGACTGCATCACCTGTCTATTTTTGTGGATGGGGATGCAGTCTTTTTTGATTGCTATTCAAAAAAATTTCCACTCATGGTAAGATGATGTCTAAATAACGTTTAATTATTCTTTAATCGAAATCATAGAAACGGGTGAGTGTTATGTTGTTGTTTGGGTCAATAGTGAATTGTCTCGCGATTATAGCGGGGAGTTTTTCTGGTATCGTTCTGCGAAATATTACAGAGCAGACGAAGGATACCGTTACAAAAGGAATTTCCTTAGGTGTCATCGCCTTAGCGATCCAAATGTCGCTGCAGGCAAGTTCGTTTATCGTGATTATCATCAGTATTTGTCTGGGAGGGATGATCGGGGAATTTTTAAAGATTGAAGACTCCATGACTCGATTAGGCTTATTTCTGGAAAATCGATTTGCCCGCGGGAATAGTAATTTTGCAGAGGGCTTTGTGACCGCAACCTTAATCTATGTGATTGGTTCGATGGGAATTATTGGGGCAATTGAAAGCGGCGTTAGCGGCAATCATCAGACTTTGTTCACTAAAGCAGTGATGGACGGCTTCATGTCGATCATGTTAACTGCATCTTTAGGTATCGGAGTTCTTTTTTCAGCCTTTCCGGTTTTGATCTACCAAGGTGCCATCACGATCTTTGCCAGCATCATCGTCCGTTACTTGCCAAAAGAATTGCTAGATAGTCTTATGAATGAAATCAGTGCAATCGGCGGATTGATGATTTTAGCAATCGGCTTAAATGTCATGAAGCTCACCAAAATTCGCGTTTCCAATTATTTACCAGGGATTTTAGTTTTGATTGTCATTATGGTCCTTCAATATTATTATTTCTAGCAACAACTTTATAAAACTGGATTAAAAATAAGCAGATGAAAGGAAAATTCATCTGCTTATTCTTTTGACTAAGTAATATTTTGTTGTGCCGACCATTGGAACATCTTCCAGCTCACCAAAAACCTCATACCCGTGCTTTAGATAGAAGCCTAATGCTTGATAAGCCTTCGTTGTCAAAGTAATCGTTTTTACTTTTTCCTGAAGCGCCTGCTCTTCGATTGCTTGCATCAATTTGGTGCCTACTCCTAATTTTTTATACGCGTCTCCTACACCCAACAATGAAATATGCAGTGTATCGTATTGCTTTTTGCCAACAACTGCTCCGGCTAATTGATCATCGATCCACGCTCCATAGGCTAGCGTCTTTTCATCTGCATCCAACATATTATCCGAAAATTGTGTTTTGTGCTGCTGTTCAAATACTTCATCTAAAAAAGGCATTAAAGCTGCTCTTTCACTCTGTCTGATTTCCATCTTTTCACTTCCAGTACTTTTTTATAGGTCGCAACCTGCTAACATGAAAATTCGCAAATGATTCGATTAAAGGTTTGTAGTTGCTTCAAAGCCCATTCTATCACGATTCTGGCAAATGAAAAAAATAGATTTGCTGATAAAATGATAATTACCAAAAAGTAAATTAGAAATCTGTAAAGTGAATTATATTGTTGCTTATCTTC
>NZ_NGLG01000005.1:6445-6874 GCF_002140655.1 Enterococcus sp. 3H8_DIV0648 | reverse complement strand
ACTTATACGAAGAGATGCTAATTCAGAAGCGGAGCCTTTGAGAAATGTCAAAGTAAATATTTATGGTGTCAATAGTGAAACTTCGGAACGATATTTACTTAAAACCATAGAGAAATGTGATAGTAACGGGACAATTTCTACGGAAAAACTAACTACCCCAAAAAGAATTGATCAAGTGCAGTTTCAATACTATTTTGGAAACGATGATCAAGGCTACATTATCAGTCTTAGAAATTACAGGTACAATGCCAACCATACAAGAAATATTCCAGCAAATCGTGTGATAAATACAATTAGAACGACATCTATTTATGGATCTACGTTAGATGCGGAGTTTTATTCTAAGATAACTCGATTAAGTAACGTATATCGTGATATTTATCAAGATCAAAAATTGGCTATTGAAAAGGCAAGGCCTTATATAAATAC
>NZ_NGLG01000005.1:0-740 GCF_002140655.1 Enterococcus sp. 3H8_DIV0648 | reverse complement strand
TTTATGATGATGCGCTGGATATTCCAGGTGGAGGATTTAATAGGTATGGTCATGGAGAATATATTAAGGAACCAATACTTGCATTAAGTACTAAGAACATTGTCGATTTCAGAGCAGCCGTGGCACATGAATGGGCCCATTGGAATATGTACCGTGTAAATGGAATGCCTGGAGGAAGTTATCAAACACATTATGATCAAGTAAATCCATATGTTAGCTACAAGGAAGGTTGGGCACTCTTCCAAAGACATCGATATACCTGTGGTTTGGAAAATGAATTGGCAAACGAAGCACAAGTTCAAAATGACAAGCGATTGTATGGAATGTCTACTAATTTCACAGTAAAGGGCGCTCTGTACGATATTTATGATATGAATTTTCCGAGAAACCAGCAAATAGAAAATGATGAGCTTGATATTTATACTGCTTTCGTTAATGGAAATCATTCATTGGAAGACAAAGATTTAATTTCTGAAGGCATCATGTATACGCCTGTCTCTTATACACATCTAGATGTGTATAAGAGACAGCAATTATATTAGTAACCATGCGGATAAGACACTTAAAGGCTGTCTCTTATACACATCTAGATTCTCCATAGTAAGCACTATTCAGGATTTGATCCGAAAATAGGAAATATATCTGGGGTCTATAAAGAAGTTTTTAATCATTTAGACCAATTCGATTCTATTGTATGTTCGACTGAACGGCAGAGAAATGATCTCGTCACTCGATTTGGT
>NZ_NGLG01000004.1:9705-10271 GCF_002140655.1 Enterococcus sp. 3H8_DIV0648 | reverse complement strand
TTTATATTGTTAGTTATTTTAAAAAGGCTAATTACTGTCTCTTATACACATCTAGATGTGTATAAGAGACAGGCACAATTCTTTTATTATGCATAAGTAATCTCGAAGCTGTGATGTTTAGCAGAATGATATGCGTAGTGAAAATCAAACTCATTTTTCTGAACTTTAGAAAAATGAATACATTAAAATGAATTAGCTGCGTGTTCAACTTTTCCCAGTTTACTTATAGATGAAACGAAGTATAGTTTGCTTGGAATGACTAAATTTTCAAGCTGTTTAGTTGAAACGTATGCGTAACGATGATCGGCTCATTTTTCATGGGTTTGAAAAATGTTTTTTTTTTTGAGTTAGCGGTTAGTTCTGCTTTTCGCAGTGTTAATAGTGAACAATTCTTTTATTATGTAAAAGTATTCTTGAAGCTGTGATGTTTAGCAGAATGATATGCGTAGTGAAAATCAATTCACTGCGTATTAATTTTTTTCTGCTTTTCATGTATGAAAATTGAATTCTTTTTCATGGTTTCATTAATATTTTATGAAGCCTTTTTTGTTTATTATGGTAGAAGT
>NZ_NGLG01000004.1:0-9605 GCF_002140655.1 Enterococcus sp. 3H8_DIV0648 | reverse complement strand
ATGGTAGAAGTTGTCTGAACCTAGTCACTCCATTGATAAAATGATAAAATAGAGCGGAAGTGTAGAAAAGAGGGATTATATGGCTGAAACAGTAAAAGTAAAAGAACTAGTTGATAAACTTTCATTGGAAGTAGTAACTGGCGATGAAGAAAGCCTAGAGCGGGTCATCACTACCGGTGATATTTCTCGTCCAGGTTTAGAGTTGACCGGCTATTTTAACTATTATTCGCATGATCGTTTACAACTTTTTGGAAATAAAGAGATCACCTTTGCCGAGCGCATGATGCCAGAGGAACGGTTAATGGTTTTACGTCGTATGTGCAGCGATGACACACCGGCTTTTATCGTTTCCCGGGGGTTAACTCCGCCAAAAGAAATGATAAAAGCAGCTAGCGAACGCAACATTCCGGTCTTGAGCTCACCAATCTCAACATCTCGTTTATTAGGTGAAATCTCTAGCTTTTTAAATGGCGGATTAGCAGCACGGACAAGTGTTCATGGTGTATTGGTGGATGTTTATGGATTGGGTGTGCTGATTCAAGGCGACAGCGGCATTGGTAAAAGTGAAACTGCTTTGGAATTAGTTAAACGCGGACATCGCTTGATCGCAGATGATCGGGTCGATGTTTATCAGCAGGACGAACTGACTTTGGTCGGGGAGCCGCCTAAAATTTTGCAGCATTTAATCGAAATTCGCGGAATCGGTATCATTGATGTAATGAACTTATTTGGTGCCAGTGCGGTAAGAGGATCGATGCCATTGCAATTAGTGGTCTATTTAGAAAATTGGTCGAAAGACAAAAAATATGATCGCTTAGGTAGTGGGAATACGGAAGTAGAGATCGCCGATGTGAAAATTCCACAGGTGAAGATCCCAGTGAAGACTGGTCGAAATGTTGCTATCATCATCGAAGTGGCAGCAATGAATTTCCGAGCGCGCACGATGGGTTACGATGCTACGAAGACCTTTGAAAATCGTTTGACCCAATTAATCGAAGAAAATTCTGGACAATAGAATGGTTGCTCAAATAAATCGTACAGCCTTTGAATTGTTTGGTCTTCCAATTTATTGGTACGCGATTATTATCGTTTCCGGGATTGCCATTGCCTTATGGCTTTCTAATCGCGAGGCATTACGAGTTGGTCTAAAAGAAGATGACATGACAAACTTCATTCTTTGGGCTCTGCCGATTGCGATCATTGGTGCTCGGTTATATTATATTTTGTTTGATTTAGGTCCCTATCTTGCAGATCCGATTCAAATCTTTAACACACGCAGCGGGGGCTTGGCCATTTATGGTGGTTTGATAGCAGCAACCATTGTCTTGATCGTTTATACACGACATAATTTTATTGATCCGTGGCTTTTTTTAGATGTAGTAGCACCGGGTGTTCTGTTGGCGCAAGCGATGGGACGATGGGGCAACTTTACGAACCATGAAGCTTACGGCGGGGAAACAACGCGTCAATTTTTAGAGAGTTTGCATTTGCCGCAGTTTATTATCAATAACATGTATATTGATGGCGCTTTTCGCCAGCCGACTTTTTTCTATGAATCAATGTGGAGCCTAGCAGGTTTTATTCTGATTCTGATCATTCGTAAAAAGGTTTCAATTAAGCACGGTGAACTCTTTTTAGGTTATGTAATCTGGTATAGCTTTGGCCGCTTCTTTATTGAAGGTATGCGGACAGACAGTCTGTACTTGTTTGGCGGCATCCGTGTATCCCAAATGTTGTCAGTTGTTTTATTTGTTGGCGGATTAGTTCTGCTTTATTATCGTCGAAAAAAAAGGACAGATATCAAGCTGTACGAACGTGATAAGGGTGCTAATCAAGCTTTAATTTAAGAACGGGGCAAAGGCTATCTATGCTATGATGGTAAGGAAGAAATTTTTAAAATGAACCATTTTTGAGTACAAGCGTATTTATTTTCTTAATGGAATAAATAGCTTAATATGAACTAGGAGGAAATCTCTGTGAAGCAAAAAGTTGCAGTTTTAGGACCGGGCTCTTGGGGGACGGCGTTAGCACAAGTCTTAGCCGAAAATGGGCATGAAGTAAGACTTTGGGGAAATCATGAGGCACAAATTGATGAAATCAATACGTACCACACGAATCGCCATTACTTGCCAGATCTAAAAATTCCCGAAAGCATCAAAGGTGAAAAAAATCTGAAGAATGCGGTGAAGGATGCGGATGCGGTTTTATTCGTTGTACCAACGAAAGCGATTCGATCAGTCGCACAGGAATTTGCTCAAGTTGTTGAAAATAAACCAGTTATTATCCATGCTAGTAAAGGGCTGGAACAAGATACGCATAAACGAATCTCAGAAGTCTTGATCGAAGAGATTCCGGAAGAACATCGTCAAGGCGTGGTCGTTTTATCTGGACCAAGCCATGCGGAAGAGGTAGCTGTTCATGATATTACGACAATTACTGCTGCTTGCAAAGACGAAGAGTTAGCGACTTATGTCCAAAAACTTTTCATGAACGACTATTTAAGAATCTATACTAATCCGGATGTAATCGGTGTTGAAATGGGAGCGGCGTTAAAAAATATTATTGCTCTGGGAGCTGGTGCATTACACGGTCTTTCTTATGGTGATGACGCTAAAGCTGCGATCATGACACGGGGATTAGCAGAAATCAGTCGTCTTGGTGTAGCCATGGGAGCGAATCCGCTGACCTTTATTGGATTAAGCGGTGTAGGTGATTTGATCGTTACGTGTACATCGGTCCATTCCCGAAACTGGCGTGCAGGAAATCTTTTAGGTAAAGGTCATAAACTGGACGAGGTTCTAGAAAATATGGGCATGATCGTCGAGGGTGTTTCAACGACGAAAGCAGCGAAAGAATTGTCTGATAGTATGAATGTCAGCATGCCGATCACTGAAACAATCTATGATGTTTTATACAATGGGAAAGACGTACGTCAGGCTTGTCAAGAATTGATGACCCGTGAAGGTACGTTTGAAAATGAATTTACTATAGAATAAATAGAAAGAGTGGGACAAGAAACATGCGAGTGAAAAAAGCAGTTATTCCAGCCGCAGGGTTGGGAACGAGATTTTTACCGGCTACAAAAGCGATGGCTAAAGAAATGCTTCCGATCGTTGACAAACCAACAATCCAGTTTATCGTTGAAGAAGCGTTAAAATCTGGGATCGAAGATATTTTGATCGTAACGGGAAAAGCTAAACGCCCGATTGAAGATCATTTTGATGCGAATATCGAATTAGAAATGAATCTGAAAGAAAAAGGCAAAACAGATTTATTAAAATTAGTCGAAGAGACGACAGATGTGAACCTGCATTTTATTCGTCAATCACATCCTAAAGGCTTGGGACATGCTGTCTTGCAGGCTCGCGCCTTTGTTGGCAACGAACCATTCGTTGTAATGCTAGGTGATGATTTGATGGAAGATCGTGTTCCGTTGACTAAACAATTGATGAATGATTATGAACAAACACATGCCTCAACGATTGCCGTTATGCGTGTTCCTGAAGATGAAACTTCCAAATATGGGATCATCAATCCAGGTGAAGAGGTTTCTAAAGGGTTGTTCAATGTGAAGAACTTTGTAGAAAAACCAAAACCAGAGGAAGCACCAAGCAATTTGGCGATTATTGGCCGCTATTTATTAACACCTGAAATTTTTGATGTGTTAGACAATCAAAAACCAGGTGCAGGCAACGAGATCCAATTAACGGATGCGATTGATACTTTGAACAAAACTCAGCGCGTTTTTGCTCAAGAATTTAGCGGAAAACGTTATGATGTGGGTGATAAATTCGGCTTTATGACTACAAGTATCGAATATGGCTTGAAACATCCAGAGATCAAAGATAAATTAAGAGAATACATCATTGCCACAGGTAAAGAACTAAGCGGACAAACAAAAATCAAAAAATAATTATTAAAGCGTAGATTAGCTTCTACGCTTTTTATATTGTTAGTTATTTTAAAAAGGCTAATTATTTGATTTTTAAATGCAAATTATCAATATAACGTATAGATTAAATATAATATTTTGTTATATAATGTTTTTTGGAAATAACGTAAAAGAAAAGGAGACTTAATGAAAACTTCCCGATTGAACAAAGATATCGTCATTGAATGTGCGATGGAGTTGGTCTATGAGTCAGGACTTCATGGTTTGAGACTGAATAAAATCGCTGACCGCCTTGATGTCAAATCTCCTTCGTTGTATACGCATACAGGCAGTGTAACAGAATTACGGCAGTCAGTCGTGAAACGGGCAATGGAGGACTTTCGCGAACAATTAGTGGATTCGTTATTAGGCAGAGCAGATCTTTGTGCCTTTATCGAATTAGGAAAAACGTGGGCTGCTTTCGCGAAAAATAAAAACGCATTTTATACTGTGTTTTACGAGAAAGAGTACATAGATTCTTACGAAAAAAAAATTGCCGCTTTTCTAAGAGCTGCCTTTGATCGAATTTTTACTGTATGTGATTTGACAGATAAAGAGCTTATTCAAGTCGAGCGTGTAATGACAAATTATTTTCGTGGGCATGCAGAGAGTTTTGCTGAAAATACTTTTAATGAAACGGATTTGATCAGTGATTTAGAAATCATTTACAATGGCATCCGTCAAAACTTTACGAAAGTATCTCAATGATTTAATTGAGATGCTTTTTTAATAGTACATATTATAGCTCTTTCTCTTTCATTAATTTCCCTTAGAATGGTATAATTTAAGTTAGCATAATGAGTGAAATATGAGAGGAGCGATTGAATGAGTTTAGGCGGCATTGCTGCAATTATTGCGGCACTTGCATTTGTTGTTTTGGTTATATTCTTAGTGCGTGTCTTAAGCCAAGTTTCAAAAACGGTTGAAAAAGTTGAAACGACGGTGACCGAGGCCAATACAACGATTGATGTTCTTACCAAAGATGTAGATTTACTCATGCAGCAAGTAGAAGGATTGTTAGTTAAAGGCAATCACTTGTTGAATGATATTAACGGAAAAGTTGAAACGATTGATCCATTGTTTACGGCGGTGGCTGATTTGAGTCAGAGTGTCTCTGATTTGAATACTAGCAGTCGCAATTTAGCAGGGAAAGTTGGCGGCGTTGGAAAGAATGCAGCGAAGGCAAGTGTTGCAGGAAAAGTTGGCGCGACCACAATGAGATTCTTTAGAGATCGTAAGACAACAACGAAAACGGAGGGTTAAGAATGGCAAAAAGCGGAAGATTTTTAGCAGGAGCCTTAATCGGCGGGACAGCTGCTGCAGTAGTAGCTTTATTATTAGCACCGAAGTCAGGAAAAGAAATGCGTGAAGATTTAGCGAGAAAAACAGATGAATGGTTAGATCTAGCTTCAGATTATACGGATGATATCGTTACGAAGACAAGTGAGATGGGATCGATCGTGAAAGATCGGGCTTCTGACTTGAGTGAGCAAGCAAGTGATTTGGCTTCAAATGTGAAAGATACAGTTAGTGATTCTATGGACGACATGGATGATATCACTGCCGATACCTTGGCAGATTTGAAACGTCAAAGCTCTGATTTATCTGATCGTTTCCGTAAAGCGGCAGGCGATGCTAAAGATGTTGCTGAAGATGCCTCGGAAGATATCGTAATTGATGCTAAAGAGACTAAAGAAGACGCTAAAGACACTGTATCTGAAGGTGCAGAAGCTTTGGCTGCTAAAACAAAAGAAGCGAATGATGAAACACCTGATTTTTCTGAAGTCAAAGAAGAATTAAAAGAAGAAGTTGAAAAGAATAATCCAGAATAGCATGTAATGATGTAGCCCTTAGCAATTAAGGGCTATTTTTTTTGCCATTGCGTGCGCAACGCATGATATTGCTGTAATCTGAGGTCATAATAATCAATAATTGAGGTGTAGCGAAATTGGAAATAGGAAAAACGATTCGTTCAAAAAGAGAAGAATTGAAGATGACTCAGCAGCAATTGGCCGATCAAATTTATGTGACCCGACAAACTATTTCAAAATGGGAGCTGGGAAAAAGTGAGCCGGATGCTATTTCTAAAAAAAGTTTAGAGAAAGTTTTAGCTGTTCAATTCGTCGAGGCATCTTCTTCAAAAAAAGAGAAGGAGGAAGATTTTTTGAGGAAAATTAAGTGGTTTTTAGGTTTGGTCGTATTTGGAATTGCCTTTCTTCCATTGCGGGTATTATGGGTAATGATCCGCCGCAATTGGAAACAGCCTTGGAATAGGTTTGCTTTGCTGCCGGCTGTTTTAGCTTTTTCACTATGGTATTTGCATTCACTTAAAGACAATGTATTCTATTTATTTTTAGCATTGATCATGATTGCTTACTTTAGTACAAGTGCTTATTTTTTCAGTGATCAACGAGCGATAGGAGAGAATTAAAAAAGGAACACCGATCATTTTTTTGATCGATGTTCCTTTTGTCTTCTATAAGATGGTTAATTCTTTTGAAGTCTTAGTGAATGGAATGCAGCCGTCTTTAGTTACAAACAAGCAGTCTTCGATTCGAACACCGACATCATTTGGCAAGTAAATACCTGGTTCGATCGAGAAGCACATGCCTTCTTTCACTTCCAGATCATTTCCGCCGACGATTTGCGGGAATTCGTGGATCGTTGTTCCGATACCATGGCCTAAACGATGGTTGAAGTATTCACCATAGCCGTGGCTCTCAATAACATCACGGGCCAGTTTATCTAGTTGACCGCAAGTCACACCAGGTTTCACAGCCTCTAGCGCTGCCATATGAGCGTCTAATACGATATTGTAAATATCCTTTTGGTGATCAGTTGGTTTGCCGCAAGCAACTGTTCGAGTCGCATCACTGCAATAGCCGTTAACGATCGTACCAAGGTCAAACAAAACAAGTTCGTTTTCTTTACAGGTGTTTTTCCCTGGGGTACCGTGGGGGCTGGCAGCGTTTGGTCCAGCCAAGACTTCGGTAGGGAAGGACATTTGTTTAATGCCTTTTTTCTTTAATTCATATTCGATCTCAGCGACGATCTCTTCTTCGGTGACACCTGGCTTCACATGTCTAAACCCAATTTCAAAGGCTAAATCAGCGGTAGAGCCTGCTTCGATCAAACGTTGGCATTCTTCTTCGGTTTTATATAGTTGCAATTCTTGAACTAGCGGAGTTAAGTCAGCTGAAAAATCAGCAGATGGAAAGGCGTCGCTTAAACGTAAATAACGATCCAATACTAATTGATTTTTTTCTAACGCGATTTTTTTAGGCGAACCGTAGCGTTTTTTGATTTCTTCTACGATGATGGTAAATGGATCTTGGCTGTCTAAGTAGCCCACCACATCGTATTCAAAACTGCTGGCTTTTGCATCTTCGACTTCTAAGCCAGGTGCAAATAAAAATGGTTCCTTTTCAAGCGGAATGAACAATGCTAATACACGTTCCATCGGATTACTATCAAATCCGGAGAAGTAACCGATGTGGCTCGCATCAGAGACATAAGCCAAATCTACATCATTTTTTTGCATCCATTTGCGTAGTTCTAAAACTTTTTCTTGGTTCATTAAAGCATCCTTCTTTCTTTTGGCGTTATATTGATTGTAACACTAATAAAATTTATTGAAAAACGATTCTTATAAAACGCTTACACAATTTTAAGGAAAAATGTGTAAAACGGTTGCAATCAGTGAAACAACGTGCTATTATCTTTTAGAAATGTAAATGATATTTTCTGAAAACAAAATCAAAGGAGCATATCCATGGAAAAGCAAACAATTACGATTTATGATGTTGCCCGCGAAGCCAATGTTTCAATGGCAACCGTTTCTCGTGTGGTCAACGGCAACCCAAATGTAAAACCAACAACACGTAAAAAGGTGTTAGAAGTTATTGAACGTCTAGATTATCGTCCAAATGCTGTCGCACGAGGACTAGCAAGCAAGAAAACGACAACAGTCGGTGTAATCATCCCTGATGTCAGCAATATGTTTTTCGCGTCATTAGCACGCGGGATCGATGATATCGCCACAATGTACAAATACAATATTATTTTAGCTAACTCAGATGGGGAAGCGCAAAAAGAAGTGAACGTACTGAACAACTTGTTAGCAAAACAAGTAGACGGTGTGATTTTCATGGGTCATCGCATTACTGATGAAATCCGTGCGGAATTTTCACGTTCAAAAACACCGATCGTTTTAGCTGGTTCAATTGATCCAGATGAACAAGTCGGCAGTGTAAACATTGATTATGCAGCAGCTACGAAAGAGTCTATCGACTTATTAGCCAAACACGGTAATAAGAAAATTGCTTTCATCAGCGGTGCGTTGATCGATGCGATCAATGGACAAGCTCGGATGGGCGGTTATAAAGAAGCTTTAGCTGACAATGGCTTAGATTATAATGAAGGCTTGATTTTTGAAGCCCCTTATAACTTTAAAGAAGGTTTGGCTTTGACTGACCGTATTTTAAACAGCGGCGCAACAGCTGCTTACGTCACTGACGATGAGTTGGCGATTGGTTTGTTAGATGGTTTGATTGATAAAGGTGTGAAAGTTCCTGAAGACTTCGAAATCATCACAAGCAATGATTCATTGTTAACAGATGTGGCTCGTCCACGCCTAAGCAGTGTAACACAACCGTTATATGATATCGGTGCTGTAGCAATGCGTCTATTAACAAAAATGATGAATAAAGAAGACATTGAACAAAAGACGATCGAATTGCCACATGGCATCTTCGAAAAAGGTTCAACCAAACAATAATTCAAGAAAGACTGTGCTGAAAAAAATCAGCACAGTCTTTTCATTTGGTAATTTATCTCATAAGAACCCTACATAGTAGAAGGGTGGCGCCGGGCAAAATCGAAAAAGCGAAATTTATCGACCTGATGACGGCTCTCGGTATATTGAAATTGACGAGCATCACTGGTGAAGACTCGGCTTTTTACAGAAACGATATTGATATCATGCTGATTTAAGTCTAATAAATCACGGTCCTCGTCAGTTAATGCGTCGATCGTGATTTCTTTTTCTGCAAAAGCGATGTTCAATCCCAATTGGTTTTCAAAATAGCGATAGATCGAATCTTTGGCTATTTCAGTATCCAGTTCGGGAATAGTTGTTGTCAGCAGTATATCCTTATCGAGAATCACTTTTTTCTGATCGATCGCACGCGTGCGAATCAATTCCCAACAAACAACTCCTGCTTCAAAGCCTGTGACACGAGTTATTTTCTCATCGATCACAATTTTTTTTAGACTGACGACCTCGGTGCTGCTGTCGTAGCCGTAGGAATTTTGCAGCTCCTTGTAACTAGTCAAGCCAGAAACAGGAAAACGCAACTGCTCCCGCTTTAATACCAGCGACCCCTTGCCTTGAATTTTTTGAATGTAACCATTCGCCATTAAAAGCGATAAGGCTTTACGAATCGTATCACGCGAGACATGATACGTTTGCCGCAGCTTATTTTCGCTAGGCAGATAAGAGCCCGCTTCATAGACACCTTTTAAAATTCCGCGTTCGATTGCTTGATAGATCACTTCATAGTTTTTCAAACTGTCCACCTTCTTCATTTTTTCTATTTCCAGACTGGCTGGTTAGCACAAAAAATCCTGTCCAGAATGATATCTCGACTTGTCCGTATAAGTAATTTCATTATAC
>NZ_NGLG01000003.1:6636-11602 GCF_002140655.1 Enterococcus sp. 3H8_DIV0648 | reverse complement strand
ACTTCGACACAGTCAGCACGTCTCTATCGAGAGACCTGTTCACAAAGCACCTTTGATAGCATATCATGATTGATTTTCGCTGTCAACAAACTATTCTCTTATACACATCTAGATGTGTTCGTCCTTATTATAGTATAGGTAAGGACTTTTTTGCATTTTTCTATTGTTTATTTCATTAAAAAAGAGCCATTGGAAATCCAATGACTCTTTACGTCCGAGCATAAAATTATCTTGTAAAGTTGATTAAGCTTTGATTGTAGTTACAACGCCTGAACCAACAGTACGTCCACCTTCACGAATAGAGAAACGAGTTCCATCTTCGATAGCGATTGGGTGGATTAATTCAACTTCCATAGTTACGTTATCACCAGGCATTACCATTTCAGTACCTTCTGGTAGATCAACTACACCAGTTACGTCAGTTGTACGGAAGTAGAACTGAGGGCGGTAGTTAGTGAAGAATGGAGTATGACGTCCACCTTCTTCTTTAGTTAAAACGTAAACTTCTGCAGAGAATTTTGTATGTGGAGTGATTGAAGCTGGTTTAGCCAATACTTGTCCACGTTGGATGTCTTCACGCGCAACACCACGTAATAACGCACCGATGTTATCGCCTGCTTCAGCGTAATCTAACAATTTACGGAACATTTCAACACCTGTTACAGTTGTTTTTGTAACATCTTCAGCAATACCGATGATTTCAACTTCGTCACCAACGCGAACTTGTCCACGTTCAACACGACCAGTTGCAACAGTACCACGACCAGTGATTGAGAATACGTCTTCGACTGGCATCATGAATGGTTTGTCAGTATCACGAACTGGTGTTGGGATGTATTCGTCAACAGCAGCCATTAATTCTAAGATTTTTTCTTCGTATGAAGCGTCGCCTTCTAAAGCTTTCAAAGCTGAACCCGCGATAACTGGAGTGTCGTCTCCTGGGAAGTCGTATTCTGACAATAGGTCACGAACTTCCATTTCAACTAATTCTAGTAATTCTTCATCATCAACCATATCCATTTTGTTTAAGAATACAACGATGTAAGGAACACCAACATTACGAGATAACAAGATGTGTTCACGAGTTTGAGGCATAGGGCCATCAGCAGCAGAAACTACTAAGATAGCCCCGTCCATTTGAGCAGCACCAGTGATCATGTTTTTAACGTAGTCCGCGTGTCCTGGGCAGTCAACGTGAGCGTAATGACGGTTTTCAGTTTCATATTCAACGTGAGAAGTGTTGATAGTGATTCCGCGTTCGCGTTCTTCAGGTGCACCATCGATTGAAGCGTAGTCCATTGCTTGAGCTCCGCCTTGTTTAGCAAGTACAGTTGTAATTGCAGCAGTTAAAGTAGTTTTACCATGGTCAACGTGTCCGATAGTACCAATGTTAACATGGGGTTTTGAACGGTCAAATTTTTCTTTAGCCATTTAATATGTTCCTCCTAAGTAAATGAGTTTAGTTTTTTATCTGATAGGTCCGCACCACAAAAGCGATGCGAGCCCATATCATCAGTTAATTATTTTACATGAAACGTTGCTAAAAATACAGTTCTTTTGGAAAAAGCAGTCAAAAAACAATTGACTTTTAAGAATTAGTCAGCTTTGCCGCCATTTTTCTTAATAATTTCTTCTTGAACTGATTTTGGTACATCTTCATAGTGGTCAAAGACCATCATGAATGTTCCGCGTCCTTGAGTAGACGAACGAAGTGTTGTAGCGTATCCAAACATTTCAGCCAACGGTACAATCGCATTAACGATTTGTGCGTTACCATGAGCTTCCATACCTTCAACACGTCCACGACGAGCAGTTACGTGACCCATAACATCACCTAAGTAATCTTCTGGAACAGTAATCGTAACTTTCATCATTGGTTCAAGGATTGATGGGCTAGCTTTCTTCGCTGCAGCACGTAGCGCCATAGACGCAGCTACACGGAAGGCTGTTTCATTTGAATCGACATCATGGTAAGAACCATCATAAAGCTTAGCTTTAATGTCAACTAATGGATAGCCGGCTAACACACCGTTTGCCATTGCATCTTCTAATCCTTTTTCAACTGCTGGGATGTATTCACGAGGAACCACACCACCGACAATCGCGTTTTCGAATTCGAAGCCAGCACCCTCTTCGTTTGGTGTAAATTCGATCCATACGTGACCGTATTGACCTTTACCACCAGACTGACGTACAAACTTACCTTCTGCATTTGTCGCAGAACGGAATGTTTCACGATAAGATACTTGAGGCGCACCAACGTTAGCATCTACTTTAAATTCACGACGCATACGGTCAACTAATACGTCTAAGTGAAGTTCACCCATACCAGCGATAACTGTTTCGCCAGTTTCAACGTTTGTTTCAACGCGGAATGAAGGATCTTCTTCAGCAAGTTTTTGTAAAGCAACACCCATTTTATCTTGGTCAGCTTTTGATTTAGGTTCAACAGCAACTTCGATAACTGGATCAGGGAATTCAATTGATTCCAAGATAACCGGTGATTTTTCGTCACACAGAGTATCCCCAGTTGTTGTATCTTTCAATCCAACAGCAGCGGCGATATCACCTGAATAAACTGTTTCGATCTCTTTACGCGTATTTGCATGCATCTGTAGAATACGGCCAATACGTTCACGTTTGCCTTTAGAAGCATTCAATACGTAAGAACCTGAGTTCAAGATACCTGAGTACACACGGAAGAAAGTTAGACGACCTACAAATGGGTCAGTCATTACTTTAAACGCTAGAGATGAGAACGGAGCTGAATCATCAGCAGGACGTTCAGTTTCTTCATCAGTTTTAGGGTTAAAACCTTTGATCGCAGGTACATCAGTAGGTGCTGGAAGATAGTCAATGACTGCATCCAACATCAATTGCACACCTTTGTTTTTGAAGGCTGAACCACATAGAACTGGATAGAAATCAACAGCTAAAGTAGCATTACGGATACCCGCTTTCAATTCTTCTTCAGTGATTTCTTCACCTTCTAAGAATTTCATCATTAGGTCTTCGTCAGTATCAGCTACAGCTTCAACTAATTTTTCGCGCCATTCTTCTGCTTGTTCTTGATATTCAGCAGGGATTTCAGTTTCTTGAATTTCAGTTCCTAAATCGTTTGTATAGATTTCTGCTTTCATTTTGACTAAATCAATAATTCCAGTGAAATCATCTTCCGCACCAATTGGTAATTGGATTGGATGAGCATTCGCTTGCAAACGATCATGTAAAGTGCTTACTGAGTAAAGGAAGTCAGCACCGATTTTATCCATTTTGTTACAGAATACAATACGTGGAACGCCGTATTCTGTAGCTTGACGCCAAACAGTTTCTGTTTGTGGTTCCACACCTGATTGTGAGTCCAATACAGTAACTGCACCATCAAGTACACGTAGTGAACGTTGAACTTCAATTGTGAAGTCCACGTGTCCTGGTGTATCAATGATATTTACGCGGTGACCTTTCCATTGCGCTGTAGTAGCGGCAGAAGTGATCGTGATACCACGTTCTTGTTCTTGTTCCATCCAGTCCATTTGAGAAGCACCTTCGTGGGTTTCTCCAATTTTATGGATTTTACCAGTGTAGTATAAGACACGTTCAGTTGTTGTTGTTTTACCAGCGTCAACGTGAGCCATGATCCCGATATTACGAGTATTGTCTAGAGAAAATTCTCTTGCCATTTCTTTGTTTGCTCCTCTCTTATATTAAATTAGCATGGTTTGGTCAGACATCTGTTGACCTTCGTCAGCAGAAAAAATCTTACCAACGATAATGAGCAAATGCACGGTTGGCTTCCGCCATTTTGTGTGTATCTTCGCGTTTTTTCACAGAAGCGCCAGTGTTGTTAGCAGCATCCATAAGTTCTTTCGCTAAGCGTTCTTCCATTGTATGTTCGCCGCGTAGACGAGCGAAGTTTACAACCCAACGCAAACCTAAAGTAGTACGACGTTCTGGACGTACTTCAACGGGTACTTGGTAGTTAGAACCCCCAACACGGCGGGCTTTAACTTCTAGCACAGGCATAATGTTTTCCATTGCTTGTTCGAAAACTTCTAATGGATCATTTCCAGTTGATTCTTTAATTGTGCTAAAAGCATTGTATACAATATTTGAAGCAGTTCCGCGTTTTCCATCAACCATTACGCGGTTGATTAAACGAGTTACTAGCTTAGAGTTATACATAGGATCTGGCAAAACGTCGCGTTTTGCGATAGCTCCCTTACGAGTCATACGTAACTCCTCCTTTTCGAAAATATGTCTTTATCTATTCGTTTGATTAAGCTTTAGGTTTTTTAGTACCGTATTTAGAACGGCTTTGTTTACGATCGTTAACACCGGCAGTATCTAGTGCGCCACGAACGATATGGTAACGTACCCCTGGTAAGTCTTTTACACGACCACCACGCAATAGAACAACACTATGTTCTTGTAGGTTATGGCCGATACCTGGGATATAAGCTGTTACTTCGATCAAGTTTGACAAACGAACACGAGCATATTTACGTAATGCTGAGTTGGGTTTCTTAGGTGTCATAGTCCCCACACGTGTACAAACTCCACGTTTTTGTGGTGAGTTCACGTTTGTTTGAGCTTTTTTAAAGCTGTTATATCCTTTGTTCAATGCTGGTGAATTTGATTTTTCCACCTTTGATTTACGAGGTTTACGTACTAATTGATTAATTGTAGGCATTCCTTGTTTCCTCCTTCCTCGATCCGCCTTCTAGTACCACACATCCGTGTGGTTCTTTTTTGGCGATAAAAAATAATGCATCCCTGCATTCTCTATCAAGCTGTACTTCGACACAGTCAGCACGTCTCTATCGAGAGACCTGTTCACAAAGCACCTTTGATAGCATATCATGATTGATTTTCGCTGTCAACAAACTATTTGTAGTTTTTTCTTCTTTCTATTAAAGTTTGAGATTCATTTCAAGTTTTTTTAAATAAGAAAAATCTTATTCAACAG
>NZ_NGLG01000003.1:0-3570 GCF_002140655.1 Enterococcus sp. 3H8_DIV0648 | reverse complement strand
CTCCTTTTTTCTTTTTTTGAAGAATAAAAAAGGTTCTTACTTGCATTTCTATGGCATAAGCCCTAGAATTTAATTATGCAAGTCAAAGATTTGCATTAAAAATTAAGTGAATCGACACTCCGGTGTCAAAGGTTTCTCATACACAGCGTTACGACCTGGTAGAGAAAGTTGAACGTAGACTTTTTTTGGACAGTTGTGTACACGACTGTCTTTTTGCGTGTTTTTCGCAAAGCCATTGTGCTGAGAATAACCCGTCACTTAAATAAAATCTGTCTGCTTACCAACAGACAGTCACATTTTAAGGAGGAATTTGGTTATGGCAGTATCATTGAAAGTAGAAGAAAGAGCAATTCGCCCTCGTTCCATTCGCAACAAATTGCGTCACGAAGGAAAAGTTCCAGCAATCGTTAATGGGTATAAGGTTGAAAGTACGCCTATCTCAATCGATGAACGTGAATTTTCAAGATTGTTGCGTGAAAATGGCGCAAACACTGTTTTTACTATTGAAGTTGGCGGAAAGAAAGTAAACACATTATTACGTGAAACTCAATTAGACACTTTTACACATCGTTTGACACACGTTGAATTAGTATCTGTAAACTTGTCTGAAGAAACCGAAGCTGAAACAGAAATCAACTTAGTTGGTGAAGCTGTTGGTGTGAAGGCCGGTGGTACACTTGCTCAAACACTTTATACAGTAGTTGTTTCTGCAACACCAGAAAAATTACCAGAAGGTATCGAAGTGGATATTTCTGGATTAGAAATCGGTCAATCAATCTCAATCAGCGATCTGCCTAAAAACGCTGACTACACGATTGTAACAGATGCAGACGAACAAGTTGCTTCTGTCCAAGAAGCTCAAGAACTTCCTGAAGAAGGCGAAGTTTCTGAAGGCGCCGAACCAGAAGTCATCGGCGGATCAACAGAAGAATAAGCATTTGCAGAAGCATGTCGGAATCCGGCATGCTTCTTTTTTAACCATTTAATTCGTTTTTCTCCTATTAGGGTCAAAATTATTTAGTTTTTCTTATATACCAAGTACAATAAGTGGTCTTTTTTAGTAAAAAGATTTACAATAAGGCACTACAAAGCTTACTTGTACTTTAAGTAAGTGATTCCAACTAAAGGAGGAAAAATCTATGCTTGAAACATTTGATTCGAAGAAAAGTCGTTATGCCTCTGTCGGTGTGGTGTCCAGCTTGCCAGGCGAGCTGATTGATAGTATCTGGTATATCATTGACTTAGACTTAAAGGGCTTGATCCCATTAGACAATATCTTGAGTTTTGATTTAATCAACAATGACGGACGTGTCACGATGCACTTCTCCCAAGAAGGCAGCGAAGTTGAAATGGGCATTGATCTGCCGTTTGGATTTTCTTATGATTTTCCGCAAGAAGTCTATGCTTATGACGACGGCAATCGTCAAACTATTCTATTACCGAATGAAATTCGTCAACGTTAAATTCATAAGACAGCCCGTTTCTTAAGGGTTGTCTTTTTTTCTTAACTTTTTACACGATACTCTTGCTTTCAGAAAATTTTGTGGTAATATCAATCAGAAAATTTTTTTAGAAAGCAGGAAAAAAATGAAAGAATTAACTCATGGAAATCCAGCAAAATTGATTTTATTGTTTGCTTTGCCACTATTTGTAGGAAATGTTTTTCAGCAATTTTACAGCATGATAGATATGTTGGTTGTAGGTCAGGTGCTGGGTAAAGATGCCTTAGCCGCCGTGGGTGCAACGGGTAGTGTTAGTTTCTTGATTATCGGGTTTGCTCAAGGTTTAACCTCAGGTCTGTCAATTATTACAGCCCAACGCTTTGGTGCTAAAGATTTGCAGGGCGTACGAAAAAGCTTTGCTGCTTCTATTTTGATCAGCCTTGGTGTCACTGTCATTTTGACGATTTTGAGTTTGATATTTTTACGTCCATTGCTTTTATTGATGCAAACACCGCCTGAACTTTTGGATCAAGCACAAGATTTCATTTCCGTGATTTTAGCCGGAATCTTCGCTTCCATGAGTTTTAATCTTTTATCCAATATGGTGCGAGCACTGGGCGATAGTCGGACACCCTTGTTTTTCTTGGCTGCCGCAGTAGTTGTCAATGTTGTTTTAGATTTGATTTTTATTATCTACTTCCACATGGGAGTTGCCGGAGCCGGTTATGCAACAGTGATCGCACAAGTATTCGCTAGTCTGTTATGCGTGTGGTTTATTCGGCGAAAAATCCCATTATTACAAGTCAGCCGGAAACACTTTTCTTTCGATAAGGAAGAAATAAATCAGCATTTGAAAGCAGCATTGCCTATGGGCTTTCAATCATCGATTATCGCGATCGGCGCAGTAATCTTACAATCAGCGCTGAATACATTAGGAACAGACGTTGTAGCAGCACAAGCAGCCGCTAGTCGAATCGATCAATTCGCGATTCTTCCGATGATGTCTTTTGGGATTACAATGACTACTTTCACAGCACAGAACCTAGGTGCAAAACAATATGGTCGAATCATCCAAGGGGTGAAGCAGGGATTATTGATGAGCGGGGCATTTAGTTTATTCGCAGGATTACTGGTCATTACTTGCGGACGTTCCTTCGTCGCCTTGTTTGTGGATCGCAGCGAAACGCATGTCTTTGATCTGGCCCAGACTTATTTTACTATTAATGGTTCTTTGTACTGGGTATTAGCGGCTTTACTTGTTCTGCGTTATACATTACAGGGATTAGGTCAAGCTAAAATACCGACAATTGCCGGAATGATGGAACTGATTATGCGATCTTTCGCAGCCATTATCTTGACCCATTCCTTCGGCTTTGCTGGAGCAGCGTTCGCTTCTCCGTTAGCTTGGATTGGATCTACGCTTGTTTTACTGGCTTCTTATTTCAAAGCGATGCGTCGATTAAAACAGCTGGATAACGAACAAACATTAGAGCCGTCAATCGGCTTCGAGCATTAAAAAAGCAAAAATCCTTCAATGGATTTTTGCTTTTTTTACTCTATTTTAATCCTTTGATTCTTTTGCTAGTTGGCAGTAGATTGACAACATGTGTTGGGAAAACGCTGAAGTAAATCCTCTTGCAGTATCGATGATTTGATTACATCTTGCAAAATAGAGATGGAAATAAATTTCCGAATCATCCTCCAAGATTCGCGCTACCGCTGAAGCATAGTTTGTAATCAACAATTCTTTGATACTTTCATCTGACTCGCCGAAGATCCCTGCAAAATCCAACCCGCATTCGACAAAATATAATTCTACATCAATCAACGCGCGCTGGTTTTGACAACTCTTGCGGAACTTTCGCAGCAACTCTTTCGCTTGTATTAAGGAACGATCCACCTCTCCATGGGGAAAAAATGCCTTCTCCAGCTTTTGTTTGGTCATTTTTGCTAGACGCATCCCATATTCATCACCCAAAAAGCGCGAGTCAACAATTTGTTGAGCAACCTCTGAATGTTTATATACCTGACATAGCAGCTTTATTAATTGATCATTATCCGCCTCACATAGTTTTTCCCGCAATCCCGAAATCGTCATTTCCATCTTGCAACCCTCACCTTCACTCTT
>NZ_NGLG01000002.1:1365206-1386601 GCF_002140655.1 Enterococcus sp. 3H8_DIV0648 | reverse complement strand
TTATTAATCATTCTGCTTCCGAATAGCAACATTTTTATCGCAGAGGCTAAAGAGGCGTCAACTTCTTCGTCAAATATGACTGACAAAATAGAGCAGAGTAATAAACAAAACATAGAAGCGACTACCAATACCACTTCAACGGAAGAAAATATTCAAGAAAGCTACAATTCTGAGTCAAAATTTGAAAGTGAACAAACGGAAAAAACAAAAAGCATGACAGAAAGTTCATCCGCCAAAGATCAAGAAAGCGAAAGCTCAGAAACGAAGGATGATGTGCAAAAGGCTATGAAGACCGATGCTGAGTTGCTGGCTGCTAATGAGGCTGAGGTGAGTAATTGGACAGATTTTGTGAATGCGATTCTAAACGAGGATATTACCAAAATTACGCTAACCGCTAGTTTTGATAATCCCAACGCCTCGGATGTTAGACTCTCCACTTATGCAAGGAAAAATGATTTAGAAATTGACGGACAAGGCTATCGCGTTAATTTTAAGGATTCCTCGATCTATCTTGCTTCGCCGAAAAATGCTATAGGATATTTCCAAATGCATGATATCATTTTAAACCAAAATTATGCTGGTGCTTATTCTGAAGATATCGTTGGTACACGTTTGATTACTGCAAATGGTGTTAAGTGGAAATATCGCTTTGGAAACATCACTACAGAATCGGGTGTACAGCGGTTAGCTAGGGCTTCTCATTCAGAAGTAAGAGTTTATGGAAATATGAATATCAATACTCGTGCAGAAAACTTCTATTTGGGCAGTCTCATTATGGAAGACGAAACAATTTATAAAGGAAACGTAAACTATTATGATTTTTCAGTTTTTTGGTATAACGAAGCAGCTAATGCTGGTTCTACTGGGGCTTCCAGAGAATTTACGATAGGAAAAAATTGTCGTGTTGATGTTGGTCAAACACAAACCTCTGGTCGAACATATCCCGCTGTGTATCACCATTATCTTTCGTTGACTGTTGGGGAAAATAGCACCTACAACGTTGATATGCCAGGAAATGCGGTACGTTTTGACGATGCGGGCGCCGGTATGACGATTAAAAAGGGCGCAATCGTAAATTTGACGAGTAAACAAACATCAGGTTCGGTAGTAGCCTTTAGTAACAATAATACCTATTTAAATGCGGAACCAGGCAGCTATTTCTATGTCATCGGAACAAGTAATCAACCATTGATAAATATCTCGGCTGATGGGCTTGGAACGGGGAGCGTAGTTCGCACAGGAAATTCATTTATTTTAAACAGTCCCGCTCAATATGACTTGCGAAATTTGAATAATAGTCAGACCGCTGTGAATGTTGCTTATATCAATTATTCAGCTAACACTTTCGCGATTTCCGATTCAGATATCGATTTATGGAAGGTCGGTATTCCTGTTTTAGGACCTTCTAGTGAAACGTATGCGAAAGTTCCTAATTTGAATGTTGTGGGAAGCGGTACGAGAGAGGTCGTTACGACACCGGTTGCTGGATTAGACCAGTTTAAGCAAGCGAATTATCGACGGATTTCGGGGATGAATCAGAATCCTAAGATCGAGTGGACGGCGGTGACTGATGCGGATAAGACGATCAAAGGGCGCGTGATTATTGGGGAAGTTCCTGATAACAACGGCTTGGTCGCAGGGGAGATCAAGTATATTCCAGTCTATGCCTCAGAAAATCAGGCGAAGGTCACGTTGACGGACACTCACGGAAACGTTAGAGCCGATTTACCAACAGATGCCAACGGCTATGTATCCTATTCAGATACAAATGATCCGATCCAGTTTCAAAAAGCCGGAGAAAAAATTTCTGGTATTGCCGAACGAGGACCGTGGATCACGCCAGATCCAATCGAAACAACTGTTATTGATGCAACACCACCAGAACCCGCTAAAGTAGACCATTCGGACGCCATCCAAAGTACTACTAAAAAACTAACGGGAACTGGGGAGCCTAACAGTATTATAACATTAACCGTTAATGATCAGCCATCGGGAATTGCCGGTCAGCTGGTCGGCGCGGATGGAAAATGGGAGATCGATATCTCCAGCTTGAACCTTGTAAAAGATGATGTACTCCAATTCTTCTTACAAGATCAAAGCGGCTTGATTACAGGCCTCAGTGAAGCCGAGCGACCAAGCACGAATAACGCAATCGGGAATATCAATCCTAAAAATGATATGAACTATCGTGACGCAACCTTCAAAGCAGCAACAAAAGCTACTGTGGTCGGTTACCTGTCTTTAGCTTCGGTTCCAGACGGTCTTGAGTTTGGAGACAATCAAGTATCGAACAAGACCGAAAACTATCGGCCAACGATCAGTGGTGAGCTGGTCGTTTCAGATACCCGCGGCGGGGCGAAAAAACCATGGCGATTGACCTTGAACCAATCAGAAGAATTAAAAAACGGCACGATTTCACTTGGGGATGCGCTTTACTATACGTCTCAATTAGGCGAAAAGCAGATCACGACAGCGACACAAATTGTTGAGTCGGGAGAGTTTACTGCTGACGGGTCGAAAAATATCTCGGCCGATTGGCAAGGCAGCAACGGATTTAAGCTGACGGTCCCAGTCGAAAAACAACGTGTAGGCGACTATTCAGGAAAATTGTCATGGAAACTAGAAGATGTCCCAGGAAATTAGGTGAGTAGATGAGACGATTCGTGATAAATAGTTTATTGATGATGCTGGTGCTCTTTACTACTATGCCTGTCTTTGCGGCAGAAGCTAATTATGATAGTAACGGAGTCACAGCGTTTTACGGAAAATATGAATACCCAAAAGAAGAACCTGAAAAGGAAAAGCCGGCTGAAAAAACAGAAACTGATAATGAAGCGGCAAATGAGACGGTCCAACCAGCAGCACCTGCTGCGTCAAGCAAGTTGGCAAGTACATTACCTGTTTATAAAGGTGAGGGAGCCATTCTTCCGGTGACGGGAGATACCTCTAGCGGGCTGACTTCATTGCTTGGTGTTGCCTTATTGGCACTTCTCTTTTTCAAACTGAAGGAGGTGGAGAACACTGAAAAAAATACGATTTGTTAGTTTTCTCCTCCTATTTTCAATCTTTGCGGGCGGAATCATGGCGCAGGCCGAGGATACAAACACGCATATGAACTATCAAAGCGGCGGCGGTTCAGCAATCAAACCGCTTGATCCACTGCTGCCAGATCCCACCAAACCGGTGATACCCATTGATCCTACTGATCCAACAGGGCCGCCTGCCGGAACTGGCGGAAGCCTTTCGCTCGATTTTGCCTCCGGTTTTCAATTTGGCAATCAAGCGATTTCTACTAAAAATGAAACCTACTATGCTCTTCCACAAGAATATACCGACTTTGACGGGACAAAGAAAAAAGGTCCCAACTATGTTCAGATGACGGATGTTCGAGGAACCGGAGCAGGGTGGCAATTGAGTGTGAAGCAAAATGGGCAGTTTCAAACGTCAGAAGCACAAAAGCTTGAAGGCGCCGAATTACAATTCAAAAACGGCGAAATGATTTCCAATCTTTCAAGTACGTATGCGCCGACTGCCAGCACAACGATCGAAATGCCGTTGGATGCGGAGATCGATGTCGTGACTGCCAACAGCGAAAAAGGGATCGGTACATGGCTCTATCGCTTTGGCTCAGATGAGTCCAGTGGCGGACGCTCGGTTCAACTGACCGTTCCCGGCAGTTCAGTAAAATATGCAAAAAAATATCAAACTTCCTTGACTTGGAGTTTAAAAAACGTACCTTAAATAAAACATTATTGTGAGGAGAGAAATTATGAAAAAAGTAAGACTTATGACAGTTGCCACTTTAGCAGCACTGTCGCTATCAACCGTTGGAGCACTGACTTCACATGCAGCATCTGTAGATTATGATTCAAACGGCGTGGTGGAGTTCATTCCCAATACGGACCCGACTCAACCCGTTGATCCGACCGATCCTGACCCAACAAATCCCGTGGAGCCAGTCGATCCAACCGATCCTACTGGACCAAATCCGGGAACAGATGGACCGTTATCCATCGACTATGCATCCTCATTAGACTTTGGGGTAAATAAAATCACGAATAAAGATGAAGTTTACTATGCAAGAGCGCAACAGTTCAAAGACGGCCGCGCGGCAACACCAAACTATGTTCAAGTTTCTGACAACCGCGGGAATAACGCAGGTTGGACATTGAAGGTTAAACAAAATGGTCAATTCAAGGCAACAGGTACTTTGAATGATACTTTGACAGGCTCAGAAGTGAAACTTGTCAGCCCAACAGTTAACAGCAACTCAACCGCAGTATTTCCAACAGCCGCTGCAACGATCGAACTAGATCCTGCAGGAACCGAAAGCTTAGTAATGTCGGCGAAAGTTGATCAAGGGGCTGGAACTTATTCAGATCGTTGGGGAACAGTTGAAACAGTCAAAGAAACGGATAAAGACGGAAACGAAGTCGATGCTGAAGTGACGAAAGCAGTTACCTTGTCAGTGCCCGGCAGCACACCTAAAGATGCTGTGAAATACAGCACATCATTGACATGGAGCTTGTCTGACGTACCAGGAAATTAATATAAATTAGGGGGATTACTTAACATGAAAAAATTTGGTTCTTTATTTTTAGCAGCAGCTATTTTAGCAGGAGTAACATTAGGCACTACAACAACATTTGCGGCAGACGGCGGCGATTATGATTCAAATGGTGTGATTACCTTTACACCAAATACTGATCCGACGAATCCGGTCGATCCCGTTGACCCAACCAATCCGGTTGACCCAGTCGATCCAACTGATCCAACGGGTCCAAAACCAGGAACAGCAGGACCTTTATCGATCGATTATGCGTCAAGCCTAGACTTTGGTACACAAAAGATCACGTCTAAAGATGAAGTCTATAAAGCAAAGGCCCAAAAATACATCGATAAAGATAGTGTAGAGAAGACCGGACCGAACTTTGTCCAAGTAACAGACAATCGCGGAACAGAAAAAGGCTGGACCTTACAAATGAAGCAAAACAGTCAGTTCCAAACAGCGGATGCTGATGAATTAACTGGTGCTGAGATTACCTTCAAAAACGGAAATGTCGTGACGGCTTCTGACTCAGAAAAACCAACTGGACAAGCAACAATCGTGGCAGATCCATCAGGTGATTTGAAGGATGTTATGGCAGCTAAAGATGGACAAGGCTCTGGGACTTACTTGCTTGATTGGGGTACCAATGCGGCGACAGCAGCTGACAGTATTGAATTAAGTGTGCCAGGTTCAACTACGAAATATGCTAAAAAATATTCAACAACATTTACTTGGGTACTTAGCGACACACCAGGAAACTAATTAATAAGAAGGAAAAAAGGGATGCTGGAAACATCCCTTTCTTTCACTGAGAGGATAACGAGACGATGAAATTTAGAAAAATGGCGATACTAGCGGCAACTGTTTTTAGTAGTTTAATGATGACGACACCAAGTTTTGCTTCGGAATTCAATTTTGCGGTAACACCTAAGCCGTCAGAAAACCAAATCGACAAGCAAAAAACGTACTTTGATTTATTATTGGCGCCAAATCAAGAGGAGACATTGACCGTCGATCTGCGAAATGATACCGATAAAGAAGTAGTCGTAGAGGCTCAAATCAATAGTGCGACAACCAATGGCAACGGTGTAGTCGAGTACAGCAAAAATGCGATCAAAGCGGATAAAACACTAAAATACGATATAAAAAATTATGTCGAGGCACCAGAAGAAATCACCCTAAAACCGCAATCTGCGGCCGAATACAAAGTAAAAATACATATGCCGAATGAAAAATTTGCTGGTGTGATCGCTGGCGGTATCACCTTTAAAGAAAAAACAACCGACAAAACAAGCGCTTCTTCGGATAAAAATGACAAGGGTCTAGCGATCAAAAACGAGTATTCCTATGTCGTAGCCCTGTTGATGCGCCAAACAACTGATAACGGCGCTCCAGACTTGAAGCTGCAAAACGTGAGTCCAAATCAGCGCAATGCCCGCAATGTCATCCAAGGAAATCTGCAAAATCCCAACGCGACCTATTTGAATCAATTAGCGACTAAAACAACGATCACTAAAAAGGGCAGCACTGAAGCACTCTATACAGATGAGCAGTCTGACATGCAGATGGCGCCGAATTCTAACTTCAATTTATCCGTACCGTTAAAAGGGGATCGTCTAAAGGCTGGGAAATACACGATGAAAATCGAAGCCTACGGTCAACAAGATCCAGCCGGAAGCTATCAATTCCAAGCAAAGGGCAGTTCAAAGGAAGAGAGCTACCAATACCATTGGTCATTGGAAAAGGATTTTGAGATTAAGGCCGAGGTAGCGAAGAAATTGAACGATTCAGATGTCACGATCAAAAAAGATTACACATGGCTGTATATCCTGATTGGGGTTTTATTATTAGTAGTGATCATCCTATTCATCGTTTGGCGTAAGAAGAAAAATGACAAAAAAGATCCGGTTTAGCCTCATTTTGATTTATTGTGTGGCAATCACGCTATTGTTTCTGCCGTTTATGAAACAAGTATTAATTATTTATCGAACCCAAACCGTTTCGATCAAACCAATCGAAACGGGGGATGTTTCGGAAAATGTTTCTTTAGAAGCGGTTCAGCCGCCCGATTTGACAGATGTATTAGCCTTTGAAAACAAGCAAACATTTTATTCAACCGGTCAGATTATTATTCCCAAAGTCGAGATCAGCCTGCCGCTTTTTTCAGGTGTAACGAATGAGCAGCTTTTGGTTGGCGCAGGGATGCTTTTTCCAGAAAGAAAAGCGGAAAAGCAAAATATCGTTGTGATTGGACATCATTTAGGGCAAAACAATCTGCTGTTTGGCAAGTTGCTGAATGCAGCAGTTGGCGACCCGATTTATTTGGAATATCAAAATCAATTCTATCAATATAAAGTTAGTCAAACCAAGCTCATCCAGCAAACCGAGCTTGAGGTGTTGGAAAACAGAAACAAAGCGGAAATCACACTAATCACCTGTGACAAACCAACCCATACCGAACAGCGGTTTGTGGTTAAAGGAGAATTAGTTCAGCAGCCAACGAAGAAAAGCAGGCAAAAACTATTGCAGCAGACGCAACTGATCCAGAAAAAAAATCAGCAAAAAAATCTGATCTATTGTATCGGTGTAGTGCTTCTGTATCTAGTCAGCTTGTTAATCGGAATAAGACTCATTACTAAGATCAGCCAGTAAATTACAAAAAGGAGTGATGGGATGAAGAAAAAATGGACCCGTTCATTGTTGGTCGCCATCGGAGCATCGATCTTTTTATATTCAGAAGATGTTTTTGCAAACACGGCCATCTATGACCCGCTGGACCCGCAGAATACGATTACTCCAATACCTAATGAAGAGCACGATATGAGTGATTATTTAGTGGAAAATGATTCAACCACACAATCAGCTGAGTCAAATTCTTCAGAAGAATCCAAATCCGAAGTGACTATGCAAAACAAGGAAGAGGACGATGCTCAAAATGATCCTGCTCAAAGTGAAGGGCAGCCAGCCAACTTGCTGCCTAAAAATGGCTTGAAGCAAGCGGACAAAGACGATGATTTCTCAATCCCAAATCCCTATCTGCCAAAGTTCAAGGAACATCCGAAGAACCAAGTTCTGATGTTAGACGATGAATTCTTTTTTTCGCAGAATACGACCATCCTTCCGCCTGATAGTGGCGGCGGATCGGGCGGTGCACCCAATGACTTTGCGGATATTGCTCAAAGTGCTTATCTGCTGTCAGGTGTTGTCTTGTACGGTAAATCCAATGGAAATTTAACATCAAGGGTGAGTGAACACTTTGCTTGAAAATTTACTAGCAAAAGAAGAATGGCGGAAATACCAGCTTTTAAAGCAATTAGAGCGCAGCTCCTATTTTGCGCTATCCAAAAAAGAAATCATGGATCATTTGGCGATTTCAAATTTTGTGCTTAAAAGTACCATTGAACAATTAATCCAGGATTTGGAAAAATATGGTTTGACTCAGGAGATCCATGTGTTTTTAGAGGAACCCTTTGTACAGCTGGAGATCACCGGAACGGCCAGCTCGGAAACCCTTCTAGAAAACTATGTAGCAGAATCAACCGGCTTTAATATTTTACTAGGAGCTGTTTTAGGCAAGTTCAAATCGCTGAATGATTTCTCGGAGAAGACACTGCTCAGTTATCCGATCGCCTACAATAATTACAAGCTGTTAAATAAATACCTTGCAGCTTATGAGCTTTCGATCGATAAAAAATTCCGCCTCATTGGTGAAAGTGAAAAGAACGTTCGTTTATTTCTGACGGAGCTGTTTTCTCGTATCTATAAATGCAATTTACAAATTTTTGATCAAACAAGGAGCTTTGTTCAGGCTAAGCAAATGAAATTGAAGGACACGAAGCTGACCGTTCATCAAAAAACGGCTTTAGAGCACTATTTATACGTAACCGATCTAAGAATTCGCCAACAAAAATTTGTCGAAGAGGATCATAAAAATGTCCTATCAATGGAAGACATTAAAGAAGAATTGACGGATAGTTTCTTTGTTCGTGTTCCTGCTGAGGCGCGGGAAGCAGAAGTCTGCGCTTTCTTGAGTTTTTATTATTCTCGGTCAGAAGAGCTGGGGAAAAAATTGAAGCTGCGGGAAAACAAGCAGATTCTGAACTGGAGCCAAAATTTATTGACGAAGCTGATCGAGTCTTTTCCCAAATTAATGGAGATGCCTGAAAAGCACGAGCAGTTCTTGGAGCAAAGCAATTTTTTGCATTTTCAATTTTTGGAAACAAGTCAAGCAAGCGAAACCATTCAACCGGAAATTAATATCATCTATTTCCAGCAAAATTATCCTGCTGTCTTAGAATTTTGTCGTGTGTATATATCCGGGCTGCAACATAGCGAACCAGAATTATTTTGTAAGAAGAAGCAGGTCCTTTTCCAATACTTATTTTTGATTTTAGATTCCTTTTCAAAAGAGACACTCGTTGAGGTGATCAATGTCTATGTTGATTTTTCCTTGGGCAATTTATACAACCAATTCATTACGGAAAATCTAAACTTTTTCCATCTAGTCGGAGCTAGAATCATCACCGATATTGAAACCGCCGATATTTTATTGACTGACTCAAGAGATATAGGAATTGCTTACAATATTGACTGTGTTGTTTGGTTATCACCTCCGCGCCCGTTAGATTGGGCAAACCTCGGACAAAAAATTATTCAAAAAAGAAACGAAAAAACGAAGAAAGTGTAGAAGCTGTTTCATTCTATGCTTTTTTTTTGTCGTTGAATATTTTGTTGCATTTGCAACAAAAATAAATTATGATAAGCATGACTTGGATAAGGAGGATTAAAATGATCGATGTTCTTAGAGAGATTGGCAAGATCGCCAGAGCCTTGGATTCTATCGCCAATATTGAATTTAAAGAGTATCAGCTTTCCAAAGGACAATACCTGTATCTGACCCGAATTTTCGAGAATCCCGGCATCATTCCTGATAAATTAGCCGAGATGATCAAAGTTGATCGAACCACTGCGGCCCGAGCCATTAAAAAGTTGGAGGAGAAAGGCTTTATTGAGAAGAAGCCTGATTCGAAAAACAAAAAAATCCGTCGTCTATTTGTTACCGCAGAAGGAGCAGAACTCGCTCCAATTATCCAACTGGAAAACGAATATTCGAATCAAATCGCGCTGCAAAATTTATCCGCACAGGAAGTAGAGGTATTTGCTAAAACCTTGAAGACCCTGACCGCTAATATCGATGAAGAATGGCTATCCGTCAAAAAGGGCAATAAGCGACCTTATTTAAAACAAACAAAGGAGTAATCATATGACAACATTTATCGCAGAACCTTCATTCTGGGAAATTTTTCCCGAGGCACAAATTAACCTATTGATCGTAAAAGGCATTAAAGATAACCAAACACAGGAAACCGATACCTATTTGATTGATCTATTAGCGCAAGGAAAAGAAGCTGCGAAGGGATTTCTGCAGGAAGAAACCTTCAGCCAAAATCCGGTAATTGCAGATTGGCGCGGCGCTTTTAGCCAATTCAAAACAAAAAAGGGTGCCCGCTCTTCAATCGAAGCGTTGTTAAAAAGGGTTAGTCAGGATCGTGAGTTTTCCCAAATCAACCCGCTAGTAGATATTTATAATAGTATTTCATTGGAATTTGCAGTGCCATGTGGGGGCGAGGACTTGCAAAAGGTAGCTGGAGATCTTCGTTTAGGTCAAGCTGTCGGTGGAGAAGCCTTCTTACCGTTAGGCGCTGATGCCGATGCGCCAGCCTTGCCTGGTGAGATCATTTATTACGATGATGAAGGAGCCATTTGCCGCTGCCTGAACTGGCGGGAAGCGCAACGAACGATGCTGACAGAAACAACGAAAGATGTCATTTTCTTTATGGAATCAGTCAATGCCCAGCAAGCCCAACGTGCTGACCAAGCGATGCAGGAGTTAAAGAAACGAATTACTGAGTATTTCGGAGTCGAAGGGATCGATTTTGTTGTGAATTTTGGGAATTCGGAAGTGAATATTTAATACTTAAAGCAAGGTTTTGTATGGAGCCTTATTTTTTGAAATAGTCATTGGTGTATAAAAAACTTTTTCTTTCATTAGTGTGGATGCTATTCTATGAAGAGGGTTATTAACTATTTGTGAAAGGGCTAGTTGGAGGAACTCAAATGAAACTAGAGGAACTAAAGGATTTACTGTTGCATGAAAATGAAATCGAAAAGATCCAACGTACAAAGGGCTATAATGTCAATGATCAGCATCTGCCTTTTGAAGAAGTTGAGATTCCTAAAATGCCAAGCAGCAGCTTTTTTAAAGAGGGCAACATTTTCATTAATAAACATCATCGGTATTCAGAAATGCCCAAGCACACGCATGAATTTGTGGAGTTCAACTATATGCTGTCTGGAAGCTGCACACAGTATGTTAATGAGAAGAAAGTGGTGTTGAACGAAGGTGAAATCATTTTGCTAGATAAGGATATCGTTCAACGAATTGATCCATTAGGTCAAAATGATTTATTGATCAATATTTTGCTGAAGGATGAATCAATCACAACGGATATCATCATCAATATGGTCAAATCGACGGGATTAGTCAACGAATTTCTAATGAATGCTTCAAATAAATCTGGCGCACATGATGCTTTTATTCACTTTCATTGTGGGATGAATGATGAGGTTCAGGAGATCATTCATAACCTAATCTTGGAATATTTTCAAAAGAAAAGGTATTTTATGCGCGCGGCCAACTTATTGTTGTCCCTTCTATTGATTGAATTAACACGAATGATCGAAGAGGAGAGCTTAGATAATTACCAGAAAAAAGATGAAGAAATCATCAATATCTTAAAGTATATCGATGTTCATTTTAGACACCTTAGTTTGAAAGACTTAGCCGATGAGTTTGGCTATAATCCAAACTATATGGGAAATAAATTGAAAAAGGAAACTGGCAGGACCTTTCAGGATTTAATCAATTCTGCCAAATATCAGACGGCCTTGGAGCTGATGAAGGAAACGGATAAAAGTATCGAAGAAATCGCCTATGAAGTTGGTTTCTATTCATTGCCTTCACTGTACAAATTGTTTGCTAGATTCACCGAAAAGACGCCGAAGCAAGTGAAAACACAGATAATTAAAAATGAAATTTAAAAGACTTTCCTTTTTTGAAGGAAAGTCTTTTTCTGTAGTTTGGATAAAAAACATCTGTCGTTAGACCATAGTTGGAAATGTGTAATACGCTTACAATTAGCTCGTAAGTTGATCAGCTGATTAGAAAGATGAAATGGAGTGTGTGATTGTGAGTAAAAAAAATGATTCAACAAATTCATTAGTGAAAAGGTATTCACCTTTGGCGACTGCGGCTGGAATAGGTTCTATGTTGGGGTCAGGCTGTATCGTCGGCTTGTCTGCGACGATTCCTGTTTGGCAAAAGGGGTTGGAATTAACGACTGGACAGGTTGGGATTCTTTCAGGTGGTTTGACTTTTGCGATTGCCTTTGGCTCGATGTTTGCAGGAAATATCAGTAAAGGATTCGGCTTGATTCGATCGTTTAATTGGCTAAATCTTTTTTATGCGATTGGTGCGGCGATCTGTATTTTTTCCAATAGTTTCTTGATGCTGTTAGCAGGAGTGATCATTATGGGAGCGTCATCTGGAGCAGATTTACCAATTAGTTTGACTGTGGTTTCCCATGATGCACCAGATGAAACGACATCGGCTAAGCTGGTTTCTTCGACACAAATCTTTTGGCAAATCGGTGTTTTTATTTCTTATATCTGTTCCTTCTTACTTTCTGGGATCGAAGGTGTTCTGGGGGCGCGGATCGTTTTTGCTATTTTATTCGGCTTTGCAGTAGTGACCTGGCTATGGCGGACACTTTCAGCGAAGTTCAAAACCTTCCATGAAGAAGGCTATGCCCGCCAAGCGGCTAACAAGACGATTACTGAACAAGGCCAAGAGGTGTCCTTTAAAACCGTGCTTTTTGGTCAGAACAAAAATAAATATTTAGGGTTCTTCTTAGCCATTATTACTTTTTATGTGTGTTGGAATTTATTGGCAAATACATGGGGTCAATTCCAGACCTATGCGTTAACAAATGCTGGCGCAACTCAAACCCAAGCTACTGGATTGGGAATCGTGCTAAACATTGTTTCTTTAGCTACTACGATTGTTTTTGCATCGATTTCTGGTGGGAAATTCCGCAACAAGGCTTTCTTCATCGGTGCTTTCGTACAATTTGCGGCGATGGTAGGCATGGCATTGATCGGCGGCGGAGCTGGCTTTATCGCTTTAGCTATTACGATTGCTTTTTATAATTTCGGTAATCCATTAGCTGGTGAAGCGATTTATAAAGTGTGGACCCAAGAATCATTTCCTGCTGAAACTAGAGCATCGCTTCAAGGCTTCATCAATGGTTTTTCACGATTATGCTGCGGACTTTTTGCTTTTGTTACTCCTTACTTGGTGATGCCGGATCGCATCCAATCATCAATGATTGGATTTGCAGGAATCGTCCTGTTAGCGACCATCGCTGGGATCGTCATGATGAGATTGCAGAAAAAATATGGAACGTCTGAGAATCATAACGTCGAGGCTATTCAAGATACCGATGTCACAGTGCAATAAAAAGAGAGTTAGTGAGGAGAATGAGCATGGCTTTTACCTTTCAAATTAATAATGATGTGGTTTGGGATTATGATAAAAATTTATTAGAACGAGCAGAGGCGAATATTCCTGCATTGCTTGAAACAGAAGTTCGACCAATTCGGATCGTGGAGCGGATTCCTGAAGATCAGCGAGCAAATGACTTTGAATTACGCGAAAGCAAAAAGAATATTTTGTCATTAAATGATTACTCACTTGGCAGAGATGAGTCGTTGATTTTAGATTTAGGGGATCACTATGTCGGGCAATTTAGTGTTGATATCGCTTCGGTCGGGTCACCGATGGATGCACCGCTATATTTACGATTGAAATTTGCGGAGGTGCCATCAGAATTGTATGCCGATTCAGCGGATTATGACGGTTGGCTATCGCGATCATGGATTCAAGAAGAGTATGTCCACCTAGATGTATTGCCTGCAACATTGAAATTACCTAGGCGTTATAGCTGCCGCTATGTGGAGTTGACGGTCATCGATACTTCGCCTAAGTGGAAAGCAAGCTTCAGTAATCCGTTGTTTGTCGCTAAAAGTTCGGTTTCAATGGATCAATTGCCAGCTGTCACTATTGAAGATGAGGAATTGAAAGCAATCTACAATGTCTCTGTAAAGACGCTGCTGGATTGTATGCAGACTGTTTTTGAAGATGGCCCGAAACGAGATCGCCGATTATGGCTGGGGGATCTGCGTTTGCAGGCTTTAGCAAATTATTACACCTTCAATGATTTGTTTTTGGCTAAGCGCTGCTTATATCTTTTTGGCGGCATGCGTACAAATGATGGGAAAATCCCGGCGAATGTGTTCACAGAGCCAGAGCTGACACCGGATGACACGTTCTTATTTGACTACAGTCTCTTTTTCGTGACCTCGCTATATGATTATGTTGAGCACACAAAAGATTATGATGCCTTAGAAAATCTGTATCCCATCGCCAAAAAAGCTGTCGATTTAGCGCTTGAGCAAGTGGATAGTCAAGGCCGATTAGTTTTAACAGAAGATTGGCCGGTCTTTGTCGATTGGTCCAATGATTTCGAAAAATCAACGGCTGGACAGGCCATCATGATTTATACCTTGAAAAGATTTTTAAAATTAGCAGAAGCCTACAATGAATCGGAAAAAGCACACTATCAACAATTGTTAAATAAGATGGTTGATTTTTCCAAACAAGCCTTATTTGATACTGAACAAAAACAGTTCATTATCGAAGGAACGAATGAAGTGAATGTCGCAAGTCAGGTTTGGATGGTCTTGGCGGAAGTCTTTGATAAGAGGACAAATAAGCGCATTATGCGAGAAATGATGAAGAATCATTTTCCCATAAAAGGAATCGCGACACCTTATATGTATCACCATGTTGTAGAGGCACTGTTTATTGCCGATTGCTCAGAAGAAGCGATTAAGTTGATGAAAGACTACTGGGGAAAAATGATCGAGCTTGGAGCAGACACTTTTTGGGAAGCCTTTAAGCCAGAAGATCTAGAGTTCTCCCCCTATGGCAGCCCGATCCTCAACAGCTATTGTCATGCTTGGAGCTGTACACCGGCCTATTTGATTGGGAAATATTTGTTGGCAAATAAGTAAAGACAGTTGTCTTTGGATAAAGATGGCTCGAAAAAGCAGCTAGTATTCGAGCCATCTGCTAACACGTCGTTTGTAAGAAATGTCATGGTTATAAAAAGGAGTATTATTATGGAAACTACACAAACGAATCAATTGAAAAGAAAGCGGCTAATGAAGTGGCAGCAGCGGATTGGTTATGGCGTGTCGGATTTGGCCTGCAATCTGATTTGGCAAATGATCTCGCTGTATCTTTTGTACTTTTATACCGATATTATGCATCTGAATGCTGCATCCATTAGTTTGATGTTCGTTGTTACTAGGTTTGTGGATGGTATTACGGATTTGCTGGTAGGCTATTTGATTGATCACACCAATACACGATGGGGGAAATCACGCCCATATTTTCTTTTCGGCGCGATTCCATTTGCTCTTTTTGCGTTTCTTTGTTTCAATGTGCCTGATTTTTCAGCTTCAGGAAAGTTAGCTTATGCCTATGTGACGTATTTCGGTTTATCATTGGCCTATACTTTAGTAAATGTTCCGATGGCTTCGATCTTGCCTAGTCTTACGAATGATACGGAGGAAAGAACCGCACTATCGACGTCGCGTAAATTCTTTGCCTTTTTAGGAGCAACGATCGTAAGCTCGACAGCGTTGGCTTTAGTGGCATTTTTCGGAAATGGTAATGAAAGAGTTGGCTTCAAGATTGTTATGGGAATTTTTGGGATCGTCGGCTGTCTTTTATTCTTCTTCACCTTCTTTAGCGTGCGAGAATTGCCGGCCCAAGGATCAAAAAGCATTTCGCTGAAAACGGTCTTTCACTCTTTAAAGCAAAATAAACCTTGGTTGATCTTTGCTGTTAATATTCTCTTTATGTGGACCAGCTTCTTCATTCAATCAAGCGCATTGGTTTATTATTTTACAGTTGTTGTTGGAAATAAAGCACTCTCGATCACCGTCGCAACTATTATGTCGATCGTTCCAATGTTCGCAAACTTTTTCGTCCCGATCTTAGCCAAAAAAATCGGGAAGAGAAATCTCTATACGTTGTCTTCCAGTATTCAATTACTTGGATTGGTAATTATTATGTTCGCTGATAAGGCAGTATCCGGTATTTTGTTTGGTGCATTTATTTCAGCGATCGGCTACGGAATAAAGGAAAGCATCTATTTTTCGATGCAGGCAGATCCGGTTGATTATGGCGAATGGAAGACTGGGGTCAATGTCTCTGGTTCACTTTCAGCCATCAATGGATTTTTAGGGAAAGTCGCGCAGGCAATCTCTGGCGGATTAGCTGGCGCTTTACTTGCTTGGGGAATGTACCAGCCAGGTGAGGCAATTCAAAATGGGAAAGCACTTTTCGCGATTCAAGCCATGTATCTGTATGTTCCAATGATTTTGATTATATGCTCAATTATCACGATGCAGTTTTACAATTTAGATAAAATTTATCCGAAGATCAAAGCTGAGTTAGAAGAAAGAAAAGAAAACGAGCAATAAAATCACTCAGAATGCAAAAAACAAGCTAGGCATGTAATTGCCTAGCTTGTTTGTGCAAACTAAAGATATTTCTCCAACCCAACCGCGATCCCATCTTCGTCACATGAAAGGGTCACGTCATCGGCTATTTCTTTCAAATCATCGACAGCATTTCCCATAGCGACACCGATTCCGGCGTATTCAATAATCGAACGGTCATTATGGCCATCACCGAATGCGATCATATTATAAGAATGAATGCCTAATTCAGGGAAAACAGTATTTAACGCTTTGGCTTTATCAATTCCTTTATCTGTGAACTCAAAATAGAAGGGAGCCGAAAATGCGGCAGTGACTGTTTCCTTAAATGGCGCATAGATTGCTTCAACATTCTCCTGTAGATATTCCGGTTGCGCTGCGATCAAAATTTTATTGATCGGGAAGTCAGCGAAGTTTGCCAGATCGTCGATTTCACAAAGCTTAAAGTTACCGCCGCGAGCTTCATACTCAATAATGTTGAAATCACCATCAGGTAAATGGAGCGTCCCGTTGTAAACGTCATTTACATAAAGATAGTCTTCTTTGTCAATCATCGGCAAAACATCGAAATGTTTCAAATGATCTAAGATCGCTTGTCCTGTTTCGACACTCATCGCTTGGTTGAAAACAACTTGTTTTGTTAGGTAATCCGTTACTTGCGAACCATTATAAGAAACGAGATAGCCTTCATATTTTGTCATTTCCAGCTCTTCTGCCAGTTCAAACATCCCCGTCGTTGGGCGTCCTGAAGCTAAAATCACCTTGATGCCTTTTTCTTGAGCCGCGATCAAGGCCTGTTTAGTTTTTTCTGAAATGATTTTTTCTGAGGTTAATAGCGTACCATCAATATCCAGTACGATTGCTTTGATATCCATTCCATCACATCCTATTTATTCTTACCTCAAGTCTACTATCAGCAAGTTCGAGTGTAAATGGTTTCATTTGTAAATCGCGTTGGAATTTGTTTCTATCTAAGAGCTTTCAGACTGCTGGATGTTCTGTCAAAATCAATACCGAGAATAGTGCGCTATGATCAATTGATTCTGCGAACATCTCGGAATTTTCTCCAATCCAGATCAGGATAACCAGTGAACTACTCACCACTTAGCTAAACCTAACGGTTCTTAACGCTTGAAGTGGGAGCTTCTTGGGAATAGAGCTTACTTGCGAACGTATTTCTTTGTTCACAGCGGTTTCTCTTATTTACCAAGCTATCCCCGTAGTTCCTACGGTTCTTGATTGTATCTATGCTAATTGTTTTAGTCGTAGTCCTTCGGTCAGAATATTGATGCTTGCGTTGATGTCTCGGTCATGATGAGCATGACAAACAGAACAAGTCCAATCTCGGATTTCGAGCATCTTTTTGCCATCGTTATGCCCACATTCTGAACAAATTTGGCTGGAAGGAAACCATTTATCTACTTTGATAATTTCACGTCCGTACCAATCAGATTTGTATTGTAATTTAGTCACAAAACTAGACCACGATACATCCGAAATACTTTTAGCTAGTTTATGATTACGTAACATACCTTTTGAATTTAAGTCTTCAATACAGATAATATCGTGATTTTTGATAATTTCTGTACTTAATTTATTCAGAAAGTCGTTGCGTTGATTCATTACTTTTTCATGCAGGCGAGCAACTTTTTGTTTTTGTTTCTGATAGTTTTTTGCTTCAAAGAGATTGATGCCTTTCTTTTTAGCTAGTAATGCCCGTCTCGACAATTTACGTTGTTCACGTTTTAGTTTTTTTGCCATTTTTGACGTAAATTTATTATTATCGATCTTTTGACCGTCAGAAAAAATAGCAAAATCAGTTATACCGAGATCAATCCCAATAGCAGAATTAGTTTTAGGAAGCTCAACTATTTCTGTCTCTTATACACATCTAGATGTGTATAAGAGACAGAATACATGTAGACCAAAACTAATACCTGCTAATTTTTAAAAAACAAAAATTTTAAGTTTTTAAAAAGTTTTTAACCAATTCGATTGAAAGTCCAATCCATTTTATAATTTTTTTATTATTCATTTGATATCTTAAGTATACGGAGAAATAGTTTTTTTTAAGATCAACAATTTCATGGAAGACTGAAGTTCTTGTGCTTCATTTAACAATCTGCATCTTCTTTAAGCGACCTGCTGGTAATCTTTATAAAACGCTAAATAGCCGAACGACCTTGTACTATCATTCTTGATAGCTGCAAAGTCGTTCGGCTTTTGTTTTGTGGTTGTTTGTTCATGAGACGAGTCCGTCTCTTTCACAAATCAAGTGTCTATTCTTCATGTTTTTTAAGCTTCATTCCCCGCTCGAATCAGCTCATGAAGCTTCTTTTGATCGATTAAATATCCGCCTTTGTTTTTTTCAATATACCCATTGTCCCGCAGGTATTTGAAAGTGTGTGTTAAATGGCGGTAGCTGACGCCTAAATAATCGGCGATTTGTGTGTTGTTTTCGCTGTATTGATCGTTTACGGCAACTTCTACTAATAATGCCGCTAGACGATATTTTAACTCAAAGGTTTGAGCATTTGAAAAATGCGTCATTCGCAGCAGAAGTTTTTTTCCGATGTACTGAGCGATAAAGGTCGGAAATTCGGGCTGCTTCATTAAAGTACTTTCCACCACTCCCATCGGAATCGCCAAACAGCGAACAGAATCGATCGCGATCACATCTTTGGGCATTGCTTCTGCCTTCACCAGCGTCTGCTCCCCAATAAAATCACCGGTCTCAAGAAACTGCAGGATCAGGTTCTTTCCATTCGCTTCCTGTTGAATGATGCGGGCTTTTCCTTCCAATATAATATAGAGATAATCTAGTTTAGTCGTCTGACTAACGATTTTTTCGTTGCGGTCGTAGTCGATTATGAAGCTTTGCCTTAAGATCGTCTCAGTCAAAAATGGTAGCTGCAGGTGGTTCAAGCTGTGCTTGTTTGATTCATCATAGTTTTCTTTTTTCATTTTTTCTCCTAATTAGGCTATATCTCCTAGTTGTCATTTTTTATTTCCGGCATACTCATCCTATCAATTAGTTATCGGAGGAACAATCATGATGAATCGAAAAAATTTAACTCTTTCTTTTTTTTACTATCTGCTGAGTGCTTTTGGGATCAGCTTAACACTGAAAGCCAGCATCGGCGTCAGCAGCTTCAACTCGCTGAATGCTACATTGGCTGAATTTAGCCAGATCAAAATCGGGACTATCACTGCTATCTTGAATTTCTTATTTTTGATTAGCTGTTTACTGCTGGATCGGCAGCCTAAGCTGAAAAACTATCTGACGATGAGCATTGCTTTATTGTTTTTCGGCTCAGCGATCAATCTGTTTACCTATTTTGTTTTCCCGCTTTTTACGCTCCATTCTTATCTGTTAAAATGCCTGCTGTTCATTTTGGGGACGATCATCGCCGGGATCGGGACGGGAAAAGTTTTGAAATATCAGCTGCTTAAATTCCCGATCGAGACCTTTTGTTTATTTTTAGCTGAACGAACCACTTATAGCTTCAAGTTTTACCGCTACAGCATTGATCTATTCTGTATTGCGATCGCTTTGCTGCTGACTTTTACCTTCCATTTGACCCTGATGGTGCGAGAAGGTACGGTGATCAGCTTTCTCTTATTGTCCCCAGTGATTTCTTTCGCCAAAGACTAAAGAAATAGCCTGCCACGCTTTAAACGTGACAGGCCTTTTTTATGAATACAGTTTTTTCGTAAAATATTTTAGTAAAAATGGCGATGATAAGGTCGTAAACAGGATGACCAAAATAATAGAAGAATAGTGTTTTCCAACTACTAAATGCGCCTGAAAGCCCAGTTGCACAATGATCAGAGCCATTTCTCCGCGAGAAACCATCCCTGAACCCACCATCAAACTGCTTTGATTCCCAAAGCCCGACAGCTTTCCTCCGAGAAATCCGCCCAAAAGCTTTGAAAAAATGGCGATGGCGGTAAAAACAATGATGAACAGCAACTGCTTAGTCAGACCATCAAAGGTCACTTCCAAACCGATACTGATAAAAAAGACTGGAATAAACACGGCATAGCCGATCGCCTCGATATTGTATCGCACATCTTTCCAGACATTCGTCTGACCAATCGCAATCCCGCAAGAAAACGCTCCGATCACTGAACTTAGTCCGATGAAATCAGCCAAATAAGACATACTCAGACACAACGTCAAAGAAACGATAATCACAGAAGACTGAGCAAATATTTTTTTACTCAACTCCATCAAATAAGGCGCCCCCCAGCGAATCAAGAAGAAGACCGCGATGAAAAAGAGAACCTGCGCAATCAACATGAAGCCAAGAGATCGGTCGCTGGTACTTTCAACTCCCAATAAGGGCATACACAGACTAACGATCAAGACCACCAAAATGTCATCAACGACTGCGGCTCCTAGAATCGTCGAACCTTCCTTCGTGTTGACTGCTTTTAATTCCTTCAGAACTTCGACCGAAATACTGACAGACGTTGCCGCCAAAATCAACCCAAAGAAAAAGGACTGGTTAAATGGGATATCAAAGAGATTGCCACTGCCGGTTCCCAGTAGCAACGGGAATAGAATCCCCAGCAAAGCCACGTACACCCCCGGCCGAAAATACTTTCGCAGCAGCGGCAAGTTACTTTCGATCCCTGCAAGAAACATCAGTAAAATGACTCCGATCTCAGAAAAATCCGTCACCAGAATATCTGGATGGACGATTTTCAGTCCCCCATTTCCCAGCAGAATCCCCACGAGCAGCTGCCCGATCACCGCTGGTATGCCGATCCTTCGCGAAAAATGGCTCGCAACAGTGACACACACTAAAATCAGACACAAAACACCAATAAACTCCATCTCTTCGCCTCCACAATCGCAAACTAAAAACTAGCGTTAATGCAATTGTATTCGTTTACATGACGGAAGTCTATCGGAAAAATTAAGAAAGGCTTCGCGAACTCGCTCAGCTTTTGAGCAATAAGACCAAAATATTTCTAAATTGCTTCTCAAATTTCGAAATATTTTTGCTTATTGCCGATAAAGCTAGTTCGTGAAGCCAGACATAGATATACCCGCTACAAAGCGATTTATTCATGTAAAGATTTTATACTTTCTTTATAGATTCAGGTGTCAAAACCTTCTAAATAAAAAGAGAAACAGTCAATCTGT
>NZ_NGLG01000002.1:1360141-1365106 GCF_002140655.1 Enterococcus sp. 3H8_DIV0648 | reverse complement strand
AAATTTATTATTATCGATCTTTTGACCGTCAGAAAAAATAGCAAAATCAGTTATACCGAGATCAATCCCAATAGCAGAATTAGTTTTAGGAAGCTCAACTATTTCTTCTTTACACAATAAGGAAATATGATATTTACCACTTGAATGACGTGATATTGTGGCAGATTTGATAGTTCCTTTAGGTTGTCTATGAAGCCTAATTCTAACAAGTGATTTCAACTTCGGTATTTTAATGAATTTATTGTCTAATAAGCTCACTGTTCCATTTTGATTATTAGTCGTATAGCTTTGAACCGGATTTTTTTTACTTTTGAACCGAGGAAACCCAACTGATTTATCACGAAAGAAATTTTTGTAAGCTTTATCCAAATTAAGTTGAGCATTGGTTAAAGCTAGGCTGTCAACCTCCTTCAAAAACGGGAACTCTGTCTTGTATTTGGCAGGTGTAGGAAAAGTCATTTTTTTAGAAGAATCTTTTTTCGTTTCTTCATAGGCTTTCATTCGATCATCAAGCATCAGATTATAGACCTTACGGACACAACCAAAAGATTTAGCAAAGAATATTTCTTGCTCTTCCGTTGGATAGATTCTAAATTTGTGTGCTTTTAATCGTTCCATAAGATTCATCTACTCTCTATTTGTGGTTATTTCCTTGATTCTGAATATACTTTTTGATGACATCAATTGGTGCGCCGCCAGTTGTCAACAGGCAGAAACTTTTAGACCAAAACTTTTCTTTCCAAAGATATTGTTTTACTCTAGGATAATCACGCTTTATCAATCGTGAACTAGCACTTTTATACGCATTGATGAATTTTGTCAACTCTGTTTTCGGTCGAGCTTTGAACAGGATATGAACATGGTCTTTATCATGATTCCACTCAACTAAAGTTATGTGATAAGATTCCGCAATTCATTCAAAAGTTGTTTTAGCAAATTCAGATATTCCATCATCAATTACTTGTCTGCGATATTTAGTTACCAGTACAAGATGATAATAGAGAAGAAATACTGAATGGTTATTAGTATCTAATTCCATTGTTATATCAGCTCATTTCTTATATAGGCTGACTATAACATAGGATAAAATAAATAGGCAAGAAGCCTTTCATGTCGGTTTTCGAATCACCGACGGTAACCCTCATACCGAAGGGCATTCATCACCCACCTATAGATGATGGGCGACTTCTGCCTAAATTAAGTTAAAAGCAAAGAAACATAAACCATGTTAGTATCGCTGTATCAACAGTAGATATTGGATATGGAACAATCGTATTTAAGGAGGATTTTTGAAAAAAGAACAAGAACATATTGACAGGCTAACGATTGTTCGCTAAACTATAGAAAAGAGAACGATCGTTAGCTAAAGTCTGAAAGGAGATCACAATGAACCTCTATTTTGGCGATGCAATCAGCATCAAAACAACTATTTTGCTTATGAGCTTCCTTGTTTTTCTATGTATTATGGTTAAGAAAAGGGCAGAAGTCCGTCATTGGGGATGGTTTATTCTGGGCATTTGTTTTGTTGGTTTGTATATTTGTATTTTGGGAGCAACTAGAGATGGTCTGCACTTCACCGTGCAACAAGCGATTGATGGTTCAGTTGATCCGGGTCTTTTTCCGTTAGTCAGTATGCAAACGATTTTCGGTGCAGTCTTAGGAATCGTCATTGTGATTTCTGCTATTCTTTGTCTACTTCTTAAAAAACAAAGCACGAGAAAAAAATTGTTTTTCATTATTGTTGGAAGCATGCTTTTAAAAATTATTATGATCGAAGCATCCAGAATCATGCTTGTTGTCACTTCAGCAAATCTATTTTTATAGGAGGCCATCATGTCAAAACCAAATACAAAAGAAAAAATATTACTTTCTGCCTTAGAGCTCTTTTCAACAAAGGGCTATGAAGGAACATCTGTCCGTGATCTTGCAAGAGCAGTTGGTATACGCGAAAGCTCGCTGTATAAACATTTTAAGAATAAGCAAGCGATTTTTGATGCGATCTTAGAGTATATGGAGAGCTATCATAATGAAAAAATGAAGGAAATGGCGATACCGTTAGGAAAAATTGAAGAAGTAGCAGGCGAGTACAGTGCGTTTTCATTAGATCATCTCTATCAAATCAGCTCAGTCTTATTCTTAATGAGTTTCAAAGATAAAGTGGAAATCCAATTCAGACGCATGCTGACAATTGAACAATTTTCAAATCCTGAAATAAAGAAAAGCTATAAAAAATATTTTATCTCGGATATTTTAAACTACCAAACGACACTTTTTTCCAAGATGATCCAGCAGGGCCGTTTTATTGAGTGTGATCCAAAAGTACTGGCTTTGCAGTTTTATTCTCCAATTTATACCTTATTAGCTCTATATGAAGGACAGCTGGACAAAGAAGAAGAAGCTCTTTCCATTCTAAAGGAGCACATTTCTCAATTTGAGAAGAGTTATAGAGGTGAAGGGAAGTGAGGAATGTGAATACGTTGATTGTTTACGCGTCGCAAAAAGGCAGTACAGCCGACTGTGCGAACTATTTGAAAGAACAGATGATGGGTAAAGTCACTGTGTTGAATGTTGAGGAGAAAATTCCGAAACTTAATGACTTCGATACTATCATAATTGGTGGTTCCATTCATATGATGAAGATACAGAGAAAGATTACGTCCTTTTGCAAACGAAATAAGCAGCAATTACTTGAAAAAAATCTTGGATTATTTGTTTGCTGCTATACAACAGTAGGCGATGCCGTGTTTTTCGAAACCTTCTTTGATAAATGCTTATTGACCCATGCTAAAATGACGAGCATTTTTGGTGGAGAAATGAGGTATGATAGCTTAAACGTTGTTTACCGTAAACTATTTCAATCGTTGAATAAAATTGAAGATTTTCGCAAAGGTTTTGTAGAACCAGAAATAAATTATGAAGAGATAGATAGATTTGCGAAAGCTATCTATGAATAATGAAAAGAGAGAACAAGGACGCAAATTTGTGTCTTTGTTCTCTCTTTTTTCAACTATAAAGATTCGGGTGTCAAAACCTTCTAAATAAAAAGAGAAACAGTCAATCTGTAAGATAAAAATTTATTTTTATCATTAGATTGACCGTTTTTATGTTTTCAACAATACGTTTCTTTTTATCCTTCTGTCTTTTTATGATTCTTTTTGCATTTATTGCACCTAATTTAAATCCAAAACATATTTTTGTGCGCACGAGTCCCCTAAACGGCATGGAATCGACATGATATCTACGTCTTAAAAGAGAAGGGATCGCTTCAATTCCGTTTCGTAGCTTCGCTAACTTTTTGAATTCTTTTGTTTCCATTCGCTTGATTTGTTGGGCACGAAAGACTGATTTTTCTGATTTTATCACTACCACCGTTTTTTTCTGTTCTTTAGAAATACATTGATCGAAGAAAGGACACATTTTACATAGTATTTTATTAAAAGTTGAACGACTTTGATCTAAGTAGGGATAGTATTTGGATTTTTCAGGTTTATATCCTTGCGGACAGGAAACAAGTGCATGAGTCTTTTCATCAAAGACGAAATCCGCCTCCCAAGGATTTGGATCAATTCCTCGTAGTGCGGTTGTACAAAGATCAATGTTTTTTTCTTCCGCTTTTTTGAAAACATCTTCGCTACCATATCCGCCATCTGTAATCAGTTGACAGGGTTTCTCTCGATCCCAGTGTTCAATAAATTGATAAATAAACTGATAATCACTGACCGTATTCTTTTCAAAGTCATAAGAGGTAATTAAGGATAGCTTCTCATCAAACGTCTCTACGATATTTGCCACATAGCCAATGTACGATTTTCTATTTTTCTTTTTGTAACTAGCATCAGGGTCACTTGGGTTTTGTAATGAATCGGGCGACACTTTCCTTATACTCAATAGTTTTGGCTTCTCTCCTTCGAACGTTAGCTGTTCTTCAAACAAGCGCATGAGATTTTTGTAGTGGGTATTTTCACTCAGTTTTTCTGCGGTTTCTTCAAGGAAAAGCAACCCATCATTCACACATTTTTCCCAATCTTCTTCGATATCTTGGTGTTTTTTATACATAATTGCTCGATTGAAATAGTTTTTGCTCAAGTACAGTTCTTTTCCAGCCAAAAGCTCGACTGCACCTGATTTATCAATTTCTTTAGCCAGGTTAGAGACACACTTATAAAAGAGCGCAAAGCGATTCAATTTCCGACAACTGCTGGCTACTAGTAGGCTGTCCATTCTTTTCATTGTTGGTTGAAGATCGAAAAAAGAGCAGAAGGAATCAGCTAAATATTCCATCTCCTCTTTCACTAAATCAATCCCTGTTTGTTCATAGTAACTGACTAACCGCTCTCTAAATCGACTAAAACTCCGGTCACTTAAAGGTTGTTCTTTAAAGCTGGTTGTTCCAAGGGCATATTGGAAACGAACATCGCAAATAACACTTTCTAATAATTCGTCATCCGTCAATGTAAATAATTCTTTTAGAATGAGAACACCAATCATGATGTTCGCTGGTGTATTAGGGCGGGTGGCTGAATTATTACTGTACAAAACTTCAAATCGTTCTTCGTTTATGGATGAGAAAATTATTTCATAAAAATGCTTCGCCCACGAATTTTCGACAATTCGTTTTGTTCGATCAGATGTCTTCAAAAAACTATCATTTATTAAGTCCATTTGTTGGGCATCATTTCGCTTAAACCCCATTGGAATGCCTTCTTTCGCAGTTTTATGATAGTTAAATTATACCATTGTTCTATCTATAAAAGCGCTTGTCATAAGACTTTTGACACCTGAATCTATAAAGTAAGTATAAAATTTTCAGATGAATAAATCGCTTTGTAGCGGGTATCTCCATGTCTGGCTTCACGAACTAGCTTTATCGGCAATAAGCAAAAATATTTCGAAATTTGAGAAGCAATTTAGAAATATTTTGGTCTTATTGCTCAAAAGCTGAGCGAGTTCGCGAAGCCTTTCTTA
>NZ_NGLG01000002.1:1308565-1359886 GCF_002140655.1 Enterococcus sp. 3H8_DIV0648 | reverse complement strand
ATTTGTTGGGCATCATTTCGCTTAAACCCCATTGGAATGCCTTCTTTCGCAGTTTTATGATAGTTAAATTATACCATTGTTCTATCTATAAAAGCGCTTATCATAAGACTTTTGACACCCGAATCTTTATAGTGGAAAAAAGAATCCACCTCTCATGTCTCAAGAGGATGAATTCCTTTTCTTCAATTATTAATTAATGAATCCCCATTTGAGGCGATTACTTCTTTGAACCAGTCAAAGCTTTTCTTTTTGTAGCGTTTCAGTGTGCCTGTACCATCGCTGTTTCGATCCACGTAAATCATACCATAGCGTTTTTTTATTTCTGCTGTGGTGAAACTGATTAAATCGATGCAGCCCCAAGAAGTGTAGCCCATTACAGGAACACCGTCTTCAATCGCTTCTTTGACCTGAACCAAGTGATCGTTCATATAGTCGATTCGATAATCATCAAAAACAGTTTTTTTGCCATTTTCCAATGTCACTAGATCATCCACCGCTCCTAGACCATTTTCAACAATGAAAACAGGTTTTTGGTAGCGATCATATAAGATGTTTAAGTAGTAGCGTAGACCTTTTGGATCAATCTGCCACCCCCACTCGCTCGCCTTTAAATATGGATTTGGTATCCCACCAATAATGTTCCCTTCACCAGCTACCTTGGTTGGATCATCCGATTCACAAATGCTCATGTAATAGCTAAAGGAAACAAAATCAACAGTATGCTTCAAATCTTCCAAATCCTGTTGCTGGATATCTAGCTGAATATTATTTTCCTTAAATATACGTTTAGAGTAGCTTGGATAGTACCCGCGCACCTGCACGTCTGAGAAGAAAAAGTTTTCTCTCTCGGTAGCCAAAGTCTTTAAAACGTCTTCGGGCTTGGGTGTTAGCGGATAGACCGGTACTCCTAAAATCATACAGCCAATCTGCGCTTTAGGGATGATCTCATGACATGCTTGGACTGCTCGGCTACTAGCAACTAACTCATGATGGATTGCTTGAAAAATATCCTGTTGCGTTAGTTTTTCTTTTGGAGTATTGATTCCACCGCTAAGAAATGGTACATGCGTAATTGAGTTGATTTCATTAAATGTTAACCAGTATTTGACTTTATCTTTGTAACGATTAAAAACTGTTCGAACATAATGTTCAAAGAAATCGATCATTTTCCGGTTGCGCCAACCGTCATATGTCCGTGTTAAATGTAACGGGGTTTCATAGTGAGACAGCGTAACTAAAGGTTCGATTCCATATTTCAAACATTCATCGAAAACCGCATCATAAAAAGCCAACCCAGCTTCATTAGGCTCTTGTTCATCCCCTTGCGGAAAAATTCGTGCCCAGGCGATCGACAAGCGGAATACTTTGAATCCCATCTCTGCAAAGAGGCGAATATCTTCTTTATAACGGTGATAAAAATCAATGCCGATTAATTTTAAATTGTCTTCCATCGGTGCTTCAGTAGGTGCTTCATGCCAGCCTTTTCGCGTAACATCCTGCACAGTTAAACCTTTTCCACCTTCTAAATAAGCCCCTTCACATTGATTTGCGGCAACTGCTCCGCCCCATAAAAAATCATTTGGAAATCTACTCATATTTTATTCTTCCCCCAGTCGTTGATCCAACTTAAATCACGTACAGAATTGCTTCTTCATAATCTGCTGTTTTCATTTCATCCTTTGGTACGACATCAATAAAGCTATCGCTATTTGTCACCACGATCGGAATCACCGTGTCATAACCAGCAGCTTTCACAGCCGCAAAATCAACGGTTAACAGTGGCTGCCCTGCCTTAACCCTATCGCCAACTGCAACAAGACTTTCAAAATACTTGCCATTCAATTCCACCGTATCAATTCCGACATGAATCAGCAGTTCCATATTCGCCTCACTAGTCAAGCCAATCGCATGCTTCGTTGGGAAAAGAGCAGATACTGTTCCATCAAAAGGCGCAACGATCGTATCTTCTTCAGGGATGATTGCAATTCCTTGTCCCATCACTTTACTGGAGAATGCTGAGTCATTGACCTTCTCTAAAGGAATGACTCTGCCCTTCACAGGTGCTAAAACTTTTTTTGGATCACCGCTACCGCTTTCGACAACTTCTAAAACAGCAGTTTCTGTCGTAACTTCTTCATCAATACCAAAGAACCATGTCAACACAAAGGTGATAATGATTGAAGCAACAGCTACGATACACGCATTGATAAAGTTTCCATCGACGCTCCCATTAATAAACTGCGGAAGTGCCACAAGTGATGGCACCGCAAAGGCGTACGATTCCACTCCAGTAATTCCCATAAAGATTCCGCATAAGCCACCTGCAATCATCGCCGCGTATAATGGTTTTTTGTATTTTAATGTCACACCATACAAAGCTGGTTCAGTCACCCCTGCTAATAAAGCTGAAATTCCCGCTCCTAAGGCTACCTGTTTCAAATCTTTATCCTTACCCTTCATTGAAACAGCCAATGCTGCCGCACCTTGAGCGACATTCGCCGCAAGCATAGCTGGTAAAATTAAAACATCTGGTGAGGCTGGAGAGGCAATTAAAAAGATTGGGGCAAACGCCCAATGCATTCCTGTCATAACAATTAACGGCATGAAAGCTGCCATTAAACCTAGGGCTAACCAACCAGCCTTTGCTTGAATCCAAATCACTGCTGCCGATAAGCCTTGTCCTGCAAATGTGCCTAATGGACCAACGACAACAAGTGCGATTACACCTGATAACAATAAAACCAGTAAAGGCTGCAAAAGATTCTTCATCACAGCTGGAATAATGCGATTGAAAAACGCCTCAATGTATTTCATCAGCCAAACCATGATCAAAATCGGAATAACCGATGAACCATAACTCGCCAATGTGATTGGTAACCCAAAAATGTTTATCGGATCACCTGCTGTGACCATCGTAGCAAAACTCGGATGCAGCATTATTCCACCTACCGCAACAGCTAACATCGGAGTTACGCCAAATTTTTGTGCAGCGGTAAACGCTAGCATCACAGGCATAAAGTAAAACGGCGCATCACCAAAAAAAGTAAGAACTGCATACGTAGAAGATGTTTCATTTAATATTCCTAATAAGGGCAAAATAATCAATAAAACTTTGATCATTCCCCCGCCTAACAAAGCTGGAATCAACGGAGACATGCAGCCGGAAATCGTTTCTACTAAATGTTCAAATATATTTTTCTTTTCCGTTGAAGCAACAGGTGCTGAGCCAAAATCCCCCAGCTTGCTAAATGCACGATAATAATTCGCTACATCATTCCCCATTATCACCTGATATTGACCGGCCTTTTTCATTACGCCCATAACACCTGGAATGGTTTTGACTTTCTCATCGTCTACTTGTCCTTGGTTTTTTAATGTTAAGCGTAACCGAGTAACACAATGAGTCACTGTTTGAATGTTCTCACTGCCACCAACGGCATTATAGATTTCTTTTGCTGTTTGTTGATAATTCATTTATTTTCCTCTTTTCTAAATATGATCACTGATCTGCTACCACCTTGAATTCGCAAAAAAAGACCTAAAGCTGCCTTGATGACAAGCTCTAGGTCATGCTCCGATGGGATAACAACCCTAGTTACAAATTTTTAGTGATTCGTCGAATGTGTGCAGTTAAGTAAAGTAATTCGGTTGAACTTAATTCATACTCAAAGTCCTGTTGCACGTACTTTTTGATTTCTAATGCACTGGCGTATTCACCTTCATATTTATGCTTCAATGTATTTAATAATTCCTCGTCTTCATCATCATAGTGGTCTCCTGCCAATAATCGCTGGGCAAAAAACTTCACATGGGTAATGAAACGATAATAATCCAACGAATTCTCATCAAATTCTGTCCGGTAATGATCTTTGATGATCGTCTCGATCCTTTTGGTAATCTCTGCGATCTCATAAGCAAGATCCCAAGATTTATCCATCTCCGCATTTACAAAATGGATTGCGATAAATGCTGCCTCATCAATCTCAAAGGATATTCCCAAATCGTTCCGAACAACTTCAATAGCCTTCTCGCCAACGGCATATTCATCGGGATAAAAACGTGCGATGTCCCAACGAAGCGGATTTTTCAAAATCAATCCTTCTTGATATCGATCGATGGCTGAATGAATGTGGTCAGTCAAGTTAACATAGATAATCTCATTCAAATTCTTACCTAATTTGATTTTGCCAAAATTGATAATCTTTTCAGAGACCAAAATATGCTCCATCGGCACATTGATCAATAATTCAGTAAATTTACTTTGAGTCTCTTTATCCCTCAGTAAAAAGGTTTTTTCGATCTGCTCCATGTCGACCGCTTGACCCTTCTTTTTACCAAAAGCAATGCCCTTCCCCATCAACAACACATCGACACCTTTGCTGTTGGAAGAAATGACGGTATTATTATTTAACACTCGTTTTATGATCATAAAATATTTCCCTCGCTAGCCACAAAAAAAGCCCATTTACGTACACGACAACTGTGCGGTAAATAGGTCCTGCTCACATAAAGTGATAACATCCAACAATTTTCTATTTGCTTCTCACATGCTTACCCGAAGTAATAACATCAAGAACTTATGGAAAGGTTATCATAAATCAATAAGGATTGTCAATCTGTTTATAATCATTTTCTCATATTTTCCCCTTCCTTACCTTAATATTTTTTACTAGAACTCTCTCGAAACACTTAATAGAGTACTTTTAGCTTTGCGATACACTCTTCAGTAAAGTCTGGAGGAGCTGACTCAACGAATTTGAATTTGTGTGTTTCTAAATCTAGCATCCGATGGTGTTCAAGAAGTACTTTTCCACGGAGATTCAGTTCCTTAGGTAAAGACATGTGTAAGGGAAACTCCTTTGAATTACTGGTAATTGGAGCAACCCCGAACATATAATTTAAATATTTGATAGATTTTGTTAGAACAATACAGGGTCTGTAACCTCTCTGCTCATGTCCTAATGTTGGATCAAAATCTAAAAATAGGATATCGCCCTGTTGTAGTTCAAAATATGTTTTATCCTTCTCCAACTAGAGCAGCTCCCTTCCTACTGGCTCATCCCATTCGTATCGATCGTTGGCATTCAGAGCTGTTCCATCATAGTCAGCAAAAAGCTCATCAATTGTTTCAGGATGATTTTTTTTAGGTGTTAAGACTATTTTATCGTTATCAACAACCATTCTTAAACCTAATTGCTTGTCTGATAAACCAAGGGCGGCCATTTCGTCTTTGGTTACGTAAAAGTACTTCTGTTTTGCCGAACGAATATTTGCCAGAAAATATTTTTAAAGTAATTATAATTCCAATATATAATTTAACTCCAAAAAATATTATCACTTATTAAACGTTAGCAAATATTGATTTATCCCTTACCGATTTATGATGGTCCAATCGATTATTTTCGAGTTATATTAAATTTGAAACAGACCGTATTCGTTTAAAAATGAATTGTTTTTATAAGGGAGTGATTATTTTGAAAAGATTTAGAAAGGTACTAACTATTGTATTTCTTGTTGGTTTTACGGCTCTCTTGGGGAAATCTACGGCTGAAGCACTTACGAGTACTCAGAGTGCAGTTATTTTTGGGCCTGAAGCTACGAATGAATTCGGACATGTTCTTTATTTTCCAAACTCGTTGTCTAGTCGATTGGAGCGGGATTCCTTGAACCGAGTAAGAGATTTTTATCGCGAGGATTTGTTTGCTACATGGACAATGCTTACTCCAACTGAGGAACCAGTTGTGCAAAGTGTCGAAGGAGATTCCTTTAAACTGATCTTGTTATTCCGGGATACGAATGTTCCCGACAGCCCTCAAACTATTTCGTCAATAGAGGATTTCAGAGAAAAAGGCGTTGATTTCCATTTCTATACGACCGATGACGGTATCACCTTTGATGATAAAACAGAGCTTTTGATGCAGCATGCTCATCCTGATGATTACTATGAATTTCCAGGAACCTTTATGGGTTATCGAATCGAAATGATAAAAATTGATACATGTGAAAGACTTAAATCTGATTTTGATGCAATGACAAATTGTTCAATTAGGTTGGATCTTAGCCAAATGACTACTGAACAGCTTACTGGACAAGTCGGTTTAACAAGCTGGTTGGATACACAAAGACCAAACAATGCTCCCACTGCGAATTATCAAAATATTTTTGTGATTCAGCCAACAATTGATGGCCAAGTAAACTATCAAGAACTTTCATCATCCGAAGATTCACCTGCATGGTCCGAATCAACTGCTTTTGAAGATGTTTGGGTAGATTTAGTTGAACATACTGACTCTGGAGACATTATTGTCGCCAGTACAAAAACTGACGCAAATGGAGGATTTAGTTTTTCTAATTTGGAAGGAGAAAATTTTACCATTTCAAATACGAAAAATGCCCTGAGCATTCAGGTTCGGAAAGATGGTTATACCGGCTGGATCGTTCAAGATGATACGCCCAAATTAAAAGAAGAACTAGAGGTCAACGTTGGAAGATTAACCGATATTGCACGTCATTCTGGAAACTATACTTTGGCATTTTCCAAAACAACCTGGAGATCACCCTTTGACGAACTTAAAGATGAGGGTAAAAATGCTACCGGAAATAAATTTATTTTGACAGAAGATTCAACTACACCGAGTACGACTGACTCTAGCACTACCGATTCTAGTACCACTGATTCTAGTACCACCGATTCTAGCTCTACTGACTCTAGCACCACTGACTCTAGTTCTACCGACTCTAGCACCACTGACTCTAGCTCTACCGACTCTAGCACCACCGATTCTAGTACCACTGACTCTAGCACTACCGACTCTAGCACTACCGACTCTAGCACCGCCGATTCTAGTACCACTGACTCTAGCACCGCCGATTCTAGTACCACTGACTCTAGTAAAATGATCCCAGGTCCATTAGGATCGAATGATGACCCGCCAACAAATGGAAACAAGGGAACATTCCAAGAAATCAACTCAAGAGTAAACAAAAAGAATTATCCTATTACAGGAGAACAAACCTCACCATTGTTGATCGTAGTTGGAGGTATCCTTTTGGTTTTCTCATTACTTTTGATGAGACAGACAAGAAAAGCAAGTAAATAAATCGTCTCCTTCAGTGGATCAAAAACGGAGACTGCCGATTCGTTTGGCAGTCTCCGTTTTCTTATATTCGAAGCAACTCTTCAATAGCTATTTCTGTTAAATCAGTAATCACTCGATCCGCATCTTTTAATTGCTCTGCCTCTCCGATCCCGATTGCATACATTCCACAGCCTTTAATCCCGTCGATACCAGCCTGCGCATCTTCAAAGCCAATCACTTCTTTTGGATCAAGTGACATCAGTTGTGCGGCTTTGATAAAGATTTCCGGATCAGGTTTGCCCTTAGCTAACGACTCAGGATCAACAATTCCCACAAAATAATCCGCCAGTACTAATTTTTCTAGAATCAGCGGAGCATTTTTCGATGCCGAAGCGACTGTACAGGGTATATTGTGTTCGCGGGCTGCTGCTAATAATTCTCTCACTCCCGGCAAAGCATCTTCTGACGTCAGCTCTTCTAATAATTCGACATAATGTTGATTCTTTTTTTCCGCCATCTTGGCTAGCTCGTCTGTTGAAAAGGTACTGCATTTTCCACCGTGAGCCAAAATTCGTTCCAATGATTCTTGTCGACTAATACCCTTTAATTGTTCATTGAACACTTCATCAATCGTAATGCCGATCTCAGCGGCCAATTGCTTCCAAGCAATGTAATGGTACTTCGCAGTATCGGCGAGCACGCCATCTAAATCAAAAACAAATCCCTGCATGACTACTCCCCTTCTGTCTCTTGTTCGATCCAATGCTCATGATGATTGGCATAAATCCGATATTTCTTATTTTTATAATAGGTGTAAAAATCGATTTCTTCGATTTCTGCCGGCAGATGCGGATCGATCACTAATTCGTCATGAATCACCTGCAAGTTGCAAAAACCATAAACGATCGTCATGAACGTGCCGCCCATCGAAGCCGTATGAATACCGTCCTTTGTATTCTTATGACTGTTGTCCAGATCGGTACGAGCGTTTTTCAAGAAGTATTCATAGCCCTTTTCCACTTGACCTAAACGGCTATAAACCGTTGAAAAAGTCGAGTACGACAATGAAGAATCATGCGTCGTCACTTCATCATAGTAAGCAATACTTTTGGCGATCGTCACCTGATCAAAGGCTGCTGGAAACAGCATCAACGCCAATACCGCGTCGGCTTGCTTAGAAATCTGGTAACGATAAATCGTCAACGGGTGATAATTCAGCAGCAATGGATAGTTCGTTTCCTCCTGCGAATACGGCCAAGGTCCTTTATTCAAGAAATCGCGATCCTGCGCAATGATTCCTTTCTCTTTATCAAACGGCAGCGCCATTTTGTCTGCAAAGAGTGCAAATTCTTGTAATTCCTCTTCTTGCAATTGTAATCTTTCGGTCAGCTTAGCCCAAATCTCAGGAGATTGTTCCTTCAAGATCTGTGCCAAACGATTGATCCATTCAAATTGATAGGCAACTAATTGATTGGTGTAATAATTATCATTCACTAATACGGTATATTCATCGGGACCAGTGATTTTGTCGATATGGAATTGGTCATTTTTCAGATAACCAATTTCACTGAAGACGCGTGCTGTCTCAAGCAAAACTTCAAAACCGCAATCTGCCATAAATGCCAGATCATCCGTGTAGCGATAGTATTGAATAAAGGCATAGGCGATATCGGCGTTAATATGATGCTGCGCCGACCCGCCCTCGAAAAATGGCGAGGACTCTGTTCCTGAGATCGTCCGCCACGGGAATAGTGCGCCGGTTTGATACCCAAAAAGCTGACGATTCTCCCGTGCTTTGTCTAAAATGTGATAACGATAAGTCAGCAGCTGCTTCGCTAACGTCGGATTCAAGTGTAAAAAGACCGGGAACACAAACATCTCCGCATCCCAGAAATAATGTCCTTCATAGCCGCTGCCGCTCAATCCTTTGGCCGCGATACTAGTAGTGCCATTGCTGCCTAGCGATTGCAGCAGTGCAAAGGTACTATAATTGACACTTTCCTCCAGCATCTCAGTGCTTTTGATTTTGACTTTAGCACTTTGCCAAAATTCAGCTAAGAATTGTTCTTGCTGCTGAACTAACTCGGCAAAATTGCTGTCAATCCCTGCATGTTCTGGTTGTTGAAAGGCATAACTAAGATTTTTTTGATAGCTGTTCCCTTCCAGTTTGGTGCGAATCACGATTCGCTCTGCTTCAATCGTCTGACTCAATGTTTGATTGTCAATCGACCAAGCCAGCTCTGCTTCTAGCTGCGAATACTCGGTACCAAATTTACAGCGGTTTTTTGCTAAATCAATGTCTTTAATAGAAATTTTTTGCAGATCGTGACTCATTCGCGGATCGTTTTTATCGATCGTCCGGACTGGATAAAAGTTCAAATGAGTCGTTAATTCGATCTCTTCCTCATGATTCACGCGTTCAAAATCGATCTTCATGGAAAAAAGATTCTTATATTGAAAAGAAGCCAATCGCGAGATCGTGATTTTAGTCTGACGTCCTTGCGGCGAAGTCCAAAGTAAACTTCGAACCGTCATCCCTTTTTCCATATCTAAATAACGTTGGCTCTTGCTGATCGACCCTTCTGTGATCGAAAATTGCTCGCCGCCGATCGTAATCAAGGTAGTTTGTCCATCAATTACGCTGATCATCGTCTCGCCGGTTGGCGTAAAGCCGTACATTTTTTCAGGATAATGGATGTCTTTGGTTTCGTAAAAACCGTTGATATAGGTCTCACGATTGGTCGAAAAGTGATCGTAATAGCCTTCTTCTAAATTGCCTCGTAAGCCGATTAGGCCATTCCCATTAAAGAAAAGACTCTCGGCTTTTTCTAACGTTTCAGTTTGATAATCGTTTAAATAGATTTTCATACATACACCTTGTTTCTATATAATGATAGAATTTTCAGAAAACCGAAAACTCTTTTGTTCTTCCCATGAGATATCAAGTTCTTAAGAACTGTCCTTTAAAAAAGTAGAATAGAAGTCGAAGCTTCTATCCTACTCTGATTATTTTATGAATTGACTGCTAAACCTTTAGCAGATTTTTCGGTTGGTGCAGCTTCGATTTTTTCATCCTTCTGTAAAACAAGCGTCAATACAAAAGATAAGACGACAGACATAACCATCATCGCTATACCAGCGATAATATTGCTTGTTCCTTTGTCTCCTGAGAAACCTAGGATGGCCATCAAGCTGTTTTGCGGTACATATAAAGTTACATGCATTAATCCTGCAAAGCAGCCAGAAATTCCGGCACTGATACATGCTGCCACTAACGGTTTTTTGTATTTCATTGTGATCCCGTATAAAGCAGGTTCAGTAATTCCCATGATGGCAGAAACACCTGCTGCCGCTGCGATGGATTTCACATTTTTTTGTTTTGATTTGAAGGCTACTGCCAATGTTGCGCCGCCTTGGGCTAAGTTCGCACAAACCTGAGCTACTAAGATCAACGATTCTGTTCCAGTTGCCGCAAAAGAAGCAACGAAGATCGGTGTCAAGGCATGGTGCATACCAGTCATAACGATAAATGGCATCGCCGCTGCTAATAAAGCCACCATGATAAAGCCTAATTGTCCCTCCATCAAGTTAATTACCCAAGCTAGTCCTTGCCCAGCATAGTTGCCCAACGGTCCAATCACGATCAATGCTAATGGTGCGGTGATCAATAAGGTCAATGTCGGATTCAATAGAATTTTTAATGATTGCGGTGTGATCTTATCGACGCCTCGTTCAATATAAGACATTGCCCAGATCGTCAATAACGCCGGAATAACAGAAGCCGCATAGATCACGCCTTGGATCGGCATCCCTAGAAAAGAGATCGGATCTCCAGAAGCGACCCACTGACTGAAATTAGGATGCAGGAAAACACCTACAACAATAATAGCGATCGATGTATTGACTTTGAATTTATTCGCTGCAAAGACAGCCAATAAAATCGGCATAAAATAGAAAGCTCCATCACCAATGAAATCTAACACACGATAAGTACTGGATTCATTAGACATCCAATTGAAGGTCGTTGACAAGGATAAAATCACTTTGATCATCCCGGCAGCAGTCAAGGCTGGGATCATCGGTGTCATACAGCCTGTGATCGTGTCGACTACTTTGTTCAAGATACTCGTTTCTTTCTTAGCTGAAGCCGTTGATGTAGCTGGCTGTTTGCCTGTTTCTGCATCGCCATTGGTTACACCCTGCTGAATAACTTCTTCAAAAACTTCACCGACGTGACTTCCGATAATCACCTGCAACTGTGTCGGTGTCGGATTCACACCCACTACCCCGTCGATTTCTTTTAAGCTGTCGATATTAACTGCTTCCGGATTTTTCAGATCAAAACGTAAGCGAGTCGCGCAGTGAACTGCGGAGTTTACGTTTTCTGCTCCCCCAAGTCCTTGAATGATTTCTTTTGCTAACTGTTGATACTTTCTCATTTTTTTACTCCTCCCTATTCAAATACAACGGCACCATTTGACGAAATGACTTTTTGATAAAATGCGAAACTGTCTTTTTTAAAGCGTTGATGCGAACCATTATTTTCATCATCTTGATCCACATAGATCACGCCGTAACGCTTACTGATTCTTCCTTCACTAACACTCGGCAAATCAATGATCCCCCACATTAAGTAGCCCATCAGCTCAATGCCATCCTCTTCCATCGCCAACATCATATTTTTAACGTGCTCTTGCAAATAATGGATACGATAGTCATCATGGACCTTCCCATCAACGAACTCATCCTGCGTCCCGATTCCATTTTCCACAATGAACAACGGCTTATGGTAACGATCCTGCAGCTGGTTCAACGTGATTCTCAAGCCCAACGGATCATCCTGCCACACGCTCTTGCCTTTTGGTAAATGTGGATTGCGTAAGGTCGTATACCCATTTGTAGCCACACGATCGATCCCATTCTCCTCTGCCGCGGTACAAGCACTGGAATAATAGCTGAAAGAAACAAAATCGACTGTATTGTCCTTTAGAATCTTTCGATCTTCTGGATAAATCGTTAATTTCAAACCCTTCTCCACCATATAATGAGCAAAGAATTTAGGATAATCACCAAAGACCTGAACATCTGAGAAGAGCAGGTTTTCTTTTTCCTGCTGCAAGGCCGCAAAAACATCTTTCGGATCACAGGTATAGGCATAAGTTTTCCCCGCAGCCAGCATCGCGCCGAATTGATTCTCCGGATCGATCTGTTTGCCTGCTTTGATCGTTGAAGCATTCGCCAGTAATTGATGATGTCCGGCTTGGTATTGGATCGATAAATTGTCTTTTCCTTCTTCAAACAAGATTCCCCCGCCGATAAACGGAATATGCAGCACCATATTCATCTCATTGAATGGAATCCAATAATTGATCCGCCCTTTAAAACGTTTCATCACTGTTTCGGCATAATGCAGGAACAAATCCACCACTTTACGGCTTTCCCAACCATTGTATTTTTCCACCAAATGGATTGGAATCTCAAAATGTGACAAGGTCACGATCGGCTCCATCTGATGTTTTTCCAGCTCCGTTAAAAGCTTTTCGTAAAATTGAAGCCCCGCTTCATTCGGTTCCTGCTCTTCTCCTGTCGGAAAAATTCGCGACCAAGAAATCGAAAAACGGAAACTATTCACACCTAATTCCTTTAGCAAAGCGATATCTGTTTGATAATGATGATAAAAATCATTTCCATTTCGTCCAGGATAGATTTCATCTCCTGTTGAATCTAAGATTGAAGCCGCTTGATTCTTATATACTGCCTTAAGGCGACGATCGTCTAATGGCAGATAGTCAAAATTCGAAGGCTTGCGTCCATCCGCGAGATAATTTCCTTCACTTTGTGCGGCAGAGACAGCTCCGCCCCATAAAAACTGTTTTTCTTTTTGCATTTACTTTGCTCCCTTTTGAACCGTATCCGTTTTCATTCGTGCTGATACTCTTATTATAGCCAGGAAATATTTTTTTCATTCCCCCATTTTTGTTGTATTATTCTCAAATATTGTCGAAAGGCAATTACTAAATCAGTAATTGCCTTTCTCCGATTTATTCAATTTTCATCGTACTTCGATACTCTAACGGTGCCATCGCCATTGAACTCTTAAACAATCGATAAAAAGTTTTATCACTTTCAAAGCCGGTTTGAGTGATAATCTCTGACACCGGCAGATCACTATTGATCAGCAGCCATTTGGCTTTGTCGATGCGATATTCATTCAAGAAAGTCAAAAAAGTTTTACCCGTATTCTTCTTAAAGAACTTCGTAAAATAAAACGAACTGTACCCCGTAATCTCGGCGATAGTTTGCAAAGTCAGCACTTCTTGATAATGGGCCTCCACATAGCTGAAAATACCATCCAGCTTCTCCAGTACATCCTGTGTCGCCAGCTTATTGATCTTTTTCGGCTGCTTTGCTTGCTGGGGAATGTCTCGCAACAAACGGGTAATCAGTTCGAACAGCTCCGCCTTCAACGCAAATTGATAGCCTGTTTCCTGATTTTCCATTTCACGATTCATTTGTTCAAGCAGACTTCTAACTGCTGTTTCATCTTTTTTCTCCCAATGAGGACTGATTGGCAGTAATTCCGCAAACAGCTTCTGCAAATCCAAATTTTCTTTATTACCTGCTGTAAAGTAATTCAAGTCAAATTGATAGACCAGCCGTTCACTGCCCGGCGAAGCCAAGACATAGTGAATCAAGCCGCCGCCGATAAAGGCAATCTCGCCCTCTCTCAGCTTATAAGGTACATCATCGATTCCTAAAGAGATCGTCCCTTTTGTCACATAGATCAGCTCGACTTCCCGATGCCAATGAGGGGTAGTCAAAATATCCCCATCATTCACCAAAATGCGGAAAGGAAAATCCTTATCTAACTCGGGCATTTCTAAATAAATCGCCATTCCATTCACCTCACGATTCATTTTGCCGTAAACCACAGTGAAAGTAAACGCTCTTTTGATTCGTTGGAAACATTTTAGTTTAAATTTCGCTGTTCTTTCTCTTTTTCCATTTTGCTGAAGCAACTTTTTTTCACGACTGAATGACAAATAGACCTAAAGACTCGTCATTTTTTCTAAAGGTCTGCTTGTATAAATAATTAAATTGTAGTTAATACTTACATCATTCTTCTATATGAACCATACTTTATAAGTTCTGAATCCATGACAAATAAAACCTTGCTTTCCAAAGAATTTAGCCTCTATTTGCGATGTTTCTTTTTCCCTTGATTAAATTTTTCCAAAAGTTTTCGGTCTTTTTTGGAAAGCTTTTTACCATTTGGTTTAACAGGCGTTTCAACTTTTGGCAGCTTTTCTGTGTCTTCTTCAAGAATAGCTCCCGCTGCCAAAGATGGGATCAGATCATTTTTCGGTTTTGCTAACGTCGATAGCGGCTTTTGTTGCTGATTTCCTTTTTCCTCTAGAACAATCCTAGATTCTATATTTGTCTTACTGCCAATAGGCAGATCTGCCGGCAATTTTTCAAAGTTTTCCTCTGCCTCATCAGAAGTTTCCTCCGACATAGCCGCCTCAGCTTCCTCAAAAATTCCTTTAAGCAACATGATAAGTTCTCCCTTAGTCAACACAGAAAGGTCCATGCCATCCACCAAAACCTTCTCAACGTTTGTATCCGCCTTCATTTTTGATGATTCTGCCACCGAATTTTGGACAGACTCCGGCTGCTCTTTCGGTTGTTTCGTACTATAAATCGTCGTGGTTCCTTTAAACTCACAATCCAAAAATTTGGCAAATTGACGCACGTCGCCCTTTTGAAAAATCGTCAAGGTCGTTAAAATGTTGAGGATTCGTCTAGTTTCCTCAAGAGTATTGCTGGGGTCGGCATCTCTTAATTTCCAGGTATGTTTTTTCCCATTGGTATCTTCAAAAATAGAAACCAAAGTGTAGCTATCATAGTTACCAGCAAGCGCAGCACTGCCTCGCTTTTTTAGATTGCCTTCATGTATTCGCATCTTTTTAGTCGCTTTATAATACGCATTTTCATTTTTGAACAAACGCTTGATGACGTTGCCCCATTCGCCATCATCCAGATAGTCCTTGAAAAATGGACTGAATTTTCTTAGTGTTTCGTTTGGTTCGGCTTGAAAAAGCAGGTCCCGCACAACCTCTTGACAAGGCAGCGAAAAATCGCTTGCCACTAGCGCATTCCTTACAATAATCGCTACGATATATTCCACTACTAGATCCGCATTTTTGGTCGCTTCCCAAAACTTGCGTACTTTTGTCTCAAGGTTCTTTCTGTTCTTCATCGTAAAAAGTTGTCGTCTGGTCAGTTGTTTGATTTCCATGCTTATTCGCTCCTTTTCCAATCATGAATCCAATTTCTTTTCTCTTTTATAAAATATACGAAAAAGAAAGCAAAAGCTCGTTCTAAAGTTTTCGAAAAAATTAACGTTTTGGGTGTAGATCTGTCTCTTATACACATCTAGATGTGTATAAGAGACAGGTACGCAAAATAAAAGCGAAAAAGATTAAGTAAATAACCTTTTTCGCTTTTATTTTTTTCAATTAATTGCGGCTTTTTTCAGCTTTTTCTTCGCTACGTTTCTTATTTTTATGATATTCCACCAACGCACGATTGAAATTTGCGATCACCGCCGTAATAATTCCCACACCGATCAAGACGTAGACAATCGTAAAAAGTTTTCCTAAAGCCGTATGCGGAGACAGGTCGCCATACCCCACCGTAGCTAAAGTCATGACCGAAAAATACAAAGCATCAAGATAGCTCATTTTCTCAATATTATGATAGAAAATCGTTCCGATCGTCAGAATAAACAGAACTGCCAGCATGATCGCCTTTTGTTCATCCTGTCGGAATAAAATTTTTAAGATATGCCATAAGCTTCTGAATAGTAATGCAAATGCAACCATGAGAGCCGCCTTTCCGATTCAATAAATTTTAATTAATAAGTCGTTTCCAATGATTATTCTAACAGATTTTATTGGCTACTATCACGAAACCTGTAAGGCAACTTGGTTTCTAATAAAAAAAATTGTACAGTTCATTTGGTTTCTCTTTTCTCCCCTGCTAAAATAAAAGGCAAAGGAAGTGTTCAAATGCTGCAACTCAAAAGAGCCTATCTGCCTGCCAGTGATTCTGATGGTTATCGAGTATTAGTCGATCGTTTGTGGCCCCGTGGAAAATCAAAAGAAACCGAAAAAATCGATCTATGGCTGAAGGAGATCGCTCCGAGTCCGGAGCTGCGAAAATGGTTTAATCACGAAGTTGACAAATATACAGAATTTCAAATGAAGTATCGCAAAGAATTGCAATCCGGCACACAACACGAAGCTTTGGAAGAATTAAGAACGGTCATCCAAGCGCACGATAATGTAACTTTAGTTTATGGCGCTAAGGATGAACAACACAATAATGCGCAAGTGCTGTATGATCTCTTGAACGATTAAAAGCACAAAAGCCAACTTTATATCGTTGGTTTTTGTGCTTTGTTTTGCGTAAAAACAGCAATAAAGAAGTGAAATAGAATCAATAAATAATTATTTAGGCAACAAAACTAGCTATATAACAGATAATCAATGGCCTCACTTCCCGAGTAGTCCTTCCGTCCCCTGTCATCAGTCGATTACCAAGCAGTTCATCCACCCTTCTGGTGATGCTGCCGTCTCTCCTAATAGTAGTTTTTCCCTTCAACTTAAGAATAACGAGAGTAAAGGGAAACCAAACTAATAGAATACTATATTGATTAATTGGATTATATGTGTTAAATTGTATACAACAATGCCTGTCTCTTATACACATCTAGATGTGTATAAGAGACAGCTTCTGGTGATGCTGCCGTCTCTCCTAATAGTAGTTTTTCCCTTCAACTTAAGAATAACGAGAGTAAAGGGAAACCAAACTAATAGAATACTATATTGATTAATTGGATTATATGTGTTAAATTGTATACAACAATAATTGATCAACAAATCACAAAAAAGGAAGGAGTAAGCAACAATCGTTGTTGCTATACAATCAAAATGAAAGCATTCGATTTTAAATTTCCAACCCAAGTAGTTATGGGAGAAGGACGTCTCAATGAGCTTGGTACACTTGCCAAAGAATACGGTGACAAGGTCTTCTTAGTGTATGATCCGTTTTTAAAAGGAAGTCAAACACTAGAAAACATCAAACAAAATTTAGTGGATAGTAATTTGGACTTTGTTGAATTCAATGACATCTCTCCCAATCCCCGAAATACTTCGATTGATACAGGGACAGAATTATGTGTAAAAGAACATTGCGAGGTCGTCGTTGCAATTGGCGGCGGTAGTGCGATTGACTCAGCAAAAGCGAACGCTTTGGTGGCTACTAATGGAGGCAATTGCTGGGAATACACGGAAAGAGCTGGCGAAGATGTTACTCGTCCAACCAAGCCCAGCCTTCCAATGATCGTTGTCCCAACTACTGCTGGAACAGGTACTGAAGCAACGAGCTTTGCAGTTATCAACAATCCATCAGAAAAACGTAAATGTACTATTATTTCTCCAACTATTTTCCCAGACATTGCTTTAGTTGATCCAGAAATCATGAAAACTATTCCGCCAATGATTACCGCTTTAACTGGGTTAGATACCTTTGCCCATGCTTTAGAATCTTATATCAGTGTGAACGCGACACCGATCAGCGAGATGCTTTCTTTATATTCTATTGAGCTGTTCGCAAAGAGTATTCGCGAAGCTGTTCATAATGGGACAAATGTCGAGGCACGGGACCAAATGGCGCTAGCCTGCGGTTTAGGCGGCGCAGCAATCGGAACAGCTGGGGTTACCTTGCCACATGCGTTAGGACAACCTCTAGGTGCATTAACAGATGCACCTCATGGAGGAACATTAGCGGCGTGTTTCCCGCAAATCATCGAATGGACGCTTCCTTATGCTGAAGATAAGTTAGCAAAAGTGTCTGAATTACTAGATAGTCAATTAGACCAAAAATTGACCACTGCAGAAAAAGCTGCTGAGCTTCCGCGTATTTTACATGAATTGTACACGGATCTTGGGGTTGATGTTTCTTTTGGCAAATACGGATTAAAAGAAGAAAATATCGAGGAATTGGCAGATTTGTGCTTTGTCGGCTTTTTACAGGATCTTAGTGCACACCCTAAGCCTGTCACACGAGAAGATGTCATCAAATTAATTCACTCGTGTATGTAGAAAAGGAGTAGACATGTCACTAACAGCTCTCTTTCTAGCTTTTGGCGGAGGGATTTTCGGAACACTTTTTAGCGGAACGATCGCCTTCATTTTCACTGGGCTTCTATCCATCATCGGATTGACTATTGCTTTAAGCACAGGAGATAGTCAATTTATGGATAATGTCGTTTTTGGCAATTTTTTTGGGCCTCAGGTTTCCTTTGTAGGCGGTGTTGCCGCGGCAGCTTGGTATGGAAAAATAGAACGTAATCCCGAAATAGGCAGAAATGTTTCGACTCCGCTTTATGCTACACAATCAATGAGTACTTATCTGATTGGTGGTCTTTTCGGGTGTTTCGGTTATTTACTAACCTCCCTGTTTCTCCTCTTTACTCCGCCCATCGACGCAATTGCGTTAACGATTATTTTGTTGAACTGCTTGATTCGTCTTACGATATCAAGCAGTTCTGTGATAACGAAATATAGCGGCACACAAAAATGGTCCGAGGATTTGGTGAAAGACCTCCTATATCATGTGCCTTGGGTGTTCTTTATGAATTTAGGAATCGCAGAGCTCTGTCTTTCCTTGAATAGCGCTACGGTTGGTTGGGGGATCAGCGCCTTGACTCTGCTTTTCCAATTTGGATCGACAGCAGCTATTCCAGTCACTCACCACATCACTATGATTACCGGCTATGCCGTTTTAGCAACAGGCAATATTTGGGTAGCTGCACTAATCGGTGTTTTAGTCATGATTGTAGGAAGGATCTTCGAACGAGTAACAAATCATCAAGGTGCTACTCATATCGATATGCCCGCCGCGATGATTGCGCTCTTTTCTTTACCGATTTTTCTTTATCAGCAATAAAAGGCTGCAGCTATGGTTCCGTTAAGGAATCAAGCTGCAGCCTTTTTATTCTATTCAAACAAAGTCTATTTCATTACCTTTTCGCCAAATTCATTTTCTTCCCAGGCAATTGCCTGTTCAATCGGATTCACCGGTTCATCTGAAAAAAAGCCTGCTGGATAATTGTTTCTTAATGAATAGAAAGAAGACAAATGATCTGTAATGATCTCCACAGCTTCCTTTTCCTTATTCTCTGATAATGCTTGAACCAGCTCAAAATGTTGATGTAAATGTCTGGCTTCATCATTACTTGGATTAGGATGATGGATCATGATGAATTGGATACTTAAATACAAACTCTTTTGCATCTTGATGAGACTAGAATTCTTGCTGATATTTGAAAGCGCCATATGAAAATCGCAATCGGCCTTGCTTCTTAAAATCAGGTCGCCTTCCTTCGAGGCTTTCTCACACTCTTTGGCCAATTCAATCAATTTCATGTAGTCCAATTGACTTCCATGTAATGCGGCCAAGCGAACGGCTAATGTGTCCAATGCCAGCCGAACAGCCCCAATGTCTTGAATTTCCTGAAGAGAATAATCCTTTACTTGAGCAAATCGATTGGGGAAGATCTCAATCAACCCTTCGTTCTCCAATCGCTTCATCGCATCTCTCACCGGTGTTCTGCTTACTTTCAGCTTCTCGGAGATTCCGATTTCTGGTATTTTCTCACCGGGCATAATTTTTTTCGTTAATATCATTTCAAGTAAATGTTTGTAGCTTTCTTCACTTGAGGCTACGTTTCTTTTTGCCATTCTTCTTCCTCCTTCTTACTAGACTTACCACCACATTATACTACCACCTATTTCTAAGTGCAAATTTTCAATATTGAATACAATCTGCCCAACTATAATAAAAATCACGCGATTAATGTTCATCGCGTGATTTCTGATATCTTATTAAGCGGAAATATTTGCTCCGCCCACATCCACTCGAAAATTAAACGACTCAGCAATTTGCTTGTAATGATCGGCCTTTTCTTTGCTGCATTCAGGCATCTCTTTTAATTCATAATCCTCATCCACTAATTCATACTTCGTCATCCCAAACTGATGAAACGGTAAAATATTCATTTCGCCGCCAAAATCAAGGGTTTCCAAGTATTCCATCATTTTAGTAAATTCTGGACCATCATTGACCGTCGGAATCAAGGGAATTCGAATAATGATTCGCGCCCCCGTTTCGATTAGCGCTTCGAGATTCTTTTTGATCAACCGATTGGAAACGCCGGTCACTTCACGATGAACAGTATCGGTCTCCGCTTTGAAATCAAATAAGAACGCATCCACAAAGGGTTCTAGTTCTAAAAGTACCTTCGTATTGCAATAGCCGCTGGTTTCTAAAGCCGTTGAAATACCGACTTCTTTGAACTTTGCATAGACCCCTTTGAGAAATGGGATATGCACCGTTGGCTCGCCGCCGCTCAAGGTAACGCCGCCTCCAGAGTTTCTAAAAAAGACTTCATCTTTCATAACTTCTTTAAAAAGCTGATCGGGTGTCATGCGGCGACCGCAAATCTTCCTTGCTCCTGTTAAACAGACGTCTGCACAGGCACCGCAATCAGTACAATTGGTTCGATCGAATAAAATCTCTTTCGTTATCGGATTGAGCGTGATGCAGCCATTAGGGCAAGCAGTTACACAGCTTCCGCATTGCCGACATTCTTCAGATGAATAGAGGAGAACAGGCTTCGTTCTCAGATTTTCCGGGTTTTGACACCATTTACAACGCAATGGGCAGCCCATGAGAAACACATTCGTTCTAAGTCCTGGGCCATCGTGAATACACCCTTTTTGGATATTCGCAACAAAAGCACTTAGTTCTCTTTCCACATGATCTCCTCCAATTCTCTTTATCGACTGAAACGTTGAATAACATTTTCTTGTTGTGCCGGTGCCATCGCAATAAAGTATGCTGACAAGCCGCCCATCCGAACCTTCAAATCTTTATGTTTTTCAGGATGGATACGAGCATCTTCAAGTTCTTCAAGACTTGTTGTTGTAAAAGTTCCGATTTGTCCGCCAAGATCGCAGAATGAACGAAGGATTCCTTCCATTCGTTGCGTTCCGATGTCTCCTGAGAAGTCGTTGGCATTTAATGATAAGTCCATTGGGCAGCCGCAGAAGTAGCGTAATAAGTCTGGCTTCGTCGCACTCTTGATAACAGCAGTCGTCCCTTCAACGTCCACCCCAGCAGTTGGTGAATAATTTGGTGCTAACGGTTCCGCACTCTTTCTGCCGTCAGGTGTTGCAGATAAGTTTCGGCCTAAAGCGGCATAGTTTTCGAAGGTTCCGATCCCGCACGGTAATAATAATTTGTCTTGCTTTTCTCTCCAAGTGTAAACATGGTTTTCAAAATCTTCCATGACACGAACCAAAACTTCATCCACATAATCATCGTCGTTTCCGAATTTCGGTACGCGGTTTTGTGCTTTCAATTGTAATTCTTCATAGCCGATCCAATCATTTTCGATAGCATTCTTGAAGTTTTCTAATGTTGCTTCTTGATCCTCAAAGACGATTTTCTTTATAGCTGCTAATGAATCCACGACATTTGATAAACCTGTAATCAATGGTAAATGGAAGGTATAAGGAACTGTATTAACATCTGTCAAATCGCGTCCTTTTTCGATACAGCCGTCAAAGATCGTTGAGATCAATGGATCGGGTGCAATCATTTTAGACAATCCTAAGTTTTCTAAACGTTTTTCCACCTGCTCATCGATTTGCAGATTTACCTGTTGGCAGTAAGCTTGGTAGAAGTCTTCATACGTTTCATACTGAGAAACTGGTCCTAAATCTAACCCTTCCTGATCACCAGTCAATAACGTTTTTCCTTGAGTGAATACCCACTCCAACGCTCGAGTATTCATGACATGGGCGTAAGTAAAGTGACTCTTACCTGGGATCAAACATTCCCAACAGCCGTCATTACTGTAATCACGCGCATCTTCTTCCGAAATTCCCATTTCAACAAAACCTGGGATGATTGCATCATCGTTGTAGATCGCTGGTTCCCCATCATTTTTCTTCAAGCATTCTGCCAACTGTTTCCAGAACCACTCTGGTGTTTTTGAAGACACACGAGCAGATAAGGTTGGCATCAAAAGATCCATTTCAAAACGTAAACGAACCATTTCACTTGTTACTTGGGTGGTTCCATCTTCACCATCAGGACGCAGACCGCCAACGATCATATTCATTAACCAGTCATTCCCTGATTGACCGAAGTTGAAGTTTGCTTCGCTATCTTCATCTTCGTCTTCCTGCCAGCCTAACCCGCGAATATCATATCCTCCAGCTTCGTGACCGCCAGTTTCTTCCATATTTGAACCAAATTTAGGCGGAACACCTTGAGAGAACAACCCAAAGTCGTAATGATTTTCCCATTTTTTCGTATCCGTACAAATACGTTCATTACATTTCGCCAAGAACGAACCAATTAAATCGGTTGCTTCTTCTTCGGTAATCACGCCAGCTTTGATGTCTGCTTCATAGTATGGGTAAACAATTTGGTCTGTTCGACCTAACGGAACGAATTCGCCCCCGCTATTTACCATACAATAAGTAAACCAGTATGACTGTAACGCCTCTTGGAAGCTTTCTGCCGGTAAATAAGGCACTTTACTAGCAGCTTCATAAATACTGAATAATTCTTTGCGACGAGCTGGATCGCTTTCCGTCAGACTCATTTTTAATGCTTCTTGAGCATGACGTTTCGCAAAGGATAATGCTCCTTCAATAGCAATCAGCATTGCGCGGTATTCATTGACCGCTTCCTCATCAGCAGATTCTTTTTTAAATTCTTCAGCTAGTTTTGTGTTTATTTCATCCATGATTCCTTTAAAACCAATTTTGATTACCTTATCCCACATTGGCGGATGATGACCCCAAATTGATTTTTCATTTAATTTGTACTCTTCAGCCTTTTTTTCTTCCTCTTCTGTTGCATAAATGGGTAAGACTGAACCAAACCCGACACTATTCATATTAGGATTGCCCACGATCAATTCATCAGGTTTGATGTACGCTGGTAAATTTTCTCCAATATAGCGAGAAGCCATTCCTTTTCTGACTACTAGAGGCTCATTGCGATTTTCATCCGTTACGATATTCACATCTTTGAAATACCAAGTACCTGGATCGACAAATTCCTCTTCAAACATCCGACGCTTAATTCTTTTTAATCTTGGTGATAACATTTCCATACCTCCATTTTTTACTCTTTATTCTTATCCTTCAAACCAATTAGGTAAGAGAAGAATGTACAACACATAATTGAAACAGCTACAACGTAAAATGCAGACTGCGTACCGATTACATCATTTAAGATGCCAACTAACTGACTCACGACCATGGCAATCAAGGTTCCAAACATTAGAATCAAGCCTGTTGCTAAGGAAGCACGGTCTTTGAAAAACAGACTGATCGTCGTAATGATCGTAGGGAAGATCGCAGAAAATGCAAAACCGCCAATCGCAAAAATAATAAGGCCACTTTGTCCTAAAAGAACACCTAAGAACGATGTTGCAGTAGCTGCCACTCCATAAATCAAGATACAGCGGAAATAACCAATCTTGTCAGCCACAAATCCGCCAACCATCAAACCTAATGTCTTGCATCCAAAGAATAAGGCAATATATAGCGCACTTTGATCTGAAGTCATAGCAAATGATTCGTTCATATAATTAACGAACCAGTTTCCGATGCCATACTCTGCCGCAAGATAAAAACCGGCAGCTGCGATGAAAAGATATAAGATCGGAGACTTCATCACTTCGCTTCCTTTGCCGCCCTCTTTCACGACAGGCTCTAAAGGAATCTTTAAAAATAATAAGTAGATGAACATAACAACTACAACGGCTAACATAAAGAAGAAAAATGAGCGCCAGTTGATCCCGCTAGCTAATAATTTTCCTGAAATAATTTGCAGCACAGTATTTCCCGCTCCATAAGAGCCATTGATCGCATTCATTAAAATCGCGGTTGAGGCGATCGGCAATGCTGGGCCTAAAGTATTTACACTGATGTTAAACATCGCCATTCCTGTATTCAGCAAAAACATACTGATGATCAGCATCATAAAATTAATACAATTGACCAAACAAAGAATCGCCAAAGCGCTTAATATGAAACCTAACATCAAGACTTTCTTATAACCGAATTTTTCAATCAGGATACCGCCTATATATTGAAAAACTGCATAAGCCAGTAAGCTGGCGGTCATGATAAAGCCAATTTGTGTATTGTTCACCATGAACTCTGCTTTAAAGGAAGGAACAAAGATTCCTTTAAAGTTATCGCTCATCGCTACAATCAAATACAATAAGATTAAAAACATTGAAATCGGCCAAGATTTGATCTTCGTCTGCTTCTCTACAATTTCTTCATCGTTCACTAACTTACTATCCATTTTTCACCTTTCCTTTTCCTGTTTACTTTCCAAACCCTTTTAAAGCAACATTTTTTACTTGCGTATATTCGCTTAATGTAACTGTGACTCCTTCACGACCGATTCCGGTCATCTTGCATCCGCCAAAAGGCATATGAGCAGAACGATAGTTGCCTGATCCCCCGATCACGCAAGTTCCTGCCTCGATTTCATTGGCTACCTTCATCGCAATATCCATTGATTTTGTGAGAACCCCGCTGGATAATCCATAGCAGGATTGATTCGCGATCTCAATTGCTTCTTCCACCGTATCAAAGCCGATAATAGGAAAAACTGGACCAAAAATCTCCATGTCTTTGGCAACATCCATCTCTTTGGTCACATTGGTGATCACTGTAGGTTCAATAAATGTTCTATCAAAGCGCTTGCCCCCATACAGTAATTCTCCACCTTGATCAATCGTTAACAAGATTTGCTCCTCTATTCCCTTGGCAGCGCGTTCGCTGATTACCGGTCCATAATAGGTATCCGATTCAAGCGGGTTGCCTACTTTGATTTTTTTCAATTCTGCTACTAACTTATTTTGGTATTCTTCTTTAATTTTGTTGCTTACAATAAAACGTTTGCTTCCACAGCACGTTTGTCCAGCATTGCTGGCTCTGCCTGCAAGTGTTTCTTGCACGGCTTCATCTAGATCAGCATCTTCAAAGATCAGGAAGGGATCATTTCCCCCAAGCTCCAATAGTACATGAGTCAAATTATCTGCTGCCTTTTTTGCAACCTCGATTCCCACTCGGGTACTACCAGTCAAACTAATTAAATCGATCTTAGGACTTTCACTTAACCAATTTCCGATTTCACTGCCATGTCCAGTAATGACTTGCAATGCTCCTGGATGAACGCCTGCTTCTAATAGAAGTTTACTCATCATCAGGTTGCCTAACGGTGTTTCCGTTGCTGGCTTGACAAGCACAACATTTCCAGTGACTAGAGCTGGTGCTACTTTATGCGCGAATAATTCGATTGGATAATTATAAGGAACGATCGAAACCACAACACCCATAGGCTCTGTATAATTGAAAATCAAATCTCCGGTAACCCGTTCTTCCGAATCTCTTGGGACAACCTCACCAGTAAATGATCGGATTTTTTCTGCATATGCGCGAAAAACATTGATACATGAATCCAGTTCATTGAAACAAGAATCCAAGGTTTTTCCGGATTCAAAACATACAGTCGTAGCAATTTCACGTCTGTGTTCGTTCAATAATTCTGTAAATCGAATTAAAATATTCGAGCGTTCATACGTAGGTACCTTACTCCAACTCTTTTTGGATGCTTGTGCAAAGTCCAGAGCTGCTTGTATATCCTCATAAGTAGCTGCAGGGACTGAATCCACTACCTCTTGAGTCGCAGGGTTTACTACATAAATCACTTCGTCATTCGAAGAATTTTGCTCTTTACCTGCAATAAGCATCTTCATATTTTTTATACCCCTTCCCTTTTCAAACGTTTGAACTATAAAAGTAGAACCAATCTATTTTATAATTCATATTTACATAATTGTATACAACTTAACTTAAAAAAATATTTGAAACCGTTTGCTTTCACATATTATAAAAGGGGGTACAGGAATAGTCAACCAGTTTTAGAATATTTTTCTACAAAATAAAATTCAAACGTTTGACCAAAGGTGTAGAATTTTTACAGAAAAGGTGTCTTAAACAGGTGTTTTGCCAAATAAAGAAGCTCTCTCCATCAAATACTTGACGAAAAAAGCTTCTTTATTTTATTTCCTTAACCGACTCTCTTTCTAAAAAGCGATGTTGAATATAGATTTGTTTGACTTCTTTCACGTCATTAACGTGTTCAATTTGCTCCATCAGCATATCAACAGCAATTTGTGCCAACAAATCAACTGGATCTTGAATAGTTGTTAATTGAGGCGTTAGTAATTTAGAAATCGAGATGCCGTCAAAGCCCGTGACAGAAATATCTTCTGGGATTCTTAAGCCTATATCCTTAGCAGCCAAATAAACATTGCTAGCCACAAGCTCATTGATACAGTGGATCGCCGTCGGTCTATCGGGACTGGACAATAATTGATGCGCACGTTCATAGATTTCCTTTGGATCATGTTTGCCTTCAATCACATAGTTATCTTGAACCTCAATGTGATGCTCCGACAGCGCACGATAATAGCCGGCTAAACGATTTTTCAAAATAGAGATATCGAACCGATACCCTAAAAAGGCGATCTTCTTATGTCCCTTGCTGATCAGATACGAGACAATCTCATAGGTTCCTGCCTCATCGGTTACATCTACTCGGTCAACGTTTTCTACATCTGCTTGAATAGAGACCATACTTAAAAAGCGCTTGGCCGCTTGAAAATCTTCTTCACACTCATCTTCTCTGGTTCCCGCAATGATACAGCCAGTCGCCCGCGTTTCTACCAGCATCTTCAGAAAGCGTTTTAATTTTTCCTGACTATCGTTAAAAATACACAGCGTCAAAATAAAACCATGTCTTGCTAAACGCTTCTCAACCTCATTCACCAACTCAGCGAAAAAAGGGTTCATTATATTAGGAATAAAAAAACCAATCATTTGGTAGCCGCTATTTTTTTGGATACTTCTTGCCAACGCATTAGGCGCATAACCGATTTCTTTTGCTACAGAAAAAACTTTATTTTTCGTTTCTTCTTTAAAGTCAGCTTTTCCGCTCAGGATTTTTGAGACGGCACTGATGGATACACCAGATTTTTCCGCTACATCCTTTAAAGTTGCATACTTTTTCTTCATCCACTTCACCTTATCAAATCTTTGTTCAAAGTATATCACAGGCGCTAAAGAGCAGCAATTTGCAGTTTAGCCGAAAAAATCATATTGACTAGTATATGTATTTAATATATATTTATTGTATACAATTAACTAAAAGTGTATTTACCGATTTTGCTTATCAAAAAAATGGATGTGAAAAAAATGAAAAGCGCTCTATTTCCAAACAAAAATGAGGTCACCGTCACCAATCAAGAATTACCGGAACTATCAAGCAATGAGGCGTTAATAAAAGTTCATTATGCAGGAATCTGCGGCTCAGATGTCCATGTCTACCAAGGTCACCATGCCACTGCCACCTACCCGAGAATACCGGGACACGAATTTGTCGGCGAGCTGGTAGATTTTAAAGGAAAGATGAAAACTGGAATCGAAAAAGGAGACTACGTTGTCGCCCAACCTTTCTTTTCATGCGGAACGTGTCAACCGTGTATCACTGGTTATGACAATGTCTGTGAGCAATTGCAGATTTTAGGGATTCACGTCGATGGAACATTTTCTGAATATGTAAAGGTGCCCATCAAAAAAATGTATAAGGTTCGAAAGGATATTGATCTGAAGCTGGCTGCTATGGCAGAACCTTTAGCCGTTGCAGTCCATGACGTTATGACTGCGAAAACACAGTTAGGTGATAAGGTTCTTGTTTCCGGTGGCGGACCGATCGGCATGCTGATCGCAATCGTTGCCAAACACACGGGTGCAAATGTTACTGTCAGCGAAGTCAGTGAATATCGTTTGAACTATGCAAAGGATATGGGCTTTGATACAGTGAATCCGATCGATACCTCATTAGTTGATTATGCGAAAAATGTAAACAACGGCAGTGGATTTGATACCGTTTTTGAAACATCTGGTGTTGCAAGCGCTGTATTGGCTTCAACGGCCGCTGTAAAAATTCGCGGGTCGGTTGTGATCATCGGCGTTGCTAAAGACAATTTACCTTTCAGCACGAATGATACCTACTCAAAAGAACTTACGATCTTAGGTGTACGAGTCCATTCACAGTATGCCTTTGAACGTGCGGTATCTCTATTAGATTCCGGTGCATTAGATGAAGATCTTTACAAAATTTTAGATGATAAAGTCTACCCGCTAGATCAGATCAAGGAAGCCCTTGATTATTGCATTAACGATACGAACCATTTTAAAACATTGGTTTCAATCGATTAATTAGGAGGAAATCATGAGTAAAAGTGTTGTAATTGTCAGTGCTGTTAGAACCCCTATTGGAAAATTGGGTGGTTCCTTAAAAGACGTAGCGACTGTTGAGTTAGGTGCCCATGTTGTGGGAGAAGCCATCAAAAAAGTTGATCTTGATCCAAAATTAGTCGATGAAGTGCTGCTCGGCTGTGTCTTGCAGGCTTCACTAGGCCAAAACGTAGCCCGTCAAGCGGCGATCAAAGCCGGACTTCCCATTGAGACACCCGCACAAACGATCAATGTCGTCTGCGGCTCAGGCTTGCAAACCGTTAATTCAGCTGCCAGCGCCATTCTTTCCGGACAAGCTGAGATCGTAGTGGCTGGCGGAATGGAAAATATGTCCGCTGCGCCATTTGCCCTTGATCGCGCTCGTTTTGGTTATCGAATGAACCATGGGAAATTGATCGATACAATGATCCAAGATGCCTTATGGGATGTCTACAATGATTATCACATGGGGATCACTGCCGAAAATGTGGCGGAAAAATATGGAATTACTCGTGAAGAACAGGATACGTTCGCCGTAGAGAGCCAAGCAAAAACGTCGGCCGCCCAAGCCAATGGGAAATTCAAGGATGAGATCGTTCCGTTAGCCATCAAAAATCGAAAAGAAACGATTCTTTTCGATACGGATGAGTATCCACGTGCAGGAGCAACTGTTGAATCATTACAGAAATTACGCCCTGCCTTCAAGCCTGATGGAACGGTCACCGCGGCGAACGCTTCTGGAATCAATGATGGTGCCGCCGCAGTCATTCTAATGAGTGAAGAGAAGGCGAATGAGTTAGGCATTAAACCGCTAGCCCGCTGGGTTGTCGGTGCTTCTGCTGGGGTTGATCCTGCTATCATGGGGATCGGCCCCGCTGCATCAACTAAGAAAGCCTTAAAATTAGCCGATTTGACCATCGACGATTTAGACTTAATAGAAGCAAATGAAGCCTTTGCGGCACAAGCTTTGGCTGTCGGAAAACTATTAGACTGGAATCCTGAAAAAGTCAATGTGAATGGCGGTGCCATTTCTTTAGGTCATCCAGTCGGCGCTTCAGGCTGTCGAATTTTAGTAACACTGATCCACGAAATGCAGCGACGAAATGCTAATTACGGCCTAGCCACCTTATGTATCGGCGGCGGGATGGGCATTACTACTATCCTTCAAGGGATGGATCAATAAAAAAGAGGTGACTTCGATGGAATTGGTTCTGTATACCAAAAAAGACGGCTATGGACTGCTGACGATCAACCGTCCAAAGCAGTTTAACGCCTTAAACAGTCAAGTACTAGATGAGCTACACAGTGTCTTGGAACAAATCAAGCAAGAGGATATTCACTCCTTAATAATAACTGGCGCCGGAGAACGTTCCTTTGTAGCTGGTGCGGATATTTCTGAAATGATGAATATGACTAAATCAGAAGCCGCTGCCTATGCAAGCAAAGGAAATGCTGTCATGCAGCAGGTCGAAACCCTACCGATTCCAACAATTGCAGCCGTTAATGGTTTTGCCCTTGGCGGCGGCTGTGAATTGGCGTTGGCATGTGACATTCGCTTAGCTTCTGAAAAAGCGATTTTCGCGATGCCTGAGACTGGACTGGGGATCACACCTGGCTTTGGAGGAACTCAGCGCCTGCAGCTATTAGTCGGGATCGCTGTAGCGAAAGAATTAATCTTTACAGGCAGAAAAATCAATGCCGCAGAAGCTTACCGCATTGGCTTGATTAATCGCATCGTTGATAAAGAAGTGCTGTTGACTGAGGCAGAAAAATTAGCCGCGGAAATTTGCCAAAATGCCCCTTGTGCGGTTCGTTCGTCTAAAAAGGCGATCATGGACAGCGTCGCCCTTGAACAAGGGATCGCCAGTGAAATTGAACAGTTCTCCGACTGCTTCAACACGTTAGATCAAAAAGAAGCCATGGCCGCTTTTGTTGAAAATCGAGATCATCGTCCATTTCAAAATGCCTAGACTTCAAGAAAGGTTGTTAACTAAATGAAAATTGCAATCATCGGAGCCGGTACGATGGGCAGCGGCATTGCCCAAGCCTTCGCTCAAGTTCCCCAGTACACAGTAACCTTATGTGACCTTACAAAAGAAAATGCCGAAAAAGGCAAAAAGTTAATTGAAAAAAATCTGAATCGTTTGGTCCAAAAAGAAAAAATTTCTGAAACAGAAAAACAAGATATCCTTAATCGGATTACTCCAGCAAAAACAGAGGATCTGCCAACAGAAAGCGGCTTAATCCTTGAAGCTGCGATTGAAAACTTGAAAATCAAGCAAGAGCTGTTTGAACGCTTAGATAAAGTCTGTGGTGAAAACACGATTTTTGCTACCAATACCTCTTCCCTTTCAATTACAGCGATCGGTCAAAATTTAAGCCGAGATATCATCGGGATGCACTTTTTCAATCCAGCACCGGTGATGTCGTTAGTCGAGATCATCAATGGTGAAAATACTGCGCTGGAAACAACTCATGCTGTAACTGAAATTGTCCATTCGCTAGATAAAAAGCCGGTTTTAGTAAATGAAGCCCCTGGCTTTGTTGTCAACCGCATCTTGATTCCAATGATCAATGAAGCCGTTGGGATCTACGCTGATGGAATCGCTTCTGTCGAAGATATCGATGTAGCGATGAAAGCTGGCGCAAATCATGTGATTGGCCCATTGGCTTTAGCGGACCTGATCGGATTAGACGTTTGTTTAACTATTATGGAAGTCCTTTTCGAAGAGTTTGGCGATCCCAAATATCGCCCGCATCCATTATTAAGAAAAATGGTCAGAGGAAATAAATTAGGCCGCAAAAACGGCGTTGGCTTCTACAACTATTCGTAAAAAAAGAAGGATCAACGAAATCGTTGATCCTTCTTTTCTATTTTAAAACGGAGGAATGATTGAAAATGAATTTTCTTTTATCGAAACACCACCAGCTGCTGCAAAAGGAATTTTCTCAATTTGCTCAGACCTATGCAGCACCACTAGCTGCAAAAATTGATGCTGAGGAATGCTTTCCCACAGTCACAATGGATAAGCTTATAGCTGAGCAGCTTATGCTACTTTCGATCCCACGATGCTATAACGGGCGTGCTGAAGAGCTCCTCAGTTCAATTCTGTTGATTGAAGAGCTAGCCAAACACTGTGCCGCTACCAGTATTATTGTTTCTACTCAAAGTTTGCTAGTTTGCCTCCCTATCCTTAAATACGGTAGCCAAGAACAAAAAGCTCAACTATTTTCTGCTTTTTCTAATGGTTCGCTTGGTGCATTCGCATTAACTGAACCGCAAGCTGGGACGGATGTTCTAGCAATCGAAACAACTGCAGAAAAAAAAGATGATCACTATATTCTGAACGGGCAGAAAAAATTTATTACAAACGCTGGTATCGCTGATATCTACTTAGTCTTTGCACAGACAGCCGCAACTCCAAAGAAAAAACTGTCGGTGTTTCTAGTGCCAAGCGACACTGTGGGTTTGACGGTTTCAGAAAAAGTATCTAAGATGGGCATCCGCGGCTCTACTACCGCTTCTCTTACTTTTGAAAACTGCAGTATTCCGCAAGAAAATCTCTTAGGCACATTTGATCATGGTTACAAAATCGCCTTAGAAACCTTGAACTTTGGCAGAATTGGTGTCGCCGCTCAAGCGCTAGGCATCGCTGAAGGCGCATTTGACAGCACGACCGTCTATGTTCAACAGCGTGAACAGTTCGGACAGCCGCTAGCCAATAAGCAGCATATCCAGTTCACCCTGGCAGAGCTACAAGCAGAAATCGAAGCAGCGCGGCTGCTCGTCTATCAAGCAGCTACCTTTCCGACGACAGATGACCACTTTTCTGAAAAGGCCAGTATCGCCAAGCTATTTGCCTCAAAGACGGCCATGTCCGTCACCACGAAATGTCTGCAGCTCCATGGCGGCAATGGGTACTTAAAGGACTTCCCTATCGAACGAATGATGCGGGACGCAAAAATCACCGAGATCTACGAAGGCACTTCAGAAGTTCAAAAAATGATCATCGCTCATCAATTATTTCAAGATGCTGCTGACAAAATGAAATGAAACCAGAAAAAACAGTGAAAGCACTGTTTTTTTCTGGTTTCATAAGGAGAAATGACACTAGCGATCTCCACTAGGTATATATTATTAAAGGTAGCAAATGCCCTTAATAAATAGATTGATAAATTTTTAGCACCTGTGCTTCGTCTAACGGAATAAAGCTATTCCCTAATAAACGTTGTTGCTCCTGAATCACGTTTTTTGCAAATTGCGGCAACTCGATTTGCTTCACACCATAATCCTTCAAGGCTCTTTTTGGAAGCATTTTATCTAATAACTGATCCAATGCGGGATAAACCTCTTCGATCGGACAATCCAATAATTCTGCTAATACTGAGTTAAGCTCAATTAGAGCTCCTTCATTCTTTTGTTCAGCGTAATGTTTGAACACCCCGGTAAAGATCACAAAATTGCTTTCTCCGTGAGCCACATGATACGTTCCGCCAAAAGGATAGCTCATCGCATGAACCGGACCGCAACCGGCAGTACCAAACGCTAAACCGGCAAAAGTACTGGCTGTTAAAAATTCCTTCATTAAAGAAGGCAATACTTCCTTTCCTTCAGCCTCTATTTTTTGATAGCCTGTGATGATCTTGCGGATCGCTGCATAAGAAAATAGTTTGGTAAATTCTGTCGCTTTTGGTGATACTGCAGATTCTGCCGCATGGACCAAGGCATCAATCGAACTAGTCGCAAACACATATTCAGGCAGCGTAGTCAATAATTCTGGAATCAAAATGGCATCGGTCGGGAACATTTCCGGTGATACCAGCCCCATCTTCGTTCCTAAGCTCAAACGGTTGACCACTGCAATATTTGTTACTTCACTTCCGGTACCGCAAGTTGTCGGTATCGCTAAAAGATCACGCTGTCTTTTTATTGAGTCCTTTTGATCATACATTTCGTCTAAGGTACGATCGTCGGTTACGGATAAAATCTTTGCGATATCCAGAATCGTTCCTCCGCCAATCGCGATCACTCGTTGATAGTCACCTTTACGGATTTCAGTCATCAACTTGCTAACCATTTCATCGGTCGGCTCACCTTGACCATATTGCTCCTGGTAAACGACTGTTGCTGGTAATTTGAAGTCCTTGAAAAATGGTTCATAAATATATTGATTCGTCAAAATGAAATCTGTCGCAGCTGGTGATACGTGTTCAACAAACTCTGCACAAGTTTCATATTGATAAATTCGCGGCTCAAAAATAATTTCTTCCATTATTATACCCCTTTGCGACTAATTGCTTTTTTCGCTGCTTCGACAATGTCTTTTGCCGTCATCTTCATGGTTTCTCTTAAATAATCGACCGAACCCACTTCACCAAAACGATCCTTGACTCCGATTCGTTCTAATGGAACTGGCTGGTTTTCCGCTAAAACTTCACTGACTGCACTACCTAATCCGTTGATAACATTATGATTCTCTGCAGTCACAGCAGCACCCGTCTTAGCAACTGAAGCAACGATTGAATCGACATCGATTGGTTTGATCGTGAAGACATTAATCACTTCTGCTGAGATTCCTTCTTCAGCTAATTGTTCAGCGGCCTTCATTGATTCAGCAACACAAATCCCTGAAGCGAACAATGTCACGTCGGTTCCTTCTTTGATTAATGCGGCTTTACCAATTTCAAATGAAGAATTTTTTTGATAGACTTGGATAGCATTTTTGCGTGACATCCGAATATAGAAGATGCCCTTTTGTTCCTTCGTTTGACGAACGATGTCTTCCAACATTACTGCATCCGTGGGTTCAATCACTGTTACTTCTGGAATTCCACGCATAATGCCAATATCTTCAAATGGCATGTGAGTTGCGCCGTTAAAGGCCGCGGTGATTCCGGGGTCACTTCCGATAATTCGAACGTTTGCTTTTGCGAAGGCGCCGGAAACAAAGACTTGATCTGCAATTCGACGGCTGGCAAAGCAAGCAAAGGTATGAACGAAGGGAATCATCCCGACAGCAGACATCCCTGCAGCTGTGCCAAACATATTCGCTTCTTGAATCCCACAATCAATCACACGATCCGGAAATTCTTTCGCCACAGGTACCAATCCTACAGAATTCATCAAATCGGCGTCTAATGAAACGACTTTATCATCCTTTCGAGCTAGATCAGCAAGCGTAGCGGCATAAACATCTCGCATCGCCTTTTCTTCTGTTTTTAACTCATTTACTATTTGATAACTCATTTTACGTTCCCCGCTTTCTTTTGCGCCTTTAGCAAGTTAATCGCTGTTTCACACTCTTCTTTTGTAAATGTCATATGGTGATTGTATAAAACACCCTCTGCGAACGTGCAATCTTTTCCCTTCACTGTATTAAGAATAATCATGGCTGGTTTACCGACATTAGTTTTCGCTAATTCGATCGCTGCAGCGATGGCATCTGTATCATGACCATCGACTTCTAGTGCGTACCAGCCAAAGTCTGCAAATTTTTGTTTCAAATCACCTAAATCCATAATATCTTTGGTATAGCCGTCTAATTGTTGTTTATTGTAATCAACAAATGCGATTAAATGATCAAGTTTTTGTTGTGGCGCGTACAATGCACCTTCCCAAATCTGGCCTTCATCACATTCCCCATCACCGATTAAAAGATACGTATAGTTGTCTTTATCTTGGATCTTCAACCCGTGAGCGATTCCGATCGCAGTTGACATTCCTTGGCCTAAAGAGCCTGTACTCATATCGATCCCTGGAGTATTGTTACGGTCACAGTGACTTGGCAAGCGGGTGCCGTTTGTATTAATTGTTTTAAGCTCTTCCATTGGAAAATAGCCTTTCATAGCTAAAGTCGTATATAATCCTGGACCAGCATGACCCTTCGACATAACGAAATAATCGCGTTCCTCCCAGTTAGGGTTTTTAGGATCAATGTTCATCACGCCGCCATATAAGACAGCGAAGAGATCTGTTGATGACATCGCACCGCCAATATGGCCAAACCCCAAATCTTTAAGCGCTTCCAACGTTTCAATCCGTATATCTGTAGCAAAAGCTTTATATTCTTCTTGTTTCATCATTCTCATCCTCTCAAATTTTTATTAGTACTGGATACACTTGTTTGAATCTTCGTTCATATTCATCTGCTAATTCTTCTCTAAAATTCGGATGAGCAATTTTAATTAACGCCTCTGCTCGTTGCCGTAAAGATTTTCCGCGAAGATCAGCAATGCCATATTCTGTAACAATAATCCCTACATCATTTCGACTAGTAGTCACTGTTGCGCCTTCATTTAAGAAGGGGACGATTTTAGAGACCTTGCCGTTTCCCGCGGTTGATTCCATGGCGATAATCGGCAGCCCATTTTTAGATAGGTTAGCACCGCGAATAAAGTCCACCTGTCCGCCAACTCCAGATATTTGTTTGAGTCCCACGCTTTCTGCACAAACCTGACCCATCAGATCAATTTGTACACATGAATTAATGGAAACCATCGTATCATTTTGGGCAATCACATAAGGATCATTCACATACGTTGCCGGAGCCATGTAGATATTCGGATTGTCATCAATAAAGTCGTACAATGCTTGACTACCCATAATAAACGTAGCGACAATTTGGCCCTGATGGATATTCTTTTGTGAATTATCGACTACACCGGCTTTCACTAATTCCATTACACCATCTGAAAACATCTCCGTATGGATTCCAAGATGTTTCTTATCTTTTAGACTTAGCAGCACTGCATCCGGCAATACACCAATTCCCAACTGCAATGTCGCACCATCAGGGATCATCGACGCACAATATTCTCCAATTTTACGATCTGTTTCACCAATCTCAGAACGACCAAGCTCGATCATCGGAACATCTGCTCTAGTTACATAATCAAATTCGGAAATATGCATGAAGCAAGTGCCCAACGTTCTTGGCATGAAGCGATTTACTTGAGCGATCCGAACCTTCGCCTTTTTAGCAGCAATCATCGTATAATCCACTGACACGCCAAAGCTGACATACCCATGTTTATCAGGAAGAGAAACTTGTACTAATGCCACATCGACCGGCACTTCCTCTTCCTGAAACAGCGAAGGAATCCGAGAGAAGTAACAAGGAATATAATCCGCACGTCCTTCAGCTACCGCATGCCGCTCCTTTCCACCAACAAAAAGCGAGTTATGCCGCATATGCCCTTGAGCTGCTTCAGAACAATAGCAGCTTTCTGTCATCCCAATCATCGCATAGGTTTGAATATCATTTAATTCAGTTACACGTTCCCCTAATGCACTAGTCAGTGCTTGCGGTTCCCCACAAGCATGACCAATAACAATCCGATCTCCATTCTTTACAGCTGAAATGGCTTCCGCCGCTGTCACATAATTCACCTGATACTCATCAATCACTTTTTCCACTCCTTATGGATATTAACTACCTTCCTTGATCCCTGCAATTTTCTTCGCACATTCCTTTTTGTGTTCAACATTTGCCTGTCTAGCGATCATCACTCTTTGAGCCTGCGGTGACCCTGCACCATGCATCGATTCTGTTCTATAGCCTACAGCGGCAGCACCAAGTGTCATGTTTTCAATCAAGCGTAAAATTCTCATCCGATCTTCAGTAGACACACCATCAATCCCTTTTAAATATTTATCAATGTAAGGACGTAATTCAGGATTATCAAAATCAAGCTGACTTGGTAGTGTAACCATCAACCCACCTGCAATATCTTCTGCTAAACGGCTGATCTCATAAGGGAAACGCGTAACATTTTGTTTACAAACATTGGCTAGTAATGTATCTACATAATAATTTCCTGATGCTGTCTTCTTCCCTTGGCAGGAACAAGCGATCCCGCAGGAATAAAGTGTTTCATTCAAATGATTCATCTCAATAATTTTATCCTTAATGTGACTGGCTTTTGCTACGCCGTTATATTCAGCGGATAAAGCAGTCGCACCGATCAAGACATCACCAACACCGCATTTACAGCCACCGTAGCTTTGACGATGATAAGAAGCAAAGCGTTCAACCAGCATTCCTGAAAAGTCATACTCGCCGTCCATAAAGATCCGTTCATTTGGAACAAAGACATCTTCAAAAACTACCAGTGCTTCATGTCCGCCAAACTGCTTATTTCCTAAATCAATATCGGCATTTGGTTCAAGCTTTCTCGTATCACAACTTTGTCGACCGTAGATCATTAGAATCCCAGGGGTGTCAACTGAAACTGAAAAGGCCACGGCATAGTCCTTATCTGCTTCCTTCATAGCAACTGTCGGCATCACCATGACTTCGTGGGAGTTGACCATTCCTGTTTGATGGGCCTTCGCTCCACGAACGACGATGCCATCTTCTCTGCGCTCAACAACGCGTAAATACATATCTGGATCAGATTGCTGAGAAGGTGATTTTCCACGATCCCCTTTCGGATCAGTCATGGCTCCGTCAACTACCCAGTCATTTTCTTGAACCATTTCCCAATACTTAGTAAACCGTTCATGATAGTTTGTTCCGTGAGCCTGGTCACACTCAAAAGTAGTTGAGAACATCGCGTTAGCTGCATCCATCCCCACACAGCGCTGGAAGCATGAAGCTGTTTTTTGACCCAGTAATCGCTGCATTTTTACTTTCTTGATCAGATCATCGGTGCTTTGATGGATGTGTGTAAAACGGTTGATTTTTTTGCCAGTCAATGATGAAGTCGCAGTCATTAACTCTTCGTATTCTTCCTCTTGAGCCATCTCATAAGTCATTCCGACTGAATTTAGTGAAGGTTCAATAATTGGATGGGTGATCGTATCTTCTACTTTCTCTCCCATCACATACACGTCCATGTTTTTTTCTTTGAGACTTTCTACATACTCGTCACGTTTCATCATAACTCGCTACACACTCTAATACCTGTCTCTTATACACATCTAGATGTGTATAAGAGACAGCTCGTCACGTTTCATCATAACTCGCTACACACTCCTATAACTGTCTCTTATACACATCTAGATGTGTATAAGAGACAGCTCGTCACGTTTCATCATAACTCGCTACACACTCCTATAATTTTTGGTTATTGTATTCTTTTTCTATTAATTGTATACAATTGTTGAATGCATAGAGGCTGTCTCTTATACACATCTAGATGTGTATAAGAGACAGATTGAATACAATCAAAGGAAACAAAGATAAATGAAAACGTTTTTAAGGAAAGTAGGGATATTGTGACAGAAAAGAAATTATTTACTTCAGAATCTGTTTCTGAGGGACACCCCGACAAAATCGCTGATCAAATCAGTGATGCGATTTTAGACGCGATCTTGGAAAAAGACCCAATGGCCCGTGTCGCTTGCGAAACTTCTGTAACAACTGGTTTGGTATTAGTCTTTGGTGAAATAACTACCGATGCGTATATCGATATGCAAAAAATCGTTCGCCAAACCTTGAAAGAAATTGGCTACAACGATGCACGGCTCGGATTTGATTGTGAAACAACGGCTGTTCTAGTAGCAATTGATGAACAATCACCTGATATAGCCCAAGGAGTCAATACTTCTTTAGAAGCTAAAGGACAAACCGTGGAGGATTTTGATAAAATTGGGGCAGGAGACCAAGGTTTGATGTTCGGTTTCGCCGTTGATGAGACGCCGGAATTGATGCCGCTAGCGATTTCATTAAGCCATCGACTCGTTCGATACTTAACCAAATTGCGCAAAACAAATCAAATCAGCTACCTAAGACCTGATGCAAAATCACAAGTAACAGTCGAATACGATGAAGCCGGTCAGCCAAAACGAATCGACACGATCATTATCAGCGCCCAACACGACGAAACAGTTGATAATGAAACGATCTTTAATGACATCGTTGAAAAAGTCATCAAGGAAGTCATCGATGAACGCTTATTGGATGACCAGACAAACTATTATATTAATCCTACTGGTCGTTTCGTTGTGGGCGGGCCTCAAGGAGATGCCGGTTTAACAGGAAGAAAAATTATAGTCGATACTTACGGAGGCTACTCTCGTCATGGTGGAGGTGCCTTTTCCGGGAAAGATGCTACGAAAGTGGATCGTTCAGCAAGCTACGCCGCCCGTTACATCGCCAAAAATATTGTTGCTGCCAACTTAGCCCGCAAAGTAGAAGTTCAATTAGCCTATGCCATTGGAAAATCCGCTCCCGTCTCTATTTCTCTCAACACCTTTGGTACCGGCAAGGTTACAGAAAACAAGTTGATCGAAGCGATTCGTGAACTATTCGACTTACGCCCTGCTGGGATCATCGACATGTTGAACTTGCGCCGCCCGATTTATAAACAAACCGCTGCCTATGGTCATTTTGGTCGTACTGACATTGATCTGCCTTGGGAACAAACAGACAAAGTTGATGCATTGCAGGCTTATTTTAGTTGCTGATCGAGTATTTATGGAAAAAACATCGTTTGAATTCAGTTGTGCCGATTCTGAATCTATACATTCAATTTTAAGTAAGCGTTTTCTTTCGATAACTATGAAAAAATTTTTAGGAGGAATATAAAATGAAAAAGTTTAAGTTGTTTTATGGGAATCAATGGATGGACAGTACCGGAAACAAATCATTTCAAGCTATCAATCCCTGCAATGGCGAAGTAATCGCTGAATTACTTTCAGGAACTACAGAGGATACTAAAGCCGCGATCCAAGCTGCTCGCAAGGCTTTTGATTCTGGATGCTGGTCAGATTTAGATTATGACGAACGCGCCGCTTATTTGCACAAAGTAGCAGATATTATGGAAGAACGGTTTGAAGAACTTGCTAAATGGGAAGCGATGGATACAGGAAAGCCGATTTCTGAAACTAGAAGTATCGATATTCCTCTCTCCATTAGAGCCTTTCGCTTTCACGCAGATGGAATCAAATCTTTAAAAGGACAAGTGATTAAAGTTCCAGGAAAACACCTATTTGACTATGTCACATATGAACCATTTGGTGTTGTTGGTTCGATCGCCCCATGGAATTTCCCCCTTCATTTACTTACACGCTCCATTGCTGCGGCCTTGGCGGCTGGAAATACGGTTGTCTGCAAAGCGGCAGAAATCACCTCGGTCACCACTCAAATCTTAGGCGAAATATTCTTGGAAGCTGGGGTTCCTGCTGGTGTGTATAACTCTATTTCAGGCTCTGGCAGAATCGTCGGTGAGGAGCTGCTTGCCAATGATAGTGTCGATATGGTGGCTTTGACTGGTAGCGAAGGCGTCGGACGCCGTTTTATGACCGCTTCTGCCGAGGCCAAAAGAATCAAAAAATTATCATTAGAATTAGGCGGAAAAAGTGCGATGATCGTGGATTCTAATTGTGATTTCAATGCCGCAGTCAACTCCGCGATTCAAGGCTTTTGTACCAACCAAGGTGAAGTCTGCGTCTCCACCTCTCGACTGCTTTTACCGAATGATTTATATGAAGACTTTTTAATAAGTATGACTGAAAAAATCAGCCGTCTGCGGATCGGTGATTGTTTAGATGAGAAAACTCAAATGGGTTCGCTTGTCAGTGAAAAACATTTGAACAGCGTCCAAGGGTTTGTTGATCGGGCGATTACTGAAGGTGGCAAGGTACGGATCGGTGGAAAACGTCTGACAGGAGGCGACTATGATAAAGGATTCTATTTCCAACCAACGATTATTGAAAATGTGACACGAGATATGGAGATTTTCCAAGAGGAAGTCTTCGGTCCTGTTTTGGCAGTCACTCGTTACGAAACAATGGATGAAGCTATCGAATTAGCCAACGACACCCGCTTTGGTCTGGGTGCTGCGATCATGTCTGAAGACATTCGAACACTATATTGGGTTGCTGAAAAATTAGATGCCGGTACTGTTTGGATGAACTGTGTGTCGAAATCAAATATCGAAACTCCATTCGGAGGCAACAAAAACAGCGGGATCGGTCGTGAAGACGGAACAGAAGGTCTGCTGGAATACTTAAAAACCAAAAATCATATTCAGTATGTCGGTACTCCATATGAAGACTTTTTCGGATTTGATCAGTAATTTAAAGACACCCACACTATAAAATAAAGCTAGGGATAGTGAATCATTCGTTCTCACACGACTAAAACTAAGCCGCCCAGTTTCTACTTCAAACTGAGCGGCTTATTCTATTTATTTCCTAAAAAGATGTTTTAACAACTTCATGAGACAGTGCTACAGCATCCACTTCCTTTGCATTAAATCCAGTCAAGCGTAAGGACAGCTCAAACTCTTCAAAAGTTGTTCGATACTTTTCTAGCTGCCATTGTCCGCAGGAATAGCTGCCTAAGGCGTTTTGTTTGTAATCAAGATTCACAACAACATAGTCGCGTTCTGCTAAATCACAGGTATGCTTCGCGTTATCCAGATCACTTTCCTCGTAATAAGAAGTACTGAAATTGAAGCCTTTGGCAGCTTCCGCAAATAATCCCTGCCCGCGATCATCCATCCATGCAGCCCATCTTGTATCCATTCTGTTGCCATTCGCCTGCGGAACAACATAATTCGTAAACATCTCCGCAACCGTTGAACGATAGACACCAAGATAACCGGCTTCTTTTGAATCTACATAGTTTTCTCTTGGTCCGCGTCCTAAATATTTCACTTGATTCATGTCCTTATTTACATGCATCGTGACACCTAAACGCGGCAGCATGTTTGGCGCGGTATCGATCTTCCCGCTAGGAACCCCCGCTAAGTTGAACAGAATGTCGCCGCTTCCGCAGATAGTATACGTATACGTACACTTGTAATGCCATGCGCTGTTTGTCGTTGAGTTGATCGTTTTGACGGTGATCTGAACCGCCTGATCTGTTTCTTTCCAGTCAAACGAATTGACGATTTCATGTTCTAAATGAAGGAAGTATTGTTTCTTCATTTCGTCAATAATCTCCATATCATTACTGATTGGCGCCCGCCACATGGTGAATTTCGGTCCCCGTTCAATGATCGTCTGACCATCTTTTATCAGCTTTTGAAGCGTTCCTCTAACTGTATCAAAGGTTGCCAAGAAGTTGGTGCCTGTAATACTCAGCGTAGTGTCAGCCTCTTCAACCTGCAAACGACCGCTTGGTGTGATCTCTACGCCTGCCGTTTTGATCGGAAGCTCAAAATTCGCTGAAGCCAATTCAAATCCTCTTGGTGCATAAGCCGTTGTTGCCTTTAATTGATAGGAAATGTTCAAGAAATAGCTTGCAGGGTTAGGCACAAAATCCAAGTTATACGGCAAGGTTAACGTTGCTTTCTCCCGTGCTGGAATCGAAGGCAACGAGATCGTTCCGTCTTCAATCAATGTTTCGTCTTCAAAAATGGAATAATACAAATCAAAAATTTGCAGATTTTGGAAATCAAAACGGCTTAGCAGCTCGATCTCGCCAATTTTTAGATCAATCGCTGTTGTCTGGATCGGTTCGATCACCTTTTTATATTCATACAAGCTCGGCGAAGGTGTCCGATCCGGCATCAGCATACCGTCGATACAGAAATCTTTATTGGAAGGATCATCGCCGAAGTCGCCGCCATAGCGGTAATATTTTTCACCGTCTTCGGTATAGGACTCGATCCCATGGTCAAACCATTCCCAAATGAAGCCGCCCTGTAATTTGTCATGTGCATAAAAGAGATCTTGGTATTCCTTTAGATTTCCCGGACCATTTCCCATCGCATGACAATATTCACATAGAATATGCGGTTTCTTCGACTCTTGAATGATCGTTTCCATCAATGGTTTCTTGCTCGGATGCTCCAACCAGGTATACATAGTGGAATAAATATCAGCAGCCTCTACGTCAAAATCTCCCTCATAATGAACTAGTCGTGTAGGGTCCATTTCTTTCGCGACCTCGGTCATTTTCACAAAATTAGTGCCAAAGGCCGATTCATTGCCCAAGGACCACATAATAATCGACGGATGATTTTTATCCCGCTGGATCATTCTGACCATTCTGGAAACATACGCGGTTTCCCACTCTGGATCGTTACTGATCCAATCGTATTTTCCAGTTAACTCAAAGCCGTGACATTCCAGATCCGTTTCATCAATCACGTACATTCCGTATTCGTCACAAAGATCGTACAAATAATAAGATGCAGGATAATGACTGGTTCGAATGGCATTGATATTGAACTGCTTCATTAAAAGAATATCTTTTTCGATTTCTTCCTTCGAAACGACACGGCCATTTCGAGGATTGTAATCATGACGATTGACTCCTTTAAATTTGATCGCTACACCGTTTACTAGGAAGACTTCGCCCGCTAAACGGATATTTCTAAAGCCTACCTTTTGCGGAATGACTTCAACCAAATGTTCCCCATCGTACACAGATATCAGCAATTGATACAATTCAGGCGTTTCCGCTGTCCAATGTCTAACATCAGGAATCTCTGCATGAAGACTTTCCTGTTCGCTAGTGATTTTCTGACTCAATACCTGTTTGCCAGACGGATCGAGCAGATACACTTCAATCTGCTGTTCTTTTGCTTCGCGGAATTTGAATGATAGATCTAGCAGACCATTTTTATAATCGTCATCCAAATCAGCGACTACCGTAAAATCATTGATCCCGGCATAAGGTACGCCCAGTAATTCCACATCTCTAAAGATGCCGCTGAGCCACCACATATCCTGATCCTCTAAATAAGTGCCGTCAGACCATTGATAGACACGCACCGTCAAATCGTTAGCGGCATCCTCCTGCACAAACTCGGTAATATCAAACTCGGCTTCATTTCTAGCACCCTTGCTGTAACCAACCTCATGCCCGTTGATCCAAACGTGAAAAGCCGAATCAACGCCGCAAAAACGTAAAATCATTTTCTTGCCTTTAAAGCTCTCATCGATCGTGAATTGCCGCTTATAGATCCCCGTTGGATTTTCCGTTGGCACATACGGCGGATTAATTGGAAAGTTATACCAAAGATCGGAATAATGCATCTTGCCATAGCCCTGCACCTGCCAATTGCCAGGAACCTTGATATCCGCCATTTCAGCCGTATCAAAGTCCGCTTCATAAAACTTGCTTGGACTGTATTCCGGCGCATCTACTAGCATAAACTTCCAGATGCCATTTAAGTTTTTGAAGGCATGCGTATACTTGTTTTCATTTAACAACGCCTGCTCTTTGGTTGGAAACGATAAAAAATGTGCTCGTCCTTCCAAACGATTGATCTGATCTACTTGATAGTTTTCCCAAATTTTCATTTACCTGTCACCTCAACATTAGTTTCTTCGTTGTTTAATCCTTTTGATTTTCTTTCATAGCGAATCCAGCAGATCCAAGCAAAGCCCATAAAGATCACAAGTCCGACGATATTGTAGACCAGCATTCCGATCGGACTTGCCTCTCCTGCCGGAAGTGTCCCGTTTATCTCAGCCATGATCAGCTGCGGATCAGGAACCGTTGACATAAAGAAGACAAAAATGAAAATCAACAGTAATGCGACCCCTGCAAAAATCCCAAATGAACGACTGCCGAAACGGAAACTGCGGGTCATGTCATCCTTTTTCAATCGCAAGCCGATGTAGGCGATCAATAAAAATAGCACTGGCAATAAGGATGTAGACGCTGTCATATTGATCAAGGTAGAAAGAAAGCTGTCCATGTTACCGATACCTAACGCCGGAATAATCAACAGCAGCGTCACGATAAAGCCTTGAACGATCAAGGCGTTAGTAGGATTTCCTTCTTCATTTGTTTTCACCAGCCACTTACCAAAGACCCCTTCTGGAATCTCTGAGAAAAAAACTTTAACAGGAGCTGCAGTCCATAAAGCTAACGATCCAAGACTGCCGATAAACAAGATCAAGCCCACAAGCCGCACCATCACGCCACTTGGAATATGGAAATGAGTCCCCAAAATTTTAAAGATATCGAAGATCCCATTTGAGAAATTCCCCTTTAACACATCGACAGGTACGACAAATCCAACTGCTACAGCACCTAAAACATACATGATCCCAACAATGATCGTAGCGCCGATCATCGTCCGAACGAAGGTACTGTTGCCGCCCTTCACGTCCTTGATGTAAACTCCGATACTTTCACCGCCTCCGACTGCCTGCAAAATCCAAGCCATCGTCATGAAGAAGGTCCAGTTAAAGCTAGGCGTAATTGATTGCATCGTAAAGTCCTGTGCCGGTTCGTTGCCAAAACCAAAAACAACGATAAAGGCTAAAACGACAAAAGCCACTCCCATAAATAAACGCGCGCTGCCGGCAAAGCTTGTCACCTTAGAGATCCAAGAAACACCTTTGATACAAACCCACGTCATCAGCCAAAACAACAGAATCGAAATAATTGCGATAATGATCGTACTCTTCCCGCCTTGAAAGACATTACGGCCGCCAAAAGCGTAGGAACCGTAGATCAAGGTATTCGGCAGCAAAGAGCAGAAGTAAAATAAATTAACAAAAAAATAGGACCAGGCACCTAAAAATGCCCATTTCTCTCCCAAAACCGATTGCAGCCAGCTGTGGACACCTGACTCCTTTCCAGAGTTAGCAGAAGCAAACTCCGCGATCATTAGAATGAACGGCAAAAAATAAAAGATACTACCGAACAAATAACCGGGAATTGTCGCTAACCCAATCTGGATACTGTTGTTGACAATGCTGGGAAAAGCGAATACTGCCGAAAAGGTCATCAGCATTAATGCCACCGACCCCAAGCGCTGTCTTGAATTAGAATTTTCCATCTCAAACATCCTTTCAATATTTATTTACACATTGATTTTATAGCGCTTTCATGATATAAAAAATAAGAAATGTTTCCAAATACTTGTAATAATGTTGACTCTTCATTAATTACTTAAAAGGAGGAATGGAATGTACAGCTCGGTGCCAAACGATATTAGTATTTTAATCAACAATGAAAATTTAAGCTCAGAGTTCCATATTTGCGAGGTTGGCTATGAGAAATGTCGCTCAACCAAGCCTACGGAGTACGCTCCGATCGATTATTGGGTGATCCACTACTGTATCGAAGGAGAAGGCTTTTTCTCGACGCCTTTTTTTCCGGAAAGAAAAATCACCGCTGGCGATTTTTTCATCATTCCTTCGAATTGTAAAAATGTGTATTATCCCAATCGTGAAGACCCTTGGCAGTACAGATGGGTCGGTTTTACTGGAAAACTAATGGATCAATTTTTTTCTAAACTAAAATTGGACAAATCAAATTGTGTCATCAGCCACACCTTTGATCATCGGATAGACGTTCTCTTTCAGGATATTTACGAATCGTTTAAAAAGGAAAATCTTTTTCGCACGATGGCCTCTTCCTTCATTCTATTCGATACCATCGACAGAATGAATCTAAAAACAGATGATACGACACAAAGCGAGCACCTCTTTAAAAACATTCTGAATTACATCGATGACAATATGTCAGAAAATCTCAGTGTCAATCAAATATCAGAAGCCAACAGCATTGATCGCACGTATCTCTATAAGCTGTTCCAAACCCATAAAGGAATCGGGCCCAGCGAGTATATTCAAAATCTGAAGCTTCAAAAGGCCTGCTCCTTACTTCGAAAAAGCTCGTTAACCATTACCGAGATCGCCTATGAAACAGGCTTCTCCTCTTCCTCCTATTTTTCGAAGTTTTTCCATTCAAAACTCGCTATTTCACCCTCAACCTATCGAAAACAATTTATTATTAATTGACTTCATACAAAAAGCTGCGGAAATTCTCCGCAGCTTTTCCTTTCAAACATATTTAAAAAAGCATTAATTAACTTGTGGAATCGCACCATTTTTGTAAGAAAAAAAGTTACTGCTCGCTATCTTGATGATTAGCTTTTTAACCATGAACTAGATAAAATAACCAATTATGGGATAAGTAATAGTAAGCGATCAAGCCAGCGTAGCCAAAAATTTCTTTTTCGTTTCTGCTTATTATTGATCGTTTGATTCTTTTAAAAAAGCATTAATTAACTTGTGGAATCGCACCATTTTTGTAAGAAAAAAAGTTACTGCTCGCTATCTTGATGATTAGCTTTTTAACCATGAACTAGATAAAATAACCAATTATGGGATAAGTAATAGTAAGCGATCAAGCCAGCGTAGCCAAAAATTTCTTTTTCGTTTCTGCTTATTATTGATCGTTTGATTCTTTTTACAAATCCATAATCCTCTTTTCACGATAATTAAAGTGATAACTCTTACAAAGACCTCACAGCCAAAACGCTGCAGGGCGCATGAGTTAAAACATAATCTGTCGTTGAACCGATAAATACTTTTTCAACTGCACCTTTACCGGTTGCGCCCATGACAATCAGATCAATTTCTTCCTCTTTGGCATGATTGATAATCTCATGTTTAGCCACTCCTATTAGAACTCTTTTGTCAATCGGAGTTTTAACCTCGATTTTGGTGAAATCTTTCAGCATCCCCTTTGCTTCTATTGTCAGAGCGTTACTAATTCCTCTTACCATCAACGGTTCATGAGAAATTGCGGAAAGATCTATACTAGTGACTATCGTCAATTCTGCTTTGTTTCTTTTGGCTATTGCGATCGCTTCGTGTGCTGCAAACCTTGACTGCTCTGAACCATCCACTGCAACTAAAATTTTATTATACTCCGTTGCTAACGATCCATGTAAAGTTAATCTCGATTGCTCTGAGCTATTCACCGCAACGAGTGTTTTGTTGTGTTTAATTGCCATCGTTATCACCCTTTTTTACTTATCATTCACCAATAAACATTGCTTTTTCTTTGCAGCAGTTCTTTTTAACAGCATCCTTTATTTAGTCTTAAATCCGAGGTCATCACTTTCTAATAAGTGAATAATTGTCTTAGCTAATTAAGCTCTCATTTAAATTAATGATGCCTGATTTTCCCACTTCAACAATATCGTTGAAATCAATTTTTTTTGATCTCAGTTGGCTGTATGCCAAAACTAGTGGTAAATTCATGCCTGTAATGACTTGAATTTTTTCTCTATGTTCGAGATTTACCAACAATTTTATAACAATGCTTGTTGGAGCACCAAAAGCTAGATCGCAAAAAATTACTACCCCTTCACCTGTATCAATCCCGTTTATTTTTCTTTCGAGATTTACACTAAATTCGGAAATATCTTGTCCGGCAAATAGCGTCACTGCATCAAGTTGATTTACTTTTCCCGAAAAAAGCTCGAGAGTGTCTCTCATCCCTTCGGCTAAATTTCCTTGGCTAATTAACAAAATCCCCTTCATCTTAACCGCATCCTTTCTTTCGGCCTATTCTAAATGATAGAATAACAAGCCATGTACCCACGACAAACTTTTACAGCAGCAACAATCAAGTGTCTAAATTCTCATATACTATAGACAATTATTTTTGAATATCCAGCTGGAGAATATAGCTTCCCTATTTTATTTTCCGAAGGAGCTGAGTGCCACATCTGATTGTCAGTGGGGCTATCTCCCCAAAAAAAGCCGATATGACAATCGTGATTGCGTTCTGAATAATCGGCTTCAAAATAAATGATGTCCCCCTTCTTCACTTTATTACTTTTCAACAGCTCCCATACATTATTGAATGAATACGACCGAACTTTTAAATTTAAAGTATTTCTCCAATTATAAGCATTCGCTGCTCCGCCCCAATTATCAGAGCTTTTAGTAATTTGAGTTAAATCTCCTCCTGCATTTTGAACCACTTTTGCTACAAATCCAGTACAATTCATGCCTACTTCAGGAATCATATATTTAGAAGCATCATTAGTACCTAGTTTTATATATGGTGTTCCCAGATAATAACTATCACGTTCATGTTTACTTAGTTCGTCAATTATGAGCTGTCTATTAATCCCTAAAAAATTTAAATTAGCAGGAGTTGAATCTTTCGTTGTTTCTGTAAACCAAGCAATACCTTCATCTCGCCAGCCATCTCTTATTAATGCATCACGTTCACTTATTAACGTTGTGAACTGATGGGCTCCTGAACCTTTTGGATTTCCATTATACAATCTGTATACAGGTTGTCCGCTTTGAGGCGTTAGCCAAGCAATCCCTTCATACCGCCAACTATAGTTCTTTAAAGTATCTCGTTCATCTATATTTAGTGTGTAAAAATGCTCTCCTGAAATTGTATTAAACAGCCTAAACAATTTCTGACCAGAATTTGTACAATACAGATTGGGTTTCTTATCCTTCCAGCCTAATCTCGTTAAGTTATCTCGTTCATATGAATTCGTTGTATAAAGAGAATCTCCTGAGTTCGAATTAAAAATATGATAGACCGGAATTCTGGCAGTAGTCGCTTTAGTACCCGATGCTTCAATTTCTGGTTCCGTTGTACCATTCGTTAACTTTTCAATTTCTACTGGCCCAAATTCATCTGTATCAAGTCTAAAAGTCTTCGTAATGAAATTGGGTTTTATAAACATTAGAGTTATGATGAGACCCACTAAACACTGCTTATTCTTTTTTAGCAATATAATTTTTTCCCTTTCCGATTAAAACTCCCGTATTAATACCACATTATCCCTCTAGTTATCTTTTCACCCATCTTTTTCTTATATGGCGGCAGCTTATAACCTAGTTTCAGCAACTCTTCTTTTCTTGCTAAATACCGATAGGCACCACACGAAATAACCACTGTGTGCTCACCAAACGCTGCAATTGTGCCTAGTCGAAATACACCGTCAATAGTTTTGACAGCCACCTTTTCATTAATGGTAAGTCTAGTCGAAGTATTATTTAACATACTTGTCAGTCCCTTCATCTACATCGGAGAGTCTGTCAATAGTTTCAGTTTTGGGTTTCTTTCTACGCGAAAATACTTATCCAAAATTGGACCATACGTCCCAGGAAAAGAGCTCATATTTTTCAAATCGTTCTTGATCCAATTAATGATTGCTGCATTTGTTCTCGTACCAAAGTTTTGACGATCCTGTGCATAAGCGTGGACTGCAACGATTTGATTAGCTGAATTATAGACCGCACTCCCACTTTGTCCTCCAAATGTATCGAGTCGATAATAGACATGATTGGGTGTTACGGATGAAATTTCCCCAGAATTTGTCCACATCGTTTGTAGCGCCTTATCTCCAGGATAGCCAGTACTTGTCACTTTCAAACCGGCTCTAGCTATACTTGTTAAACCAAACCATCCGGTATTTATTCCTAATGGACAATCTAATTTAATCATTCCAATATCATATTGGGGATCAAATCTTCTGGTCCACCCCAACAAAGAAGCCAGCTTCGAACTGCTTGAATGTCCAAATGGTGCATGGGACCCATTAACACCAGGATATACAGTAACAGATCTCGGCCATTGTTTTAATTTCTTATTGTAGATTACATGACCTGCTGTTAACACTGTATCGGGCGAGATCATGCTTCCTGAACCAATATAAGTCTCACCACTCCGATAAGTGGCTGTCACAAAGACGCATGCAGAATAAGGGAAAATTTTAGTATTAATTATTTTTTCTCTATCATCTCTACCAATAGTGGTTTCTTCTTGGATGAAGTAATCCTTTACGCAGATAGTTTCTTCATTTTGACTTGTTTCAATACCTTTATAGCTAGACGTATCATTGATTGGAAAATTTTTAAATGAAATGATTTCTTCATGATTAGTTACCAGATCCAATGAAGCTTCCGCATGTATAGCTTCATTGCCAGAAAGGAGAAAAACCACGAAAAAAAAGAATAAAATGGTTGTTTTAATTTTAATGACCATGCCCAATGCTCCTTTATCATCTCTTTGGCGGGTACTTTAAACTTCTTTCGATGACTTTTACTTTCATATGTTCTCCCCCTTTGCCTTATTACT
>NZ_NGLG01000002.1:1305349-1308388 GCF_002140655.1 Enterococcus sp. 3H8_DIV0648 | reverse complement strand
TGTTCTCCCCCTTTGCCTTATTACTAGTGCGTTCGTTTTAAAATCAGGATAAAGAATGAAAAAGAAAACAATGTGCATCAATAAAGCCTTTGTAAAATATAAATATTTATTGGTATACAAACTATAATTTAAAGCGCTTACATTTATCAAATTTAAAAAGAAAAATCTAATTAAATTATTATCTCGTTAAAAATAAACTAATAACAAAACTTAACTAGACATCAAACGTTATTTTTGTTAATTCCATAACCTTTAAAACGACGCAAGTTATTTGGTCATTCTGGAAAGAAACCTAAAAATTTAGAATGAACAGTTATGGAAAGAAGCACTTTATTTTTGAGATATGTCCGTAAAACTATAAAATATCAACTACCAGTATGAGAAGTATCGGGTTATAAGAAAATGGTACTCTTCACCTGATTTCATCTGATCTTTATCAATTATCTGTCACTGATTTAGATACAACTTCAAGACTAGTGTTTCATCTTCTGAAGACAAAAAATTCCCCATTGCTTTCATGTTAATTAAAGCAATGGGGAAAAAATTCACTTAATCGTTCTTTCAACCATCATAAAAATACTTATTCCTAATTCAACTGATACTCCCAATTCTCATTATAAAGCGAGAAGCGTTCTGCTCGGTATGACCACGCACTGGTTGGAAAATCGGTGAGATCGACATTAAAGACTGTTTCGCCATCTTCAGTGACCTCCATGATGGAGCTGGTTTTGCCTTCATCACGATAGCCGAAATTGACTAAGCGATTACCGGTATCTGATAGATAGCGGGCGCTGCCGATGATTCTAGTAAAGTAATCTTCGCCTAGTTCTTCACCAAAGTTCCAAATTTCTTCGATCGTCTTCTCTTCTTCGTTGATGCGAACTTGACGAGCTTCCGAATATTTTTCGGAGGTGTCTTCATCGCCGCGTGTGACAGAGATATTATTATCATAGAAAAGTACATCCGTTGTTGCTGCATCATCATCCTGATCCGGCAGGACGATCGCCGCGTGCTGTCCGCCGCTGGCTTTGACATCGCCGTCTAGGAAATATTTTTGATAACTCTCAGGCCAGCCGCTGCTGTCTCCCATGATCCATTTGATTTCGTTCGTGGCATAATCAATTTTCATAACCGTATCTTGATGCCTCCCTGAAATAATGATGCTGTTATCCGCCTCATCGTAATCTACCGAATTTTGGTGGAACCAATCGACCTTGCCGTCCTCACGACTGGTCGAATCGTAATCCTCGTAAAAGCTTTCCGGCAAAAGATCCTTCAAATCAATCGTTTTCTCAATTTCGCCTGTTTCACGGCTGACCTCGATCATCGTGTCTTCAATGTAATTACTGCCATCATTGACTGTTAAGAGGAAATTGCCGCTTGGCAGCTCGATGCCATCATGATGGATGACGGTCATTTCGCCTTCACTTGTGCCAGTATCGTTTGAAGCGCTAGAGCTTGAAAAATCATAGCGATTATAGATTTTTCCTAAGTAGTCCGTCTCCAGCAGCACGTTATAGGTATTGGCATCGTTGGCTTCTTTAGTCAGAAATAGTAAATTGCCGTTGTTCAATTCTTGGAAAATATGGCTGTTATAGCGCGTAGAATACCAGCGAACATCCCCATTCGCATCGAAGGCATACGGTCTTCTCGTACTCGGAACAGCAAAGGTCAGCTCGCTGTCGCCGATCTCCATTTTTTGTGTATCGGCTTCTTTGACATCAATGCTGGCAATGGACTTAGGCAACGTTCCTGTTTTTATCGTTACCTTTTTTTCCACGCTTTCTCCTGTTTCATTGGTCAAAGTCACGGTAACTTCATTCTCCGTATCTGCGTATAAACCTAAAACTGGAATACTGTGAGCCGTCGTGTATTCGCTAAAGCTATTTTTGATCGTACTTTCCTCATCTTTACCTGCCACGGAAATATCAACCGTCATCGCTTCATCCGTTTGGAAAAGCAGCAATGCCGAAAGCGGACTGGCATCGTATGGATCAAGCTTCACATAAATATTCTCTTCATTGTATTCACCGCTGTCTAAAAGCGCTTGGTACTCTGCTTCTTCGTCATCCTGCTCCTCTTTCCACTCCGAATTCAAAGTCACGGAAAGTTCTTCCGCCTCCACGTCATTTGATACTGAGCCGCTTACTCCGCAGCCAGCTAAACAAATGCTCATTCCAAGAAAACAGGTCACCTTTTTTAATGTTGTCTTCATTTGCATTCTCCTTATGATCATTTTTTTGCGGGAAAACTTGGTGTTTCGCTTCGAACTGCTTTCTCCAATTTATTTTCACTCGCACATTCATCAACTAGCAAAGTTGGACGAGCATCCCCTTAAGATACTTGACTGAACTCTTGGTTTTTCAGCTCATATACCACATCGCACGCTTTGGCGACTTCCTGTTCGTGGGTGACTAAGATGATACATTTTTTTTGCTCATGGGCGATCTCTTGAAAAAGCTTGACGATCTCACCTGAAGTCGCTTCATCAAGATTTCCAGTCGGTTCATCGGCAACGATTAATTCATGCTCGCAGCATAAAGCCCGCGTTATCGCGACCCGTTGTTGCTGTCCGCCAGATAATAAGGTCACTTTTTTCTCAGCTAGTTCCTTGCCGATGCCGACCTTTTCCAAATTAGCTAAAGCGTAGGCTTTTTTATCGGCCTGCTGACTTTTTGCGATCTCCATCGCCGTGACTACGTTGTCTACTGCTGATAAATACGGCAATAAGTTATACGCTTGGAAGACAATCGAAACATCCTTGCGGCGATACTCTCGCAGACCAATTTTTTTCAAGGAAACATCATCATAAAGAATCTCCCCGCTTTTCGGTGTATCCAATCCTGCGATCAAGGAAAGAAACGTCGTCTTCCCTGATCCGCTCGTGCCTAAAATAGCGTACATTTTGCCCTTTTCAAAAGTCAGATTGACCTTTTCAAACAATGGGCCATTGTTTTCATACCAGTAACTTAAATCCTTCGTTGATAATGTCATAAAGATTTCTCCTTCTTCATATTAATGTATTTATTTTTCCAAAAA
>NZ_NGLG01000002.1:1287250-1304951 GCF_002140655.1 Enterococcus sp. 3H8_DIV0648 | reverse complement strand
CTGACATCCTTCTTCATATTAATGTATTTATTTTTCCAAAAACCGAGAAAAATAAGTTCGATTTTCATGCCGTATATCATCCAACTATGCGCTCGGCTTTTTGATTTACTTAACTTGTGCTTTGGTTCTTCGATTCAAATGAACTGGGAAAAGTTGGTCTGACATCCCTTCATTTACGAAATCAAGATTTTCTTCGGATTCAATCGCAGGATTCCCGCTGAAGATAGAACGATCGAGAATAAACTGATGCCTAATCCGATACCTGCTAAACTGAGAATTTCCATTGGCTTCACAGAGATGTTCAGCTCTTGGATTTCCTCTGTTTGAGTAAATGGATTGCTGGTCATTTGTCTGCCGCCAGGTCCGCCGTTTCCGCCGCCAGGCGCTTGACCTTGTCCCGGTCCGCCATTACCTGCGGCATCCGCTTGCCCTTCCGCATTTTGCGTCGTGGTTGTTTGTTGGCTCAATAACTGATTTCCCACAGCATTTCCGACAATATTTCCGCTGGCTGCGGCGATCCCTAATGCAAAGATCATGCAGACAAAAATTTCAACGAAAAACTGCGAAATGACTTTGACCCGTGATTCGCCTAATGAAAGCAAGACGCCGATCTCGTATTTCCGTTCACGGATCGACAGCATAATGATCAGCGTCAAAATAATCACGCCGGCCGCCGCTACTAAAAGCACGATGTTTTTCGCGAAGCTTGAAACATTGTTTAACGGCTGCAGCATTTGCTGATACATTTGGTCGTTAGTCTCTAAACTAAAAGTATCTGTATCGATTAATTTATTGGCCTGCTTAACGAAGCTTTCCATGTCTTTTGGATCATCTAAGTTATAAACCGCTGAATCGATGGTTTTGCCATCTGAACCTGTCAAAGTATTGACCATTGTATAAGAAGAAAAGATCGTATTGGCTGGATTCATAAAGTTGAACCGAGCCCCCATGCTGTCGCCGGAATCACTGGTTTTATAGATTCCTTTGATCGTCACTTCAACGTCTTTATCGTCTGTGTCCTTGATTTTGAATGTATCACCGACACTTAGCTCATTAGCCTCTGCCAAGCTTTGTTCGATCAGTACATTATTTGTTCCCTCATCTTCAGAAGTGATCGCCTTTCCTTCCACCAGACTGGCCGTGCCAGAAGAAAAATCGCTGTAAGAGCTGCTTTGAGAAACGCCTTTGATTTGGAAATCACCTTGGCTCATGCCGCCTGGTGCCCCTTGTCCGCCAAAACCAGCTGCCTGCTCATCAGAAGAAGTTTCCTCTTCACTGTCGCTTGAGATGGGTGTGATTCCAGAGCTCTTATCGGCTGAGGTGCTTGCTTCAAATGAATAGGATTTAACATTTGAAAGCTTGGCGATTTTTTCCGCATCACTCAAATTAACTGGTGTGCGTTCAAAGCTGCCTGGATCAGGTCTTGTTTCTTCTTCCGTATCTGAATCAGATTTCTGGCCAAACATCGCCTCCCGATTCGTTGATAAGGTGACGGTTGCCCCGACACTCTTTTTCGCATTCGTTGTCGCCAGCTCGGCGCCGCTGCGGATCGTCAACCCCGCTAAAACAAAAATTAAGATAGCTGAAAAAACGGCGATCATAATGATGCTGCGTCCTTTCTTGGCCCAAAGGCTTTGTGTAGCCCGTTTGATGTAATTCATACTGCTTCCTCCTCTAGTTGCTTCGTCATCCTTCATGTGACTGCTTGTAGAATAGTCAAGCTGGCTTAACTTAAACTTAAGCGCGGCAAAAAAAGTTTTAAGGTTGATTTAGGAAAGCATGGTACACTGGAAGCGGAATAAGGATAGGAGGAATAAATCCATGATCAACTTATTAATCGTAGAAGATGAAGTAACTCTTTCAAATAATATAAAAGAAATTTTGGCCGACCTCGGCGAAATCACACAGGTCTATGATGGCGAAGAAGGCTTGTTTGAAGCAGAAAGCGGGATGTATGACCTGATCTTGCTGGATCTGATGCTGCCGGAGAAAAATGGCTATGAAGTCTTAGCGGAGCTGCGGGAAAAAAATATCCAAACACCCGTATTGATCTTAACCGCCAAAGATGCGTTAGAAGATAAAGTCACCGGTTTCCAAAAAGGAGCCGATGATTATTTGACGAAGCCTTTTTATCGCGAAGAACTGATTCTGCGGGTCAAAGCTTTATTGAAGCGTTCGTTGGGATTATTTGCTGAAAATCAATTAGTCTATAAAACGATCACCTGCAACCTCGCGACTAAGGAGGCCGCCTTCGACGATCAGATCCTGCCGATTCAAGGAAAGGAATTTGATCTTTTGGTCTACTTCATCCAAAATAAAGGCGTGATCTTGACGAAGGAACAGATTTTCGACCGCATTTGGGGCTTTGATTCTGATACGACGATCACCGTCGTGGAGGTCTACATGAGTCATTTACGAAAACATTTGAAGCCGGCAGGTATCGACCAGCTATTTAAAACACTGCGCAACGTCGGCTATATCTTACAAAAGGATTGACGCTATGAATACCGAAATATCAAGAAAACAACGTTTAAAATTTTTCTTCATCAATGTCGCCGCCTTCGCGGGGATTTTCCTTCTGCTAGGCTTTATCACCTTGCAGCTATTGCAAAGCTCGGCCTATCGACAAACGGATTATTCTTTAGAAAAAATGGCGAAAAATGACCGAGTGATCGAAATGGAGATTACTCGTTATCGACAAGACGACCCCTTTTTATCGCAAATGCCGGATGATAAGCGAATAGAAAAAGGCCCCGATGGCAACAGCCATTTTTATACCCAGATCATTTTGTGGTCAATGGATGGCGAAATCCTGAACAAAGAAGTTTTAGGCGGACGCTTCACCGAGCTGGAGAAATTGACTTTAGACAAAAATCAATTAAATAGTATTCAGTCCTTGAGCTTAGAAAACTCGGCTGACTCTACCCAAAAACTGGCCTTTCACTCCTATACGATCAAGGCCGAGCAAGAGGACGACGGTGTTGCTTACATCCAATTTTTAGCCAGCACCAATCAAATCGCTGATTCGATGAAAACTTTTGAGATGACCTTGATTCTTTGTATGGTGGTCTTTTGGCTGATTTCAATCGGGATCAGTTTCTATATTTCCAAAATGAATATGCGCCCTATCATGAATGCTTGGCGCAAGCAGCAGGAATTTGTCGAAAATGCATCTCACGAATTGCGTACACCGTTAACGATTATTCAAAATAGTCTGCAGCAACTATTCACCCGACCGGATCACACGATTTTAGAAGAATCCGAACCAATCGCCCAAGCACTAAATGAGACGCGGCGAATGAATAGCTTGACTGAAGACTTGCTTACCTTAGCTCGCAGTGACTCCAACCAGCTGCTTTTGCACAAGGAAGCGGTGGAACCAAAAATCTTTATCAAGCAGTTAGCTCAACCCTTCCAAGAAATCGCCGAAATGAACGACAAACAGTTCGTGCTGGAAAACTACGCGGATCAACCCATGATGATCGACGAGAAACGCATCCACCAAGTTCTGGTGATCCTGTTGGATAATGCATTAAAATATACCGAAGCTAAAGAAAAAATCATTCTGCAATCCGAAATATCCAATGACAATTGGCTGATCGAGGTCAAAAACAACGGACCATCCATCAGTGACGAAGACAAGAGACACATCTTCGAACGCTTCTACCGCGAAGACCGCTCCCGCTCCAAGGAAACTGGCGGCTACGGTCTCGGCCTTGCCATCGCTAAACAAATCATCACTCAACATAAAGGCAAGCTGACAGTACGTGATTGGGACCCAAGAGGCGTTGTGTTCCAGATTCGTTTGCCGATGAAATAAAACAATCCCTTGAGCAAAAAACTCAAGGGATTGTTTTATTTCATTCAATTTTTCCGTGCGCTTCGATCCACTGCTTTACCTCAGCCACTAGCGCTTCAGGATAAGTATACTGATAATGATCCGCTAGTTTACGCGACATCAGTTCATACAAATCAATTGTTTCCTGCAAAGCTCTCCAGCTGTCTGCCGCATCGAATCTTCCAAACACACCATTCAATCGAGTGAAAATATCGTCATCCACCCATTCATAGATGAAACGCCCGGCATGCCACGTATCAAGTTCTTCACCATGTTCCAGCTTCTCATACCATTCGACCGTTTGCAGAAGGACCTGCTTGCATTCAACATCCCGCAGTTTGACCGTCCACAACTCATTACGCAGGATCTGTTTTGCTAAATAAATCGCTAAGAACCAAAACATGTTTACGGTGAAGTCAAAGCTCTCCTTAGTAATCGCTGATGAACTAGACCGTTCAAATTGTTCAGGAATAAGCCGCTGAGCATTTCCAGTCTTATCAAGCAGCACTCTGGCCCCGCGTAGAAACCAACCGAGCGGAACACCTTTGTCCGATTGCGTCTGAAAAGCGGTTAACGAATCAATCACAAAATCAACCTGATAGCCACCTTCAAACAATGCCAGCCACTCTAATCCGCCGCCACCGTTTTGAAACGGAATCGCAGTATTCAACTTACCGAAATTCTCGATCCAGCTGTTTGATTCAAGATAGCGTTTCGGATCATCTACATACATCTGAATATCCAAATCAGAATACTCATCCGCCCCATGGTCTAGCCTAGCTCTCGAACCAGCTACATAAGCGACATGAACATCCGCTTGTTCTTGTCCCCAATTAATGAAGCGCTGCTCAATTTGCTGGTAAAATTTATCACTACTCACAAAACAACCCCCTCTTTACTTAAAACTTATTCATCATTGATACGCTTAAAAATCAAATCCAGCCAAACTTGCGACAGGCATTATAGATCCCGTCATCAACATTTCGATCGGTCACATAATCCGCCTTTGCCTTCAATTCATCCACCGCATTTCCCATCGCAATGCTGGTCCAAGCTTTATCAAACATTACCAGATCATTCACGTCGTCACCAAAGACTACGACATCCTTTTGCGGTCTGCCAAAATAATCCAAAACATCCAAGATACCCTGCTTCTTATTATCGTGCTGGCACATAATATATTCAGGCACAAACCGCAGCTTCGCAAAGCTCTTCGGCTCAGGGATCAAATGATCCTGCTCCTTAGACAACGCCAAATAAAACTTATAAATATTCTCCGCTTCAGCGACATTAAATGCCGGATCAATGAAATATTCCGTCGGCTCCTGTCTCGGTCCAACCTGTTCTCTAAACAAATCATTCTGAGCATAGACCTTCTCCGAATCATCAAGTGCGACCAACACACCGATCCCTTTTTCCTCAGCCTGCCGAATAACCGCTACCGCCTCTTCTTTATCCAGCGGCGTATTTTTCACTAATTTATTTTCGATCACGACACCCATGCCGCCTGAACAAACCATATTTTCCAGGCCAAGCTCATCCAACAGGTTGCGACATTTGTAATGCGCACGCCCTGTTGCGATCGAAACAAAGTGTCCGTTCTCCTGCAAAAGCTCCAACGCCCGCTTCGCACTAGGCACAATCTCCCTTGTCTTCCGATCTGTCAGCGTTCCATCAATATCAAAGAAAAAAAGCTTTTTCTCCATTTTCCACCCGCTCCTTCAATTTCATCACACTCGTGACTTATTGTATCATACCCGGGAGGATGGGAAATCTGCTTGACTGCACAATTGAAAATTAAAAAATCAATGTGAACGCTTCGTTTTCCAAGCCAAAAACACTATCCATAAAGCCTCCTTCCTCTTTTGAGTAATTAAGAGAATTTTTAATCCACGAATCCATCGGAATATGTTAAACTCAGACAAAAGCATAAAAAGAGGAGAATTCTTGTGACTGAATATACTGGCTTCGACAAAATTTATCGCGACATCGTCATGGATATCATTGAAAACGGCACGGATCAAGACCCTGCTTTAGTTCGGGCAAAATACGCAGACGGCAGCCCTGCCCCCACTCGTTTTATTCAAGGCGTCAACTTTAAAATCACACCAGCCGACGGTATCCCGATTTTGAAATCAAAGCGCGTGTTCCAAAAAACACCTTTGATCGAATTGGAATGGATCTGGCAAGAATTGTCCAACGACGTAACGTGGCTGCAAGATCATAAATGTAAAGTTTGGAACGAATGGGCCGACGAAAACAATACGATCGGTAAAGCGTACGGCTACCAATTGGCAAAAAAATGCCGCAAGCTGCCGGATCACGAAGAAAAACTAAACCAAGTCGAATATGTCTTGCATCAACTAGAAAACAATCCCGGCTCACGCCGCATCATGACTAGTCTGTGGGACGTGGACGATTTAGACGATATGACCTTGGAACCCTGTGTTTGGGCAACTAACTGGAAGGTTAACAATGGCGTACTTGACCTCCACGTTAAGCAACGTTCAGCCGACATGGCACTAGGGCAGCCGTTCAACACCTACCAATACGCAGTACTGCATCGCTTGATCGCTGATCAACTAGGCTTCGAACTCGGCACAATGCACTGGTGTATCGATGATGCCCACGTCTACGACCGCCATATCGATGCCTTAAAGGAACAATTGTCGCAACCAGTGCCAGACAGCGAACCAACATTGGTCTTACCAGATAAATACGACGAAAATGGTAAAGAGCGCTCGTTCTTTGAACGACGGTTATCTGATGTGAAGCTGGAGGGCTATGAAAATAATGGCGTGTTCAAATATGAGATAGCGGAATAACTAAAATTTGAACTAAACTTCAAATTTCACTAAAAACAATCGATTTTTGAAGTCAACTTCATTTTTGAATACTTTAGAAAACAACAAGAGCAGTAAACGATTTTTGACAATCGTTTACTGCTCTTTTTACCTATTAACTAATCCCAATCGCTCGGCCATCCCACTCCTTAGTAAAGTCAGTGATCGACACCCAAGCCATCGCGCCACGATCGTAGGTTTTGTTTGGACCGTCTGAACCTGCTTTCACAGAGGATTTTTAAATAATTAGTTGTTTTAGTTCCTTAGTAACAAGTGCTATTTGTTGTTCATCCAATTCAACATCCTTTTTTGTATCTGCTTGATTTAAATTCACTGATACGCCATCGTATTCACCCGAAGTCAGCAAAATATCTCCTAAACGTTGTAAAGACGACGGCAAAGCATGAATTTCTCCAGAATTGACAGCTATTTTTTTATCAGTAAACCATTGAAGTGTTCCTCGATTACCTACGCCATCTAGGAAGACAATCTTTGTTTTTGGTTTTTTGAAGTATACCTTCAGCATCTGTACACCATAATCTGAATACGTTCCACCATCGACAAAAGCAAAGGCAACTTTTTTTCGTTTTTGTTTCGGCAGCGTATTAGCTAAATTGAAAAGAGTCAAAATGCTCGAAGTATTTCGAATCATGTTTACCCGATTTGGAATTCCGCTTCTCAAATAGCTGATCAGGTAATAGAAAAGAAACATCAAAAGAGCCGTTAGTAACGTCCAGAGACTGAACCAGCCATTTACTTGAATCTGAGGAAAAAGTAAAAAATACAAGATGCTGCCAAATGAAATGGTCGCGATCAATAAAAACAAAAGATTCAATCGCAATACGCTAGAATTATTTTTCATTTGAAAAGCGCTTGGCTGATAGAGTCCATACGATTTTACGGGTGTATCATAGTAAGTCGTATAAACGATATCTGCATCGTTCAGATCTCCCGCGTACAAATTATAAAATTTTCTCTTTTCATTTTTGAATAGATGAACCTCAGACGCGGTTGTATCTACAGAATAGCCCATCGCAGCAAATTCTTTCTGAGCGGACTGCAAAAACTTCGTCCGCTCCTTCAAAGAATGTCGTTTACCTAAAATAATGCCATAACGTAATAACCAATCTTTTGTTTCTACCATTTTTTTCACCTCATTCTATTGAAAAAGATCACGAACAATCTGCAGGTCCTTCCCAACCTTTAAGACATTGCTTGGAATATTCTCTTGATCGAAATAAAAATTCGAATCTGGAATTAATAGTGCTGATAGACCAGCACCTGCGGCCGCTTGAGCCCCGGTGATAGAGTCCTCTATCGCGATTGCTTCCTCAGCATCGATTTTTGAACGTTTTAATACTTCCAAATAAACATCAGGTGCGGGTTTCAACTGGTCAACATCGCTGCCAAAAACAGGATAATCTATGTCGTTTAATAGACCCAGTTTTTCTAGAACACGTCCAGCCTTCTCTTCCATAGTAGAGGTCGCTAAACCAACAATAGCATACTCTTTCGTCTGCTCTAATATTTCTTTTGCATAAGGCTTTGTTAAGACTCGCCCTTCCTCTAACTCCTGATAAAAATATTGCTCCCGACTTTCTCGAATCTGACGGGTCCGTTCAGGATCTTGGGTCAGTTGATTCAACTCCTGCATGGACTCATACATTCCCTTACCGACCCAGCCGGCAATCATATCATCGGGAACTGTTAATCGATGCTCCTTGACCGCATGATGCCAGCCCTTGTAATAAACTTTTTCAGTATCTACTAAAAGCCCGTCCATATCAAAGATAATGAGCTTAAGCTGTTTTTTCTCCATAGTTTTTCACCGCTTCGACAAATTTCTTAGCCACCTCAGTCACTTGTTTAAAATCGCCCGTTTGTGCGCCTTTCGTCAAAACACTGCCGGCTCCCACTGCGATCGCCCCGTTATCAAGCCATTGATGAATATTTTCTACACTCACTCCGCCTGTAGGCATAAAATCTGCTTGAGGCAATGGTCCTTTGAATGCTTTGATAGCAGAAGGGCCAAAGGTATCACCAGGAAATAGTTTAATTACAGGTGCGCCGTATTTCAGACATTCCAGCATATCTGTCACAGTCGTCGCTCCAGGGAAAACAGGGATACGATAACTGTTGCACAATTTCATGATCTCTTTGTCAAAATGCGGACACACGACAAACTGTGCGCCAGCTGAAATTGCCATTCGTGCAGTCACTATATCTAAACAAGTCCCTGCACCAATCACTACTTCTTCCTCTTCACGATATTTTTCTGCTAACTTAGCAATAATATTCTGCGCATTAGGAATTGTAAAAGTAATTTCCAAAAAATTTACCCCGCCTGCCAACACCGCGTCAACCGTTTTCAAAACCTCTTCTTCATTTTTTCCGCGAATAACTGCAACGACCTTCTCTTGTCTCAATTTCATTAACATCCCTGTACTATCCATTTTTTTCTTGTCCTCCTAAGTCTGCAATAATATTTCTTGAAGCCATCATACTCATCATCTCAGTTGCACCAATAGTCGAAGCAGCGGTGTGGCTGCCGATCACCACATTTTCCAAATCCAACAATTTCGAATCTTGTGCAGGTTCTTCTTCAAAAACATCTACGCCTGCACCATAAATTTTTCCCGCCCTCAGTAAGTCATACAAAGCATCTTCGTCTACGATGCCACCTCGAGCTGTATTTATAATAATCAGATTTTCTTTCGCATAACGTAGATTCTCTCGATTGAAGAGATGCTTCGTTTCTTCTGTCAACGGCATATGGATACTAATGAAATCACATTCCTTAATAATCGTGTCGATATCAGCAAAATGAATCTGGTTTTCTCGAAGATAATCATCATCACGATAAATATCGTAACCATAGACTTCCATCTCAAATCCCTGAGCCCTTCTTACAACACCGCGGCCAATTGCGCCTAAACCGACAACGCCAATCTTTTTCCCATATACATCGAGTGCCACTGTCTTTTCCCAATTTCCATCTTTGGCTTCGTTATTAATTTCTACCACACGCCGTGCAACAGACATCAATAGCGCAAAGGAATAATCAGCAACCGCATTTGAATTCGCGCTAACCGTCTTTGAAACCTTGATCTGCTTTTTATTTGCACAAGCAAGGTCAATGTTATCTAAGCCAACGCCGTATTTCGCGATTGCTTTCAACTTTTTTGCCTTAGATAACACTTTTTCATTGACTGGATCGACACCGACAATCAATCCATCCTTATCCTCCAAACATTCCATCATCTGCTCTTCTGTCATGATTTGTCCAAAGGGATTAAATTCGATTTCAATCCCCTTCTCAGCAAATAACTCTATGATTTCTTCCCGGTTGTATTTCCCAAATGACCGGGGTGTTACTAACACTTTAGTCATCTAGTAGTCACCATCCTCATCATCTTCTACATGGCTAGTCAATAAATCGGATACAGGCTCTTGAATACCATCTTTCCCACTGCGCAGTCCCATTTGGACTAACTCATCTAAAGTCAGCACTTCTCTCATTGCCAGCACTTCCATGATCATTGGTAAATTCATCCCAGTTAACACACGTATTTCAATTCCTTCATTCTGTAATGCCTGAAAAGAAAACATGGTAGCGTTATAAGGAGAGGCACCAAAAAGATCTACATAGACTACGACACCTTTTCCATCATTTAACTGCCAAATTTTTTCGTTGACCTCTTTTTTAAACGCTTCAAAGTCCTGACCCGCCACAAGTGAGGCAGTATCTAGTGCTTTTGTTTCACCCATGATCAATTCAATGCTGTCCTTTATTCCTTCAGCCATCTTTCCGTGACTGATTAACAATACACCTACCATGATTAACCCCATCCTTATTTAAATTCTTTTTCCGCATCGGCCAATGATACTTTTTTTGAGGATGGAGTCGCTTGGAAATAAACTTCCACCCCATAGTTGTCTCGTAAATCTTTTAAAATCTCAAGTTGCTCTTTATTAATCGAAACCTCTTTGATGATTGGTGTTAATTCAGGCTTCTGTGGAATGCCGCCCAAATTCAATTCCTTAATAGGAACTCCCGCCTTGATAATATCCGCCATGACTTCAATCGTTTTAGTCAATAAGATGACATTATAATTATCGTATTGGCGATCATTCCAATAGCGAACAGCCCCGTCTTCTTTTAATACCCGAACCTTCATACCTGTTCGTGAGCCTGCCCCTAAAATAATATTTTTCGTAAATTCATCATGTGCAGTCGGGTTGTCCGCTACAAAAATAGCATTGGCACCTGCCGACTTGGACAAACTTGTCATGACTTGACCATGAATCAAACGAGCATCTACCCGTGCAATCACTACTTTTCCCATTTATACTTCCTCCGATTCCTATTTATAAAATGCCAAATGCGGCTAAAATACCTAAAATTACTGTCAATCCAATCAATGCGCGAGTAACATTCAAGCCTTTCTTAGTAAAGAAGGCGTAAACGCCGCCAACAACGACTAACGGCAAGATGCCTGGCATCACATTATTCAAGATGTCTTGAATAACAAACTCTTTTCCTGAAAGTGTAAACGCCAACGATGAAGATACTTTTACATAATTAGCGGCTAAGATACCCATCATGAACAAACCAAGAATTGATAGACCATCAATGATCCCCTGCATCTTCGTTCCGACCATTTCAGAAGCAGCCGTCCGTCCCAGCTTGAATCCAAGCTGCGCAAAGTAATATCCAATCAACAACTGATAAAGTGAGAAGCAAACGAATGGGAAAATCGCTCCGATCGCATTGCCGTCTTGTGCCCAAGGAAGTGCAATCGCGATAAAAATGTATTGAATAGTCCCTGAATCAATGGAGTCTCCAATTCCAGCTAACGCACCCATCAGGCCTGATTTCGTATTGTAAATCAAATCATCATCAATCGTGATCGGCGCTTTCATGTAGACTTCTTGCGCTCTTGCGGATTCTAATGAGGCAACGATCCCAGTAATTACGCCGCCACCCCAAGAAATTTGCGTATTGAAGAATAACAAATGCCTTTGGAAAGCTTCAGATAAATCTTGTTTATCTTTGTACAGTTTTTTGAGGATCGGCATCAATGCCCATAATAATGATGGTGCAATATACTTATCAAAAGAATGGGGAATTTCATTGGCAAAGTAGAAACGTAACCACGCGAGCCCAACATCCTTTTTTGTGACCTTTTCCGGTTCTAAATTTACACTTGTTTGAGAAAGTTCATTCATTTTCCATTTTCCTCCTTCGGTTAATAATCGTCATCATCTTCGTCATAGTCAGTTGAATCAACAGAGCTTCCGCCACCTGAAGATTGCAGAGCGCTTAATGATTCACTTTTAGCTAAGACGTAAATGAAGGCAATAATAGCACCTATAATTGCATAAGTAACCATCGTGATATCGGCTTCCATCGTTTTAAAAATCACTGCTACAAAATACGCTAGCAAGAAGAAGGCAATATAATTTTTCTTACCAATAACATATACGGTTACTGCAATCCCGATAGCCGCTAATCCGCCGCCGATCACCTCTAACACATGAAAAATGATGCTTCCGGAGTTGGATTGTACGACATCTGCGATAACTGGCGCTCCGAAGTATAAGGCAATAAACATAAATGGAACGAAAATGATAAATGAAACTAGGATCGGTATCCAGATAATCGATACGGTCAACATCTTGTCATTTGCCTCTTTTGCATATTTTTCCGCAAATTTCTGCATGATAAAGGTATTGATAAAGAAGCGGAATTGATAAAGATAAGAGCCTAAAAGTCCTACAGGTACAGCGACTCCGATCGCGGCTTCTGGTTTCATACCACCGAGTAAAGCTACTGGCACTGCGATTCCCGCGGCAATCGCAGGTTCAGAAGGCATTTGACCACCCGGAGAAAATACCCCCATGTAAATCAGCTGAATAGCTGCCGTAATCAACATTGCCTCTTTCACTTGACCAAAAACAATCCCTACTACTAATCCCGTCATCAGTGGTGTAAAACGTAATGTTGTTGTAGCTCCACCAAGTAGCGAACGAGACATAACTAATGCGATCCAAATCGCAATCGCCAATGCTTGAAATACTGTTACTTCCATTATTTAACCCTCCAATTATTCTTTTACTGTGTGTCCGCCGAATCCTTTACGTAAAGATGCAACGACTTTTCCTGTAAACGTGTCTTCTTCTAACGAACGATACCGCATCATCAATGAAGTTGTGATTACAGGAATGGATACCTGTAATTCCAGTGCCTCTTCGACTGTCCAGCGCCCTTCGCCTGATGAATACATGACCCCTTTAATTTTTTCTAACTCAGGATCTTCTCTAAAAGCCTCCGCGGCAAGCTCCATCAACCACGATCGGACAACTGAACCGCTATTCCAAAGTTCCGCGACTTTTTGATTATCGTAATCAAAGGCGCTCCTATGCAAAAGATCAAATCCTTCCCCAATCGCTTGCATCATCCCGTATTCGATACCATTATGAATCATCTTTAGATAATGCCCACTACCAGATTCACCTGTATAAAGATACCCTCCTTCTTCAGAAATCATTGAAAATATTGGTGTTAGCTCTTCAAATGCTTCTCGATCTCCTCCAATCATAAAATTTCCGCCATTTCGGGCGCCGTTCATCCCACCAGAAGTCCCACAATCAAAAAAGAAAATTCCTTGTTTCGATAATTGCTGAGAATGTTCAATTGAGTCCTTATAGTGAGAATTTCCGCCATCGACGACTATGTCTCCAGTTGAAAGTAAGGCTGCAACTTGGCTTATCGTCTGCTTTGTGATCTCTCCAGAAGGAACCATCACCCAAATAATTTTCTTTTCAGGCAGCCTATCCACCAAATCCTGCAACCCCGTCGCAATACCAACCCCATGTTTTTTTGCGACATTCATAGATTCTTGATTTAGGTCATAACCGATGACTTTGATACCCTGTGATACCATATTCAGAGCCAAATTCATTCCCATTTTTCCTAAACCAATTAAGCCAATTTCCATCGTTCTATCCTCCTTAGCTATCTGATTACGCTTTCATTTTATGTAAATAATTTCCTTAAGTCAATACCTAACTTGTAAATTATTTCCAAAAACCTTTTTTTTTAGTCTTCAAGGTGGTAAGATAAGGATAGAAAAAATTATGGAGGACTACTATGGAACTGAAATTTGTCGGTCTATTAAACAGTCACTACGAAGATTTGAGTAAGTCTGAAAAAAAAGTGGCGGATTACCTAATTGAAAACAGTGACACTGCTAGTTTTCTTTCAATCAATGATGTAGCAGAAAAGTCAGGAACCTCCATCGCGACCATCTCACGCTTAAGTAAGAAATTGGGATTTCGCAATTATCAGGAATTACGGTTGCTTCTGAATAGTTCACAAAAGCCGGAGGATGATTTCTTTTCTGTATACAAAGTGGACAAAGAGGATTCTCTAGTAAATATTGCTGAAACAGCATTCAATACAGGAATCCATTCATTGGCCTCAACCAAAGCTGTCTTAAATAATCAAGATTTGGAAGATACGATCAAATTGTTAGGAAAATCTAAAAAATGTGGATTATTTGGTTTAGGAGGTTCCTATGTTGTTTTGTTAAATGCGTATCATCGCTTTATTCGGACATCGCTTAATTGTATGTTGTCCCAAGATTTTCATATGCAATTAATGGACGCAGCCAATATGACCAGTGAAGAATGTGCATTGGTTGTCTCCCATACAGGAAAAAATACGGATATTTTACGCATTGTCAAACTATTAAAGAAAAATAATGTACCGATTATTTCTATTACTAGTAACGCGTCGTCACCGCTTGCAAATCAAAGTGATATTACACTGATCTCTATTTCTGATGAGACGAAATACCGACCTGAAGCTGTTTCCTCTCTTGTTTCGCAACTCACGCTCATCGATAGTTTATTTATGGGGTATGCCTTAAAGGTCGACGATAATCCTGAGTACTTTACACGGACTAGAGAAACTATTAATGACACTCGTTTACTGTAACTAAAGAAATCCATGAATAATCTAACTGGATATATGTAAATTGGAAACTTCGATTCTTGTCCACTCAAAAAAGCTGTCAAAATTAACGAGCATCACTCGTTATTTTGACAGCTTATTATTCTAATTCCTTCTTACCTATTAACTAATCCCAATCACTCGGCCATCCCACTCCTTAGTAAAGTCGGTGATCGATACCCAAGCCATCGCGCCACGATCGTAGGTTTTATTTGGACCGCCTGATACAGCCTTCGCGCTTGAGCTATAGTACAACGGATCGTACACTAAGAACTTATTGTCCTTGTATCCAGCAATGACCTTGCAGTGATTGCGGATCGTATTGGCTTGATAAGAAGAATAGCCATAATATAAAACAGGATTACCATTGATGATCCGATCAACGATGTTTTGTGTGCTGACATTGCTGATATTTGAGACATTGCTAGACCATTTCTTCGCATAATTCGCCAATGAGCCCGGTGTGATAACCCAGCCGAATCCAGCGCCGGTATAAACATTGCCCTTTTGTCCGCCCTTGTCAAATGTTCGCGATACTGGTGCAATTGGTTGGGCACCACCTAGCGTGAACCTCATCTATTCTTCAAAACTCCTTTATCTGATGTAAGACTAAAATGTCCATCAAAAAAAATGATTAGTTTATATAGCACGTTTATTTATCGGGACTAAGTAGAGCAAAATCCTTCTATAAACATTTGGAAATAAAAGTGCCAGTTAATATGCATAATCTTATCACTGTGATTTTTGGAGTTTAAACCTATGATTGGTTTCAAGTTATTGAAATTAGCCATTAAAAACTTTATTTAAAAAAGACTCATCTATATTTTGATCAATGCCTAAATCTTCAAACATCGCTGAATAAATAGCAATTAATTTTTCGTTTGCAATAGAAGCATCACTGTTGGTATTTGATAAATAATCATACATTTTCTTAGTAGCTTCAATGACTTTTTTAGAGTCATAAAAAGTAGCAGTGACACCGTTCATAGCTGCTGAGTATTCTTTTGAACGAACATCATAACGATAGCTTATCATCTGTACCAGAACATCGTATTTCTTCTTCCACAGATCATAATCTCTATTTTGTTTCTCAATTTTTTCCTGAAAAATCTGATTCTGCTGGTTCAACTTTTTTGAATACCAAAGGGATATCCCAACACCTAATAGTCCTAACAAACCTCCTAGAATACCATCAATCGACATAGACATGCCCCTCCCATCTAGATTAATCATTCAAGTATAGCATACTTACTTTCTTATATTTCGTAGCTTTTTTTACTCATCGAATCATAAAAGAGTGCTCACAATTGAACACTCTTCCTAACAAACCTGTCATTCTTCACAAACGGCAAGACATCCTCCGTCAACTGATCAAAATTCAGCTGGTTGACTTCTTCTATCTGCTGGATCATTTCCTTTGGAAGCTCAGGATTCATATACAAAGTTAACGAAGCTACTTGAAATTTAATCAATCATCTTTTTTCTTTCTCCTTGGAGAAATTATTATTAGTGTGGCTATGATTGCTACAACTACTTGAATTAAGTTACCCACGATAAAACAGTCCCCCGTTCTATTTTAAATTCATGACTCTAAAAAAATAGATTATCACATACTATTCTCTAATAATTATAATACAGCATTCAATTTTTAGGGTACAACATCTTTAAGCCTATCTGCTAAATTAACTGACCATAACCAAACTGCACATCTCTCCCTGAAATACCTAAGTCAATACAATTAATCGCTAATGCAGAGTTCATTTCATCGGTGATTAACAATTCACCATATTTAATGGTATCCTTATTTAAAGGAAAATTTTACAAATTTGAAAAGAAACGAACGATATTAGGGGGAAATTTATTTTGAAGGTCATTAAAAATTTTTTCATTGTCCTAGCTCTATTTATTTTAAGTCAAATAAGCATGACTGTTTTTAGTATTGTTCAAATTAGTATCACCAAGCCATTATCTGTTTTGGGTCTATCAGCTATGATTTTGATGGTGGTCGCTAATATTGCCATACTTTTATGGCTCGCGAAAAAACTGAAGCTGATTGAATTTAATACTGCTTGGCTCACAAAGAAAAATATATTGATCATCCTCGGCTCAACAGTGCTGTTGCGAATCATAGCGATTGGCGGCACGCTGCTCATTCAGCAGCTTAATGGAACACAGACCAGTGATAACGATGCTGCGTTAAGCGTAATGTTTAACAATGTGAATCCTCTGCTGCTTTTTCTAATAATCGCTATCTCAGCACCGATTATGGAGGAAATTGTTTTTCGTGCCGGAATCATTAAACTGCTTTGTGGGAAACTACCAATACTAGGCGTAGTATTAAGCAGCATCTGTTTCGGATTTCTTCATATGGCAACAGATATTCCTAACTTCGTTCTATATGCGTCGATGGGATTAGTCTTCGCATTGGCTTATTACAAAACGGGAAGACTGGAAGTTTCAATTATGGTTCATTTTTTCAATAATGCTATAGGCGCGATCGCAATGATTTTGATGCAGTAATTTTGGGCAGCTATGAGCTGTCTTTTTTGTTCTTCTGCGAAGGATTTTGACAAGAAAGTAGGATCAATAAACAGCAGGCAACATGAGAGTATTAAAAGAAATCGAATGTAGTGAACAAGCGCAATAGATCCTACCATTAGTGATAATCTCCATAAGCTGACGAGCATTTCACCGTCTTCTATTGCTTCTCGTACAAATAGGTCTTCACTGTTACCAAGCCCTCCTAGTTTATATGCCCTTCTTATCCTGTTTGAAGCAGAACTTAGTGTAGAGAAAAGAACCAAGTATCCTAGTTTACGTGGAGCAATACAACTTAAGTCTTATTGAATAAGAAAAAATTGAATGCTATCATCGCTTTATATATATTAAATTACATTTGGATTAAGCATTGACTAATCGTTTTTTCTAAAACACTTTTTTTGGTAAAGCTTATTTCATAAATAAGAAAAGCTTCGATTTCGATCGGTTGACTATCATGACTTG
>NZ_NGLG01000002.1:1284902-1287150 GCF_002140655.1 Enterococcus sp. 3H8_DIV0648 | reverse complement strand
TGTAATAATTTTAGGTAACTTTGTGCTGTCTTTTTTATTCTACGTTGGAAAAATTTTCGTGATAGAAAAGTAGAGAGAACCTTTCAGTACCATTTTGAGAACAATTGAAGAGGTGTGGACCGATGGTTAAAGTGAATACAAAAAATTTATTTCTAGTTCTCTAATCGATTTTTACTATTACAATTCTATCTATGGTAACATTATTGAAAATGATAACAGAGGTGATTATATGTCTTTTGAAACAGCATATAGTACAGAAGGAATTTTTGAAAATATTAATGCACTAGAAGCAAATCAACATTTCTTCGATGGCATACTAACAGATCCCTACGCTTTCCAATGCTCAGAAAATTGTTCATATCCGTTAACCTGTAAATCATTCAAAAAGAAAAGTACCGAATGGAAAAAAGCTCCTCATTTCTGCCCTGGAAAAAATCATTCAAATTCTGTTCATACATGTGGGAAAGAACAAGAGGATACCTCTCCCCATACAGATGGACAACAAAACCAGGAACATAGTGTAGAGAAGAATAAAGATAGAATTTCTTTAAACATTTTTCTCTCAACAGGATTCGATGTATTGAAAATAAAATCAGAAAAACAAGATGATCACACTGAAGATCCAAGTATTCGAACTATTCGAACTCCTAATACCCATCTGCCACCAAAAAAAGAAAATGCCCAAGTAAACTCTCTAATACGACTACTCCATTATTATTACTCTGAGTCGTTTCCAAATAATCAGTATCTATTTAAAACATTAGATAACAAAAGATATTGCTTAAATGATCTATTTTTTGATTTAGATACTTCTCCAGAAATTCCTGATGTAAACAAAGTATTCTTTGGAACCTGTCTCTTATACACATCTCATATCTGACTATTCAATGTCATTAGATAAGAACAGGATCGCGCGAATGCCAGATGCAACTTGTCCAAATTATTTTAAAAGTATAGCGAGCAGCTCAACTAGTTAGATGAACTAAAAAAGGGGCATGACATGGAAAAAAGAAAAATAAATAAGTTAATCAGCTTCAACTCACCAGTTATTTTAGGCCTGGCGATAGCATCATTTATCGTACTGATTCTAAATGTAGTGACAAATGGAGAAATCAACAAATTATTTGCCGTATACTATTCATCCTGGGCAGACCCAATGATGTATTTACGCCTATTTACCCACACACTTGCCCATCAGGATTTGAGCCATTATTCGGGAAACTTTCTACTACTATTAGCAGTTGGACCATTAGTGGAAGAAAAGTATGGCAGTAAAAATGTGTTAATCATGATACTGACTACATCTGCAATCATCGGCTTGATCAATGTCATTTTCTTTCCGCGTACAATGCTATTGGGCGCAAGCGGCATCGTGTTTATGTTTATACTGCTAGCATCCTTCGCTAACATGAAGGATGGCAGGATTCCCATCACAGTTATTTTGGTAGGCACCCTTTATATCGGAAATGAAATCGTAAGCGGTGTGCTATCCAATGATAATATTTCGAGAATGGCCCATATCATTGGCGGCTTGTTAGGCGCATTGTTTGGATACCTGTATCATATGAACGGACTTCAAAGTAAGAAGGGAAAGTATCGTTATTAAGAGGCTTAGACTAAAATCAGAAGAACAACAAGGATTGCATTCTATACGACATCTTTAACAACTATTTAGTAAACAATTATAAGCTGGCATTCAAGGCGTTTCTAAACAAAAAACAAGCTCAACTCAAAGCTCTCATTTCTGAAACGAGGCTTTGAGTTGAGCTTGTTTATTTTGAACGTAGACAGTGAGTCTTCGCACAAAAATGCTATCAATACCAAATAATCGAGGACTTCTTTACAGTATCATGATCTATCCCAACACCTTTCAGGACAAAGATACTATTCTGCCCTACTTGGATGACTGGAATCACCTAAAAAAGAAAAAGGATCAAGTAATTTATCAGATATGGCTAATACTATGACGGATTTCTCCATATGGCAACAGATATTCCTAACTTAGTTCTATATGCGTCAATGGGATTAGTCTTTGCAATAGCCTATTACAAAACCGGAAGGCTGGAATTTTCAATTATGGTTCATTTTTTCAATAACGCTATAGGCGCGATCGCAATGATTTTGATGTAATAATTTTAGGTAACTTTGTGCTGTCTTTTTTATTCTACGTTGGAAAAATTTTCGTGATAGAAAAGTAGAGAGAACCTTTCAGTACCATTTTGAGAACAATTGAAGAGGTGTGGACCGA
>NZ_NGLG01000002.1:1278959-1280485 GCF_002140655.1 Enterococcus sp. 3H8_DIV0648 | reverse complement strand
GTATTCTTTGGAACAGCACGAATTATTGAAAAACCAACCTATTATGTGGTTCGAATGAAAGAGTTCTGTACCTTGAGAAATATTAGAAGTAAACCTTCTATTTTGATTGGAAAAAAACTTTTGACAGATAATATTACTCTAAGTAATAGGTTTAATCGTTTAAGTAAAATTTCAGAGTTTAAGTTCTTTTACTTTGGAAAAATTATTGTACGAAGAAATGAATATTTAAATTTTGAATGCAAGAGTGAGTCAAAACTACTTGCCAACCTCTATTTGAAAGATTAAAAAAAGATAAGCGTAAAGCAAAGTCATCCACCCTTGCAGTGTTAACGGGAGTATCAACTATACTGTAGAAGTTAAAAAGTTAAGTTTTTTAGAGAATAAACTCTCACAGTATTTTAGCAGCTAGGAGAAAACTATTTGAACGTACAGTTAAATTGATCTAACCCTACAGAGGGTAGATCACATATTCTCAATTCTGGAGGCGAAGGCCTTGTTAGCTATTAACTGATTGAGTACCATAGCCCAGTTTTGGATATAGCGTTTTCTCACTTCGTGTGTTATTCTATCATGCGTGAATAAAGCAATTTGTGAAGTGCTTTCTCATTTGAGAGCACTCCTTTTTGTTGACTTTTCTAAAACTGGCATGGGTGCTTTCAATACATTAAGCTTATTGATCGTCTTCTTCATATTCTGATATTTTCAGTTCCACTCTATTCTTTAGTGCCGTTAACATCTCTATATCAAGATGTTCAATTAGCAAGTCCAAAAGAGCAACTTCCTTAGCTGCTTCTTGTGTTAGATCTGTCTCTTATACACATCTAGATGTGTATAAGAGACAGCTCTATTTTAGTTTAAAAATTAGTTTATCCTTGTTGTTGTTTGATACCTTACTATTCTATTTCTCTGAACTATGTAATAATAATAAAAAAAGAACTGTAGGAGGACACAATTGGACTTAGAAACTAAAGAACGCATTAAGAACAGAATAAGAGAAAAAACAGATAGAATTCTGGCTCGAAGAATACGGGAATTTGATGAAGATATGACAGAATTACTAGTAAGAAATCCTTTTGGCGCACGGCTAGTTCCAGAAGAAATCTGGAAAGGTTCAAAATTTGAAAGATCTTTTGTCACTTCGTTTGGTCAAGGTGTCTATGAACAAATTGCTTATGAAATTGCTATTGGTAGTGAGGCAACAGCTCAAAACCAACATTTGGAAAATATCACTATAAATACATGGCAAGAAGAAGCGATTAATAACTTACTTGATGATCAAAGAAGGAATAGGGGAAATACCCCTAATTGGGAAACAGAACTTGAATCTGTAAGTAATCTAAAAACACGGAGCACAATAGATGTAACAATACTATTTGATTTATATATAAAACGAACAGATGGAACTGAAGAGTATTATTCCATTAAAACAGTCAAACCAAACCTGGATCAAACAGAAATTGCTAAACGGGACATGCTGCGTACAATGACAGCAAAGCCAGATTCACTAGCATTTTTTGCTCTACCTT
>NZ_NGLG01000002.1:1277566-1278859 GCF_002140655.1 Enterococcus sp. 3H8_DIV0648 | reverse complement strand
TGTAGAATTACAATATCTTCCCCATTCAGCGATTGCTTTTTATTCATAACAAATTCTCCTCGAAAAAAGTATTTTATTATGCATCATTCCGTTGCATTCTAAACTTACTAAAAAAGTAACTAATTGTAGTAATCTGATAAGAATTGAAAATCTTTGAATCTATGAGCCTAACAATCAAATTTAGAATCCCGCTGCTTTTGAAGTCCAAGTAAATGATTACGCAAGCTTTCATTTACAGCATAGATATAAATCCCGTGAATACTTCGCTTCATTAACGTGTTTAGAGAATTCAAGATAATTTCTTCTTTACTCTTGAGCAGTTCACCTTTGCTTAAATCTTCTCGGCCCGTAAAAGCACCTGTATCCTTGTATTTGGAAATATCAATAACTAATGAGTCAGTTTTTTGGTCATAATCAATTGATGGTCCTAAAAATACTCCAACATGGTTCAGATCAAATCCTTGAACAGTATATATTGATCCTACTTCTTCAATAGTATCTGCTCTTTCGGCCCATGTTGTTTTTGATTCCGTCGTATTCCAAGGCATATGCAGACCATCTTCATCTACATAATAGGTTTTTTGGTCTTTTTTATGAAGGTAATCAAAAACTGATACGATTCGTGCTAAGCCGACCTTCTCATCCAAAAATTCAATCTTCTCTTTGAGACTTTCAGGAGTTGGCATAATCTCGAAAGAATAATCCTCTGTTGATTTCGGCAATTTTGAAATCTTCTTACTGTGAAAATTATCTATCCACTTTAAAGTGTCTTCAGAACTTTTCATACGGAATTGATCTGTTAACGAATAATGTTCAAATCCATATTGTTGATCTATCTGTTCCATCAATCCTTTAGCCCAGTAGCTTTTAGTTCGCAAAACTTGCTTTGGATCAAAGATGAAGATTGTAATTTTTGAACGCTTGATGATTTCTTCCAACTGATTTTTATAATAAAAATTATTGTAGCGATCCTCTTTTGTTAATAAAAGATGTGCTTCATCAATTAGAACAATATCAGCTTTCTTTCCTTTTTTATCCACCCCATTAATAAAGCTCGTTGGACGTAAAATATGGTTTTTTTTCAAATTCGGAAGACTTTCCGCTATTGAATGATACGTTTTGATCATCTCACCATGGTTCACTAAAAGATAGTTATCAGTTCCTGATATAGAGGAAGTTTTGTCTTTAGCTAAATCTTGTAATGTATTGTAAAGTGATGCTAAGACAACGCTTTTCCCTGTTCCAGCTTCTCCCTCAATCATGAATACTTTTTCTTTTGTACTATCAATACTC
>NZ_NGLG01000002.1:1272019-1273655 GCF_002140655.1 Enterococcus sp. 3H8_DIV0648 | reverse complement strand
ATATAAAACGAACAGATGGAACTGAAGAGTATTATTCCATTAAAACAGTCAAACCAAACCTGGATCAAACAGAAATTGCTAAACGGGACATGCTGCGTACAATGACAGCAAAGCCAGATTCACTAGCATTTTTTGCTCTACCTTATAACCCATCTGGAGAATCAAAGCTTTATTCTTGGTCAGTTCCAAAGAAAATTTTCGATATGAACAATTCATCAGCAGTACTAATTGGTAGTGACTTTTGGAATCAAGTCGGTAATGACCCTAATACATACTTAGAGTTACTTCAGATTTTCGATGAGCTTGGAGATGAATACCAAGCAAAGATTCGTAATGATTATTTGAATCTTTAAAAAAAGTGCCTCGCTTAAGCAAGCTACAATGCTTAAGCGAGTTTTTTCTTCTCCTTAAAAAACTAATTCTAGTTGCTCATTCTTTTTTTGTATCTCTATCTGACTCATAAAATCAGTTTCATTAGTATTTTTGTAACGTGAATATTTAAATCCTGGATAGATAGGAAGTTGTTCCCCTCTATCATCAGCCAGAATAGTACGGCCAACTGCTCTTCCTAATTCAATAGGTACTGCATTTCCAATTTGCTTATATATATCAGTGATTTTACCACAGAACTTCCAATCGTCAGGAAATCCTTGTATACGTCGGTATTCTTCAATACTCAATGGCCGATCTTCAATTGGATGACATAGATCAGTTGCCGGCATTGCAGGATGGGTAACTAAAGTTGGCGATGGCTTATCAAAGCTTAATCTTCTATAAAATCCAGTTTTTCCTCCACCTAGACCAAATGATTTACCCATTGCTTCTGGTTGAATATCTTCTGGAAGGTTACGCCAATTTTGTCCTTGTTTAAGAAGTCTAAAATATTTTAATCTTTTCTCTGGAAAATCTACATGATGTTGTTCTTTATCTTCAATACCTTCCAAAGCTTCTCCAAGAGTTACCCAAGGTTTCAAATGTGTTTCAGTACAATTAGAATGCGTAGGAGTTAGGTATGGAACCTTTTTCTTTCCTAACTTACACAATAGTATGATACGTTCACGAACCTGTGGTGCACCAAAATTCGCCGAATTATATAGTTCAAAAGATACACTGTAACCATATCTTTTTAGTAAGTTTACTACATAAAATAAAGCTCCTCCTTTAACAGGTTCTCCAAACTCCTCAATAGGATACTTTGCCGATAATAATCCCCTAACGTTCTCGATCAAGGCATATTTTGGTTTCATTTCTCCGATTAAATGAATAAAATTCAAAAAAATATTTCCTCTATCATCTTCAAAAGCCTTTCTTTTTCCAGCTGTAGAGAACGCCTGACAAGGAGGGCCTCCAAAAATCAAATCTATTGAGGTTCCTTTAGGAATTCGAGCATATTCTAAAATTTGTTTCGCATTATATTTTGCTAAGTCACCGATTAATGCAATATCGGGATTGTTTGCTTGAATCGTCTTTCTTGTTTCTTTATCAATTTCTGATGCCAATAACGGTTCTATTCCTTCTTTTTCCAATCCAATATCTAGTCCCATTGCTCCAGAAAAGAAACTTAATGCGACAAAATCAGGGATTTCATCACTTTTTCTTGGATGATCATCTGGCTCAATGACTACATTATAATTTT
>NZ_NGLG01000002.1:1264708-1265848 GCF_002140655.1 Enterococcus sp. 3H8_DIV0648 | reverse complement strand
ATTCTAGAATTACTTCTACACTCATTTACTTCGGTCTATTTCTCTTCACAAATTCCCTGCAATTCGCTAAATATGAACTCAATTCTTCAGGATTAGGGACTCCTTCTCCTAGCCCACCAGCTCTATCATGAACCCAGTTCGAGCAGCTAGCCATACCTGCTTCTAACTCTTCATAAAGTTCTCTGGTAAATGGTGCCTCTCTTAAGCGTTGTGTTTGTATCGCTGGACTAAACCTCTGAAGTGAATTATTGAATAGTATCTCTTCTACAGTCCGTTCCCATGTCTCCCTCAATTCTTCGCACCAAAGTTTTACTTGCCTTTCATAATCCTCTACCTTATCAACATTTGATGGAACAATTTCTTTATACAGTTTTTCAATACCTTGTAATTTATTCTGCAAACTTCCAAGTCGTTTCTTTACTGGCATGCTGAGCCATGGAAGTGAATTTTGTAAGATTCCAGAATTTTGTTGAATCTTTCTAATTGTTGTTGCACAGTAGTCTATTTCTTGATTCTGACAAAGGTCTTGAACTAGTAACAAAAATGTGATGTCATGGGTCAGTATGACCACTTGTTTCTTCTTTGCTTCTTCGACCAGTCTTCTAGCGATTAGTTCTCTTCGTTTATAATCCAATGAGCATACCGGATCGTCTAGTATGATACAATCGTTATCATCATTAAGTGCTGTTTCAGCGAGAAAATTTGCTAAAGATATTGATCTTTGTTCTCCTTCGCTTAGTATCTCAACAGGCTTTCTACCTTTAACCGTGAGTTTTTTTAACGTAGTACCTTTTTTACCTCTTTGTTTGACCGTAGCAGAAAAATCAGCATTTAATTTTTGACATTCCTCAGAAAATCTTTCTATATATTCATTAGTCACAAATTGTTTGAATAACCTATTCTGAAACATAGTAATTCTACCTGTCGACATATTGATAAGGTTTGCAGCAAATACCCATTTGACATCTTTCAGAAATTTTTCGATTTTAGGAAAAAGTTTTTCAAACTGTAACTTGTCTTGATACCAGTCTAAGTAATTATCAATTTCAACTAATTCCTTTTCAACTTTTTCGGCATTTAAAACTTCAATATCTTTCTTGAGTGCTTCAAATGCAACATCAAAACAATCTGTACTAACTC
>NZ_NGLG01000002.1:1252025-1260363 GCF_002140655.1 Enterococcus sp. 3H8_DIV0648 | reverse complement strand
ATTTTACACTTTATCAACGTTACATCTCGAACCATAATTTATATATTCCCTATACAAAAACTGCTAGAAAGAAATTCAAAAACAAAAAGACCGAACACCATAACTCGTATTCGATCCTCTTAACTCAACTAAACTTCTCCAAAACATTCGCTATCTCACTCAATACTTCCGAATCAGTTTCAATTTCTTTCAATTCCTGCAACAAACTAATCGTTTCATCTGGTGCTTTTTTTTTCAACTGGCCTAATGCCCAGACAGCGGTGCCTCGAATAACTGGTCGCTGATCCTGTAGACAGGCTTTGATTTCTGGCAGTGCTTCTTTACCGCCGAGGTTGGCTAAGGCAATCAGCGCATTACGCTGCAGCGGTTTTTTGCCGCGCCAAGATCCGGCTAAGTGGCCAAATTGTTTCTTGAATTCACGATTTGAGATGGATAGGAGCGGTGTCAGTTTTGGATAGACCTCATCGACTTTTGGCTCCATCTCTTCGTGAAAATGAAAGTCTTTGCCACGATTGTATGGACAAACTAGCTGGCAAATATCGCAACCGTAAATCACGTTGCGCATTTTCTTTCGATATTGCTCCGGCATCATACCCTTGGTTTGTGTCTGGTAGGATAGACATTTTGGGGCATTCATTCGGCCGTCTCCCAATAAGGCACCAGTCGGACAGCCGGTAATACAGCGTGTACAATCGCCGCAGCCATTCGGAACCGGCTGGTCTGGTTCAAATTGAATATTCGTGATTATTTCGCCAAGGTACACGAAGGACCCGTATTCTTCCGTTATCAACAGGCCGTTGCGTCCAATAAATCCCAGACCCGCGCGTTGTGCGACTGCGACATCGACCAGCTCACCTGTATCGACCTGCGGGGCAAAACGCCACTGCGCTTGAATTTGTTCCGTTTCAGCCTGTTCTTTGATAAAAGCGATCAGCTTAGTCAGCCGTTCTTTTAAAATGAAGTGATAATCCGTTCCCCACGAAGCTCGAGCAAATTGACCCCGTTTTTCATCCCGAGGGACCTTTTCGTGGAATTTGGTCGGATACGCCAAAGCAATCGCGATGATACTTTTGGGATTTTCAAATGTTTCTTCTGGATAAAGCCGTTCTTTGATATTTTGATGTTCAAAACCAGAAGTATGGCCCAGCGAGCGCTGCTCCAGCAAGGACTCCTCCAAATAATCAAAAGGTTCGGCTGTTGTAAAGCCGATTTTATCTATACCTAGCTGCTTACTTTCAGCGATAATCCGTTCTTTTAAGGTTTGCATTGTTCCACTCCTAGTTCCTAGTTCGTATTAAGAGCTTCATTTTTCAAAATCCAAAAAAATGAAGCTGATTCTCACCATGTATGTCATTCTACTAAACTTGCTAAAGCAGGATGGAGAACTGAGATTCTGATACGAATTTACAGGCCCTACTATATCATATGTTCCATGCTTGCAAAAGAAATCACCTGTTTGGTCAGAGAGCTGTATGGGAAATCTGTCCGGCATTTTTTACATAAGGCGATGGTTTTCCTGAAGAACTTTCGGCAACACTAGTTGCGAAGTAGTCATTTATTGCAATCCTAATGGTTCATACGCACCTGATTCTTCATGAGTGAAGTGAGTTTCATGTTGATCACCTCTATTTTTTTATTTCTAAAGATATCTACTGTATCTATTACTATAGTATAGAAAGAGAATATATTGGTAGATTACAAAAATTCTCTCACAATCCCTCCTACAAAAAAGCCCTCCAAAAATTTTTTGATTTATGAATATCTTAAATCATAAAAAAACATCCTTTTCACAATGCCAACAAACGTACTGCCTTCATGGCCTTGGATATTTTCTTTAAACTGAACGGCTTTACCTTAACATTAAGAAAAGAGCAGATACTAACTTTAGTCGTTGATATCGCTACTTACCAAGGGGATTTTGATAAGCTTAAAAACAACATCACGGTCTTTCTTCAAGATCATCTGAAAAGCAATCATTAAAAGGTTTTGTTCAAATATTGGAAGTAAAATGAAAAAGGTTATGCAGTTTATCGATTACCCTGCATAACCTTTTCATTTGTTTATAAATTTTCAAACGCTCGACTCTCATCCAATGAATTAAACGGCTTCTTAGCATACATAAAACATACCATCAAAAGAATTGCGATAGTCAGTAACCCTGTTTCACCTACTAAATACGATTTATACTCACCGCTAATGGATTGATCTAATAGGATTTGAATGACAAAATTGTGAGTGAAATGAAAGAATGCTGCTGGCCACACACTTTTTGCTTTAACACTCAAATAAGACATTGGATAAGACATGGCGATACATTGGATAACATATAAAGGGAGTTGATACCAAATTGGAATGCTAGAAACGTACCCCGTGATGATTAACGGCAGATGCCAAATCGCCCATATTACCCCTGTGAGAAATGCTCCTTTACGATACCCCAAGAGCTTGTATAGTTCACGATTTAAAAAGCCGCGCCAACCCAACTCTTCTCCAAGTGCTGTGATTAAGAATATCAATACATACAAAATCAGCGTAAATGGATTTTTTAAAAGCGTCCAAGCCATATTTCCTGAAACTACATCTTTTCCACTCAAGAATAAGTAGATACCATAGGACAAAATACTATAAATAAGTGGAATACCTATGCCTAATAAAACATATCGCAGTTTAAATTTCTTTAAGTTGAAAATCTTTTCTTCTGGATAATAGATTTTTTTGACAATTATTGCCGCCGCTCCAGGACACCACATCAATAGATAAGCCATATTCATCCATTGGTAGTGGATAATAAGAAAGTAGAAGATTGCACTTAAAGCAAAACAGATCATAAGAAATGATGAAATTGATTTTTTTGTATTTAGCATAAAAGTCTCCTTAGGTTTTATAAAAGAATGCCTACAGAACTAGATCACATCTGCTTCAGAGTACACACGCATACCAAGGAACAGTACGATCGCATCTAAAATAATCCAAAACAGCAGAACCATCCCTACATACATCAGTGGAAATTCCCAAAATCTCGACAGCAAGGAAAAGGCTGACAAAGGATCGCAGAGCTTTAGCCATTCTGCGTTTGGAAACAGCTGATAGATTTGATAAGTGACGGATGGAAAAATGATTAATCCAATTAAATAAGAAGCAATGGTGATGCTTGTTTTCTTGGTAAAAACCAGCAGTCCATTCCCGATAGCGATCATCCCAATATATAGCGGGATGGAAAGTATCAGTTGAGTCAAAATCCGACTGACCATGGTTAGACTGAAGCCGTCAAATCCAAAAAGAATAACTCCTGCAATGCAGCTTACGATTAAGCAAACCAGCGTATAGATTAAACAGCATAGAAATCCGGTAATACATTTGGCAAAGTATACTTTTTTTCGATCCACGAAATAAGATAAGCTGTTGCGGATCGTTCCTGCTGAGTAATCTGCACCTAAAACCGCCACCGCAAACGCTAAGATAAAGAATGGAAATAACCCGTCATCCCGCATCTGCTGAACAAACTGCGCACCATTTGCAGGTAAGCTTCGAGCGGCACTGGCCGAAGATTGGACGCCCACACCGCCAAATCCGCTGCGTGAATTGAACATGTTGATCCCTGTGATAATGATGATGATCATCCCTGCTAGAAAGACATTACGCACGGCTGATCCTTTTTTTATGCGAAAAATATCTGATTTAATAATACTCGTCATATCTTGTGCTCCCTCAAGCTATTTCATCGATAACATGGATGAAATAGTCTTCCAAATTTATTTTCACTTCGTTTGATGCATAGATTTTTATACCGTTTAAGCTTAAAAGCTCGATTACTTTCGAGGAATCCTTATGGCAATCGAAAAGCCGAATTTCTTCAGTAGAATGAACTTCAAAGCGTTCTGGATTCATCGCCGAGCTGAGAATTTCTCCCGCCTTCACCGCACTACTCACCTTCATAGTGATGTATCCTTGCGTGTTTTTTTCTAATTCTTCTTTAGTAAACTCCCTTATGAGCTTGCCTTGATGAATAATTCCGTACCTTGTCGCGACCTGCGCAAGCTCTGAAAGGATATGACTCGAAATCAGAATCGTAATCTGTTTCTCTTGATTCAGCTTACTGATGATTTCGCGAAACTCGATCATTCCGCTTGGGTCTAATCCATTGATCGGTTCATCTAGGATCAATAATTCAGGATCACCCATGATTGCTAATGCAAGTCCAAGCCGCTGCTTCATACCGAGAGAAAACTGATTGAATCGTTTACCTCCGGTATTGTCTAGATTTACTAATTTCAGAACCCGTTCGATTTCATTAGTATCCGCGATTTCTCTTTGGATGCGATAATATTCTAAATTTTCGCGTGCGGTCATTTTGGAAAAAAAAGCTGGGGTCTCGATCATCGCGCCAATTCTTTTTCTAGCTAGAATCAATTCGCGTTCTTCGCTGCTTTCAAAAAGTTCAAGATTCCCGCTGGTTGGGTGGATCAACGAGGTGATTATCCGTAATAAGGTAGTTTTCCCAGCCCCATTTTGACCAATAAATCCATAGATATCACCTTTTCTTAACGCCATATTTATCGTTCTGATGCTGGCTCCGCCAGAATATTTTTTTGTTAAATCATTCGTTTTTAAAATGGTTTCCTGCATGTTGCGACCTCTTTTCTATTTGCCTTATGATTTTTTGAAATGTGCTGATCTCACTATAGCGATTCAACCTATAATGAACCTTGAATCGTCAATCTCGCGTTGATCACGATGCAAAAAACTCCTCCCAACTAGAACTTAATTGTCTCTTTGTCCTAGTTAGGAGGAGCAGTTTAATTGTTGGTGAGTTTTTGCTTAGACTTTATTTTTTGGGCGGTAAAACCATTTGAGCCATTTGAAGCCTCGACACTTCCATTTTAAACTGGTCCCGCAAGAAATTTTTTCCTGCTTGGTTTTCCTTTGGCTCGATGGTGATCGTACAAACATCTGTGTCGACATATAATTTCTCATTTTCTAAATAGGCTTTACCAAAATCATTTTTAAAATACATACTAAATTCCTCCTTTGTTTTAAAGAAGATACGCAACTTTCTCTTAATATATTTTTCTATATCACGAAATTACTTTATATTTTCCATCTCTGCTATTCTTCGAAGACAGGCAGATAGTAAACTCCGTCTCTTCCTTCACGCTGCTTTTAACTTCGATCTTCCCACCCAATTGCTCCACGATACTTTGAGCGATCGAAAGTCCTAAGCCGTAACTGCCTGCATATTTTTGCCGAACCTCATTCGTTCGATAAAAGCGGTCAAAAATCTTCGGAAGATCCTCTTCAGCGATTCCATCGCCAGTATTTTTAAATTTGATCGTAGTTTCTTTGCCTTTTGTTCCTAGGATAAGATCAAAGGAACCATTTTTATTGGTATATTTGCTGGCATTGTCCATAAAGATATCAAACAACTGACCTAATAGGTTTTCATCGGTTCTCGCTGTGACCTTCGCGATCATTTTGTTTACAGTGATCTGTTTTGCTTCGAACTTCGCTTCATAATGCGAAAATGAATTCTCCAAAACTCGATCAAGCTGCACCTCAGAAATCGTCAGCTGCTCAAAGCTGGTATCTGTTTTTGCGATTCTCAGCAGGTTATTGACTAAGCCATTCATTCGGTCGATGCCGCTAGAAATATTGTCTAACCATTTCAACTGCTCGCTGATCGTCTCGTCCTTACTAGTGTAAAGTACGCCAACATTCGTTGAAATAATACTTAGCGGTGTCTTCAATTCATGCGAGGCGTCGGCGACAAATTGCTTTTGTTTTTGCCAAGCCTCTTCCATTGGTCGGATCGCACGGTTGGTAAAATAAATAATAACCAAAAAGAAAAGAAGCATTAGTCCGATCCCTACAATAGTCAACGTAATCGCCAGCGAAGACAAACTCTTTTTTGAGTCTGTAATGTCCAAAAAGCGCATGAGATACGTCTCGTCATCTTTTTCGACAGATTGCTCCTTGCTGCCATAATCAAATTTCGCAATCGCCGGCGCGACAACGTACTGCCATTCTCGCCCATTTATTTTCACGACTCCGCCCGCTCGGTTCTTCCACGCATATTTGGCGGCCTTGTGGTATTGCTTTTTGGACAGCTTCAAGGCGGAATCGATCATCATCGGCTTGCCGGATTTGTCTACCAGCATATTGAAATAGACTCCTGCGCCAGGAACGATGCGATTGATTTCCACCATATCATCACTCTTTTCGTCAAAGGTTACCTTGCCGCCGGTAATTCGTAATTGCTCCGCCTGATTCAATTTTTCAAGGTTATCCGATTTTTGCTTCAGATACGTGGTGAGAAAAATCGCCGCAAAAGCTGTTGTCAAAATAATCGCTACAAAAATAGTCGTCAGCGTGATCAAGCGTTTTCTAAACTGATTAATCATCGCCTTCACCACTGGTAAATTCTAGACGGTAGCCTAAATTTCGTACAACCTTGATCTGAGTCACGCTCTCGACCTGTCTCATTTTTTTTCGTAAAAGTGACACATGCATCTCCACATGATTGTATTCCGCTTCGGAATCATAGCCCCAAACCTTTTCAATGATCCGATCCTTTGAAGATAGCTGCGGATAATTTGACACGAGCATTTCCAAAATATTGGCTTCTTTTTTGGTTAACCCCAGCTCTCCTGTTTGAGTTTTCAGACTTAAATTGTACGGATTCAGTTCAAAATCACCAAAGGAAAGAATGCCATCGATCTTAAAAGCCCCTTTGCGTCTGCTTAAAGCTTTTAAACGCGCCAATAATTCCTGATATTGGAAGGGCTTGCTCAAATAATCGTCCGCTCCGCTGTTCAAGCCAGCCACTCGATCGTCTAATTCTCCTTTTGCCGTTAACATCAGAATCGGAATCTCGATCCCTGCTTCTCGTGCCTCCTTTAAGATCGCTAACCCATCTTTTTTGGGAAGCATGATATCTAAAATCGCTAAGTCGTACACACCAGAAAGCAGGCAGTCTAATCCATATTCTCCTTCTGCCGCGATATCTACCATGTATCCTTGTTTTTTTAAAATTTGTGCCGTTGCCTCAGCCAACATCGCTTCATCTTCAACTAGTAAAAGTTTCATCCATCGTCCTCCTTAACACCTAGACTCTTTTCCATTATAAAGGATCAAGCTCTAACCAACCTTGAATTATAAAAATAACTAAATCAATAAAACAATTGGTTCATTTTTAGCCAAAATCCTGATCCGCTCTCTGAAGTACAGCTTCATTATAGGTTCGCCCGTTATATTGAAATCATCAAAATTGAAATGGGGTCGTTAATATGAATAACAGAAAACCAAAATCAACTTGGTCCACTATCTTAAGGAATATTCCCTTCACAGTCAGAGTCGTAGTGGTCACTATTCTAGTGGGGCTTTCCATTGTCTCCTATAACATCGGTAAAGCTGTCACTGAGGCAAAGGCCAATAGCCAAGCGAATGTCTCCTTCTCTAACAAAAAGACGCAAAAAACTAAGTTGGACGATGTAAAAATCCGTCGCAATAACGGAAAATGGGAATTCTCCTCCGATGAAGGCTCTACCTGGTCCACAACACCGCCCGAAGGTATTTACGAAGACGAGAACGGCCGGCTGCGCTATAAAAATTCTACCTCAGAGAATATAAATAGCTCCGCTACTGAAGATACCTTCAAATTCCCATTCAGCGATAAAAATGGCAACAGTGTGATCATGAAACGGGAAGACGATAAATGGAAATTCTCTTCGGATGGCGGGAAAACTTGGACGGAAGAAAAACCAGAAGGCGTGGAAATCGATAAGAATGGCAAATTAACTTGGAAAAGCGAAGATAGCAAAAACATCTCGGAATTTGATCCAGAAAACAATCAATGGAAATATTCCGAAGATGGCGGAAAGACCTGGTCGGAGCCATTAAAAGAAATAGAAGATTGGCTTGAGAATGGCTTCACTGTCCCAGTTGAAGGTGGTGTCTCGATGAAAATCAAAGATGGCAAGATCCAATACTCAACAGACGGTGGAAAAACTTGGTCCGAAGAAGCACCAGAAGGCTTTGAAGATAACGTGAAATCCGTCATCACTAAACAATCTGAAGACGGCAAAACCCTCTACTCCACGGATGGCGGAAAGACCTGGTCCGAGGAAAAACCAGAAGGCTTTGAAATCCCAAACGTTGAAGATATCTTAGATTCCATCCCGGACGAACTATTGCCCAAGGATGAAGATTTAGGAGAAGGACAGTCAACGGCAATTTAAAATCAGAAAAACCAAGCCAGACCTCCTCATAATTAAAGGGAGGTTTGGCTTGGTTTGTTAACTGCTATCAATAATGATACCCAGAGGTTTACAAAGATGTATAT
>NZ_NGLG01000002.1:1248748-1251855 GCF_002140655.1 Enterococcus sp. 3H8_DIV0648 | reverse complement strand
ATATTATACCAAAACCCATTTTCCATATAATATGAGTTTAATTATCTCACTATATTATATGAAAAAGCTAAAGTATAGTCGGGGAAGTGTGCCTCTTCATAATAGTAGTAACGCGTAAAAAGATCATCCGATTTTCTGAATGGAAAAATCCGGATGATCTTTTTAATTGTGTTAATCACAGAAATTTATGGCTCTTAGAAGTATTGCAATCCTTCTTGTCGTATTTTTTTATACCTCTTATCTTGGGTGAATCAAATTTCAGCACTCACCTGTATCTTATTTGTACAAAAAACTCCATAATAATGCTTCAAGCAATTTTTCATTGAATTTGAAACTACTTCTTTCAATTCCAAATAATTCTTTGGTTCTTCATTGTTAATGCCGTTTTGTGCAGCGTTAACCAAATCAGAAAAGATATTGATCTTACTAATCCCCTGCAAACTACAATGATTGAGATTGTCATCACCAGATGAAGATCCCCCATGTAAAACTAATGGTGTTTCTACGGCTTTAGCAATTTCGTCCAGTCTTTCAAAATTAATTTCAGGGATTCCTTTATACATTCCATGAGCTGTACCGATTGAAACCGCCAGTGAATCAACCTGCGTTTCCTTAACAAACTGAATAGCATCTGCTACTGTTGTATACTGTGAATCAGTTTCTTCATGATTTTCGTAGTTTACACCTGAACCAACGTGACCAATCTCTGCCTCTACGACTACTCCTCTAGGATGTGCGTATTCAATAATTTCCTTCGTCTTCTTCACGTTCGTCTCAAAATCCTCTTGAGAGGCATCAATCATAACCGATGTAAAACCAACATCAATCGCTCTTTTAATAATACTTGGAGTCATTCCATGATCTAAGTGTAAAACAATTGGAACTTTTGCTTTTTCCGCATAGAATTTGCCAAAATAAGCTGCTTCTTCTAAAGAAATATATTCTAAATGGACTTCTGCTAATGCTAAAATAACCGGCAAATTTAACTCCTCAGCGACTTCAACATAGTCTTTCATTGATTGCGCATCGATGAAATTGGGTGCAGGAATCGCAAATCCTTTCTCTTGACTAATTTTAAATAGCTCCTTCGACGTCACTAACATCTTCAATACCTCCACTAATTTCTTTATTTGGAACAATAGACTTCTTAGTAAGTCCGACAATCAGCATAGTAACAACACTTCCAGCTAATACACAGGCAACATATAAAAACGGACGATTGATGGCGATCGGAATAACAAAGATACCACCATGCGGTGCAGTCAACTCAATCCCAAACGCCATAGACAATGCACCACCAACGGCCGCACCAATAATATTTGCTGGAATAACTCTAATAGGATCGGCGGCGGCAAAAGGAATAACCCCTTCTGTAATAAAACATGAGCCCAAAACATAAGCGATTTTACCGGTCTCACGATCTTGATCTGTAAACTTATTTCTAAAGAAAGTCGTCGCTAGTCCTAAACCGATTGGGGGAATCATCCCACCGCACATTAATGCCGCCATAGGTTCATAAACTCCGGCAGTGATCATTTGAATACCAAAAGCATAGGCAATTTTATTTAATGGACCGCCCATATCACTTACCAAAATACCCCCCAGTAAAGCTCCAACTAAGATAGCGTTCGATCCGCTCATATCCGTCAGCCATTTGACTAAAGTATCATTGAAGGAACTAATTGGTGTATTGATCACGTATTGGATAACAATCGTAGTTATCAAAGTTCCTAGTACAGGAAAAAGTAAAACTGGATTCAATCCATGTAAAGATTTAGGCAATTTGATTAATACTTTTCTCAGAAGCAAAATACTATATCCAGCAACAAACCCGGCAATCAAACCACCTAAAAAGCCAGAGCCGCCAGTTGAAGCAATCATTCCTCCAATAGCACCTGGAGCAAGGCCTGGTCGATCTGCAATACTAAACGCAACATACCCAGCAAAAATCGGCACCATCAAACCGAATGCCGCACTGCCGCCAACAGAATTTAAAAATGCAGCAAACTCATTGTATTGACTGGAGTCCGGATTTGCGGAGTTGACACCAAACATAAATGATATGGCTATCAAAATCCCACCCGAGACAACAAATGGCAGCATAAAAGAAACACCGTTCATCAAATGCTTATAGATATCGAATGCGCCGCCTCTTTTGGTATCATCAGATTCAGCCGACTTCGTTGAACCTGCCGCTTTGTAGGACTCTTTTTTTGCTAGCACTTCATCAATCAGTCCATTTGCATTATTGATCCCATGTTTTGTGGATGTTTCTACAACTTTTTTCCCATCAAAACGACTCATATCCACTGTTCGGTCGGCGGCAATAATTACGCCACTTGCTTGTGCAATTTCCTCGTCTGTTAAACGATTTTCTGTACCACTTGAACCATCCGTTTGTACTTTCATTGAAATTCCACGCTTTTCAGCCGCATCTCTTAAAGATTGTGCGGACATATACGTATGAGCGATCCCTGCCGTACATGCAGTAACCGCAACTAATGAAACGCCCTCAGATGAAAGTAGTTCGTCTGCACTTTCTACTTCCTCTTCTTCCAATTCTTTTTCATCAATAATGGAGATGACCTCTTTAACTGTTTTTGCCAGAATCAATTTCGCCCGAAACAGTTCATCCATTAAATACGTCGATAATCTTGATAATGTTTCTAAATGTTCATCCGTTGCACCTTCTTGAGCCGCAATCATAAAGAATAAATGACAGCTTTCTTTATCATAGGTGATGCCTTCCAAACTTCGGCCGAAGACTACTGCTGGTTTATTCACGTATGCAGATTTAGTATGGGGCATCGCAATTCCGTAACCAACTTCTGTCGATACGGCATTTTCTCGTTTCCAAATATCATCTTTAAATCCCTCCAGCTCTTTTAAAAAACCATTTTTCATTAAACGAACTGCCAGAGTATCAATGATTTCTTCTTTATTTTTCGCTTCTAAGTGAAGAATGACATTCTGCTCAGTGATCAGTTCAGATATTTTCATGTTCTCATCTCCCTATTTTCAATTACATTATTGAATTCTTCTAAACTATTGGTTTTTTTCACTTCTATTAATAATTCCGGATCCTTTATAATGTTGTATATTTCTTC
>NZ_NGLG01000002.1:1240197-1248602 GCF_002140655.1 Enterococcus sp. 3H8_DIV0648 | reverse complement strand
CTATTAATAATTCCGGATCCTTTATAATGTTGTATATTTCTTCCATTACTCTGCTAGTATTTTTCTGATCATTTTTACCTGGTACGATCATGATGATCAAATCTACAAATTGACTTCCCCAATCGATTGGCTTTTCTTGTATAGTTACCGCTATCTTCGTTTTTTCAAATCTACTAGTTAGTAGCGGGTGTGGAATAGCGATACCATCACTAATATCAGTTGATGAAAATTCTTCTCGTTCCAGAATACTCTCCAGCATTTCAGGCGCTTCAATTCCGGTTAATAGTCCTAGAAGAAGCTCTTCTTTGTCCTGAAATCTTTTTTTGGTGAAAAAATCGATCTTCGTTCCGAAAACATAGTTCATTTTTCTCATTAGTTTGTCTATCTCTTGATAATCTTCTTCAGCTGGAGTGCCATTTATCACTATCATGTTGGACTGTTCAATCATTATTGGACCAAAGGATATGATCAAATCAAAGTTTGAAAGGCTTTGATTATCGCTCTTAGTTCCTTGACTGATCATCGTTTTTATTGAGGCGTTTGAATATCTTCGCTCTAACTCCTTTTTCAATAAATAGCCGATCGATTGATGTCGTCCTAAAAGAATGACAATCTTAACGTTTTTTGTTTTACAGCGTTCTATGAAGGAGGCAAAATGAATCGCTATGTAGCCGATTTCATTTTCTGGCAACTGTAAATGGATAGACTTCTTTAAATCGTTCGCAAAACTCACAGCCATATAATATCCTTGAATAAATTCTTTTTTGATTGTCGTGATAAAGGAATTTTCTATATAGAAATTGAACATTAATGGGTACATATCTCTTGCTAGATGCATCAATAATCCCGAATACAGCTGTTCATCCTCAGAAAGCTCCATTGAGTAAATTCGCTCAAGAACCTTCAACGAATTTTTAACGCCGCTTCTTAACTCCTGTGGTACGGTAAATTTGTGATCGTCACTTGCTGAAATCATCAATCGCTGACTAATTAAATAGAAACTGAAATAAATGATCTCTACATCTGGAATAATTATTTTCGATTGATTGCCATAGTCATACATAATTGATTTTGCAGCTTCAAATTCTTTGGTGCTTTCAATTTCAACTAGATCCAAAGAATCAAAACTATAATCACAAAAATGATTTTGAGAGATTCTTCGGACTGAAATAATCAAATAAGACAGAATAGATACAGTCGTTTCAGAGTTATCGGGAATTTGTAAACTTGAATATTTCTCCTGAAAAAAAGTCATCAGCTCTTCTAGAGATTCACGCGTTACCCAATCCTTAAAATGATAAGCCAAGGAATCAGTAAAGCTGCTCTTATTAAGAGTCGTGATTTTCGACAAGCTTTCTAAAAGCAATCTTTTTTCAATTTCACTTCCCTTTAGCCTGACTCCTTTAAAAATGACACTTTCGATTCTTAAATTTTGAAACTGCGTCTCCATCATTTTTTGAATCTTAATCACATCTAAACGGATGGTTTGATTTGAAAAGTATAACGATTCAGCAATTTCTTCATACGTAATCCAATCATCAGCATCAAGTAAAAATTTGACTATAAAAAACATTCTCTCCTCGAACTCAAAATGCTCACTAACCTTAATATCTTCCACTGCTCCGGTAAGGATGTACCCTTTGTTCTTGTTAGTGAGTATTTTAGAATCAATTAAATAGTTTTCATTCAAATCTTTTACATAATTGCGGACGCTTCGATCAGAAATACCTAATCTTTTAGCTATCTCCTTTCCTTTGATATATTTGTGCTCTTCTTGCAGCATAGCGATCAACCTTAAATATTTCTCTTTCAAAAAGAATCACATCCTTTACACCTTTATAGTAAACGCTTTCTATACTTCTAACTAATATGTATATCTACCCATTCGTTAGGAAAAAATCTAAGGTAGTATACAAACAGTTTAGCTTATACTCGTATTTTTACTACACTTATCAAGTCATAAACACTCGTTAGTAGCCTATCCGATTATTAAAAAAGGAATCACCCCAACAATATCGGGCGATTCCTTATCCATCTGATCATTTACCTGAACTGCTTTAAATTCTACTCAAAGTCCTCACGTTTTACCGCCATCATCTTAAGATTCTTTGGAATAATGCTAGCGATCCATCCGTGGTCAGGTTTACAAAAGCAATCGGCTTTGACGGCTTTAGTGATTTCAAGTCACAAATCTTAAGAGATTGGGGAAGTGAGTCCTCGCTGGAAAATTCCCATAATCAAAAATTCGTCGATCTGAACATTTCTCCTAGAGACAATTTGGAAGATATTCCACAAAAAATTGTTAATTCTTCCATCAAGGGATTAGAAGATACCATGAAAATATTCGACTACGAGGCTTATCAAAAAGCTGTGAATTGTATCGTAAATGCAAATCGAATAGAGATTTTTGGTCTTGGTACTTCTAGCAGTATTGCTCTAGATTTCGCAGTTGATACTTTGAAAATCGCTAAAGAAGCCGGTGCAACCACCATCGCCTTAACTAACTATAAGGCTTCTCACATTGCGAAATATGCTGATATTGATTTATTGACCGGTGATCATGAAACAACATTCTATAGTGAAACAATGATTTCTAGAATGTCTTTACTATCGCTGGTTGACATGCTTTACATGGGTGTTCTACTTAGTGATTATGAAAAATACACCTCGATATTACACAAAATAAATCTTTTGGTAGAAAATAAAAATTATTGATTCCATTCTTCGATACTATGTAATGGTTTCTTTTCTTGATCCACAAGCACTTTAACAAGGCAAAATGAATTAATTTTTAGATTAGAAAACAGCATACGAGACTTATCTGATTATCCAAAAGTAAAAAAACGTGTAAGCAGCTCCCCCTACTCTGTTGGGAAACTGCATTACACGTTTTTTTAATGAATCCAATTTTCTTAAAAAGATCCTTACAGCATCAGACCCATCACATAGAGATCGTAATATTTGCCATCAATCAATGTCGTATTCTTCAATTCCCCTTCAATTTGGAAACCAAATTTTTTATACAATTCCACCGCCATTGTATTATCTTTTCTAGTATCAAGCTGAATTTTGGTGGTAATGCCATTTGATTTACACCACTCAATCATTCGTCGGATCAATTCACTGCCGATCCCTTTTCCTTGGAACTTTTCGGTCACTACGATGCCTAGCTCCCCGCAATGTCTTGCCTTGATTTTACTACCAGAAGTAATAGTTCCGAGACCGATGATCTGATCTGCCACTATCGCTAAGATCATGACTGAATTCGGCTGCTGGTCGGTACTTATAATATTCGCCTTCTGCTCCTCCACATTGAGTGGATACTCGTTCTCTACAAAGCTCAAATAAGTGGTCTCGCCACCCACACGATTATAAAATGCGACAATCTCCTCCGCATCTTCTGGAACTGGATTTCTATAAACTACTTCATCCTTCATGTTCATTTTATCCCCTTTCAAAATCCATCTTTGTGAAAACGAATTCATTCCATGCTAAGGAAATTGTATATTTGGGGAAAATGGTTGTCAAGGAACTTTTAACCTAGCGAAATACTTCACCGCCTTGATCTTTAAACACCTTCAATAGACGTGACAAAAAAAGTAAAAAAGAATAGAGACCATTTTTGCTCAGTCTCTACTCTTTGCTACAAAACCATCAAAGGAACCAGTCATCATTCCATCTCAATTGATCTCTGTTAATGTATCTTCAAACAGCTCTTTTAAATAGTAAACTAGATCGTCTAACTCCTTTTCTCTGTTTAACAAGGCCTCCAACAGTAAAGGCATATTGAAGCCAGCCAACAAAGAAACATTCTCTTCTTTCTTTTTTAGAACCGTAGCAACATTTGTAGGTGTTCCTCCGACAATATCTGTCAAGATCAATGTACCCGCTTCATTATCCAATGAATGATAGGCGTTTTGAGCCTCTTCTATGGTCATTGCTAAGTCCATTGTCTCTGTGAGTGTGAAAGAAGCTGTATTGCTTTGATCACCAATTACCATTTCAGCGCTTTTCAATGCTTCTTTTGCATAGTTTCCGTGACTGCCAACGAGTATTGCGATCATTTTATCACTTCCCTTATCTTGGTCTCATATCTACACTGACTTCATTTGTTTGTTCTGATTTGGCTCGTTCTAAAATCGAATCGTCTAAAAAGCATTCAACTATTGTACAGGCCATCGCTTTTGCGGAGCGCTCAATCGCTATGTGACTAATTGGTTGATTTGCTAGTTTTTCGTACTCTGGTGTATGAAGAGAGACTCTTGTTTCATTTAAACTAAAATATGGATTAGTTGTTGGAATTATTTGACTGACATTTCCAAAATCAGTCGATCCAAAGTCATCTGGAAATCCTGATAAAACTTTTTCTCCTTGTTCTTCTAAGGCGGCGCGGCAAATATTCCCTAATGTTTCACTAAAAGTCCGTGCTGCATAGCCCTTCTCTTCATTAATATTTACCTCACATCCAGTTGCCAAAGCAGCGGCTTGAATACAACTTTTAACTCTTTCAACTAGGTTAGACATTTCTTGATCTTCCATACAGCGAATACTATATTGAATTTTGGTATAGTCGGGAATTACATTGCTGGCAGTCCCACCGTCCACTATATATCCAGACATACGCACATCCGATGTTACCTGCTGACGTAAAAATCCAATAGCATTGAAGAACAGATTTGCTGCATCTAAGGCATTAATTCCTTTGAACGGCTGACTGGCAGCATGCGCAGATTTCCCAAAAAATTCGATCGTAAATGAATAGGTGGTGGTGCACCTCCCAGCTATTCGAGTGGTTCCAGAGGTCGGGTGAACCATTAACGAAGCATCTACATCTTCAAAGGCCCCCGCTTCTAATAATCTTATTTTCCCGCCACCACCTTCTTCTGCGGGAGTCCCTATGATAGAAACTTTTCCCGAAATGTTAAATTTTTCCATAGCTCTCTTTGCAGCTAAATAGGCCCCTAAAGCAGATGTGCAGATAATGTTATGGCCGCAAGCATGTCCTAACTTAGGTAGTGCATCATATTCTGCTAATACAGCAATATGTTTTTCTCCCCCACCTTGTATATGAGTTGCTCTAAAAGATGTATCCAACCCTCCGAATGGCATACTAACTTCATTTTCTTTGTCCTTTAGATAGCTTGTTAATTTTTCTACTGCTTTAAATTCTTTGTAACCCAACTCAGGATTTTCATGGATAAACTCACTGATTTGGACTAAATCCGATTTATTCTCTTCAACATTTTCATAAATTGTGTTTTTTACATGTGGCTGCATAATTTCCTCCTAAAATAATCCGACAAGTGCCCCTAGTAATGAAAAGACCAATACACCCAATAAAATCGTCGTATACTTAACATTTCTTTTCTTAATTAAATAGTACAAAACGAATACAGCCGCTATTGGTAAAAGTCCTGGAAGAATCTGATCAACATAGGATTGAATCGTGGTCTTTTCCCCATTCACCATGAGAAACGGCTTCAGTTCCAGCTTTACATACTGCGAAGAAAGGATTCCCATCATAAACATTCCTAAAATACTCGATGCCATAATGAATTGATTAATACGACCATCCTTCAATACTTGCAGGATACTTTTCCGTCCTACCTTGTAGCCTAAGTGCCATAAATAGTAGCTAATTGACGAGGTAATGAGGCTGACCACAATAAATGGTCCTAATCCGGCAATCCAGCTTCCGGCAGAAGCTAAAGGTAAAAATAATCCAATAACAATTGGTCGAATTGTTCCCCAATCCACAGTGTCTCCGATACCAGCCAACGGACCCATGAAGCCTGTTTTCAGACCAGTAATCATATCATCTGAAATATCTTCGCCTTTCGCTCTCTCCTCTTCCATCGCTATCACGATTCCGTGGATCAAGCTCCCCCAGATACCCTCAGTATTAAAAAAAGTTAAATGTCTTTTAAAAGCTAAGCTTAATTCTTCATCGTCTTTGTACAGCTTTTTCAAAATTGGTGCGAGACAGCCGACAAACGATAAGCTTTGCAGTCGTTCAAATGAATTAGATAATTCACAAGTACCTAGCCAAAGCATCCATGAACGTCGAATATCTTTTTTTGTTAATAATTTCTTTGTATCTACCTGATTTTCACTCATTATAAGATCCCCGCTTCCTCAGATGAATTTGGTTTAGTAAATGTGATGTGCAGAAATGCCATAAAGATTCCTAGCAACGCGAAAGCAATAGTGTTTACTTGCTGCGCGTATTGGAATAAGAAGAATCCCAAGATGAAATATGGCAGGATTCCTTTTTTACCTATAACAGAAATTGTGATTGCGAACCCTAAAGCCGGAAGAATTCCACCTGCAACCTGAAGACCGGTCATGATCCAATCAGGTATGATGTCCATAAAGCTTTTTACGGCATTTGGTCCTAAATAGATCGCTATGGCTACTGGAATAATGTATATGAAAATAAGCGATAAGGTCGGATATAGAAAATGCGCCCGCATAATCCCTTTAGTATTGGCCTTTTCGGCATAACTATCTGCCATGTGAACCCAAGCAGCATTGACAGTTCTGCGAATATAATCTAGTAAAACTCCCAATAATCCAACTGGTACCGCCAAAGTAACAGCAACCTCAGGTGATAAATTCGTTTGGATCGCAATCGGAAGCGCAATAAACGTAGCTAATACTTGGTCTGTGGGAATATTTCCTCCGGGTTGAATTACTCCCATATAAATGGCTTGGATCGCTGCTCCGATAATCATGGCCTGCGGAACATCGCCTAATACGATTCCAATCAACAGTGCCCCAAATAAAGGAATATTTTTAGGCCAAGTGTACAAAATCCCCATACGACAAAAACAAAATAGAATTCCTAAAATAATTGCCTGAAAAATTGTCATGCTCTTTCCTCCTATTTAAATTTATTTTCTATATCTTTAAGACCAACTTCCTTTTCTTCGGGCACTGTTTGAAGATAAACATGGATACCTTCCGAAACCAAATTTTGCAATTCATCATATTCATCTTTTGTCAAAGTGATATTCTTGAACACAACTACTCTGCCTGGACCTCCACCAATACCGCCAATCTGAATTCTGTTTATTTTTGTATTCGCTTTCATTCCTTTGAGTAGCATAGGAATATTTTTAAAAAGAATAATAGTGTGTTTTAAATTCCGCTCACTCAAAGTATTTTCTACATCGTTTACTGATTTAACGATCAGATTTACACCGCTTGGTGCAGCCATTTTGAATACTTCGATCATAAATTCATCCTGTGACAACTCATCATCAAAAATGATGACCTCTCTCGCGCCGACTTGACCAATCCAACGAGTAACTACTTGTCCATGCAACAACCGACTATCTACTCTTACCAAACCTATTTCTGTCATCTTGCTTCCCCCTATTTTTTGAAAAATTTAATCATCGATGAAAGTGTGATATACTAAAAATGAAATTTTTTTATTTTGAGCACCGATTAATAAATATATTTTTATTATATAGAATTTTTTCGAAAAGTAAATACAATTAATCGAATTTTTTCGATTTTAATTCAGGAGGAGAAATATGGTGTACTTAGAAAGCGTTATCCAAACAAACTATCCAACAATGACAAAAAAGGAAAAGCGCATCGCTGATTACTTATTGAAAAGTCCAGAAGAGGCTAAAAACAAAACAATTTCTGAGATTTCTGAAATTTGTGGCGTCGCCGAATCAACTGTTTTTCTTTTTTCAAAGAAGATTGGTTTGTCCGGATTCAAAGAGCTGACTGTTCTTTTATCCAATAGTTCGAAGAAAAAAATTTTTGAAGGAATATATGAAGAAGATAGTATTCAAGCAATCGCTGAAAAAGTTTTAGAGGTTTCTACTCAGTCTTTATCTACTACCGCTAGCCTGATTGATTATGAGCAATTGCAACAAGTAGTTAATGTCTTAATAAATTCAAAAAAAGTGGTTTTCTTTGGGCTCGGCGGCTCCGCGCCAGTAGCTTTGGATGGATTCCACAAATTTTTGCGCTCTCCTTTAGAGGTTGAATTCAACTTAGATTATCATATGCAATTACTTAAAGCCGGAAAGCTTACGAAGGAAAGTTGTGCAATCATCGTATCCCACAGCGGAGAAAATTCTGATATTCTCAGAATTGCGAATATTTTGAATAAAAACAATGTGCCTATTATCGTGATAACTAGTTTCAATAATACCTCTTTAGTTAAAGTCGCCGACTACACACTTATCGCTACTACTGAGGAGCTGAAATATAAAAACATGGGGATATATACAAGAAGACTGGCACAAATGCTGATTATGGATCTTTTATTTACTTTAGTCATGACTTCTGACGACACCCTGTCTATTCCTAGTCTGGAGAAAATACAAGATGCGATTCATTCAACAAAGTAATTAATTATGGTCAGTCACTATCTCTGAAAT
>NZ_NGLG01000002.1:1234739-1240046 GCF_002140655.1 Enterococcus sp. 3H8_DIV0648 | reverse complement strand
TGCTATATGCTGTTATTCTTGTTTCATCTCTCTATCTATACAAAAAAGCAGATCGTCTCATGCAAAAATCCAACATAAGATGATCTGCTTTTTCTATTTTTTCAACAGTAATAGTCTGTTAACTTTTACGCCTCCTCTTTTGAATGTTTTTTTCCGTTCTTTCTTCGAGTATTTTTTGCAATTCTTCAGTAAGTGCTTTTGTTTTTAAAGGGACACAGTCACATGGGTCGTCAATATACATCATTTGGTTTGTCTCTGGCACAAATTCTTTCCATACGGGTAAATTATCGCTATTTGGATCATGCTGAGCAGCAAAATTTGCCCAATAGTTTGCTATAGAATTACTAACTAATACATCACTTTCTCCATAATTGATAAATTTGCTTGTCAAATTTTGAAAATGATACGCATTTTCGCTAGCATGATAGGCGCCATAATAATAAGGCTCTTTTCCTGGAGTGACTTTTTGAAAAATGTAGAAGTAGGTTGGAGCTGACCGATGCTCGACTAAGCACGATGCAAAATATCTCATATTAGCAATTGTATTATCCGACCTAAAACGACCTAGAGCATAAGCAGGCGAGTACTCTAAATAAGCACCATACTTTTTGTAAATGGATTCCTTATGATCTGGATATTTTGTCTCTACTGTTTTTTCAAACCGAGCTTTGGTGACTTTCTCCCGCTCTCCTAAGAGTATGAAAGCTTCATCCGCAGTGCAGCCTAGGATGATCGGAATATCATGGATTTTCCCAGCTAAAAAGGATTCTTCTAAGCGGTCTGGGACTAATCGACCATCGACATAAGGGCAAAATTCTGATGCCTCATATTCCTCAGGTTTGCTTATAAATTTCTCTGCAGGCACACTGAATAGCTCGTCCTCACCCACTCCGATTTTTTCTAGGTAGCTTTTACACCGATTTTGTTCCTGCTCTTCATCGATATCCCACTCGTCATGATTAAACGGTGAACCGCTTTGAGTTATTGCTGCATGAAAAAGTCCTTTTGCCTCCGGGCATGTCAATAAAACATTTATTGCAGAAGAACCCGCAGATACGCCAAACAGAGTTACATTTTTCGGATTTCCGCCAAAATTTTCAATATTTGTTCGAATCCATTTCAGTGTTGCCAGCATGTCCTCAAGTCCAGCATTCGTATAATTTTTTGATTGTTCTTTTAGTTTTGGATGAGCCATAAAACCAAAGATTCCGACTCGATAATTAAAGGTCACAACGATTATATTTTGATTTTTTGCAAAATTACTTCCTTCACACCCTTCTGAAGTCGAAGACCCATTCATATAATGTCCGCCATACAACCAGACCATCACCGGCAAGCTTTTTCCGGCAGAATTGTCCGGAGCATAAATATTCAAATATAAGCAATCCTCGCTTGGAGGTGTTCTTTTTTCAGGAGGATACATCGCCCCTTCAGAACTTCCAGGCAGCTGCATTGGGCTGGCTTTAAACGCCCCCGCATCCAACACTCCTTCCCAAGGATCATTTTCAATAGGTGGAAGAAACCTCCGTTCTCCAATGGGCGGCTTAGCAAAAGGAATTCCTAAAAACTTGTTTACACCATTTACATTTATTCCCTTTACCTTTCCCTTTGCCGTTTCTATAATTGGGTTATTCATTTATCAAGCTCCTTTCATCAATAAAATTTCATTGATTTTTTTGATCACTGGAAGACCTTTTTAGTAACATCAAAAATATTATTTCTTGCTGTTTTAATTAGTGATTCATTATCAACTTCCTCACCCAAGGATAGCTGGTTATACAACTCAATAAACATAGGCAAGTTAAGCCCGCAGATGATCTTGATCGATCTGTTTTGAGAAAGTCTCAATGCGGTATTGCATGGGCTTCCGCCAAACATATCCACTAGGCAAACAATGTCTTTCGAGATTCCAGCAATTTCATTTTCTATCTTTTCATAGAAAGTCTCCACAGAGTCATCTTGCGACAGTGAAACTGAGGTCACCTCTTCCACCTCGCCAATAATCATTTGGGCTGATCTCAGCAGACTTTCCCCAAAATCCCCATGTGTTAAAACAAGAATATGTTTTTCCATGTTCTCCTCCAATCCAATGGTTCATGCAAACGAACGACTCTCTTTTAAAATAAACCAATTAATGAGCCTAATAGTGACACTGCAATGATCACTCCAATTACCAAATTATAGCTTTGACCTTTCTTGCTGAAATATAAATATATTCCTGCAATTACCAATAGCGGCAGCATTCCTGGAAGAATCTGGTCTAATAATTCTTGAATAACAATTGGATTTGCATTACTCAGCTTAATCTTGATCGGTATGGAAAGCTTGACGTAGCTTGCTGACAAAGCGCCCATCATAATTAACCCAAGAATACTTGATCCGGTGATTACCTTATTTATCATTCCTGAGCTTAGTAGAGACTGAATAGATTCTCTGCCGACCTTGTAACCGAATTTGAAGAGATTATAACCAAGAGCCAAGCTGATAAATGAAAATAGGAATGGAAAAAGTCCACCTAAAATATTGCCCGATTGAGCTAGAGTCACCGCGATCGAAAAGATGATTGGTCGCAAGGTTCCCCAAATGATCGTATCGCCAATCCCTGCCATAGGTCCCATTAATCCTGTTTTCAAACCTGAAAACATTTCGTCGGGGAGTTCAGCCCCACCAGCTCGCTCCTCTTCTAAAGAACAAATTACTCCTAAAATCAGTCCTCCAAAGGTTCCTTCTGAATTGAAAAATTGCAGATGACGTCTAAGTGCAGCTTTGTATTCTTCTGTCTCTCCTTCATAAAGCTCTTTTAAGGACGGCAATAGGCTAACACAAAAGGACAATGCCTGTAAGCGTTCATAGGAGTTGCTCAGTTCCGTAGTAAAAACCCACCAGAAATAAGTTTTTTTCAAGGATTTTTTGGAAAGCGTCTTTTTCTTCTCGTTTTCTACGATGTTGTTATCCATATTAGGCACCCTCACTTTCAACTTTTCTTGAGCTAACGACTAGTATTGCGATACATAAGCCAAATACAGCGGCTGCCATGGTATTTAGTTCCAAATAAACGACCGAAAAATAACCAATGATGAAATAAGGCAATATTGATCTTTTACCGATCGTATAAACAACAATTGCAAAACCAAGTGCCGGCAATAGTCCTCCTGCTACTTCTAAACCATGCATGATCCATTCCGGTAAAAAATCCATCACCGTGTTTACAACATCTGAACCAAACAATGTCACGAGAAAGACAATTGGAAATCTGAGCACAAACCCTTGGATAATCGGAAAAATAACACCTTCCCGAAAAATCCCACTGCCATTTCCACTTTCTGCTAATTTATCCGCTCTATGAATAAACATAGCGTTCATTGTTCGTCTAATTTGGTCAATAAATACGCCAAGTACACCAAAAGGTACCGCTAAAACTACTGCCTGCTCCGCCGTCAATCCCGTGTTCAGTGCAATTGGAATGGCAATCACCGAAGCTAAAGCAGGATCAGATGGAATGTTTCCTCCAGGCATGATCATTCCTAAATAAACGAGCTGGATCGTTCCGCCCAACAGTAATCCGGTTTTTAAATCCCCTGCGACCAACCCAAAAATCATCCCGATAAATAATGGCTGTCCAAAAACATCATAAAACCAATAGCCGATTTTGCAGTGTCCCATAAAATATAGTAGTCCTGCTGTTAATGCCATCCCGAAATTTGAAGTCATTTTTCATCCTACCCCTTTCTTACTTCATCTTGTTTAGTGCAGCATCTAGTTCAACCTTAGGCTCCGTGGGTAAAACGTGTAAGTATACATGAGTCCCTTTTGTTTGTATTTCCTTTAATAATTCTGCATCTTCTTTATCGAGTGAAATTTGATTTAATACATTTACTCTCCCGGGTCCGCCGCCCAATCCGCCAATCTGCAGCTCCTCAATCGGGAATCCTAATAATTGCGCTTGATAAATATCCTTAACTGTCTTAAATAAAATCAATAATTCCTCCTGACCAAACGCGTCCTCTTCCCATTGTTTTACAGCATCCTCAATTGTTTTAATCTCAACCTTGATTCCCGGTGGTGCTGCCATTACATAGATATTTCCTAAAAAACTGTCTTTTGCCAACTCATTATTGATAATGACTATCTTTTTTGCGCCTGATTCTTTTAACCATTTTGTGATGACCTGTCCATGAATCAATCTAAAATCTGCTCGAATCAATTTTATTTTTCCCATTATCCTCATTTCCTTCCGTATTCATTTTCTCAATTGCAACAATCCGATCAATGCTTTCGTTACCACCTTCCTAAAAGTTGTCTTTGTACTTTTTATAGTGCAAATTCTGTGCCAGTTTATCAAGTCAAAAAAACGTGGCAAAGTCAGCATTTGACTCTGCCACGTAAAAGACCGTGTTAAAATATTATTAAGAACTTAGCTTGTGTGTCATTCCGTGTCAAAAAGATCCATTAAATAGCCGATTTCAACATCTGGGACTTTCAGCATAAACGTACTCTCAATTTCTTCCATTCCTTTCTTCAAAATAGCATAAGTTTCCGACTTAGCTCGTATAAGAGACTCTATGTCTGGATAGTCGATACATTCATTTCGTATGACTCGTTCAATCATACTAGCACCATGCATAACAAACATAATAAGATATCTCTCTGAATTTTCTCCCATCAATAAATCCTTCTGTCTCTTATACACATCTAGATGTGTATAAGAGACAGTACTAGCACCATGCATAACAAACATAATAAGATATCTCTCTGAATTTTCTCCCATCAATAAATCCTTTTTCATGCCATCAAAGGAATGAACAAGAGTAGTAATTGTTTTCTGCGGATTTAGAAATGTCAGTGTTTCTTCCAGAATAATTCTTAGGCCATTTTCATTCGTCATTTCAAAAGATTGCTGTCCATTGGAATCAGAATAATAGTTTTCGATGATTTCATTTAACTGGGATAAACCATTATCCAAGAGAATTTTTTCTGATGGAATAAAAGGAACTTGAGCTATATTCAAGTCACTAATCCCAACTACCGCTATAATCCTTTTATTTTTGAAGTCCTCTATTCGATAATCGCTGCTGTTTGTCGGGAATAATTCGATATTATATTTTGAAATCAAAGAGATTGAATTTCTTAAGAAATTAGCTAGCGTAATCGCCGCTCCCTGTCCTGTCAAACAAGTGGTTATAATTACTTCTCTTGGCTCTTTTTTTATTTTGCTCTTTTTTACATTTCCTTCAACGTAGGCATGCATGATCTCTTTCACTTCTGTATAGATTTCATCCAATTTATAATCTGATATTAGAGTCTTTC
>NZ_NGLG01000002.1:1222514-1233613 GCF_002140655.1 Enterococcus sp. 3H8_DIV0648 | reverse complement strand
GAGTTTTTGATAGCACAATTGACAAATATTTTGTTAATAAGCCTTTAGGAACGAACTGAAAAACCACAAAAAACGACTGTCTATCGCAAAGCAATAAACAGTCGTAACTTTTTATTCTATTGAAAAAATTCCAAAACCTTTCTGTCCGTTTTTCCATTAACATATCCATCGACAATGACTGAAACAGATTGAACCTGCGTATATGTTCCATATACTGAGCAATTCTTTTCTTCAGCTTTTGTTACTTTCATTTCTGACCCGTTGACTCTGGTTAACGCGTTTTTATCCTCCCCATTAAACGATGAAGGACTCTCTTTCTATTTAGATGCTTCCTGCTCTGCGTCTTCACCTTTTCTCGACCCTATTTTACAGACTAAGATCGTTGTCGTTAGACAGAGTGTGACCGCATTAGCACCTAAGATCGCCATGTCAGACTGAATGATTCCATGGATCGTCCATAGGAAGACCCCGATCACTTGTAACAGACAGGTTTGTAAGGAAATGGCTTCGGTATTTTTGGTTTTTACTATTTTAATGACCTGCGGAACAAACGCAAATGTAGTAAAGATTCCTGCAATACTGCCAATCATGGATTTACCTCCTTCGTATAAAAACAAGCTGAACACTTTCAAATTAAGATTCATCTTATCATTCAGCACACTGATGAAATAGAGCTTTGCTTCATCTTAAAATGTAATTTATACGAACGAGCCAAACAGTCAGAGATTTTGTAAATCACATATACCAAGCTTGCGAAGTCGCCCAACTTTTGACCTTATACACAGTATCGAGAAACAATTGTTGTATTTCTTAAACTAAAAATTTCCGTTTATTTGTCAAAACTCTGATAATTAAGCGCAGCCGTGTTCAACACGCTGCTTAAGCTATTTTGGCTTCTTGACCTTGTTCTTGTTCATGCTCTTGTTTGACTAAGCGTTGGTCGTATGATCGGGCAAATGGCAAATAGATCAGGAACGATACTCCTGCACAGAGGATCGCAACGACCGCTGCCTTCCAATCTCCTCCGGTACTGATGAAAGCCCCGAGTCCGACTGGTGAAGGCCAAGGCATATTGGCGATGACCGGACGAATCAACTCAAGCCGGATCGCGAAATAACCGATACTCGCTGAAGCCATTGGTGCCAAGAAAAATGGAATGGCTAAGTATGGATTATAGATCAATGGAATACCAAAGATCATCGGTTCATTGATGTTAAAAATACATGGGACCAAAGCGGCTTTCCCCAATACCTTCAACTGCTCGGATTTCGCCATGTATACAAGGAAGAAACATAATCCCAAGGTTGCACCCGAGCCGCCGATCGTGACAAAGGCATTATTGAATTCTCCGGCTAAGGGAATGTGCGCGCCTTCAGCATTCAAGGCTAAGTTTCCTAAAGTGATCGGTGTGATCAAAGAGAAAATGATATTCGCCCCGTGAATACCTACTAGCCATAGTGCATGGACCAAGAAATAAATCACCATAACACCTAACCAGCTGCTGGTTAACTGGGTTACAAAGCCGAACGGTACAGCGATCAATTGGAAAATGTCCGTGTTCAACAAGACGAGAAGCCCTGTGATGATCAAAATCACAAAAGCGACGACAAACGCTGGAACTAAGGCAGTAAATGCTCTCGATACGCCTTCCGGAACTTCCTCCGGCATTTTGATGACCCAGTTTCTAGCGACACACAATCGATAAAGCTGTACTGCGAGCGCCGCCATGATGATGCCCGTAAAGATTCCGACCGTCCCTAAACGCGCGACACCATCGCCGCCGATCGCCCAGCCGTTGATGATGCTATCATCTAAATTTGTCACTCGGATCACTTTCCCGCCATCCATCACTAATTGCGGAATCGACAGGAAGAAAGCAAACATTGATAATAACGCACCTGTGATCGGCGCCATATTCAACTCCTCTTCTTCTGCGATGATCTTCGTATATTCATACCCTAGTCCAACACAGAAATATAAGGCCAAGATCCCCATGGTTGTGCTGTTTGCCAACATATAGAGCTCGCTGAATTTAAAAAAAGTTGAATTAAAAATGCCTTCTAAAAAGGGAAATGTCATGGGAAGAATATTGAACACCAAGAACATCGAGCCGACGATCGTAAAGGGGATCGCCCCCATCCCAGCGCCCATAATCGCTCGAACGATTTTGAAGGTCGCCAATTTCCCCATTGGTCCCATCAAGCGTTTTTCCAAAAAGTTAAATAGTTTGTTGTTTGATCCATCCATGTTTCTTCCTCACTCACTTTCATTTTCTGATAGTTTATTAAACTCCTGAAGATAGCCGTAATACTTGTCCTGATTTTTGCGGATACGATTAATTCGGCTGATCACCACCCATGATAAGACGATTCCTGTAAGAAGAACGAGCATTAAAATACCTTTTGCCAAAGAATTAGCCAATAGAAAAGGAAATAGACTCTTGTAGCTTGAATCAAATGCCGTTGCCAGAATCAGTCCTGCGTTCAGAAAAAGCTGGCATTTCTGATACAAAAGAGAATATTTTAATGCTTGGTCCTTCGTGTTTGAAGTATCGCCATAAAGCTTTAGATGTTCTGCTATACCGAAAAGACTCAGCGCAAGCAAACCGATCGGCACTATACAATAGAGGCTTTTGGCCATTACGAGCATGAGCGTCCAGTAAATATTACTGAAGAAAAACGCCGCTAATAAGTACCTCAGTAATAAAAATCGGCCGAAATAGAAATTGATTTTACTGACTTTTTGTTTTTGTTTCATAAAGGCCGTTTTTTCCATTTAGTCGATCCCCTATTTTACGAGCTCAAAGTTTTTTTGATACATCAACAGCAGTTCAGCGGCGACTTCTTTCAAAGTTATCGTAGTCATCAGGTGATCCTGCGCATGAACCATGAGGATCTCCATTTCGATCTTGTCACCGTTAGCGTAGCTTTGTAATAAACCTGTTTGCGCCTTATGAGCTTGTACAATAGAATCATTGGCTGCATTGATTTTTTCGTCTGCTTCGTTAAATTGATCTTCCCGCATCTTTTTAAAAGCTTCATGGACTAGTGTCCGGGCATCTCCGCTGCTTAAAATAAGTTCGAAAGCAATTTGTTGTAGTTTTTCTGAATTCATATTCTTTATCCCTCCAATACGACTCGTTCATTGAGCGTTTCATTTTTTAATATTTCCATAAAAGACTGACAGCTTGTGCATTTCAGTATTGCTTGCTGGAACTCTCTATTATCCAAGATGGGTTCGAGCGCCTGACTGATGACATCCATGTTTAAATGGCCGAATTTATCTGGTGACAGCAGCACTACTAATTGGATATTGGGGTGCGCTTGATCCCAATAGAAGCCTTCTGGCTGGATCGCGATTGCGACATGTGCCGCATTTGTCAGCGGTTCGATCGGATGAGGCACTGCTAAATAGTTGGAAAAAGCGACACTGCTATAGGATTCTCTTAACTTGATCTGTTTCATAAAGGTTTCTTTTAACACTCTTTCCTCCTTTTGCTCGATCCGCCGAAGCATTTCTGTTAAGATCATCGTTTTATCCGCGTACTCGTTGGCTACAAAGAACAGCTCCTCTGACACACATTGTTCAAAGGCTGAAAAACGATCGTTGATGGTTGTTTGATTGCAGCGAAATTGCAGATTGTCGATTTTTTTAGTGATTTTGTCCGCGGCAATGGCTTGATTGATGCTTTCGATATCCTGTTCATTCAACAAGACACTGACGGTAACGATCGGTACACCTAGAAGGATCGTTGGGACATTGATCGAAGAGATGATCAGATCGATCTCACTCAAATCTTGGTCAACGATCTCATAGTAGCTGATGACCTTCTCAATATAGATCTTTGAACCGAGCTCTCTTTCCAAACGATTTTTCAGCATTTGAGAGCTGCCTAAGCCGGTGGCGCAAATGACTAAAACATGCGCTTTTTGCTCGTTGCAAAACCGTTCGACTGCGGCAATGAAGTGGATCGCGATATACGCCCACTCATTCTCGTTCATTGGATACGTTTGGAAAATCGCCATTTTATTCAAATGGCTGACGGTCATTTCATAAATGTCTTGATACTGCTGCTTTATATCAGCCATCAAAGGATTTTCGTTGGTTCGCTTTTCCTGTAAGCGGCGTAATAAAGGGATGAAATGCAGCATGAGACCTTCGATCAGGATCGAATCCTTATGCAGCTTGTATCCTGTCGACTGATCGATCTCGCTCAGCACCGCTAAAAGCTGCTGCCGAATCTCGCTTTCCTTGTATTCGGTCTTTTTAAAAACATTGGCCGAACTGGTCTTACTTAACAGGTGCAGCGCAATAAAATGTGCCTCTTCTGTCGGAACAACGATGCCTTGGCTCGCTTCGATCCGCTGAATGATCGCTCGAGCGGTCTGATATTCCGGTAAATCTGGCGTAATATCCACTATCACGGAGCTGTCCATTTTGAAGCCTGACTTGATTCGTTTGACCGCTAAGCCAATGTGCAGCACCAAGTTGTAAATGATAAAATCTGACAGCCGCAGCTTATTTTCGCGGCATTCATCCAACACGATAATAACGATCTCCTCGATATTGATGCCTTCCAACAGGTGTCCATAGATTGAAAAGGTATACAAATTATCGTGCAGCCGACTCACAAAAAAGTAGTTCATAATGAAATGACGAATACTCTGTTCTTTGCCGACTAAGTATATTCCTTTATTGCTTTTGTGCTTAAGGACAATATTGTAGGGCTTGAGCTGCTTTTTTATCTCAACCAGTTCGTTGGAAACCGTTGAGCGGGAAACAAATAGTTCTTCTGCTATATGATCGACATACACGGGGCCTTGGTCAAAAAATAGATGCTTCAAAATCGTATACTGCCGGTCCTTCGATTCCTGAACGATGCAGCTATCCTGCGTAATTTTTTTGTTTTTCAGCTCTGACAAATAAAAGCTTTCGAAAGCTTCACCGTCATAAAGCTTCAGCTGATACCCGTGTCCAGGCTTCGCATTGATATTCCCCATCCGAATTTGTTCAAGCTGTTCATTAAGTGAATGCAGGTATTTTCGCGCTGTCCGGTTAGACACACTGATCCCGCTGGCAACCTCTTGACTCGTTAAGTACCGATGCTTATTCTCATATAAAAGTTTTAAAATCAATGTTTCCTTTTTACTCAACATTTTCCTCAGCCCTTTGATTAAACTAAATATGGTCAGTGATTACTTTTGACAACTTCTCGATCCCCATTGGAATTGGTACATATGCTTGCGGCGGAATGTTCACGATTGGCTTATTTTGCTTTTTGGCAGCGGTTTCTAAAGTATTAAAATACATTTTTGTTTGCGGACTAACCAGATAGAGATCGTACTCATCTTTAGCGATGGCCGTCGCGCCTTGACTTTGCGAAGTGGCGTTTACCTCAATATCGTTGCCTTGCTCTTTTAAATGTGCGGTTGTCTTTCTGGCGATGACTGAAGAAGACATCCCTGCAGCACAGATAATCAGTGCCTTTTTCATAATATGTTGCCCCCTTATTTTTTTGTGAACCTGCGAAGATGCCGTGTTGTCCTTTTCCTGTTCGAAGTCACCTTCTGTTTGACGCGTTCTATTTTCCCCAAACTCCCTACAAAATTTCGCTCCTTCCATTTGTTACTGCTATCGTACAAGAGAACGGTTACAATCCAAATACAGGATTTTACCACATCTATACGGCATTTTTTAATACCTTTAATTAAGTTCATTTACTAAGTGTTTTTAAAAGGGCAACTACATTTACAGGCTGCCCTTTACCCATGCCTTAAATAGCCGAATCAATGGAGCGTTAAACTCTTCTCGAGTGTTTTTAAAAGACTGCTGTGGTCACTATATTCTATAAAAAACTTTTTTAAATTAAACGTTTTTTCCAGACTGGATCCGCTCAATATCGTTTAAGCCGTCACCAATTTTCATGGTTTTCTCTTTGATCACATTCCGCGAGTCTTCACTCTTTTCTGTTTACTTTCAAAATTTCGCATACTATACTTAATTAAATAAGTTCATTAAATTGAGGTGTATACCATGGCGAAAAATCGAAACATTATCAGAGAGCAAAATCTAGCGCTTGTCATGCGGCAATTTTTTAAAAACGAACGGCTCTTGGCCGCTGATCTGGTCAAACTGACAGGAATAAGCATGGTCACCATTAATTCGCTGCTGAAGGATTTAGTCAAAGACAACAAGGTATTAGAAGGCAAGCTGATCCAAAAGGAAATTGGCCGACCTGCTGTCGAGTACTCATTAAATACGCAGATACTCAACTCGCTCTTTGTTTCGATCCGTGCTATTGATGCGCAGCTTTATGTCTACTCCTATTATGTTGACGTGAGAGGCCGCGTCCTAGAGACAAAGAAAATCTTTTTTTCAGATGTGACAGAGGCAGGCTTTCAGGCAATCATGAAGGAACAGATCGCTTCTTATGAAGACATCTATAAAATAGGAATCCTGTTTCCCGGCAAAATTTCAAAGGGCGTCGCAGTATCCAGCTTGCACGATGTTTTTAATCAATGGAATTTCGCAAAGATTTTTTCTGAGCTTACTTCCGTGCCGGTGGCGATCCAAAATGATGCCCACCTGCTTACAATCGGACACTGTATTCAAAACAAAATTAGTTTGAACCAAGCAATCGTCGGCATTTTTTTGCCGAAAAACAGTATGCCCGGCATCACTTTGATTGCCAACAACGATTTGATCGAGGGGAACAATGCCCTTGCCGGCGAGGCTAAATACCTGCCCTCTTTAATCCGTAACGGCGCCCCGCAAAATCAACAGGAAATGCTGGAATGCTTGATTGATATCCTCGGATTTTACAATGCTGCCTTCGCGCCTAAAAACTTTGTCCTTTACGTTGATGGCCTCGATCAAAGCACAATACTGGAAAGAGTCGCAGCAGACACGATCTTCCCTCAGCAAAAAAATAAATTAAATTTGCAATTTGTTGAGGATTTTGAAGACAGCGCCCGCTTCGGTATCCACTGGATGCTGTTTCAAAACACCCCATTTTCATTTTCTGATTAGTTTAATCAGTCGCAAAAAAAGAACAATCTCTTTTGCGACTGATTTTTTGTTTGATAACCAGTTATTTGAAAGGTTTGAATGGGAAAAGGCTACTCTTGATTGTACTTTTCTAAACACAAAAAACCTTTTCAAGATCTTTTTTGATCTCAAAAAGGTCAATTGACAGATAAAAAATTCGCGCAAGGCTAGGAATCCACACTCAGCAGCCAATCCAACACATTCATTTTCTTGATTCCATTAAAGTTCGCTTCTTTATTATACTCATCTAGGGTCAGCAGGTATTTAGGATAAGAATCCTTGATTGCTTGAAGTGATCGCAATTCTCTTTTTAGGACAGCTTCATCTAAAGTGGTCAGAGCTACTTGATAATAGGACACCTCTTGTTTTTCATTGATGGCTACAAAATCAACTTCATACCGATCAACCTTACCAACATAGACTTTATTCCCACGGCGTCGCAATTCTAGATACACGATATTTTCCAAGACATGACCAAAATCCTGATGATGATCCCGCAAGATCAATCTCCTCAACCCACTGTCTACAACATAATACTTCGATTGTGTGTCCAGCAGTTTACGCCCATGTACATCATAACGCTTAGCCTCATAGAGAATCAAACTATCCAAAATCCCCTGCAAATATTTCTCTACCGTTTTATTGGAAATTGACGTTCCTTTAGAAACCAACGTATTTTTGATTTTATTCACCGTAACCAGACTCCCAACACTGCTGAAAAGTGTCTCGATCAAACGCTCCAACACTCTAACGTCAGAAACATTCAACCTTGCAACAATATCATTCAAAACGACCGTAGAATACAATCCCTGCAGATATTCTAAAGCTTCTTGATCCGTTTCCGTAAACAGCGTGTAGGGCATCGAACTTTTTAGATACTCATTAAAATGCTGGGCATTGGGCTGATCGTCTTCATTTTGCTTTTTCCATTCCACAAATTCTGAAAAAGATAGCGGCAGCATTTTCAACTCAACATATCTGCCAGACAGCAATGTTGCGATTTCCCCGCTTAAAAAATAAGCATTGGAGCCCGTAATATACAAATCAACATTTTCTTTAATGAACAGGGAGTCAACAACACGTTCAAAATTCTCAACATGCTGGATCTCATCTAAAAATATATAGACCTTTTTCTTGGCTGCTATTTTCTTTATTAAATAATCGTATAAAGAGCGCGCATCTCTCAAAGAATCATACGCCATATCCTCAAAGTTAATACTGATGATCGCCTCATCAGACACACCTGTTTCTATCAAGTAATCTCGAAAAAGCTGAAACAACGTGGATTTCCCCGCACGTCTCACCCCTGAAACAACCTTGATTAATGGCTTGTCCTGATGTCTTTTCAAAAAATTTAAATATTCAGATCGTTCCACTAGCCTCTTCATATGTTTCACCTAAATTCCAAACTTTCGACATTATTATACCATGTTGTGACTTAAAGTTAAACATTTGGGAATCTTGTTGTTTGTTGAGACTAGCGTATAAAGAAATAATCAATTGAAAATCGCAAAAGCTGTCTATTGCAAACAATAGACAGCCATACTTTATTCTTCTTCATTGTCCGATAAATGACAAACTTTTTATTTTACTCCTTTTGCCCTTGTCAAGTCAAAGTCCAATCACAGCCAAAAATGTTCAATCACCGGCCTCTAAAACGGTAACTCAACGTTTCTAAGGTCTAAAACTTCGAAATTGGACAGCTCACTTCGATTTTGGACATCGTGGATTTTTAGTAATTCTGCTACTCTTTAGTCACCGATCGGAACCAAAAACAATTATGGAGGTATTAATTATGAACGAACAAACATTTTCAGCCAAAAAACTCTTTAGTTTAAAGAAAAAGACCTTGGAAAAACGAATTTACGATTTTTACAACCTTTCCAAAGATACCGACAGCACCGTGCAATATTTAGTCGCGCTGCAAGTTCGCGAACGTCTGGGAGACAGCGAGTTTCATTTAATTTTAAAAGAGCTTGTCCAACATTTATTCTCCCAACGAAAAGTGACTAAGATCATCAAAAAATTCTTTTTCTATTTCAAACATTATTTCACTTCAAAGGAATGGAAATACTTGAATCTACGCGTTTTTCCTGTTCGCCAATACGCCGAAAAAGCGATCCACGCTGTGCGAAGCCGCTTTTCAATCAGTAATTTATTTGGCGCTCAAGAAGCGCAGGTTGAATAATCATAAGAAGGGAATGAAGAAAATGTACGCTGTTAAAACCATCAAAACCAAAAAATTAGTCTCAACATTTAAGAAAAGCAACGGCAAGAAGAAAAATCTGATCATCAAAAATCCAACCGTCGAAAAATCAGCGGAAGAAATCCGCGAAGCCATGCAGCTATTGACCACCCTTGATATTTTTGAGGAGGAAGACGGTGTGAAGACCTACGACGAGGTCGATACCTGCAAATACGTCGAAACCACTAAGTATATCCAGTTTGACAAGGAGCACCCTGTCGAAGCTGTTGAACCAACTATTGTAGCAGAACCAATTGAAGGCCCTACTGCCACAAAACCTAAGTACGAGAAATATATTGATTTGGTTTGCCCTCGGGCATTAGAGCAATTACCTAACATAAATGTAGAGTCAACTTTAGCACCAATTAATACTGCCGCCGAAGCAAATCCAACAGTATATCCTGAACCATTCGCTGATTTGCCTGACTCGAATGTTCCTTTGCGCAAAGTAGAAAAGCCAACAGAGCCGTCGTCTGAAGAACAGGATCAAAAAACAAGCAACGGTAAACGGCTGTTGAATAAAATAAAAGGTCTGTTGCTGGGGAGCTCGCCCTAAGTAGGTGGAGTGTATACAAAACTTGTCTAGCTTTGATCCATAATCTGAATAGGTATTCCTATTTTTCATTAAAAATACACCTGCAACCTTTATGATGCAGGTGTTAAAGTTACTGATTATTCTTTTGGGATCAACTAAAATACAAGATCAAGTATGAAATAAACGAAATCATCATAATAAACCCGTTGATTAATACGTGTACCAGAATGGAATCTTTGATGTTCTTCCTTCGATCATAGGCAAAATAGAGAGTCAGACCCATAGCGAAATACATCGAAAAGGTAATCACGTTATCAAACCCATGTGCCAAAGAAAAAAATGGCGGAAGTAATAAAAGCCGGCAGCCATTTTCGTTCCGGTTTGAACCACATTTCTATGAAAATTCCGCGAAAAGTTAGTTCTTCTAAAATTGGCGTAAAGATACCCATAGTCAGGTTAAAAAGAATCAAAAACAAAGGAAAGATCGCTAAAGGATTGCTAGATTGCAGCGCTGCATCATTTGATGTCATTGCGTTCCCCGTAACAAGCGCGTTTAACAATGTCCCAGCCACCGCGATTATTTTCATTAAAATAAACAATCCAAAGGCAATCCCAAAATCCTTTATTCCGACTTTTTGACTGACATGATTTGTATGTTTTTTATAATAGTTCCATATCCAACTAATCGAGAAAATAATGAATGCAATAAATGCTAAAGAAGCCAGCATTTTTTCATCGTAGGACATTAGAAATTGTAATCCAATCCAATTAAATTCATACTCCCGACGATTGGACGTGTTGCCCAATAAAGTAATCCAATTGTTTTTAAAGTGTTCACAGCTATTTGGCGAAAAGAATGTTTTTCTGTTTTATCCATAAAGTACTAGTCTCCTATTTTAATTGCTATAGACTTGCTCCGCGTACAAGTAGAATAAATGGATTTTTTGATTTCCCCGTAAAATCGCTCTTTCAAGCTATTTATTGTCTCCAAACAAAAAATAGACGATAAGAAATAATCCAAAAACACCTACTAACGCGAGTATTATTTTCTTGCGCAACTTCTTGTTCTGATCCTCCACACCTAACACTTCTGAAAGTTTATTCAGTTCGCTTTCGGTATAATTAGGATCTTCGCGTAAAATATCTATTTTTTTAGGAGATATATTCGTTTTTTCGGCCAACTCCTCATTAGACAAAGTCGATGTTCGGAGGGCTGCTTTTATGGCTTGGATATGATTTTGATTAGCTTTAACAATATAATAAAAATAGACA
>NZ_NGLG01000002.1:1210517-1222414 GCF_002140655.1 Enterococcus sp. 3H8_DIV0648 | reverse complement strand
AAAATAGACAAATACTACTAAAGCAACGATCATTATTCCAGAATTCGTTGCACCTGTCACACCCATTACACACCCAGCAATTATTGCTAATACAATAAAACCGATTATTCTAACCCGTAAATTTTTCAATTATTTACTCCTTTAAATCTCATACCGCCACAAAAGAGTTCAGCATCTCTGTAACAAGGTCCCCGTTTTTATCATAAAATGAAGGAAAGGCTATCAGATTTACAAGCGCATAGTCGGATTCTGTCTCCAGAAAATAAAAGTTCATTTGTACATTTGCGCCCTCATAGGTACCGGTAAAATTATACAGATAGCCCTCGTAATGTGCTGTTTTATAGGCTGCTTCACTTACGGTTTCTTCCTTTATTTCAATCTCTTCGGTTGAGACAAACTGGTTTTTTATCAAATCTTTGAACGCAGCTAAACTCTCAAAATCTGTCTTTTTGAACCCATAGATCATCAAGCCTTGTACCTTATCCTCATCTTCTGCATTAAAAGATAATTCTTCATCAGGGATGATCTCCCAACTGTCTATCACTTTCATTTTGTAAGGCGTTCCTTCGACATCAAAATCGACCTCCTTCAATTCAATCTTCTTTTCAGAAGAAGAAACTTCTGGCGCGGATGCCGTTTGTTCTGTTGAAGAGGCTGATGCTGTACCTTTTTCTGACTTGCTCGTTTCTTTTGTGCCGCCAGAACCGCACCCTGCTAACATAACTGCCATTACCGCAAAAACAATCCACTTTTTCATTCATTAATCTCCTAACACGTTTATTTTGACCAACATTGAAGCGATGGTTACAAAACTCCTTTTTATAACCGATGTTACTTAATAACAGATTAAGGTTGCGAAACGGCAAAGTCAACATAAAAATAACTTTTTACCATATTTTCGGCGTTAAAAAAAGAACAAGTTAATTAAAATTTACCAAAATAAAAGAACAACGTGAAATCACGCTGTTCTTTATATGCTATTTTGTTTTATCCAACTAGTTTGCTTCCTCATTAACCGGCAAGGTTTGCATCAACGCATAGAAGTATTCCGGCTTGCCAGTATTGAAATAGTCATACCACGCGTTTAATGTATCCGTTTGAAACACATCTGCGCGCTCGATAATTTGTTTGGCCCATTCCAAAGCGCCTGTGGGACTGGCAGTAATAAGATTGCCGTCTGCTACTGCTGGCTGGTCTACGTAAAATTGCTGGCCTTGATAATTGGGCGCAAACATTTCAAGAAAGCCTGGGCCATTACTGGTATGGGGGCGATTATCCAACAGCCCATAACTGGCAAGGGCTGTCGTAGCGCCGCAAATTGCGCCTACTGTCGCACCTGTATTAAGAAACTCGCTGGCTTTTTCCAGGATCGCAGTATGTTTTGGATCGTTCCATGTATCTGCCCCTGGCAACAGCAGCATATTTTTTTCATCTGCCACCATGTCAGCAATCAAGCAATCAGGTACGATCGTCATTCCGCCCATAGTTTTGATCGGCTCTTTGGAAGAACTGACCGTTTTCAGCGCCACAGACGGTCCATCCTTTTTGAAAAAGCGGCCAGAATTCAGCTCCGCCGTCACATATCCTAATTCCCAGTCAGCTAAAGTATCAAGAACATAAACATAAATAGTATTCATTGTTTTCCTCCATTTTCGTTGTAAAAGATTGGTTGATTTGTTTATAGTATACCTAGCAATTGTTGACAGCTGTATGGCAACAATCTACAATTAAAAAAAGATCTTTTAGAAAAGGCGGTTTTTTGATGAAGGTTGATCGGCTTGTCAGCATCATTATGGTACTTCTTGATAAAAAACGAATCGGGGCACAGGAATTAGCAGAAATGTTTGAAGTTTCTCCCCGCACGATCTATCGCGACATTGATTCGATCAGTATGGCAGGAATCCCGATCCGCTCAACCTCTGGCGTGGGCGGCGGTTTTGAGATCATGGAGAACTACAAGCTTGATAAAAAGGTTTTTTCAACGACTGAGATTTCCACCCTCTTGATGGGACTTTCCAGTCTTTCAAATGTAATGCGGGGCGATGAGCTAGTCAATGCCCTTGCGAAGGTCAAAAGTTTTATCCCCGCCGACCAAGCCAAAGACATTGATGTAAAAATGAACCAAATCCATATCGAGCTGACTCCTTGGATGGGCAATCAAAACATCCAGCCTTTTTTAGAGCTTATCAAAACCGCTTTGCAGGAAAACAAGCTGCTTGCCTTTGATTATGTCAGCCACCGCGGCAATAAAACCGCGCGAACCGTCGAGCCTTATCAGCTTGTCCTAAAGGGAAATCATTGGTACGTACAAGCCTATTGCCAGCAAAGAAGTGATTTTCGCTTATTTAAGCTGGCTCGTATGTCTCGACTGAAGCTACAAGACGAAGACTTTACGCCGCGCGCATTTCAAAAGCCGCAGTTGGAATTTTCGGATATTCTGACCACGCTGCAGACCGAGATCACACTGCGAATTCATCGCTCGGTCATGGATCAGGTGCTTGATTATTGTGCCTTTGAACATTTTACGCCAGAGGACGAAGACCATTACATCGTTCGTTTTCCTTTTATCGAAAATGACTATCACTACAATATTCTTTTCAGCTTTGGCAATAAATGCGAGTGCTTAGCGCCGCCGCATGTGCGCGAGGAAATGCAGCGCAAAGTTCGTGAGATTGCGGAGTTATATGATTGAACCACAAAAACCTTTCAGCGATTCGTTGTTTCGACCGCTAAAAGGTTTTTTAGTTTATCCATGAAACTGACGCTTACTCCCCAGCTTTCTTTTCAACATCCGCTTCTAATGATGCCGTCAGTCTTTTCAACAGATCCAGTGTATTCCCCATATTGGCTTGATAATATCGCTCGGTGCCGATCTGAGTTACCGCCAAAATTCCCGCGCCTAACATTAGCTTTAAATGATGCGATATCGCTGGGCGTGATAATGACATCGAGTCTGTGATCTGATTGACCGTCATTTGACCATTTTTACAAAGCATCACCAGAATCTGCTGCCGCTTCTCATCCTGCAGCATCGTGAAAATCGGGATACTCTCTTTAAAAATATCTAATGTTTGTTCTGCCATTGGTCCTGATCCCCTTCATGTTGCCCTTATGTTTATGATTTTAAACTATTAAACGCTAGATCGGAAAAATTGTCAAGAACGATCCGTTGACATTTTTAAACCAATAAACTAAACTCAAATCCGTAATCGTTTAAAAGGTTAAACGCTTAAACTCAAACGCTGGAGGAATAAAGATGAATAATACAATGAAAGCTGCCGTAATTGATTCTTATAAACAACCGATGCCAGAAATAAAGGATGTGGCGCTCCCAAAAGTTCGCCCAAATGATGTCTTGGTCAAGATCGTCGCGGCCAGCATCAATCCCATTGATCTGAAAACAAAGGACGGCGGACTTAAAATGCTGCTGAAATATGATATGCCGCTGATTCTGGGGAGTGATTTTGCCGGGATCATCGTTGAGGTAGGTGAACAGGTGAATGATTTTGCTATCGGCGATGCCGTTTATGGTCGTGTTCAGAAGAACCGGATCGGCACCTTTGCGGAATATATCGCAGTTGACACAGGCGATATCGCTCTAAAACCGAAGAATACTACTTTTGAGGAAGCGGCCGCAATTCCGCTGGTTGGACTCACTAGCTATCAGGCTTTGCACGACATCATGAATATCCAGCCGGGACAAAAGGTCCTGATTCAAGGCGGCTCTGGCGGTATTGGAACGATCGCCATTCAAATCGCTAAGCATCTAGGCGCATACGTGGCGACTACTACTTCAGCGAAAAATTTTGAACTGGTCCAATCATTAGGCGCCGACTACCCGATTGATTACCGAACGACTAATTTTACAGAAGTCCTTTCCGATTATGATTATGTCTTTGATACGCGGGGCGGAAAAGCGTTGGAGGATGCCTTCGACATTGTGAAACCGGGCGGAAAAGTCGTCAGCATCTCCGGCTTACCCAACTATCGCTTCGGGCAAGAATACGGAGTGCCTTTATGGAAAAAGTTAGGCTTTCGCTTTGTGACTCGGAATATTACTAAATTGGAGAAGCAAACAGGCGCTTCCTACACCTTTCTTTTTATGAAGCCAAGCGGTCCGCAGCTGGCCCTACTAGGTCAGTTGATCGAAACAGGCGTGATCAAACCAATAATTGATCGCGTCGTGCCCTTTGCTGATATCGAAGAAGCCCTCACCTATTCACAATCCGGTCGGGCCAAAGGAAAAATCATCCTGCAAATAACCGATGATCCTGAAAAATAGTCAAATAAAGGGTCCCGACAAAGTTTATGCTTTATCGGGACCACTTTATTTGATTTCATTTAGTAATAATTTTGCTACGGCACGTACGGAAAAAGGGTTTTGACCGGTTAACAGCCGACCATCTTTTATCGCATATTCACTATAAAAGCGTTTCTTCGAGAATTTGGCTCCGCGAGCTTCCGCCACCTCATGATTTAGAAAGGGCACGACCGATTTCTTGCCGGCAAGAATTTCTTCCGCCGTCGTGAAGCCCGTGATATTCTTTCCCGCGATCAGATACTCGCCTTGTTCATTCTTAATATTGAACAGTCCTGCGATTCCATGACAGACCGAGCTGATGTAGCCGCCATTGTTATAAATGGTTAATGCCAACTTCTGAAGTTCTGGATTATCTGGAAAATCCCACATCACGCCATGACCGCCTGTGTAATAGATCGCTGCATAGTCGTTCGGATCGATTTGATCAGGACACAGCGTATTTTTCAATCCACGATCAATAAAATCCTGACTTTCGTAAATCCGCATGATCGATTCATCCGTATATTTCATGCTTCGCGGATCAAGGGGAACAAATCCGCCCTTTGGACTAACGAAATCTACCGCTACGCCATTTTTTTGCATTTCATCAACAAACTCCGCCGCTTCACCCAGCCATAATCCGGTCGGGCCCTTCGTTCCTTGATAGCGCGTGACATTTGTTTCAACAATCAATACCTTTTTCATAGCCTTCATCCCTCATCTATAATTTCCGTAACATGATCAAGCAGGACTTTAACAGTAAAAAGTCTGCCGAACTTATCATCCGTTCATGTTTTTAAACCATTAAACTATCGAGCGATGATTTTGTCAATTTATCTTGCTTGGTAAAGGCTGAAAGCTGCATAAAAAAGCCGGAGGAACCTTCCCTCCGGCGTAATCGTTTGTTCTATTTTTCTTGTTCCAGTGCTTTTAACCCCGCCATATTAAGCAAGTTCCACGGCGTGTCAAATTCTGGCTGGAAGAAGAAGTCCGCGTAAGCGAGCTGTTCGATGGTGAATTTCGTTTGGATGGCGATCGAGATCGCATTGATATTAGCAGTCAGATCTTCTTTCGACATGATTTGTCCACCTAAAATCTCATGAGTCGCTGGATCATAGACTAATTTGAACAGCATCCGTTCTTTTCTGTCTGCTGGAATAAAGTCCATCAACGTATCTTGATCCAGTAACACGGATTTCGTCTCAATCTTCAAACGGTCTGCCATTTGATCGTTCAAGCCAGTTGAGGCAAATTTATAATCAAAGACCCGCAGCGCAGAGGAGCCTTGCACACCTGGGAATGGATTGTTTGCTTCGACTAAATTTTTCGCAGCATAACGTCCTTGGCGACGCGCATTTGTTGCCAGCGCGATATTGACGTCTGTGTTCCCCGGATTGTATTTGATCAAGGTAGCATCGCCGACTGCAAAAACATCTTCCGCACTTGTCCGCATATATTCGTCCGTTTTGATCATTCCATTTGGATGCATCTCCACGGCGTCCTTTAACCAAGCGGTATTCGGTCTAACACCTGCTGACATCACAACGAGTTCAGCCGGATATTCGCCTTTATCTGTCACGACTTTCGTTACTTTTCCAGCATCACCGATAAATTCTACGACTTTTTCTTCCATCGCTAAATGCATACCGTTGTCGGTCATTTCTTTTTCTAAAATATCAGTAAAATCTTGATCCAAGTAAACACCTAATGGACGAGTGATAATATCCACGACCGTCACGTTTTTTCCAGCCATCGCAAAAGCTTCGGCCGCTTCGATCCCGATATAGCCGCCGCCAACTACAACAACATTTTGGATATCTGGATCAACCGAATGCAATTTAAGGTCGATCGTATCTTGACGCCCGCGCATCGTTTCGATATTTTCCAGCTCATGACCCGGAACAGGCAAGATAAATGGATTCGCCCCAGGGCTTAAAATCAATTTGTCATAGCTTTCCTTGCGAGTCTCCCCGCTGATGTGATCCAAGACTTCAACTTCGTGTTGGTCAGGCATTACTTTGGTAATTTCTGTATTTGTGAAAACGCGAACCCCGCGTTTTTCCATCTCTTCGGCTGTCATGTAACGAATTGAATTAACGTCTTTCACGACTCCTTCGAGATACATTTGCGTGCCTCAACCCATAAATGAGACAAAATCGCCTTTCTCGTACCATTGCACTTCCGCATTGGGATGAGAAAGGAGTAATTCTTCGACTGCTTCATAGCCGCCGTGTGAAGATCCTAAAACGATAACCTTCATAAAAAATCCCTCCTATCATTTGATACCCTTCCATTGTAGCGTACTTTCAATGGGAAAAGACATATATTGGCTCATGGTGAAATGCGAGCCTCTTTTCAGGATGGAATTATCAAATCAGAACGCTTCTTTAAAAAGAAAAAACACTGCGATTTTTCATTGACGGATGAGGCATTTAATGAAAGAATATTATGGATTAGTTACGGCTTATAATATTACGTCTGTTTTTAATGCAACGCACTCTCAATGTTATGGAGGAAGTAAATGAAGGAACTAGGATTTGATTCAAAAAAATACTTAATCGAGCAGTCTCGCTTTATTTTGGAACGAGTAAATCAATATGACAAGCTCTATCTGGAATTTGGCGGAAAATTGGTCGACGATAAGCATGCCAAACGAGTGTTGCCGGGATTTCAGGAAGATGTCAAAGTGAAGCTGCTTCAAAAGCTCAAGGATCAAGCGGAGATCCTTATTTGTTTATACGCTGGGGATATTGAACGAAATAAAATCCGCGGCGATTACGGCATCACCTATGATATGGATGTTTTACGTTTAATTGACGAATTAAGAGGCTATGATCTGCTGGTTAATAGCGTGGTCATCACCCGCTACAATAATCAGCCGGCGACAAATGCCTTTATCAACAAACTGGAACGCCAAAATATCAAAGTCTACAAACACGAAGCCATCGAAAATTATCCCTTGAATGTAGACAAAATTGTTTCCAACGAAGGCTTTGGCAAAAATGAATATGTCAAAACAGAGAAGCCGATCGTCATCGTGACCGCACCAGGAGCAGGCAGCGGTAAGCTGGCCACCTGTTTAAACCAGCTTTATCATGAGAGCAAACTGGGGAAAAAAGCCGGATATTCAAAATTCGAAACCTTCCCTGTCTGGAATGTTCCATTAAAACACCCATTGAACATCGCTTATGAAGCAGCAACCGTCGATCTGGGAGACGTGAACATGATCGATTCCTTCCATTTAGATTATTATGGAGAGATGGCGGTCAACTACAATCGAGATGTTCAAACATTTCCAGTAATCAAACGGATCATTGAAAAAATCACCGACGAAGAATCGATTTATAAGTCCCCCACAGATATGGGCGTGAATCAGGTCAAAGCCGGTATTGTAAATGATGCAGTCGTTCAAGAAGCTTCCCGGCAGGAAATCATTCGCCGATTTTTCCAGACAGAGTGCGATTTCAAAAAGGGGCTGGTTGATGAGGAAGCCGTAAATAGAATCAATTTGATCATGGAAGAGATCGATTTGAAGCCAGAGGATCGGACGGTAGTCGCTCCGGCTCACGCATATTCCGAAAAATTAGAGTCCTTGTCAAAAGAATCTGCCGCTGTAATCGCTTTGGAGCTCCCTTCCAAAAAAATCATCACCGGCAGAACAACTTCATTGATGGAGGCTTCCGCTTCAGTCATCTTAAATGCAATAAAGGTTTTAGCTAAAATTGATGACGACATTCATTTATTGTCGCCGATCATTTTAGAAACAATCAAAAATTTGAAAAAAAACGAAATGCATATGAAAGATCACATGCTAGATATTCGTGAAGTATTACTTGCATTAGCCATTAGCGCCGTCACGAATCCAACAGCCCAGTGCGCTTATGAGAAGCTGGTCGAGCTTGAAGGCACTCAGGCACATTCGACGGTGATGTTGAGTAAAGCCAATGAACAGTCCTTTAGAAATTTAGGGATCGATATTACCTCAGCGGCAGCTTATCCATCCGAGCAGCTGTATTATCAGTAAAAGACACTTTGGTTAGGTGAAGATCGCTCACAAAAAAAGCTTTGCCAGTTCCACTTCTCACTTTATCGGGATTAGCGGGATGGTGCGCACGCTGAATTATACTTTTCATGATATCAAGCACACAAAATACTACCGAAGAAGCGTAGTATTATAAAAACCCTGCAAGTCTTCAAAAGACTCGCAGGGTTTTCGCTAGTTTTTAATCGTCAGCTGATCCGCTTGATCGTTAATTTTTTTGATTTCTTCCAATGGACATTTGGCTTTTCGATCATAAGTAAGCAGCCCGTTGATTTCCTGTTCAACATCTGTCAGCTGGGTATAGCAGTAGCCATGTAAAGCTTTTGATGCATAAACAGCGGCCATGATTCTCCCATAGTCGGCGATAAATTCTTCCTCTGTCTCAGCCGAAGTATAACCCCAGCCCTCCTCTTTACCAACTTCAAAGCCGACACCGCCAAATTCCGTCAGCAAAATAGGTGCATCCTGATGTGAAAAACCATTCGCATAAATAAATCGGTTAGCAGACATCGAATCTACCAATCCTTCTTTTGTTCCGATAGCTTCTTTAAATTGCTGGTATTTTTCCTGTTCATCTGCTTGACCGTGTGCGTAATTATGAATCGCACAAATATCCGTCTCCGTCATTTCCCAACCATCATTTGAAATGACTAAGCGGCTAGTATCTAAAGAATGGATCGTGTGATACAACGCCAACGAATGTGCCTGCTGCTGCTTGTTATTGCGGATATCAGGAACACCCCAGCTTTCATTCAGCGGGACCCAAGTGATAATCGATGGATGATTGTAGTCTCTTTTGATAATCTCAAACCATTCTTGGGTCAACCGTTGGATTGCAGTTACACTAAAGGATGGCGCTGAGGAGCATTCTCCCCACACCAGAAAACCTAGGTGATCCGCCCAATACAAGAAACGAGGATCTTCAACCTTTTGATGTTTCCGACAACCATTAAAACCCATTTCTTTGGCTAAAATAATATCCCGTTTAAACGCCTCATCATCAGGTGCGGTCAATAAGCCATCTTCCCAATACCCTTGATCTAACACTAATTTTTGATAGTAAGGTTGATTATTTAGATAGACCATCCCTTTCTCCGTATGAATATCTCTTAATCCAAAATAAGAATCAACTTTATCCAGTGTCGTTTCTTCGACTATCGCAAAGGAAACTTCAAATAAATTAGGATGCTCGGGTGTCCACGACCAACCATAGCGGCTGCCATGGAAATTATGGGCAAAAATATTGTTTTTGTATAGGCTAAATCCACGATCAAAATGGCTTTCAGTTAACAATATCGTTTCTTCGACTAATTTCTTCCCCTTAAAATTAATCAGAATTTCTAAATGCTTTCCCAACGATTGCGGTGTCACAAAAAATTCCATCGTTACTTTAGCCTCTTGAACATCCGTATGATACTTGACTTCCTCAATGCGGCTTTCAGCCACCGGCTCAATCCAAACCGTTTGCCAAATTCCGGTCGTCCGTGTATACCAAATCGAATCCGACTCTTCGCGCCAAAATTGCTTTCCTCGCGGAATCGTTTCGTCTTGTGAAGGGTCTTCCACCCGAACAGTGAGCCAGAGCTCTTTTTCTTGCGCATAGCGTGTGATATCGAATTCAAATGGGGTCTCGCCGCCTTCATGACTACCCACTAGCTGTTCATTAATATAAACTTGACAACGGTAGTCGACCGCACCAAAATGCAGAATTAAGCGTTTCTCAAGAAAAGACTGTGGAATCTCCAGCTGTCGTTTATACCAAACTACATCGTGAAAGCTAGGATCATGAATCCCGCTTTTTTCCGTTTGATAAGCAAATGGTACTTCTATAGTCAATGGCAATTGATAAGCTGGCTGCTGCCAGTTTTCCCTCATCCCCCTGTCGTCATCATCAAACGCAAATGCCCACTGACCGTTTAAATTAATCCAGTCTGCTCTTTCAAATTGGGGTCTTGGGTATTCTGTACGATACATACTATTTCCTCTTTCTCTACTTATTTCAATCCAGTTTGAGTAATTTCATTCTGCAATTGTGTCATTTGATTCTCTAAATTTTGGGCTAACAGTGTGTCTTCTGCCTCTAAGGCATCGGCCTTTTGATATTTTTTGTCCAGATAACGGACAACTAACCGGTATTCATCTTCGGTATAACGAATAAACAAGCTAAAAATGAATTTAATGATATTGCCCAGAATCGGCAATAATAAACTAACAAAGAAAATCCCATTTGCGACTGCAGTTGTTTGTTGTGCAGCACTTGGATTGTAATTGATTAGTGTCAAGGCAAATCCTGATACACCTAAAGCGATCGCCGTTTTTAATTTTCCGGAAAATGTTTGGAAACTAAAGACAATCCCTTCTGTCCGTTTCCCGGTTTTATATTCGCAGTATTCGACACATTCGCCAATCATGTTTGGGATCAAAGCCGAGGTTAACGTTTGTAAAAAATTCAAAGCGACAATGACTGCAAGTACTACTGTTACATTGGAATAGCCGAAAAACAAAAGTGGTAAACGAATCAGCGTATCCAAGATTAATTGTGCCTGTAAAATACGCTTTTTCTTAAAGCGCCGAGTTAAAACTGGATAAAGCACCAGCATTCCATAAGCAAACAGCGAGAAGAACGTTACTGTCGATTGATAATCGATATTCCCTAAATTGACAATAAAGAAATAAGTTAACAAGGCATTTTGCAAGTCCCAAAAAACATTTGAAATAAAGATTGAACAGATGACAAACAATGGACGAGCAGTCCGAACCGTATTCAGCATATCTTTGATCTTTACTTTTTCAACCGAAGCATGACGGCGTTCTTTCGTTCCCAGATATCCAAACAGCATCAACGGAAAAGTTAATAAAGCAATTGCCATAATCCCATACGGCAACCCTGCCATAAAGGCTTCATTGCCAAAGCCATTCACACCTAAAAAATTGTGTCCAATAAACTTTGAAAAAAGCGGGACAACTAGCGGCGGAAACAAAAAGCCTAATGAAACACCAGTATTTGCAACCGTTACCGCCTTTGATCGCTCTTGCGCATCATTGCTCATAACAGTAGATAACGACCAAAAAGGAACATCGCTAATGGTATAAACCATTCCCCATAAAATATAAGAAATCCCAGCCACAGCTACTAAGACCGAGCCTTTTAAGTTCCACGGAATAAACGTTACGATCGTGGTTAAAACAATGAAGATCGAAATCCATTTCATCCAGATTCGAAACTTTCCTTTAGGTGAATTCGTATAGTCAATCAGTGCCGCCATCATCGGATCATTAATGGCATCCCAAACTCTAGCGATTAAAAATATCACTCCCGCGATGGATGCGCTGATTTTTAAATAGTCCGTATAGAAAATCGTCAAATAAGTGCCTACCATTGCATAATTTAAAACTTGACCAAACCCATAACAGAAATACGCTACCAACTCTTTTGCAGAAATTTTTTGAACCACTACATTTGTTTCTTCTCTTGCTTCTTCTGCCAATTCCATTAAATAAGCCTCCTTAAAGATTCATTTTTTTTGTTTCAATTCAATTATTACGTTTCTTTAT
>NZ_NGLG01000002.1:1206000-1210374 GCF_002140655.1 Enterococcus sp. 3H8_DIV0648 | reverse complement strand
TGCTTCGATAATAACAGCCTGAGAAAACGCTGTCAATGCTTTTAAAATCACTTATTTTCGACTTTATTTCCATCATAGAGGTATTTTTTTTGAATCAATTCTGATAAAATAACTCTATAAACACTTAAGGAGGGTCTTATGCTTAAAACAGGATTTTCATCAAAAGAAGAAATGATTCGCGTCTGTCACGCTCTTTCCACAGATGTCAGAGTAGCCATTTTAGAACTCTTAAAATACAACAATTTGAGTGTCATCGAGATCAGCAAACAATTGGACATCCCTTTTTCTACTGCCTCAAGTAACGTAAAAGTGTTAGAAAATGCCGGCCTAGTGATCACTGAATTACACCCGGGTAAACGCGGGGTGGTCAAGGTCTGCAGCAAGAACTTTTTTGATATTTTGATCTGCTTAAATAACGAAGATGAAGAACTCTTCAATAGTCAAAACACCATCAGTTACGATATGCCGATCGGACAATTCATTGATTATCAAATTGATGGTAGTTGCGGAATGGCCAGCGAGCGTGAGATTATTGTGGAGGATGACCCTACAGAATTCTTTACACCTGAACGGATGAATGCAGAGCTGATTTGGTTTAGACAAGGCTTCATTTCCTACAATTTTCCTAAAAAGAAGCTACCCGAATCAAAAAGATTGGATAGTCTGGCGTTTAGTCTGGAGCTTTGCTCTGAGGTAGCAAATTTTAACGAGGATTGGCCATCGGATATTACTTTTTCTATCAATGACCTGCCGATCTGTACGTGGACTTCCCCGGGCGATTTTGGTCAAATACGAGGAAAGCTAAATCCAGAATGGTGGGAATCGAACCGTACGCAGTATGGGCTTTTGAAAAATATCAAAATTTCACACGAAGGAACCTTTCTAGATAATCATCGGGTTAGTGAATACAGACTTTCTGACCTCAATCTTGATGATTCAGGATTCATTAAACTAACGATCGGTGTTGAAGAGGATGCGATAAATAAGGGCGGTATCAATCTCTTTGGGAAGAAATTTGGAAATTATGAACAGGCCATTGAAATGGTCTTGACTTATCAATAGGTATCCATCTTATTTACTAATGAGTCTTGCGTCAGCTTAACCAGTTTTTAAATTTATCAATGAAAAGCTGATTTCTGTTTCTTCTATATAATAAAGGCTAATAAAAAGCAAAATGACCAATGCAATCAGAAGATTGGATTCGCCATTTTGCTTTTTTAATAGTGTATCTTCTGAATGAATCATTTGATTTCAGTCATAGATCTTTAGCTTTATTAATTGAAAAAGCCGCAGACATGCACTTGTCTGCGGCTTCAATTAACTATTCTTCATTTAAATAATCGACAACGATACTGCCCATGACCTCGGCACAGATCAAAAGTGTTTTTTCATTGATGTCGAATTTAGGATGGTGATGCGGATAGACTGCTTTGTCTTCCACTTCGGCACCGACATAGATGAAGGTGCTTGGCACTTTTTCAGCGAAATAAGAGAAATCTTCAGATGGCGGAATCGGTTTGGTGATCTCAACTGATTCTACGCGATCCAATTTCGTATTTTTCAAGATTTCCGCTGCTTGTCGAGTGAATGCTGGATCATTATACAAGACCGGATAATCGGTTGTGTAATCTAATTCACACTTCACACTAAAGGCTGCTTCGACGCCTTCGCAGACTTTCTTTATTTCTCCATCAATAACTTTCCGCGCCTCCGCACTCATGGAACGGACGTCCCCTTCTAATACGACTTGATCCTTAATAATATTAAACTGTCCTTTTGCATCAAAGGAACCGATCGTAACCACACCCATATCAAAAGGATTGATCCGACGGCTGATCACCGTTTGAAGCATCGTCACAAAATAACTCCCCGCAACGATCGCATCATTGGCTTCATGAGGCGAAGAGCCGTGACCGCCCTTGCCTTTGATCGTCAGCTTGAAGAAGGAACGTGCTGTTTGGACTTCCCCCTCGCGATAAAATACTTTGCCGAAAGGAAAGTTGCTCATTACATGAATGCCGGCAACGTTGTCTACCCCTTCTAAACAGCCTGCCTTGATCATTCCGATAGCGCCTCCGGGAGGTGTTTCCTCCGCCGGCTGATGGAAAACCTTGATCTTTCCATGAAGCTGATCCTTCATCTCCGCTAATGTTTCCGCCAAAACCAGCATATAAGCAGTATGCGCATCGTGACCGCAAGCATGCATAACTCCTTCGTTTTTAGAGGCAAAAGGCAAATCAGTCGCTTCCTCGATTGGTAAAGCATCAAAATCAGCGCGAATGGCTAATGTTTTTCCTGGCTTTCCTGAATCAATCGTCACAATGACGCCATTTTCTCCATTGATATGACTTTCCACCGTAACATCCAAATCTTTGTTTTTATAGAAATCGACAATATATTTTGCCGTTTCTGTCTCGTAAAAAGACAATTCCGGATGTGCATGCAAATAACGACGAATTTCGATCATACGATCTTCTTTTTTACGCAGTTCCGTAAATAGCTGTTCTTTTAAATTCAAATTCATTTCCTCCTTTTTGCTAGTGCTCTATAAATTAATTTCTTAATCAACCGTTTCTGACAGTTCTGCATTTCCAGTAAAATATTTTCGTGAAGTCACATAAGAGCCAACCCATCCGAACAAAGTTAATGCGGTAAAGACGATCATAAATAACCAAGCGGTCTGGTATGAGCCTGACGCATCCAAAATGCTAGCTACAAAAACAGAACCTAAGGCCGTTCCGATCGTGCCTACACTGCTGACTAAGCCGTACGCTTCGGGATAATTCTTTTGTCCAAAAACGCCAGCAGTGATCAATGGCGGAGAAACGGTTCCGATTGGCGTTCCCAAACCAAAGGCAAAGGCCATCAAATACATAATTCCCAAACTATCACCGAACAACATCAAAATAAAGGCCAACAGAAATGAGCCGCAGCCGAAAACACTGCTGGCAACCACACCGAAGCGGTCATTTACCCATCCCAAAATCAGTTTACCAAAAATCCCCACAAAGGAATAAATAGAAATGATATTAGCCGAAGTTGCTGGATCGTGCATCTCTTGGATAGCCGCCGGGAAATTAGATAGCGCCCCCGTATTGATCAGACCGTTTAAAAACATCCCCATCATGGCTAATATGAAGAACACTTTGCTGTAGGAAGCCTTGACCGTGATAGAAGAATTTTTGCTTTCTTCAATCGCGCCTTCTGATTGATTCGCAGGTGCAACATTTGCGCCAAAAGCCACCAGACCTTTTTCTTCAGGAGAGCTCTTAAAAACAAATAGAACGATCGGCAATGAACACACTAACGCGATTCCCGCCATTAATTGATAGGTTGTGCGCCAGCCGTAATTATTCAAAAACATGGTGATGACTTGAGAAAAGATCGTTCCGCCAAGACCAATTCCGGCCATCGCTATACTCATGGCTAACCCGCGTTTTTCTTTAAACCACATCGTGATCATGTAAGTAATTGGGATTATCGTAGATGCCCAATAAAAGAGCCCCACAAAGATAGAGGAAATATACAGATGGACCGCTCCTTGAGCAAGCGAATAAGTAAAATAACTAATACAAAAGCCAATAACGCCGACAACTTGCAATACTTTCATTTGACCAGAGGCAATTCGTTTCGATACGATCGGTGATAAAAAGATACCGATCAATTGGACGATGGTGTTTACCAGCATAAACTGACTACGACTGATTTGCAGCTCGTCAATCACGGCCAGCGCATATTTTCCTGATAAGGACATAACCAACGGGACCATCGTCGCCGTAATCGCGACACACCCCGCAACAATCCACCAGCCATAAAAAATGCGTTTTCCTTCTTTCATATCCTATCTCCTTTTTTAATGATTGATGTAACCCTGCCCTCCCTCATAAATTTATATAGCTAACGGCTGTTTTAACGACCCGCACGTTCAAAAGCATGGCGCGTTTAACAGTCCGATATTCTTTCTTTTAACGCTTGCCTGAGCCTTTCGATCGATTAAGCGCCCTTCCAAATATAACTATAATCAAGTTATTTAAATAATATATTCACATGTGAAAAAGGTAACAAATATATCTTCGCGTTTCCCTTTCCCCACATCAAAAAAGAGGATAACTGTCCCTTGTACAGGTATCCTCTGTCATTTAACCTGAGAGATTCTCATTAGGCCAATAATCTCCTATGATTGCCCCTTCGGTGTATAATTATACTTTCCAGAGTTTTGTCCAACTACGATCCTTTTACCTGAGATCTTCATATGAATGCTCTGTAACATCCACACTTATTCCTTCGGCGGCATTTTAATACACTCTCTCGTAATTTTCATTCAAAAGTAAACGCTTTCACTTATTGAGTAATACTACCAGTTTGTTTTCAACC
>NZ_NGLG01000002.1:1200342-1205497 GCF_002140655.1 Enterococcus sp. 3H8_DIV0648 | reverse complement strand
CTAATAGAGTCAATACGTAATCATTCGAAAATGATTCCCAGCCATCAACCTGTATCAATAACTTCTAACAAAGACTATTAGGCTGCGTAAAAAGGTTTTCTTCTATCCCTCTATTTGATGCTAAGATAAAATTGAGAAGAAGTTCATAGTTTTTCTCCCGCTACTTGGCGGTAAGCAGATAGCTGTCTTCAATCAAACCAGCCACCTGTTCAAAATGATCAATCTGGGACAGATCAACCGTGATCCAATGCTGCTTATTCATATGGTACGCCGGATAAATCGCTGGACTCGTTTTAAGAATATCGCCTAAATTAGGATCGATCTTTAAATTGATCACGTCGATCTCTTCTTCACTTTCTCCATATAACTTGTTTTGAGGAATCGTCATTACGGCACAAAACCATTTTCGTCCTCTTTCATGGCGAAAAATACAAAAACCGGGGCTTTTTTTAAACAGATACTCCGGCGAACTCCTGTAGCTCATCTCGATAGCTTCAATTATCTCATTTTTAGTAACCAAAAAACATCATCCCTTTATACAAAAGTAGTGTTGGGGCATCCCCTAAGTGCTCATTTCTCCTACAAGTTAATTGTATGGCAAATCGCCCCATTCAGCAATCAGAGGTTGAACCGCTTTTCATTGATGCGAGCCTGAACTACCCACAGTCGCTCCAGAACATAATGGTCAACAACGTTAAAAAAACTGCGACCCTACAGATAGGATCGCAGTATTATTGTTCTATTCTACTTTTTCAAAAGTGATTTTTTTGATTTTTACTGGGTCTGAAACTGGTGCGTCATCATCATCTGTTTCTTGTTCCGCGATTTTTTTAACTACATCCATTCCTTCATAAACCTGCCCCAGAACAGTATAACGTCCGTCTAATTCTGGCAGCCCGCCAATTTCTTTATATTTTTCTTCCACATTTCCTGGAAGAGAAAGAATTGGTAATTGTTCTTCATCAATCTTAGTATTTTGGACAATGTAGAACTGGTTCCCATTCGTATGCGGTCCATTGTTTCCTAAACAAAGAGCGCCGTCAAAGTTGTATAATCCTTTGTCCACCTCATCTTCATAAAAGCCGTCATAGATTGATTTTGATTCATCACCAGAACCATCTAAAGCTCCGCCTTGGATCACAAAGTCTTTGATTACACGAGCAAAAGGCGTACCATCATAGAAACCATCCTTGGAAAGCTCGATCCAATTTTTCACAGCTTTAGGCGCTTGGTCAGGGAACAAACGCATCTTAATGACTCCCGCGTCCGTATCCATCACACAAACTTCTTCACCTTTACTCGGTGCTTCCAATTGTGTCAACTCGATATCAGTAACATCCACGCCTGTGTCCTGCCATAAGATATCGTAAATCTGCCATTTGACACCATCTTTATCACCCAAACGTGCCATCTTCAATAAGACACTGTACTCCGTCACCTTTTTCTTCTCCGTCACTTTGAATTTGTACTCCAAAATGGCTCTTAAATCATTGTAGTCATCGTCAGCTTTCACCTTATAAAACTGATCGAACTTCGTGTAAACATACTCCACTTTTTTTCCAGCAAATTTGTCAAAGTAATCAGTGATTTTTTTCTTGTCCGCCTTTGAAATATCACTGACGATCTCGCCCTTAATACTCTTTTCATCCGTCAGCTTTTTCGAAAACTTCTCATATTGTTCCTTGATCTCTGTCTCATCCCAATGGCGTCCAATCAATTGCTCGACCGTCTTTTCCTTCGAATAATCATGCACTTTGCTTTTTGCCTCCGTCGAACTTGCCAACCCAAAAAATACACTCCCTAACATAAGCAGCGCGCCAAAACATAACCATCCTTTTCTGAATTTCATAAGAAACCTCCTTATTTTGTAATCGTTTACATTTTATCGTAATTATTTTCGGTTATTTGTTATTTAAATTTTTTCTTAGGAAATTCTCATTTTATGAGAAAAATCTACCACTTATAACAAAAGTGACTGAATTTACGTGGCAATATGGGGCATACTGTTTATAATTTTAAGCTATTTCTTTACAATTGGGAATTGACGTCTTTTTAAGTTCAATCCACGAAAAAGGACCTGAGAAGTAATCCCAAGTCCTTATCAAAATTCTCCTAGTTCTTCTATTACTCTGTTTATAATAAATTCGATTGTATTTGCACGCTCTCTCTGTAGGTATCAGTACAACAAGTGAATTTCCAATTTCTCTAATCTTTTAATCCTCTTATTCCATTTTACTCACCCATAATTTGCGGGTTATTGTGTTAATTGAACATAACGATTCCCAGGAATATGCGAGTTCAAGTTAAAAAACAAGTTGCTATAATCTTCATAGGCCAAAATGTAACTAACAGTAAATGTACCAGTTTCTCCTGGTTCAATTGGATTAGGCTCGACTTCTTCCTCGAAGATATCATCAACGAACTTTCCTACTGTTGTCGGCAATGGATAAGCTGGCGTATTTAAAACGCGATAAGGATCAACTGGGTCTGACAATATCTTACGAACAAGGGTCTTTTCAATAGGTAAGTCGGTAAAGCTGCTCCCTTGTCTGACAAAACGTGTCACCTGTATATAGTTTTCGTAATCTTTTGTTTTTTCAGAAATATTTTTAACCTGGAACTCAACCTCCAAATACTTTGGTTGGATCTCAAATTCCCGGAGTTCCTTACTCAAAGTATGCTTTCCATCTCCACGTAGGTATTCTGTCGCGATAATCGGTTTGAGCTTGCCTTTTTTATTCCATTCTGGTCTGAACGTGTCATCATCGTTTGACCCAGCTTTTATCTTCTCATTTAAGATCGACAATGGTTTCGGCGCGATCGTATCACTTAATGTCACTTTGGTCACCGTGACTTCCTCAATAGGTGTCCCATAAATATCAATCGTATTGATTGGTTCATTAAGCTGGACGAGTTCGTTTTTGTTATTGACATCTAGCATCGTTGGTTCGAGCCCCTCTGAAATTTGCTCGATCTTCTCTGCAAAATCATCTGAGCTCATATAGTCAGTTACGAAGGTGGCTTCTTCTTTAGTAGCGACATTTTTCAAGTAAAGATTATTGAGAATTTTTACAAGCTCTTTTTCCGAAATATCTCCAAAGCAGTTCAATTCAACAAACTTGTTTTGCTTTTCGAAAAATTTTCGTACGATTGTCGCTTGTTTCCCCTGAAGATCGTCTATTTTTTCAACCATGTATGCGGAGGAATCTTTTAGTGGAATCTCTTTGGAATCTTTTACATAGTCATCGGTAATAGTGTCCTTTTTATCTAATTCATAAAGTGTGAAGGAAATTGCACGCTCGTTGCTCACTGCTTCAATAAACTCTTCTTCCCCTGACAAATCAATTTCCTCATGAAATGACAACCCTTGCATACTGTCATGAACAGTAAAATACTTTGGAACATAATCAGCCACTAGTCGATAATTTCCGGTATCTGGTTGCTGATTTTTCGGCTTGTCGATTTTTGTTGTGAGCCGGTAATCTTGTTTTTCAACGGTAATCTCCCACAGCTTTGCTGCAACGTAGGTTCCTACCGGTAAAAAGAATAGGATAAGCACTGCGACAATCAATAATTTACGTTTAGAAAAGGCAGCCAAAACGATTGGTTCTTTCTTTTTTACCTGTGTCCTGTGTTTGATGTTCTCTTTATTTTTAGCGGAGTAGTTGCTGTCATAATGAGCTAAAATTTGATCCAGCTCTTCATCAGAAAGCTTGCTTAATGGATGTTCATCATATTTTTTTGCCATCTTTATCCGCTCCTTTATTTAATAAATAAAACAATTCCATGCCTTGTTCATCGAAGGCTTGCTGCAGCAGTCTTTTCCCACGATAAAGATAATTATTGACCGTCTTTTGTGGAATATTTAAATCACTGCTGATCATCGACGGAGTATTTTCAAAAATGTAGCGCTGTAAACAAATCTCACGCATAGGGCTGTTCAAACTATTGATCAAATAAAACATCTCATTAATAAACTCGCGATTTTCTTCTGCTGTCGGTATATTTTCAAGTGCGAAATTATCATTGAGCAGATAATCTTTTTTGCTTCGCTGCAGCTTATTAATACTAAGGCTTCGAGTAATTAATACTAGGTAATTCTTCACTGATCCGCGTTTTGGCTGATACTTAGTCGGTGATTTCCAGATCCTTAAAAAAACGTCACTTACAATCTCTTCAATATCCTGCGGATCATGATTTTTTCCTAATATTGATAAGGAAGCTACCCAAAGCAGCTTTGAATACTTGTCCATGAGTATTTCTAATGCTTCTTCATTTTGTTGGGCAATTTCCCGCAGCAATTCCAAGTCGTCCAAAAATATCCCTCCTTCTCATTTTTTCTTTCACCTATATATACACAGCAAGTTCGGAAATACACTAGATTTTTTTCAACTTTCTACAAATAAATTTGAAATCCTGAAGTTTTCTCTTTATCTACTATACTAAATGGTTAAAAGCAAGGTGTATAGAACGAAAAAAAAACGCTCAAGTATTTTTGAGCGGCTTTCATTGTCGGATATAAAATTGGGTTTTCTTTATAATCGAAGAATCTAGCCTAGTTTTATAAAGTATGGCTTCGCAACACTTAAAAAGGCAGATCTGATTAAAACCAGATTTGCCTTTGGGGTTGTTTTATTTGTAGATGGTACTGTGGTGTGCAATTTGAACAATAAGAATCGTGACACTTTCATCATTAATATTTGCAATTAACCTGTAATCACCTATTCTATAACGCCATTCGCCACTTCTATTTGCGACAAGTTCTTTTCCAAGTCGTCTAGGATTATCGGTTCCAACAAAATTTTTCTCTATCCATGAAATAATCATGGAAGCTTGAAACCTATCCATCTCTTTTAATGCCTTTTGGGCTGCTTTTTCATATCGGACAAGGTAGTGTTTTGTCATAAACCAAGTTCTCTTTTCATTTCTTCATGTGAAATGCTTTCATCCAAAGCTTGATGTTCTTCCATTGCTTTTTTATAAATATCTATATCAATTTGATCCTCTAAAGATTCTAATAGCTTCGTTCTTGCCAGTTCAGAAATCGTCACGCCATTCAGATCAGCCATCGCCAACATAAACGCTTTTTCCTCTTCTGTCACACGAAAAGTAATGGTACTCATGTCAGTGCACCTCCTGTATACGTTTGTATTAC
>NZ_NGLG01000002.1:1196039-1200242 GCF_002140655.1 Enterococcus sp. 3H8_DIV0648 | reverse complement strand
GTGTATACATTTGTCAATAAACAGTCGTTTCAGCTATTCAAACAATTTTGCTGTTTTTATTATTGTTCGTACTCTTTCCAGGATGGATAAATTATCGAAAGTATCTGAACTCATATTTTTCTCTTAATCCTCCTGTTCAAGAACTTCATTAATAGGGGAAATTTTTTTGCCATAGCCCAAACCACTACACAAAAAGCCACGTATACTTTCCGCGATAACAAAATCGTAGATAGCATACGTGGGAATTTTTAAAAGAATGTTGCGCTCTTGCCCACTCCCTTCCTGTAAAGAGCATTCTGCGTCTTTTTTCTTTTACTAGTCATTGATCCGCTGGCTCAATCTTATTTTATACTTCATCTCTTTTCGTTTTCTTCCAATAGATAGCTACTACTGTGAGTATCAAGATTCCGGCAAGCATCATGCCGTAAACTTTTTTCTCTCCTGCTTTTAGTAAAGTTCTAGGATATGTTTTTCCAGTTTTTTTCTGCGCAGGAACTGATTTTTTTAGCTGTCCCGTTGGCGTCTTCGAGGTCGGTTTCCCGGCTGAAGGTTGCGATTTCGATTGCGACTTGGGTTTCGGTATTGGTGTTGGTGTTGGTTCCACTGGCGCTTGCTCGCTATCAGTCTTGATGACTTTCGCGATACTTTCACTAGCAAATCGTTGCTTGTCATTGCTGCTGGCGTAACGAATCTCATAGGTTCCAGCAGCTAGATTGGAAATGACGCCTTTTTCCGTTCCTTGATGCCAGCTTTCTTCGCCAACCTGTCTGTATTCCATGTCAGCTGTGACGCCTTTTAGCTGACCATCCTGTTTCTTCTTCCCGCTCTCATTGATTACTTGTACCACTTTTGCATCCAAGACCGGACGTGCTTTGACCGTTAACTGTTGTGGATCGCTAGTTAGACTATTTTTTCCATCTCCAACACGAACGATTCGGATGTCCTTGCCAAACATCTCTGGAGGAATTTTATAGGTTTTGATTCCTTTGACTGGATAATTTTTTCTATCAAGCGTGATTTGATACTCCGCTGACGCATCCAAACCATCTAGTGTTTCTCCTTCATAATTGACAGTCAACTCTGGTGTTTTCGCTTTTGGAATGCCTGCTTTGACTTCTTTTTTGATTGGCAGACTCGCAAATTTCTGCTCAGTATTGCTGCTGGCTTTGCGAATCTCATAGGTTCCAGCAGGTAGATTGGTGATGGTCCCATCAGCAGTCCCTTTTTGCCAATCGCTGGCTCCAGTCTTACGGTATTCCATATTTGGTAAAATACCTGTCAGTCTACCGTCTTTCGCTCCGGCATAGCTTTCATTCTCAACCGAAACAGATTTTTCATCAACCGTTTGGCGTGCAGGAATGACAAATTTCTGTATCTCGCTGGCAACTGCCACTCCCGCTTGAGCTTCAATATTGACATACGTCCATGTATCAAACATTTCTTCGGTAATTGACACTGCCAAATTTTCGGGTTGCGGGGCATTCACCCAGTGATCTACAACATACGATGCAGTCTTGTACTGCTCATTTGGTAAATAATTGACTAGCATTTCTCGTTCATAGTCTATTTTGATTTCTGGTTTGATTTTCTGGATCAATCCGTTAGAAAGATCTACTTCAACAATCTTACTGGCGAACATCCGCTGATCCTTGTCCGCCTTATACCGAATTTCGTAGACTGCTTCTTCTAAGCCTTCAACAGTGCCGGACTGTTCACCGATCAGCCAATTATTATCACCTTTTTTTCGATATTGCGTGTTCAAAAAAACATTTTTCAACTTACCATCTTTTGTTCCAGCTTGGGTTTCTTTGATGGCAGTAAAGTTTGCCGCATTAATAGTCCAACGTAAATCTAAATAGAGGCTTTGCTCGACAGAATCATTGTACTCATTCGAACGTGCTTTCCTTATAATAAACCATCGCTTTCCCATCATATTATCTGTGATCTGATAAGTATCACTGCCTGGCGAGATGGTAACGGATTCTCCTGTTTCAGTATGCGGTGGGAATGTTTCGACCCCCTTTAATTCATAGGTAGCCGCTGGATCAAGGTTTGTCAGTAATTCATTTTCATAATCGATCGCAATGCCCGGAGTTTCTTCAGTTATTAACCCAGCTTCAATCGTTTTCGTCACAACGCTACTGGCAAAAGTTTGACTATCATTGCTCGGTGCAATCTGAATCTCATAGGTTCCTGGGGATAGGTTTTCTACTGTGCCGTTTGTAGTTCCTATAAGCCAATCCTGATCACCCAACATTCGATATTGTCGATCCGAACCTACATTGATCAGTTTCCCATCATTTTTATTCTTCTCTGTCTCGTGTTTTACTGTGATCCCGGATTCTGGTAAATATGGCCTGGATTTGATTAATAAATCTTGGGGGTTGCTATCTTGTGTGGCTTGTCCGTCGCCTTTTTTGATAACCTTCCACCATCTATTTTGAAACATATCATCTGGAATTTTGAACGTGGTCGTTCCACTGACAGAGACAACATCCTGATTAAACCTAATTACATAGGAGGCTTGATCGTCAAATCCTTCCAATTGTTCCTTCTCATAATTAACCTTGATCTCCGGGGTTTCCTCTCTCGCTTTGCCCGGATTGATTGTCTTCGTGATGGTATTGCTGACAAAGACCAGTCCGGTATTACTAGCAAACATGCGAATCTCATAGGTTCCAGGCGCTAAGCCTTCCACTGTACTGTTGGTCGATCCCTTGATCCAACTTTTCTCTCCTGTTTTACGATACTCATAAGCTTGGTCAACCCCAATAAGTTTCCCATCATTTTGATCTTTTGCAGTTTCATCCTTCGCGGTCACCCAACCATCCGGCAATTGTTGTCGGGCTTTAATTGTAAGTTCCTGCTGAACACTATCTGGTTTTTGATCATTCGTATTTTTCTTGGTAATTTTCCAGACCTTGCTGAACATATTAAACGTACTATCTGAACCATCTGTGATCTTAAAGGTCGTTTCTCCACTTACTGTATATTGGGTTTTCGCATCGAATTTCACTTCATACGTCCCAGCAGGATCAAAGCCCTCCAGTATTTCCTTTTCATAATTAATCGTGATCGTAGGGATTTTTTCTCGATCTATTCCTGCTTTGATTACCCTAATGAAAGGCAAACTTTTGAATTGACTTTTTGACTGGACAGCCTTAAATCTGATTTCATACTCTCCCGGAGCAAGCGGACCTGTCCCAGTCGTATAGTGCGGCAAAACTTTCCATTCTTCTGTACCTTTTAGACGATACTCCATGTTCGCTCCATACGCACCTAGGGTTCCATCATTTGCACCTTCAGAGGTTTCATCTGATGAACGAATAAAGCTAGAATCCATCACCGGACGCTTAGGCAGCGAAAGCATCTGGGCATCACTATCCTCAGTGGACCCGGCAACACCTTTTTGAATGATTTCTACATTCTGTCCCAGCATCACTTCGACTAGCTGATATCCTGTGGTTCCACTGATCGGGATTACGTTAGAACCATATTTCAAACTATACATTGCGTCAACGTCAAAGCCTTCCAATCTTTCATTTTCAAAATCAATCGTAATTGCCGGCGTTGGAGCCTTTGGCAATGCCTGATCTGTTTGCTTAGCCACTGAAGGCATTGTTTCCTTCGTCGATTGTGATTCGGATGTCGAATTGGCTATCGTGTCTGATGGACTGGTACTTATTTGACTGCTGGTACTCGTTTCTAATAGGCTTGATTGTTTTGCTGCAGCCGAACTGCTAGTATTGGATCGTTGGACAGTTTCACTCACAGATTCTGAAGAAACAGTCTGCTGGCTTTGCGACGGCTCTGTTTCAGTTGTAGCAGCTAGAGTTAATTCAGTGATCGGCAAAAATTGGAAAAGTAAAATCAAAACCACAAATAATCTTCCTACTTTTTTCTTCATCTCGTTTCGCTCCTTATGAACTTCCATAATCTGACAAACGGTTGGAAACACAATACTTTTTATACGATTTTAGAACTTGAGTGCTTATGAAAAGGACTCGCTTTAAAAAAAATGTTCAATCGACTCACTTAATTTTACCGTAGGAAATAGCGAAAATGAGGGTTTCAAAAAACCATAAATCTCCCGTTTCCTAAAAATAATGGGATAATCAGGTCTCATAGAGAAAATGCAAACGCCGACTTTTTTGTTTAAAATAAACCCTAGATAGATGAGTCGGCAATTTCCCTAGTTAATAT
>NZ_NGLG01000002.1:1190859-1195664 GCF_002140655.1 Enterococcus sp. 3H8_DIV0648 | reverse complement strand
TTTTATCAGTGTCCATTATCTAGGGTCTTTTTTAAATTCAATTTCCAAGTTTTACACTCATTTATATAATTGATCACTCATATCATCGGGGAAACTTCAAAGTCATCTATAATTTCATCTAATACATCACTTTTCAAATCATATTTTATTCCGTTAAGGATGCGGGAAAAAGTTGTCGAATACAAAAAATGGCTGGATCACGAGGAAGTCCTTGAAATCCAGCCATTAATCGATTATTTCACTGTTGAGACAAAACCATTAACCACAGCAATTGCGAGACTATCATTGCTTTTTGTAAATGGCACTTCTATGACCAATTGAAAATACTTCTATCACAATTTCAGAATCACGAATAACAGCTAATATTCGATAGCTTCCAATGCGATAACGCCATTCCCCACTTTGGTTTCCAGTAAATCCCTTTCCGTGTTGACGTGGGTCTGTTGTTCCTTCTAAATTTTTTCTGATCCACGCAACAATAATTGTGGCTTGGTTTCGATCCATTTTCTTCAATTGCTTCTGTGCTTGTGGCATATAAATAACTCTATACTTCATTTAGTAACTCTTCCATCTCATCTTGAGAAATGCCCATTTCTTTTTTCTCTTTGGAAATCTTAATCGCATTCTGCAATGTTTTCAAATCGATTTCATCTTCAATTTTATCAAGTACGGCATTCCGATAAAGTTCTGTCAATGAAGAATTATGCACCTTTGCGTATTCCGATACTAATTCTTTTTCATCATCGGGAATTCTAAATGTAATCGTTGATTGAGACATTCTACTCCTCCCTCCTGATTAGTTTTTAACTTTTCAAATGATTTAGTTGGTTAATATGGGGCTCTTTTAACGTTTCCATGATCTTCTGAAATTGAGTTTTTAGACTGGATTGTTTGATTGTTTGATTTTTTGAATCAGATTTATCCGAGTTTATCATTCGGACAGTATAATTACTCATTTTCTTTTTTCAATTCTTCCAGCCTCTCAATACTTAATTTGGAATACTTCGAGATCACTTCTAAAGGAAGACCATCTTCTAACATTGCTCGGACAAAATCAATTTTCTCAAGTTCTCTACCTTCTTTTATTCCTTCTCTTCTGCCTTGATTCAACTTAGTAGACATAACTGCGTTACTAATAGCCTCGGCTTTGTTCATTTTTTTATCCCTTCCTTAACACTCTTTTCAATCAAACAGCCTACTGCTCCTGCTCTCTCTTCAACTCTTCCAGCTTCTCAATGCTCAATCCGGTATATTTGGAGATCGTTTCTAAAGGGAGTTCGTCTTTTAACATTGATTGAGCGTTCTCAATTCTCGCAAGTTCCATTCCTTCTCTCACTTTAGTAGACATGACTGCACTACTAATAGCTTCTGCTTTGTTCATTTTTTTATCCCTTCCTTAACACTCTTTTCAATCAAACAGATGATTGCTATTCCTGCTCTTTTTTCAATTCTTCCAACTTCTCAATACTCAAACCGGTATACTTGGAGATCATTTCTAAAGGAAGATTGTCTTTCAACATTGATCGAGACACCTTAATTATCCCAAGTTCCAGCCCTTCTCTTCTGCCCTGATTCAACTTGGTAGACATAACCGCATTACTAATAGCCTCGGCTTTATCTATTTTCATAATCATTTTTTGTTCCTCCCTTCCAAGGTTGTAAAAGTCGATTCGTTGTTTGGCTTCTTTGATATATTCGGGAGCTCCTGCGGCGACTTCGCCAGTTTTTAGGAATGTTTGCCAGTGGTGCACGGCGGAGTTTGGCTGAATATTTTTACTTTTCAGACTAAGAAAGCATAGGATCAACAGCTCTTCTTCTTGGTCTCCTAAAAATGGCTGCTGGGTCTTTTCATCAAGTAATCGAAAGCGTCGCAAGGCATTACCTTTCGCATCGGCTAAGTGAAAATCAATGATATTGATTCCGTAAGCCGGATACAAACTCGAAAACAGATTATCCTTAATAATGTTTTTGCTTTTCTTTTTGCCTAACGAGGAGCGAAACGCTTCGATCAAGTAAAAAAGCGCTTGCGAGTTGAAATGATCGTGAGGCTGAATCTGACACTCGATCGTTGTCTGGGTACCGTCCTCCGTTGTAGCCAAAATATCAACTTCGGTATATTGGACTTTCGGTTTTTGTTGTGCTTTTTCGTAGTTACTGATATAGCTGTCAATGTGATGGGTTTGCTTGGGTTGTAACTCTTTGAAATCCGTTTCTAAAAGGTCATTCACAAAAGCTTTGAGGATATGCAAGGAATCTTCGGAGGTCAACATCTTTTTAAAAAGCAGGTCATTGGTCGGTAAATATTTCTTCATCTTTTCGCACCTTTCCAGATAGTCGCGCTCTGCTGAAAAGGCTTTTTCTTGCCCTCATTATAGCATGGGAAATGGCGTACTATCAAAGTTCTTCACTGGTAAGATACGCGAAAATGGGTAAAAATATTTTAAATAAATCAACTAAAATTCTCCTGCTAAATAACCGTCATGCTTGACGTAAAAAAAAGAACCTGAGACATACATCATCCCAGGCCCTTCTCTAAATCATCTTATTTCTTGTTCTTCTTAATCAAAGCAATGACTGCTACAACTAATCCTGTTCCTATGAATCCCGGCCAAATGGTTGTGACCATATTCATCCGTGGATATTGCTTTGCCTGTGCTGTTGGATAGACCTTCTTACTTACTGGTGTATTCGTCGTTCCTACAGGTTTTGGTGCGGTTGCGTCTTTCAAAGTTAGTCCTTGGATAGCAGATTGAAGTTTAGCCAATACCTGTTCGGTTTTGAGTGGATCAGGATTGACCTCTTTTAATAAATCCTCGGCAGCCTTTTTCGCTTCTTGATACACTTTCCAACTGTCCCCGGTGTAATCCTGTTCCTTGCGGTTCTTTTGATTTTCTTCTTTTAGGATATTTTCAATGACTTCTATTGACTTGATTTTTTCCCATTTCGCGGTTAGGGTTTTGTCGCCAGTCGTTCCTTTTGGCAGTTCGGTCACTTTTGTCTCGCCGTCATACCAGCCTAAGAAACGATAACCGATTCGTGCTGGTTCTGGTAATTTAGTAACAGAATTTTCAGTGGTGAACGTAATCGGATCAACCGTGCTACCGCCGGCGCTGTCGAAGGTGACTTGATAGGTTACTGGCGTCCATTTGGCAATCAACGTACGGTTGCCTGTTTCACCTTTTTCGATCTTCGTTACCTTATTTTTTCCTTCGTACCACCCCTCGAAGGTATAGCCGAGACGAGTTGGTGAATCAAACTTGTCGATTCCTGTTTCGATCGTGTATGTCTTTGGTGAAATGGATGAGCCATTCTTACTATCAAAATTGATCGTATAAGTGATCGGCTTCCACTGCGCATAAAGTTTTATCTGTGCACCTTCTGTGATTGATAAATTTTTGACGGCCTCTTTATCTGAATAACTGTCTCCGCTCCCATCAGATTCTTCATTCCACTCAACAAAATCATACCCTTTACGAGTAAATTGATTGCCTGAGAGTGATTTTTCTTCATCGATAGACAGTACCTGATCACTCATAGTTCCTTCGCCACCGTTAGCATCAAACTGGATCGTATATCTGGCCTTGCGCCAGCTTGCGACTAACTCGACAGGTTCAGTGATTGGCGTATCAAAAGTGAACGGTAGACTATTGAGTGTCCAGCCATCAAATATTAGGTCGCCTTTTGTTCCTTCATAGTCAGGTTTATCCGCCAATTTACCTTCAAAAATATACTGAGGATCAGGTGCCTTGCCACTACCATCATTCAAATCAAAAGAAACCTCATGTTTCTTCTGAATCGTGTATACATGATTTGTTGCTATTTCAGTCAAATTATTGTGTGCTTCAGTAAAAGCATTGGTTGAATCATACACATCTGTATAGTCATCCTTCACCCAGTGTTGGGTCGTTGTTCCTGAGTTAGGAGGAAATACGGGTAAAGAATGATAATACCCAAATTTAAAGTCCGACGATAGTGTTAAATTTGAAAGTTTATCACAGCTTGAAAATATACCCATCATATTCTGAACACGGCTCGTATCCCAACCTGATAAGTTTAATTTTTGCAACTGCGCACAATTAGAAAACATAGCATCCATAACAGTAACATTGCTCGTGTCCCAACCTGATAAGTTTAATTCTTGCAACTGCGTACAGCCAGAAAACATATCATTTGTCCATTCCAATTCACTTGTATCCCAACTGGATAGGTCTAACTTTTCCAACTGATTACAATTTTCAAACATATCATTCATCCACCGAATTTGGTTTGTATCCCAATCTGATAAGTCTAACGCTTTCAACTGTGTACAGTTGTAAAACATACTGGTAGTGTACTGAACACTGGACGTATCCCAACCTGTTAGGTTTAAGGATTTCAACTCACTACAGAAATAAAACATAGCGGCCATATTATGAACATTACTCGTATTCCAGCTGGATACGTCTAAGTCTTGCAACTGATTACATTCATAAAACATATTACTCATATCCTTAACTCGACTTGTATCCCAGTCGGAGAGTTCCAAATATAGTAACTGACCAGATTCTCTAAACATATTGCTCATATTCTCTACTTGGCTCGTATCCCATGTAGCAACGTTTAGTTTTTGCAACTGAATACACTCACGAAACATATTCCTCATATCCTTAACTCGACTTGTATTCCAGTCGGAAAAGTCTAAATTTTGCAACTGTGTGCAGCCCCAGAACATACTCTCCATATTCTCTACTTGGCTCGTATCCCAAGCCGTTATGTGCAATTCTTGCAACCCCTTACACAAATAAAACATAAAGCTCATATCGTCA
>NZ_NGLG01000002.1:1183035-1190759 GCF_002140655.1 Enterococcus sp. 3H8_DIV0648 | reverse complement strand
CTTGAAAATATACCCATCATATTCTGAACACGGCTCGTATCCCAACCTGATAAGTTTAATTTTTGCAACTGCGCACAATTAGAAAACATAGCATCCATAACAGTAACATTGCTCGTGTCCCAACCTGATAAGTTTAATTCTTGCAACTGCGTACAGCCAGAAAACATATCATTTGTCCATTCCAATTCACTTGTATCCCAACTGGATAGGTCTAACTTTTCCAACTGATTACAATTTTCAAACATATCATTCATCCACCGAATTTGGTTTGTATCCCAATCTGATAAGTCTAACGCTTTCAACTGTGTACAGTTGTAAAACATACTGGTAGTGTACTGAACACTGGACGTATCCCAACCTGTTAGGTTTAAGGATTTCAACTCACTACAGAAATAAAACATAGCGGCCATATTATGAACATTACTCGTATTCCAGCTGGATACGTCTAAGTCTTGCAACTGATTACATTCATAAAACATATTACTCATATCCTTAACTCGACTTGTATCCCAGTCGGAGAGTTCCAAATATAGTAACTGACCAGATTCTCTAAACATATTGCTCATATTCTCTACTTGGCTCGTATCCCATGTAGCAACGTTTAGTTTTTGCAACTGAATACACTCACGAAACATATTCCTCATATCCTTAACTCGACTTGTATTCCAGTCGGAAAAGTCTAAATTTTGCAACTGTGTGCAGCCCCAGAACATACTCTCCATATTCTCTACTTGGCTCGTATCCCAAGCCGTTATGTGCAATTCTTGCAACCCCTTACACAAATAAAACATAAAGCTCATATCGTCAATCTCCGAACAATCCGCATTCCCAAAATCAACAGTTGTTAATGTGTAATTAGGTGCACCAGTAGTATGGTCAAACAAATTCTTAAACGTCCCTACCAACTTAACAGGCGTCTCCCCTTCACCAGCCGATTCAATTTTGAAGCTTTTTGTTGGCGTCCCATTTTCATTAGCCATCTTACTTTTTAACACAGTTCCCAAATCAATTTCCACTGGCTTTCCGTAAATCTTCACCGGAACGGTGATATTGGTCAGGTCACCATTATAAGAGGTAATCTCCATATATGTTCCTCTATCTTCAAAACCCCAACCTTCAGCAGTCGGATTGGAGAAAGTCTCGATCTTATACGTATGATTTGTTGCTGTTTCAGTCAACTTATTATGTGCTTCAATGAAATCCGCTGTTGAATCATACATTTCCGCAAAATCATCCTTCACCCAACGAGAGGTCGTTTCAGGAAGCCCACGTAAGCCAGTATTACCTTTAAACTTAAAGTCTGAAGACAGTGTCAACGTTGAAAGGTTGTTGCTGTTATAAAATATTCTATTCATTTCCTGAACTCGACTCGTATTCCAGCCGGATAAGTCTAAGTCTTGCAACTGAGTACACTCTTGAAACATCAAGTCCATATCCTGTACTTGGTTCGTTTCCCAGTTGGATAAGTCTAATTTTCGCAACTGACTACACGCTCGAAACATGGCGTACATATCCTGAACATTGCTCGTATCCCAGCCGGAGAGGTCTAACTCTTGCAACTGATTACACATACCAAACATAAAGTCCATATCCTGTACTCGGCTCGTTTTCCAGCCGGATACGTCTAGTTCTTTCAACTCTATACATTCGAAAAACATAAATTCCATATTCTGAACTTGACTCGTATTCCAGCTGGATACGTCTAAGTCTTGCAACACAGTACAATTCTCAAACATAGAGCTCATATTCTGAACTTGGCTCGTATTCCAGCCGGTTACGTTCAAATCTCGCAACTTACTACATCCACGAAACATATAGCTCATATCCTGAATTCCCGAACAATCTGCATTCCCAAAATCCACAGAGGTGAGTGTAGTATTAAAATAATATCCGCCACCCGACGGACGAGCAAACAACGCCTTAAACGTCCCTACCAACTTAACAGGTGTCTCCCCTTCACCAGACGATTCAATTTTGAAGGTTTCTGTTGGCGTACCATAATAATTTGCCATCTTCTCTTTCAACACAGTCCCCAAATTAATTTGCACTGGCAATCCATCAATCTTCGCCGGAACGGTAATATCCACCAAGTCCCCTTTGTAATCGGTGATTTCTACATACGTTCCTCGATTTTCATACTCCCAGCCTTCACTATTAGTATCCGCTAGAGGTTGCGCTTGTGCGCGTGTTTTAGCGGTGTCAGCTTGTTGATCCGTTTCTTCTGATTTTTTTTCTTCATTAGCGGACTTTGGTTCGGTTTCTTTTGGGGCTTTGGCATCATCAGTTGTACTTGGTGGTGTTTCTTGTGGTGCGGGTTCATCATTTGCGGTGGTCGGCGGTGTTTCTGAGCTAAGTTCGCTGCTTGCTATGGTAGGTAAAGTGGTGTTGCTTTGTTGTACTTGCGTGGTCTCTGCTTCGGTCGCTATTTCTGTCGCCAATACTTGTACTGGTACAATCGCGTAGCTGCCTAAGACGATCAGTACACTTCCAGCGACACTTATTAATTGCTTATTGATCTTCTTATAAACAAATCGCTGGATTCGTTCAGCATTTTTTCCCATTCTTTTATTGTTCATCTTGATCCCCCAGACTCTTGTCTTGCCCGTTTTCTTGTTGTCAAATCAGCTATTTCACACTATTAATTATATCTGATTTTGAAAGTCGCCCCTGTTGATAATCGAGGAAACGCGCAACTATCCTTCCCATTAATTTTCAATTTTTTGAATAAAAAAGGAGGAACAATTGATTGACTATTTTTATTAAATAATTCCGCGCAAAAAAAGAACCTGAGACACACATCCCAAGTCCTTCTCTAACTCACTTTATTTCTTGTTCTTCTTAACCAAAGCAACGACTGCCGCAACTAACCCAGTTCCAATGAATCCCGGCCAAATGGTTGTAATCATGTTTGTCCGCGGGTATTGTTTCGCTTGCGCTGTTGGATAGACCTTTTTGCTTACTGGTATATTCGTCGTTCCCACAGGTGTTGGTGCGGTCGCATCTTTCAAAGTTAGTCCTTTGATCGCTGCTTGCAGTTTCGCCAATACTTGTTCGGCTTTGAGTGGATCAGGATTGACTTCTTTCAGTAAATCCTCGGCAGCCTTTTTGGCTTCTTGGTAATTTTTCCAGCTATCCTCGGTGTAATCCTGTTCCTTGCGGTTCTTTTGATTTTCTTCTTTTAGGATATCTTCAATGACTTCTGTTGTTTTGATTTTTTCCCATTTCGCAGTTAGGTTTTTGTCGCCGATCGATCCTTTTGGCAGTTCGGTCACTTTCGTTTCACCATCATACCAGCCTAAGAAGCGATAGCCGATCCGCGCTGGTTCTGGTAATTTGGTAACAGCATTTTCAGTGGTGAACGTAATCGGATCAATTGCGCTACCGCCGGCGCTGTCAAAGTTGACCTTGTACGTAATTGCCTCGTATTGTGCCGATAGTCTCAAGTTTCCGATCGTACCAGCCGCCAAACTGCGAACGATGGAATTTGTACTTTGGGTACTACGATTCAGCTTTTCTTCACTGACCAACCAGCCCAAGAAACGATAGCCCGCTCGTTCAGGTCCGTCAGGTAGAGCAATCGATTGATCTGAAATCGTGTATGTGATCGGACTAAGCCCTTCATCCGCAAAAGTAATCGTATAAGGAATCGCCCCCCATTTCGCGGTCAGCGTACGATCACTCGTGCCGCCAATTGGGATCTCAGTCACTAGCTTTTCACCTTCAAACCAGCCCATAAATTTGTAGCCTTTTCGGGTTGGCGTTGGCAAATTTGAAATAGTTTCTTCTATTGTATAAGCCATTGAATCGATGGAATTGCCGCCGGAGCTGTCGAAGGTCACTTTATAGGTTACTGGCGTCCATTTCGCTATCAAGGTACGATCGCCCGTTTCACCTTTTTCGATCTTCGTTACTTTTTCCTCACCGTTATACCAGCCTTCAAACGTGTAACCGGTACGGGTTGGCGTTTCAAAGTTGTCAATCCCTTTTTCGATTGTGTAGGTCATTGGTGAAATGGCCGAACCATTCTTGCTATCAAAAGTAACAGTGTACGTCTCAATTTTCCATTTTGCTTCTAGCGACCGATTACCCGTTTCACCGTTTGGAATTGTTTCGACTTTTGTTTGTCCGTCATACCAGCCCTCAAAGATATAACCGAGACGGGTCGGCGTTTCAAATGTATTAATTCCTTGTTCGATCGTATAGGTCTTTGGTGAAATGACCGAACCATTGTTGCTATCAAAAATGACAGTGTACGTCTCCAATTTCCATTTGGCTTCTAACGTACGATTACCCGTTTCTCCATCCTTAATCTCTGTTACTTTATCTTCTCCGTCATACCAGCCTTCAAATGTATAGCCGGAACGGGTTGGCGTTTCGAACTTCTCGATTCCTTTTTCGATCGTGTACTCTTTATCTGAGACTTGAGATCCGTTTTTACTATCAAACGTGACTTTATAAACCTTTGCTGTCCACTTGGCACTTAAATCACGATTGCCCGTTTCTCCTTTATCGATTTTTTCGACTTTATTTTCACCGTCGTACCAGCCTTCAAACACGTAATGTTCCCTTGTTGGTGTCTCAAACGAGTCGATCCCTTGTTCGACCGTGTACTCTTTATTTGAAACTTGTGTGCCGCCTTTACTATTAAAGGTAACTTTATACGTTTCCAGTTTCCATTTGGCTTCTAACGTCCGGCTGCCAGTTTCGCCGGTTTCGATCTTCGTTACTTTTTTGGCTCCATCATACCACCCTTCAAACGTATAGCCAGAACGGGTTGGCGTTCCAAACGAGTCGATTCCTTTTTCGATCGTATAATTCTTACTGGTAGTGGGCTTGCCGTCCTTAGTATCAAAAGTAACGATATAAGTGATCGGGTTCCATTGGGCATAAAGTTTTACCTGTACACCTTCAGTTGTCGATAAATTTTTGACCGATTCTTTATCTGAGTAACTGTCTCCGCCGCCATTAGATTCTTTATTCCACCCGTCAAAATCATAGCCATTACGAGTAAATTGATTGGCAGGCAGTTGCTGCTCTTCATCCACAGACAACTCCTGATCGCTCATAGTCCCTTCACCCTTATTAGCATCAAACTGGATCGTATATCTGGCCTTGCGCCAGCTTGCGACTAACTCAACAGGTTCAGTGATTGGAGTCTTAAAAGAGAAAGGTTCGTCGTTGAGTGTCCACCCATCAAAGATTAAGTCGCCCTTCTTCTCTGAATAGTCTGGTTTTTCAGCGAATTGATTTTCAAAAACTTGTTGGGACGCAGGGATATTTCCTTCACCACCATTTAGATTAAAGGAAACCTCATATTTCTTCTTAATCGTATATACATGATTCGTAGATGCTCCAGTCAAATTATTATGTGCAGTCGTAAAATCAGCGGTTGAATCATAATCCGCTTTATAGTTATCCTTCACCCAGTGATAAGTCGTTTTTCCTGAGGGATTAGGAAGTTCTCGGAACCAATGACCATTCATAAACTCAAAGTCTGAAGACAGTGTCAACTTTGAAAGGTTATTGCTGCCATAAAACATCCAACCCATATCCAAAACATTGCTCGTATTCCAGCCAGTTAAATCTAACTCTTTCAACTCACTACAGTCTAAGAACATACCGCTCATATCCTGAACTTTGCTCGTATTCCAGCCGGATAAATTTAAGTCTTTCAACTGACTACATCTAACAAACATAGAGCCCATATCCTGAACCTGGCTCGTATCCCAGCCGGAAAAGTTTAAGTCTTTCAACCGACTACACATATAAAACATAGAACTCATATTCTCTACTTTACTCGTATTCCAACCGGATAGGTTTAAGTCTTTCAACTGACTACAGAAAGAAAACATACTATCCATATCCCTAACTTTGCTCGTATTCCAACTGGATAAGTTTAAGTCTTTCAACTGATTACACTCAAAAAACATAGTGCTCATATTCTCTACTTTGCTCGTATTCCAGCCGGATACGTCTAATTCTTGCAACTTTTCACAATAATAAAACATCCCGCTCATATTCTCTACTTTGCTCGTATTCCAGCCAGATAAGTCTAGTTCTTGCAACTGAGTACATTTCGCAAACATATAGCTCATATCCTCAATTTCCGAACAATCTGCATTCCCAAAATCAACAGAGGTGAGTGTAGTATTAGAATAATATCCGCCACCCATCGGACGAGCAAACAAATCCTTAAACGTCCCTACCACCTTAACAGGCGTCTCCCCTTCACCAGCCGATTCAATTCTGAACTTTTTAGTCGGCGCTGCATCCTTATTTGCCATCTGATCTTTCAACACAGTCCCCAAATCAATTTCCACTGGTTTCCCATAAATCTTCGCCGGAACGGTGATATTGGTCGGATCACCATTATAAGAGGTAATCTCCATATAGCTTCCTTTATCATCAAACCCCCATCCTTCAGCAGTCGGATTATCTAAAGTCTTAATCGTATAAGTATGATTTGTTGCTGTCTCAGTCAAGTTATTATGCGCTGCAATGAAAGCAGCTGTTGTATCATACATTGCCGCAAAATCATCCTTCACCCAACGAGAGGTCGTTTTTGGAAGCCCACGTAAGCCAGTATTATCTTTAAACTCAAAGTCTGAAGACAGTGTCAAGTTTGAAAGGTTGTTGCTGCCAGTAAACATCAAAAACATATCCTGAACTTGACTCGTATCCCAGCCGGATAGGTTTAAATCTGTCAACTGACTACACCTAAAAAACATATTGCTCATATTTTCTACATTGCTCGTATCCCATCCGGTTAAGTTTAAATTTTTCAACTGACTACAACCGTCAAACATTTGTTCCATAGTTTGAACATGGCTCGTATTCCAACTAGACAGGTCTAATTCTTGCAACTGAGTACATTTACCAAACATAGAGCTCATATCCCTAATTTCCGAACAATCCGCATTCCCAAAATCAACTGAGATTAATGTGTTATTGGAGTAAGAAGCTGTAGGATCGCCTGAACGAGCAAACAGAGTCTCAAACGTCCCTACCACCTTAACAGGTGTCTCCCCTTCACCAGCCGATTCAATCTTGAAGGTTTGCGTTACCGCCTCATCTAAATTTGCCATCTTCTCTTTCAACACAGTTCCCAAATTAATTTCCACCGGTAATCCATCAATCTTCGCCGGAACGGTAATATCCACCAAGTTCCCTGCGTAATCTGTAATTTCTACATAGGTTCCTCGATTTTCATACTCCCAGCCTTCACTAGTCGTATTGGCACGAGGTTGCGGTTGTGCGCGTGTTTTGGCGGTGTCGGCTTGTTGATCCGATTCATCTGATTTTTTTTCTTCATCAGCGGACTTTGGTTCGGTTTCTTTTGGGGCTTTGGCATCATCATTTGTAGTTGGTGGTGTTTCTTGGGCTGCGCCTTCTTGATTTGCGGTGGTCGGCGGTGTTTCTGATGCAAGCTCGCTGCTTGCTACGGTAGGTAAAGCGGCGGTGTTTGGTTGTATTTGGGCTGCTTCTTCGGTTGCTGTTTCTGTTTCTGTTGCTAATACTTGTATTGGTACGATCGCGTAGCTACCTAAGACGATCAGTACACTTCCAGCGACACTGATCAATTGCTTATTGATCTTCTTGTAAACAAATCGCTGGATTCGTTCAGCATGTTTTCCCATTCTTTTTTTGTTCATCTCCATCCCCCAGATTCTTTGTCTTTTCCACTTTATTTCTAAACAAACTATCTATTTTTCCTGTTATTATTC
>NZ_NGLG01000002.1:1180703-1181707 GCF_002140655.1 Enterococcus sp. 3H8_DIV0648 | reverse complement strand
TCTATTTTCCATTCATAGTATATAGGTCTATTATTAATCTAATCGTTTGTTTCATTTTTCTTTCGCTTTAAGAAGATCAATACCCCGCTAATTAGTACCAGCAGAGCTACACCGATAGCAGATAACAAATTATTCGTTTCTTCACCTGTTTTTGGATAACTTTTAGTGCTGCTAGGAATAGGTTTATTTCGTGAATTACCAGAATGATTCTCAGATCTTCCAGTAGTTTCTATTGCATCCTCATTACCTGACTCTTTTCTAGCATAAACATAAGTAACTGACTGGCTATCTTTTGTAAATTTACCTTCTTTATTTTTGGGTTCTTTAGTTAATGTATATCCCTTAATTTTCTTTGCTTCAGTGTGATAGGCTTCCCCCTCTTTCCCAGTAAGAGTTACTGAATCACTTATCTTATTTCCATCTTCATCCAGATATTGAACTACCACTTTATATTTTTCTTGTGAATTTATCGGTTTTTCTTTAACAGTTATTGTAGATGTACTCGTTATCCCTTCATAAGAATAAGTGACTTTAAAACTCCCTTTTTTACTTGTGTTTTTCTCATGATCGTCCACTTTTAATTCATTAAAAGATAGTTTGTGACCATCCTTAGCAATTGCACTATCAAAGTTATCTTTTGCTTCCCATTTATCGCCAACATAAATCGTTGAATCATGGACATTTATAGATGCTTGGTTTTCTTTGACTGTTACTTTTGCAGTGCTTGTAATTCCTTCATATGTGTAAGTTACATCGAAAGAGCCGACTTGTTCAGTATTTTTCTGACTATCATTTACAATGATATCTTTTAAATCAACATCTTGACCGTCTTTATCAACTGCACTATCAAAGTTATCCTTCGCTTCCCATTTATCACCAACATAAATCGTTGAGTCATGAACATTCACCGCTGTATGGTTTTTCAAGACATGGACTTGGACGGTTTTCTTTTGACCATCACTTGTCGTTAATTCTACGTCGTAGTCGCCTTCTTTACTCATGTT
>NZ_NGLG01000002.1:1177283-1178652 GCF_002140655.1 Enterococcus sp. 3H8_DIV0648 | reverse complement strand
TCTTCGGGCATAGGATCATTCACGTATTTTGTTACGTCGGACCCAGTGATGCTTTGTTGGTTTGCTAATACTGTAATATTGGCGGTACTGCTAACATTATTTAATTTGTAAACAACTGGGTATGTTCCTATTTTTGTCGTATCTAGCTGACTAGAGTCTATTGTGCCCCCAGCTGAAATAAATTGTTCATAGTTGAGTGGAGTACCATCTTTATTGATTGCACTATCGAAGTTTTCCTTACCATCCCAACTGTCATTCACATAGATAGTGGAATCGTGGGTAGTAATTGCCGTTTTATCAGCAGCTTTATACCAAAAAACAATGGCTTGCTCACCTGTAGTGTCTCTATTCCCACTAATTACAGGTCCACCGGCCTTCAATATTGTAGTAATGGTTTTATCCGGCCCGTCTGATATAGTATCAGGTGTGACTAAAGAGTTTCCAGTAAAGGCATAACCTTCAACTTCTTTAGCAGAAGCTGATACTGTAGTTCCTAGTTTCATCCCATTTCCAAGAACTTCTTCAGGTAACAGGTCCTTACCAGTTAAAGCATCCTTATAATAAACCTTCGCTACTTTTGTCACCCGTGCATAACTCTCCCCAGAATATAATTCTGCCCAAAAACTATCATTCTGAGCTGTATTAGTATCTTTGGCATTCAGATTTCCATCAATCGTAATTGTATCTCCACTATTGAGTATTGCATCTTTAGTATTAACCAAGTAATCATTGTATTGAGCTCCAAACAAGTCAGTTGGTGTTACTGGAAGTTTCCACTGTCCCCCTGTAGTTTCATTTGTAAGTGTAATGTTACTTACCCATGCATAACCAGAGGAATAAAGGGGAACTCTAATTACAAAGGCATTTGGATTAAGTACAACAGTAAATTCAATGCTAGGGATAGTTACTTCTCCTGTAATCTGTCCATAATTTAAAACCATCGTTTTCTTGAATTTTCTCATCGTTGTTCCGTCAAATGGATCTAAAGGTAGTGCACCAGCAATACTCTGGTTTTGCCCACCAGTACCATGAGGTTGCCAATTTGACCAATCAATATTCGGCACTACATGTTCAGTGTTACTCTCAGCTCTATTCGATGAAACTGCACTTTCAGCAGCATAATTCAAAGCAGGATAAATGGTTTGTGAAGCTAATGTTAAGGCGATCGTTCCTAAAGTAATAATTCTTTTCTTTTTCATGTTGTTGACCTCTCTCAAATTAAAAATGATTAAAATATTTGTTATCTTATTCAAGCAAACTATATAAAGTTGTTAATGCTATGGTTGTTTAATTCCGAATAATATTGCCCCCGATAACTCCTGTCTCTTATACACATCTAGATGTGTAGATGCTTATTGTATGGATCTCG
>NZ_NGLG01000002.1:1175719-1176826 GCF_002140655.1 Enterococcus sp. 3H8_DIV0648 | reverse complement strand
ACTATATAAAGTTGTTAATGCTATGGTTGTTTAATTCCGAATAATATTGCCCCCGATAACTCTGCTGCTATTTTCCCAAGTTCTGACTGTCGACCATCACCCGTTTTATTATGTAGAGCTTGTCTTTTCAGTAAAGCTAAGTTCTTTTCAACGTGAGTAAAATCCTTCTTCTTTTCTTTATACTCATACGTTACATATTGAATATCGGGTGATCTATCTTCGGTACTCGCTTGCTGCTCTTCTTTTTTGACCTGCTGTAATTTTTTGTGGACAATAGAATCATACGCGATCCCTTGATAGGAGATCATGCTCTGACCAAGAATAAACAGTCCACTCATGAGAATAATCTGACCTCTCTTAATTTTTATCACCTCTTGACTTTTGTAAAGATACAAAGGATTCGCTAGCTGATTATTGCCGATCAATCTGCACGATTACCTCTTACTCGGATCACCTTATCCGCAAACTCTTTCCAATCATGAGCTAAAGGCGGATTTTTCCAGATAATTTGTTCACATCTTACTTTACTATTGAAAAAATCTGAGACATAGATATCCGTGCTCGCCGTTACTTTTTTGTCAACTACGATGTCTAGATAGTCAAACGATTGGATATTCATAGTAAGAAATTGATTGTAGTCTTCACCGCCTGAAAAATCGATAAAGACATGAACCTTTCTTTCCAACGCTTGAATAGCTTTATCAGATAATAGACAAAATAGAAAATCATAATAAAGATGAGCCTTTTCATAAACTAAAAGTCCGCCAGTCCGGATTCGATCCGCTGCTAAAACAAAATCATAAACGGCTTCATGAAGCATAGGATAACTTTGTTTAAAGTAATCAAATTGATCCAAAGTCATGAACGAAGCCAACGAAAAGGATAAGTACTCCCATCTGAAACACAATTTTTGTATTTTCCTTATGGTGTCTCGGGAAACGATGTCATAGAAGGTGGGGAATTTCGCCGTCATTTCTCTGATGAACAATGAAAAAGTCTCCGTTTCTCCAATTGGAATCGCTATGTCCGTAATATAGCTCTTATACACATCTAGATGTGTATAAGAGACAGGATCAATACCCCGCTAATTAGTACCAGCAGAGCTAC
>NZ_NGLG01000002.1:1162715-1172913 GCF_002140655.1 Enterococcus sp. 3H8_DIV0648 | reverse complement strand
TCTATTTGTGACATCAGTATATTATTCTCAGAGCACTTTCCCATCCACCATATGAATGAGATGTACTTGATACAAAAGATGTATTGAATTTTTCATTCAAGAGTGCCCATTAGGTAAAGTATTTTGATGATAGGATAAATTAATGGACGCAATTTGGTAGAAATTAACTACTAAGAAAAGGACGTATCTAAAAATACGTTATAACGATTAAACCCAATCCTGATCCCTCTTCTAGCTGACCTTAACGGAGGATTAAAAGATATTGCTACTGCTAAGTCATGGGCATGCGCTCTGATTAATCAAAGCTTTCCACTTATAAGGTACACATGAATAGTAGAAATCCCATCTCTTGATTGACGCAAAAAAAGAGGCCTCAAAAGACCTCTTACTGCTGCTTCACTAATTTCCCCTCTACACCATCCAGATACACCTGCTCATACACAGTTTCATGCAGGCGATAGCCGCGTCCCCAACAAGTCTCGATGATTGGTCCTTCCACACCTTGTCCGGCTAGTTTGTCCTTTAGGTGCTTGACCATCACTGAAAGCTGGGACATGCTGGAATTGCTCTTGCCGCGGTTCCACATGCGGAGGCAGATTTCTTCTCTTGGGATGGTTTGTTTTTGTTGTTGGTAAAGGACTTGGAAGAGCTTTACCTCGCCGCTGCTTAGTGAGAAGGTGGACAGCGGGCGTTTGTCTTCGGCTTTCGGCAGAAAGACGATGTTGCCTTCTTTGTGGACTTTTTCGCAGCTGAGTTTTTCTCGCAGGTCTTCTAGGGTTGGCTGACTTTCGATCCATTCGGTCAGGCCTTGGTCTTTCCAGTCGTCGAGCTGCGCGTCTTCTAATTGTTCATCGGATTTTCTGAGGATCGGAGTCGCGCAGGTGCTTAGGGTGCCCAAGAGTTCTTTGACTTCGGCGTTTGCCAGTGTTTCGCTGAGAATAATCAGATCAAACATGCGGATGATGTCGTGGTTCGCGTTTTGCGACAGGCAGAGATTGATCATCAATCTTGAGGTGAAGACCTCGTGTCCCAGTTGGCGCAGGCGTTCTTCAAAGGTTTGTTCGTTTAGTGGGTTATTGGTTAATAGTAATATTTGGCTCATGGTCATTCCTTCTTTCTCGTTAGATAGTGAGGCGTTGCGATTGGTTATGGAGCTCGCCTTTTAGCAGGCATTGGTAAAAATAGGCGTTCAACTGATAGCCTTCTCCCCAGATGGTGTGGACGGCTTCTTCGATCCCATAGGCTTCGAAGACTTTTTTCCTGATCTTCGTAACGGATGAGGACAGTTGGCTTAGTTTGGAGTTTTGATTTTTAGAGCGCCAGCCGCGGCAGAGTTCGTCGCGCTTCATGGATAGGCTCTTGGACGTGATCAGTCGGCGAATGATGTCCTTTTCCAGCTTGGTAAAATGAATGTCTGAAAAGTATAAGGGAAAGGCCTTCTTGCTCTGACTTAATGTGAACGTAGCGCTGTTTGGTCCTTGGGTAGACGCTACCTGCTGGATCAAGGACTTGTGCAACAGCTTTTCCCTCAGCCGTTCCAGCGAGGTCGTCGCCAATAGCCAATCGAAAATGCGCCACCTGCGCCATTCCGACACCGTCTCCTCAGAAGGTTCCTCGCCGACGATCCGCACAAGATAGTCCTGACGGCACTGCTCCGCAAAATCCCGCGTCTCCGCATCTGAGATCGTCTCACTCAAAAAGATCCACTGGAAGGACTCCATGAAGTGATCCGACTTGCGAGAGTGCTCCCAATTCTCCCAAAGCGAAACAGACACCAGTACCTCGTAATTCAATTTTTGTAATTGCTGCTGCAAATAGCTTTCTACTGAAATATTCCTGGTTAAGATCAAAATCCGATTCATTTTCCACCTCGTTCTTGTGTTGCGTAAACAACCCGTTGATATGTACTAGCCGCCCGAAAGATCGAGCGGCTCTATTTTTATGTCAGACAGACGGATGATTCAGCGCGAGCAGCACTTTCTGAACGAACGGACGTTACGCGTCGAACAAAGGGAAACACCCATCAGACAGATCGAACGCTTCTATAGTAAATAGTAAATGCGCTCGGATTAATTCGCTAAAAAGTAATTCAACTGCGCTTGCCAATCAAGGTATAGGAAGATCGCCGCGGCGATCGCTACCAGCATGATGAACAGCAGGCCGCAATCAACCAGCAGCACCGTCGACTTCTTCTTATACTCCATTCGTAATCGGCTGTCCTTGATAAAGAAAAGCAAGAAACTAATCAATCCGATCACAGCGATCGCACCGAAAACTCCCAGCCACATTGGAATCGTCACCTCTTTCTTTCCCCTTTCTGGCTATGGCGTGTCGTCTAAACTCCACACCAATTTCCCTTCGTAAAGCTCGTACTGATTCCCCGGAACTTCGAGCTCGACATTGCTCCAATCGATCTCTGTTCGGAAAAAGCCTTGTGCATCTGTTGGATTAACGATTCCCCACAATTTCTGTGCTGGATCGCCAGAATTGAAACTCATCGTTCTTGGTATACCATCAACGCCAGTCGCATAGTTCGACCAAGTTATTCCATCATCGGTGGAGTTTTGTAAATTGATTGGCATTGTTAATTTCGCCCAAGGCATCACGATACTTGGATTGTCTGTGCGTTTTAGTTGTTGCAACGCCGCAGTCAGTTTCCATCCTTTAGTCGTGTCTGTATTATCAACGGTCAAATGATTCTTTTGACTCGCTGCGGAAAGATTCGCGGTTTGCGTAAATTTCTCGCTTTGCAGCATACCAAAATCAAGTTTTGGAGCATCGATGATTTCCAACGCTGCTGGTGGAGCTAATGTTTCAAACTCTTCGGAAGCCGACCAGTCTGACCAACCACCTTGATTTTCTACTTGGTAGCGTACATGATATTTCGTACTTGCCTTCAGTTTGCTAATAGTGAATGTCCCTTTTGTACTTGAAGTATTGATCGACTGACTATCAAGCTTAGGTGATGAACTACTATCTACATCTTCCCAGTTCGGGGCGCCATCCAGTTTAACTTGAACCTTCACTTTATCTGGATGAGCTGGGGTTGTTCCTGCTGGACCGATCCCGTAGACACCTGATATTGTGGCAGAAGCATTGTATCTACTTATCGGTAAATGAAGCGTGTCTATTATTGGTTTATTGACTGAATTTCGGGTGTAGAAGGTTCCTGTTGGGTTAGAGTAAACATAGGCCCTGCTATCATCCTTCAAGCCAACTCTAATTTTATACGTAGTTCCCGTGCTTAACCCTGTCAACAATAAACTATTATATGTTCCATTCAAAGTAGTTGTGTAAGGTAGTGTCCCTGTATACCCACTCCATGTAGATTCATTATCGGTAGAAAGATCAATGGAGCCCTTATTAATATCATTAATATTAGTTGAAACATGCCCAGTATAAGTTCCATCCTTCATCGTTATTTGATTTGTTGTCGCATTTGCTTGATCAAATATTGGGGTAGAAACTTTTAACGGAACTGCATCGGTCTTAAATGATAATGTCGACCAATTGGACCATGCCTTGCTATCATTTTTCACTCTGTATCTGGTGTAATAATCAGTCTTCGTCGTTAAGTCATTAAGTGTGTACTCTACTTTTCTACTAGCTTCATTAATTGACGAAGTTGCTGATGCATTACTTCCAGGAAACCAAGAGATTCCGTCAGTTCCATATTCGATTTGAACCTCTTTAGGATGAGCAGGGGTTACTGAACTAGCCGCATAATTACCTTCAAAAGTTACAGATGAATCATTCATGGTTGTAGGTATGTTCTGCGATTTTACTCCATGCTGAGCAATACTATTTGGTGTATAAAATGAAGCCGACGTTGAATCCTTCCAAGGTTTCGACTCTTCTTTAAAAGAAACTAATCCCTCATATTTTGTTCCTACTTCTAAACCCTCAATCTCTCGACTATAGTAAGTTCCACTTGGCGTTCCAGAATGATTCATATCATTGTATTTAACTGACCATGCTCCATTTTCAAAAATTTTAAATACACCTTTGCTTCCAGCAATATTTCCGGTATATGTTCCTTGCTTCATTGTAACTTTATTCGTAACCGTATCTGTTGCAAAAAACTCTGGAGGGGAAACTGAAAATTCAACAGGGATCGCTTTCGTAGTAAAACTATAGTCAATAGCCGAGAACGGCGACCAGTGTTCACTTTCATTTTTCACTCGATATCTTGTGTAATACTTAGTATATGCATCTAGCCCTTTAAGAGTGTATGTTACTTGCTTAACATTCGTATCAATGGATGAGGTCGTATTCGCTGTCCAACTACTCCACTTAACTTGATCTTTACTTATTTGGACGTCCACTGCAGAGGGGTGTGCAGGAACTGAACCTACATTGTAAGTTGCTTTAATTGTAGCTGTTGCATCATGTGCATTTGTAGGATCTCCTAGTACAACTGAACTAGGCTTATTTACACTATTAGGGGTGCAAAATTTATTGTTTGCTGAATATTTCAGCACCCCTAACCAATCTTTTAAACCAACTCGTCCGCGATATTCCATCCCTGCTGTTAAATTTTCGATATCTTTTTTATGATAGTAACGACTTTTTTCTGTATCGTGAGTTACGTTAGTATGGTTACTGTAACTTTGACCTTTATTTATAGAAAGTTCAAAAATACCGTCATTAGTATCTTCAGAGATATCCCCAGTGTAAGTTCCTCGCTCCATCGTTACTTTGTTTGTAACTCCGTCCGTAGCTGTGAAGACTGGTTGAGAAACTTCTGTAAGATCAGCAATCGTCGGAGGTGTAAAGCCAAATTCAAATTGTGAAGCTCCGGTATAATTCGGTTTCACTGTAAATTCGAGCCAAGTTATATCTCCTACCGGTAAATCAGTAAACTCAAACTCAGTAACATTTTTTGACCATCCCTCCCATCTAAACATATTAGGATGCTCTACTGTAATAGTACGTTGGTTAGTAAGTTTTGATAATCTCCCATGATAATATCCATCAGTAGAACTAGCAGTCAAAGAGGACAGCTTAAGATCTCCTTTGACAGCAGCTTTCCATTGTGAGTGTCCGAGTGTTACAGTAAATGCATACGTTTTCTTATCTATTTCAGTGGTCGCTGTATTCTCATCAATACTCATTCCAGATCCATACCCCATATAATCCCACACAAGTTGAACTTTCATTGTGGCTTTTGTTCTACTAGTATACTGTGCAGATATGACTGTAGGTATATCAACTCTAATAGACGAATCACCAGATGACGATTTGGGGTTGGTTATTATAGGCGAAACAATAGGACTCGCCATCGGCACTATCCCCATCCCACGTTGAAACGCCTCACGATAATTATCTTGCATCGCAGGAATTTGACTATTATTTCCTAGCGTTTTTGGACTATCATCGCCTGTTCCCATTGTTGATGGGTCGATAACGATTGGCTCCTCAGCGTTCGAGTCTTCTTTCGGTCCGCTGCTTTCGACAATACTTCCTTTAGTTGCCTCAGTGCTTTCCTGTTCAGAATTGGTACTTTCTTGCGACGAAGAAGCCGTTTCAGAAGGTTTTTCCTGCACTTCTTCTTTGACTTTGGTCACAGAACCAACTTCTAATGAAGCTTTTTGTTGTTCCTGATCTTCTTCTGAGTATTTCACTGTATAGTCTGCGGCTAACCGATAGTTTGATTCACCCGTTTCGGTTACTGGTTTTTCATAGTCAAATGAAAAAGCGCTGTCAGTTACATTCACGCCATTTCCCTCAATTGAAAAGCGATAAACCTCTTGCCAAGTACCTGATTCAGTCAAGCGTTGAAGGATCAACGCGGATAAAATCGTCCAACTTGGCACATTCTCGCGTACTTCTGCACCTGCGGAGACAGAACCTTTGATCGTCAGCCCGTTTTCCAGTTGCTTTTCTTGGAAATGAACTGCTGGAACTGGCGAGTCTGCCTTTGGTTCTTCCAACATTTGATTATCTTCATAAGTAAGCTCGCGTTTTGGTTCTTCGACCTTTAGTGTTGAAGCTGTTGGAACATCTTCTTTTGAAGAGTTGAGCGTTGGTAGTTCTGGGCTAGAGGAAGAAACTGCTTTTTCTGATTGCGTTGTACTTGGTACGGTACTAACTTCCTCACTCGCTTCTGTGTTCGCAAATGCTGCCCCGCTCAAGATAAAGGTACTTGCTAAGAAGTATCCCACTAACGCGGTACGGAAAACTTTTTGTTTATTTAGTCTCATTCCTATTTCCTCCTTCCTGCGAATCATTGTCCTCTCTGATTCGGAAGAATAGAAACAGCCAGAACCAAACCGCTAAACAAAAAATTCCGATCACATTTATCCAACTGGTCTGAATCATTCCCGTTTTCGGCAAAGCCCTTATCCTTCGTGCTTGATAGATCTTATCGCCAGAAGTCAATGGCAGTACATTCTCCTTTGGTATCGCAGGTATTTCTTTGGGTAATGGTTGTACTTCTTTAAAACCAATCCCAATCTCTATATCTTGCTCCTCTGCTGCTTGAGTAGTTACCGGCAGAAGGAAACATAATAATAGTAGAAAGAATACCCACTTTTTACGTTTCACATCCCTCACTTCCTTTCATACCAATTCCTTTGACGACGCGTTAGAAAGATTAGTAATCCGATCAAAGCAACTATCAGAAGTCCCACTGACCATGGCACCCATTGCGGAACCTTGATCTTGAAGACTGTTTCCTCATTGATCTTATCCGCTCGTTCTTTACCAACTGTGAAGGTCTCTTTCCATTTCCACGTACGTCCATCCCCCTTGGCTTCACCCGTAAACACATAGGTTCCGGCTTGGAAATTCTCAAGGCCTAACGGAATCTCAAAGTTGAAATTAGAATTTGGAGCCACAGAAAAATTCTCCATTTTATGTTTGGCTAAAACCTCGGACTCTCCTTTACGAGTAATCTGACCGTTGATCTTCATCTCCTGCAAAACCTTCGGCTGATCATTCTGGATATTCGCCGCGATCACTTTTCGTCCGTTCGATAGATTCAGTCCAACCTTTTTCAAATGAAGCTCTGCTCCATGATTAAAGGTTTCTTCATCTTCTGTCAGCATCAACGCGATCACGCGCGCGTATTCTGAGGTCAGTCCATTTTTATTTTGTTCCGACTTCTCGTTTTTACGAACAAAGCGTAAAGAACCAAGTTTTACTCCGGTAAAATCTTTTTTCGGTGTTGAAATCTCATACTCAACTATCTTTTCCTCAAAGTTCTGAACCGTTACCTCTTTGACATTGTCTTTGATCTTCACCAAGTCTGTGATCGGATTTTTTAAGCTTCGATCCAGCTTTGGCTTCGGGTTCGCATAGTCAATCGCGCCAACGGAACTGCTAACCGCATCATGAACTGCCAAACTAACCGTCACCGGTTCTTTTTTCGTACTGATGACTTTAACTTGGACCGTTTGCGTTTGTTTCGGTTCCATTGATAGATAATAGTAGGTTTTTGTCTTGTCCACTTGATTCTCTGGGATGATACTTTCAACGGTATAGCCAGCCGGATCTTTCGAATCCTCTGCTGCATAAGTTGTCATCGAAACAAATAAAGTCCCAACTACTAATAATAGAAGAAACATGAATTTTCTAAGTTTACTTCGCATCGTCATGGCGTCCTCCTTCAACAAAAAAGGGGAGAGGAGACGCCCTCCTGCTCCTCTTTTCTTTTAATTTCTTATAGAGTGTCATCCAATGACCAAGTTAATTTGCCAGTAAATTCTTTACCAGCATTGACTACATTTGATGGAACATTCAGTTTAATGTTAGACATTTCCATTGCACTTGCACCTTGGAAAGTACCCGTTCCACCAGAACCATCTTCCATCACTTTTGTCGCAGCAGCACCTTGACCCAGTGTGAAGTTAGCAGCTGTAACTGCTGCGGAACCTGTTGGTGCGATGATTGATCCGGGTAGTTCTGGTTTAGCCGTTCCTGTATACCCTTGTTTCACAGCATCAAACTCAAGTTGTGCACCAACTAGTTGAGTTGAGCCACTCATTAAATTGCCAAGTTTTGCACTTAGCTCCCATTTGTCTGTAGCTCCCCCTCGAGAATCATTGACAACTGTATACATTTTTGATCCGGTTACTTCATTAAATGATGTTTGAGTATAATCATTTGAGTCATCAAAATTCAAATTAATAGGCGCCCATTTGATTTCCAATGGTCCGGGGGTTTTACCTGGGATATGATTGCTAAATCCAATCCCTACTTCTGATTCTGCACTATCCACTTCTGCCGCAAAAGCTGTTCCTCCTGTCGCAAATAAACCTACTACTGTCGCGCTAGTCAATAAACCAGCAACTAATCTTTTCTTATTCATCTCTTTCTCTCCTTAATATAATTTAATTTTTTATATCTATAATGTACAAAAGTGGTACATTTGATATTGGGATAACTAGAACTTTTTTTGTTAAGTTAGGATTACTTTTTTTTCGTAGTTTATCTAAAACTATGAACCCTCATAAAAAAACGATGAAACCGCCACTCACAACCCCTCTCTGACGGCAAATGACGGCGCATAAAGTGTCTGTGAATTTTGCGTTCAACGGACTCCGATTCTTTAATTTAAAATTTTTTAAAGTATACGGATTGAAGGAACAATTCATTTTAGTAAGCGCTTACTTGGAGTGAGAAAAAAAGGGAGGCAGAATTTCGGGGTTTGAAAAATTTTTCATTTATTTATGCTTTATTTTCGCTCACACATGGCGGCTTCCATCTGGTAAATGACTTTTATTTTCTGTTCCATCATAGAATCCGCATAGGTATCCAAGGTCAACTGGGTAGAGCTATGCCCCAGCATAGCGCTGACTGAGTTAATATCGTTTTGCGGTTCTAGGCAGCGCGTCGCAAAGGTATGGCGCAGTTGATGGAAATGAATATCTTCTAGTCCGCATTGTTTTCGTATCTGATGGAAATGATAGGTTAATAATCGCGGTTCTATTGGGTGTCCTTGGGTAGAGAAGACGTATTTTCCTGTTGCTTTTTTACTGTACTTGAATAGCTGTTTTCGCAAAGGTTTACCCATCGGGACAGAGCGTGTGCCTGATTCTGTTTTCGTTGAGCCAAAGATTAGTTGGGTTTTCTGATCTCCTTTTCTAAGGGCGACACGTTGATAGGTTTGATTGACTGTGATGATATTACGGTCAAAGTCAATATCGCTCCATTTTAGTGCCGCGATCTCCCCGATTCTTAGTCCTGTATGCAGTGCTAAGTAGGTTGGTAAGCCTGTGTGATTCTTTCTTGATAGCGCGGCTTTCTCTAGTTCATTTTGTTCATCCCACGTTAATGCACGGATGAGTTTTTTTCGTTTTTTCGGCAGCTTTAATAGTAGAAAAGGGTTTTGTTTTAGGTAATCTTTTTCTTGGGCTCCATATAAACATTGGTTCGCGATTCTTAAAATGACTTGCATTGTTGATACTTCCAGACCTTTTTCTATCCACTTGTTGACGAGGTATTTCCCATTCTCAAGCTTTAATTCATTGAGATCGATGTTTCCTATATAAGGAAAGACGTATGTCGTCAGCTTAAAGTAGTAGGAATTAAACGTTGAGTGCTTCACCTGTTGTCGGATTTCGTTTAACCAATGATGCCCCCATTCTTCTAATGGGATACAGGCACCGCCGTATAGTTCTTGGTGGGTCTGGTAATATGCTTTCATTCCATAGAGCTTTGATCGTACTTCACTAAAGGTCTTTCCATAGATATAGCCATATTTGATTCGTCCGTTGGGTTTATTTCCTTTCTTGTAGCGTCCTTCCCAACGTCCATCTTTTCTTTTATAAATGTTTTCGCCTCTGCGCATAATTCTCTCCTTAAATCTTTTCTTATTTTGACGGCTCAATTGACGGTCAATAACTAGATATTTTCTTCTGTTCAGCTTATTTCTAACTGAGTTTTAGCGAAAATTTCAGTTATGAAACATTAAATTTATTCTTTTGAGGTGATTTTTACAAAATATATTGATTATTCTTATCCTATATTCTATAATTAAATCAAATCAGTTCGTTTTTTTGTTAATTGAGAACAGATTATAAAAGAATAATGTTCATAGTTTTAGATAAACTACGAAAAAACATTATATGGAAATAATAATTTAGTCAAACAATACCCATTACATAAGCAAAGGGCGTCCACTCAGATTTTAATGAGTGAACGCCCTTTTTCCGGTTTTAATTATGTCAATTTGGTTATAAAAACGAAATTGTTT
>NZ_NGLG01000002.1:1158230-1162615 GCF_002140655.1 Enterococcus sp. 3H8_DIV0648 | reverse complement strand
TCAATTTGGTTATAAAAACGAAATTGTTTCTCCTTTTTTTATTGATTAAATTATAACAAGATTATTAGAGATTTTCGATTTTTCATAGTTTGCCTTACAAAAAACAGCACGTTTTTCTATTTATTTTCGTCGTATAATTTGAGTGGAACTATTATTTAATAATTATTGTTAGGAGGAGTTACAAATGAATGACGAGCATCAATTAGAAGTGTTAGATGACCGAAAGTGGTCACAATTATGGGAGCGCTATCTTGCAGAGGCGATCGCCTTTGATCCATTAGAGAAGCACGAGATCAACTGTATCATTCCCCTGCCTGATCGAAAGGGTGTCTTAGTATTTACTGAGAAGGGCTGCTTTTATAACACGCAGAGCGCCTTGAATACCTTGCGCCACTTTGCCTTTGCGCATTGTTTTCCTGATTATAGCATCATGTCTTCGGTGTTAAAGGATATCGGGCGCTTCGGCAAATATAAATTCCCTTGGGTCTGCCCTTTCTTTGTCTTGTTTCCGTTGGAGAGTGTCCAGCATACGGTTTGGATCAATCCGTTAAAAATCCAAGAGATCAACACTTCTGGTATCTTGTTTTACGCCGAGATGGTGGATGGGCTGAAGCTGCATGTCCCGATTCAGCGGTATTATATTTTACTGCGGGCAGAGGCTGCTTGTGCGATCTTGGCGGCGGTTCGGCAGGATTCCTTTTATTTTTCTACATTGGGTAAGTTTCCTAAGGATTATTTGAAGCTGTATAACACTTCCTTTGGCAACAGCTTGAGGAAACGGCCGCTGCTCCAGCAGTTTGTCACTAAGAGCGGTGAGGTCAATCGGCGCTATCAACGGGCCCGCTTTCTTCATTACTACGACGAATTGGTCGATGAGCCTGAGAACATCCCTTGGGAATCATGGAGTTAACAATATTTCCTCCCTAACTGGACGAGTGATCGTCCAGTTTTTTTGTGCCCTATTTCGTTGCGTTGGACGGATCATAAATCAGAAAAAAATGCAAACGGCATTCACCGAAAAAAATGGCCTTCGACAGGGGTTTAAAACGGTAACTCAACGTTTCTAAGGCCTAAAAGTTCGAAATTGGACACCTGCCATCGATTTTGGACATCGTGGATTTTTTGACTTTCGGCTATTCTTTAGTCACCGGCCGGTACAAAAAAATTCAAACACATGGAGGCGTTACAATGATTCAAAAATTAAGTACCAAATTACAAGTGCAGCTCTCAGTACCAGGAGTGGAGAAGTTAAAGAAAGTCACGTTCCAAAATGTCGTCGATAACCCAGACGAAGCAGAGATCCTAAAACTGGGACAGCTTATGAAGGAGCTCGACGCAGAAGGCACATTGTTAGATGGCGTAATCATCACCAGCCAATCACGAGTGAGTAAATAATAGGAGGAAAAGTGTAGATGAAAAAATTAGTAGCGATCTTTAAAACCAGCAACGGACGTTCCCAAACGTGGAGCTATCCGAATGCCAACGACAACAAATCCAATGATGAGGTGCGGGGCACCTTAGAGCGATTGACTCTCTTAAACCTATTCGATAAAAATGGTGACAAGTTATTCGATCAAGTCACCAGCGCCAAATTTGTCGAAACTGTCGAACGCATCGTATTTTAAGCAGCATGTGAGGATGGGCGGCTAACCCCCGCCTTCCTCTACTAACTAAAAGGAGGATAAGAATCTATGAATGAACAAACTCTGACTTGCCGACAATTGTTCAATCTTAAATCAACAACACTAGAAAAACGCATTACCAATTACTATTATCAAACGCAAAATAGCAGCTTAACGATCAAATATATCTTGGCATTACGTGTACGGTTCCAGCTTGGTGCGGAGGAGTTTGCCTTCATTCTAAAGGATCTTGTCCGCGATATCTTTATGAATACCAAGGCAACGCGCACCATGAAGCGGTTCTTTTATTACTTTAAGGATTATTTCATGGCACCTGAATGGCGCTCGTTGTCATCAAAGGTATTCCCTGTCCGTAACTTTGGCGAAAAAGCCATGTCCCTTGTCCGTTCCTTAATCGCAAAAGTTCGTCCTGATGAAACGAACGAACCTTGAGAGTAAGCCCACCTACGCATAGAAAAAAGAAGAAAGGAAAGTAAAAAGATGACCCATGATTTAGTCACGACCTTCACCAATGGTCTAGGCAAAGAGCACGACTGGACCTATAAAAATGTGAATGCCGATCTACCCGGACCGCAGCTCAAAGAAGCTTGCGAACTATTAACTCAACTAGATATTTTTGAAAAAGACGGCGTAAAACTATTTGATACTGTGGTCACAGGCAGGATCGTCACCACCTATGATCGCGAAGTTTTCGATAAAGAAAAAGAACCAGAGATCGAGGAAGAAACACCGCGCGCGCTGTCTTCTTCAGAGGAACAACCAGCCGAAGAACCAAAGGCAGCCGCCCCTGCCAAATCACCATTAACACCAACAGGAACGATGCTGGCGCAAAAGCTGAGAGACTCGGCAGAAACGGGAAATAACCCTCTTTCATTAATCATACAATCACCACAAATCGGAGAAAAGCACACGATTGATGGTCAGCAACACCCTGTCGAACTCCCAACAGCGGCAAAAGCAGCACTTCCTATGGCAGAGGAACCAGCGCAGGTCCAGTCTGCCATGCCCGCAAAAGACTTGAAGTCGATCCTGCGGAAAAAGGACCATGAACGTGAAAAGGAACGCCTCGCCGAAAATTCCGGCGCGCCCCCGAATCAGCGATCACAACAGGAAATCGGGCACCTCAAACGATTGATCGCACGCGTCTGGGGCAAGCAAAAAGACGGCGACGACGACTCTTCTTGAGGCGCATCTAACTAATAAGAACTAACTGAATACTTTCCTTCTTAACAGCGACTAAGCGTAGGTAACTCGTGTCGTCATCCTCCCACACGGAAAAAGGAGGTGATGCTTATGAGTGAGCTGATCCGATATGTCCTCGCTCCCCTCTTTGTGGGATTGGTCATCGCCCTCGTCAATCATTGGCTGGGCGGACGAGATCCATGACGACATTGTAAGGAAGACTTTGCCAGTTTTTCTAATCACGCTAACGCGTGATTAGAAAACTGATTTGTCATCGAAAATGCGGCGAAATTCTGGCGAAAATTTAGCCGCATCGATTGATGGATGACTCGCGTGATGCAATGGTAATCGGACTCTTTTTTTGAAAAATGATTTCCTAATTAACGGCGAGAAAGCGAGTTCGTAAAGCTGGATACCAGAATCATTGGTACCAAGGCTATTTACTTATACTCTTTAGGGATCGAGAATATCCCCTGCGATCGGTTGATTGCAGGGGTAAGTTTCGTGGTTTTTTCTGGCAGCTATCTCCATTCATTTACGTATCTTAGAGTGAAAGAATTTTGATAGTCACTGAATCACCATGCTATAATACAAGGAGATACCGCCTTTCAGTATGGATTCTTGCTATCTGAAAGGTGTGAAAAAAATGCAAAAATTTTTACCAACAAACGACCTGCTTTTCAAAAAATTATTGACCTCCGAAGATTCCTCGTCTATCCTTAGAGCCTTTGTCAAAGACCTGCTAGGTATTGAATTCCAGACCCTTACGCCAAAAGAAACGTATCATATTGACAGCTATAAAAAAGCCTTTGAAGAAATGGATATCTTACGAACCGAAGTAGACATCTTGGCCATTGGAGAAGATGGCAGTCACACGACGCTCGAATGCCAAATTCAGCCCCATGCTTACTTTCGCGAACGTTCGATTTTTTACTTAGCAGAAGCATTTTGCAGCCCCTTTGGCAATCTTGAAACCAATGATTTTATTCGAGACAATAATTTTTCCGCCCTGCGCCCTGCCTATGGTATCAATATCGTGGACTTTCACTTATTTGACCAAAAACAAGACGCATTGCAGCTTTTCCGCTTATTAAACGAGCAGACAAATCAGCCGTTTCTTGGAACTAATAGAAAAGAACTGTTGCTCCTATGCTTCCTTAGCTTGAAAAATAATAATAGAAAGAGCCAAAGCGCTATCCATCACTGGCAGCACTTTCTAAAAACTGGCGAGACTCTCGCCAACGCACCCGACTATATAAAAAAAGCCAAACAAAAAGTAGACTATTACAGTCTAGGATCGGAGGAAAAAGAGATGATTATGAAAATCAATAAATCAAAAGCCATCAATGATGCCGTAATCTCTACCGCTCGAATGGAAGGGATTGAGGAAGGAATTGATCTAGGAATTGAGCAGGGGATTGAACAAGGGGCTAAGCAAGAGAAGAGAAAATTTGCTCTTCGGTTGCTCAAGATGAACTTTCCTATAGAGAAAATCGTAGAAGCTACTGAATTAGACTCTGAAACGATCAAAAAGATAGAAAGTGAACATAAATGATGGTA
>NZ_NGLG01000002.1:1135014-1156399 GCF_002140655.1 Enterococcus sp. 3H8_DIV0648 | reverse complement strand
CGCTGTAATCTCTACTGCTCGAATGGAAGGGATTGAGGAAGGAATTGATCTAGGAATTGAGAAAGGGATTGAGAAAGTGAAGAGAAAAGTTGCTCTTCGGCTGATCACAATGAACTTTCCTATAGAGAAAATCGTGGAAGCTACTGATTTAGACCTTGAAACGATCAAAAAGATAGAAAGTGAACATAAATGACTGTACGCCTGTTTAATACTCAGAAAGGAAAAAAGAGATGATTATGAAGATCAATAAGTCAAAAGCCATCACTGATGCCGTAATCTCTACCGCTCGAGAGGAAGAGAAGAGAAAATTTGCTCTTCGGTTGCTCAAGATGAACTTTCCTATAGAGAAAATCGTGGAAGCTACTGAATTAGACTTTGAAACGATCAAAAAGATAGAAAATGAACATAAGTGATGGTACGCCCATCTCATACTCAGAAAGGAAAAACAGATGATTATGAAGATCAATAAATCAAAAGCCATCAATGATGCCGTAATCTCTACCGCTCGAATGGAAGGGATTGAGGAAGTGAAGAGAGAAGTTGCTCTTCGGTTGCTCAAGATGAACTTTCCTATAGAGAAAATCGTAGAAGCTACTGAATTAGACTCTGAAACGATCAAAAAGATAGAAAGTGAACATAAATGATGGTACGCCCATTTCATACTCAGAAAGGAAAAACAGATGATTATGAAGATCAATAAGTCAAAAGCCATCACTGACGCTGTAATCTCTACCGCTCGAATGGAAGGGATTGAGGAAGTTGCTCTTCGGATGATCAAGATGAACTTGCCTATGGAGCTAATCGTGGAAGCTACTGGATTAGACCTTGAAACGATCAAAAAGATAGAAAGTGAACATAAATGATGGTACGCCCATTTCATACTTAGAAAGGAAAAAAGAGATGATTATGAAGATCAATAAGTCAAAGGCCATCACTGACGCTGTAATCTCTACTGCTCGAATGGAAGGGATTGAGGAAGGAATTGATCTAGGAATTGAGAAAGGGATTGAGAAAGTGAAGAGAAAAGTTGCTCTTCGGCTGATCACAATGAACTTTCCTATAGAGAAAATCGTGGAAGCTACTGATTTAGACCTTGAAACGATCAAAAAGATAGAAAGTGAACATAAATGACTGTACGCCTGTTTAATACTCAGAAAGGAAAAAAGAGATGATTATGAAGATCAATAAGTCAAAAGCCATCACTGATGCCGTAATCTCTACCGCTCGAGAGGAAGAGAAGAGAAAATTTGCTCTTCGGTTGCTCAAGATGAACTTTCCTATAGAGAAAATCGTGGAAGCTACTGAATTAGACTTTGAAACGATCAAAAAGATAGAAAATGAACATAAGTGATGGTACGCCCATCTCATACTCAGAAAGGAAAAACAGATGATTATGAAGATCAATAAATCAAAAGCCATCAATGATGCCGTAATCTCTACCGCTCGAATGGAAGGGATTGAGGAAGTGAAGAGAGAAGTTGCTCTTCGGTTGATCAAGATGAACTTTCCTATAGAGAAAATCGTAGAAGCTACTGAATTAGACCTTGAAACGATCAAAAAGATAGAAAATGAACATAAATGATTGTACGCTCATTTCATACTTAGAAAGGAAAAAAGAGATGATTATGAAAATCAATAAGTCAAAGGCTATCACTGATGCCGTAATCTCTACTGCTCGAATGGAAGGGATTGAGGAAGTGAAGAGAAAAGTTGCTCTTCGGTTGCTCAAGATGAACTTTCCTATAGAGAAAATCGTGGAAGCTACTGAATTAGACCTTGAAACGATCAAAAAGATAGAAAATGAACATAAGTGATTGTACGCCATTTCATACTCAGAAAGGAAATTGCATTGATTATGAAGATCAATCGTACGACGACTACCCCTGCGAATTTGCGGTCGCAGGGGTAATTGTCGTACGTCTTGTTTATTTTATGCTCGGGTTTTGTTGTAATTTGACAGGCTAATGATTATTAGCTAAACTTAGGCTAACAACTATTAGCCAAGGAGAAAAGACGATGGATAAATTACCTACGAAAGAGCGGATCGTCATTGAAGCGGCGCGGCTGTTCGCCACTAAGGGGTATGGCGCGGTGAGCGTCGATGAGATCGCGCAGGCGGTCGGGATCAAGGCCCCTTCTTTGTACAAGCACTATAAAAACAAGCAGGAGATTTTCGATGCGGTGCTGCAAGAAATGAATACACGGTATGAGAAAAATATGGCGGGCTTAATGCTGGATGGTCGTGATGGTAAGGCGGATGCGCCCTTGTTTGACGGCATGTCGGAGGAACAACTGGTGGCGCTGGGGCGAAAGCTGTTTGACTTCTTTTTGCATGATGAGTATGCGGCGGATTTTCGCAAGCTTTTGACGATCGAGCAGTTTCAGGATAGCGAACTTGCGGCGATGTATACCAAGCAATATGCGGATGATCCGTTGAGCTATCAGGGAATGCTGTTTGCTATGCTGGTCCAAGCGGGCGTGCTGGAGGCATGGGATACGCAGGTCATGGCGCTGCATTTTTACGCGCCAATCCAGCTTTTGCTGTCGATCTGTGATCGTCATTTGGACAGAGAAATGGAATGTGTGGAGCTGTTGGAGCGGCATATTCGCCAGTTTTATCGGTTGTACCGGATGGAGGCTTGCGGTCATGAGTAAGAAACGCGGCTTGATTCATTGGCTGGGGCTGCTGGGTGTGGTCAGTCTGCTATCTTATACCGCGGCGGTCGTGTTCAGCCCGCTGGCATATCCCGGCTACGACTGGATGGCGCAGGCGGTCAGTGATCTGAGTGCCGAGAACGCCCCTTCGCGAATCATTTGGAATCAGTTGGCTTCGCTGTCTGGTGTCGGCAGTGTCGTATCTGCTACGGTGCTTTGCGTTTATATTCAAGGAAAACTGACCCGCGCTTTGCGTCTGGGGATTTATTTATTTACGGTGATGATGTGGCTGTCGGCGGTGGGCTACACGATGTTTCCTTTGACGGACAGCGGATTTGCGGGGACTTTTCAGGATATCATGCACGTCGTTGTCACGGTATTGGTGGTTGTCCTGTCGCTGGCTTCCCTGCTGGTGATTATCGTTAGCTGCCTTCGCGGAAAATCCCATCCCTCATTAGCAAAATGGGCGCTGCTTGCCCTCTTTTTCATGATCGCAGGAGCGATTGGCGTCAATGCGGTGCCCCGCGACTATTTCGGCATCCCCGAACGGTTCAGCGTTTTCGCGGCGATGGGCTTTAATGCCGTTTTGGGTGTTTATTTGTTTCGTGACTTTGCCGACTAGAATTGAGCACTGACGGACAAGCGGAATCGGATGCTCTTTGCTATGATTTTCTATGACACAATAGAAAATGAAAAGAGGGCGTACAATGACTAGAATCGCGGATATTATGATCAAGGAACTGCCAGAACAGCACCTGCTGACGCTGCGCAGGACGATTAACTTTTTTGAAGAATACTCAGAGCTGATGGGAACAGCGGTCGGCAGCATCCTTGCTCTGATCGAAGAAAACGAGGCACAGCCTAGCAGCGGCCCGATCGTCTGCTTCCACAATATCGATTTGGAAGCCTTGGATGTGGAGATCGGCTTCGCCACGCCGCGACCACTTGAGGGCAAGGGCGAGGTGCAAACCCAGACGAACCCGATCCGCAAGATCGCGCTCACCATCGATCGCGGACCCTACGAAAAGCAAGATCCTACCTTAGAAGAGCTGATGAACTGGCTCCCTGCCTATGGTTACGAACCAGCCGGCGGCATCTATTATCACTATTTGAACGGCGAAGATCAGCCGGAAGACGAATATCTGACAGAGATGTATATGCCTGTGAGGTGACGAGGTTAAGCCCCCATCAAGATTTTGATGGGGGCTTTTGAGTGTATTGAGATGTGAATCTGGTCTAGGGTTTGTTGTGTAGTCTCAATTCTAATCGTTTCAAATCATTGTTACTCAACACACCTATTTTTTTCCACGTAATATCCTTTTTATCTTTTGGTATTTCATTGATTGTGCCTATATCAATCCACGATTCTTTTTTCAAGCCAGCTTGTTCCCAATCTCTAATCTCGACATACTGCTGCTTAATCGTTTCTGATTTCGTATGATACTTTGATGTTATAGAAAAAAACTGAATATTACTGTTATCGTCTTGAATAATATACACTGGTCTACGTTTTCCATTTGCGCTATTCGTAAAGGCAACATAAACTGTAGCTATATCACTTTTATTCATCTTCATTAATCCACTCATTGATTTTTTCGTCTGTATCAAGTCGTCTTACAGGTATATCCTCTGACAATCGTTGAACGCTTCGAGCAAGCTTACTTCTCTCTGATAGTTCAATTGAAAATGGAATTTTTCCTTGTTCTAGTATTTGTTTATAAAAGACTGTTATCGCTGTTTTGGGTGTTAATCCTAATTCATCAATCAATTTCTCAGCATCATTTTTCAAATCATCATCAATCGAAATTTGTAATTTGGCCATCTTATTCACCCCTCTTAGTTTCTTTTATTATAATACAAAAATAAGTACATAATCAATCATTAGACACTCCTTTTACACTCTTTTATCATTTCTTTATTTATTGATTTCATTCTTATTTATCTGCAATCGCAGTGATAAAGATTAATAGATTTTTGTTCCTATCAAGTGACGATGTTAAGCCTCCATCAAGTTTTGATGGAGGCTTTTGAGAGTATAGGTTTATTGAGGAGTCAGTTCCCTTGATAACGACATTCCTCTATTTTTCAGGACCATTTTCTTGCCCAACTAATTCACGCTGCTTGCGGTTAGCTTCATTAGCGACATATTTAAGAACCGTTCTAAATTCTTTGCTCGTCGCTTTTTGTTGAAACTCGCCTAAATCTCTATTATATTTCTTCATGATTTCATGCGCTTTTCTTTTTCAGTCAATTTCTCATCCGTATCAAGCCGTCTCACGGGCAGATTTTCTGACCATCGTTGGACATTTTGAGCCAGCTTGCTGTTCTCAGTTTGTTCGATGGGGAATGGGATTTTTCCATGTTCTACGATTTGTTTATAAAGCACCGTTATCGCAGCTTCAGGTGTTAAGCCTAATTCCGCAATGACTTTTTCAGCAGCCGTTTTTAACGCATTAGCCATTGATATCTGGAGCTTAGCCATCAGAGTCCCTCCTCGTTGTTTCTTCTATTATAGTATAAAAAGCCCCTTACAAAATGGATTAGGATTTTTTTCCTTGTCCACTTTATAAGGAGCATATTCTAAAAATTAGTCTTGTAAAATCGCAAGTATCTCAGCTTTCGTTTCAGCGTTGACTAGTAATGCAACATTTTTCTCATCCATTAGGATTAAGGCAATTTTGCTTAAAAGGGCGATATGATCCTCCCCTTTTCCCGCAATTCCTACCAATAGCTTTACTGCATTACCGTCAAAATCTACTCCCTCTGGTACTTGAATCACTGAGAGTCCCGAATGTAGAATACTGTCAGTGTTGGTAGTAATCCCGTGAGGAATCGCCACGTTATTGCCAATATAGACACTGACACTTTTTTCCCGCTCAATCATTTCCTCAATATAGGAAGCCTGTACATAGCCGTATTGTTGCAAAATTTGTCCGCAAGCTTTGATTGACTCCCACTTATTGTTAAATGAGGCATTGAGCATTATGTTATTTGTGGTTAAAACGTCCATGTCATTTCCTCCAAAATCTATTTTTCAAAAATGTCCTTGATTAATTGATCGTAGGTATCACCGTTTAGCAAATTATCCACTGGGAAAACTTGATTATCTAAAGAATTAGTCGTAAGAACATTTTGCACTCTATCTGCCAATGGTCGTGTAGTGATGATAATGTCGGAAGTATCAACTGTTTCCTGTAATGAAGCCACCGAGGAATGGATGACCTCGATGTCCAGCATCGCCTTTTTCAACTTGGTCTTCATGATGGATTCTCCCATCACACTGGAACCCATACCTGCATCACAGGCAAAAACAATCCGTTTAATCATCGCCTTCTCAAGCACAGGCTTTGTGGTATAATTATTTGCAGTGGATTGGCTTGATACTGCTTCATTTACAAGGGCATTATCAGCTTCTGGCAACAGTGTTTCTTCAGTCGTGCGATCGATTCTCAAGAAGAAGCCTGCTACCAGCATTGACACTAGCATACCGGCAAAGTAGGAAATGATATTCACCAATATCGTATCCTTTGTTGAAACGGATGCTAAAGCGAAAAAGCTCCCAGGAGAAATTGGAGCAACTGTCCCACCACCAAAGAACTGAATGATCAGAAGTGACACCATGCTTCCAGAGATCATCCCTAGTAAAGTTAGCGGTTTACTAAGGACAAAGGGATAGACTACCTCACCGATTCCACCAAAGAAATTGATAATCGCTGCTCCTGGAGCTGCTTTTTTCGCTGTGCCTTTCCCAAAAATTGAAAAAGCCAGCGCCACACCTAAAACACAACCGTTATTTGCTTCAATCATAAACAGCAACGATTTTCCTGCTTGCGTTGCTTGTTCAATGCCTAGGGGGATCATAATACCGTGATTAACCGCATTATTTAAGAATAAGACCTTTGCCGGTTGAACAAATAGAGCCATCAACGGCAACAACCCGCGTGATAATAGCGCGGAAACCCCACCGCTTAAAATTCCAATCAAAAACTCAATAATCGGCACAATACCTAAATAACCGATAATCATTAAGGAAACACCAAGAATACCTAAAGTAAAATTGTTTACCATCATTTCTAGTCCGGGCTTGATCTTGCCATCAAACCAGCCATCCAGCTTTTTCAACAGCCAAGCCGAAGCTGGGCCCATAAACATCGCACCAGCCAACATATTCATCTCAGCACCTAAGATAATACCCATCGTCGCAAAGGCTCCGATAACACCGCCCCGTTTGCCATGGATATTGAACCCACCAGTGTAGCCGATTAAAGCCGGTACTAAATATTTCATAGTTGGAGCAACTAGAACATTCAGCTTTTCATTCGGTAACCAACCAGTCGGAATTACCAGCGCTGCCAAAATTCCCCAACCAATAAATACACCGATATTCGGCATCACCTCTGCACTTAAGAAAGCACCTATCTTCTGAACCCTTACCTTAAGAGATACTGAATTCGTCATTCCTTTTCCTCCTATTATTGAAGATTTGCATGTCGGTCATTCATATACTCAGTCGAAATATTCTCTTTTGATTGGATGTAGCTAGATAAAGCATCTCCAACAATCAGCACCGATTGCTCGAATAAAGAACCCGCATGCTGCGTAGATGCAACCTCCGTTTTTGCAGGAATACATAAGTAACAATCAGACCGTTCGGGATTTTCGCGTACCGAGGAAATCAATACTGTGGTGCCACCATTTTTTTTAGCCGTTTCCAAGTGGTTCATGGTAACATTTGTTTTTCCAGAAGAGGAAACCGCCACTAGCACATCCCCTTTACTTATTGATGGTGTCGCCGCATCCCCTGCCACGTAAGCATCATATCCTAAGTGCATAAAGCGAATTGCCAAGGCCTTGACCATATTCCCGGAACGCCCCATCCCACTAAAGAAAATTCGATTCGCCCCGATTAGTTTCCCTGCAATGACAGTTAATTGTGTTTCGTCTAAACGTTGTTGAATTTCGTTTAATTCATCAATATTGTTTTTAATCAATCCTTGAATACTCATTTTGCCGCTCCTTTACGCTTAACTGGATGTCCGCCGATGGCTCCTCTTAGAGCTGCTAAGCATTGCATTTGTGGAGAATCTTCCTGTTGAGAACGGAATCGAGCTTGTAATGCAGCAGTTATTGTCGGCGTTGGTACCTTCAGCTTAATTGCTTCCTCTACCGTCCAGCGTCCCATACCGGAATCTGCCACATAGCCTTCTATTGAATTTAGTGTTGGATCTGGCTCTAAAGCTTCGATTACCTTGGATAATAAATGCGACCGAATCGAACACCCACCTTGATATGCCTGCATCACCGTCAAAACATCCACCTTAATATCCGAAGAAATCAACATTTCATAGCCTTCTGCATATGCTTGCATTAGTGCATACTCAACACCGTTGTGAATTGTCTTAGAATAATGTCCCGCTCCCGTATCACCACATAAACAATAGCCATTCGGTGCCGCTAAGGAATCAAAAAAAGGCGTTAATTTGTCATACAAATCAGGCTTCGCACCAACTAACAGCCCACAACCGTTTTTCGCACCAGAAACTCCGCCACTAACACCTGCATCAACAAAATTAATACCTAAATCCGCGAAATAATCCGCATTTTTCTTAGTATCTCTAAAATCTGAATTACCTGCATCTACAATAATATCTCCTTGGTCAACAGTCTTACTAAGCTCATGAATCAAGCTCTGGGTTGGTTCTCCCGGTGGCGTTTGTAACCAAATCACACGCGGAATTGATAGCGCCTCCAATAATTCAGTCAGACTAGCAACTGTTTTGATTCCTCGTTCTTGCGCTTGGTCGCGCGCGGCCTGCGAGTGATCCAAGGCGATCAAATCGTGTCCGCCTTTTACCCCTCGGGTTGCCATTGCTAATCCCATTTTTCCTAATCCAATAAATCCAATTTGCATCAAAATTCTCCCTTCAGGTTTATGCTTCATAATTTTTGAATTGCTTCAAATTCTCACTGATAACCTTCAATTGATTTTTAATATTTTTTCCGGAGTACATGCAAAATGCTACATATAAAATATCGACAAGTGTGTATTCGGACACGCGCGAAATCAACGGCTCTGGTTTATAAGAGAATCCTTTAGAAAAAGTATACAAGCAAATGTCTGCAATTTTAGCCAGTGGTGACATCGAAAATTGTGTAATCGCGAGTATTTTTACGCCATTTTCACTGGCAATTTTCAAAGCCGCGTTCAATTCTGTGTTGGCCCCCTCATGGCTCACCACCAAAATCACCTGATCAGGTTGACTGACGGAAGCCGAAATCGTCAATAGGTGAACATCTGTTAAGAGTTCAACATTTTTCCCCATCCGCATAAATTTCAAATAAGCATCCTGCGCTACGGAAATCGAACCACCTAAGCCAACAAAACTGATTTTTGTGGCGTTCGTAATTAGACGAATACATTCCTTTAATTCTTCTTCTTTTAAGTTATCCTCAATATCCATCAATCCCTGTGCATTATGAGTAATGACTTTGCGAGACAGCGTTAAAGCGCTGTCATTTGCGGTAATATCTTCGTAGGGAATCGAATGATCTACCTCTAAATCCCGAGTTATCGCCAGCTTGAAATCCGTCAGCTTGTCATAGCCCATCTTTTTAACAAAGCGGGTAATCCCGGCTACACTTGTTCCAGCTACTTCAGATATTTCCGTTGTTCTTTGCTTGACGAATTCTTCCGGATTTTTCAACACCTGCTGTGCGATCTTCTTATCAGAGTTTGTAAATGAGGGTTCCAAAGAATCAATTTTCTTCTGTATTAAATCCAACGTTCGTTTTTCCATTGTCCATTCCTCCAGTTTTTATCACCCACTTTCCAGCTAAAGTGATAGGCCTATACTTAACAATTGTTGCCTTTATCGTAAATTATTTACACAAATAAGTCAACTTATTTTGAAAATAATTTTTACTGATCTATACGAAAGAAAATTTCGCTTATTACACCTGACTGTTCCTCAACCTCATCGAATATTGAAGAATGATCACATAAATACAATTACAGAAAAGACTATTGTTGTTTTGTAAAAAAGGGCATTTAAATCAAAAAAACTATCAATCATCCTCAGTTGAGAGAATGATTGATAGAAGATTTGCATTGAATAATTTCTGTATTCGTATGTATAAATTCTTCAGTTGCCTCCAAAGTGTCGAGTCGTTTGATCACATAGAGTGTTGCAACATCGTTTCCTTGTGCTGAGAAAATGTAGACAAAGACTGAGGTACTGAAGTTGATCCCGACGACCACTGCCGTATAGCTCTTGTCACTTTTCAACGCTACTGGTTGTTTGAAGACAATATACGCCACGAATATTCCAGCATTTGTATGAAGGTGTATTTTACAAAAACACCACCTACATTTCCTCACCTTTTTTATCAGGGCGCATCAGCGGAAACAGCACGGAATCTCTTAAATTCGGTGTTCCGGTGATTACTTGGATCAGACGATCGATCCCCATTCCCCAGCCGGAGATTGGCGGCATCCCATGCCGCATCGCAGTAAGGTACTCCGTGTCCATCACCATCGCTTCTTGGTCGCCATCTTTATTTAACTGGGCTTGTTCTTCCAGTCTGAGCGCTTGCTCGGCCGGATCGACCAGCTCTGAGTAGCCATTGATAATTTCAGCGCCGTTAATGATTAATTGGAAACGATCGGTAATTTGCGGATCTTCATCATTGGCTCGCGCCAGTGGTGACAGCTCAATCGGATGCTCTGTTAAAAATGTGGGCTGAATGATTTGTGGGCGGCTCACTTTTTTATAAAGCAAATCAATCAAATTTCCTTTTCCCATCGCAGCTAAATCGTCGCTAGTATTCAGCTCAATCTTGTTTCTTTTGATTTCAGCCAATAAGCTTTCCGCCGTTTCAAACTGGTTGATATCGATGCCGCAGTCTTTTATCAGCAGCTCTCGGAAGGTGACGATCGGCCACTCGCCGGCAAATTCGACCGAATGATCATTGATGGTGATCGCGGTTTTTCCGAAAACTTTTTCGATCACTGAAACGAGCATGCGCTGCAGGAACTTCATATTATCTAAATAATTATAATAGGCGCAATAGGCTTCCAGCATCGTAAAATCCTGCAGGTGGGTAGCGTCCATCCCCTCATTGCGAAAACAGCGGGCAAATTCAAACACTTTCGTAAACCCGCCAACGATCGCCCGTTTCAAGTACGTTTCAGGAGCGATCCGCAGGAAGACATCGATATCTAACGCATTATGATGCGAGACAAAAGGCTTCGCCAAGGCGCCAGAAGGCTTATTGATCAGTACCGGTGTTTCGATCTCAATGTATTGTTCCTCTTCCAAATAACGGCGAATCGCCTGAATCATTTTCGTCCGTAACAAGAAGCGCTCCTTGGTCTTCTGATTCATAATCAAATCAAGGTAGCGTTGACGGTAAATCAGCTCAGAATTCTGCAAGCCATGGAATTTCTCCGGCAGCGGCAGGAAGCTTTTCCCCAAAAAAGTATACGCCTTGACTCTTAAAGTCTTCTCTCCGGTTTTGGTGGTAAAGATGGACCCTTCCAGCCCGATAAAATCACCTGTGTCAATGATTTGCTGGAAGTGGTTATAGCGTTCCTCACCGACCTCATCTTTTTTGATGGCGGCTTGGACTTGACCCGCGATATCAGAGATCCGGAAAAACGTGAGCTTTCCGATTTTACGAAAAGCGGTTATTCTCCCTGCGATTTTCACGTCTGTCGTCCCATCTTCTAGTGAAGCCACCTTGCAAATCTCTTCATTCACTTCATATCTGTCAGGATAAGGAGTCTTTATCTCCTTTACCTTTGCGATCCTGACCTCTTCCAATGATAAATTCTCCATCTCGATTCCTCCTTATAATAAAAAAGAAGCCTCCGTCCATAAAAGGACGAAAGCTTTGTTTCGTGGTACCATCTTTTTTCATCTATGCCTCTCGGCACAAATCTCTACAAGTACGGGCAAATAGCCGATACTCTGATGCTATAATGGGCATTCCCATCGCAGTCTCAATACAAACCTGTATAGTCGGTGCGCCGCTCGGAGTCTTTTCAGTAAGCCTCTTTTGTACCCTCTTTCAGCAATCAAGGGCTCTCTGTAACAAAAGCTGAAGCAAACATTCTCTCTTCATCGCGTTCAATATTTTCTTAGTATAATCACATAAAGCCTATGAGAAGTCAAGCTTAAAATAATGTGAATAGCGCAGATTTCCAATTAATTTCGACCGTATTGGTGTTGAATTTTCTGTTATTTTTTGATCGTTCATTTCCGCTGAAATTTGTTGATCCAAAAAAGCTTTTGACAAAGAATTGCTCCTCTGTCAAAAGCTTCAGCGAATGGTTATTTTTTATATTTTCTCCAACTTGTGATTGCGGCAGCGACGGCGGAAAAGCCTGCGAGCATCAAACCTGAGCTCGTCAGCATGCCTGTTCCGGGGTAGCTCTTTGCCGTGGATCTTGTGCCTCGGTTTGTTGAGGTTGGTGTTAACTTGGTTGGGCTCGTGACTGTACTGCCTTTTTGGATCGGCACCAGATCACTGACCGCCTGTTTCAGATTCCTCACAGCGGCTTCCACTGCTTCTGGGTCCGCCGCTGGATCAGCCAGCAGGGCTTCGGCTTCGTTTAACGCCGCTTCATATTTTTGCCAGCTGGCATCTGAGTAATTATTTTTATTGCGGTGCTTGTCTTTTTCTTGTTTCACTAGTTCTTCCAGCTCTGACTTGGTCGCCTTCCATTGAGCATAGAGTGTGATCGAGCCGTTGTTTGCATCAACGAGGTTCTTCACTTCTTGTTCGTCGGTCAGCGCGGCGCCTTTGCCGTCTGCTTGGGTGTTCCAGCCGTCAAAGCGATAACCAGCGCGAGTCATTGTACTGCGGGTCAGCTTCGGCAGTTCGATCACACTATCGATCGTGTAATTGATCGGCGCGATCGGTTCGCCCACGGTTGTAAAGGTCAGCGTATAAGTGATCAGCTCCCACTTGGCGGTCAACGTGAGATCGCCTACAGTTCCCTTTTCTAGCTTCGTTACTTTTTCATCCCCGTCATACCAGCCTAAGAATGTATAGCCTTTTTTAGTCGGGGTCGGTAAATCTGTGACTTCTTCGTCTGGCGTGAACGTCACTGGATCAATCTCATTGCCTCCATCACTGTTGAATGAAAGGGTGTATTGGTTTGCCTTCCAATGTGCGACTAGTTCAATATCTTCGGTACTGCCGACCGGAATATTCTCTACTTTTGAATCGCCATCATACCAGCCGAGAAACTCGTATCCAGCTCGAATAGGTATTGGCAATGAATCAATCCCTTGCTCAATGGTGTACGTCATTGGCTGGATTGACTCTCCTCCCTGACTATCAAAGTTTACCTGATAGTTGATGGCTTCCCATTGCGCATGGAGTGTGAAGGTGCCTTGATCCACAGCTGTCAAATTTTTAACGCTCGCTTCATCTTCATATGCTGCTCCGCTGCCATCTGCGGCTGTATTCCATTCAGTGAAGCGATAACCCGTCCGCGTAAAGTCATTTTTCATTAAATTGTGCTCTTGGTCGTAGAGGATACCAACTTGAAGCTTTTGATTTCCTGTGCCGCCATTTGGCATAAATACAATGTCATACTTATTTGGCGACCACTGAGCATACAGTTTAACGATGGTACCATCTTGATATGCCAGATTTTTGACTAACTGTTCATCCTCATAAGGGGTGCCTAACCCTTCTCGATCGGCTGCCCAACCAGTAAACTGGTACCCAGTTTTTTCAAACGAATTCTTCGTTAAATTTTTTTCTTCATTATAGTCAAAGCTTTGATCGTGGGTCTGCTCGTTGTCCTCATTACTATAGAAACGAACGGTATATTGGTTGAGCCGCCAATTTGCCTTCAAATTCAGCGGTGCCTGAATCGGTGTCTCAAAGTCGAATGGTTGGTCGTTCATCAGCCAACCAGCCAGCTGGTGATGTTCATTTGTCCCATCGTAGCTTGGTGTCGTTGCCTTTTCCCCGTCAAAAATCGATTGGTCAGCAACAGAGCCGCTGCCGCCATTTACATCAAAGCTGACGTTATGTCTGGTCTTGATTTTGTAAGTGATAGGTCCATTTTCCGAATAATTATTATGCCCTTCAACGAAGTCTGCCGTACTGTCATAAGCAGTAGTAAGATCCTCAGTCACCCAGTGATAGGTCGTTTTTCCAGCGTTGATCGGAGCAGGAAGATCAGCCAGTTTGAAATTGTTGTTGATAAATTCGAACTGATTGGACAGCGTGAGGGTCGTTAATTTTGGACAGTTATTAAACATACTGTTCATATTTTGTCCTTTGTCACGTGTCTTAAGTGAACTTAGGTCTATTTCGCTTAAATTAGTACAGCCCTCAAACATCGCATTCGTATTCACTTGACCCTTATTTTTGAACGTAGACAGATCAAGCGTTTCTAAACTGCTGCAGCCTTGGAACATCGCACTGAATAGAAAGACATTTTCAACACTTAGACCTTCCAAATTCAGCTCTTTAAGTGCAGAGCAATTGGCAAACATTTCAAACATGTTGGTAACATTTCTACTATCCAGACCGTTAAAATCAACGTATTCCAACTGACGCATGTCTTTGAACAAGTGGAATAATTCTTTCCCGCCTGTGACATTTTCAAAACGAACTTGGGTGATAAGTTCGTTATAAGGTTCTTCACGCCATGGCGTGCTTTCATTCGTAGCACTATTCACTGTCCCATTTGATAGCACCAGTACAAATTCTCCATCTTCATACACGACTGTCCAGTTGACTTGGTCGCCACTTGCACTTTTCCAAGTTCCACCTACCTTCTTCTCGATCGTATAGGTATGATCATCGCTATCTGAAAGCTCCCGATGACTATTTATCATTTCATCAGTTGAGCCGAACTGCTGCTGGGAGTCATCATCTCGGACCCAGTAATGCTTATACATACCATCGAAACCAGGCAACTTCCTCAAAAACATATTGCTATTCAATTTAAACTGGCTATTAATTGTCAGTTCTTCCAAACTCAAACATTCATTGAACAGCTTGTACGCGCCGAATTCAATGTTCGTATAAAAACAGGAAAGGTCTACTGTTTTTAAAGCCTCGCAACCACTGAACATGGTGTTGATATTCTCAACATTATTAGTGATTAGCTCACTCAAATCTGCCTCTTTTAATAATTTGCAGTTCAAGAATAAGGATGCCATAACGGATACATTTTCAGTGTTTAACTTTGTCAAATCAACCTGTTCTATACTTGTAGCACCAAGCATATGGGCCATTTCTGTAACGTTCGAAGTGTCTAGACCAGTAAAGTCCACCTTTTTTAAGCTTTCCATTTGATAAAACAATGAGTTTAAAGTATTTCCACCCCCAACATGGTCAAATCGAACCTCGGTAATCTTATTTTTATACTTGTCCGAGAGCCAGGGGGTCTGATCGTTAGACGCAGTTGTCAATATACCATCAGACAGTTCCAATACACAGTTTCCGTTAGGCTCTTCAGTAACTGACCAGTTGACTGTATCATTTCCCTTCTCCCATATTCCTTTATCAGGATCACTGTCTTGAGTTGCTGATTGCGGCTGGTCTAACCTAGAATCTTCAGCGGTAAGCTCGGAATTTGGGGCTGAGAGTACTGAATCAGCAGCCGTATTGTCTGATAACTCTTCCTGCGGCTCGGTATTACTGGGTTCAGTCGTTTTCTCTGCGGGTTGAGTGGTAGCAGCGGTGTCACCTAGCAGCGGAGTCTCTAGCTGTGACTTCGCTTGGTCGACTTCTTCTTGGGTCAGCGTGGGTTCTTCCACCGCAAAAGCTGTGATCGGCGGCAGCACATAGCCCGAAAGGATAAACATTCCGACGGTGGCGACACTGATCAGCTTGCCTCTGTTCCCTCTGCTTGCTTTCTTCATTTAAGTTCCTCCTTCAATCGAATGAGCAGATGTTAGTACTTCACGTTATTTTTATCTTTCTATTTCATTATAAAACGGGTTTCCGCCCTTTTGTTTGAAGTGGAAGGGGTTTCTTTTTCGCCTCAAAACCGGCAGTTATGGAATGCGGTATAGGGTTTTTGTAACATGTTTGTAACATAAGCAAATGGACGACTTGGTCAAATACTTTTTGATATTTGCGCCAAGCTATTTTACACTTAATTTGATAGGGTTTTTACAGTGAATTTGCTGGAAGGAGGTTCCTTTTAATGCGTCCAATCAACGAGCCAAATGCTAAATTTTATGCCCCTGCGCTTGCCGAAAATATGGTGGAGCGTCCGGCACTTACCAAAATATTGAAAAAAGCGGCAAAAAAAAGAATCGTTTTCGTGTCTGCGCCAGACGGCTTTGGCAAGACCACGGCGGTAGCGCAATGGCTCCGGCAGTCGGAGCAGGAGGTCTTGTGGCTGAGCTTGTATGAATACGACAATGCTCCGACAATCTTTTTTCATTTATTGTGCGAGCGGTTTTGTGCTGTGCAGCGGGAAAATCAGGCGCTATCAGACATTTTGCATGATCCGGCCTTCAACGCGAATCCCGCGGACAATACGATCCGATTGCTCCAGCAGGTCAATTTCGCTGAGCAGGAGTATGTTTTGGTGATCGATGATGCGCACTTTCTTTCAGATGAAAAATTGCAGGAGGCCTTTTTAGCAGTTCAGCAGCATTTCCCTGAAACGGTATTGACCGTCCTCATTACCCATGATGCGATCCCGCCTAAAACACTCGCGTTCGCAGGCGGCGAAGAAACATGTGCCCTGATCACTGCAAAGGAGCTGGCCTTTACCACCACTGAAATCAAGAAATATTTCCGCCGCTTCAATCGGCGCTTAACAGAAGCAGAAGCCGCCTTGGTCAAGCAGACGACCAAGGGCTGGGCGATGGGCGTCCATGTACTGGCCTCGCAAAAGATCGATCCGAATGACCAATCCGATCGAGAGCTGTTCCAGCATTACTTTGCTCAATCGGTCTGGGATTTACTAAGCAGCGACCTGCAAGACTTCCTGCTGCGAACCTCGATCGCAGCTAAATTGACCCCTGAACTGGCGGATCGGCTGACGAATCGGACCGACAGCAGTCGGCTCTTGGCAGAATTAGCGACGCAAAATTTGTTCATTACTTGCTTCAATGAAGAGCATTATCGCTATCATCCGGTGTTCGCCGCCTTTTTGCAGGAACGGCTGGCCCAGCGGGAAAAGCGGCTGGTTGAAGGGCTTTATCAGATCGCCGCCGATTATTGGCTGGAGCAAAACGAGGTCTTCCTCGCTCGCGGGTACGCCTTCAAAAGCGGCAGTCAGGAACGAATCACTCAGACAAATTACGCGGTGGTCAACACCTCAGGCCGGGGAACTAATATCTCGGTTGAGGAGTTTCTCAATATCTTTTGTACGTATTCAAAAAACACGTTGTTTGCGGAAAAGGATTTCCCTTACCCGTATCTTTATTCGCAGTTTGCCGGCTATTACTTCCTGATCGGAGATGCGGCGATGACGGAGTATTGCCTCGATGCCCTCTACGCGAGCCTACCAACGATCAAAGCTGATTATCCCCAGTTTTTGGCGGATGCGCTGCTGATGACCTTTGTTGATTATCGGAAGGAGCTGCCGCAGATTCTCAAGGAATTTCTAAAATCGCCGGCCTTGTCAAAGTTCAAGGAACGCTTGGCGTGGAGTACGATCACGATGCAGCTGCCCTTTATCCACCGCTCCAGCAGGGATATGTGCGGTCTAGGAGGTTTTTCAGGGTTGAAGATTCCTACTGCTACCAATGCGATCCTCGGCAGCCGCGGAACTTCTATGATGCTTTTGATACAGGCGGGACTTTTATTTGAGAAGAATCAGTTGAGAAAAAGCTTGGCCTTGTTGAAAAAAGCCGGTGCTTTAATGGATCAGCCCGACATCGATGAGGAGACGATCTTTTGTTTCTTGATGCAGCAGCTGGCGCTCTATCAGGCATTAGGCGAAGACGATCGGGTAAAAGACGCGGAAAAGGCTTTGACCTACTTTTTTAAAACCACTGATAATCAAGTATTCCGAAAAAACTATCAAGCCTTCCAGACTAGACGTGCTTTGCGCAACGGCGATCCTGTCGCCGCCAAACAATGGCTCGCACAGCTTTCTAAACACGATCATTCCTTCGAGCTGTATCGAATCTATCAACACGGCACCACCGCCCGCGCGTTATTGGTTTTGAATCAAAAGGCTGAGGCAGCGCGCTTTTGCCAGCGGCTGAAGCAGTTGGCAAAAGATTTCCGCCGTCCTGCGGATCTCGCGGAGGCATTGATTTTGGAGGCTGTTTTAAACTGGCATACCAATCAGCAGGCCCCAGCCGTCGATTTATTGAAAGAGGCACTCTTAATGATGCAGGAATATGATTACGTTCGCGTGATTGCCGCAGAAGGCGCAGCCGTTCTGCCGATCTTGGAGCGGCTGATGACCTTCCATTCAACAAAGGAACCGAACCTGAAGTCAGGCTTTTTGAACAAAGTCCATGCGCTAACGCAAAAAAACGCCCAGCAGCAGTCGGGCATCGCGAAGAACTTGCATCCGGCGAGAAAAAAGCTCTCCAAACAGCAGCTGCGGATGCTCGATTTACTGGCACAGGGCTATAAAAATGCCGAGATCGTCGAACAGACGGGGCTCACCATCGCTACCGTCAAGTATCATTTAAGTGCCGCCTACCGCAAACTCGGCGTGACCAACGGCGCAGATGCCGTCAAAGCAGCGAGAAAAAGAAGGATTCTGAAATAAAATAGGATCGCCGCAAAGCTGAAAGCTTTAGCGACGATCCTATTTTCGCATGTAGCAAGGATTCATTTAGCCGATACCAGACAATACATGGTTCAGCAAAAGAATCAAAAAGAGCAGATAATCATAGATCGTATGGCAAATGATCCCTCCCCACAAACTGTCGGCCTTTTTCCAAGCATAGTTGAATGGAATTCTGGTCAAACCGATAACGACCAGACATTGATACCAGTTCCATGAATACGTGTGCAAATGCAGCATCCCAAAAAATAAAGCACTGATGATACTGCTCAGTATAAATGCATGGTTTCCTTCAAGCTTTTTTGCCAAATAATAATAGACAGGCAAAGCAATCGCCGCAGTTATCAGTTCCTCGCCTGCTAATGAAATCCAAGTCGTCAGAAAAAAATAGACTTTTCTCAAAAAATCACTGTTAATAATAATTTGAGCGACTGGATTTTCCGCTTCAGGGCTTTGAAAGAGAAAACTGCCGAATTTGGCTGCCGCTAATGACAGAAACATACTGAGAATGACGAAAATAAGAATCGCTTTCCAACTGCCTTTTCGTATGGGCTTTAACAATCGCCGATAAGCCTCTGGTCCAAACTGAACAATCAAGGCCGCCGAAGAAAAGACTACCAACCATAACCAGGCGATCGGCCACCTTTGTGTTCTTCCAATAAAACCAATAATCAATAAAAATGGTGAAATAATAAGTCCTAATGTACTGAGTTTTCTCTGTTCGATTTCCTCAAACATGCACCTCATCCTCCTTTATAGGTTTGGTCTTCCTGGAGAAATTCTACTTGATCCAATCTGTCCGCCCTCCCTTTTTTTGTAGTTATTTTCTATTTTAATTATATGAAATTCTCAGCGATGTTTGTGCAAACAGAACAAGGTTTCTTTCATAGGTAAACTAGCTGTTTTTTGAAAAAGGGTCGAAGGTTTTTGTCATATTTTTGTAATATTCATCTGGTGAACAGGACAATCGCCGGTGCTTCAAAACAGTAGCAGCACAGATAAATTCAGCGCAAAACCTTGTTCTTATCGCAATCAAAGATAAAGCCATACCCTCATTTTCCCCCAACACTTTTTAAGAGAATGGACTACCGAAAATCATTTTATTTTTAGGAGCATTTACCATGCAAAAAGCCCCTTATCCAAATTTCTTTTAAAAAGTAAAATCTTTTGTTATTTGGTTCTTTCCGCAGCTTTGTTGAAGACCAGCAAAAAAGCCTAAGAAAATGATCCAGCTCACTTTCTTAGACTTTTTCTTTCTTATAAAAAGGTGGTAATAATACTGCCGACAACGATCAGTGTTAGGCCGATCAAGGTGAAGCGCAATTCCTTCGGCGTTTTTTTCTCTTTAAGGATGAACATGCCGCCGAGTGTCGAGATCACGACATTCAGCTGTGTGATCACATAGGCTGTCGCAACGCCATTGCCTTGTGCTGAGAAAATGTAGGCGAAGGCTGAGATACTGAAGATGATCCCGACGATCACGGCCTTATAGCTCTTGTCACTTTTCAGCGCTGTTGGCTGTTTGAAGAGAACGTAGATCAGTGCTGCTGCAAATACCCCCAGCATTTGCGGGAAGAAGATCGCCGCGCCAGAGGCATCGACTAATTTTGGCAGTGCGCTGTATACCCAGTACCCAACGCTTGTGGTTGCCAAGATGATCAGCCCTTTGCTCAATCCGATCTTGTTGCTGGAATCCTCGGTTACCGCAGTCAGTGCCGCACCGATGATCAATAAGATAATCGCGCCAAAGCCGATGATCCGTGAAGTCGTTCCGGCCCATTCGTTAAAAAGCAGCATCCCGATCAAGGAAGTCCCCACCAGCTGCAGACCGGTTGAGATCGGCATGGTTCTTGAAACCCCCAGCAAATTAAAGGCCATGTATTGCCCCGTTTGACCAATCACCCAAAAAGCCCCAGAGGCCATCGCCAGCATAAACGTTCCTAGAGAAAGGCTCTGATCGGTAAAGAAAAAGTAGACCACCAGACCGACGAGCAGTGTCCCGATCCCCGTTCCTAAAATCTCATTGACGGGCCGTCCCCCGATTTTTTTCAAAATCAGCGGTTGAATCCCCCAGCCGATCGCTGGAATTAATGCAATTAAAATATTCATCCGTTACAATCCTTTCTGTTTTAGCCTTTGCCGCCTTGAAATGCTGGATAAAGCGTCATTCCACCGTCTACGAACAGCGTGATTCCCGTGACATAGCTGGATTCCTCCGAGGCTAACCAAGCCGCCGCTGCCGCGACCTCGCTAGGATCACCGATTCTTTGCATCGGTACCATGCTGGTGGTGGTCTTTAATTGCTCCGGATCTTCGAATTTCTTGGCATTGATCGGAGTATTGATCGCGCCAGGTCCAATACAGTTCACGCGAATGTTGCGAGCCGCATATTCCATCGCGACGGATTCCGAAAAGAGTTTTACCCCTCCTTTTGAAGCCGCATAATGAGCAAAAGTCGGCCACGGAATTTGTTCATGCACCGAGGACATATTGATGATATTGCCTTTTTTGTCCTGCTTAAGGAAATAATTCAACGCCGCCTTCGTTCCTAAGAAGACACCGGTTAAGTTGACTTTGGTTACCTTCTCCCATTCTTCCAATGGCAGTTTGTGGGTCTCATAGCGATTTTCCATCCCCGCATTATTGACCCACAAATCCAAATCGCCAAACTCCTTGATCGCCGCATCGATCAGCGCCTGATTGCCTTCTTCTGTGGATACATCCGCTTGAACCGCGATGGCTTTGCCGCCAGCCTTTTCGATCAGCTCGACTGCCTCTTGGGCCCCTTCTTCATCTGAATGATAGTTGACGACGATCTTCATTTGCTCTTTTCCGAAGCGTTCCGAAACGGCCGTGCCGATCCCTTTTGATCCGCCAGTGATGATCGCTACTTTGTTTTTTAAGTCGGTATACATCTGTTCTCTCCTTCATGTGTTTTAGTAAGTTGTTTAATAATTTTTCATCGTACTTTCAGTAAATATCCTACCT
>NZ_NGLG01000002.1:1128041-1134875 GCF_002140655.1 Enterococcus sp. 3H8_DIV0648 | reverse complement strand
AAAAAGGACTCCACCCTTTTGTTGCAGGATGGAGTCATCTTATTTTACTTAATTAAATACGGCGTTTTCTGACGAAGATCATCAACGCAGAAACGCTGATCACCAAACCTGCGAAGACCAGCAGATTTGACAGAATATTATTTTCACCCGTTTTAGGTAAGACTTTCTGACTGGCAGATCTAGCCCACGTTACGATCGAATGTCTGCCTGGATTAGCAGTATTCGTTGATGTATTGGCTAACGTCGTCCCTTTCTTGTAGACATAAGTCACCAGAACATCCTTCTCGCCAAATTTACCTTTAGCATTTGTCGGTAATTTATCTTCAACTAGTTGATAATCACCGATCTTGCTTAGCTTATATTCTGCCGTTGTCACATCATAGTCCACGCCGATTTTTCCAGTAATCGTTTGAGAATCACGCAGCTCTTTGCCCGCTTCGTCCACATATTGAACCGTGACTTTGCTGGCGGCTGATGGTACTGAATTTTTCTTATAGTGATAAACGACTGTCTGCGTTGCTGCTTCGATTGTGCCGGTGCCGTTTGTTGGCAGCTTGCTTTCATCTAAAACATAATCATCTATCGTTGCTAGTTTGTACTCTGGGGTTGTTGCATCATACCCATCGCCGACATTTCCGCTGATCGTTTTCGATGCGCGGATTTCTTTATCTGCTTCGTCCACATATTTCACTGTCACCTTGTTAGTTACTGGCAGTACTGGATTTTTCTTATAATGATAGACAATTGTTTGGGCTGCTGCTTCGATTGTGCCGGTGCCATTTGTCGGCAGCTTGCTTTCGTCTAAAACATAGTCATTAATCGTTGCTAGTTTGTACTCTGGGGTCGTCGCATCATATGCGTCGCCAACATTGCCCGTAATTGTTTTCGATGCGCGGATCTCTGCATCTGCTTCGTCCACATATTTCACGGTAACCGTACTAGTCACTGGCGGCACTGGATTTTTCTTATAACGATAAACGACTGTTTTCGCTGTAGCATCCAGTGTACCTGTTGCATTCGTTGGCAATCGTGTGACATCCAGCTCGTAGTCGTCGATCGTATCAAATTTATAGTCGGCGGTCGTCGCATCATAGGCGTCACCGATATTTCCGCTAATCTTTTTCTCTGTCTGAATTTCCTCGTCATCTTCATTTAAATACTTGACGGTCACATCAGCAGCTGGTGTAGCTCGTTGAATTGGGATCAAGGCTGAAAGTCCATATTCAGTCCGTTGAAATCCTCGAGCAAAGATGCCGTAATTAACCAAAATATACTCTGCCGGGTCTGGAATACCAAAGAAAACCATTCCTTCTTCGGTTAGCATCGGTGAACCCGTCCCCAATACTACCTTATTCGCATTTAAAAATTGAACATTTGGTAGAGGCGCACCACTTTGATCCGAAAGAAGGGAATACCCATTTGCTGCTTTCAAGACATTTTGCGAGTATACGATATCTCCATCATGATCCGCTGCGATACTTAATGCTGGCAACTCTAAAGGATTGTTTCGCGTATAATCTGTACTGGAAAAAACTCCTTTTCCTACGTCTGCTGTTATTCCTAAAGAAGAAAAATCAGTCATATCCGTTGAAATAACCCGCAGAATATCGGTCGGGTTCAGGCGATTGATCTCCGCTCCTACTCCGGTCAATTCAGCCGAAGGAATGCCGCTGTCGTTATTTCCTTGAATAGCTAATTGTTTCACGGTTCCGGTAGGTACAATGTGAGACAAAACATTGGGCCGCACATAGGCAAAAGCCCCTTCTCCTAACTTAATATCGGGAATATTGATGGCTTTTATATACGTTGTATTAAGGTTTAAGATCCCAGTCGCATATTGCAGCCCGGTAAAGTCGATGACTGTTTCGGCTGGAAATAGGGATGGATAGACGTCAAAGGTCAGATCGGTTAGATTAGCCATCATCTCTTTGGTCAAGTCTTCGGGATTCACCGTGGTGCTTTTATTACTAAGCTTTACGGCCACGAGTTTCCTTAGATTCTCATCGGGCATCCACGTTTCTACGGCTTCTGCTCTTGGTGTCCGTTCCACCTTTTTTTCCTTTGTTTCACTCGTAGTACTGCTGGTCTGCTTAACAGAACTAGCTGTTTCTTGCTTTATCGTACTTGAAGCGGTCGGCTGTACTTCCTTTGTTTCGGTGCTTGCTGTTGTTGCCGTCGAGATACTTTCAGCTGCTACCTGAAAAGGAAAACTGGAAAGCATTACCGTACTCACTAAAACCAAAGAAAAACCACGTTTCATTCTATTTTTAAAACTCCTATTCACATTCTTCACTTTATTCCTCCTAATAACTTTTCGAAATATAACATCATTATAACCATAATTTTTCGAAAAATAAATGACTTTCCGAAAAAATTAATAGAAAAATAATTCTAATATCTTTCTAAAGAAATTATCCACTAATATATACACTAGAATATAATCGTTTAAAAACTAATTTAAGCACAAACAACCCCAGATCCGCTTTCACACAAAAAAACAAGGCCCCAAATCAGCCTGTGATTTGGGGCCTTGTTGATTAAAATCCTATCTATCGTCATTATTTCAAAATATCAACCAATCGAATGTCATCTTTTCCTTTATACTTCTGTTTATTTTTACTAGCGTAGGCTTTATCGCTGTGACTAAACAATCGCCATCAAAAGTAGCTTTTATGAACTGTTTACTTTTTATCCTACTCGCCTTCATCCCCAACTCGTCCGCCAGAAATTTTGACGGCTTTCTCCAATTTGATTTTTTCTGATTCGTATATTTTTGAAATAAACCAAAATGATGAATGGCCAGCATTTCAATCTCTGGTGTCGTAATGACTTTGACAATCATGTTTAATTTTTCTTTGTAAAGAGCTTTTATTTTTAGCGAGACATCATTATCTTGGATCAGCAGCAAATGAACGTCACGCGTTCCAAAGTCCATTGACAAAACACTACTCTCCAAGTATTTTCCTAATTTCTGATTAAAGGTCTTTTCCAAGATTTCCTCTTCAAATAAGTCTGTTTTAGAAAAAACTAATTTGTCCGCTTCTAACAAAATCTCCATATAATATTTTTCAGAATTCCCTTCACATCCAACTAAGATCAAGGTGTTCTCGTTCATCTGATAATTACTCATGTGGTTCACCCTTGGACTCAGCCTGTGAAGCTTTCTTCTGCAAATCCTTAAACACATCCCAATAGGCTTCATAGCTGGGAGAGGTTCCAAACACACCGCTTAAAATCAAGTCACTATTTTTGTAGGCAGAACGGTTTTTTCCTTCTGGCTCTGCTAAAACATTTAGTCCCTTCAGCGAAATAAGTCCATCCTGCTTTTTTAAGACCTTGATGGCATCTTTTCGTTCGACTACATCTAAAAGCTCGCTATAATGCGTTGTAAAAACTAGTGTCGCATTGTTAACGTTGACTTTGCTGCAAAAAAATGAGATTACATTTTGAACAATAATTTTGTTGAAATGGTTCTCGATTTCATCAACTAGTAAATACCCACCGCAGCTCAGCACATTTGAAATCTTATTAAATAGATACATCCCCTTTAATGTACCTGATGACAGCAAACTTCTCAGCTCACCCTCGTTTACCAGACGCTCTGGCTGATTCTTAAACTTGATTCGATAGGTCAGCGAAATATTCCGCTTGCTCTCTTCATCATAGTGGGATTGCTCTCTGGCGATCTCTAATTTCTCAATTCCTTCATCAAGATACTTAACAACATTCAGATCAATTTTCGAGAAATCCACTTCCATCCGGTTGGTCGCTGATAACGTATCTTCAACATATCCTTCGATCAAAGTTTCCCCCTCTTTTCTTATCAAAGAAGGAATGATCGATTGATCTGTTTTCAAAAATTTACCCGCGGTAGTCTTAAGAATGTCCGCCCTTTCTGTCTGCTCTCCAGTCCTATCCGTACTTTCAGCGATGAAATCAGATTTCTTTGATAGATACGTTGTTTTCACCGTAGACAATCTTTCATTCAGAAACTCCAAGTGTGTTCTGCCGCCCATAGCAGAGTTTTTTACCATTTGCGAACTAGCGTAATGGACGCAGTCGCCTGTCCAAAAAACCATTTCAATCACAGTTTTTCCATGAAACAAGTCATAATAGCTCTTATCATAATTCAGCCCTTTATCTAAAACAAAAACATCCAAAATGAATTTTAGCAGTTTTAAGGTCGTCGTTTTTCCTGAAGCATTTATGCCGGCTACCGCAACGACATTCTGTTTATAGGTATTCTTATACACCGATTCAACAACATGCTTTTCCCGTTCTTTCTCAAAAACTCTTTGAGACGTTAAAAAATCAAATTCAAATCGATTCTCTTCAAAGATCGACAAACCATCGATCGAGACATTCAACAACTTCGGTTTCATCGGAATTCCTCCCTTCATTACCTCTTTTTATCATTTTAAGCAAAAATATTGCACAAAGCAACAAAACACTCGATAAAAAAGGTAACGAATCTACATTTTTTTGTGATTCGTTACCTTTTATACCTGATCTATTAATTTAATACCTCTGAATCAGCTCCTGCAGCTTCTCTTGTGCCGCCTGATCTTCTGAGATTTGGAAAGCCACTCCCGGCGTATACTCGCCGATACTCCCATCATCGTCATATTCGCCAAATCCCGTGTTGGTACTCAACATCTCACCGTTGCCTGATTTTAGTTCATACACGACACCATTGTCCCCCAGCAAATACTTGCTCACAGGCTTCGTAAAATCCATTTTTGCCGAATAATTTTCTGCGAATGAACCAGCGGCAAGCTCTTGCTCGCCTATCCCGCCATCCTTTGACGTATAAAAAACGCAGCCGCCAATCGCCCGAATCGGAAACGCATTTTTCCCAGGCTGACCATTATTTTGAACTTGGACCTGTCCATCAGGGGTATTCGCGTACCAGTCGCCGCGCCCCGCTGCCCCATGATCAAAATACCACCCACTGACCGCCATATTTCCGATTGCTGCACGCTGGCCTGCCCATTCAAGAAACGCCAGATTAATTTGCTCTCTTTGGGCATCGCTCAGACGAACCCCTTGACTTGCCACGGATTCCGTCTCACTAGAACTCTGCGTCGTTTGGGTATCAGTCGTTTGAGTATCGGAGGATCGAGTTGACACGCTTTCTGACGTTGCCGGGTCGCTTTTGGCGGTTACAGAGACCTTGATTTCTGTCGAACTTGCCGGCGTATCAGCCTCTTTCCCAGAACTGCAGCCGGATAATAGAAATACGGAACAAACGCCTAACAGCGCATAGCGGATTATTTTCATTATGTTTCCTCCCAATATCTTTTTCAAGGATTATTCTGTTATATTATACGCCAAAAAGACCCTAGATAACAGGTCCAACTGACAGCCTATCCGTCAGCGCTCATTATCTAGGGTCGATTGATTTTAAGCGAATTGATTCAATACTTCGGTCACTTGATCCTTGCTATGAACGCCGATCAGCTTATCCAAAATTCTGCCGTCTTTTTTGATAATCATTGTCGGAATACTCATGATTCCAAGTTCTGAAGACGTTTCAGGATTCTCATCAACATTCATTTTCATCAAGGTTGCCTTATCGCCTAATTCTTCTGCCACCTGCTCCAAAATCGGCGATTGCATCCGGCACGGTCCGCACCATGGCGCCCAAAAGTCGATTAGCACTAATCCATCATTGGTTTCATTTGCAAATTCTTGATCATTAATTTCTCTCATTTTCTTCACCTATCCTAAACAGTTATTGTTGAAAGCTCTTCAATATATTTGTAAGCCTCTTGACCAGCAATACTGCCATCGCCAACGGCTGTGGTAATTTGACGCAGTTCTTTTTCCCGCACATCGCCAATCGCAAAGATTCCGGAAACCGCCGTGCGCATCCGATTATCCGTTTCGATCCAGCCCTGATCGTTAACGATCCCTAGATCAAGGAAAGGCTCCGTGATCGGATCTAACCCAACATAAATGAAGACCCCGTCAGCCGAGACTTCTTTGGTTTCCTCCGTTTTCGGATTTTTTAAGATCGCAGAGGTCACCTTCATGGCATCGCCTTTGATTTCATCGATCACCGCGTCCCATTCAAAGAAGATCTTTTCATTATTAAAGGCCCGCTCTTGAATGATTTTCTGAGCTCTCAAGGCATCTCTGCGATGAACGATCGTCACCTTCGAAGCAAATTGCGTCAGATAGATGGCTTCCTCAACGGCAGAATCACCGCCGCCCACCACTAACAGCTCCTTATTTCTGAAAAAGGCACCATCACAAACCGCACAGTAGGAAACACCCATGCCGGAATACTTATCTTCCCCTGCAACATTCAATGTCCGATGGACCGCGCCAGTGGCGATGATCACCGTTCGGCTCAAATACGTTTCATTTGAACCAACGACTTTTTTAAGCGCATCCTGCTCTTCGATTTTTTCAACCGTGTCATATTTCAAGGCGACGTCAAATTTTTCCGTCCCTGCCAGCATCTTCATCGATAGATCCGGTCCTAAGATCGATTCAAAGCCCGGATAGTTTTCGATTTCGGCGGTGTTGTTCATTTGACCGCCGGGCAAGCCCTTTTCCAATAACAAAACCGATAAATTTGAACGAGCCGCATACAAAGCCGCGGTCATTCCCCCCGGTCCAGCTCCAATAATTACAACATCATAGATCATGTTCATTCTCCTTCTTCATATTAAGGTATTCATTTTTTTACAAAAATGAGTCTGAGTTTCATCCGTATATCATTCTGCTAAAGTGCTCGAATTTGGGTTTTCATTAGATTCAGTGTTCAGCTTTGCGAGACTTATTTCTGCCAAAAGCAGAACTGACATCCTTCTTCATACTAATGTA
>NZ_NGLG01000002.1:1121045-1127930 GCF_002140655.1 Enterococcus sp. 3H8_DIV0648 | reverse complement strand
CTTCTTCATACTAATGTATTCATTTTTTGTCAAAAATGAGTTCTATTTTCATCCGTATATCATTCTGCTAAAGTGCTCGAATCTGAGTTCTCATTAGATTCTGCATTTAGCTTTGCGAAGCTTATTTCTGCAAAAAGCAGAACTGACATCCTTCTTCATACTAATGTATTCACTGCCTTACAAAAATGAGTCCGTGTTTCATCCGTATATCATTCTGCTAAAGCGCCCGAATCTGGGTTCTCATTTGATTCAGGATTCAGTTTTGCGAGACTTATTTCTGCCAAAAGCAGAACTGACATCCTTCTTCATACTAATGTAATCATTTTTTGTCAAAAATGAGTTTGTGTTTCATCCGTATATCATTCTGCTAAAGTGCTCGAATCTGGGTTCTCATTAGATGCTGCATTTAGCTTTGCGAGACTTATTTCTGCAAAAAGCAGAACTGACATCTTTCTTCTTATTAAAGTATTCACTGCCTTACAAAAATGAGTCCGTGTTTCATCCGATCGACTCCTTTTTATGTAATTTCCAGTCATTGACGCCTTGTGCGAGCTTGACGGCTTTTCGACCTGATTGTTCTAAAATATCGATCGCTTTGCTGGCCATGACACAATGCGGCCCGCGGCAATAGGCTACGATCGTTTTGTCCTGCGGCAACCCTTCCACCAGCGTGTTCAACTCCTCGATCGGCATGGAGACAGCGCCGGGAATGTGCGCCGTTTCAAACTCATCACTAGGACGGACATCCACCAGAACAATTTCTTCTCGTTGGATCTTTTCCTCCATCTCCTCGATCGAAACGGTGTACTCTTCTGCGGCTTCGCCTAAGAATTTATCCTTCACGAGATGCTGCTGCTGGATCTGCTCCTGCGCGACCTCTAAGAAGTTCGTCAGCATTTGTTCGATTTTTTCGTCTGCTAAGCGGTAATAAAAGAAATTCTTATAGCGCTCATTTCTGACTAAATGCGATTTTAACAGCACCTGCAAATGCTTCGATGTGTTAGCGATTGAAAGGCCCGTTTCCTCCGCGATAGCTTCAACGGTCTTTTTTGACTGTATCAATAAACTAAGAATCTCTAACCGGTTCTCGTTCGACAAGGCTTTGCCCATTTGAGCATATTCGCGAAAATAGTCTTTATTGGTATCTTGATTCATCTCTGATCCCTCCAATCCATTAACCGAAATCTATTCAACCGATTAGTTGAATAGTAATATACCTCTGTTTCTTTGTCAACCATTCGAGCTTCACTTGACTAAGGGCTCCGACGTTAGAAAGGCTTCGCGAACTCGCTCAGCTTTTGAGCAATAAGACTAAAATTTTGATAAGTCGTTTCTCAGACTTCTCAAAATTTTCGCTTATTGCCGATAAAGCTAGTTCGTGAAGCCAGACGCCGTTAAAGCTGTTGATTCAACGTTTTTACTTGTCAAATTTTGATACTTTCTTTAAGATCAAAAAAGCCCAGCAAGCGAACTTGCCGGACCAAGCTATTTTAGACAGGTACTTTTTCAAAGAAATTAGGTAAATATTTCTTATGGACGATCAACAGCTCTTCCATCACTGTTTTTGCGACATCGCCGCTGGTAATTAAAGGATTCATCGTAAATGCTTGCAGCAGTGTGCCATAATCTCCCGTGACCGCCGCTTCGATGGTCAATTCTTCCATGGCTTTCATTAATTGTAACAAGCCGCGCTCTTGCGGCTTAAAGGAACCAAACGTATAAGGTACCGGACCATTTCCCGTCAGCATACAGGTGACTTCTACTGCCGCGTCAGCCGGCAAATCTGAAATCGTGCCATTATTTTTAGTGCTGACCGTCATTACCGTACGCTTATCATTATAAATCGAAGAGATCGTTTCGCAGGCCGCGTCGCTATAACGGGCGCCCCCTCTTTCAGCAAGCTGCTGAGGCTTGTAATCCAAGTTTGGATCTTTGTATAATTCAAAAAGCTCCGCTTCGATTTCCTTCACTTTTTCTGCCCGCGTGCCATGATTTTTGAAGTCTACTAATTCTTCAGCCAGCATCTTGTCAGTATAATAGTAATAATTATGGTACGGACAAGGCACCATATGCAGGTTCTCCACCTGTTCTAAAATCAATTCGTTATCCTTGATATTGGCGACGATCGACTGGCTGTTGCCTTCACCATACATCTTCTGGATCAATTCATCGGTTCGATCATGACCGAATTTATCGACGACTGTATGCCAATGCAGATGATTGATCCCGGCAAATTGGAAAAACAGGTCCTCCGGTTTTTCTTGCAAAATTTCCGCTTCTTCTACCACAGCATTCACCGGAATGTTACACAGCCCAACGACTTTGTCCCATTTTCCGTAGCGCAATACCGCCTCTGTCACCATACCGGCAGGATTCGTGAAGTTGATCAGCCACGCCGCTGGACAAAGCTCTTTCATTTCTTCGACGATCTCCAAAATAACTGGAATCGTTCGCAAGGCTTTAAAAATCCCCCCTGCTCCATTGGTTTCTTGACCGATCAGGCCATGACTCAAAGGAATCCGTTCATCTAAAATTCTTGCATCCAAAAGTCCGACTCGCAGCTGCGTGGTAACGAAGTCAGCATCCTTTAGAGCCGCTTTTCGGTCCAGCGTCAAATGGACTTCACAGTCGATCCCGGCTGCCTGGACCATTCGTTTTGCCATCGCGCCAACGATCTCCAGCTTGTGTTTGCCTTCTTCAATATCTACCAGCCACAGTTCGCTGATTGGAAATTCCTGATAACGTTTGATAAATCCTTCGACGAGTTCAGGCGTATAGCTTGATCCGCCGCCGATAGTAACTACTTTTAATTTCGACATGTTTGCTCTTCCTCATTTCTATTCACTAAGTAATTCTGTTGCTTCTGCTTCTTTTAATTCTTCTCCTTCTTTGGCCAGCATTTCCTTTTCCGCCATTTTGAAGAATGGGAAGTAGATAGCGATCGCGATACATATTTCAACGGCCGACCAGACTGCGGCACGCCAATCCCAGCCGGTTGCCATCAACGGGCCGATAATCGGAGGCATCGTCCATGGCACGACCATGATCGGTTTTGCGATCAATCCGATCGACATTAATAAATAGCTTGAGGTGGCTAAAACTAAGGGGATCACGATAAATGGAATCATCATTAATGGATTCATAATAATCGGAAAACCAAAGATGACCGGCTCATTGATCTCAAACAGCGATCCCGGCAAAGCAACCTTGCCTAATTGCTTATAGGTTTTAGCTTTTGAAGTAAGCATCAATAATACTAAGGTTAACGTGGCACCTGTCCCGCCAACATTGACAAACAAGCTGGAAAATCCTGAAGCCGTGATGTACGGCAGTGTTTCTCCCTTAGCAAAGGCCGACGCATTTGCGGCGATAAAGGTTAAGAAGATCGGATCGGCCACACCCTCCAGCGTCATATCGCCATGAATCCCCGCACACCAAAGCAGACTCACTAAGAAGGTATATAGAAGAATCCCCGGCAAACTGTTCAATGCAAAAAGCAATGGAGAGAAAATGTGCTCAATAAATTGTGTGATATCAAAATGGAACGGCACACGAATGATCCAAAACAGCAGCAATACGATCATTCCCGGCACCAACGACACAAATGAATTACTGACTGCCGGCGGAACGCCCTGCGGAAGTCGAATGACCCAATTACGTTTGATACAGAAATTGTAAATTTCGGCAGTAACGATTCCGGCGATGATCGCCGTAAACAATCCGGTCGAATCAAATCCAGCTGGATCGATCACAAAATCATTTGACAGCTGCGTAATGATAAAAGCCATAATCGATAATCCGGCTGACGAGATAGCATTCACTTCATAGCTCTTCGCCAACTCATACCCGATCCCTGCAGCAGCTAATAACGAAATAATTCCAAACGAAGCATTCACCGCAGCATTGATCATGTTTTCATACGGCGCGATAAAATTCAACCAACTTTCAATCGGAATATTTCCGACGATCAGAAACACACTCCCGCTGATAATGGCCGGAAGCGTCAGCGCCAACCCATTACGAACAGCTACTAAATGTCTTTGGTTCCCTAATTTTGTCATCGGGGGAATAATAACTCTTTGCATCCACTCTAAAAACTTATTCATTTTTATTGCCTCCTCTAACTTTGATACTCGCAGTATAAAAAAATTAACCGCTTACGTAAACGCTTTATCGCCATCTTGGAGCATGTGCATTTTTTTGGTATTTGTTCCATAAATGTAACGCCCTGTGCCATTTCCCAATCCGCTATCTGATCCTTGATAAGTGTTTTTTTATCTCGTATAATCGAAGCAAATGAGTACAGAATAGAGGTGTCCAAATGCTATTTCTTCCTAATCAGGTGGATTTGAAAAATGTCGAGGTCGATATTTATAATTACATCATCAAAAATCTGGATAAAGTTTGTTACATGCGGGTCAGAGATTTAGCCGAAGCCGTTCATGTCAGTACGTCCACCATCATCCGCTTTTGTAAAAAATTCGACTGCGAAGGCTATGCGGACTTTCGAATAAAGCTTCAACTGTACGCAAATGAACAAGCTCAAACAACTACCACGATTCAGGCGATCGATGAACTGCCCTTTATTGAGTTCCTAAAACGAACCAGTAATTTTGACTTTCAGCAGGATATTATGAATGCCGTCAATATTTTAAAGGAATCCGATTTGGTCTTGTTTGCCGGGATCGGGACGTCCAGTATTTTTGCCGGCTATGGCGCGATGCTCTTTTCTTCTTTATTTACCTTAGCATTGAACATCCAAGACCCGTTGAACACGCCGCTGGATAATATTTCTGATCAGCTGAATACCCGGATCTGCTTGGTGGCGCTCTCTGTTTCAGGCGAAAATGAAGACATCATCGAATGTATGAATCACATAAAAATGAGAAAATCTCATGTCATCTCTATCACAAATAGTTCCAATTCGCCCATCGCCAAGCTTTCAGATGTCAATATTCCTTATTACACCAATACCGAAATGTACAAAGAAACCAACATCACCTCCCAGCTGCCCGTCACCTATATTTTGGAAATGCTGGCTAGAGAAGTGTACGCGATCAAACAAAAAAATTAAAAAAGATGATCCATTGAGGATTTGCTTTCCCCATTAGATCATCTTTTTTCACTTTATAAAAAACTATGTTAATGCAGCACTGTCGTTTTGAACTTACGATCATATTCAAATTCGATCGGTTCTTTTTTATTTAGCAGTTCTTCATCCAATACCAGCTCGAAAACTTCCTGATTCTCATATGGATTAAAGTAGTAAGTCAAATTTGTCACATCAAAAGCCGCGCGATACTGTGTATAATCGACCGAGCCGTCATTTTTGATATTGACACCTTTGGGAATCGTGACATTGTCCAAAACTTTAAACAACGCATTCAATGGCGCATCCGCATCCACTAATGACCGCAAATAAACCGTACGAACAAATCTTTCTGGCGATGTATACCCGCCAGGCAAGCCAAAAGTACCCGAGCCCTGTCCAAACGGCTGGACTTCATAATCGCCGATTTTTTTATTAGCAAAATTACTCGGTTGCAGACTCAAATAATTGTTTAGATTCTTTAAATGCCAACCAAATTCAGGACTATTGGTCATTACACCAACTGGGTTCTCTTTTATCACTAACTCTCCGCTATCCGATTCAACGACCACCGTTTCTCCAGTCCGATCAGTGATGATAAAGTGCAGCGGCGGCACAAAACCTAGTAAAGGTATTTCCTTTTCGACCAGGTTAATTTCCGTCATTCGTTCTCTTAGTTCAGCAATACTTGCGATCTCGCCTAATACCCACATAATGAACTCATGGGGCGCCAGGTTCACCCGATCTTCTTTTACTTCTGAGCTGTATTTTGCTTCATTGAGAAAGTAAAGTTCGGCGATCGCAAGTCCCTGTTCATTCACGCCATCCGCCAGAAAATATTCGTCCAAATTTCGACCAGTTCCGACAAAACCGTACCGCGTTTCTTGGGATTCTTCTAACTGCTTTTTCCAAGCATAATTTCTTGGAATTACGACCGGCCTTCCATCCAGCTGAAAACCAAAATCCATTGTTCGTGCTAAAAAATGCTGCTGATTATTACTTGTTAACGTTAGACTAGTACACATGATCCATTGCTCCTTATCAAAAAATAAGACTCTTTGCAGCCGTAACTACTCCTCGCTTATTTGAAGCGATCCTTGATCGTCGAGGACAAATCTTTAAACTGTTTGCCAACAGCTTTCCCTTTTTCAGCGTATTCTTCGCCAATGCTTTTGCCTTCTTTGCTGTATTTCTTTCCAAGCTCAGCCCCTTGTTCCTTCGTTTGCTCAAAGCCTTCTTTTAATTTTTCAATTTCTTCTTTAAATGACATGGCGCACTCTCCTATTCTTCACTAATAAACTTTTTCCAATCAATCTCTAAATAATTGCCATCAGAATTCCTTGGTAAAATCTCGATTAGCAGATGGGCTTGCAACTGCTCCAGATACATCTTTTGCGCTTGCGAATGAATCCCGATCACCACATCCGCTTTTTCTTTGACCAATTTTTTGTCGATAAACATCGCATCGATCGGTGCAAGATTTATGTTGGATAAAAAGGACTTTTCTCCTTCAATCGCTAAAAAAATATCAAGAAAAGTAATCGCTTCTTTCGACTTTTTCAACTTATATCCACCCTGCTTTGACGCATATGATTCGATCAAATCGGCATGCTTTAGTTTGGTGGCGATCTTTTGCAAATACGTATGCGAGACATTCATCCGTCTGCTGATTTCACTAGATTTCAGTGCTTCATTATCAGGCAGCTCCGCTAACATAACCAAAATTCCGATTGCTTGAACGTAGGATGACGATAATTTCAAACACTCACCTCTTTCTACGGATATTATATATCCTG
>NZ_NGLG01000002.1:1109278-1120945 GCF_002140655.1 Enterococcus sp. 3H8_DIV0648 | reverse complement strand
AAAATACCCTCAAAAGAAAGATTCCTTCAAGGGTATAGTATCTATTATTCTTTCGGTTTTTAACCAAGGTCATACAGCTCATGGTACTTCTGATAATTTACCATTCCCAGTGTCGTGGTAAATAGTCGCGATTTCGCTTCTAACTCGATGCGTAATTTTTCAAATTCTTTGCCTGTATGCTTCTTTGGTTCATTCTCTTTTCTTCTTGGGTCAAATAACTCCTTCATGATGGATTCCTCCTTCATCATCTCTTGCGGGGGAGGCGGACAAATACTGCGTTAGTTCTCTGAAAAAACGGGAGCTTCCACTGCTGGCAACACTTTCGTCATCCATAAAAATTCAATCTCATGCTTGGTAAATGGAAACAGCACCCGATGATAATCACGTTTCAGATAAAAGATTTGAGCCGTTTTTCGTCCTGTTAAGATAATGCGAAAATGTCCTTGTTCTTGGGCAAATTCTTCCAAACGACTCATTAATTGATCTCCGATATGCTGTCCTTGATGCTCAGGTGAAACTGCTACTTGGCGAACACGTGCGATCCCAAAAGGATACAACTGAATCGCTGCGGTCCCTACAACTTCATCGTTTTCAACTGCTACAAAAACATGCAAGTTTTTTTCTTTCTCCCAATCAATTTTTCCACCTAATACCTGCTTGCGCAATTTTACTGCGCTGGTATGTTCTTTACTAAATAATTCAGCCATTTCAATTCTCATCGTTAACGACCTCCTTCTAACTTCTAACTTTTTACCAATTTTCCCAATCGCTATCGTTGGGGCGATCGTCTGGAGCTTTTTTTCGCGGGTCACCATTATGGTCATTTGGGCCGGGACCAAAAGGACCATGACCAAAGCCGCCTCTGCCGAATTGATTGCGCATCTGTTCTTTCCACGCCCGTTTCAACTTGCGGCGATCTGCTGGCGACATCTGACCGAATTCTTTCATATGAGGATCAAACTGCATCTTCATCGCTTTTAAGGCCTCGATCGCTTCGAATGGATCATTAGGAAATTCAGGACGACCGCCGAAATCTTCGTTCCAGCCATCGATCACCTTGTTCAATAATTGATCCAATGTTTGTAATTCTTCATCCGTCAGACCAGCGAAAAATTCTTCCGAACGTTCCTGCGGTTTGTTTAAATTCGCTTTTTCGCGACCAATTTCCGTGATATAGATTCGTTTGATTCGTTTGTCCTGTTCATCTTCACGGCGTTCGATCTCGCCGCGGCTTTCCAACTTGTTCAAAATCTCAGTGACCGAACTCGGACGCATATCCAAAATCTCAGCTAAGACTCCCGAGGTCACACCATCTTCTTCTGCTAAAATATCTAAAACCAACTGTTGGGTCGGTGCACTTTTCTGACAATTGCCTACATCCATCAAACGACGACTGGCACTACCCACGTAGGATAGGCGCTTCAGTAATTCTTTTGTATACTCGCTCATGGTTACTCGCTCCTTTTTTAAAAGGTTAAAAAACTTTTGATTCGGTACCTATATTTTAGGTACCTAACCTTTATTTGAGATTAGTATACTTCGGTACCTAATCATTGTCAATGAATTAAATAAAAAAATTTTTATTTTTTTTGACGACTATTCTGTGAATACCAAAAAAACCTTCAACAATAAGCCAGCTGAAGATTGTTTCAGTGTTTAAAAAATTTGCAACGCCGAATCCCTCTCAAAGGAATCCTTAGGAATAAAATTAGCTGACCTAACATGTCTTTTCAGAGGAAATCCGACTAATTATTTTAGCTGACCCAAAATAATTACAGTTTCGAAAAATCCTTGTTTTAGCCGTCAAAGAAAGTGTATAGTGATAAAACATTTTATTTTTTGGGGTGTAAAACTATGGTAAACAACCGTTATGAACAATTAAAGAAAGCAGAACTAGGTGCGGTCATCAGCATCGCTGCCTATATCCTTGTCTCCGCGATGAAATTGGTGGTCGGCAATCTAGCGAACTCCGAAGCCTTACGAGCAGATGGTCTGAATAACTTCACAGACATTCTCGCCTCCATCGCGGTCCTGATCGGGCTGCGAATCTCACAAAAACCGGCTGATGCGGAACATCGTTATGGTCATTGGAAGGCTGAAAATGTCGCCAGCCTAGTGACCTCATTTATTATGCTGCTGGTGGGAATGCAGGTCTTATATAGTTCGATTCTTTCGGTGGTCAATAAGAAAACCGAAGCTCCTGACATGATTGCTGCCATCGTCGGAATCGTTTCTGCTGTCATTATGTATGGTGTCTACTTCTTTAATAAGCGACTATCCGAAGAGGTCAAAAGTCCGGGATTGCTGGCAGCAGCCAAAGACAACCGCAGTGATGCTTGGACTAGTATCGGTACAGCCATCGCTGTCTTCGCGGCTTCCTTTAATTTGGGGTGGCTCGATAGTACCGCCGCCATCGTCGTAGCCTTGCTGATCTTGAAAACGGCTGTCGATATATTTAAAGACAGCGTCTTTTCACTTTCCGATGGCTTTGATCAAAAACAATTGGATCAATACAATGAGGCCATCAATCACATTCAGCAAGTCCAATCAGTCAAAAGTATCAAGGGGCGCAGCTACGGCGCAAATATTTATCTCGATGTCACAGTAACCATGAAACCTGATTTGACTGTCAAGGAAAGCCACGACATCGCCGATCAGATCGAACAGCTGCTGCAAGAAGAATTCCAGATTTTTGAAACGGATGTCCACATAGAACCAAGTGAATAGAAAACGAACTATTGCCACATTCCGCAAAGAACCCTCTGAGCCGTTTACTCAGAGGGTTCCTTTGCGATGATTCTTTTATCACTAAGATTATGATTGAACTTATAAACTAAGAACAGTGAACGAAGATACAGATCGATCGCGATTGACAGCCAGATACCGGCGATCCCTAGTCCAAGGTATTTGGACAAAACAATCACGCCAACGACGCGAATCCCCCACATCCCAAAAGCCGTACTATATAATGGAGACTTGGTATCCCCCATTCCCTGCAACGCTCCGGTCGTTATCAAGCTTATCGCCAACCCCGGCTGGGCAAAAGCATCGATACGCAATGCAATCACGATTTGACGCAAGGCCTCTTGATCCGAGGTAAACAATGAAGCAAAAAACGGCGCGCCGAAAAACAATACCACTCCCAACAGCGACATAAAGATCACACCGTATTTAGCGGCCGAATAGCCGTATCTTTTCGCCTGCTGACTCTCTCCGGCACCGACTGCATTGCCTACTAAGGTTGTCGCCGCAGTTGCTAGTCCATACGCCGGCATGTAGGTAAAACTTTCGATATTCCCCGCGATCGAATGAGCAGCAAACGTCTTAGCACTGATACTGACGATCAATCCAAAATATAGTACCTGACCCAAACGCATCACTAACCGTTCCAAAGTCGCCGGTATCGACAAATTGACCAAAGGACGATAGTTCCCCGAGTTAAATAAGGACGCATGATCCACAGGGCTTTCCGATTGCTGTACTTTTCGATAAAGCAGCCAGCAACCCAGTCCCCGTGACAAAACCGTCCCGATCGCCGTTCCTAGAACTCCCAAAGCTGGAATCGGACCTAAACCGAAAATCAAAATATAGTCGATCACGACGTTGCCGATATTCACCACCACACTGATTTTCATCGGTGATTTAGTATCGCCAGTTGCCCGCAAAATACTGCCAAAGATTGTCATCAATCCCATAAACAGTACGCCGCCGCCAACAACCATAAAGAACTGCAGCGCTTCCTGCAAGACAGCTTCTGAAGCGCCCATTACCCGCAAAAGCGATTCACCAAAAAAAATCGAAATAATCCCCAGCAGCAAACTAACTGCAAGCGTCAGCATAACCGCTTGATTCGTCACTTTTTGCGCCTCATCAGGTTGCTTCGCTCCGATTTTTTGTGCGATCAAGGCCGATGCCCCCACGCCTAAAGCGATAAACAATGCTAAATAAACATTCAGAATCGTATTGGCGATCCCGACCGCCGTTACGGCTACTAGTCCGATTCTTGAAATCATCAGCGCATCGATGAAGCCCACCGCCGTCTGCAAAACATTTTCGATCGTCGCCGGAATAGCTAAAGCGAGGATTTTATTTTCTTTCATTGAGGTCATCGTTTCACCCCGCTTACAGCATCTTGCTGTATTGATGGATCGCCCGCCGCAAACTTTCTAATTCTTTTTCCGTCTGACCGCTTTCCACTGCATCCATAAACATGTGGTCTGCATGTGCTTCTAATAATATCTGAGAAATTTTTTGAATGGCCGACTTGGCCGAGTTTAATTGAATGATTACTTCATCAAAAGGCTTTTCATCAACGATCATTTTCTTGATCCCCCCGATCTGCCCCTCGATTCGATTGATTCGCTTTACAAGATTATCGACTTGATGATCTGGTCTGTGTGACATGTTTTTTCCTCCTTTTTCAATATGGCATATACCCCCATACCCCATATAAAAAATCCTACTCCCTCTCAGAAAATAAGTCAAGACGCAAAAAAAGTCCGCAACACTCAGCTGCGAACTTTCCCCTTATTCAATTAATCTCCCGTTCCCTCATCCGACCAAGGCAAGTCTGTCGATAAAAGCGCCGCGAAATTTTTATAGTCATCGCGTTCCTTCAAGCGATGATTTCGCCGTTTTTCATAGCCATCGCAAACCATTTTTTCCTCTGCAGTTTCTGGCACGACCTTAGGCACGGTAGAATCCGTTTCTTCATTCATATGGGAGGGCACAGCGACAAAGGTCGTAAAGCAGGTCGCCGCCAAATAGCGATCCCCGGTTGAAAGATCTTCTCCGATCACCTTTACAAAGACCTCCATCGACTTATTATGTGTACCGGATACATAACATTTCACACAAACAGAATGATTCGCATGCAGCGGTTTTAGAAAATTCAAATTGTCCAATGAAGCGGTCACCGCTCCTCTGCGGCAATGCCGAGAGATGGAGATAGATGCGGCATCATCGATCAAGGTCATCAGCTTTCCGCCAAATAAATAGCCAAAAGGATTTAAGTCAAAGGGAAAAATGCGATGCGTTTGAATCACGCGCGATTCACGGCAGGTTCTTGTTTCAGTCAAAAAATTCACTCTCTCTATGGTTCTTTTTTTCTACATTTCCTATAGATTATCCCATCTTCTCATCTTTTTTTCAAAAATTCTGAAAAGTATACAGTTCTGCGGACATTCGGTATACTTGACTTATAAAGGAGGAGGTCCATTTTATGGAAAAAGAAAAACCCTCGAAAATTATTCAATTTTTTGGTGGTAAAACATCGTACTACATTATCGGGCTGATTATTTTAAGTTCCTTAGCCATTTATTTATTAAATACTGTTTCATTTATTTTCAGACCGCTAGTAGTCATTATCACTACGGTGCTGCCGCCAATGGTCTTTGCACTGCTGCTGTATTATTTATTAAATCCGGTGGTTAATTTCTTAAGTAAAAAAGGCGTCCCGCGGACCATCAGCATCGTACTTACCTATGTCGTGATTCTTGGCATCTTCTTCTTCGGTGGAGCCAGACTCATTCCAGTGATCCAAGATCAGGCGCAAGATTTGATCAAACAGTTTCCAAAATACATGGATGACTTTCAACGTTCGATCAAAAATATTCTAGACGCCACGCCCTTTGCGGCTTCTTCTGATCAAGCATTGAATTCGTTAGATAAGTTAACCAAGGACGGCCTAAACTACTTGGTAAATAATTGGCAAGACGGTGCCAAAGGTTTAGGAACGATCTTCTCTGCCGTTTCCAGCACTGCTATTACCTTATTTACCGGACCGATCATTGCTTTCTTTTTGATCCAAAGTCCTCACAAACTCTACAATGCGGTGATCGAAATGATTCCGCCGCGTTTCAGAAAAGATGCCAGCTCATTGATCAAGATTGCCAATCAGCAATTAGGTGCCTTTCTAAAAGGGCAAGTCATTGCTTCATTATTGTTAGGCTTAATCTACTGGGTCGTTTTCTTAGTGTTAGGCTTGCAATTTGCGACAGTGATCGCGCTTGCCGCAGGGATTTTGAGTATTATTCCGTATATCGGATCATTTCTGGCTTTCTTACCGGGAGTGTTCATCGCCTTCCAAGATTCAACCTTTATGGTAGTGAAATTCGTGATTGCTTGGTTCGTTGTGCAGCTGCTTCACGGAGATCTCGTGGTTCCTCGTGTGATGGGAGACAAACTAAAGATCCACCCAATCACGATCTTAGTCGTTTTATTAGTCATGGGCGATCTATTGGGGCTCGTCGGGGTCATCTTCGGAATTCCGATCTATTCCATGATCAAATTATTGGTCGTCTTCACTTTCCGCAAGTTCAAGCAGCGTTATAACAAATATTTTGCTGACGAAGGCGCCTATCGCAATACCGGTTTTTCAGAAGACGATTATCTATAAAAAAAAGTAGCTGTGTCTGAGACACAGCTACTTTTTTCATTTTTATAAATAGATCGAAAAGAACATCAATATCGCACCCAGCATCACAAACAGATGCCAAACAACGTGCATGTATCGTCGATTTTTCATACTGTAAAAAACAGATCCTACAGTGTAGGCAACGCCACCGCCAACTAACAGCAGCAATCCCTTCAAGCCAACGCTTTGATACAGACTTGGCAGAGCGATTACAACCGCCCACCCCATCACATTATAGATGATCGTAGATAATTTTGAGACTGACTTCACCTTGCTTAACGTCAAACTTTTATAAACAATTCCAACGATTGCCGCCAGCCAAATAATACTCAGCAGCACGATCCCGATCGTTCCCTTGATATACAGTAAGCAATATGGTGTGTACGTCCCAGCAATCAACAAGTAGATCGAACAGTGGTCGAACACCTGAAAGACCTTTTTTGCCTTAGTAAAAATCAGGCTGTGATATAACGTCGATGCTAAAAACAGCAGTAAAAGCGAGACACCATAGATAATAAATGATACATAATGCAGCCCGCTAGTAGCCTTCCTCAGCAAAAAGATAAACCCAACAATACTCAACACTACACCTATACCTGTCTCTTATACACATCTAGATGTGTATAAGAGACAGTCCTAGAACAATCCCTTGTTTAACCAATTTATACCCAAAAACCAACTCATCCTCGACAAAAATATCTGCTTCTTTAGCTTCATTCAACACAATTATCAATTGATTAAGTGTCAACAAGGCGTCTGATTGTTTAGTCAAAACAATTTTCTCCCCTTCTACTTTAACGACTAAATGATTCGTTTGCTTATCTCCATCTTTGATAAAAACATACATATAAGAAGACAATTTTTTCATTTCTCCCGCAGCATCCACTTGGATCGCGGTCAATAGATCCTTGGCCTTCAATAGTTCCACCTCATATCCTCTGATTCTTCCTGTCTTCATTATAGCAAAAAGAAAACGGTGAATCGGGCTATAAAGCTCCCAATTCACCGTTTAAAATTTAACTTCGATCCAAACTCTTGGCGATCGTATTTCCTAGTGACTGAACAATTTGAACTAGCACGATCAATAAAATAATCGTCGTATACATCACTGCAGGCTCATTTCTTAAAAAGCCATATTGGTAAGCGATGCTGCCTAGCCCTCCTGCTCCGACTAAGCCGGCCATCGCCGTTGCACCGATCAAACCGATCATCGCGATCGTTAATCCGCGGATGATCCCGCCCCGCGCTTCTCTTAACAGCACACTGCGGATAATGTGAAAATGACTGATTCCCATCGCTTGATATGCCTCGATTACTCCGCCATCGACTTCCAATAATGAGGTTTCAACTAATCGGGCTAAATACGGCGCCGTGTAGATAATCAATGGCAGCAGTACCCCCTGTACCCCGATAGTCGTTCCCATAATTAACTTGGTCAAAGGCAAAATCAAAAATAAAAGAATGATAAATGGCAATGATCTCAGCACATTGATGACACTATTCAAGATCGAATATAAAGGCAGATTACTATTCAGTCCGCCTGGACGAGCAATTACTAATAACACGCCTAACGGGATTCCGATAATAATCGAAAGAGCCAACGCCACGCAAACCATCACAAGTGTTTGTCCTAACCCTTCGATTACGACATTTCCCCATTGATTCCAAAATTCACTCATTAAACAACCTCCTCGATCAGAACACCCTGGCTTTTAATATATTCCTTTGCCAAGTGAAAATCTGCTTCTGTTCCGCCGTCAAACTGAACCAAAAGCTGTCCGTGACGTTTTTCCTTCAAATAACCAATATTACCGCTAAGTATGTTGGGACTTAGCTGAAAATCCTTCGCGACTCTCGCCAAAACCGGTTCCGTTGCTTCCTCTCCAATAAATTGCAGCTGGACTAATCGTCCGCTGCCTTTATAGGCCGCTAATACCTCTTCTGGGACGTTGTAGCCATCGTTCGCTCCAATGAATCGTTTCGTTGTTTCCTCTTTAGGTCGAGTAAACAGATCAATTACAGGACCTGCCTCAACGATTCTTCCATCCTCCATCACTGCGACACGATCACAGATCCGTTGAACCACGTCAATTTCATGAGTAATCAGAAAAATCGTGATTCCCAGCTCTTGATTAATCTTAGTCAGTAAAGTCAAGATTGATTCCGTTGTCTCGGGGTCCAATGCACTGGTAGCTTCATCCGATAATAAAATTTCCGGTTCATGGGCTAATGCTCGGGCGATCGCCACCCGTTGCCGCTGCCCACCAGATAATTGTGCCGGATAATTATCCTTGCGATCTGTCAAACCAACTAAATCTAAATATCTGGCGGCCCGCTCAGCGATTACCTCTTTAGGCACCCCTTCCAGCTTCAAAGGTTTAGCGATATTTTCATAAACCGTCGCAGTTGACAGCAAATTATACCCTTGAAAAATCATGCCGATTTTTCGTCTAGTTAACAATAATTCTTTTTTGTTAAGTTCGCGCAAATTCTGCCCGTTTATTAAAATATCTCCTGTTGTAGGCGGCTCTAAAAAATTGATCATACGTATTAAAGTAGATTTTCCCGCACCAGAATACCCCACAACACCAAAAATCTCACCCTTTTCAATGGTCAAATCAACCTCTTTTACTGCTTCAATCCGACGCTTCTTCTGCTGATAGACTTTTGAAACATTTTTAAGTTCAATCATATGAATCCTCCCTTAATCTAAAACGCTGGTACAACTGAACCCTTGAATTTTTCTTCAATGAACTTCTTAGTTTCGTCAGACTGATAATACTTTTTGATTTCTTTTACGATCTTATCGTCCTTATTCTCCGTCCGTACCACAAACACATTGTAATTAGGATTATCCTTCAACGGTTCATGATAGATCGCGTCATCATTAATCGTCAGCCCCGCACCAAAAGCAAAGTTTGTATTGATTGCCGCTGCTGTTAACTCACCTAACTGTGAAGGAATTTGTGAGGCTTCTAACTCCACGATCTCAATATCCTTAGGGTTTTCTGCGATATCGTTCTTAGTAGCCTTGACCTCGACACCATCTTTTAGTTTCAAAACCCCTGCTTCTTCCAGTAATTTCAACGCCCGATATTCATTTGTCGGATCATTTGGCACCCCAACTTTATCCCCTTTTTGAAGTTTACTTAAATTAGAAACTTTTTTAGAGTAAACCCCTAATGGAAATGCAACGGTTTTAAAAGCTGTCTCGATTTTATAATCCTTATCCTTCACTTGCTGTTCCAAAAACGAGAAAGTTTGATAGCTATTTCCATCTAAATCACCATCATTTAATGCCGTATTCGGCGTGTTGTAATCATCAAAGCTTTTAATTTTGATATCGATTCCGTCCTTTTTCGCCTGCTTGGCCACCTCTTCCAAAATTTCCTGATGAGGACCAGAGGTCACACCGATCGTGACTTTTTTCTCATCTAACGGTTTTGCCTCACTTTTGCTGCCGCATCCTGACAATATACCGCTGACGGCTAATGCCGCTACCCCTAATAAAATTCCTTTACCTAATTTTTTCATTATCGTTTCCTCCTAATTTGTTATGATTCTTTCTTTGCGCTCCTATGCGGTAGAAAAAAACATCAAAATACAATAAGCTATTTGCCAAAGAAAAAAAGCCCGCCCTCTTCCACACTTTATGTGTAAAAAAGGACGAGCTTACTCGCGATACCACCTTCATTTGCAATAATTTCACAACTATTGCCTCAACAAGTACAATCATACTTGAGCGTTAATAACGAGCGCTACCCCGTCACTGCCTACCTATCGGCAATGCCATTCAGAGACCATTTTCTAAATCCTTCCACATATCCGCTCTCACCTACTCGGACTCTCTTTGATGCTTCGCAATTTATACTTTTCTCTTCATCACGTTTCTTCGTTTAGCAAATTGATAAATCGTATGTTACACGTTCAAATAAAAGCTGTCAACACTTTTTTATCACCAAAAACACATTTGACTTTAATTTACACAAGGAATAAACTAGTTGAAATCTCACTGAATGATCTATTCGTATGACAATCAGTAGACACTAAACAATTTGAGCTCGGATCATTTTTTTAGAAAAAAGTTGATTCTGAACATAAAATAAGGGAGTTGAATTCAATGGACATCACTACCGAAGTACGTCCAGGTGCCAATCGCTATGCATGTGGTGAAGGTATCCTGCAAGATTTACCCAGCTATTTAGTTGGCTTTAAGAAAATAGCTGTTATAACAGGTGAAAAATCCTCTGAAGCATTCAAAAAGTACTACCATAAAGAGCTCCATTACCCCACCTATCGTTATGATGGCAGTTCAAGTCATGAAAATGCGGTAGAATTAGCTGATAAAATCGAAGAAGCTGAACTGATTCTGGCAATTGGCGGTGGTCGTGTCATCGATACTGCTAAGATGGTTGCTGAAGAACTGAACGCCGAATTGATGGTTATTCCAACATTAATCTCAAATTGTGCACCTTTTACGCCAATCGTTGCCGTTTATCACCCGAATCGCACTTTTAAAGCCATGGGATTTATGAAACGTGCACCATTCTTAACCTTAGTCGATTCAAAATTTTTACTCGCAACACCTAAGGACTATTTTGTTGCTGGCATTGGCGATACTTTAGCAAAATGGTATGAAATTGAAGGAATCACTAGAAACCTGCATGAAGATGAAAAATCTGCTTACGTTCGACTTGGAATTGCCAGTGCAAAAGCTATTCAGGAGTTGCTGCTAAAAGATGCGATTCCAGCCATTGCTGATCTTGAAAATCACAAAGCAACCCCCGCATTTAGCCGTGTGACAGATACAATCATTGGTTTAGCCGGAGAAACAGGCGGATTTGCTGCTTCTTTTGGCCGATCAGCCGGAGCTCATGCCATCCATGATGGTCTTTCTTACCTTGAAAGCACTCACGAGCAACTTCATGGAATGAAAGTTGCATATGGTATCCTTGTTCAACTAGCCCATACAAAAAACTTAGAAGAAATACAAAACTTAAAAGCATTTTATCAAGCCACTGGCCTTCCTTTAAAATTGAAGGAGTTAAATGTACTTGATTCTTCTAAAGCGGCCTTAGAACCAGTGATTAACCATGCTGCTTCTTCTAACGAAACGTTTAATATGGTTGACTCCAATATCACGGCCGATCAAATCTACGAAGCCATCCAAGTTGTCGAAACTCTATAAAGTTTACTTTTAAGGCATTGAGGTATACCTCAATGCCTTTTTTGTTTTACGGTAAACATTAAAT
>NZ_NGLG01000002.1:1106882-1108496 GCF_002140655.1 Enterococcus sp. 3H8_DIV0648 | reverse complement strand
TTCCGCAAGTTCAAGCAGCGTTATAACAAATATTAGATGTGTATAAGAGACAGCAATTTGGATATATGGAAGAGTTGATTGAACCTCTGAAAAATATTTATGATGTCATCTATATCGATGTCCCACCTACAATCAGTACCTATTCAAACGCCGCCATGTACGTAGCAGAATATGTTATCGTCATTTTGCAAACGCAAGTGAAATCCTTGAAGGGGGCACAAAACTACATTGACTACATGAATTTTTTCATTGAACAATACGATACTGAACTAGAAGTTGTCGGAATTGTCCCTTTTATGATGCAAAAACGAGATTCTGTTGACCAAGAAATTTATACCGCAGCAAGAGAGATTTACGGTGCCCATCTTTTGGACACTGTCGTTTTAAATCAAAGCCGTTTAAAACGCTATGATGGGTCAGGAATTACTTATGAAATCAACAAAAATGGTAAAGTTGAGCAATGGGACAAGCGTGCACACGAGGTTTTCGTTAATATTTTGGACGAAATTGATGAACATCGCCTCATATTGAGCGGTGAAGAGTAGGGGAGACGTTAAATGGCGAAAAAAATGAAGCTAGATTCGCTTTTAACGGCGAATAAGAAGAATAAGGGCATTGAAAAAATGTCTGAATATTCCAATCAAGATAAAGAGGAGAAGAAGCCCAGCTCTCAAGATCTTTTGGCGAAAAGAACGTTAAGTCCTGAAACAGATTTTAGGCATTCTTCGCTCCAGGAAGAACGGAATCACTTAAATGAAAGGCCTATAACCCATGAACCTATTTCTCGATCACAAGAAAATGAGGTAGGGAAGAGGGGACGAAAGCGTCAATACTACGATCCACGTTTGAAAGCTCTGGAGATGCAAAAAATTTCCGCGCGTACGAAGATTCGTATGCAAAATTTGATCAATGCAAAGTTTGATGGCTATACACCTGATAAAATGATCGACTTCTTATATGACTATTATATTGAAAAAGGCCTATCGAGAGACTGTCTCTTATACACATCTAGATGTGTATAAGAGTTGTAGTTTACCCTATTAATGATAATTATAGTAAACCTTATTGATAATTACAGCTCTTTATAGTAAACTTTAATTAAGAAATTATGATTGGAGACTTTTTATGCCAAACAAAGCTGAGACTTATGTAGTAGGAAATTTTAAAGGCGGCGTCGGTAAATCGACGACTGTTCAGATGCTCTCCTTCGAGAGTGCCTTTCGTAAAGATCGCAAAACCTTAGTAATCGATTTAGACCCTCAGGGAAATACAAGTGATGTTTTATCGCTGACTGCAGAAAATTTTGGAAATGATACTTTGCCAGATGAATTTGATGCAACAATTTGGGAAGCCGTTCGTTCAGGGGACATCCAATCCTCTATTTATCAGATTATGCCAAATTTGGATTTGATCCCAGCAAACATTTCTTTTTCGGATTTTCCTGATTACATGATAGAGAAATATCCTGGTGACAAATTATCTCAATTTGGATATATGGAAGAGTTGATTGAACCTCTGAAAAATATTTATGAAGCTGTCTCTTATACACATCTAGATGTGTATAAGAGACAGTTTTAAAACTAGTGATAGGTGAATAGTTGCACAATTTTTTTG
>NZ_NGLG01000002.1:1088433-1106379 GCF_002140655.1 Enterococcus sp. 3H8_DIV0648 | reverse complement strand
TTATTAAGTATACCATATTTTGGTTGCTTTCTCAATCAAATATCCTGTGACAGTAAGCATTCCTTTAAAACTTTCGTAATAACTTTGAAAGTAATCTAAGGAGGTTTTTTTGTCATGTCCATAAATTTAGATAATATCATGACCGCAACAAACTTACCAAATGGGAATTATATTCCAATCGATTTAAATCTGATCAATAATCCAAAATACGAAAATCTTTCTATTGAAGCAATGATGCTCCATGCTCTATACACGATGCGTATGACTTGCAGCATTTACAATTCTCAAAAAGACGGAAGCTGGCTTGATGAAGCTGGGAAACCATACATTTACTTTTCCAATGAAGAGGCTGCCGCTTTGTTGCGCGTGTCAGAACGGAAAGTTACTAATTTGAAAAATACTTTAATTGCAGCTGGTTTAATCCAGATTCTTCGTCATGGACTTAAAAATTATCGTATTTATGTTGCAAATCCTAAAGCTTCTGAAAAAGATATCGTTGTGCAACTTTCTTTCAAAAATTATACTAGCACCAAATCAGTTAAAACTGTGGAAAACGACTTACCTAGAAAAGAAGAGTTATCCACTGTGGACAGAGACGCAGAATCTGCAGCTGCGAACTCGCAAAATTTGCTTACAAGTACACAAAAACAATTAGCAAACCAAAACACAAGAGAAACAAAAGCAACAAACAACGCAGCTAAAATAGCTGAGATTTCTCAAGAAGAAAGTCTCATTGACGGGTTAAGTGTTCGCTATGCGCATTTATTGCCTCAACAAGCATTTAACCGATTCTTACCTTTTTGTGAAGGCAATTATCGCAAAGCACGTTGGTTTGTTGATACGATTTTTAAAGCTAAATATGCGAGTTCTCAACAATATATAAATGCTGGATTGCCAGCTGAAGCAGACGTATTGACCTTTGAGCACAATGATTATTTCAAAACAGGTATCAGCGATGCCATAGCTAAAGCAATTGAACAAATGTATCGCTACAAGACGGTCAAAAATCCTGAAGGTTTCTTCTTTGCATTCATGAAGGGTTTCTTTACCGAAAAAACGCGTCAATATTTAATTGATCACTATCAGTTAACACCAGAATTACAACAAACGCTTTCATCTGTTCAATTGACTATTCAACAAAAAAACACACAACAAAAAACACGAAAAGTCGCCCAAAATCTCTCCTAAGACGGCCAACCTTTGTTATAATGTAGCGGAGTCTATCTAGAGAAAGGTTAATTATATGAATAAGTTTAAACTATCATTTTTTGGCTATAGTGGTCTTTTAGGACTAGCTGTCGGAGTCATTGTAGCTTTATTTATGGGGTTGACGGAGCTTGGAAATCAACTTTTGTGGCAAATTTTGCCCAAAGCAATCGGTGATCCACGCTTTTATCCTCTGATCATTTGTACAATTGGAGGCGTAGCGATTGGCTTTTTTGTGAAAACATTCGGCCGCTACCCCCGAACCTTACAAGAATCATTCACAGAATATGAAGAAACCAACCGAATTGATTATCACGATGGCAAGCTGGTACGAAATTTATTAGGCTCCTTAATTGTACTGTTCTTTGGAGCAAGCTTAGGACCAGAGGCAGCGTTAGTAGCCATTATCGGTGGATTAATAACATATATAGCAGATCGCAGGAAAATTGCTGAGCCTCAGCAAGCTGACATGATTGAGTTTGGTGTGGGAACCTCATTGGGAGTTATCTTTATGACACCACTATTCGGTGTTGGACGTTCTGTGGAACGGGACGATTGGCAGGTTGTTACGGAAAGTAAACTCAAAAAGTATGTCTTATATATTTTTACTACTTTTACTGGCTTTATTGGCTATCTTCTAACCTATAGTATTTTTCCGAATCAAGAGCAAGTCTTTGCGATTCGAAGAATGGAAAGTAGTTTTACTTGGCAAGGCTTATTGTTAGTCATTCCGATGATTATTTTAGGAGCGCTTTTCGGAAAATTCTTCTTAGTATCGCAAGAAAGAGGCGAGAAGCTGAATCAACGGATTCGTAATCCATTACCGCTGGCGATCTTTGCTGGAATTCTTTTAGGCGTTTTAGGAACGATTTCACCATACTTTCTATTTTCTGGTGAGCATACTTTGCTATCCTTTACCCGACAAGCGGAGACGATGAGCTTCTTCATCTTACTGCTGATTGGATTTGGTAAAGTTGCCATAACGATAATCTGTTTGGCCTGTAATTGGCGCGGAGGAACAATCTTTCCAATGATTTTTGCCAGCATTGCGGTCGGATTAGCCTTTGCGAATTTGCTGCCATACTCACCAGGTTTACTAGTTGCTGTGTTTACGGCTAGTGCCTGCGCAGTGATTTTGAAACAGCCTTTTGCAACGGCATGTCTGTTTTTATTGCTGTTTCCAGTAGAATTGTTTTTATGGATCTGGTTGGCAGGGTATCTAGGCAATTTATTTTTACAGCTAGTGCCATTTTTCCAAGAAGAACAAACAATCAACACCTTCAAGCTTCCTGAACTGCCGAAGCGAACCAAAAAGTCTTCAGTAAAAACAGAGGAAGAGGGCGCTACACGGGATGTTTCTGAATTAAGAAAAGCCGCTAAGCGTAAAAAAGCAGAAAAAGCTGATCTACAGCCACGAGTTACCGAACCTAAGCAAGAAATTTTGACACGTAAAGAAGTTCGTAAACCACGTGAACCAGAAAGTACTGCTGCAAATAAAACAGATAGACCACCAACTGATGCACCAAGAACTCGTATGAGTCGCCATCAACGTAAATAAACCTAAGGGAAGAAAGTTGAATAAACTTTTTTCCCTTTTTTTATCCAATTTTTTGAAAGCGTTGACCAAAGTTCTGCTGACTGCTACTCTATTTATTAGAAGGCTAGAACTTCAAAACAGAAAGGAACGTGTGACAATGTTAAACGAAGGAAAGATTCGTGCGTATTTGGAAAAAGAAAAACTGGATGCTTTTTTTATTGCCAAAAGGGTGAACGTTCGTTTTACTAGCGGTTGGACAGGAGACGATTCATTCATTTTGCTCACACAAGAAGGACAATACTTTTTAACAGATCCGCGCTATACCGAACAGGCGGATATCGAAGTACCAGATTATGAAATTATCAATTGGCGCCTGCCTGGTCGAACTGTTGGAGATACTGTGGCGCGCTTAGCTAGTGAGAAAAACTTAAAAACGATCGCTTTTGAGGCGGATTATTTAACCTATGATATGTATTCTGATTTCACGTCGAAAACAACAGCCGAATTCGTACAAGCCGGCGGTGTGATTGATCGCATGCGGGCAATTAAATCCCCTCAAGAAATTCAATACATGCGTAATGCGTGTGAAATTTCTTGTCGTGCGTTTAATCGAATTTTGGATGACATTCGCGTTGGGGTTACCGAAAAAGAGTTAGCTGCCAGACTTTCTATGTATATGGTACAAGAAGGGGCGGATACACAGCCTTATGGGAATATTTTGATTTCCGGAGCAAATACATCGTTATTACACGGGATTCCATCGAAAAAATCAATTGAATATGGCGACTTTGTCTTAATGGATTTTGGTTGTCAGTATGAAGGCTACATGTCTGATATGACGCGAACAGTTGTTGTCGGTAAAGCATCAGATAAACAACGCGAAGTTTACGAACTGGAAAAACAAAGCTTAGAAGCGTCAGAAGCTGTAATGAAAAATGGTGCTGCGGTGAAAGATATTTATCAAGCATCATTGAAACCGTTAGAAGGTACCGAGTATCCACAATATACCTACCGTAATATCGGCCACAGTATCGGTTTGTTTGTACACGAATTACCATACATTGATGAACAATATGATGACGTATTGGAAACAGGTATGGTGATGACCATTGAACCAGGAATCTACATTCCAGATTGGGGCGGTGTACGAATCGAAGACCAAGTTTTGATCACTGATAACGGCTATGAAAATATGATCAGCATTTCTCATGATTTGATTGAATTATAAGCGTGAGATAGGCTATACTAAGACGACGACGGCAAAAGCTGTCGTCGTTTTTTAACAGTTAGTCACGATGTTTTTTCAATGAAAAGCGATGCTATTAGTGTTGTTGCTGTCAGATTTCGTGCACTAAATCATTTTCTAAAGCTTAAACGATGAACAAGTTGGAGAATTTTCCAATAGAAAAAAGGAGGGAGACCGATGGATGAACGGGAATCTTTTGATTTTGTCTATGATATTAGTGAAACTTTATTAAAGAATGGTGCAGAAATCAAACGGATCGAGACGACTATTCGTCATATTGCGGAAGCATTAGACTTGAAAGAATTTGATAGTTTTGTGTTAATCAATGGTATTTTTATGACGGCGCGGTTGAAAGACCAAACTGTTCAAGCGCGGGTTCGAGATATTCCGATCTCACCAATTAACTTGGGACGTATCGAACAAATTAACACCTTATCGCGAAGGTTAACTGAAAAACGCTTGAGTCCCGAAGAAGCGAATGAGTGGCTGCAAGAGATTAAGCAGGAAACTTTTGCTTCCAATCCATTGAAAATTTTTGCCTATGCTTTTGGTAGCGCTAGTTTCTGTTTTATTTTTGGTGGAAGCTTGTGGGATACGATCGGCGCTCTCTTTTTAGGTGTGCTGTTAGCCTGCTTTTCTATGTACTTATTACCAAAATTCAATATGTCAGATATTATTTCGACGATTACTTGCAGTGGGTTTGTCAGTATTTTGGCTTGTTTATTTGTTCATTTTTTCCCAGTATTGCAATTGACGAGTCTAGTTACTGGGGGGATTATTTCCCTTTTACCGGGAGTGGCAGTCGTTAATGGGATTCGTTATTTATTTGATGGTGATTATAGCTCTGGTTGGGGACAGATGATCTACGCATTGATCACGGCTCTCTGCGTGTCAGTTGGAGTTGGCTTAGTTTTAAAAGTATTCAGCATCATGTAGTTAAGAATGATTTTCTAAAAATGGTGAGAGGAGTGAAGCCGATGATAAATGGTTTGTTTCAGGTTTTAGCAGGTTTTCTAGGTACCATCTCATTTGCAATTTTGTTCGAAGTACCACGCCGCTACTATGTTCATTGCGGAGTAATCGGCGCATGCGGCTGGTTTATCTATTTATTGATCATGCATTTTTGGGTTGCACCAATAGCAGCGACCTTCATTGCCTCATTGGCTCTGATCTATCTTTCACGAGAAGCCTCGTTTGCTCTAAAAGCACCAGTGACGATTTTTTTGATTTGCGGTATTTTTTGTCTCGTTCCGGGGATGGGGATTTACAATTTTACTTATAATTTCTTCATTGGTGATTCTATTAAAGCAGCTCAGATTGGCGTGCAAGTTTTGAAGATCGCCATCGCGATTGCGGTGGGAATCACCGTAGGATATGAATTATCGCCAAAATTCTTCTATTCTTATCATAAAATGCAAAAGAATAAAAATTCATTCTCATGAATAAACACACTTAACAGTCTTGTTGTATAACAGGATTGTTTTTTATTTTATTATGATAACAAAAAAACAGCCAGATCGTTATAGTAGATGTTATTGAAAATCCCATTTTTTTAATTAAAAAACAATTTAATGAGAGAAAGATAAGGAAGGTAATTAACTGGAGATATAATAGATTTTGGGATAGTTTTTTTAGAATTATTCCAGATAGGCGATGATTTCGAAAAAAAGTTTAAAGAATTGTTTAAATAAGCCAAAAGATATAGTAAACTAGTGGAAGCGGATACGAACAATTAAATTTGAATTTATTCGTCTAAAGACTTGAAATTCAAATGGATTTATGGTTATTTTAAAACTAGTGATAGGTGAATAGTTGCACAATTTTTTTGTTACTAATTCCGAACTGTTGCATAGCAGTGAGTTTCCGCGCAAAGAGATTATTAACAGCTACGTGAAAGCAGAGCTGTTTTTAATAATGCCGACAGGCAAACAATATATCAATAGAAGGAGTGAAACATTTTGAAAGAACGTCGCGTTGAAAGAGTAATTGAAAAAATGAAAGAACAAGGTTATGGCCAACTGTTAGTTTCAGATCCAACAACTATTTTCTATCTAACTGGTCGCTGGATTCATCCTGGTGAACGGTTGTTAGTATTAGTGATTACTCCAGATAACAAAAACACATTGATCGTTAACAAATTATTCCCAATCGAAGAAGACTTGGGCGTGGAAAAAGTATTTATTGATGATACCGACGATGCTGTGAAGAAAGTTCTTGAGTATGTTGATACTGACCAAAAAATTGGTGTAGACAAGAACTGGCCTGCTCATTTCTTATTACACTTGTTAGAACTTGTTCCAAATGCCAAATTAGGTAATGGTTCAGAAGTGACTGATGCGGTTCGTGCTATCAAAGACGAAGAAGAAAAGCAATTGATGCGTGAAGCACAGGCTGATAATGAGATTGCTATTGATCGTTTGAAGAAATTATTGCCTGAAGAATTAACTGAAGCTGAAATGGCAGACAAGCTAGGTCAAATTTACAAAGAGTTAGGCAACACAGGCTTCTCATTTGATCCAATCGTTGGTTATGGCGCAAATGCTGCAGACCCTCACCACGAAACGGATGATTCAAAAGTAAAACCAGGGGATTCTGTCATTCTAGACATTGGCGGCATCAAGAATTCATATGCTTCAGACATGACTCGGACATTCTTCTATAAAGAAGTTTCTGACAAAGGCCGTGAAGTTTATGAAATCGTAAAAGAAGCAGCTCAACGTGCGATTGATTTAGTGAAACCAGGAGTGAAGCTTTCTGATCTTGACGCTGCAGCCCGTGATTATATTACAGAAAAAGGCTATGGCGAATACTTTACTCATCGCCTAGGACACTTCATCGGAATCGATTGTCACGAAACAGGTGATGTTTCAGGAGCAAACGATAATGTTGCTGAAGTTGGCAATGTCTTCTCAATCGAACCAGGAATCTATATTCCAGGCGAAGTTGGCGTGCGTATCGAAGACTTGGTAATCGTAACAGAAGATGGCTGTGAAAACTTGAATCATTATCCTAAAGACTTAGAAGTAATCGGTTAGGAGGCCGCGCAACGTATGAAAATCGAAGAAGGATATATGCCTTATCTAGGGCATCAAACTTATTACCGGATTGTTGGTGAACAAGCTGGTGATAAGAAACCATTGATTGTCATGCACGGCGGACCCGGATCAACCCATAACTATTTTGAAGTACTTGATGAAATGGCGGTCGATGGCCGCCAGATCATCATGTATGATCAATTAGGTTGCGGTAAGTCTGCGGTACCTTCACAGCCGGAACTTTGGACGGCTGAAACATGGGTCAATGAATTGATCGCACTAAGAGAGCATCTGGGTCTGGATGAAGTCCATTTATTAGGACAATCTTGGGGCGGAATGTTAGAGATCATCTATGTTTGTGATTATGCACCAAAAGGCATTAAGAGTATGGTACTTTCAAGTACTTTACCTTCTGCTAAATTATGGGCTCAAGAACAACATCGGATGATTAAATTCATGTCGGAAGAAGACCAAGCGGCAATTGCGAAAGCGGAAGAAACGGGTGTTTATGATGATCCTGCTTATTTAGCAGCGAATGATCGCTTTATGGTACGCCATGCGGCACCGGTATTTACCGAAAAAGATCCTGAACCTTTGTGGCGTAAAAAAGTAGCAGGAACAGAAAGCTATGTAACAGCTTGGGGACCAAACGAATATTCACCAGAAGGAACTTTGCACGGGTATGATTACACTGAAAAATTACAAGATGTAACTATACCGACACTTGTTACTAGCGGCACAAACGATTTGTGTACACCTTTAGTAGCAAAAACCATGTACGACGCGATTCCAGGAGCAAAATGGGAATTGTTTGCTTATAGCAGACATATGCCTTTTGTTGAAGAACGTGAGAAGTATATGAAATTGTTGGAAGATTGGTTATTAGCGAACGATTAATTTTTTTAGAAGAAAGAAGGAATGATAGTGGAAACAACTCCAGTAAAAACTAAGAAGCCTTTTGGGTTTTACGTCTGTGCACTAGGGTTCTCATTTGAACGGTGTGCGTTTTACACAGTAAAATATATGCTAGCGATTTGGATCGCAGTTAACGTAGGGTCTGGTGGTCTTGGACTATCAACTGCAAAAGCAGCATCAGTTTCAGCCGCATTCGTTGCAATGACGTATATAACTCCAATTGTTGGAGGGTGGTTAGCTGACTATTGGTTAAGTCCACGTTTGTGTGTGGCTGCCGGAATGGTCTTGATGGGAATAGGCTATCTATTCACTTGGCAAGCACACTCTCTTACAATGGTTTGGATTATGATTATTTTAGTATCTATTGGGACTGGCTTATTTAAAGGGAATTTATCCGGTGTTAACGGGCTCCTTTTTGATGATGAAAAAGCATTAAATGAAGCATTTTCTGTTCAGTATTCATTTGTAAATATTGGATCGTTCATTGGAACAACGTTCTTAGTGTTGTTGATTAAACCATTCGGCTATAATTTTGTTTTCTTGATTTGTGGTATTTTACTATTGATTGATGCACTTTGGTTCATTTTTAATAGCCGTTCATTAGGTGAAGCTGGTAAAAAACCATTTAAGGTTGACCAACGTAAATTTGAATCTGCTGGTAAAAAAGAAGAAGGTGCTGATACTAAGCTAACTTCTGGAGATAAAAAACGTATTTTGGCGATTATTTTAGTTACGATATTCTCCATTGTTTTTTGGACAGTTTGGTATCTAGCATATATGCCAGCTTACTATTACTTTGGTTATGGTGATGGTGCCGGCTTCTTAGGTCGTGCTAACTGGATGATTGGAAGCTTCCAAATTCCAACATCTTATTTTGACTCAATGAATGCTTTGACTTGTATTGTTTTAGGCCCATTATTGGGACGTTTATGGACTAAGCTGGCTGCTCGTCCTAAAGGCGATATGAGTATGTTTAAGAAAACCGCTTTAGGAATGATTCTAGTTGGTGTTTCTTATGTTGTCATGGTATTTGCTGATATTGTTGGTAATGGAACCACTTCAATTATTTGGTTAGTTATGGTAAGTTTGTTGATGTCTGTCGGTGAAATGATCTTTTCTCCTTTAGGGAATTCATTTATCGCTAAACTAGCACCAGCTAAAGTGATGGGCTTACTATTGGGTTTATGGCCTATCGCAGTATTCTTTGCGACGATGATTTATCCTAAAATTTATGCAGTTTTAGAAACAAGTGATCCAGCTCGTTTCCAAATGGGTTACGGTATTCTGGCTGCAGTTGTTATTGTGTTAGGTCTAATACTTTGGTTTGGAAGTAAGACACTCGACCGTTTAGAACAAGACGATTAATCAGAAGTATTAAGCTCCTGTCTAAAAAAGACAGGAGCTTTTTTGCGTTTATAAACAGCCGAAAGAATTGTAGATGCAAGATGAGAAAGACTAATGTGAACAGTTATACATATAAATTTCACTTAAGGTAGTAGATTTAATTGATAAATGGAATCTATAGAGTTCTTGTCTTATATACACATCTAGATGTGTATAAGAGACAGCTATAGAGTTCTGTTTCAACTGATAATGAGTCTCGATTAAATAACGATAGTGAAAGCTAAATTCATTTGTGAAATAACTAATCTTCCTATAAAGAACTGTCAGATATTAATTGGATTAACGGTTAAACCTGCTGGATAAAAATAGGTTTAAGTTAGTATTTGCAAACGCTTTTTGTGAAGTTGACAAGTTTGATGAAAATTTAATTAGAGAATCCAAAAAAATATACATTTCGTAAAGTTATTTGTCAGAAAATATCAAAATAATCAAGAAACGACCTTTTACATGATGGGTGATTGTGCTATTATTTACATGAACTACGGGTGGCTGATTTGCTCAAGTTCGAACAAACAAAGAAGCGAGGAGGTGAAATAATTTGACACAAATTCTTATACCATTAAAACAACATGTCGGCGCTCCTTGTAAAGGGATCGTAAAGGCGGGTGATCAAGTCCAACGAGGACAATTGATTGCAGAACCAAATGGCTTAGGTGCAAATATCCATGCAAGTTTTTCTGGGAAAGTAGTAGATGTTGATGGTGAAAATATCGTTCTGACAATTGATGAAGAACAGGATTTTTCTAAATATCTACCTATTCCTGATACAGAGTCTAATGCAAAAGCAGTCGAAGCAGCAGGTATTGTCGGTGCTGGAGGAGCTGGTTTTCCAACTTTTTTGAAACTGGCTTGTGATATTCCAGAAGGAACATTTATCGCAAACGGTGCTGAATGTGAAGCATTGCTAGCGCATAACGTGAAACAGATGAGCGAACACATCGATCAATTGATTCGCGGAATGAAGTACTGTATGGAGATGACTAACGCTCCTAAAGGTGTCATTGCTGTGAAAGGCAAGCATCGGTTGTTAGTCGCACGGTTGTTAAAAGCAGTGGACAATGAACCAACGCTTGATGTTTACCAACTGCCGGATATTTATCCAGCAGGGGATGAACGAATGATCGTTCGTGAAGTAATGGACATTGTTTTAGAACCAGGCCAGCTTCCAACAGAAGTTGGTGCGGTGATTGATAATGTGGAAACGATTAAACGAATCGCGGAAGCAATTGAAGATCGCAAACCGTTCATTGACAAAGATGTGACCGTATCAGGTCGTGTAAAACAAAAAGAAACTGTATTTGTTGATGTGCCAATCGGGACACCAGTTAAAACATTGATCAACAATGTTGGCGGATATGTCGAACCGCATGGCGAGATCGTAATCGGCGGACCAATGACGGGAAGAAGCGGCGATGAGATGACTCCTATCACTAAAACTAGTGGTGGTGTGTTAGTCGCAATGCCATTCCCTCAAGAAAGTCGTAAAGTCGGTCTTTTGATTTGCGAGTGCGGCGGTTCTGCCGAACGGATGACCGAGATTGCCAACAACATGGGCGCAGAAGTTGTCGCTGCTGAAAGATGCAAGCGAATGGTAGAAGTAAATGGAAGATATAGATGTGCCTTGCCAGGTATTTGTCCAGGTCAAGCTGCAACTGTTATGTCCTTGAAGAAACAAGGCGCAGAAGTAGTAATGACTGGATCGTGTTCCGATTGAACGAACACCGTTATGGGTGTAGCTCCTAGGTTAGGAGTTCCGGTTTATCATCATACAGATCATGTACTGCGGGCAGATGGGCACAGACTATATCGTAAATTACCTACAAACTAATCAAAAATTTTAGGAGGATTTAACGAATGTCTATTACAGCAGAAACTGCTAAAGAACATGCCAAAGACCCTGCAGTGCTATGTTGCCGTGCAGAAGCAGGCAAAGTAATTGCACCAGATGATTTAGAAGATCCAGCGATCTTTCCAGATTTAGAGGATTCAGGTTTATTAGAATTACCTGAAAGTACTCTAACTATCGAACAAGTACTTGGCACGACATTGAAAGAAACAACGGATGCGTTGGTTCCATTAACAAAAGAATTACTAGATGGTGTTTCTGAAGGCACTGAAGAAGCAACAGAAGAGGAAGCTCCTGCTGAAGAAGCAGCTCCAGCTCCTGTAGCGCCTATTGCTCCGGTAGCACCAGTTGCGCCAGTCGGCGGACAAACAATCAAAATCCATATTGCTGAAGGACGCGGTATTGATCTAGAAGTACCAATGTCTATTGCAGGTCAAATGGGTGTAGCTCCAGCAGCACCAGCGGCTCCAGTTGAAGCAGCACAAGCACCAGAAGCATCAACGGTTGAAGCAGCGGCTCCTGAAGCTAAAGTAGAAGAAAAAGTAGTTCGTTCAGTTCGTCGTGATCACATGAAGATCGAAAAAGTTATTTTCGGTGACGAAACGAAAATTGAAGGCACTACATTAGTTCTACGTAAAATGGAAGATATGTGTGCGGAAGCAGCAGAACTAGAAGAACTAGTTGAAAGTGTTACTTTTGAAATCATTACACCAGATAAATACAACGAATACAGTGAAACAATCATGGACGTACAACCAATCGCTGCTAAAGTTGATGGCGCAGATATCGGCCATGGCGTTACTCGTGTGTTAGATGGCGTTGTAATGGTTCTTACAGGTACCGACGCAAATGGTGTACAAATCGGAGAATTCGGTTCATCTGAAGGTGAACTAGACCGTAACATCATGTGGGGACGTCCTGGTGCACCAGATAAAGGCGAAATCTTTATCAAAACACAAGTAACGATTAAAGAAGGCGCGAATATGGAACGTCCTGGACCATTAGCCGCTCATAAAGCATCTGACTACATTACTCAAGAAATTCGCGAAGCAGTTAAAAAAGCAGATGAATCTTTAGTTGTAGAACAAGATGAGATCGTACAAAAACGCCGTATTGGTAACAAACGTGTGATCATCGTCAAAGAGATCATGGGTCAAGGTGCGATGCACGATAACTTGATTATGCCAATCGAACCAGTTGGAACATTAGGTGCAAAACCTAACGTTGACTTGGGTAACTTGCCAGTTGTCTTAGCACCAACTGAAGTATTAGACGGCGGGATCCATGCATTAACATGTATTGGACCAGCATCAAAAGAAACTTCTCGTCACTACTGGAGAGAACCTCTAGTACGTGAAGCGATGGAAGATGAAGAAATCGATTTAGTCGGTATCATGTTTGTTGGTTCTCCGCAAGCTAATACTGAAAAATACTATGTTTCTAAACGTTTAGGTATGACGATCGAAGCAATGGATGTAGATGGCGCGATCGTTACGACCGAAGGATTTGGTAACAACCACATCGACTTTGCTTCACATATTGAAGAAATCGGCAAACGCGGCATTAAAGTTGTCGGCGACTCTTATTCAGCTGTACAAGGTGCGTTAGTTGTCGGAAACCCAGAAATGATTGCAATGGTTGACAACAACAAATCAATGCAAGGTATCGAAAATGAAATCTTGTCTAATAACACACTATGTAAAGAAGACGCGATTCGTGATTTAGCAATGTTGAAAACATTAATGGGCGGCGGTACGATCAAAACTGCTGAACGTAAATGGAATCCAAATGTGAAAGCAAACAACATTGAAATCATTGAAAAAACTACAGGTAAGAAAATTGACCTAGTAGATAATGAGCAAGTCTTACCTAAGAGTAAAAAACGCCAAGAAATTTACGAAGTAGAATAAGGTGAAGTAATGGATGGAATGAACAAACTCAAATATATTTCGACGGAACAGATGTTTGAAGGGATTATCGTTGAACTTCATGATGCCAGCGTAACGATTGACTTGAAAGGTCGTTTGGGCCAGCTTAAAATACCCCGTCGAATGATCATTTCTGAGTATAATTTAGAAATCGGTCAAGAAGTTGGGTTTTTAATGACCTATCCAGAAGTTTTGGCCGAAGAGCCGGATGAACATTATAAGACTGCTATTTATGAGCATGAACGTCGTCGGGCCGAGGCCAGAAAAAAACGTGAAGAAGCAAGAGAGGAGAATTAACACATGGGCTTAACAGTCTTTGAAGGGTTACAGTCAGAAATTTTTGTGCCGATTACGCCAAAATCTGTCTTTACCCCAGTTAAAAAAGAGCTTAAAGAAATGCGTGTGGCATTAGCAACTGCAGCCGGCGTACATTTGAAAACAGATAAACGATTCAACTTAGCGGGAGATACTTCTTTCCGTGAAGTACCAGATACTTCAGCAACAGATGATTTGATGGTTTCTCATGGAGGATACGATAATGCCGATGCGAATCGCGACATTAACGCAATGTTCCCATTAGACCGTCTGCACGAATTAGCAGCGGAAGGATTCATCAAAGAATCTGCCCCTGTACACTACGCATTTATGGGTGGTGGCGGAGACCAAGACGCATTCCACGATGTGACTGGACCTGCTATTGCTCAAAAATTAGTAGAAGAAGAAGTTGACGCAGTCATCTTAACCGCTGGCTGAGGAACCTGTCATAGAACTGCCGTGATCGTGCAGAGAGCTATTGAGGAAGCAGGGATTCCTACTATTTTAATCGCTGCGTTACCACCAGTTGTACGCCAAAACGGTACTCCACGTGCTGTTGCACCGCGCGTACCAATGGGTGCCAATGCTGGTGAACCACATAACATTGAAATGCAAACAGGTATCATGAAAGATACTTTGGAAGCATTAGTAACAATCGAAACGCCAGGGAAAATTGTTCCATTACCTTATGAATACATTGCCCACGTCTAAATCAAGAGGCTGATTTAATAAGTGCTCAGCGTCGAGAAATAAGACGAAAATTCCTAAAACTGTTTATCAAGTTTTTGTGAATTTTCGACTTATTTCTGAAGGCGCTACTTATTAATCGCCGTTTACGTTGAAAGCAGGTGTGAATGATGCGAGGCGAAACTTTAAAGATCAAAGTTTTTCATATGGAAGAAGTTACTGCAGGTAACGACTTTCGTATCGAACCAACGCGCTTACAAATCAAGCAAGACTTTGACTGCAAGGACGCCGATATTCAGAAGCTGACGATTCGATTACTCCCACCACATCAACATGAAGTTGAAACCAATACCATCATGGATATCATTCCGATTTCTACGAAGGTGTTGGGTGTGTTGGGTACAGGGATCACGCATACACTTACTGGGGTTTCTGTCGTTATGACAGGTGCTATTGAAGAAGGAGAACAAATGCATGAATTTGGCTCTTCTGAGGGTGTTTTGCGTGATCATTTAGTATTGAATCGAGCAGGGACGCCTAACGCTGATGACTACATTATTTTAGTAGATCTCCTAGCGAAAAAGGGGACTCCTTTTAATCGTGAGCTCTGTCTCAAAATGTTTGCGATCGTGGATGAATTTATCCAAGAAATTCGTGAACGAATGAAGATGCTGGAAGGTAAAGATGCTTGCGAAGCTCATGTCTTTGAAGAGAATATCAACCCCGGAAAACCTAAAGTCGCTTTGGTCAAACAAGTGGCTGGTCAAGGAGCGATGTATGATATGCTGCTCTATCCAAATGAACCAAGTGGTTTCAAAGGTGGATGTTCGATCATCGATATGAACAATATGCCAGTCTTTTTATCAGCAAATGAGTATCGCGATGGAGCGATTCGTTCCATGGTTTAACTGAATAACGGATAGGTGGTGGCGTTATGGGAATTGGCCCATCGACAAAAGAAACATCACTGCATCACTTTCAAGATCCCCTCGTCGAACTTTTAGGCAAGGACCCCGATATCGACTTTCAAGGAGTCGTGGTCGTGGGGACACCGCAGAGCAACGCAATGAAATACCTAGTTGGGCAGCGTACCGCTGCATGGTTGGAAGGAATGCGCACAAATGGTGTGATTGCTGCAACTGACGGCTGGGGAAATTCAGATGTGGACTTTGCGAATACCTTAGAGGAAATCGGTCGTCGAGATATCAGCGTGATTGGACTCAAGTTCATTGGTACACAAGCAAAGTTTGTGGTTGAAAATGACTTTACCACGCACGTACTGGATTTTAACAAATCAGAAGCGGGTATCGAAACGGAAGTAGTCGGCGAAAATACGATTAATCAGCGGGATGCAGTAAAAGCGCTTGCGTCAATCAAATTAAAAATGCGAAAAGATAATCAACAGGTACGTTAGAGTAATTGTTGATGAATGAATCATCAGAGTCCTATTTTAATTAAATAGGAAGCGAAGGTGTCAGTGCTGCTTTTCGCAGTATCATTGAAATAGTGAACAAAAAAATCTCGAACGCCGTTTAACAGAATCATATATGGGCGTGAGAATCAGGCGATTTTTTCAACGGAAAAAATCATTCATTACTTTGAACAAGGAGGATAATCATGAAAGTATCAAAAATGATCTCAGCGATCGACACTCATACAGCAGGTGAAGCTGCACGTTTAATCATCGGTGGAATTCCAAAATTCCCAGGTGAAACAATGGCTGATAAGAGAGCTTATTTAGAAACAGAAGCAGATGACTTGCGTAGAATGTTGATGCTTGAACCACGTGGGCACCGTGATATGTTTGGCGCTTTTATCACTGAACCAGTTCACAAAGAAGCTGACTATGGAATCATCTTTATGGATTCAGGCGGCTATTTGAACATGTGCGGACACAACACAATTGCGGCGATGACATCAGCAGTTGAACAAGGCTGGGTAGAAGTAAAAGAAGGCGACCGTGAAGTAAAAGTTGTTCAAGATACACCAGCAGGAATCGTTCGCGGAACAGTACATTTGGATGAAGACTACTCAGCAGAGTCAGTATCATTCGAAAACGTGGAATCATTCCTTTATAAAGAAAATGTAAAAGTCAATGTTCCTGAAATTGGTGAATTGGCAATGGATATTTCTTTCGGCGGAAGCTTCTTTGCGATCTTGCCGGCAGCATCTGTTGGATTGGAAATCAAACCAGAAAATGCTTCGAAATTTAACGATCTGGGTATGATCATTCGTGATGCAGTGAATGAACAAATTGAAATTCAACATCCAACATTGGAACATATCAAAACAGTTGACCTTGTTGAATTTTATGGACCGGCTACAAGTCCAGATGCGACTTATCAAAACGTCGTTGTGTTTGGCGATGGACAAGTTGACCGTTCACCTTGTGGAACTGGTACAAGCGCAAAACTTGCAACACTATATGGTAAAGGCGAGATGAAGGTCGGCGATACATTTGTGTATGAAAGTATTTTGTGTACGAAGTTTAAAGGCGAAATTGTAGAAGAGGCTGAAGTTGGAGGGTATAAAGCAATTATTCCTCGTGTAACAGGTTCGGCTTATGTCACTGGATACAACTCATTCTTAGTTGATCCGAAAGATTCCTTGAAGGATGGTTTCCTTCTGGGATAAAAATGGAGGAGGGGTAATATGGTAACACTATTATTAGCGATTTATGTTGGTTTGATTTTATTACACACGGCAAATATGGGACGTGACTGTATCAAGCATAAGGATGATTTAGGACATGGAAATTGGTTTGTCTCAGGAATTATCGGCTTTATTACAGACTTCTTAGATACGTTAGGAATCGGAAGTTTTGCGCCTACAACCTTACTTTTAGATTTTACAAAGCAATTAAGTTCTGACCGTTTATTGCCAGGAACATTAAATGTTGGTCATGGTATTCCGGTATTAGTTGAAGCGTTTATCTTCACTCAGGTAGTGGATGTTTCTCCAGTAACTTTATTCGCTCTAGTTGGGTCTGCGACAATCGGTGCATTTATCGGTTCAAAATTTGTAACTGGATTACCAGAAAAGAAAGTTCAACTTTGGATGGGCTGGGCCTTGATCGTAACAGCTGTTTTGATGTTTGCGCGTCAACAAGGTTGGATCGATATCTTAGGTGCAGATAATACAGCAACAGCGTTGACAGGAATCAAATTGATCATCGGTGTTGTGATCAACTTCTTCTTAGGAGCATTGATGACGATCGGTGTTGGTTTGTACGCACCATGTATGGCAATGGTTTACATGTTGGGCCTAAGCCCGCTAGTTGCTTTCCCAGTAATGATGGGATCATGTGCTGGTTTGATGCCAATCGCAAGTTTGAACTTTGTTAAAACAGGTGATTATGCACGTAAGGTTAGTTTAGCGATCACAGTTGGTGGGATTGTCGGAGTAATTATCGCTGCGAAATTTGTAACTGGCTTAGATTTAGAAATTCTAACTTATATCATCATTTTAGTAATCATTTACACAGGTATTACTTATATTCGTAAGAGTATGAAACCTTCTGCTGCAAAAGCATAAAAATGATTCTGAACTACTTGCTTATTTTGGTGGTTCTACCGAAAAAGTAAAGTAACAAAATAAGACAGTCCGATCAAGAGAATTTTTCTCCTGATCGGGCTGTTTTTTTCTGTAAATCGTCCATCTAGTGGATGAATCAGTGAAAGCTCTTGCTGTTTAATCGATGAGTAAAACAGTAATTAAAGCTTGCTTTTGCGGTCCAGTGTTACTCTAGGTAGTTCGGATATTTAGGTTAGTTCACCAAGTACTCTGCCACGTTAGGTTCAGTGTGGCAGACGTTGTGTATCATGGTG
>NZ_NGLG01000002.1:1083189-1087786 GCF_002140655.1 Enterococcus sp. 3H8_DIV0648 | reverse complement strand
CAATCTTAACAATCATAATGATATTAGGGTCTTTTATACCTAACTTCAGTATGGTTACGGCCGAAGCGGCGGCGAGTAATAATCCGACAGTCGGCCCAGGAGGAGGTGGGGGACTATTTAATGCACAGATTAACCCATCAGATGATAATAATATCGTCATGGATACAGACATGTCGGGGAGTTTCTCGTCAATTGATGGGGGAGAAAGTTTTGTTCAACGAAATTTATTAGGAAGTGTAAAGTATACGTTTAATCCACATGATGAGAATACTGTTTATGCTTATCACGAACACATCTATGTATCTCACGATAAAGGTCAGAGCTATGAACGGCTTTATCCGCCGGAGAGCAATGTTAAAGGATTAGTATCAGGACTTCAAGAAGGTGTTGAAGTCACTCTTGGCGACCCTAATCAAGCTCCGACGCATCGTGTGATGGGACTGACAGTCGATCCAAAAAATGAAAATATCCTTTATTATATCGCAAAAGGCGGGTATGAAGGGAATCGCGGAAAAACGATGAAAGCCACGATTCAAAAATCAGTAGATGGTGGAAATACCTGGTCGACGGTGGCCGAATTTCCGGAAGGGCAGTTTACCCACCATCGTTATTCAATTAACAGCTTTGAAAAGTATATGAAGTTATATGTTCATCCAGACTCTCCAGAAGATGAACGGGAAATCACTTTGATGACCAGTGATGGGATTTATAAGGTGGTGGATAATGGTTCTGGAAAAATTGAAACCATTTCTGATATTACATCAAGAACTGCAGATTGGTACTATGATGAAAAAACGAAAACAACTACCTATTATTTAATCGAAACCGATGTAACAAAAAATCAAAGCGGTGAAGAAGAGTATAAGTATAAAGAATTGATGCGCTCTACGGATTGTAAAAATTGGGAGAGTATCTCAAAAAACTATTCTGATCCTGATATAGGAAATGATCGAGAATTAGCAGGCGTTGCCGTTAACGGTGACAAAATTTATATGAGTTTTTCTACTACTAATGGGAAGTACTTTACTTTGGGTTCTGGGATTGCAGTTTCTGAGGATAGAGGTCAAACATGGACTACAAGTCTCAAAGGTTGGGATACTGGAAATATTACTGGGCATAACTGGACCGAGTTCTTTGGAGATAAATCTTCAACACTAGGATGGAACAGTGTCAAAACAGGATTAACCGTATCGAAAACAAATCCCAATGTTGCAGTCAACACAAACCATGGTAATGCCTACATTACTAAAGATGGAGGTAAAACCTGGAAGGACACAAATAGTGACTTTGATCCCGATACTCAGTATGGAGCAACTAGAGGGATTGATCAGATTACAAGTTGGGATGTAGATGTTGATCCATTTGATTCTAATCATCTCTTTATGAGTTATTCAGACGTTGGTCTGTTTGAGTCAAACGATGGGGGTCATTCATGGAAACGATCGCAAAATAATGGGATCCCATCTCAGCCATATTATTCTAATTCGTGTTACTCGTTTACTTTTGACCCGGATATTCAGGGACTTTGTTTTGCTACTTTTTCGGGTATTCATGACATGAATATCGGGACCTATGTTAGGCGAGTCATTCTCTTGGCAAATGCTTCAAAAGAAAATGCCAATCGACAATACGAATCATTCACTGGTGGTGTTGCTCGTTCTACCAATGGCGGATCAAGTTGGAATGTTTCTGGCGCGTTAGGTGAGCAGCCGATCCGTGATAATGATGGAAAGTCTGGGTTGCCAGACAGAGCCGTAGTAACAGACATCGTTATTGATCCAAACAGTCCGAAAGAAGCAGACAAGCGTGTTGTGTATGCGGCTTGTATGGGCTACGGTGTTTATAAATCAGAAGATGGTGGTCAGACTTGGAGAAAATTCATTGACGGAATGGGCGATGCGAAGCAGCAAACACCATGGCGTCTAACTTGGACACCGGATTACTCACGTCTGTACGTCGCTTTTGCACCAACTGGAGGCTCTGCACCGGGGACTTATGAGCAGCAATTAGCATTGTTGGACTACCATCCAGATGAAGGTCCAGTCTATTATTTAGAACGCGATGCAAAAGAATGGAAGAGAATAGAATCCATGCCAACGGAAGGAATGCAGCCAAACCGTAAAGGGCTTGATTATGTGGCCGCATTTAATGGACTTTCTGTCGATTCCAAAGGAAATATCTATGGTGCGGGTCGTGCAGCGTCGGTAAACGGAGACAAAGGAAAAAGAGACTACGGTGGCGGCTGGGTTTCTCAAGACGATGGGAAAACATGGAAAATGATTTATCCATCAACCGCCAATGTCTATGATTTGCGAGTAGACAGCCGTAACGATAATGTTCTCTATCTTTGTAATACAGTTGGCGGAGAAGTCTATGTTTCATACAAAGGTGTTGATACTGGTTTTGATGATTGGATAAAACTGGATGAGTTTCAGCACATGGTTCCAACAAGGGTGATGGAAGACACGCGTGACCCGTCAAAAATGTATGCAACAACTTTCGGCGGCGGAATCTGGCACCTAAGCTTACCTAAGCCAGTTCAGACCGAGACACACAAACTAACTTATGATGGTAATGGCAACGACAAAGGATCAGTACCAACAGATAGTGCTTCCCCATATGATAAGAAGAGTGAAGCTGTTTTGAAAGATGCTGGTGATCTTGCGAAAACGGGTAAAAAATTCGTCGGTTGGAATACAAAAGCTGACGGAAGCGGAACAATGTATCAGCCAAAGGACGAAATGCTGATCGTTCGCGATACAGTATTGTATGCGCAATGGCGTGACAGTAACAAGCAATATAAATTGACTTATGATGGCAACGGTAATACAAAGGGAACGACACCATTAGATAAGAAGTCTCCTTATGATCTAAGTAGTGAAGTGACCATTTTAGAACCGGGCGATCTGGAGAAAAAAGATGAGCTCTTTACCGGCTGGAATACCAAAGCAGATGGTAGCGGAAAGGAGTATAAGGCTGGTGATAAATTCAAGATTATTGATGATACCGAGCTATATGCACAGTGGGGCGAAGGCCTAAAAGTAACTTATGACGGCAATGGCAACGCAGAAGGCGAACCGCCAGTTGATGATCAAAATCCATACCAAAAAAATAGCAAAGCAACTGTAAAAGGCTCAAATGGCATGACTAAACCAGGGTATGTATTCCGCGGTTGGTGTACTAAAGCTGATTATAAGGGAGCTGTTTATAAAGAAGGAGATACAATAGATGTTACTGCAGATACCGTTTTATACGCATACTGGGTAAAAGGACTTGCGGTAACCTATGACGGCAATGGCAACGATGCAGGAACAGCACCGGTGGATGAGAAAGCGCCATATGGAATTGGTGACCAAATTACGATACAGGATTATGCTGATCTGTACAAAAAGGGTCATGTTTTCAAGGAATGGAATAGTAAGCCTGATGGCAGCGGGACGAGTTATAAATCAAATGTTGCAACCCAAATTAAAGAAGACTTAACTTTATATGCACAGTGGAAAAAGGTTGAACCAAATGGCACGGATGTGACTGTTCTCTATAGAAGGAATACAGATGAACAAGGAACAGCTCCGGTTGATGAAAAATCACCATACAAACATGGGGATGAAGCAACCGTCCTAGATTGTGCGGATATGTCAAAAGATGGTTATGCCTTTGTTGGCTGGACCAATAGACTGGAAGCTGGAGGAAAGCTTTATAAACCAGGGCAAAAAATCACCTTAACAGCCAATATAATCTTCTATCCACAATGGAAAGAAGATGGAAGCGTAGGAGGCGATCCAGAAGGGGAGAAACGGACACTTACCTATGATGGTAATGGAAATACTGGAGGAAAAGCTCCGATTGATGAAAAATCACCTTACAATAATAATGCCAGTGTCAAAATTTTAGAAGCTGGCAGCTTGGAAAAAGCCGGCTATTCCTTCAATGGGTGGAACAGTCAAAAAGATGGTAAGGGAACATCATATAGTGTTGGCGGAACATTTAGAATTAAAGAAGATACGGTTCTATATGCACAGTGGAAAGAAATTCCAGTAGAAACTACAGAATGTACAATTGTTTACCGAAATACGAATGCAACTGGAGGAACTATTCCAGTTGATGACAAGTCACCATATTTGAAAAATAGTGTTGTGGAAATTATGGAGCCCAATACTTTGGTACGAGAAGGCTACAAATTTATTGGTTGGACAAACAGAATGGAATCTGCAGGCAGAATCTATAAACCAGGTGAAAAAATCACGATTACCGGTAATATGATTATGTGGCCAGCTTGGGAAGCTATTACAGAAGAAAGCTTCACTGTTGATTTTGATACACAAGGCGGCAGCGCTGTTGCCAGCCAAACAGTCGAAAAAGATCAAAAAGTAAGTAAACCATCTGATCCAACAAAAGCAGGTTATGATTTCACCGGTTGGTATAAGGATAAAGATTGTAAAGAAGCATTTGATTTTGATAAAGAGGTCATTACGGAAGCAACGACAATTTATGCAGGATGGAAAGCTAAGGCGAAAGAGAAATTTGATGTAACGTTCGAAACGGATGGCGGTTCAACGATCGCAAAACAAACAATTGAAGATGGAGCGAAAGCCAC
>NZ_NGLG01000002.1:1081240-1082376 GCF_002140655.1 Enterococcus sp. 3H8_DIV0648 | reverse complement strand
AAGGAAGCATTCGACTTCGATAAAGAAGTGATCACGGAAGCGACGACAATCTATGCAGGTTGGAAAGTAAAAGAGAAATTCGCTGTGACATTCGAAACGGATGGCGGTTCAGCAGTTGCGAAACAAACAGTAGAAGATGGAAGCAAAGCAAGTAAACCATCTAATCCGACAAAAGCGGGCTACGATTTCACCGGTTGGTACAAAGATGCCGGTTGTAAAGAAGTATTCGACTTCGATAAAGAAGTGATAACGGAAGCGACGACAATCTATGCAGGTTGGAAAGCAAAAGCGAAAGAGAAATTTGATGTAACATTCGAAACGGATGGCGGTTCATCAGTCGCAAAACAAACAATTGAAGATGGAAGTAAAGCAATTAAACCTTCTGATCCAACAAAAGCAGGTTACGACTTTACTGGTTGGTACAAGGATGCAGGCTGCACGGAAGCATTCGATTTTGACACTGAAGTCATCACGGAAGCGACGACAATCTATGCAGGCTGGAAAGCGAAAGAGAAATTTGATGTAACGTTCGAAACGGACGGCGGTTCAACGATCGCAAAACAAACAGTAGAAGATGGAAGCAAAGCAATTAAACCATCCGATCCAACGAAAGCAGGTTACGACTTTACCGGTTGGTACAAGGATGCAGGCTGCACGGAAGCATTCGATTTTGACACTGAAGTGATCACGGAAGCGACGACAATCTACGCAGGCTGGAAAGCAAAAGCGAAAGAGAAATTTGAAGTAACATTCGAAACGGATGGCGGTTCATCAGTTTCAAAACAAACAGTAGAAGACGGAAGTAAAGCAATTAAACCATCTGATCCAACGAAATCTGGTTACGACTTTACCGGTTGGTACAAGGATGCAGGCTGCACGGAAGTATTCGATTTTGACACCGAAGTGATCACGGAAGCGACGACAATCTATGCAGGTTGGAAAGCGAAAGAGAAATTCGATGTAACGTTTGAAACCGATGGTGGTTCAGCGGTGCCGAAACAAACAGTAGAAGATGGAAGTAAAGCCACAAAACCATCTAATCCAACAAAAGCAGGTTATGACTTTATCGGTTGGTATAAGGATAAAGCTTGTAAAGAAGTATTCGACTTTGATAAAGAAGTGATTACGGAAGCGAC
>NZ_NGLG01000002.1:1074677-1077346 GCF_002140655.1 Enterococcus sp. 3H8_DIV0648 | reverse complement strand
GATGGCGGTTCAGCGGTGACGAAACAAACAGTAGAAGATGGAGCGAAAGCAACGAAACCATCTAATCCGACAAAAGCGGGCTACGATTTCACTGGCTGGTATAAAGATAAAGATTGTAAAGAAGCATTCGACTTTGACACTGAGGTCATTACGGAAGCGACGACAATCTACGCAGGTTGGAAAGCAAAAGCGAAAGAGAAATTTGACGTAACGTTCGAAACGGACGGCGGTTCAACGATTGCGAAACAAACAGTAGAAGACGGAAGTAAAGCAAGTAAACCTTCTGATCCAACAAAATCGGGTTACGATTTCACCGGCTGGTATAAGGATAAAGATTGTAAAGAAGTATTCGACTTTGATAAAGAAGTGATTACGGAAGCGACAACAATCTACGCAAGTTGGAAAGCTAAGGCGAAAGAGAAATTCGATGTGACATTCGAAACGGATGGCGGCTCATCAGTTGCGAAACAAACAGTAGAAGATGGAAGTAAAGCCAATAAACCATCCGATCCAACGAGAGTGGGTTATGACTTTACTGGTTGGTATAAGGATGCAGGTTGCACAGAAAAATTTGACTTTGATAAGGAAGTCATCACAAAGGCAACGACAATCTACGCAGGCTGGAAAGCAAAAGCGAAAGAGAAATTTGACGTAACGTTTGAAACCGATGGTGGTTCAGCTATTGCGAAACAAACAGTAGAAGATGGAAGTAAAGCAACGAAACCATCTAATCCGGCAAAATCGGGTTACGACTTTACTGGCTGGTATAAGGATAAAGCTTGTAAAGAAGCATTCGACTTCGATAAAGAAGTGATCACAGAAGCGACAACAATCTACGCCGGTTGGAAAGCAAAAGCGAAAGAAAAATTCGATGTAACGTTTGAAACGGATGGCGGTTCATCAGTCGCAAAACAAACAATTGAAGATGGCGCGAAAGCCACAAAACCATCCGATCCAACGAAAGCGGGTCATGACTTTACTGGTTGGTACAAGGATGCAGGTTGCACGGAAGCATTCGACTTTGACACCGAAGTGATCACAGAAGCGACGACAATCTACGCAGGCTGGAAAGTAAAAGCGAAAGAGAAATTTGATGTAACATTCGAAACGGATGGCGGCTCATCAGTTTCAAAACAAACAGTAGAAGATGGAAGTAAAGCAAGTAAACCTTCTGATCCAACGAAATCTGGTTACGACTTTACCGGTTGGTACAAGGATGCAGGTTGCACGGAAGCATTCGATTTTGACACTGAAGTCATCACGGAAGCGACGACAATCTACGCAGGCTGGAAAGCTAAGGCGAAAGAGAAATTTGATGTAACGTTTGAAACGGATGGCGGTTCATCAGTCGCAAAACAAACAATTGAAGATGGAGCGAAAGCCACAAAACCATCTGATCCAACGAAGGCAGGTTATGACTTTACTGGTTGGTACAAGGATGCAGGCTGCACGGAAGCATTCGATTTTGACACTGAAGTCATCACGGAAGCGACAACGATCTATGCCGGTTGGGAAGTGAAAGCGAAAGCGAAGTTTGATGTTGTATTTGACAGTAATGGCGGTTCCGCTGTTACAAAACAAACGGTAGAAGACGGTAGTAAAGCAACGAAGCCGTCCGATCCAACGAAGGCCGGTTATATTTTTGAAGGCTGGTATAAGGAACAAACTTTCTTAACTCAGTTTGATTTTACTAATGAAACGATTACTGAGAATGTGACACTTTATGCCAAATGGAAGCAGGAAGATATCACAATTCCTAGCTATCAAGTTACTTTTGAGTTGGATAATGGAGACGCACCGATTAAACAAGAAGTGCAAGATGGAGAGAAATTAACTCGCCCACAAGATCCAACAAAATCAGGGTATAAATTTGCAGGTTGGTATAAAGATTCTCAACACACTCAAGTCTTTGATTTTGACAAAGAAACAATTTCTTCTAGTTTGTCATTATATGCAAAATGGGAAAAACTTGAAGAGTATAAAGTAATCTTTGATACAGCTGGCGGTGATCCGCTTAATGATCAACTCGTATTGGAAGGTGATTGTGCCGTTGCACCAGCTGATCCGACAAGACCTGGCTATGTTTTTGTTGGTTGGTATAAAGATGCCAATGGTTTGGAGGAGTTCGACTTCACGAAAGAAATTTCTGAAGATACGATTATCTACGCGCTTTGGGAGCAAGAAACTTATCAAGTAGATTATCAAACGAATGGCGGCGATGAGGTTGCTTCAGAAATCGTTAATAGCAGCGAAACCTTCACGAAGCCACAAGATCCAAGCCGAACAGGTTACACATTTGCAGGCTGGTACACGGACAAAGACTTAACAAAAGCGTATGATTTCAATACGCCGGCGACAGGGAACTTAGTCTTGTATGCAAAATGGGAAAAAACTGTGGAAGCGAACTATACGGTAACGTATGAAGTGAACGGCGGAAGTAAAGTTGACTCGGAAACAGTTAAGAAAGATGAGCTGTTTACGAAGCCAAAAGATCCAAGTCGCACAGGTTACACATTTGCAGGCTGGTACACGGACAAAGACCTAACAAAAGCGTATGATTTCAATACGTCAGCGACAGGTAACTTAGTCTTGTATGCAAAATGGGAACAGACTGTGGAAACGAACTATACGGTAACGTATGAAGTGAACGGCGGAAGTAAAGTTGACTC
>NZ_NGLG01000002.1:1060868-1071700 GCF_002140655.1 Enterococcus sp. 3H8_DIV0648 | reverse complement strand
GACAGGTTTTGGCTTGGCAGGGCATTTGCATGAAATGATGAACGACAAATTCAGCGCTGAAATTCATTCAAAAGACCTGCCTTATTTTGAAGAGGCATATCAGGGTGCGAAGGAATTTATCCTCACTGCGGGCGGTCAGCGAAATCGGAATTATATGGAAGAGAAGATGGATTTCCAAATCAATGATTTCGGGATCGAGGAATTACTATTTGATCCGCAAACGTCTGGCGGGCTGCTAGTCAGTGTGCCGGAGGATGAAGTAGCGGCTTTGCTGGAGGAATTACAGGCTGCGAATATTCCTGCAAAGGATTTTGGGATAGTCGTTGAAAAACAAGAAAAAGAATTGATTGTTTACTAGAGAGGATGGATATGATGTTTAAAGTTGATGCCTTAGGAAAAGCTTGTCCGTTACCAGTAATTGAAACGAAAAAGGCGTTACGTGAGCATGAGGTAGTACAAACGCTGGTTGATAATGAGATCGCGACACAAAATTTGAAAAAAATGGCGGAACAGCTGGGCTATATTTATCAAATGGATCAAGATGCTCCGAATCATTACACAGTAGTCATTTCAAAGGCCAATGTGGACCTCACTGAGGAAGTACCTCAAGCTGCTGAACCGCTGGTGACAGTCGATGATTATATCGTGGTGGTGGATACAAACGTGATGGGACGCGGTTCTGATGAATTAGGGAAAAACCTGTTAAAAGGCTTCATTTATTCATTAACCGAACAAGATGTACTGCCAGAAAAAGTGATTTTCTATAATGGCGGGGTGCAATCAGTCGTTGAAGGATCGGATTCTTTAGAAGATCTCCGCGGCTTAGCTGAAAATGGCGTGGAAATTTATGCCTGCGGCGCTTGCTTGAACTTTTACGAGTTGACTGCGGCTGTTGGTGAAGTGACGAATATGTACCGGATCGTAGAAATGATGCGCCAAGCACCGAAGATCGTTAAACCATAAAAAGCTTGTAATTACTATTTTAGTTAGATACGGCTTGAAGATAGAACTCATTTTTCTTTTGAAAAATGAATACATTAATATGAAAAAGGAGCAGTTTTTATGCAGACATACGGTGTTGCGCTATTTTATTCAACCCGGGAGGCCATGAAAGCTGAGGAAATCGCGAAGGAAGCCCAACTTGCCGTTCGAATCATTCCCACACCGGAAAAGATTCATGCTAGTTGCGGCTTTTCTTTGAAATATCCGCTGTCAGAAGAGGCTTCATTGACCTTGTTGCTTGAGGAATCAGGGATTGCTTCGGAGGGCTTTTATCATGCGACCCAAGAGGGCTTGAAAACAGACTATACGTTGATTCAGAAAGGATAAATAGATGGCAAATATTGTAATTGGAACGGCAGGGCATATTGACCACGGAAAAACAACACTGATCAAAGCTTTGACCGGAATCGAAACGGATACAACAAGCGAAGAAAAGAAACGTGGGATGTCGATCAATTTAGGTTTTGCTTATTTGGATCTGCCGAACAAAAAACGGGTCGGTATCGTGGATGTGCCGGGGCACGAAAAATTCATCAAAAACATGGTCGCTGGGCTGCCAGGGATCAATTTAGTTCTGCTGGTGATTGATGCAGCAGAAGGGATCATGCCGCAAACGAAAGAGCATATCGATATTTTGACCTTATTAGGCATTCGGGATTTCCTGATTGTCTTGACGAAGGTGGATACGGTCGATCCTGATTTGAAAGAGTTGGTGATTGAGGATATTCGCGAACAATTAGCGGATACTCCATTGGCGGATGCTGATTTGATCGAAACGGATGCGGTAACTGGAACCGGGATCAAGGAATTGCTGGAAAAAATCCAAGAGCATTCAGAAGAGGTGCAGGAGCGTTCAGGCAGCGGATCGGCCCGCCTGAATGTGGACCGTGTGTTTAGTGTCAAAGGCTTTGGTACGGTTGTGACGGGAACATTATTAGATGGTTCGATCACTGCCGGCGATGATCTGTATCTCTATCCGAGTCAGAAAAAAACGCGGGTGCGTAATATCCAAGTACATGAAACGGATGTCAAAAATGCGCAGCCGGGACAGCGAACGGCGCTGAATTTGGCGAATATCGCAACCGATGAGATCCAGCGGGGCGATGTGTTATCTGTGTCTGAAAAGCTGGAAGATACGTGGATGCTGGATGTAAAGGTTACCTGCTTGCCTGAAGTCGAAGGCGGAATTGGTCTATGGGATCGGGTGCGGCTATTGATCGGTACGCGTGAAGTGATGGCGCGGACAGTTCCATTAGGGGTGGACTGGATCGGACCGGGCGAGGATGGCTTCTTGCAGCTGCGATTAGAAGAGCAGGTCGCGGTTAAAGAGCGTGATCGCTTTATTTTGCGCTCCTATTCACCGATGTATACGATCGCAGGCGGCGAGGTTCTGGATGCGGCGCCGCATAAACATCGCCGCTTCAAAATGGAGATTCTGGAAAGCTTGAAGGCGAAGGAAGAAGGCAGCTTAGACGAATTAATCGCAGATTTCATGGTCAATAAGAAGCAGCCGTTTACTAAGGAAAAGGAATTGCAGGAATACTTAGGGGTTGATCTGGAAGAATTGCGGCCGATTTTAACCGAAATGGTCGAAGAGGGCCGCGTACTGGAAACCAAAGTCGGTTATTTGGCTCAAGCCAGCTATCAAAAATTGGTGGATCGCTCTACTGAGATTTTGGCCGCTTATCATAAGCAATACCGTCTGCGTTTTGGGATGCCTTTGGAAGAATTCCGTTCGCGGATGCGGAGCGTCTTAGCCGAAAAAGAAATTTCAGCTCTGATCGGGTTAATGAAGGAAGAATTGATCAAAGAGGCGAATGACAAGATAGCGTTAGCTGATTTTGAGGTCACCTTTAATAAATACCAGCAGGCCGCAAAAGAAAAAATCGAAAAGGCGTTAGCAAAAAATGGCTATACACCAGTCAAAAAAGAAGAATTGTATGATCTGGATAAAAACGCAGAAGAAGTGTTAGAAGCGTTGAATGGCGAGTCGGTGGTCTTCTTGACCCATGAATATGTGCTGCTAGGAAAAGTATTCGATCAAGCCGTCAAAGAAAGTCAAAAATATATTGCAGAGCATGAACAGATGACCTTGGGAGATTTCCGTGACTTTACGAACTCCAGCCGCAAATCGTCGATGTTGATTCTGGAATATATGGATAAGCAGGAAATCACGAAACGAGTGGAAAATTATCGGATCTTAGGAGAGAAGGGAAAATAAATGGGCATTTATTTGGATAATGCCGCCACGACGGCTCAAAAGCCAGCGGTTGTGGCAGAAGCTGTGACGCAAATTTTGACGGGCGAATACGGAAATCCTTCTCGCGGCGCCCATGGGTACTCGTTGGCGGGCTTTCGTGTGGCCGAAAAGGCGCGCAATCAGGTGAAAGAGTTGTTTAACGCTGATCAGCGCTATGAGGTTGCCTTTACCAATAATGCGACGGTCTCGTTGAATGAAGTTTTGAAGGGCTTGATCCATGCGGGGGATCATGTGCTTACGACTTCTTGGGAACACAATTCGGTGCTGCGGCCGTTGTATCAGTTGGAAGAACAAGGGGCCAGCTTCGATGTTGTTTCCAGCGAGGCGGTGACGGGTCGTTTGAATTATCAGGAATTTGCTGAAAAAGTTCGACCTGAAACGAAGGCGGTGGTCTGCAACCATGCCAGCAACGTGACAGGAAATCTGTTAGACCTTGAACGGGTCAAGGATTTCTGCGCAGAACAAGAGCTTTATCTGATTATTGATGCTTCACAAACGGCGGGCGTCATACCGATCGATCTCAGTGACGGAAAAATCGCGGCGTTGTGCTTTACGGGGCATAAATCATTATACGGACCACAAGGGACTGGCGGCGTTTGTCTATTGAAGGATTTGCCAGTCGAGCCGGTGATAACAGGCGGCGATGGGATGCAGTCATTTTCAAAGGTGCAGCCGAAAAATCTGCCAACCTTGTTAGAAGCCGGCACATTGAACATTCCCGGGATCGCAGGTTTAAGTGCCAGCATCCAGTGGCTGATGGAAAAAGAGCCTGCGGAAAAATTAGGCACTTACTTCTATCAAGAGCTGCAAAAAATCGCGGGCGTGACGATCTATGGAGATTTCACGAATCCGCGGGTCGATGTTTTTTCAATCAATATCAAAGACGCGGAATCGGCGATCGTCAGTGATTTGCTGTGGGAAGAATATCAGGTTGCGACGCGTCCGGGGTATCATTGTGCGCCATTGATGCACGAGGCGTTAGGGACGGCGGATCGCGGAACGGTTCGTTTGTCATTTTCAAGTTTTACCACTAAGGCTGAGGTCGATACAGTCTTAGCTGCATTACAAAATCTGGCGTTACGCTAAGAAAGCAGGTGGCCTATGTCAAAAGAGATTCAAAATATTTTAGCAAGTTTGCCTTCCGTGGATGTCTTATTGAAACAGATCGACCCGATTTATCCTCACGGAAAGGCCAAGGAAGCGACTCAGCAGGTTGTTGCGAGTCTACGCGAAGCGGTGGTTGACGGCACCCGAAAAACCGTCATCGATCAAAAAGAGGTCGTGGCAATGATCCATAAGCAGCTGGAAGAAAAGCAATTTTCACTTCGGCGAGTGATCAATGGAACAGGTACCGTGATCCATACGAACTTGGGGCGTTCGTCATTAAGCGCGAAAACACAGGAGCAGCTGTTAGCGACCAGCTTCCATTATTCTAACTTGGAGTTTGATCTGGAAAGCGGCAAGCGCGGTTCGCGTTATAGTCATTTAGTTTCGATCGTGAAGAAGCTTACAGGTGCCGAAGATGTGCTGGTAGTGAATAATAATGCGGCGGCAGTGCTTTTGGTCTTGAGTACCTTGACGCAGGAAAAAGAAGTGCTGGTTTCACGCGGCGAATTAGTGGAGATTGGCGGCGCCTTCCGAATTCCCGATGTGATCACATCAAGCGGCGGCACGATCGTCGAAGTCGGAACGACCAACAAGACGCATTTAGCCGATTATGAGAAAGCGTTGACGGAAGAGACTGGTGCAGTCTTAAAAGTCCATACTAGCAACTATCGGATCGTTGGCTTTACCGAAAGTCCGGCGCTGGAGGATTTAGCAGAATTGGCGCATCAGAATGATTTGCCCCTGATCAATGATTTAGGCAGCGGATTGTTATTAGATATGCGGCCCTTTGGTTTGCCTTATGAGCCGACAGTAAAAGAAGTGCTGGATCAGGGTTGCGACATCGTGACCTTCAGCGGCGACAAGCTATTAGGCGGACCGCAGGCAGGGATCATCGTCGGTAAAAAAGAATACATTGAAAAGATGAAGAAAAATCAATTATTGCGGGCACTGCGGATCGATAAGATGACCTTGAGCGCGCTGGAAGCGACGTTATCGTTGTATCTTGATGAAAAGGAAGCCTTGAAATCCGTGCCGACGTTGCAAATGATTGGATTGAGTGAAGAGGATTGTCTAGGTAAAGCGGCCGAGCTTGCGGCGATGCTGCAGCGGATCACGGAATTAAGTGTGAAGATCGAAAAAGACAGCAGCAAAATTGGCGGCGGCTCTTATCCGGAGCATTTATTGCCAACGTATGCTGTTGTGTTAAGCAGCGAGCGTTTCACCGCCGATGATTTGCAGGAAAAACTGCGCTTAGCGGCGACACCAATTATCACAAGGGTAAAAAATGACTGCAACTTCTTAGATTTGCGAACGATCGCAGTAGAGGAATTTTCGCTGATTCAAGAAAGCCTGCAGGAGATTTTTAAATAGATTGAAGGAGGGAAGACTATTCAACCACAGAAACAATTAGTGGCCGTGTCTCATTGTGTTTTGAACCAAAATGCGGTGATCCATGGCTGGGAACGGGCACGCGGCGCTTTTCCGTTTGCGATCGAGTTATTGAGTCGCGGGATTGCTTTGATCCAATTGCCGTGTCCCGAGTTTATCGTGTTAGGAGGCGATCGTCCGCCGATGACTTACGAAGAATATCGTGAGCTGCCGAATTATCGGCAAACATGTCAGGAGCTGTTAGAGCCGATGATCCAGCAGATTCAAGCGTATCAGGCAGAAGGCTATCAGTATCTCGGAATTATCGGGATCAATGAAAGTCCGAACTGTTCGATTACCGGACAACGGGGAGTCTTGATGGAGGAGTTTTTCGCGAGGTGTCAGCAGGCTCAGATCGGGACCAACTTTTTGGAGGTTCCTACTTGGTACAGCGAGGACGATCAAGGGGCATTTAAGGAACAGTTGCAAGAGTTTTTAGAAAGAGGGTTAGCAAATGAATAGTAAAGCAAAAGTGATCGCGATGTGTGCGATCGCAGTCGGATTGAATGTTGTCTTGGGCGAAGCGGTGTCAATGATGAAGATTCCGTTGTTGTTTTTAGACACGATGGGAACGATTTACATTGCAGCGAATTTCGGTATGGGCTGTGGTATTTTGACCGGAGTGACGACGAATTTATTGATGGGGTTATTCAGCGGTCCGTTATCGATTCCCTTTGCGCTGGTGAATGTAGCAGTAGCGATCGTGGTTGCGCTGTTGGCGAAAAAAGGCTTTGGGTATAAACAGGCGTTAATCGCAGGTGTCTTATTAGCCTTTATTTGTCCAATGATCGGAGCACCGATTCGCTTAGCGTTGTTTGGCGGGTTTACCGGATCAGGTACAGACATCGTGATCATGGCGCTGAGAGCTTCGGGCAAGGAAATGATCAGTGCAACTTATTGGGGTGCTGTAACGGGGAATGTGGTGGATAAAATCGCCTCTTGTCTGTTAGTTGCGTGGTTTATCAAATTACCGCAAATGCAGCGTTTCGCAATAAAGTGAGCGTGAGCAGTTTCTGCGGCTAAGGTACTTAGTCTGGAAATTTTAAAGTGAGCTGGCTATCAACGAAAAGAAGTTGAGGCTGGCTTATTTTTTTTTGCTTAAATGAATCTGACGCTAATCAAAAGGCGCTGGTCGTTTTTTGCGGGAATTTTTCGAAATGACAAAACTGTTAGGTGTTTTTAGGTTGTTTCAATGGTTGATTTTCTGAGGGTTTTGTATAGTTGCTTCAGAAATAAAAAAGGAGCAATCAGTGATGAAAAAAATTTTGATTGGTTTAGTGAGTTTGATCGTCATCGCCTTTGTAGGCTTACAGATAGCAGATAAAGTTGTGAAGGGCGGCGAGGACTATTACGTCCAGATTACCACAGATGGAGAGCGCATCGATGAGAAGGACAGCAGCGGGAATCCTTATGTTGATTATAAGTATTCATTGCCCGGCTATGACAAGAACGGCGAGAAAAAAGTGTTGAACTTTAACGCATCGAAGGATCGTCCATTGCGCCGCGAGGCTTTTCTAAAAGTAACGTGGAACGAGAAAAAGGGCGTGACTTCTTATGAAGAGGTCACACAAAAACAACTACCGAAAAAGGCCGCGGAAAAACTAGGGTTCTAGTTTTTCGGGGGCTTATACAGAACAAGGAGTGAAAGTATGGAAAAAATCGTAGCAGTCAATGACGTGAAGAAAACCTACGGAAAGGGCAATCAGAAAAAGACCGAGGCCTTAAAAGGCATTTCATTTGAAGTAGAAAAGGGCGAATTTATCGGAATCATGGGCGCCTCTGGTTCGGGGAAATCGACGCTATTAAACCTATTAGCAACCTTAGATAAACCAACAGGCGGCAAGATTAAAATCAATCAAGCCGATGTGACCAAATTATCCGGCAATCAATTAGCCGATTTTCGCAGTCGCGAGATCGGGTTTATCTTTCAAGATTTCAACTTGCTGGAAAATTTAACGGCGGCGGAAAATATCGCGGTTCCGTTATCCCTGCAAGGTGTCAAAGGCAAAGCTATTCATCGGCGGGTAGCTGAAGTAGCGAAGCGTTTGTCGATTGATGGTATCCTAAACAGTTATCCCGCGCAAATTTCTGGCGGACAAAAGCAGCGGGTGGCAGCCGCGCGGGCGCTGATCACTCAGCCGACGATTCTATTAGGAGACGAACCAACCGGTGCGCTGGATTCACAGAGTGCCCGAGATTTATTAGACACGATGGAGGAGCTGAATCAAAAGGATCAGGTTTCGATTTTATTAGTAACCCATGATCCATTTTCCGCCAGCTATTGCCGCCGGATTTTATTCATTAAAGACGGTGTGATCTATCAAGAGGTCAAACGTGAAAATCAAACACGGGAAGCTTTTTATCGTCAGATTTTGAGCATTCTCGGGAATCTGGAACAGTAGGGGGAAATTCAATGCTTTTAAAATTATCGCTTACTGGGATTAAAGGTCGTTTGAGAGATTATATCGTGCTCTTTTCCGGCTTGGTCATGGCCTCTGGGATCTTTTATATGTTTGAAGGCTTGGCAACTAATAAGACCTTTTTGGAAAGCAACACGACGATCTCTTCGGTGGTTATGATTTTCCATTTAGGAACCGTTCTGCTGTCCATCATTACCTTTGTCTATATTTTGTACGCCAATTCCTTTTTAATGACGATGCGGCAAAAGGATTACGCGATGTTCATGATGCTGGGAGCCAAAGGTCGGAAGATCGCGCAATTGATCTTTATTGAAACCTTCGTGGTTGGTGTCGGGGCAACGATCGTTGGGACGGTGCTGGGCATCGGCTTGAGCAGTGTGGTTCAGCAATTGTTGGTCAAACAGCTCGCCATCAAGGTCACGCATTTCGCGGCACTTAATTCGTCAGCTATCTTGTTCACCTTGGCTTTTTTCACCATCATTTTCTTGTTAGCGGCCTTCGTGAATGCCATGACAATCGTGAAAAAACCAATCTTGAGTCTGTTAAAGGCCAGCGAAACACCATTGCCGGCCAATCGTAAACGAATGACATTGCTGCTGGAAGTAGTGGCAGGGGTGATCTTTTTAGGGATCGGCTATTTGATGATGAAGCTGGTGGGCACATTGCAGCTGATTGCCTTGGCGGTGGCATTGGTCACGATTATCTTAGGAACATACTTTGTTTTTCATTCCATTTTGATTTTTGTTTTGGACCTGTTGAAGCGCCGAGATAAGATCGCCTTGAAAAAATTAAACAATTTTACCTTGTCGCAACTAAGCTTCCGGATTCAAGATTATACGAAAATTTTGTCGATGGTGGCGATGCTCTTCGCGCTAGCGCTAGGGGCAATCACGGTAGGTCTAGGCTTCCATAATGAAGTCTCTAAAATGACCGAAGCGACCTCCGCCTATGATCTAGTGTTGAATAATGGACAAACCGTCTCTTCTTCAGAGCTGGAAAAAATCACGCCGACTTCTGATGTTGCTTATCAGCAAAAAGAAGATGCAGCTACGGTTTACTATGATCGCGGGCAATTTGATCAAACCCCGCTTTCGGCAATCGAATTTGACAAGCAGAATCAGGCGAAAAAGGTTCAGTATTCAGGTGAGAAGCTGGCAGGCGATGTTGTCGCGGCCGACAAGTTACGAAACTTGGAATTGCCGGAACAGCAGACGAAGAAGCACCAATTCTTAACAAGTGAGGAATTTGCGGCTTTGCCGATCCAAGCGACTGAATTGCGCTTGATCACGGTGGCTGATTTTGCGAAAGCTCGTCCAGCCTTAAAAACCTTAGCGGAAGAAAACTTGAAAAAAAATCCTTCATTAAATGATGGAGTGGGGAATTTTACGCAAAAAGCTTTGATCTATGATATGTATAATGCATTGTTCTCAGGCTTTGAATTTATGGGCTTTTTCTTAGGAATCGCCTTTTTAACGATGCTGGCAAGCTGTCTGATGTTCAAAATATTATCAGGCGCCAAAAGCGATATTCAACGCTACAGCATGCTGGAAAAAATCGGCACGCGCCGCAAGCTGTTGACCCAATCGATTAGAAAAGAGATCGGGATATTATTCTTGGTTCCGGGATTATTAGGGGTCATTCATGTCTTGTTTGGACTCCAAATGTTCAAGACGCTTTTGAGTGAGCCGTACAGCAATATCTGGCTGCCGTTTTTGATTTTCTTTGTTCTATATTTTGTCTATTATTTACTGACCGTATGGATCTATACGGGGATCGTGATGAGACGTGCAGACTAAAAAAGCTTCCAGCGAGCAGCTGGAAGCTTTTTACGATTCTTCTTCAATATATGCTAAGATATCTCCCGGCTGACATTCCAGCACTTTACAAATTTCATTGAGAGTCGTAAAGCGAACAGCTTTTGCTTTTCCGGTTTTTAGAACGGAAATGTTGGCATTGGTCATTCCGACTCTTTTTGCCAGCTCGCCAGAAGACATTTTTCTCTTTGCCAGCATAACGTCTAGGTTTACTTGGATCATTCTTGCCGAGCTCCTTTCGTGGTCTAACTTAGATAGTTAACTCATTTTCTTCTGCGATCAGATTGGCTTTTTCTAAAATTTTAGCCAATGCCCAGACGATCGACGCTCCAACGAGATAGGTTAGATCAAAAGCACTGTCGTTGACTGAAATATCATGCATTGACGCATAAACATCAGGAAGGCAAGAGGTTACGGATAAGACTAATAGAATGATCGAGATTTTTTTCGCCGTAACGACATTTGTACGAACGAAAATTTGATCCAGCTCCAGATTTTTGAAGAAGCTGCGCACAAAGTAAAAAAGTACGCCGTATAAAACAATGTTCGCGATCAATAGCAGAAGGAATAGCGGCGAAGAGAGCACATCGAAAGTAAACGCTCCGAAAGGCAGTTCTTCTACCCGGTATTCTTGCGCAATCGAAGTAAAATTGAAAATGATGATCAATGCTGTTAAACTTGCGACTGCCACCCCCATAATCCCAACAAAGAAACTAAACAACCATTTTAAGGCCTTAAAAACCCCTTTTTCTGAATTCATCTAAATGCCCCTCCTTTTATCGGACTTGATAAGTTTAATAT
>NZ_NGLG01000002.1:1054124-1060768 GCF_002140655.1 Enterococcus sp. 3H8_DIV0648 | reverse complement strand
GTCTGGAGACTGGTAAATAAAAATGCATATTTTTTAAATCTGCTCTATAGTGGGAAAGGACAATTTAATAGAGAAAGAAGTGTTCCGGATGAACCGGGTAAAAAAAGCTTTTACGAATCGCTGGGTCATTTTATTGACGGCCAGCGTGCTGTTTTGGGCAAAGACGATCTTAGCCTATTATGTAGATTTTTCATTAGGGGTGGAAGGTTCGATTCAAACCTTCATTTTGTGGATCAATCCGATCGCCACGACTTTGCTGCTTTTTGGCGTGTTTCTTTATGTCAAAAAATTTAAGCCGGCGCTGGTCGTGTTGTTTTTAATGGATCTGCTGAATAGCTTGATCCTTTATCTGAACGTGATCTTTTATCGCGAGTTCACGGACTTTGTAACAATCAAATCGATTTTAGGCTTTTCCAAGGTTTCGCAAGGAATCTCAGGCAGCTCCTTTGCCTTGATGAAAGTTCACGATATTTTTTATTGGGCGGACTTGATCGTCTTTTTAGGCATCTTGATCTATCTTTTTGCTAAACGCAAAGAGATTACCAGCAAACCTGTCAAAAAGACCTTTGCCGTGGCGGTCAGTTGTTTAGCCGCGTTGACTTTTTCCGTCAATTTATCACTGAGTGAAGCTAATCGTCCTCAATTATTGCAGCGGACGTTTGACCGTTCATACATTGTAAAATATTTAGGTTTAGATGCCTTTACGGTTTACGACGGCATCAAGACCGAGCAGACCAACAGCGTGCGGGCGCATGCGTCAAGCAATGGCTTAACGGACATTTTAAAATATACTAAGGGCCATTATGCGGCGCCTGATCCAAGCAAATATGGGATTGCCAAGGGCAAGAACATCATCGTGATTCACTTGGAAAGCTTCCAGCAATTTTTGATCAATATGAAGGTAGATGGCCAAGAGGTTACACCATTTTTGAACAGCTTGGAAAACGATAATAAACAAACGCTGGCCTTCGACAATTTCTTCCATGAAGTTGGCCAAGGCAAGACCAGTGACGCGGAAAACATGCTGGAAACCGGCACATTCGGTTTGCCGCAAGGGTCCTTGTTTACCCAACTTGGAAATGACAATACCTTCCAAGGCGCACCGGCGATCTTGAATCAAGAGGCTGGCTATACCAGCGCTGTGTTCCATGGAAATGTCGGCAGCTTCTGGAATCGCGACCACGTGTATAAAAATCTCGGCTATCAAAATTTCTTCGATCGTTCCTACTTTAATCAAGCGGATGAAAATCTTGGTTATGGAATCTTAGACAAAGATATGCTGAAGGAAACGGTGGGGCACTTAGAGCATTTGCAGCAGCCGTTTTACACCAAATTCTTGACCGTAACGAACCATACACCGTATTTGACCGACGATAAGAACTTTAATTTCCCAGCTTTAAACACGGGAAATAGTACCGTTGACGACTATGTACGAACCGCTCATTATTTGGATGAATCGCTGCGTCAATTCTTTGACTACTTAAAAGCTTCCGGTATTTACCAAAACTCGATCTTTATGATCTACGGCGACCACTTTGGGATTTCCGATAGTAATAATAAAGATTTAGCCAAAGCTTTAGGCAAAGACCCAGCGACATGGGATAAATTCGATGACGCGCAAATGCAGCGGGTACCGTTGATGTTTCATATCCCAGACTACACAAATGGCGGTATCCAACATCAATACGGCGGCGAGATCGATGTTCTGCCGACCTTATTGCATTTGATGGGCATTGATACGAAGAAATATATTCAATTCGGAACGGACTTATTTTCACCACAGCACGATCAAACCGTCGCTTTTCGCAATGGCGACTTTGTCACACCGAATTACACGGAATTAAGCGGCGAAACCTATGACAATAAAACCGGTGAAAAAGTCGATCCGGCAACCTTGAATATCGCGCCAGAGCTTGATAAAGAACAGAAGCAGGTCAAACAGGCGTTGAGTTTATCCGACAAATTGAATCAAGAAAATCTCTTGCGTTTCTATACGCCAGAAGGCTTCACCCCAGTCGATCCGAAAAAATACGATTATCATGATCTAGATAAGAAGAATGCCGAGATCGAAAAACAAAAAGGCAGCCAATCAACCAGCCTTTACTCGAAGAACGGCAATAAATCAACCACCGCACTATATCCGCCAATTCAATAGATTGAGGAAGAAGCATCCGTTGCTGGGATGCTTCTTTTTTTCTGTCTAAAGAGCCTGTCGGCAGGTTCGATTCCCACACATTCCCGCCCATTTTTCCGCTCAGTGATTCAATAAATAGGAGATTACTTGATAAAACAGGTGAGAAAAAAGCAGCACCGATAAATCGTAGAAAGTATCTTTTAAAAAAGTAGGAGCATTCTCCCGTAAAGTTTTCAGCATAATAATCATCCTTTCAAAATTAGAAGTTGGTGATTGAAGCGTTGAAATCACGATAAAGAACGAAGCTTATCGCGCGCTTAAAAGGTTCTAAGAAAGACTAAAACTTATGCCGATTATCTGTTTGATTCGCAGCCGGATTGGGCTTAAAATAGAGATATATCGTGAAAAGGATAGGATAGCTATGGCGACTATTGAGAATTTGCTTCCGCTGATTTTCCATCCGATCGTGTTGTTATTGGATGTGCTATCGATTTCTATTATTTTGGTGGGAGCGATCATTTCTTTTATAAAATTGATTCAGCACGGCAAGGGTGAAGAACATTCTTCTGTGCTGCACAAAAACAAGTACATCAAAGCGTATCTAGGCAGTTATATTTTGCTGAGCTTGGAATTTTTGATCGTGGCCGATATCATCGAATCCATTATCAATCCAACGTTCCAAGACATTATCAAGCTAGCGTTGATCGTACTTATCCGGACGATGATTTCTTATTTCTTAAACAAGGAAATCAGCGAGTTCTCAGAGGACGGGTAGGGTCAGAACAGTGTCTGGGTTTACCCAATAATTTAGTAATTTTAAAAAAGAAAGAAGTATTCAAAAGAAGGCTGCTTCTTTCTTTTTTCTTTGCGATTTGTTATTGATTCCCGCACAAAGGAATGGTATGATTGTTTTGTTTCGGGAGTGGATGGGTTCTGGTGTTCCCTCTGGTCTTCAAAACCAGTATGAGGAGTTAGGAGCTTCTTGGGTGGGTTCGATTCCCACACATTCCCGCCAATATAATTTTAATGTCCGTAAAACGTTGATTTGACGCCAATCTAAGCAACGTTTTACGGCTTTTCTTATTTCTTTACAGCTTTTTCACCAGTTCAGTTTTTTTGTCAGTTTCTGCACTGCTATTTAAATAACTAACATAGTTGTCTACAGTTTCTCTTTTGCGTGTTTCAGTCAGGTGCACATATAGATTCATTGTGATTTGTATGTTAGCATGTCCGAGCCGTTCTTGAACATCTTTCATAGAAGCTCCAGCTTCGAGTAGAAGGGTAGCATGTGTGTGTCTGAAACCGTGATTAGTTATTCTTTTTAAATGATGGGAAGTAATAACTGAATCCAACCATTTTCTTGGTAGTGACAAAGTGACAAACTCATTTGTTTCATTAGAAAACACCAATTGTTTTGGACGGAAAGTAGAAATGCCGAGTTCAGCATACACCTTTACTTGTTCTTTTCGCCATTTCTTCAGAATATTGACGGTTTCTTCATCAATAGTAATTGTGCGTTTAGATTTTTTAGTTTTTGGTGAACCAATATAAAGTCGACCATCTTTTCCTTTAGTAAGCGTTTTTGAAACGCGAAGCATCTTGTTCTCAAGGTCAATATCGTCCCAAGTTAATGCTAGCATTTCTCCTTTACGCAGACCTGTATAGGCAATTGTTCTAAAATAAGCGTACTTTTTAGAATCGAGTTCCCTTTTTGCTATATCGAGAAAAAGATTTAATTCTTCACGAGTGTAAAAATTTAATTCTGTATCATCTTCAATTTCATCAGCTTTTCTCGGGCGTGTTATACGATCAAATGGATTGGTTGACGCATAATTTAAGTTAATAGCAAACTTGATTATTCTAGATGCATTGCTGATAATTTGCATGTAAGAAACAAGCTTCTCAGATATATCGTTTGCAAATTTTTGTGCTTTGATAATTGAAATTTTGTCTACATACACGTCTTTAAAAACAGGTAAGATATGAAGATTGAATTGTTCTTTTGTTTTATCAAAGGTACTTTCTTTTACGGTTTTTTCATAGGTGACACTCCAAAGATCGTACACTTCCTGATATGTGTGAGGTTTTTGTTCAGTCTTTTTCTGCTGCTGGTACTCGAATTCTATTTTTTTGCATGCTATTTGAGCATCCTTTTTTGTTTTATACCCCCTTTTATCAGCAGTATCTTGCTTACCGGTTTTTTCATTAACACCTAAATAAGTTTTAAACTGCCATAATTTTTCTCCATTTTTTTTTGTATATTGCTTAAAAGTCGCCATCTATTTTCTCCTTATCTTGCATAGGCAGGCATAAATAAGGTAAAATATGACAAAGAAGCCCCGCTATGGGTGCTGAATTTATGTGATCGCGTCACTCAAACTTTGGTCGGGGAGAGGGCGCGTTTTTTTATTTAAGATCTACAGTTGCATCATATTCGTGATGAGCATTTTCATCATTATAATCATCTGTTGAGTAATCAGCATGAAACTTTAGTCTGATTTGAGTAATTGAATCAACACCATCGATATTACTTAGTGGGTATGCTGCATAGCCTCCAGATTTCGTTCCTCGCATCACTTCTCCGGCAAAACCTTTCATGTCGATTTTTCCTTCGCTCTGCTCACCGGTATTAGTACTCATCAGTGCTTGTTCAGGATAGATATTGATGTCTTTTTCAGAATTATCAATAACGTAATGAACGATTACAAATCCAGGATATTCATTATCAGAATAATCCTTGTAATTTTCAAGTTCGACTACTGAAACTTTATCAATAGCAATATTTACTCCAGACCATGAAGAGTCAGACCAAGAAGTCGCGTAATCTTTTTGTGCTGATATTTTCGCTTCATCAGCTCCATTGTTGATGGCTAAAGACTTAAAATCTTTGTTGTCTTTTAAAAGAGAACTAGTGCTTTTGCTTTCTTTTTGTTCAGTGTCAGTGTTAGAAGAATTGTTATCACTTTGGCTACTACTATCACTCCCGCAAGCTCCTAAAGAGAACATACCTACCAATATTAAACATAAAAATACTTTTTTCATTTTCATTCCTCGCTTTTCTTTTTTTCTCATAGAAAATACTTGTTAGATCAAATAAAGATTAACTACAATTAATCACTTCTCTATTCAAGATTTACCATGTAAATTACCTCATTTCTTTGATATAGATGATTTAGTATTAAATAATCTCGGATAGTCTGTAAGCCCACGTACTACCCCGAACCATTTAGAATGGTAATTCATCATCGTATAAACAACTTCCATTTTCTGCTAAAGCAAAATATAAAAGTTTATCTTGATCTGCAATCAAAACATTCTCATTTTTTCTAATTTGTCTTTTTTTTCTTAATCTGTGATTATAAAGTTCATAGTCATGATGATACAGCGCAATCTCTTCATTAATGGTGCGGAGGGTTCTTTGATCGTTAATCGGCTTCTTTATGTTAGCTTGCTGCCAAAAGTCGTATAAAGAGTTGTTTGAATCATAATCCATAAACTCATTTACCATTTCTTCACTCAATTTTTGCGGCAAATGATAAATACCTGTCATAAAGGAAATAAGTCGATAACCAAGTGTTTCATAGGAAACATGTTGCCTCATTTTAATACGTTTTTTTGCAATTTTCTCCAACATTAATGCGTTTAGAACATCATCTGGTAGTAATAAATGTGCTGCAAAAGTATTCGCTCGAACCTCTGCTGATTTATTAAGTTCTATTGGATCATCAGTCAAAATGTTTATTTCGGAGTTATGCTTCAATAATTCTGGATCCAAAATATGGTGGCCTAATTCATGGGCCTGAGTGAAGAGTTTTCTCTCTAAAGTTGCTATATTCTGATTGATCATTGTAGTAGTACCCAGTTCATCTGTTAAGCTGTGCCCGAGAACTACTTTGTTTCTAAAAGGAATCTCCATATATAATCCTCGATCTTCAAGAAAGGGAATTATATATTTAGAAGCATCATAGTCGACTAACGTTTTATGGTGATTCAAATCTTTAATCCACTTTTCAATAAACCTGGCTGCAGTGACCGCCCTATTGTCCATAAACTTAACCTCTTTTTTGACGCTCTTTAATTAATCGAGCTCTCTCTTTCATATACCAATCTAAGTCTTCTTTCAATTCTTGTTGCTCTTGATCATTAAGTTCTTCTTTTTTAGCAACTGACCGAAAAAGCCCACCCAATTGAACAGCTGCCTCATTTTTTCCTTCATCTGCGGTGTTAGACTTTCTTCCTAAAAGATAGTCTATAGATATGCCAAAATAATCTGCAACTTTAGCTAATCCGTCAGAATTGGGTGAAACATTCTTCCATTTACTAAAATAACCATTTGAATACCCTAATCTTTTTTCTAATTCTCGAACTGAAATACCATTTTGTTTTGTTAGCTCTTTGATTTTTTCGTATGGATTCATTGATATGCCAACCTTTCTGGATTGACAAGAAACCACAATAGAATAAAACTCTAATTATCATTTGACAAAATAGAGTTAAAGCTCTATACTGT
>NZ_NGLG01000002.1:1040129-1054024 GCF_002140655.1 Enterococcus sp. 3H8_DIV0648 | reverse complement strand
GTATAGAATAAAACTCTATTCGTGTCAACGGAGTTTAGAAAATAGTTGTTAAATTTGTTTACTCATTCAATTGAAAGGAGTGAAACAAATGGCTGATGCTCAAGAAACTCGCAATAAAATCTTGCGGCATTTTGAGGATAAAGGTTGGGAGATTCCGGATGTCGCCAGTGCGCTAAACATTTCGGAGCAGTATCTTCGAAAAATTTTAAAGTACCCCGATAAACATTTTAAACAGATAACTGACATTATTTCGCGTTACAGAATTCGATAGGGGGATAAATATGAACGAACTAATCAAAGTGACAATTAATGAAAACGATGAACAGTTGGTCAGCGGGCGTGATCTCCACAAGTTCTTAGAAGTAACTGAACGATATTCAACTTGGTTTGAACGTATGTTGAAATACGGATTTACTGAAAATATTGATTTTACTGGGTGTAAAGTTTTTAACACCCTGGCAAGACAAGAATTACAAGATCATGCCCTGAAACTAGATATGGCAAAAGAAATCTCAATGATTCAACGATCTGAGAAAGGTAAACAAGCACGTCAGTATTTTTTAAAAGTTGAAAGAGCGTGGAATAATCCAGAAATGGTTGTTCAGCGGGCTTTACAGATTCAAACTCGCAAGGTTGAAGCGTTAGAGCTTGAAAATAATGAGTTAAAACCCAAAGCACTTTTCGCTGATGCAGTGGACGCTAGCAAAACTTCAATCTTAATCGGGGATTTAGCTAAGATAATCAAACAAAACGGCTATAACATTGGGCAGAACCGCCTGTTTCAATGGTTAAGAGATAATGGCTATCTAATCGCTCGAAAAGGAGATAGCTATAATATGCCAACTCAACGATCGTTGGATTTAGGAGTTGCAGAAATCAAGGAGCGCACGCACAACAATCCTGACGGAAGTATTCGAATTAGTCGTACACCAAAGATTACTGGTAAAGGTCAAATCTACTTTGTAAATAAGTTTCTTAATGAGGTGAGTTAAATGTCCATAGAGTTTGTTCTTTCTAAGGAGCAAGAAGACTTAATACAGTTAAGAGTAAATTCAGCAATTAATATTGCAGTAGAAAAGAATGTTGTTGGAAAATTCATCACACGGGATTTTCTTAGAATTGGTGAAGCCGCTGAATATTTAGGGGTTTCTTATAACACTTTAAAAAACTTCACTGAAAACTATGGACTCAAAATTTCAGTGATCGATGGAACAAAATTTATTTCAAAACAAAATATAGCGGAATTCTTAAAGGAATATGAAAACTAAAAGCCATAGGCAGGCATATAGAATTCGTTAAATGGAAAGAGGCTGTTATGCAAATAAAAGTGATAACGAAATCTGGGACAATAATCCACTGGTTAAAATCGAAAGCTGATGCTCGTAAAACATTGCTGCGATACCTACACGATCGAAAGGCACGAATCACGGTGAAATTATGAAACCAATCTACTTAATAATTATATGGACCGTATGTCTAATCTATATTGGTATCAATTTGTATTACAAAGATTTTATTGGGCGAGTTTTTTCGATGTTGATCTTTCTAGTAGCAATCATGTATACACTCGTTGTTTTAAATATTTGAAAGGAGAAAGCTAATGAGAAACGATTTTGACTATGTCGAAACCATTCCGGTGTCTGTTGCGAATGATAAAGCACGGTGTCGCTCGAAAAAAACACTATTAACTGGTGCGATGACAACAAGTTTTCTAGCTGGATTATGGCAAGCAGGAGTAGCGCTTTTCGGAGTTTTAATTGTAACAAACTTAGTTCAAAAGAAGAATCGGGAGTAATGCTGCATGAGCAGAACAAAAAAGGCCTACCTCGGAAGCCGCCGAGATAAGCCAAAAACAAAAAAGTTTATCTAAGGAGAGTTTAACACATGACTGAAATTCTAATCAATAAATTAAAGTACAAGCATTTCAAAGGCCTTGAAGATTTCGAATTGACCTTAAATGGAGCCTCCGCAGTTATCAGCGGTCGGAACGGATTAGGGAAAACAACACTTGCGGATGGACTTCAGTGGCTGTTTTTCGGTAAAGATTCTACCGGAGCAAAACTTAATCCGAAACCGCGTGACAAGCAGAATCAAGAGCTTTTAGGTTTAGAACCAATGGTTGAAGCAGAACTGATCATCGACGGAAAAGTAACGGTTCTCAAACGGATTCAAGAGGAAAAATGGACGACCAAGAAAGGTGAACTTGAGAAGACTCGTAGTAGCGACAGCACAAGATACTTCATCGATTCAGTTCCGATTAAAGAGAAGGACTGGAAATCATACCTAGATGAAATAGGCGGCGAGCAGTCACTACAGATGCTCTCTAATTCGTCTTTTTTTATGACATTGAACTGGAAAGATCGGCGTGAGCGATTGATTGATCTTACTGACTTAACAGATGAACAGATTATCAAAGAAGATGATGAACTCAAAGAAATCAATGATTTCATAGGCGATCACAGCATTGATGAAATGAAGAAAATACTTAAAGGTCAAAAATCAGATATTAAATCAGACATTGATGGCATGCCTGCGCGTATTCAAGAAGTCACTGATATGAAAGCAAGTTTAAATGTTGGAGACCGACCGAAGGAAGCTGTACAAAAAGATATTGATGAAATGACAGCGTTGATCACTGAGAAAGACTCATGGCTACTAGATGCGAAAGCGGGCGCCGTTAATCATGAACTGAATGAGTTGAAACAGGAACAAGCGGAACTTCGGGCAAAGCTTGTTGATGAAAAAACAAAGTTCCAAACTAATGCTTTTGCAGCAACATCTAGTTTACAAGAAGACTTCAATAATCAACACGCTTTAGTTAATTCGCTGCGCACCGATTTATCTGCACTGGAAGCTAAAGAGTACCGAATGCAAGAAGCGTTGAAAGAGAAGCAGGAGTTCTTGGCAGAGCATCGAATTAAATATGATGATCTTGATGCACTTGAATTTGATGAACAACAAACCACTTGTCCGACTTGTGGCCAAGATTTACCAGAAGCCGAGATAGAAGATTTAAGAGCTACATTCAATAAAAATAAAGCCGAAAAAATAGAAAAGAACGTTGAGATTGGTCGTCCCATCAGTCAAGATGCCAAAAAGCTCAAGGCTGAAATACCTGTACTTCAAAAAGAAATTAGTGAAAAAAGGAATAGGTTGCAGGCTTCTGAATCTCGTTTGGATGAAATCAATAATGATTTAATCTTCCAAAAAGGTAAGCAAGGAGTGTTCGAGGATTCGCAAATCTATCGAGCCATCATTGCGAAAAACACACAGCTTGAAACAGCTATGGAGCGTGCAGCGGCTAAAGACAATAATGCTGAGGCTGAAAAATTATCCGCTGAGATCCAGTCGGATAAACAGATTTTAGCAGGGTTGAATCAAGAAATGCAGAAGTTCGACATGATCAAAACCTACGATGATAGATTAGTCGAGCTAAAAGACCAGGATAAAGATTTGAAGAATCAAAATCAGTTAGTCGAAAAGCAATTGTGGTTGATTGAAGAATTTACTCGTCGCAAAGTGAAGCTGATCGAGGAGTCAATCAATGAGCGTTTCGCAATCGTTAAATGGAAATTGTTCGATGTTCAGAAAAATGAAGGCATCAAAGAGATGTGCGAAGCAACATATCAAGGCATTGAGTATAGTAGCGGTTTAAACAACGGCGCACGAATCAATTGTGATCTGGATATTATCCGCACATTGTCTCGAGAAATCGGGATCACTATGCCGGTGTTCGTTGACAATGCAGAGTCTGTCAATGAGCTTCAAATCCTGAACACTCAAATGATCGAACTACAAGTTACTGAGGACGAGAAGCTGAAAGTAGAGGTATAGAAAATGGACTTAGACAAATATTGGGATTTTTCGAGCAAGGTTAATAATTTATCAAATAAAATATCTGGTTACAGAAAAAGGAAAGAAAGTTTAGAAAAAATGGACTCTATTTCGGTACTGAGTAAAAACGGAGAGTTTTCGTTTGATCGTGTTGATATTGGAAAAACTACCGCTTTATCAATAAACGATTCGGCTGTGGAATCTTTTAAGGTTCTTGCGATTAAGCATTTTGAAGATTTGATTGACAGATCTGAAAAAGAACTGAGAGAACTCACGAAAGGGATGATTGACTAATGGAGATCATGGTTTATGCAAAAGTTCAAGGAACGAAGCATTTTATCAATGTCTATGACGATCTACAAACATTAAAGTCAGAAGTGCACTCGGAGTTAGTCGCTCATAGTAAAACGGAATGGATATGCTCGATTTTTTTCTCCATAAATGGAGAGGAATTCAAATTATTTACGGGGGATGAAAAATAATGACTAATCAAACACCAGCGGTTTTACAAAAAGATATTACAGATCACGTCAACGGCAAATTGGCGGCATTAAAAAATGAAGGGCTACATTTACCACCGGGTTACGCATCAGCAAATGCTTTAAAAAGTGCGTTCTTTGAACTACAGGAGGTTCAAGATCGAAATAAAAAACCGGCTCTTGATGTTTGCACTAAGGAATCAATCGCAAATACCTTACTCGACATGGTCGTTCAAGGTCTAAGTCCTGCGAAAAAGCAATGCTATTTCATTGTATATGGAAATAAGCTGCAGTTGAACCGATCATATTTCGGTACACAAGCAGTCTTAAAACGTCTATCCAATGTTAAGGATATTTGGGCAAATGTCATTTACAAAGGGGACACCTTTGATATTGAAATTGTCGACGGACGTGAAACGCTTAAGGAACATCAAACAGCATTTGAAAATCGCGACAACGAAATTATCGGAGCATATTGCATTATCGAAAAAACGGACGGCGAACGAGTACTTACTACCATGACCAAAAAAGAAATCGATAAATCTTGGAGCAAAGCAAAAACGAAAAATGTCCAGAATGATTTTCCTCAAGAAATGGCAAAAAGAACAGTTATTAATCGTGCGGCTAAGGCTTTTGTCAATACAAGCGACGACAGTGATTTGCTGATTGAAGCAATCAACAATACTACTGCTAGTGAATACCATGACGAAAAGGAAAGAAAAGAAGCGGATATCATCGACGAGATTGATCAAAACGCAAACAGTGAGGTGCTCGATCCAAAGCGTGTAGAAGATATTGACGAACCTCAAGTTAACGAAGACGAAGAACAGTCGATCTTTATTGAACCAGACTCACAAGAGGATGCTGATCCATATGCTTAAGATTAAAAGCTTTGGTTCAGGAAGTAGCGGGAATGGCTATCTAATTGATGATGGTCATTCTCAGCTAATGATTGAGGCTGGTGTTCAATTCAAAAAAGTTCAGCAATCAATGAGGTTTGATTTCTCTAAAGTTGTCGGTTGCCTAATAAGTCACGAACACCGCGATCACTGTAAATATGTACCACAGCTGATTGATATGACTTCAGTAGAATTCTTTAGCACTCAGGGAACTTTCAAAGGGATGTCGGCTGATCCAGTCTTACACTTAGAAGCTAACGACTATTATCGATTCAATTTTATGAAATACAGGGAGACAGTCAAGATCGGTAGCTGGTACGTGACACCGTTCGAGACCAAGCACGATGCCGAAGAGCCTTGTGGTTTCCTAATCGACAATACAACTAGTGATCGGCTGGTTTTCATCACTGACTCCTATTACGTGAAGTACCGTTTCCCAAATGTAACTCACATGATGGTAGAGGCTAATTTTTCAAAAGAAGTAATCGACGAAAAAATGACAGACGGTTTTGATTTGAAAAGAAGGACTCGCTTGCTAGAAAGTCACTTCGATTTCAAGCAAACGAAAGAATTTATCAAAGCTAATAAATCGGATCGATTGCAGGAAGTATGGCTTCTACATTTATCGGATTCAAATAGTATCGAAAAACAATTTAAAGAAGAAACCCAGCAGCTTGTTGGAGTTCCTGTCTATATAGCTTAGGTGGTGATCGAATGAACCATGGCTATATCAAATTATATAGAAAAGTGACTGGTTCATTCGTTTGGACTAATTCAAATATGTTGAAACTCTGGATTCTGTGTTTGACGAAAGCTAGCCACAAAGAAAGTCGTTTCATTTTTAACGGTCAAGAAATAGCTGTGTCCAGCGGTCAATTCGTCACAGGGCGCGCCGTTATCGAAAAAGAATTCAATGAGGGAGTGCCGCGTGACCAACAAATTGTCGGGCGTACGTTATGGAGATGGCTAAAACGATTTGAAAAAGAAGAAATGTTGTCCATCAAATCAACCTCAAAATACAGCGTCATATCAATAAAAAACTGGAATGAGTATCAAGGCAGTGACCAACAAGTGTCCAGCGGTCGTCCATCAACTGTCCAGCAAGTGTCCACATACAAGAATGAAAAGAATGATAAGAATGTTGTTGTTGCTGTAGAAGAGGGAAAAAGTTCATCTTTTCAAAATGTCATTAAAGCATATGAATCAGTTTTCGGAATGATCAATTCATTCATGGTTGAGAGTCTTCGATACTGGTCGGATGACTTATCTCAAGAATTAGTGATTGAAGCTTTACGAATTTCGGCTAAAGGAAATGCTACAAACTTCAAATACACAGAAAGCATTCTGCGATCTTGGGAAAAACAAGGTATTAAGTCAGTGGCTGATGTTAAAGCGTTGGACAAGAAAACCGAAACAAAAAAGCGACACAGAAAAACTTCTTCACAACAACGCGAATGGAAAGAGTCGGGTGATGATTTTTGATCGAAGGCATTACTAAAAGATTTGGAGCATTGATTGAAGCCGGACCCTGTCCAAAATGTGGCGTCCCAATGCTTAAATGGGAAAACAAAAATAAAGATGGATCAGAACGATGTGCGCCAGTTTGTATTGCACCGGGATGTGGTCATTGGGAAATGACGCAACGCAACAGTGTTAAAAATCAAGTCATTGTAGATGAATCAGTGAAAAAGGCTGCTGAATTAAAAATGATAAATAATTCGATCGTGACTGATATGAAAGTTTGGCGAAGCAGTTTCGAGAGCTACAAGGTTGTTGATCAGGAAACACAACAGGCAAAATTTAAAGCTCAAAACTGGATGAACAAAATTCTTAACCATGAAAACCTGCATGTGATTTTTACCGGAAATCCCGGTGCAGGTAAAACACATCTAGCGGCTGCGATCATCTTTGAAGTATTAGAGAAATCCAATTATAAACGGACTGTTGGGATCATTAACTTCCGCGAATTATTGGAACAGTTACGTGTAGCTATCAACGATGATGAAGTACGGAAATCAATCCGTGGAGCGTTGATGACCGAAATCAAAAAGATGGACGTTTGTGTGATCGACGATTTAGGAGCAGAGCTAGGAACAGCAGAGAACCCTTCACAGCCAACGTCATTTGTTATTGAAACACTGCAGTCATTAGCTGAAGCGCGTCTGGAAAAGGCTACGATTTTTACTAGCAATCTGAACTCAAGTCAGATTTTATCTCTTTATGGAGAGCGAATTTATTCACGAATGATGAACGGAGCAAAAGCAGACGATAAGTTGAGTGCTTTTCGTTTTAAAGAGACATCTGATAAAAGGAGGAATCCGATTTGAGTTTTGTCGTAAAAAAAGAGTGTTATCTCGATGAACATGGAAACGGCAGACCAAGCTCAATACATGCCAAAAAACATGACGAGTACGAGATGGCCGAGGCAGTCGCCATAACTTGTGGCGGCAAAGTCGTGGAACTAATTGATAAGACAGATAGAAAAGTGGTTCGCACTAAAATAGAATCCAAAAGGAAAACGTCATCCATGAAAGCAAATCAAGCATGGATGCGGGAAGGAAATCTTTATGGGAAATAGTCCAACAGCTTTAAACAAGCGTGGGAAGAAAGTCGTTATAGATGGCTTTAAGTTTGACTCAGAAAAAGAAGCACTATTTTACCAGCGCTTTGTCAGAGATTGCGGATTGCCATTTGAAGTGCATCCGCGGTTCAAATTAACTGAACTTACAGAGCTTCCGGAAGGTGGGAAAATAACACAAATAGCTTACACACCAGACTTCATTATTAAAGATCATTCTGGCAACTGGCTTCACGTTATAGATGTTAAAAATAGCTTTGGCGCATATGGAATTGATCAATCCAACAAAATAAGATTCCGATTGTTTGCCATACAGTTTCAGCATCCTGTTGAGGCAGTAGTTATTCGGAAAAATGATTTTAAAGTTATAACTCAAGGGATGACAAAATCCTTAAGGGAAAAGGAGCCGTTCATCACTAGCGACTTCAATTACCACTGGAAAGACGCAACTAACTATTAGGAGGATAAAAAATGTCAATAGAATTTAAACCAACAATCAAATCAATTAATATCGCGAGCGAGGACTTAACAAAAATTACTTTAGAAGTAAAAAATGGTTCATTAGATGGTCAGTACGAGGATTTAAGAAAGCTATCAGGAAAAACTGTTGTTGTAGCTATGCTCGCAGATCATTACTCTTACACTCAAAAAATTGATCGTAGCACGAACAAACCTGTTCAAGAATGGATAGTTAACCCTGATGGTACGACGGAAATGAGAGAGATTGAACAGACTCAATTGGATGTCGATGGAAAAGGAAATATTGATATTCGAGAAATCGAAAAGAAAGTCGATAAAGATTTAATTGATGAATACATCATGTGCTCAAACTCATTTGAATTTCCGGGGATCATCAATCCACGCGACGTTATTTCGCGCTTGGACCAAGGAGATGACCTAGGCGAAGTTGCAGATGCGTATGAAATGTCTGACGCTGCATTATTAGCTGAAATTGAAAAAGCGAGAAAACATTTTGCTCCATTCGCTGATGCGTGGAACAAAGTTCGGGATGAAGTAGTGTTTAAGGAACCCAAGGAAGATGAAAAGACAGATGATGCAGGGCCTGATCAGGAAAATGAAGAAGATGTCGAATCAGCCGCCTATAAAGAAGACGTTGATCCAGGTTCGGAAACTGATTTAGTAGAAACTGCAGAAGACGTTGATCCAGCTGCTGAACCAACGAATGAAGCTTCGGAAAATACAGAGTTTGATTCTGATGATCTGGAAGATGATCCGTATAGATAAAGAGGAACGAGTTTTGATATTGGAAGAAGCAAAGTGGGTATGGTCCAAAGAGGAAATTGAGCGAGCTATCTCGCTCTTTTCCCAAGGACTTAAGCCTTCACAAGTAGCAATTAAAATGAACCAGAAAGTGATTGATGTTGGTTTACTTTATCTGCATCTGCTTGAGAAGAGAAAAATTAAAACGGAGTGATTCGGTGTATCGAATATATCACGACGATGTTGCAGCAATTGTTGTTGATGAAACTAATCACAGTTACTGCTATACGAGTATTTCAAAGGCAAAGCAAATTGCTAAAAGTGTACAGACAAAAGTAAGTCATAGAGTGGCTTTAAATCAACGGGAAGAATTTCTGATAGAACTTGGATACAAAAAAGAAAGCATAGTCTCTTAAGAGATAGATTTTTAAAAACGTCAAAAAAACAATTAGATATTTGTGTGAGCTGACCTTGAAAGGGTGGTAATCATGGAAATGAAAGAGCAGTTAATAAACGCTGTAATTCGTAACATGGAACCTGAACTTGAAGTAAGCCAACTAAAGAAATTGAAAATTGTACTGACTATTAATCTGAATAATTTAAGTGTTGAGAAAGAAAGTCGAGATTTAGTCATATACGACGAATCGAGCGACCTAGCCGCATACAAGCAATATTTTGTGAGTATGAAACTCCGCGGTTTAGCTCAAGGAACGATTGAGTTAGCTATGCGGACCATTGACAAATTTAACCGTTGGGCGAAACTTCCGTACAAAGAAGTGACAACACAAGACATAAGGTTGTATATCGCTCAGCGAGACATGGTTGATCATTTATCGTCAGCGACGTTGGATCGCGAAAGAGGAGCTATCTGTAGATTTTTCAAATGGTTGTTCGAGGAAGACTATATCACGAAAGACCCCGGCCGCCGTGTTGAAAAAATCAAGGTAGAGAAACGACTGAAAAAAGCCTTCACACCTGTAGAAATCGAATTAATGAGGAATGCCTGTCGTAAACCTAAAGAAAAAGCGGTGATTGAGTTGCTCTTAAGTACTGGATGCCGCGTAACTGAGTTAACGTTACTGGCAATGGAAAATTATGACCAGCAACGGGGATCAATTACTGTTGTGGGAAAGGGAAACAAAGAAAGAGTCGTTTTCGTAAGCGCAAGAGCTAAAGTTGCGATTGATAACTACTTAGTGATTAAGCCTCATACTGATGGTCCAATTTTATGCGGATTGCATGGAGTTGGAACTGCTATGACCGCGAATGGAATTCAGAAAATGATTAAAGAGATAGCTAAACGAGCAAAAGTAGCGCATGCACATCCTCATAAATTTAGAAGGACGGCAGCAACTTTGGCCTTGAAGCGCGGAATGAGCTTGAACGATGTAAGGCGATTTTTGGGTCACACAGACGTTGACACAACGCTACAGTACATTGACACGAGTGGGTCTGATTTAAAGCTGGAACATGAGAAGTATGTAGCCTAGAAAGGATGATTTTTATGCGAGAATACGGAGATTTCGAAGACTTGAAAAATTTACTTCTGTATAAGCGAATTGTTAAATGGGATAGCGATACTCTGACTTTGGAAGACGGAACTGTCGTATCTGTTGAAGAAAGTGAGTACGATTGTTGTGCGAATGCATATGGCGAATTCAGAGAAGTAGAACTAGATGCAGTAATTACTGCTGTGTCAGATCCACTGGTCACAGACATTCCTGATGACGATACTAGAATTAATGCCGGCATCGTTACGATTTATCATAATCAGAATATCGTTGCTCTTGCGGATTGCTATGCGAATGCTGGAAACGGTGGCTATTACTACAGCATTTGTTCATTAGTAGTTGATGATGTTCATTACAAAGTAGTTGAAGTATAGAATCAGCAAGGTTTGCTGGCTCAAATATACAGCAGGCCTTGTATTTTTATGGTCCAAAAAAGGAGAATGCGAAATGACAATATTCGATTACATGTCTCAACATCCTGGTATGACAATAATTATTATTCTAATTATTTGCGAAACTCTTACGAATTTTGCAAAGGCATGGGCGAGTAAAAAGCTCCGCTAACGGACGCTATCACGTAGAAATGCATGAATTAATAGTTAAATAGAAAAGCTTACTCTATTTTGTAAATTAAGCAGATGAGGTCGAAAATTTTTGACATTAATTTTTTTTGCTCCATTTCTCCAATATTAGCCGCTTGTGAATTAGCCTTGTCAGAAACAATACGTATGGATAAAAAGCTTATTTTATTCAAAAAGCAACATTGGGCTATTGAGGCTGATTCCATGTCAACACAATCAACGTGAAAGTCATTTATTAAAGATGTTCTTTGTTCAGAAGTGGTGACGAAACCTTCTCCTGTACCAAAGGTCCCTATTTTTAATGAAGGATCATGTTTTGAGAACGAATGAATTGCATCTTTATCGGCTTCGTAAAAGAGTTTATAAGGAAATTTAAGTTGTGATTGCTTTTTTCGAATGTCGTAATGACAGTATTTCTTTCCGAGGTAAATATCTGATAAAGAAGAATTAGAAGATATTCCTCCACAAATACCAATATTAAGAACCAACTCGGGAGAAAACTTTTCAAGTAGCACTTGGGTGAAAATTGAACTATTTGTTTTGCCTTGACCGGAGCACAGTAAAATAAATTGATGGAGGCCTTGATTTGAAACATAAAATTTTCTGCCTAGATATTCGAATTTTTGTACGAGGGCTAGTCTGTCTATCAAAGGTTGGATTTCCAAATCCATGGCAGAAACAATTCCAATTTTCATAATAGAACCTCCAAGCTTATTTTAGAAAATTGTATCATAAAAAATAAATGAAACATGCCATTTAAAAAGTTCCGCTAACGAAGACGATCAAGGAGGTTTAAGCAATGAGTAGAACAGTGAGAATCTACAAAGGCTGGGAAATACACCGTGGAGCTGCAACAAATGAATTTAAACACGGGCAAATATTTAAACCACTTCGCAACGAAGGGAAATGGTTGGAAATCAATAATCTTTCTGATGAAGATTATGCATTTGGTTCAGTAATAATTCATGATGAACTAGATAAATGGGGGCATAAGATTTTTGCTAAAGCATTTGTTTGGGATTTGCTTAAAGAATTTGAAATGATCAATATGGATGCTCAGAAAGTGGAGGATGGCAAATGAACAATCAGTTTATTACACTTTACACCGTTGGTATGCATTCAGTCGGAAAGATACGAGTTAGTGTGAACGAAATAGTTCAGTATTACCCGAAAGGTGTTGGATCAATGGTGTTTATCGGGAGTCCTGAGAATTATTGGGAGGTCCAAGAAACGCCAGAAACTATTGACCAGATGATAGAAAAGGTAAGTTAACCACGCGTATCAAGTCAGAAAGGAGATGGGAGTATGAAATTTTTAGACCTATTCGCTGGAATCGGCGGCTTCCGTCTCGGAATGGAACAAGCCGGTCATGAATGTGTCGGCTTTTGCGAAATAGATAAGTTCGCTAGAAAAAGCTACAAGGCGATATTCGATACAGAAAATGAGGTTGAAATGCATGACATCACAACAGTTACAGATGAGTTTGTTCGAGGAATCGGAAGTGTCGACATTATCTGTGGAGGATTTCCGTGTCAAGCTTTCTCAGTTGCAGGAAAGCGAAAAGGTTTCGACGATACTCGCGGGACTCTCTTCTTTGAGATTGCAAGGTTCGCATCTATTCTCAGACCTAAGTTTCTTTTCCTTGAGAACGTCAAAGGACTCCTTAATCACGAAGGAGGGGATACGTTCGAGACAATCCTCAGAGCCTTGGATGAACTCGGGTATGATGTGGAATGGCAAGTGCTTAACTCTAAGGACTACGTTCCACAAAACAGGGAGCGAGTATTCATTATCGGACATCTTAGAGGAGCAGGTACCCGAAAAGTATTTCCTTTCGGAAACAATGACTCAGAGGTTGATCGACAATATGGAATCAAAAAAATCGGCAACATAAGAAAAAAAGGACTTTCTCAAAGTGGTGACGTCGTATCGATCGATAGTATTTCACCGACAATGTGCAGTACAACTACACAAAAAGACCCACTAAAAATCGCAATCCCAGTTTTAACGCCTGATAGAACTGAAAAAAGACAAAACGGCAGACGTTTTAAGGATGACGGCGAGGAAATGTTTACTCTTACCGCGCAAGATAGGCACGGTGTTGCGATCATTCAAAAGCCCAGAGGGTATAACGAAGGGGGTTCGCATGAGATTGCGCCAACATTATCATCAAATAGTTGGCATGAGAATAATTTTTTAGAGATCGGGGGTTTTTATACCAATGACTCAGCTGGATTTAATCGAGGAATACTCCCAGGCGCTAGTCGATCTATAAAAGCCCAAAATCATGATGCAGGTGTATTCGATGGAATTAGAGTCAGAAAGCTAACTCCACTTGAGTGCTGGCGGCTGCAGACGTTCCCAGATTGGGCATACTATCTGGCAGCGGCTGTAAACTCAGCAAGTCAGCTTTACAAACAAGCAGGAAATAGCGTAACTGTGGCAGTTATCTTTGATATTGCGAGACGCTTGAAGTTACGAAAATGATCATCGATAGTTTCCATGAAATTGTCGATGATCTCAGCCGATCACGTCAATTAATGAAACTTGAAAAGCCATCAAGTAATGGCTTTTCAAGTAGACAGTTCATTAAGGAAGTTCAAATTCAAGACCTTCGGAAGTACCATATGCAAAATTTATTCCCACCTTATATACAACAGGTCCTCCAGAATAGTTTGTTATTCGGAATCCAACATCATGAACTTCGGCAAAAACTGGATATTTAACAAGGCTACTGCTAATATCCGATTTAAACTCAGCAACGCTATCGAACCTGTAAGCTGGAGATACAC
>NZ_NGLG01000002.1:1035325-1039145 GCF_002140655.1 Enterococcus sp. 3H8_DIV0648 | reverse complement strand
TAAATCATTTAACAGTCAATTAAGGAGGTATGAAATGAATAAGCAAGAAGCAATCGAATGTATTAAAAATTTTAGTGAATATCCTGCAATTTATCCTTGCGCGATCGTCAGAACGCCGAGTGTGATTGAAGTAATCAAAGAGATGGACGAACCAAAAAAAGTCAAAGTACCAAAATTCATGAAAGAGTTTCTTGATTTCTGTAAGAAAAATGAGCAAAACGGATTGGAAGCATATCACGGATTGTTTAACATCTGCTCGTCGTGGCCTAAGGACGATATTTTGGCATGGTCATTTGAAGATCCTTATAGATTTGTTAATGCATTTCAATACGGTTACGAGGTCGAGGAAGTTGAAGAGTGGATCGTTAGAGTAAAAGGAATGTATTTCTTGAATTGGGGCGAAGATGGTACCTGTCCAACCTTTGTTATTGACGATAATCCAAGAGCGAAATTGCAAGCCAAGCCGTTTATCAAAAGTGAAGCGCAATCTCTTGCAGAAGCTCTTCACGGTTCAATAGAGAAAGCGTAGGTGTGATCGAATGAAAACAGGAACAGAATGTGAATACTGTAAATCTGATTTCCCTTTCGATAATACTGTGTTAGTTGAGTTTGATGAAAACGAAATCGAAAAGGACACCGGGAAAATATTAATCTCAAATAGCGGAGAACTACTATTAGTAAATCGATATTTGGGACAATTAAGCAAAATAAATTATTGTCCGATGTGTGGCAGGAAGTTGAAAGGGGTGGCGGAATAGTTGTGTAAATATTGCGACGGTTCCATTCAAGAAGTAGAAGAGAAGGATTACGTACATGTTGATACAACCGGAAGAACTATCCGTATTAAAGCATATCCAGAGGGATACGAAGATGGCACTTGCATTTATATAAGACGGAAGTTCTGCCATGAATGCGGAAGAGAGTTTGAGGTAGCAGAATGAATAATAGACACAGGAGAGTTGAACGGCTCAGATTGAAATATGAGACACCAGCAGAACGTCGGAGCCGGAACATCATAGAAGCCTTTTTGGAGGTCGGTAGGCAGTGCCGAATGGCTGCTGAATCTATTAGAAAAATTAAGATCCGGTAACCGAAGCAATCATGGAAGGAATTTATATGGAGCATACAGAAAAATTTATTGAAATGATTGAAAAAGCTCTAGGGTTCATGCTTTATGAATACCAAAGAGAAATTCTAAAAGGTAAAGATGTAAAAATACCATCAGGACGAGCAACTGGCAAAACTCTTACATCGATGCTAGTGCTACTAACTAAGTATGACCAGATTGGTGAGCCGATAGAATTGTCTCCTTCGAATTTTAGGAATGGCAGATACTTTAGTTGGTACACACTAGAACTTAGAGAATTAAGAAGAAAACTTGTTGAAAAAGGGATACCGTGTCGTGAAATTGTTTTAAAAAGATTCGGTTAGCGAAGTGATAGTAGAGAGAAGGGGTAGAGTAATGGATGAATTTCTAGAAGCACTATCAGAGATCATGGAAGATTATGAGGATTTTGATAATATCATTTCATTTGAAAAGAAAGAGCTTGCTGACGATAAAGGATTTCAAGAACAGTCAGCATATGGGAATGACTTCTTTGAACCAGTAGAATTTGTAAAACAAAGATGTCACATGGAAGATTTCTATGAAGGGAGAATAATCCGACCAATCAAGAATTCAGAATTTGTTTTAGTAATTGATTATAGCTAATTATGTCGAAGCTATCTAAGAGAAAAAGGTGATATTTTGAAAGAAAAAGACATGTTTGAACCAGTAAAACTGTTACTGGAAGAATCCGGTTGTAGCGAAGTGTATGGCGAGATAATGAATTTTGACGTAGTAGGATTAAAAGGACCTGCAGAAGTAATCGTCGAGATGAAAAAGACACTAAATTTTAAAGTGATCGAGCAAGCCTACCATGCCTGTCACCATGCACACTTCGTATATATCGCTGTTCCTAAAGTAAAAACATCTCATTGGTTCATTTATAACGAGTTTCTTGCGCCGAAAAATATTGGTTTGATATACGTTCGTAAAAACGAATCAAATGAGGCTATCTGGAACAAGTATCATGAAGGACCATATCAGAAATATATTGCTACTGTTGCACATGAAGCGAAGTTTAATCATCGTGCGCCGAAGAAAAAGTTAAAAGGGGATTTCTATCAATATAGCCTTCGAGGACATATCAAAACGTATTCGCACGAGAATATAGGAGGCTCTAAAGGTGGAGAAACAATAACTGATTATTCATTCATGATCAATGCAGTAAAAACGTTCTTAGAAAGCAATGGGCCATCGACACTTGAAGAAATCATTGAAAATGTACCTGTTGTTTCCGATCATTATAAAAACCCAAAAACGTCATTACGAGCTACATTACGAGAAAAGTGGAACGAACATTGGTTGATGATGTCTCGTGATTTTGAGAAGAAGCAAATTCTTTATGAATTGAAATCAGACAAGGAGGATTAATGATCATGAAAAAACGAATTTTTTGGAAGAAGATTAAACAGAGGGGGCCCATTATTCAAAATAACGCTGACGCCATTATGCGAGATGAAGGCTATCTTTACGCATATGACGAAAAAGGAGAGCTTACTGATGAAATAGTCTGCTGGATGCCGAAAACGTACAATTTTACCGGAGTTCCAGCTTATAACTCATACTCGGCACTAAGGCCTATCGGTAGTAAGAAGAACCCGAAACTATTCGAGTATTTTGATTTCGACGAAGATGAGGGTTGTGCAAGTGATGCCAGCTGGCGCACGCAATATGTTTCGAATCCACTTGCATGGCAAACTGAAATTATTTTTTTAGAGAGGATCGGGATACGGTGACGTCGCCTATCACGGAGGTTTCTATGAACGATCAAGATAAGCATGACATTTTAGAAGCTATTAGTCGGAGACAACAATCTGCAATAGCTATGGAAGAATTAGCACATAGTCTTGGAGCATTTAGGGGATCGTTAATAAGAGAAGGCTTCTCCGAAGAAGAATCGTTAGGACTAGTGGCCTATTTTATGACAGAATCAATCAAATCGAACCAAGGAGGGAATTAATTGGGAAAGAAAAAATCAAAGGTTAAGAAGAAAAAACGTCGCCTGCAGCAAAAAGCCGAAGCTAACGGTACTGCAAAAAAGAAAAAATAAAAAGCCGGGATTTCCCCAGCTGATCAATAAATTCGACAAGTTTATTATATCACAGGGGGAATTGAGAGAATGGTACTTTTTGATGTCAGTAAATATGAAATGCCGGCTAAAGAAAATGTTGATATGGAGAGAACCAAATACAATGTAGGTATCTTTTTAGGTGAATATCTAGCATCGAGAAGCAGAGTTGGGCAACCGAGAGAGCCAAAGATTACATCAAGTTTCTCCCTTGTCCCGCCTTCTCATTCTTCTGTGAATCATCCAGAGGCGGAGCAGATACTTATACAAAATGAAACAGCTCAAGAAGAATTTATCTATCTCCACAAGTTATTTGTTCAAGGATTTTCTGCAGTGCAACACCCATTTAAGCCGGATATTACAAAACGAAGGAAACAAATATTTTACGATCGATATATTCATGGATACTCTGTTAATTTCACTTCGGAGCGTTGTCATGTTAGCGAAGAGCTAATTAAACAAGAGTCAAGTGTGATATTGATTCAATTTGCATCGGCTTTGGAATTAGTAAGGTTCAAATAATACCTGTTAACTACCCTTTTTGTACCTCTTATTTAACTACAGAGTACCTGTTTTCAGAGTTATTATGATATTGTCGAAAGATAAGGAAAAGCGATTGGTCATATATTTGTCTCTTATACACATCT
>NZ_NGLG01000002.1:1008616-1035200 GCF_002140655.1 Enterococcus sp. 3H8_DIV0648 | reverse complement strand
ATTGTCGATGATCTCAGCCGATCACGTCAATTAATGAAACTTGAAAAGCCATCAAGTAATGGCTTTTCAAGTAGACAGTTCATTAAGGAAGTTCAAATTCAAGACCTTCGGAAGTACCATATGCAAAATTTATTCCCACCTTATATACAACAGGTCCTCCAGAATAGTTTGTTATTCGGAATCCAACATCATGAACTTCGGCAAAAACTGGATATTTAACAAGGCTACTGCTAATATCCGATTTAAACTCAGCAACGCTATCGAACCTGTAAGCTGGAGATACACTATACCCTGGTATTGTTGAAATATATTCATATAAGAAAGCCTCTTTTTCACCTGAACTGGTTTTCATTTTGAAATTAAAATGTATTATACCCGTCCTAGAATAGAAAATACATTTTCGTGTGAAGTCATAGGATTCGCCATTTTCTAAAACAATTTCTTCAATGGCCGGAGTAGCCATGGGAGCAACCCCATCAACTTCACTATAAACACTTGAGCTAGGTTCTTCACTTTTCTCATTATCAGCAGCAGTAACAACACTTGGTAACAATACAGTAACGGACAATAATCCGAGGAGGAACAAACGAAAAATCTTTTTCATCGTAGAACACTCCTTTTCTATTTGATAATTCAACCATAGCATTTTATGTAAAGTAAATATACACATCTAGATGTGTATAAGAGACAGACGTGAAACAGGCAGCTCATTTATTGGGCTGCTTTTTTTATTGGAGGAGCCTATGATTTCAAAAGTTGATTTAGTTTTAAATCATCATCGGTATGCTAAACCCGGAGTTGATTGCGAGGTTGTAGAAGTAGGACGGAAGTACACAACGTTCAAACGTCACGAGAGCCTTAAAGAGAACTCGAAACAGAAGACTCATTTGCGATTCAAAGTTGCTAATTACTTATTACCTATCTACTTTTACGCAGAAGGAGAATTCTGGAACCTATAAAACAAAACACGATGAGCGAGGTGGTGAGCATGCAGTGATAGATTGGCAAAAGATACGCAGTGAATTTGAACAAGAAGATATAACTTTAAAGGCATTAGCTGAAAAATACGGGTTAAGCCCCTCTACTGTCCGAAGCAGAAAAAACAGAGACAGTTGGCAACGCAACGATGGAGAAAACGTTGCAACGCGACGCAACGCGACAGACCAACCAGGAGGGCAAAACAATAATCAAAACGCAAAAGGGAATTCAGGCAATCCTCGTGCTGCTCCACCGCCCGGAAACAAAAACGCAGTATCTACTGGTGAGCACGAAACTATTTTTGCCGATACATTAACGAAAGAAGAAAAGGACCTTTACTCAGAATTGAGCGAAGATCCTTTTTTAGTGATGTCCGAAGAGGTGCGGCTACTAAAGATTCGACAATTGCGAATGATGAAACGAATACAAGCCGCTGAAGATGGATTGTCAGAATCCGAAATGGAGTATTTACAAGAGCTTCGCGGCAGAACCAAAGTTCTTGAGTCTACCAGAAAACAAAAGAACAATCTCGAATTAATCGTGACTGAAATCAAGGAACATAAAATAAGGAAGATAGATGACATCCTTCGAATCGAAGATGCTTTAACAAGAGTCAGCGCTCAGCTTCAAAAAGCAATTAAGCAATTGGAGGAGCTGGCAATCAATCGTAAGCGGCTAGCTTTGATGGAGGCTCAAACAGATCATACGAAAGCACAGACAACAAAAGCCTTGATCAATAAGGACGGCGATGAGCAAGACGGCGGCACAGTCATTAATATCATCGACGATATCGGGTGATCAATATGGCAAAAGTAATTACACAAAAGAACGTAAAATTAACAGACGTGCTTGCTTCATCATTTTATCCATTTCACAAAGCAATAAAGGACGGCTTAAACTCCTCTTATTGGCTAAAAGGCGGACGTGGCTCTACCAAGTCGTCAGCAATCTCTGTGGAGATCATTCTTGGTATGGAAAAAGATTCCAATGCAAATGCCGTGGTACTTCGTAAAGTTGCTGAAACGCTTCGAGAATCAGTGTATGAGCAAATGTTGTGGGCTATTGATATTTTAGGTCTAACTGATGAGTATCATGCATCAGTCAAACCTCTTCGAATTACTAAAATAAAAACAGGTCAACGTATCATCTTCAAAGGTGCAGAGAAGCCTAAGAAGGTAAAAGCTTCTAAGTTCCGTCGTGGTTACGCCAAATTTATTTGGTTTGAAGAAGTTGATGAATTCAATTCGATGGCTGAACTCCGAACGATTATCCAGTCACTGGGTCGTGGTGGTTCTGGGATTAAGATTTTCTATTCATTTAATCCACCGGAATCCAATACCAATTGGACAAACTTGGAAATTCAGTCGCAAAAGATTCGTGATGATGTTTTTGTTCACCACAGCGACTACAGAAACGTTCCTAGCGAATGGCTAGGGGAATTATTCATTCAAGAAGCAGAACACCTTAAACGCGTAAATATTGAGAAATACAAGCATGAGTATTTAGGTGAAGTAACCGGCACTGGTGCTGAAGTATTCAAAAATATTACAGTGAGGAAAATCAGCGATGAAGAAATCTCATCATTCGATAAGATTCATCGAGGGATGGACCATGGTTACGCTGGCGATCCGATGCATTATACAAAGAACCACTATGATTCGACCCGTCGTAAGCTTTACATCTTTGCCGAGGTTCATAAAACAGCACTGTCAAATATTCGTATAGTTGAAGAAATTCAGAAAGTAGATGTGGACGGCGGTGTGATCACTGCAGATAGTGCAGAGCCGAGAACTAATAATGAATTGCGTCAATTAGGTTTGAAGATTACCGGAGCTAAAAAAGGACCAGGAAGCATTGAGCATGGGATTAAATTCCTGCAAGATCTTGAAGAAATAATTATCGATCCTTATCGATGTCCAAACACTAAGCGAGAATTCACTACTTATGAACTTGAACGAGATAAGAATGAAAATCTCAAAGGAGATTATCCTGACAAAAACAACCACTCGATCGATGCTACTAGATATGCATTAGAGGATGTATTTACTAACCGTGTTGCGAAAGTAAAACGTAAACCAAAATACTTAAACTGATAGAGGTGAAAAGATGGCTATTGCAATTGATCGTGAACTAGCTGGTGATATAAACAATCCTAGTTTCGATGTAATCAATTATTGCATTGAGGAACACGAGAAAGAGATTCCTAGATTAGAAATGCTGTTTGATTACTATGAAGGGAACCCACATAAAAAAGGCGAACGACCAACAGACCTACCACATGACCGCGACGAGGTATTTGTTAACAATGCCAAATACGTCACTGACATGATGGTAGGTTTTACTGTAGGTGCGCCAGTTTCTTATACAGCAGCAAAAGAAAATGATATCGAGCCGGTGCTAAATGCGTTAGATGCCATGCGAATTAAAAAGCATGATAAAGAATTAGAAAAAGGTCTGTCAGCGATGGGTGTAGGGTATGAACTGCATTACTTGAGCATTAAGACAGGCACTGTAGACGAGACCATTCCGAAGGTTGCTTGGATTGATCCAAGAGGAATGATGTTAGTTGTTGATGATACTGTCGATCGTAACAAGCTCTTTGCTATCCGGCCTGTTGAGAAACAAAATCTGAAACGTGAAAAATTCTGGGAAGTTCAAGTCTACACATCAAAAGGAATTATCTATTACAAATCAAAAAGTAAAAAACTGTCTGAAGCAGATGCTTTAGGTAAACCAAGCTTCAAAGAACACTTTTATGGCGAAGTTCCTGTCATTGAATTCAGAAACAACGAAGAAAAACAGGGTGACTACGAGCAGCAGCTGTCGCAGATTGATAAGTATAATTTATTGCAGACCGATCGGATACAGGATAAAGAGAATTTCATCAAAGCAATTATGATTTTATACGGGTTCTCATTGCCGGATGACGCGGAAAAAAGTTCAAGTGGTAATGTCATATTGGAAGCTCCATCAAAAGATTTAGGAGCAAATGCTGAGTATGTGACAAATACTTTCCAAGAATCAGAAGTCCAAACATTGGCTGATTCGCTATTGTCTGACTTTCATAAAACGACCTATGTACCGAATCTAAACGATGAGCAGTTCGCGGGAAACATCAGTGGAGAAGCGATGAAATATAAGTTGTTTGGGTTGCTGCTAATCTTAGCTACCAAAATCGGTTACTTAGAGGATGGAATCTTCGAACGTCTTCGATTGATACAGAATATCTTGAATGTGAAAGGTCATAATGTTGATGTCGAAGGAACGGTAATCAAATTCAAACCTAACCTTCCGATCGATCGTAGCAATGTTATTCAGCAGATTAGAGATTCGCAGGAGTTCATTCCACTTCTTATTTCATTAGGTTGGTTGGATGACATTGATGATCCAGCGGAAGTTCTTGAAATGTTGGATGAACAAAAAGAAAAGAATATCGAGCTACAAGCTAAAGTGATGGGCGTTCAAGCAGATGATAGTCACTCAGATTTAGATGGACCACCAGAGGAGGGAGACAATGATCAAAGCAACGTTCAAAAAGAATGATGATTATTTTTCCAGTATTACGATGAATGGTCATGCTCAGTTCTCCGAAAAGGGTACCGATATTGTTTGTGCAGGAGTTTCAGCACTGTTCATCACAATAATCAATGAATTATCTGGTGAAGTGGGAGTCACAAACTCCGAAAACGGACAGACAATTAGTTTCGAACCAACTAGGAAGAACGCGATTCTTCTTACCACGTTATTACACGGTTTGGAGAGTATTGAGATGCAGTATCCAGAAAATGTTTGTGTGGAGGTGATTGAATGAGAGCGAGGAAAAAACCAGTTATTGTCGATGTTATTCCGACAGCAAATAGAAAAATTACTGACATTCTAGAATTCTGTGAAGGAAAAGCTTTTATCAACAAGTATGATCAAGAGATGTACATTGAAACTTTAGAAGGCAGGATGAAAGTTGGCAGAAATGATTTCATCATCAAAGGTGTTAATGGGGAGTTCTATCCATGCAAAGCAGAAATATTCGATAAAACCTATGAAATTGTTTCTGACTAGGAGCTGATTTCATGGCTCAAAAAAAGAACAAGGAAAATCCTTACTGGATAGATCGTGGTGTTAGACAAGAAAAGCGTGTCAATGATGGCGCCCAGAGTGTCGAACAATCGGTCATAAGAGCATATAGGAAAGCCCAATCGTATTTAACAAAGCAGGCGTCGAAGCTCTTTAATCGTGCTAAAAATCGCTCAGGGTTAGACGAAGATGAAGTTAAACAACTTTTAAATCAAACGGTCGGCGTTGATGAACTAGTTGAGTTGAGAAAACTGGCAGCCGATGTTGAAAATCCTGATTTGCAAGCAGCGGCTAAGAAAAGACTCAATGCGCTTGCGTTCAAAGAGCGTATAACTAGAGCTGAAGACTTGAAAGCCAAGTCTTTTTTAGTATCTAAACAAATAGCTGATGTGCAGTTAAATAAGTCTACGGATTTTTATATTGACGTCATTCATGATTCGTACAACGAAGCAACTGCAGAAACAGTAATCCAACAAATTGAGCAAGCCAAATCAGATTCAATTATCAATGTTTGGGATGGACAAAAGTACGATTCCAAAATAGAGAGGTTCAAACAGGCAAAACAACGAAACGTCCCAATCGAGGTATGGAACGATCCAAAGAATCGAAAAGTCACTCATGAGTTTAGGGAGCTTTCAACTAAGTACACTCAAAACATCTTAGACAGCCATTGGCACGGTTCTAACTATTCAAAGCGTATCTGGTCAGATACTGAAGCATTAGCAAAACGTCTTGAAGAACTGTTTACTGTCGAATCAATGACAGGAATGTCCGAGTTTGAAATGGCTAAAGCTATAGCAGCCGAATTTGACCGTTCTATTGGCGTCGCTCAGCGGTTGATTCGAACTGAGGTCAATTACATGTCGAATCAAGCAAAACTCAAGGGATGGCGTGACAGGGGTGTAAAAGAGTACCGTTTGATTGCTGTCTTAGATTTTAGAACATCCAAGATTTGCCAAGGAAAAGACGGAAAGATTTATCTTGTCTCTGAAGCTGTAGTAAACGGCTCTCTTGGCACGTATCCGCCCTTTCATCCTTGGTGTAGAACCATTGCTGTTGCGTTTATTGGAAAGCGTTCGTTGAATGGCAAACGGACTGCTAACGATCCGTTAAGTGGGAAGACAATGACAATAGAGCAACGGGATACTTATGATGATTGGATGAAAAAGCTTAAGGAAAAATATTCTGATGATGAAATCGAGTCTCAAAAGAAAAAAATCATCAATCGAAAGAAAGACACCGCTGATCTCAAACGACTGAAAGATATATTAGGTGAGGATTATAGCCCGAAATCATTGGAAGAGTATCAGGAAACCAAGTATAATGATGATGAGGGTTGGGTAGAACTAAAGAGAACTTATCGTGATGTGAAGTGGATGAAGGAAGCATTCAAAAACTATTCAGCCATTACTGACTCACATGGGATACCTTTTGAAAATAACCCTAAATCAGTATGTGATTGGTATCGAGATGGCGAGCTTTATCGGCGACGTTTTTATGGCAAGAATGGCAAACCGAGACTGGATATTGATTTTACCAATCACAAGCAACCTGATGTCCATCAGATAGTTCCACATACTCACGATTGGAACTATTATTGGAGAAACAAAAAAGAAATACCTGATCACCGACCAGGGCGCAAACCAACGCTAGGTGAACAAATCGTTAATGAATGGAGGTCCAATGATGAATCTAAAAGATCGGATTAAACTTAATCTTGAAGTTCATGGAGAGATCGAGTTTATTTACCACAATAAGAATTACTATATCGGTTGGAATCGTGAAAAAGATGGATATGCCATCTTTAAAGGACCTGGGAAAGAACTCGCTGTATCCCATTCGGAGGATTGGTTAGACGCTTTAGATCAACCGATCTTTAATGGACAATCAATGAACAACGTATTTGATCAATTGGAATTTCAAGCTTTTACAGTTTGAAAATAAGAATTCTCTAATATACCTGAAAAAAATCAACTTCTTTTCATCGTTTGCTATATTGAAATACGATGAAGCAAAACAGTTCAATTAATTACAGCACACACCAATAATTACTTGCTGTTTGTGTATGAGAGGAGTGATGGAATGAAAGATACTAGTAATCCACTTAATCATCTGATGAACTTAGGTTTTTCTAGTACGGGATTGCCTAAAATGAACGGGTGGGAAATTTATCGACACAAATCCAATAAGTTTTTCGTCGGTTTTCACGATAGCTACTCAATCGAAGATGTTGATAGTGCAGTTCGTGAGGGTGATTTACAGTTCAATCGAAATATCTAGCCCATCAGCTGCTTGGGGCTTTACAAATTAAGTGAGCAACTAAAATCGTGTGTGGGTTCAAAACTGAATAACAAACTATTAAGCACTGTGTCTGGGCGTCTTGCGTGGATGGGGTGCTTTTTGTTATGCCCAATTTTGGATGTGCATGGGAAAAGGAGAAGTTCAATTATGAAAGATTTCATTCTAAAAAAATGTGAACAGAAAATGCTACAGCTTGACCTTCAGTTGTTTGCTGATGGGGACGGCGGAGGAGGAGATGGCGGTTCTGGCGATGGTAATGCTGAACCTATTTCATTTGCAAATCAATCGGAACTAGACTCCTTTGTTGATAAGCGAGTAGCAAAATCATTGGAAACAGCTCAATCCAAATGGAAAACTGAGCAACAAGAAGCGATTGAAGCCGCAAAATCAGAAGCAGCTAAGATGGCTCAAATGACAGCTGAAGAGAAAGCTCAGATGGCAGAAAAGAAAAAGCAAGAGGCCGAAGAAGAACGACTAGCGGATATTACGCGTCGAGAATTGCGACTAGAAGCCTTTGAAACTCTAACTGAGAAAAATCTTCCTAAAGAGTTAATTGATGCAGTAGTTTTAACTGATGCTGAGTCATGCAAGAAATCAATTGAAGGTCTTGAAACAGCGTTCAGATCAGCTGTTGAAGCAGGGGTTAATGAACGCTTAGCGGCTTCGGCAAACACGCCGCCAGCGAATTCTAGTAATGGAAAAATCGATTCAATCGGAAGCAAAGCTGCTAAGGCGGCCAATGAAAGAACTGCTCCAAAAACAAATCTTTGGAGCTAAAACAAGGAGGAAAAGATTATGTTCGTAGGAAAGAAAAAAACTGTTGAAGAAATCAACTTTTTAGCGAGTGCTAAATATCAAAACTTTACTGAACAAGCAGATAAAAGCTATAAAGCTGGTGAAGTTTATCCGGCAAATGACGCAACTGCAAAAGGAATCGTGTTTAACGATGTGACTGTTACAGCAGAGACTGGTCCACAACCGTGTGCTGTGATGGTCGAAGGATATGTTTTAGAAGAACGGTTGCCAGCTGCTGTAGATAATGCTGCTAAAGAAGCAATGAAAGAAATCAAATTCAGATAACATTTAAGGGGGAAAAAATTATGCCAGCTATTACTGACTTATTTACTCAAAACGAGGTCTTGAATTATGTTCGAGATCGTGAATACGCACCGTTACTTGGTGAAACACTGTTTCCAGAACGAAAAACACCGTCACTATCATTTGATCAAATCACTGGTGGGAGTCGAATTCCTATTGCTGCATCAGTTCATGATTTCGATACCGAAACTGAAATCGGTTCTCGTGAGGGTAGCAAACGGGAATTGGAACTTTCTTTGATCAAACGTAAGTTGCAATTGAAAGAAAAAGATATCGTCGCATTAGAACATCCTCGTACCCAAGCGGAACAAGATTATTTAGTAGGGCGCGTATACAATGACATCGACAATCTAGTCGCGGGAGTTCGTGCTCGTGTTGAAGCAATGCGCATGGAAATGCTAGCAACTGGTAAAATCACCGTTTCGGAAAACAATTTAAACCTGAATGTTGACTACAATATTCCAGCAGAACATCAAGAAGCTCTAACAGGTACTTCTATGTGGTCTGATGCAAGTTCTGATCCGTTGAAAGACTTGGAACGCTGGATTGATGTGATGGATGCAACACCGACCAAAGCTTTGACATCACGTAAGGTATATCGTGCGTTAGCTTCCCATCCAAAGATCATTGCAGCTATTTTTGGGAGTGCGTCTGGTCGTGTAGTCTCTCAAGGAGACCTTGATGCATTCATGGAAACTCATGGTTACCCAATTGTCAGAACCTATGATGAGAAATATAAGGTTCAAGGTAAGAACGGGAAATACTCTACTAAGAAATACTTCCCTGAAAATCGCTTTGTTATGTTCACAGACGACACTTTGGGTGAAACATTATACGGACCAACTGCAGAAGAAACTCGTTTAACTCGTGACCCTTCTGTTGACACTAGCATCGTTGGGAATGTATTAGCTTGTGTTTATGAAGAAAACCGTGATCCTGTTTCCACTTGGACGAAAGCCGTAGCTACTGCATTACCAAGTTTTGCAGCTGCAGATGAAGTATTCCAAGCACAACCAATTGCCTAGGAGGTAGACGAGTATGTTAAAAGTTAGAGTGAAAGGTTTCCCCGTATTTTATTCGGGGAAACGATACGAACAGGATCAGGAACTTACGATTGAAGAGGCTCATGCAAATGATGAACTGTTTGAACTAGTAGAAGAGCTAGAAGTTAACCCGTTTAAAGGTGTAAAAGAGACAACTTTAAAGAAAGCTCTTACTGAAGCAGAAGTAGTAATTCCGGAAGGTATTGACCGAGAGGGCTTAATCGAATTGGTTAAGGAACATAATTTGACGATTTAGGAGGGATCAGATGAACCCAACAAATCAGAAAGTGATTAAAGAATTAAAAACAGAACTTGCTCGAAAGTTTTCAATTGTCGGCGAAACTGAGTTAGAGGTTTTAGCTGATGATTTAAAAGATGCAGCGATTGATGCTCTTGATTATTGTAATCGGGATGTGATCGTCGAAAATATGTCGTCTGCAATTAAGGACCTGTACATTTTTAGAAGGAATACTGAGGGAAATGAAGGTGAAACCGCCAGAACTGAAGGCGGGGTGTCGCAATCGTTCGAAATCGGTATTCCTAAACGTATTCAGGCAAAGTTAAACCGATACAGATTAGCAAATGTAAAATCATTATAAGGAGTGATCAAATGGCTTACAAAGTTATTCGAACTTTTGCCGATGCTGAGGATGATGGCCGTGTTTATAAAGTTGGACAGGTATATCCTCACAAAGATTCGGAAGTAAATCCATCTAAGGAGCGAATCAAAATATTGAGTTCTGCTAAAAACGATGCAGGGTCTCCATGCATTAAAGACACTAAATCAAAAGCAGAAATCTTAGACGAAATGGCCGCCGATTCTAAAAAATAGAAAGGCGGTTTTTGCATGCGCTTGAGACAAAGAGATTTAAGAACGTGCTATTTAAAAAAACGAATCATCACTAAAGATGAAGAAGGAAATGCATTAAGTGATTTTTCGAAACAGCGATCGACATTTCAAATGAATGTCCAATCGGCCGGAGGAAAGATGGCTGTAGAGTTGTATGGAGAAAGATTACCATACATCAAATCATGCAAGTATCAGGGTGATTTGATTAACGAAGGCGAAAATGAAGGTGACGGTGTTTGTGTTTTCGTTGATAAGGACGCCGATCCCGATTTTAAAATCATTTCTATTCAAGAATTCTCACAACACAAAAATATTATGTTAGAAAGGGTGTAGCTTATGGGTGTTGAATTTAAAGGCTGGGATAGCTTGAAGTCAAAGCTCAAAGCTACTCCTAAAGTGATTGAAGATGCGACCTTTGATGCGACCTTCGATATTGTAGATGAAGTTGTAGCAAGAGCGAGTAGTAAGCTTCAATCATCAATTAAGCACGGTTCTGGTGAGTTAGCCGGTTCAGTCAAACAAGAGGTTGTAATCGACGGATCAGGCAATATTGTTGGACGTGTATGGTCGGACAAGATTCAAGCAATCTTTCGAGAGTTTGGTACAGGTCCTGTTGGTGCTGAATCAACTAAAGACTTGCCGCCTGGCGTGAATCCGACTTACACAACAGAGCGATGGTTTATTCCTGTTCATTTAGTCTCAGTTGACTTAGAAGCTGTGTATGGAATTCCCAAAATCTTAATTAACGGAAATGAATTCTATATGACACGCGGCCAACCTGCAAGACCTTGGCTCTATCCTTCTTTAGAAGAAATAATCGACGATATTCCGAACTACTATATCGATCGAGTAAAGGAAGGATTGAAGAAACTTGGCAAGTAGATACAATATAAAACCCGACTTAGTTGAAGCACTAAAAGGAGTTAGCGAGTTGAAAAAAATCAGCTCCACCACTCCGAAAGAATGGGCTACGTTCCCAGCGGCAGTGTATTCAACTAAAGCGAAGCCTGACAAACAAGATTTATCGATGAACGAAGTGCTAACTCATTGGACTGTCATTATTGAACTTTATGACAGCCGGAGTCCACTGAGTGATTTATCTGAAAAAGTAATTACCGCGATGAGTGAAATAGGATTTAAAAACGAAGAGGCCAATGACGGAAATGTCGATGGCCTTTTTCGTGTGCAATTAAAATTTACTGGCATTGTAAATAATAAAACTCTGCTGGTCACACATTAGGAGGAAGACACATGAAAAACATCAAATTATTTTCTCTAGACTTACAGATGTTTGCTGGAGAACGGGGCCTTTTATCTAAAGGCACAAAATTAGGATATAAAACAACAGGTTCTAGTTTTACGAATGTAGAAGGGTTACAAAGCACACCGGATGTAGGCGGAGATCCAGAGCAGGTCGAAGTTACTGATTTGTCAGATAGCAAGAAGCGCTACATTGCCGGACTACAGGACGTAGATACGTTAGAATTCGGTGTTTTATTTGACGCTGCTGTATTTGGCGCATTGGAAGCCCTACAAGCAAATGATACGAAAGCGGACTGGGAACTAGCTTTTCCCGACGGCTCTAAGTTTACGTTCAAAGGTCAGCCGACTGTTAAAATGGGCGGCGCAGAAGTAAATGGAGCATTAGCCTTCACGTTGTCTATCGTTGTATCTGATGGACCTGATTTCGTGCCAACTGCATAGCAAATGTTATAGGGCTGGGGAAACCTAGTCCTTATTTTTATATTTAACTAGGAGGAAATATTATATGAAACCAGTAACTTTTGAATTCGGATCAAAAACACTTGAATTAAACTTAACAGGACAAGCGACTGTTGATATTGAAAAACAAATCGGTAAATCATTACTCGGAATCATGATGACAAGTAATGGCGGATTTAAGATGCCACGATTAGGCGAGATGTTAATTATCCTACATTCAGCAAACATGAACCACGGAATCAAGATGAAGGACATGCCAGCTCTGTACGACGAGTACATTAGCGGTGGTGGTTCAATGACCAAATTGATGGAAACTATTCAGGATTTAATGGAAAAAGCAGGTTTTTTCGAGAGCGACGAGGACGAACCGGAGGAAGAAGCGGACAAGAAGGACACGAGTCTAGTATAAACTCTTTTTCTTCTCTTTCTGAACTCTTCGTAGCGATGTATGAGCCCGCTGTTGAAGCGGGCATACCTGCCGACAAATATTGGTCAATGACCTTAGAAGAAATCATTGTGCAAGCGACAGCGAACAAAAAGGTCCGTGAACGCGAAATGAAAGAAAAAGCGATCATGGACTATAAACTTGCACGCTTGAATGCTTATTCGTTTAACGATCCTAAAAACACGCCTGCGATTGAAAAAGTCTATGACTTCTTTGAAGATACTCAATCTAATGAAAATCTTGACGGGTCAGTCGCCAACGGAGCGCAAGTTTCAGCGGAAGACAAAAAGTGGATGGCTCAGAAAGCGAACATGATGCAACTTGCTGCGGCAATCAAGCGAACTAACGCCAAGAAAAAGGAAGGGGGATAGCAAATGGAATTAGAAACTCTCGAAATAATTTTTGATGCCAATATCGAAAGAGTAGAGGAAAAGATGGCACCATTCATTTCCTCTATGGAAAAAGCTATGGGGAAGCTATCCTCCATCACAAACAAAGGCACAGAATCGGTTGAAAAAGATTTGTCATCAAATACTGGCTTTGAAAAGATGAATAAAAATCTTGAGAAGTTAACAAGCTCAGTAGAAAAAAACTTTTCGAAGATGGAACAAGCTGCTAGTGACTCGGGGAAAAAAACAGGGTCTGCATTATCCAGCGGCGTATCTAAAGGCGTTTCGAAAATGTCTCAAGATGTCCAATCTCAGATTGATAAAGTGAATATCAAGATGCAACAGGCAAGAGCTGCACAACAAAAGATTTCAAATCTGCAAAGCGACCGGAATGGAGCCGCATGGTCAGGAGATGGTAAAGCAGCTAGCAGAATCGATGAAAAGATTGCTAGCGCTCAAATTCAGATGAATAAAGCACAAGGTGATGCGCAGGCTATTGTGCGGAAAATGAAAGCTGAATATGATGCAATACCATCTTCTATAAAGCGCGGCGAACAACAGATGCAGCAGAACGAAGCACAAATTGAACGAATGAGAACGAAGGTCAAATCGCTTCAAGACTTGATGAAACAACAACAGATTGAGAAGGGCTCATTTGGGAAAAAAGGTTGGCAAACTTCTGGGTATGAAGATACAAAATCTTCTACAAAGACTTCCGGAGAAATCTCTAAACTAGAAACTAGAATGCAGAAGTTGATTGCTGAAAATGACAAATTGATGCAACAGCTTGGCTCTATGGATGATCGTTCGGGGATGCTGAAGAAGGCTTTAGCTGGATTGAATACTGAACTAGGGCAAACAGCTACCAAGTCAGCAATGGCTTCAAATGGGATGAGGAACTTGTCAGGGCAGTCAAAAACTTCACAAGGATTGTTCGGGCGCTTAAAAGGGATGTTTAGCAGCGTTGGTAACACTTTTAAGAGTGGAATAGGTCGTATGGGTTCCATCTTCTCTAATCAATCGAATCAAGTGACAAATGGAACCTCCAGAATGTCGAAAGGCATGAGAGGATTCGGGATGTCTATGAAGATGCTCTGGTCTCAATTGTTCCTCTTCACCTTCTTGTATCAAGGCATCATGACTCTTGTCGGAGGCTTATGGAAAGCATTACAAACAAATACGCAATTTTCTGCATCGTTGAATCAGATCAAGGTTAATTTACTAACTGCTTTTTATCCAATTTACCAGGCGATTCTTCCTGCATTAAACGCTTTGATGTCGGGCTTGGCTAAAGTAACTGGCTATATTGCGGGATTTGTCTCTGCGCTGTTTGGAGTAAAGATCGGAGACGCTTTTAGCGGAGCGCAAGGCTTAATGGATAATGTTCAAGCTATGGAAGACAATTCTTCGGCCGCCGCTGACGTAGATGATGGCTATGATGATATGGCTGAGTCTATTAAACAATCGAACGAACAAATGAAGAAACAACACGCGGCATCCGAGAAAGCGAGAAAAGCAGCTGCGAAATTGAAACAGATGTTGATGGGATTCGACGAAATCAATACTTTAGATTTTGATGATGGTATGGATGATTACGAACCAGAAGAGTTCATACCACAAGAAATACCTGATCGACCTAAATCACCTTCAGGTGGTGGTGGGGCGCCTTGGGCGGATTTCGGAAACGCTACAGTACCAGAGACTCCGAAATGGTTGACTGATTTTGCTAAGAAGTTTAAAGACATCATGTCAAAACTCTTTGATCCAATAAAGAAAGCTTGGGATGCGCAAGGTCAACGTGTCATGGACGCGTTCAAATATTCGCTATCAGAAATAGGCAAGTTGATTGGTGCAATTGGGAAGTCCTTCATGGAAGTATGGACAAATGGTACTGGTCAAAAGTTCGTTGAAAACCTATTGATACTTTTGGGTGATGTGCTATATATCATAGGCGATATCGCCCGAGCCTTCAGGATCGCTTGGGAAGAAAACGGTCGAGGGACAAAATTGATTCAGCAAATCTTTGATGCGTTGAATCAATGGTTAGAGGTGCTACATGATATTGCGGAATCTTTCCGAAATGTTTGGAACAATGGAACAGGAATTGAAGTTGCTCGACAACTAATTGAAATGTACACCAATATTTTCCATTTGCTTGAGACAGTCGGAAAAGCTTTCCAAAACGCTTGGAACGACAATGGACGCGGAACCGCATTGATTCAATCTATTTTCAACGCGCTAATTGAAGTCTTGAAGTTGATCAACTCGATCACTACTGCTTTTGACAAAGCTTTTGCAAGTGGAATAGGCGAAAGCATTTTAGCCAACATCATGGATATTATAAAAAATATCTTTAATACAGTTGGGAATTTAGCGAAGAGTTTCAGAACTGCTTGGGATGAGAATAGTCGAGGACAAAAAATCTTTGAAGGGATCATGAAGATTCTGGATACGATCCTAGGCACGATCAATAGGATGACAGGAGCGACGGCGGAATGGGCGAAAAAGCTTGATTTTAGACCGCTATTAGATTCAATTAACGGATTACTAAAAGCTATTCAGCCGCTGACCAAAAACATTGGAGACGGCTTGGAATGGTTCTATAAGAATGTACTCCTGCCACTCGCTAGCTACACGATTCAGGATCTGATACCCGCCTTCCTGAATGCGTTAAGTGGAGCAGTGACTCTGCTTAGTGGAATAATTGATGGTTTTAAACCGGCCTTCGATTTCCTATGGAACTCAGTATTAAAGCCGATTGCAGAATGGACTGGCGGAATCATTGTTGAAGTGTTGAAAAAAATAGGGGACGCGCTGACTATAGTTGGAAATTGGATTTCTGAACATTCAGAAGGATTTTCGAATTTTGTTCTTATTGTTGGATCATTCGCGACCGCTTTAGGCCTAGTGAATGCAGCAGTATTAATTTGGAATACTGTCGCTGCAATTGCTACGGCAGTATCAAGTGCGTTAGCTGCAGCCATTGCATTTCTGACCAGCCCTATAGGAATAGCCGTAGCTATCATTGGTTCTCTTATTGCGGTAGGAGTGCTTCTTTATAAAAACTGGGATACCATCAAGGAAAAAGCGGGACAACTGGCTAGTTGGATCGGTGAAAAGTGGGAAGGTATAAAAACAGCCACTTCAAATGCATGGGAAAGTGTCAAAAAATGGACTTCTGAGAAATGGGAAGCAGCTAAGAATGCAGTGACTACCAAAGCTAGCGAAATATACAATTCTACCAAAGAAAAGTTTACTGGTGTTGTGAATACGGTAAGCGAAAAAATGTCTAGCGCAGCAACTACGATTCAAACAAAAGCCGGTCAAGCGAAGGACTGGGCAACCACCAAATGGTCTGAGTTGAGGAGCAATACTGCAAGTAAATTCGAAGAAGTGCGAAGTACAGCTAGTTCTAAAATGTCAAGCGCAGCAGAGGCCGTTCGGAGTGGAGCGGAATCTGCTCGGACAAAAGCAGTATCAGCATTTTCTAACTTAAAAGATGGTGTCTCTGGAAAGTTGAATGAAGTAAAAAACACTGCCTCAGACGTATTCGGAAAAATCGGAAGTTGGGCTTCTGAACTACCAGGTAAAATAGCCGATGGATTGAGAAACGGTGTATATGCGATTGGGAATGCAATTAGTGGTATTGCAAATTCTATGGTTCGACCAATTGGTAATGCGGTAAATTCGATCATTGGTGGGATTAACTGGGTGTTAGGTTCAGTTAATGCAGGATGGAGTCTGAACACTTGGGATATTCCATACTACGCAAAAGGCACAAACTATCATCCAGGTGGTCCAGCCTTAGTCAATGATGCGCCTGGTTCTCAGTATCAAGAAATGTTCAAGCTGCCAGATGGTCGAATGGGGATGTTCCCTAAACAAAGAAACATGCTGGTTGATTTACCAAGAGGAGCACAAGTAATGCCTGGTAATATGATTCCTAATTATGCTGGCGGGATATTTGGAACGTTTAAGGACTTCTTTTCGAATGGTTTTGATCGTGCTAAAGGAATTGCTTCAGACGTGTGGAATGTTATCTCTAATCCATCAGCTTTAGTCGAGGAAGCTATGTCAAAATTTGTAAATCTCTCAGGATTAGATAACCCTGCATGGTCAATTGTTGATGGTTTTCTGAGCTATGCAAAAAATGCAGTCGTCAATATGGTCGTTGATATGATCAATAGCTTTACGGGATTTGAAAATGGAGGCTTGATTTCTAAGCATGGTTTCTTTGAAGGTTCTGAAGGTGATAAACCCGAAATGATACTTCCGCTAACGAAACCAGCTAGAGCTTTAGAGCTGATGAACGATGCCTTTGACTTTATGGGAATGGATGGAGTTCCGGAGTTAACGATGCCAGAGGTTTTCCGGCCAACACAACCTTCCTCATTGAGCATTGGAGGAGGTAGTCGAGGCGGATCACTAGAGTCATTCCGTGGTAATGACTTATCAGAATTAGGGAATCAAATGGCTTCTCAGATTGGCAACAAAGTTACTGAGGCAATACTTCAATTAGTCAATATGCTAGGTGCGAGCAACGGTATTGGGTCAGGTGATGAGGATTCTACACTTGAAGTAATCCTGCAAGTAGATAGCACTAGGTTAGGCGAAGTGTCCGTCAAAGGAATTAACAAGTACCATAAAAAAACTGGTCAAATTGAATTAATTATTTAAGGGGTGAGTGTATGAGTTATTTGCAAATCAATGGAGTGACTATCACCACTCCTAAATCTTTTCAGTGGGACTTAATGGACATTGACGGTCAATCAACTAGAACAGCAAGCGGTGAAATGACACGAGATAAGATTACCGAAAAACGAAAGCTAACGATTGAGTGGGGGCCTCTTTCTGATGGAGAGGTCTCAACTATTCTTAATGCTATTTCCCAAACTTTTTTTCAATGTACCTACCCTGATGCTAAAAGTGGCGGGTTAGAAACAAGAACGTTTTATACGGGTGATCGCTCTGCTCCAGCTTTTTCATGGAACCGTGATTTTACAAAAATCAAATGGAATGGCTTAAAAGCCAATTTCGTTGAGAAGTAGGTGGTTGCATGCTAAAAACAACTGATGAGTTCGTTGCGGCGATGCGATCTGATACAAGAAAGATTCATGCAAAAGTCGAGATCAATGGTTCTGTCTATTCGGATGAACAAATAAAAACAATTAGTGGCGATCTAGGCATTTTGTCTGGATCGTCTTTTCAAATTGGATCAACATATAGTAATTCTGTGAAGATTGTTTTTGATCGGATTCTTGAAACTGTTGACTATGATCAGGAAGTAAAAGTATTTCTTGGCGTCGAGGTTGATCGATGGGAAGAACCAAATGAGCAGATCCAATATGTTTCAATGGGGAAATTTTATGTTGATGACTTTTATAGGAACAGGAATAGCATAGAAACTACTGTTGAAGCAACTGACGGTTTTCTTTATATGGAAAAACCCTATGAATCAACTCTTTCATATCCAGCAGAAATCAGGCAGGTTGCTTTAGAAATCTGTAACCAAGCTGGAATTGAGGTTGATGAAACTAATTTCTCTAGATTATCAAACAGAGGGATTAACATGATTGATGGTGCAACATGTAGAGAAGCAATCGGGTTTATCGCACAATTTCATTGTGCCTTTGCACATTTTAATCGCGAAGGAAAAATGGAGATTCGTAATTTGATTACAACTGACTACGAAGTTGTAGATTCAGATTATTTTTTGAAAGGGTTAGAGGTCAGAGAAAAAGCATATAAGACTGATGGAATACAGGTGAAACTTAGACAGAAAGATATGTCCGAGGATAAAACGCTGAGCATTGGAACGACATCTGGAAATATAGTCGAACTAAGTAACCCTGTAATGACTCATCAATTTCTTGAGGATATTTGGCAAAACATTCGATCAATTAGTTTTATTCCTTTCGAAATGGAATGGAAAGGGAATCCTGCATTAGAAGCGGGAGATTGGATTACAATCACTGATACTGAAGAACGACGTTTCCACGTCCCGCAATTGTTGCTGTCATTCGATTACAATGGCGGGTTGAAAATGAAAACTTCTGCTCAGACTACCTCTGGTTCCTCAACCACTTATAAATATCGTGGAAGCATTGATCAGGTCATTCATTTTCTTGAAGAGCAAATTGCGGCTAACGGTGTAAATCGGATTTTCAGAGGGGACACAGAACCATCAAATCCCATAAAAGGAGATATATGGTTTAAACCAAATGGACCGTATGTAGAGATGTGGATTTACGAAGAGGACGAAAGTGGCATTCTGTACTGGGAGTTACAGGTATCAACCGAGCCAAGTAAAGAAATTACAGATTTGATAGATACTGCTCAAAAAGAGGCTGAGAAAGCTATTTCAGATGCAAACAATGCTAGACAGATTGCGGAAGATGCTGTCGAGCGTGCAAATAGTTCTGCACAGGCAGCACTTGATGCAAGAATAATTGCGGAGCAAGGCGTCCAAAACGCAGAGGATGCTCAAAATACGGCTAATTCTGCTGTTGAAGATGCTGCAGAAGCTTTAGCTGGTATTAACGGTATTCATGATGAAATGACTACAGAAATTATACGAGTTGAAGGATTGCTCTCTACAAAGGTAGAGCACTCAGTATTTAATACCTTAGAAGGTACAGTCGCAACGCAGGGAACACAAATAACTCAGAACGAATTAGAGATTGCCAAAAAAGCAACTAAAATTGAAGTAGATACAATATCAGGAAAAGTTGAAAGTCATGAAACACTTATTACACAAAATGCTGATGCAATCAAGCAGAAGGCCACTCAATCCAGTGTAGACACACTTTCTGGAAAAGTGACTAACATAGAAACAGAGGTTACTACAATTGCTGGTCAATTCTCGGTAATTAATTCCAAAGTAGAAGGTCATTCGATTCAGATTGGAACTCTGGAAAGTAGTTATGATGGTCTGAACAGTACAGTAGCCACTTTACAAGAAGATGTATTGGGGAAAGTAGATACAATTGCTTTTTCTAATCTAAGCCAAAAGGTAGATAGCCTCCAACTTACAGTTGCGGACAAGGCAGATAAATCACAAGTCACTCTTTTATCTGATCAAATCTCGCTTGTTACTAGTGATGTTGAAGGAAATAAAGGAGCAATCCACATTTTACAGGACGATATTAACCTATCTGTAAAAAAAGGAGATGTCATTAATCAAATAAATATTAGTGACGAGTCTATCCTGATCGCCGCGAATAAAATCAGAATAACTGGGCAGACGTATATTGAAAATGCAGCAATAAAAAGCGCGGCTATCGAAAGCGTTATTGCTGATAAGATTAATACAGGTATTTTAAATGCAGCGAATGTGAATATTATCAACCTTAATGTAGATAAGCTTGTTGGGAATTTATCATCGTTTGTTCAAACCAATTGGAATGGGTTATCTAACAATGTGAAAATCACTAGTGAAGGGCTAGTATCAAATCGATCAGACGGATCTATATCTGCAAAGTATCTTTCGGATGGTATTCAAATATGGGGATCGGGAAAATGGGCTGGCTCACTTTCATGGGCAAGCGGTCCAACTGTGGTTCTTTGGGCTAAGAAAGGCCACACGCTATCACTAGGCTATCAAGGAAGTAGCACAGCAGATAATGTTTATCTCAAGGCTCTAGATATAAATGGCGATACTGGAGTTATTAAAACTTATAGTGATATTGATATGAATGGAAAAGCATTAGTGGGAACCAAATATTTTGATGGTAATACCTATTTTAATGGTACTGGTGTGATTACAGTAACCTCTGCCCGACAGTTTGGAAATAACTATTTTGTTCGCTCCGGAGGCAATCGTGTCATGGAGCTAGTAGACACTTCATTTAGCGGAGGGGCAACAGGAGTTGGTTGGCAAACTTATAATGGAGCAGCAGGAATTATGTTTGCAAGTGATGGTAATGTTTTAGTGAAACGAAAATGGGGAACTTGGACAGTTTTATAGTCATAAAAAAGGAGAAAGCAATGCAAATAATTTTGAAAAACAAAGAACTCTCTTCAGCCATTAACTTTTTACAATCAATTAGTTTAAAAGCGGCTGACAGTCGCCATCGATCAAAATTAGTGAGCTTATTAGTAAAAGCTTATGAAGAATTTTCTCATTATGAAAAGAAATTGATGGATGAATTTGAACTGTTAGACGAAAATGGAAAACTTATTGATGAATCTAAGCGGGTAGCAGAGAAGGTTGTTGCCTTCAACAAGGAGCAGTTTGCGTTGTCTGAAGAAGAAATATTCATCGAAGATGGTATGTTCATTAAAAACCTTGCTGAAATTCCACGAATTTTAAGCGAGTATGACGGTGAGTTATCAGGTCAAGATGCGGAAATTTACGATCGCTTGCTTGATGAATTTGAGAAAAATGATACAGAGAAAGTTGCTGAATAAACGGCTTTCTCAATTTTTGAAGGAGGAAAAAGAAAATGTTAGAAACAAAACAATCTATTTCCCTTACAGGGGAGTCTGTAGTAGAAGGGCAACGTGTGATCTATATGAATGCTAATATCAGCGAAGATCAAGAAGGTTCAGCTAGTATCTCTCAACAAATCAGTAGCCGTCAACTGTACAACGAACATAAGGATGAGTGTCGAAAAGATATAGACGCATTTACAAAAAAAGTTCGTGAGATTGAAGACAGTCTTGCAACCGAATAGGGAGGGGCGAGGTAATGGCAGATTTACATTATCAGGAATTCTATCTTGATATTGACAAAGCAGCTTCCAAAAATTTAAATCAAATTGTTACGGGTCGGTTAGGTGACAACATGCTTACCGGCCTTATTGTTAATGTTTTAGAGAATGATAAACCGTTTGATTTAACAGATTACTCAATACGATTCGAGGGAACGACTAGTGCTTCTACGGTCGTTGTAGATGCTGATAACGTAGAGATTAAATCGCTCAAGGATGGAAAATTCAAATATACTTTTTCAAATCAGGTATTCTCTGTTTTAGATCAGTATCAGCTAGCTTACTTCGCCTTTGAGAAAAACTCGACCAGAGCTACTACAGAGAACTTTGTTATAAATGTCATACAAGACGTGGATATTACCTGGGAAGAAGCAGAATCTTATATTTCAATTTTGAACGCTCTAATTCGCAAATTCAACACTGAGTTTGAGGACTCGCAGCGCGTTAAAGCTCAAACATTTGAAGAATTTTTGAAAAATAAAGAAACCCAATATCAAACGCTATCAGATACCGCAAAAAAACTAGGCATTGATTTAGCAGTAATCCAAACGTCTGTGACTCAGTTGGAAAAAGATACATCAGCTCTGGACACAAAAGTAAAATCTCTTGATAAGCAAGTTGGCAATTTGAAAACAACCAGTGAGGCAGTTGATACTGCATTTAAGTCTACGAAGCAAAAGGTAGAAAATTTAGATGTAGCTGTAAAAGGTTTAGAAGAGAAAACAGGAACGTTAAAAACCGATACAGCCGATTTGGACAGTAAAGTTTCTACACTAAAAACTGATACGTCTACCTTAGAGCAGAAATCTGAGAATCTAAAACAATCTCAAATAGATCTATCCAATCAGTTAATTGAGACTAATGAAAAGGTTGACGCTGCTGATGTTTATCGAAAAAGTGAGACGATGAACAGCGAGGAAATTTCCGCTAACGTGATCAATATGATAATTGGAAAAGAAAGGACTCAGATTACTTATAGAATTGATTTAAAAAATAAAAGTGCTGGAAGTTTTGTTGGAAATCCTAATTACGCAAGTTTCTTAGCAAACTCAAATCTGTTACAACCTAGTCAGTTCGTCCCTGATAGCTATGTCGATTATCCTAAGTTATATGCATTGGACGATGCTGTTCTGCATGTAAGTAACGCACAACAGACTAAAATAGGGCAAGTGGTTTTAGCATATAACGTTTTTGAAGTTTTAAAAAATGAATTGGGGGACCAGTTCTTTAATGACCGCGGCGCAGTCACAGATGAAGATAAGTTTTCAATAATACAAAATGGATTGATAGTAAAAATTCAGGATAGCATTTGGGGTTATGGACGCGGTCCGTCAGGTAATAAATTGGTTGCAAAACGATATCAACCCGGTAATTGGGAATCAGGAACGCCGCATCATACCTCCGAAACGATTCAGAAAATAGTCATGAACGAGACTGATTGGTGGTTAAAAAACAGAATTCAATCAAATGGGTTTGCCTATACTTTAGCTTATGCGGAAGCTTCTGATGGAGTGGCGGGTTCCTCAGTATATCTTGATTATGCTTGTTTAGATATTACTATAGAAATTTCGGCTCACGAACACTTTGAGTTGATGATCGCGCAGTATAACGTACCTTTTTTAGAGCAATTAAATGACTTAGCTGATCGGATCTCAGCATTAGAAAGTAAATAGGAGGAATGGCAAATGGAAGGATTCAAAAAAGTATTTGATACACGGTTTTTGAAAGATTTAGAACCGATGTTTTGGCCAATAGAGAAAGCTGTCATGCATCCGCACACCGAAATTGAGCCACCGACCGGAGACGGCATTCAAATCACAGGTTTTGATTTCAACATAAACGAATGGCAGTTCATTAAGGCGGCCACACCGGAGGATGTTGAAAATCAAGATATGCAATTAACTGATGCATTTATGGCAATTGCAGAACTTTACGAGTTAGGTCTTGATTACGAGATGCGAATTGCTGAACTTGAAGCGAAATTAGCTGAACAGGAGGCTGAGTAATGATTAGTGTCTATGTAAATCTTATAAAAAAAGGATTGAAATCAATTGACGAAGTGCCTGAAAAAATTAAAGAAGAAGTACAAGCAATCTTGTCTGCAGATGTTGCGGACTAAGATTGCTTTTTATTTACTCAAGAAGGAGGTGGAGGAAATGGCAGTTGTATACGCGACATTAATCATCAAAGGTAAGAAAACGATTAATGATGTGCCAGCGACAATCCGTGACCAAGTGAAAGAAATTTTGCTTGATATGGATTTACCTGAATTAGCAGAATAAACTCTAAGGTGTGGCTGGGCACACCTTATTATTTTGAAAGCAGGGTCATTATGAAACTTGAAAAACACAACGTTTGGAGAGCGCTTCTTGTCGGATGCGCTCTCTTTTGGTTTGGTGTAATTTATTTAATTTTTTGGTAAGTAGGTGGAGCATGAAGAATAGAACAATTTCGCTTTTGCTTGGAATAGTATCCCTTTTTTATTGGTTGTGTGCGTGGAATGTACCGACATTTCAACTAGTCGACTCCAGAGGTCGCCCGTTAGGCGGATTAGGAGTTTTACTTTCAATCTTTAATGAGCAGTATTTCATAGCATTGACAATAACCGTTTCATTAGCTTTTCTAGTCGCTTTTCTATTAAAAAAATCGTTTTTAGCACAATTAACAGCTGCTATCTCATTAGGTTTATGGATCATGTTAGCAACAGCGTACGCTATCTACAGTGTGTATCAGCACTCTATTTCGCCCAATCTTGTGCTGATCATCGGCTACTGTTGTGTGACATGGATTGAATTGAAAAGGGCGTGGCCCTTATGAAACAGGAATGGGCAACAATTATCATTGCGGCTTTTGGTAGTTTGGGTGCGGTCACTGGACTGGTTACCGTGTTTTTAAATCGAAATAATTCGAAAGATGAGCGGGCATTTACCACAGTAGAAGCCACAGTAGGCCGTTTAGAAAAGACTGTTAAAGAGCTTCAAAAAGAGGTAAACAAGTTAAAAGGCGAACTGGAAAATAAGAACGAGTTAATTCTTGAACTAAGAAAGCAAAATACTTTTTTGGAATTGCAAATAGCAGATAAAAAAGAAGAAGTAGATGATTTGAGAGAGGAAATTAAACTTCTCAAGGGAGGAACATAAAATGAACGAAATCTTAGCAGCATCAACAATTATTGTTTCAATAGTTTTAGCAGTATCATCATTGATTAAAACGCAGATTACAAACGCCAGGAGACTGCCGGTGATCAACGTGATCATCGGTGTGTTTATCGGCGGCGCATACGCTATATCATTTAATCCTAACGAACTATCAATCTTTATCTGGGCTGGTTTTTTAGCAGGTCTTGCAGCTGGGGGCTTTTACGATTTGGGTAAAGGAATTCTAATTGATCAGAAAAAAGATGATGTCGATCCAGACGATCAAGAAAACAATGTCAGATGAGAGGATGATTCAATATGACTGTTACTGCAATGTTGAGTTATGGAGATTCTAAAAAAGGAAAGCTCACATATTCTATGAGTAAACGCGGACAGCCGGGGTATGAGGACTGTTCATCTTTTATTTATCGTGCGATGATGGCCGCAGGATTTTTACCAGCTAATTCGGGTCTAGGTAATACAGAAACACTTTTCAAATTAAAAGGATCTGTTTTGAAAGAAATTTCAAAAGAACAGATCACAAAAGGGTGTCTGTTCATTGCAGGCTGGGAAGGGGCAAGTGCGGGATCGGCTGGTCACACAGGATATTTCGAAACGAATTGGACAGGTAGCTTGGACACGATGCGGATTTGTCACTGTAGCTATAGTTTTGGAAGTAGAAATGTTGTTTCCACAAAAGCAAAAGGCTACATGGGAGATTATAGCGGATTACCTGTGAGGTATTTCAAAATAATCGCAGCTGCCAGTCCAGGGGATGTATCAGGAAATGATCATGCTCAGATGGTTCAACTTACTGTTGATCGTATGTGGGGACCAGCAGTTACTCTTCGGCTGCAGGAATACTGCGGTATGTCAGCCCGCGATGGCGTTATCAGTCATCAATACAGAGAAAAATGTAATCAATACATTTACTCTGCAAATTTTGATTTAACATTAATCGGCTCACAATTGATCAAAGAAATGCAGCGTCGATTGAAAGCAAAAAACTTCTATTCCGGAGAACTTGACGGTTTATGCGGCACTGAGACGATTAAGGCCTTGCAACGAGCCTTCAAAACTACTGTTGATGGAATTATCAGTAGTAAGAGTGAATTGGTTGCAGCAATGCAAATTGCCCTTAATAACAATAAGTTACCATTCTAAAAAAGAGCCCTCTACATCGTAGGGGGCTTAACTTAATGAAAGGATACTTACATATAGTAATAAGAAATCAATCATTATCCAAACATCAAACTCATTATCAACAGAAACTTCGAATATCCCTTCATCATGCATTTCCTCTAAAAAATGCACTTTCTCTTGTTCAACATTTTACAGTTATAAAAATTTAGTTAAATAACAATTCTGCCTATGCAAATTTTTTTAATTTTATCAGTTTTCTTACCAGTTTCATTGTATAAGTAAAAACAATGATTTAAACTAATTGGTAGACAATCGGCGTTAAATCAATTTTAACGATAGTTATTGAAGGCTAATTAAATCGGAGGATTAATCCCACACATTCCCGCCAATTGAACTAATATGTCTGACAAACACTGATTTGCCGCCAATCTCAGCAGTGTTTGCCGGACTTTTTTATGTAGAGGGTTTAGTATAATAGTGGTTATATTAAAAAGGGAGGAGAGTAATTTATGGTAATCGACAACAAAGAATTAGAAACTTTAGAAAGGGTTATGCAGTTTGAAAGCAAAGATAACGAAAAAGGATTGAAAATGTACCTAAAAACATTGTCACTTGAGGAGGTCAAAAAAATCCAACTTGTTATGTATATCGGACGAGGATATATTGATGGCTCAATTAGCGATGATAATATAAAGG
>NZ_NGLG01000002.1:994081-1002852 GCF_002140655.1 Enterococcus sp. 3H8_DIV0648 | reverse complement strand
CTCCACTTATTATCGTTGGGTACAACGTCCATGCTTAGGAGAGTTGACAGAACTCGAAGCAGCTATTCAACGTGTCTGTGTGGAAAATAAATTTAGATATGGTTACCGAAAAGTTGCCGCTTTGATCACTCCCTCTCGCAAGGTAAGTAAAAATACGGTTCAGAGAATCATGCAAAAATATCATTGGAATTGTCGCGTAAAACCGAAAAAACACCGGAAAGTCGGAACTCCTTATAAAGTGTACGAAAATAAATTAAACAGAGAATTTACAGCAGAAGCTCCTTTAAAAAAGTTGGTTACGGATATTACCTACCTTCCTTTTGGGCAAAAATTATTGTACTTATCCTCAATCATGGATTTATATAATGGTGAAATTATTGCCTATACGATTGGAGATAAACAAGATACTTCGTTTGTTCTCGATACACTGGATCAACTACCAGACACACTGGATTGCTTATTGCATAGTGATCAAGGTTCGGTTTACACCTCTTATGATTATCAGGAACAAGTAAAAACAAAAGGCATTACCATGAGTATGTCCCGAAAAGGAACACCGTCAGATAACGCCTGCATCGAATCGTTTCATGCCTCACTAAAGTCTGAAACGTTCTACTTAGATGAGCTCACGAATGAGCCTACATCTATTGTAATAGAAACGGTAAAAGAATACATTACTTATTATAATGAACAGCGAATTCAACAAAAACTAGGCTACCGATCACCAGTAGAATATCGGGAATCAGCAGCCTAGGAAAATGCTTTTTTATCACTGTCTCAGTATTTTAGGTCAGTTCCGCTTATCAGAGAAGTCTTCTGGTGTTTTTATAGAGGTTGAAGGAGAAAATTTATTTTTAACACTCTCTCTATCGTATGGAAAAGATAAGTGATTGAAGAATTCTGGATTTTCAAATTCGCCACTGATTCTGAATTCGTAGTTCTCTTTTATTTCCTTTAGGAAGTTCCTTGTTTCATCGGGTAAATGATGAGTAAAAAAGTTTTCATACGTGCTATCTAGCCCGATGTATCTATCAAAACCATTGCCAATTATCAATAAAGTACTCATTTTATAGACTCCTTTTTCGATTTTTTAACTAAATTATACAAGTATTATCTAGTAGAGAACAGTTCATTTTGAAAGAAGATGATAAGATGCCGCAACCTGCAAAAAGCGCAAAGCTGCGATTATTGCAGAAAAATCCTAACAAGAAAAATACAAAAATTTTGAAGCAGCAAGCAGAGGCCGAGGAACGGATCCGAATGAAAAGTGACGAGATTAACGCGCCTTCTAAATAGGAACGTCGGCTTTTTTATTTTAAAGAAAAAGGGAGGGCTTTTTAGTCATGCAAACATACAATTTCGAATCAAAGATATATGCCTCCGAGGTTGGCAAGGGCGGCGCATATATTATTTTTCCTTACGATGTTCGCGAGGAATTTGGCAAGGGGCGTGTCAAAGTGCAGACGACATTTGATGGTGTGGAGTATAAGGGCAGCATCGTGAATATGGGCGTAAAGAATGAGGATGGCAGTATCTGTTACATTCTTGGTATTCGCAAGGATATTCGTAAGGAGATCAAAAAAGACATCGGTGACACTGTCAGCGTTAGTGTTTGTCCAATTGATTAAAAAAGTTTGGCGGTCCATTCATTTTTTGAATGGGCTGTTTTATTGTGGATACAGACCAATAGGATAGCACTCGCAAGCTTTTTTTATTGTATAATGGTTAAAAGGAGGCGGTTACATTGAAGAGAAGATCGTTTGTACTGATGTTGGTATTTGGCTGCTTGGCTATCTTTGGTTTTTCCACTGAAGTATCCGCGGATGTTCCTGTCTATCGCTTGTATAATCCAAATTCTGGTGAGCACTTTTACACAATTCACATGCACGAAAAGGTCAATTGTATCAGGGCGGGCTGGCGTGATGAGGGAATTGGTTGGCGAGCACCAGAAACTGGGGATCGTGTTTTTCGCGCCTATAATCCTAACGCTGGGGACCATCATTATACTCGTAACAACCTCGAAGTTGCTTGGCTAAAAAGTTTAGGCTGGTGGGATGAAGGGGAGGTCTTCTTTTCTCCGGAAGTGACTTGGCCGAAAGTTAATTTATATCGGCTATACAATCCTAATGCAAAAGCGGGAGCACATCATTACACGCCTCATCTCAGTGAACGAAATCATCTCATTCGTGTTGGTTGGCGCGATGAGGGGATCGGCTTTTATGCCAGCAGTATCAAATAGCTAATTTGAAGAAAAATGAAATAAATTTGTCGTGGTCTTTGCTTAGGTGAAGACCTTTTTTTATTGCATAAATTAACTGATCTAGAGAAGTTTATGATCAAATCCTGTCTCTTATACACATCTAGATGTGTATAAGAGACAGTCGTGTTGGTTGGCGCGATGAGGGGATCGGCTTTTATGCCAGCAGTATCAAATAGCTAATTTGAAGAAAAATGAAATAAATTTGTCGTGGTCTTTGCTTAGGTGAAGACCTTTTTTTATTGCATAAATTAACTGATCTAGAGAAGTTTATGATCAAATCAACTTTAAATTAGCGGATTAGAAAGGCTTTTCCTACAATAAAAGTAAAAATCACTATTAATTTTCGAAAAGCTATTTACTTCTGCGGAAATTAAAGGTATATTGTACTAAAATAATAAAAGTAATTTTGACTGAAAAGGAGTTTTATAAATGGCAGTAGATTTTGATTCAAAAGAATACTTGGAAAAAGTTGATGCGTGGTGGCGCGCAGCCAACTATATCTCCGTTGCACAAATGTATTTGAGAGATAATCCGTTACTAAGAAAACCGCTTGAAAAAGAAGATGTGAAGACCCATCCAATCGGCCACTGGGGTACGATCGCTGGTCAAAACTTCCTCTATGCGCATTTAAATCGTGCAATCAATAAATATGATTTGAACATGTTTTACATCGAAGGACCAGGCCATGGCGGTCAAGTAATGGTTTCTAACTCTTATATCGATGGCAGCTATACAGAGATTTATCCTGAGATCACGGAAGATGAAGACGGCTTGAAAAAATTATGCAAGATGTTCTCATTCCCAGGCGGGATCGCTTCTCATGCGGCACCAGAAACACCTGGCTCGATCCATGAAGGCGGCGAGCTTGGCTATGCCTTGTCTCATGCGACTGGCGCGATTTTAGACAACCCAGATGTCATCGCAGCGACTGTCGTAGGTGATGGTGAAGCAGAAACAGGTCCGCTTGCTGGCGGCTGGTTCTCAAATGTGTTCATCAATCCGGTAAATGACGGCGCCGTATTGCCGATCGTTTATCTAAATGGCGGAAAAATTTCCAACCCAACGATCCTTTCTCGCAAAAGCGATGAAGATTTGCAAAAATATTTTGAAGGTTTAGGCTGGAAACCTTACTTTGTCGAAGGCACCGATCCTGAAAAAGTTCATCCAGTTATGGCTGAAACTTTAGATAAGGTCATTACTGAAATCAAAACGATCCAAGCAGAAGCCCGCAAAGGCAAAGCCGAAGACACTGTAATGCCGCACTGGCCAGTGATCTTGTTCCGCACACCAAAAGGCTGGACAGGTCCGCAAACATGGGACGGCGAACAATTGGCAGGCACCTTCCGTGCGCACCAAGTGCCAATTCCAGTAGGATCAGAAGATATGGAACACGCAGATAAATTAGTGGACTGGTTGAAATCATACCGCCCAGAAGAATTATTCGATGAAAACGGCAAAATCGTTGCTGAGCTGAAAGAAATTTCACCAAAAGGCGATCGCCGGATGTCAACGAACCCAATCACCAACGGCGGAATTGATCCAAAACCAATGAATATGCCGAACTGGAAGCAATATGCGATCGATACGACAACTCCGGGTGCTGTAATGGCGCAAGACATGATCGTATTTGGTCAGCAAGCTCGTGATATGGTAACGGAAAACCCAACGAACTTCCGAATTTTCGGTCCAGATGAAACGAAATCCAATCGCTTGAACAAAGTGTTTGAGGTGACGAACCGTCAATGGATGGAACCAAAAAACAGTAATGACGAATGGCAATCTTCAGCCGGTCGTGTGATCGACGGTCAATTATCGGAACACCAAGCGGAAGGCTTTTTAGAAGGCTATGTATTAACTGGTCGTCACGGCTTCTTTGCCAGCTATGAATCATTCTTGCGAGTAGTTGACTCTATGTTGACGCAGCATTTCAAATGGATGCGCAAAGCCAGTGCTCATGCATGGCATAAAGAATACCCAGCGTTGAATCTGATTGCGACATCAACCGTCTTCCAACAAGACCATAATGGCTATACTCACCAAGATCCAGGCGTATTGACTCATTTGGCGGAAAAGAAACCTGAATTTATCCGTGAATATTTACCGGCAGACGCAAACAGTTTGATGGCGGTAATGGATAAAGCGATGCAAGACAAGCAAGTCATCAACTTGATCGTTTCAAGCAAACACCCGCGTCCGCAATTCTATTCCGCTGATGAAGCCGAAGAATTGGTCGACAAAGGCTTGAAGATCATTGACTGGGCAAGCACGGATAATGATGGGGAAGAACCAGACTTAGTAATCGCAGCAGCAGGCACAGAGCCGAATTTGGAAGCTTTAGCAGCTGTATCGATCTTGAATAAGCAATTCCCTGATTTGAAGATTCGCTTTGTCAACGTCGTAGATATCTTGAAGCTGCGTCATCCTGATATTGATCCTCGTGGATTGACGGACGAAGAATTCGATGCGATCTTTACCGCTGACAAACCAATCGTCTTTGCTTTCCATGGCTATGAAGGCATGGTGCGTGATATCTTCTTCGATCGTCACAACCATAATCTTCACATTCACGGCTACCGTGAAAATGGCGACATTACGACACCATTTGATATGCGTGTCTTCAGCGAATTGGATCGCTTCCACTTGGCACAAGACGCTGCGAAAGCCGTCTATGCAGAAGATGCCAAAGGATTCTTGGCTGAAATGGACGAAACATTAGCGAAACACCATGACTTTATTCGGACAGAAGGCCGGGATATCCCAGAAGTCGAAAATTGGAAATGGGAAGAATTAAAACGTAAAGAATATCATTTTAGTTAAGCTAGGATGTTTAAAACCTGCAATTCATACCGAGTAATAGGTATAGTTGCAGGTTTTTTGTCGTCAGGATGGAGTTGATGTTTATTTTTAACTAGCGAAAATTTAGTATTGACATTTAAATTCATCTCACGTAATATTGCTTTTGAATTAAAATATAATTAAGCTACGATAAGAAGAGTAGCGATGTACGATTTCCAGAGAGTCTCTGTTTGGTGAAAAGAGATAGTCAAGCATTGTGAAAATGGTCTTTGAGCGTTAGTTATCGAGGGAGAAATCTTTAGATACTACGGGTTCACCCGTTATAGTGATAGGTTATCGAAATTTTTCCGTAGCCGATAAAGCGACTTGTTTAAAAGCAAGTAATGAAGGTGGTACCGCGATAAGGTATTTTTATCGTCCTTGATTTGTATTCTGAATACAGATCAAGGACGATTTTTTTTGTTTTTAATTATAAAGGAGGAAAAGAAATGAGTTATGAGAAGAGTGTCAATGGAGCAACAATTGCTGTTTTAGGAGGAGGTGCAGCGGCAAAGGCGATCGCAGCCGATTGTGTTTTAGGCGGAAATAAAGTCAATATTTGTGATTTGCCGGATTTCGCAGAAACGACGCTGGAAAATGTCGAACGTACTGGGATACTGCTTACAGGAAATCAAAACAATAAGTATGGATTTAAGCGTTCCGGCCAAGCGGTGCTGAATAAGATCACGACGGATGTAAAGGAATGTGTCGCTGGCTGTAAGCTGGTTATCGTTGCGGTTCCGTCGATCGCTCACGATGCTTTTTTTGAAGAGCTGGTTCCTGCTTTAGAAGATAATATGATCGTCCATATTATTCCAGATAATTTTGGTTCGTTAAAGCTGCGGAAAAAAATGCGGGAAAGCAATTGTACTAAATCGGTGATCATTGGCGGCTGGTCCAGTGCCCCATATGGAGCAAGAGTGGTTAAGGAGGGCGGAGTTTTAACTCCAGAAGTCAGTTTGATGTATCGAGCGATTACATTGCGGGGGGCGGCTTTACCATCGACAGATCAAGAAGCCTTTTTACAAAGTACACAAGAGCTGGGCTGTTTTGATGCTATCACAAATGGCGACGGACCAACGGGCGGGAATACGGTTTTAGATATCGGGTTCAGCAATGTGAATCCTGTTTTGCATTGTCCGGGAACGATTTTAGGAGTGGGAGTCATGGAAAATTGGGGCCGAGTTTTCGGCGGGAATGACAAAAGCACTTATTCGATTTATTCTCACGCCTATTGCGAATCAATTTCAGAAGTTCAGTATGCTTTTTATTTGGAAGAGGTGGCTTTGGCAGAGGAGATCGGTGTCGATCTTCAACGTTTTCCTAAGAAAAATTTCCTATCCAGGACTAGTATTTTGGGGCCGGAATACATGGGAGATGAGTGTATCGTACCTTTTGACGAACAGTTTGAGATGGCTATCGGAACAGGTCCTTTTAGTATTCATGATCGCTATATCACCGAGGATATACCTGTCGGCTGCCACATCTATCATGAGTTAGGGAAAAAATACGGAGTTGAAACAAAAGTGATCGACAGTATGATCACGCTGGCTTCTGTTATGACAGGACGTGATTTCTTAAAAGAAGGCTTGACCTTGGAAGATTTAGGAATTGGAAGTTTAGATCAAAATGCGCTGCTGGATTATTTAAATACGGGAGTGATCGAGTAATGAAAAGAGGCAATCTTCAAACAGAAGCGGATTTAGCTGCGACTTTACAGGTTTCGCCAACAGCTTTTGCGGGGTACGCGATCGGTATTATCGCTGTTGATCTAATCTATCCCAAGGTCCCCGGAAATGTAGCAAATGCGACGACCTTTGATTTTCCAGTCCTTTACGAAGTGGTTGATTTTGAGATCGAGCAGCTCTTTGAAGGAAGCGAACAAATCAAGGAGCAGATTATTAGTGCCGCCAAAAAGCTTGAAAAACAAGGGGTACGCGCAATCGTTGGTGCATGTGGTTACTTTGGACACTTTCAAGAGGCTGTGGCAGAAGCGGTAGCGATTCCCGTTTTTCTGTCCAGCATTATTCAGGTACCGATTATAAAAATAGGCCTTAAAAAAGAGCAGAAGATCTTAACCTTAGTGGCTAGTGGGAAAGACATCAACGAAGCTTTTTTCCGTTCATCGGGCGCGGATTTATCGGATTGTACGATTTGCGAGATTGGTGCTTTGGAAAGTTTTTCCTCGATCCGCTGGGGAAAAACGACATTGGATAATCAGAAATTGTCGGCTGATTTAGTTGAAATAGTGCAAAAAAATCTGGCTGAGTCACCAGAAATCGGCGCGATTTTACTAGAGTGCAGTGATTTACCGCCGTATTCGTATGCCATTCAACAGGCATCCGGACTGCCGGTCTTCGATTTTAACAGCTTGATCCATTGGGTATATTATTCGGTCGTTCAAACAAGATATTACGGTCATTTCTAAACCGAACAGAGCTGCTGCAAAAGGCAGAATCAAAAATTTTAAGAAAAAAGGGGAAAGAATACATGAAGAGAAAGGCAATCGTTTTTTCGATTTTATTTACGGCAATCTTAGTTTTTGCTGGGTGCACGAAGGCTTCAACCAGTGATAAAAAGGAGGACACCTTGGTGATCGGTACCTTGACTACGCCTCATGGAGAAATCTTGGAGCATGTAAAACCATTATTGGAAAAGGAGGGAGTCAAATTAGAAATCAAGAATTTCGATGATTATATCCTGCCGAATAAAGCATTAGCCGATAAGGACATTGACGCAAACTATTTCCAGCATGTTCCTTTCTTTGAACAAGCCGTAAAAGAAAATGGCTACAAATTTGCGGATGCCGGAGCTGTTCATGTCGAACCGATGGGGCTATATTCTAAAAAAATCAACTCCCTTGAAGAACTAAAAAATGGTGCAACGATCATCACTTCAAATTCTGTTTCTGATTGGGGAAGAATCATTACGATTCTCCAAAATGCTGATTTGGTCAAGGTTAAGGAGGGGGTTGATTTAGAAACAGCCAGCTTTGAAGACATTGAAGAAAATCCGAAGAATCTGACCTTCGAGCATTCTATCGATCCGTCGCTTTTAACTAGCGCATACAATAATGAAGAAGGGGATCTGGTGGCGATCAATGCCAATTTCGCCTATCAAGCAAAATTAAATCCAGTCAAAGACGCAATCTTATTAGAAGAAGATAATTCGCCTTATGGAAACATTATTGCCGTTCGCCAAGAAGACAAAAATGATCCGCGAATTAAGAAATTGACGAAAGTATTGCATGACAAGGACGTCCAAAATTGGATATTAGAGAAATGGGACGGTTCTGTAAAACCAGTGGCAGCAGAATAATAGGGCACCACAAAACGCTTCAGTTCAAACTAATCTAAAACGAAAGAAGCAAGATCGAGTAAAAAATCAAATTTTACTCGATCTTTTTTTTAAAAAAATTATAATTAGTCCAGTTACTTGCTTAACGCAGTATATTTGAAAAAATCAAATAAACAGCAATGGGAACTGATGTTTGAAATTGAGACGCTTTCAAACGTTATTTTTAGTGTTATTTTATTCTGCAAAAATATAGAGTAATCCATCTGAAACGTTATTACCCAAAACCTTAATTATTAATTGCGAAAAAAGTTCTTTTGAAAATCTATTTACAATCTGGTTATTTAATGTATAGAATAGCGACTGTCTCTTATACACATCT
>NZ_NGLG01000002.1:953344-993912 GCF_002140655.1 Enterococcus sp. 3H8_DIV0648 | reverse complement strand
AAAACCTTAATTATTAATTGCGAAAAAAGTTCTTTTGAAAATCTATTTACAATCTGGTTATTTAATGTATAGAATAGCGATGTAAACGATTACTTTAAAATTGACGGACGGAGGATGAAACGAATGAAGGAAGCAAAATTAGGCCAGAGACAGGTTTTCGGGATGTTGAGAAAGAGCTTGGAAAAACGCGTGACTCAGCGTTTTGAGCAGGTTAAAAATGCCGCAGAGATCGTGGAGTTTGCGGTTGCTATCCTTATTCGTGACGCGCTTTGCGTTGGTGATTTTTCATATATGTTTCCAGAAGTGATCCGTGAAATTTTCCTGACTGCTGAGCCGAATGATACGCTGCGCCGTCATTGTGTTTACTTTCAAAATTACTTTACTACTAAGGGCGAGTGGCAGAAAGTCATCGACCGTCTATTTAAGAGCGAAAAAGAATTTCGGGCATTTACCAAGGAAACTTGTTTATATAGAGCATTATTAGAGAAAAAGGCGCGTGAAACGTCTGCAGAATCTGAGTTTCGTTTCGATCTTGTCACGGTTTTTAAGGATGCTAACGGGAAAAGATACACATGGACGCTGCGTGATACGAAGCAGGTCGCTAAAAATTTAGCGAACGAAACTGCCGAAGTCCTGCAAATTTTGACTACCTTAACGATTTTTCAAGCATCGGGTGTCCGTCGTTTCGCTGAGTACGTGAAGTTCAAAAGTACAAAATCATGCGTCGATGTCGAGCACGAAGCCGATTCAACAGAACCGACGGAGGAGTCTATTCAGGCATCAATCATCGAAAATAAGCGGGATGTTAAGGCGAATCCGCGTCAAAAACAGGCAGCGCCGGCTGCTAAAGTCGCCGCAGATAGCCATCAAAAGACCGTGAATCAGGTGGCTGCGAGGTCCGAGAAACAAAAAGACGGACCGAAAAATAGAGCGCGAGCGGATTCGAAGGCAAACAGTCTAGCCGCAAAGGCGAACTCTCCGACGAAGGAAGCTAAAGCACCGCCGCAAAAATTGGATACCTCCGTTTTGCGATATGGCAAATCCGCGGAACAAATAGAACAGGCGCATGACGATAAAAAATGGAATAATCGCGTAAAGGAATTTTTTGCGAAAATCATGTAGCGACGTTTTGATGCGTGGGGTTATTACGCATATTTGGAGTGGGAACTAAGGACTTGATGGATCGTTCAGGCTTCTTTGTGATGGGGAAAATTCGGGTGGAATTGTAAATCAAGCCTAGCATCATTAAAAAACTCTGTTCCTTCTATTTTGTTATGGGTGAAATAGTCAGATAACCGAGAATAGTCTGGGATCTCGAAACCTTCTTTTATGGATATTTCAGGGACATTCGAGAAGGTATTTCATGCTTGGCGCGGGTTTAGTTACCGTTTAAATTAATAGAAATTAGGTCATTCATAGGAATGGCCTTTTTTGGCGTTTACCAATAACAGCAGTTCCTTACCAGGCATTTCGCAGTACGAAGTTTTATTTGTGGTTCAATCATTTAGCAAACAGACTCTAATTTGACGTTCAAGAGTAAAAAGCGACCGTTTAGGATATTAATAAATTATGAAATGTGATATATGCTAGCCTTTTTTTAATATGGATTGTTACTTTTTTAACAATGTTGCACGATGAGTGTTTCTGCGCAATAAACATCTGCGATCATTTTGCTTCTATTGAATGCACGGAATCTTTTTTGGAAAATCACCTGAACTATGACGACATCAGCAAAAAATGTATTTATCAAGAAGCGGATCAGTTACGAAAAAAAAGGAGAAGGGGTAAGTGTATGGATTTTAAAAAGCGGGCCATCAGCAGTATCGTTCGACGAAAAGGGAAGTCAGTGATCTTATTTTTAGTTGTTTTTATTTTAGGAAATGTTATTGCAGGAGCAGTAGCGATTCAGCAGTCGACCACCAATGTTGAAGTGGAGACGAAGAAGAAAATGCGACCTGTGGCGACGGTTGAGATGGATTATGAAGCGTACGAGAAAGAAATGAGCGCGGCTGCAGCAGGCGAGGATCAGGCTATTAATGAACCGAAAGTGAAGGACTACGAAAAAATCAGCAAGCTGCCTTATGTTAAACGGTATAACCTTTTTATTTCAAGCGGCGTTGGCACAAATAAACTCAAGGCTGTAACCGACCCAAATGGCGGCATGTCTTACGGCGGCAGCTCCAAATATATGTTTAGCCTCAAGGGCTACAATAATAAAGATATCTTGGACGTTTCGGAAGGGCTGATCAAACTAACCGAAGGAGACGGCTTCACGGACAATGATATAAAAAAAGGCAGCGATGCGGTAATTATCAGCCAAGAAGTCGCTGAAAAAAATAATTTATCGGTTGGAGACAACTTTGTGCTTGATGCGGTCGTAGAAGTAATGATGGAAGCGGAAACCTCAGAAGCCTCAGAAGAAGAGGAGATGCAGATGCAGCCTAAATCGGCGACCTTTGATCAGCCAATGAGAGTTGCCGGGATTTTTAACGTTGTACAGAAGAAAGCCGATACCCAGCAAACCGAACAGCAGCGCTCGGACAAAGAATGGCGCGCGCTGGAACAGATGAATACGATTTATACCACTGAAGGGGCCGCAAAGGCTATTCAAAAGAAATCGGATGAAAAAATGGGCACAAGCACAGATGAGGGATCTGCGGGTGAAGAGAGCATCTATTATGAAACGACCTATGTTCTAAAATCATCGGAGGATATGGATGCCTTTCGTGAAGACGCCGATGCTCTTTTGCCAGAATACTACCATGTGGTGGCCTCTACAGATCAATATGAACAAGTAGCTGGCGGGTTGACCAAGCTTAATACGATCGCCAAATATATTGTGGTGGTCGCTGTTGCGGCAACGCTCCTGATTCTGTCATTGGTTGTTCTGCTTTTCTTGCGGGACCGCAAACATGAACTGGGAATTTATTTATCCTTCGGGGAAAGTCGCGGCAAAGTAATCGCGCAAATTGTTCTGGAGCTGCTATTGATCAGCAGTGTGGCCTTGCTTTTCTCATTGATTACCGGGAATTTTTTGGGCGGTGCAATCTCGCGCTCTTTGATCCAATCGGATTGGATTAGTAATGCGGCTCAGCCGGACCAATATTTTTATATGAATAATTTGATGCAAAGCGATCTTTCCTTCGCAGATATTCAACAGGCGTATAAGGTCACCTTCAGCTTCGGCTATATTTTGACGTATCTGCTGGTTGGCTTAGGTACGGTTTTAATCTCTGCCATTTTGCCGTTGCTGTATATTCTTCGTTTAAATCCGAAGAAGATTATGATGTAAGGAGGATGAATGATGACTTTACTAGAAGCGAAAAATATTGATTATTATTACCAAGATGGGGATCAGCGAAGATTCATCTTAAAAAAAGTTTCCGTTGGGTTTGAAAAGGGCAAGCTCTATAGTATTTTAGGGAAATCCGGTTCTGGCAAAACTACTTTTTTATCGTTGATCAGTGCCTTAGATAAACCGAAGGAAGGGCAAATTCTGTTCAATGGACAAGACATTGCGAGCATCGGCTATGAAAAGTTTAGGCGAAACGACATCAGTATCGTTTTTCAAAGCTATAACCTGATTCCTTATCTGACGGCTGTTGAAAACGTCCTAGTTCCGATGGCGATCACGGAAAATGAGTTGCCAAAAGAGAAAAAACAGGTCGCCTATAATCTATTGAACTACATCGGAATCACTGAGGACAAGGCGAATCGCATGGTCAATCAGCTATCCGGCGGGGAACAGCAGCGGGTGGCGATTGCGCGAGCGTTATCGATGAACGGCGATATTATTTTGGCCGATGAACCTACCGGGAATTTAGATGAAGAGCTGGAAGAAGAGATCGTTGCTATTTTCAAGGAGCTGGCTCATAAGCATCAAAAGTGTGTCATTCTCGTGACCCACTCCAGCGAGGTTGCCCAACAGGCGGATGAGGTGCTTCAACTGCGAAAAGGTGTGTTGAGTCATTATGAGTGATTTTCTATCAAATTTTGTCAATAACGACGATGATAATGAAAAACAAAAGGATTCTAAAGAGCGGGAAGGATCGGAGCAAGCAGAAAAACAACCGGCAGCCAAACCAAGAAAAAAAGCAGAGAAGGAGCAGGTGGAGTTTGATCCCACCTATAAAAAAAGAAAGCAAAAGAAAGTTTTCCTCATCTCTTTTGTCGGAATTCTCGTGGTCGTCGCTCTTTTTGTCGCCTATTATCAGTTTACTCACGTGAAGGTTCCTGCTTTTCAGGGGCAAGAAATCGCTAAGGCGCGAGAATGGAGTGTCGAAGAAGGCATTCTTTTAAACATTAAAAGCACCTACAATTTTGAACTGGCTACGAATAAAATCGTCAAACAGGACATTGCTTCTGGCGCGAAAATCAAAAAAGGGAAAACGCTGAAGCTGACAGTCAGTCTGGGTCCCGATCCAGATGAGCAGGTGATTTTACCGGAATTTGAAGCAATGACCGCCAAGCAAGCCAAGTCTTGGGTAAAAAAAGAAAAAGCCGAAAATGTATCCGTGATCGAACAATATGAAGAGAAGGTTGCAAAAGGGACGTTTATCAAACAAGAGGCGGCAAATAAGGAATTAAACCTGAAAAATTACAAACGCAAGGATCGTTTATTATTCTAAGGGAAAGGAAACCTTTGAAAAAAATATCGAAGTCCCTGATTTTAGCAATAAGACCCTGACAGAAGTAAATGAATGGGTAAGAAAAAATGAAGTGAAATTAGTGACGGAAAAAGTCTTTTCTCAATCCATCTCCTTAGATAGTGTGGTTTCGCAGCAAACCGCTGCCGGCACTAAGATCGCAAGGCAAGAGGAAATGAAGGTTCAGATATCCAAAGGTAAACCACTAGTCGTTCCAAATTACGCCAACTATACACTAGAAGAAGCACGGGAGCTCTCTGGAAAAATTTCGGCGGTCCTCAAAAGTACCTATTCCGAAACGATTCCCTTTGGTCATTTTATCAGCCAAAATATCGCGGCGGGAACCGAATTAGATGAAAAAGACAATCCGCCAACCATCGAAGTCGTATACTCCGAAGGCCGGCCTTATGTCAAGGATCTTCGTAAAAATACGCTGGAGGGCGATCTGCCAAAACTGTTTTTCGAAACCTATTCATCAAAGGGTGCGAATATTACCTACGATGTCTATTATCTTGATTCTGATCAGCCAAAGGGAACGGTGGTTGAAATGAGCAGCTACGGGGAATACCTTCCGCTGAATGCCAACCTAACCATCGGGATCAGCTTGGGAAATATCCAGCCTGCCGCAGATTCCCCCGCGACAGCCAATGAACCGAAAGAAGAAGAACAGCCAGAAGAAGCCGATTAGTAAGAATACCTTTCAGCAAGACAAGAACTTGCTGGTTGAATAGCGAGATGCCCAAAGAAAAACGTTCCTTTTCTTTGGGCATTTTTCTGTGTGAAGAAAAGTGAGATAGATAATGCTTCCGAAAGAATGAGAATCATAAGCTGGATCAATCAAAAAGCCCCCTTGGAAAACGGTCCGTAGCCTGGCGACAAATACCAAAAAATGCCGTGAAATAAATCCCACTAATAGTGCGAAAGCTGGTACTAGTACCCAAACAATCGAAAACGCTTTAATTGTAATTGATATTAAGTTATTCTTCATAGGGAAAATAATTAGATGGGGGAATAACAAGATGGAGAGAAAAATTGTTGCTGTGACAGCTTGTGCGGCGGGAATCGCGCACACCTATATGGCCGCGGAGTCGCTTGAACAGGCGGCTAAAAGAATGGGTTATGGGATCAAGGTCGAAACGAATGGAGCGATTGGAGCTGAGAATGTTTTAACGACGGAAGACATCGAAAAAGCGGATGTCGTGATTGTTGCATCAGATATCAAGATAGACCCGATCCGATTTACCGGAAAGCGGCTTTTTGTTACCAAATCGATTCCAGCAATTGAAGATTCAGAAGCGCTGATTAATCAGGCCTTTGAAGAGGCACAGGTTTTTGGGAAAAAGGGATCAAAAGTAGGAAAGATCCAAATAGGAAACGACAAAGAGAAAGTAAATTTCTTTACGCATATCATGAGCGGAATTTCTTACATGGTGCCAATGGTAATTGCGGCCGGTTTGATTTTGACCATCGCCAATTTGTATGCGTTTCAAAAAGATGATTTGGGTCGGATCGTTAATTGGGGCTTTGATAATAAAACGCAAATGGGCTTTTTAATGTCTAAGTTGTTTTATGTAGGTCAAATCGGTTTTAAATTAATGATTCCATTGTTCGCCGGTTTTGTAGCGAATTCGATTGCGGACAAACCAGCGATTGCTCCGGCGATGATCGGTGCCTATCTGGTAAATGATCCAGAGTTTCTTAATACAGAAGCAGGCGGCGGCTTTATCGGCGCGATTGTTGTCGCATTTATTGTTGGTTATTTGGTAAAGGGCTTGAAGAAAATCAAATGGCCAAAATTATTAGTTCCAATTGTACCGATTATGATCATTCCATTTATCGCGACAGCCATCATTACGTTGATCGTACTTTATATCATTGGAAATCCGATTGCGATTGGCATGGATGCAATGTATCAAGGGTTAACCAACCTGAATAATAATTATGCGGGCGCACCAATTTTAATTGGGGCAATCTGCGGCGCGATGATCGGTTTTGACTTGGGCGGACCAATCAATAAAACCGCACTAGTATTTGGAACAGCGATTTTTACGGATACATTGACAAAATATGGCATCGACGGCGCGAATTTTGTTCCCGGAACAGCGACTCAAGCGGCGATCTCAGTTGCGCCATTAGGCGTTTGGCTAGCGACGATTTTGTTTAAAAAGAAATTCTCTAAAAATGAGAAGATCGCAGCCAGTGCCGCATTCGGTATGGGGATTGTCGGTGTCACAGAAGGAGCGATTCCTTTTGTTGCGGCTGATCCGATCAGAATGATTTTTTCGAATGTGGTAGGTTCGGCTGTTGCCGGTGGTTTAGCGGCTGCGACAGGCTGTAAATTCTATGGCGGAATCGGCTCACCCTTAGGAACATTTATTGGCTATATTGAACAGCCGATCCCGTTTATTACATGGATATTATGTGTGAGTGCAGGGATTTTAACCACCGCTCTTTTGATCGGCTTTACACGTAAACAGGTAGTGGAAGATATTGCTATTGAGCAAGAGGAACAGGACCAATTGATGGAAACAGTAAACGAATAGGCAGGTAGAGGAAAAATGAATAAAGCAGTATTTAATCAGGACCATATATTATTTGATCAAACATCAACCACTCAGGAGGAAGCCTTCAAGAGCATTGCTAAATTTGCCTATGAGTCAGGCTTTGTTTCCGACGAACAGCTGTATTTCGAGGGATTAAAAGCGCGAGAACAAGAAGCTACGACAGGATTTAAGGATCATATTGCGATCCCTCATTGCAAAAGCAGTGTAAACAAGAAGCCGGGCTTATTTTTGATCAAATTTGAGCAGGCGATTCCGTGGAATGCCTTGGACCAGAAACCAGTCAAAGTAGCGTTTGGCTTGACCATTCCCGAAGAAGGGGCGACGGAGCATTTGAAGTTATTAAGTTTGATTGCAAGAAAATTGATCGATCAAGACTTTAGAGCTGGGGTTTTGGAGCAGGACGATCCCGCTGTATTAGCTGAAATCATTAATCAAATTGATTTTAAATAATGCTTCAGAAGAATCCAACAGAAACAATAATTTACGAGTAGGATGGCATTTATGCAAAGAAAAGTTCATGTAATACACCATACACATTGGGATTTTGAGTGGTATTTCACCACCAATGAATCCTTTGTTCAACTGGCTTACCATTTGGACGAAGTGATGCAGGCATTAGAAGATAAGCAAATTGATTATTATCTGCTGGATGGTCAGATGAGTATTTTGGATGATTATTTAACCAGCTTTCCCGAACAAAAGGAACGCTTGGCACAATTAGTTAAAAACGGAAAATTAGCTATCGGTCCGTGGTACACACAGACGGATGAGCTGATCGTTCGCGGAGAATCGATCGTCAGAAATTTGAATCTAGGGATGGAATTAGCGGAGTCATTGGGCGGCTATATGAATATCGGTTATTTGCCGGATTCCTTTGGCCAAAGCAAGGATATGCCGAAAATCTATAATGGCTTCGGTATTCAACAGGCGGTCTTTTGGCGTGGTGTTCCTAATGAAATCACGACGAAGCGGGAATTTCATTGGACTGCGGAGGATGGCTCAAGTGTTTTAACCTCTAACATAAAAAATGGCTACTTTGTCGGCGTGGGGCTGATCTGTTCGGATGACGCGCCAGCATTGATCGAGACGATTTCTGAGGGGGCGACTGGTAATGACCTAGTGTTACCGGTTGGCGGGGATCAACGGTATATTGATTTCAATTTGCGTGAACGTGTGGAGCTGTATAACCAAGCGCTGCCAGATACGAAGCTGGTGGAAAGCAATTACGATTTGTTTTTTGAAGCGATCAAAGAAAATAAGCTTCCGACAGTAACGGGCGAATTTATTTCCAGCTCCGTTTCAAAAATCCATCGCTCCATTTATTCTTCGCGCTACGATCATAAGTATTTAAACGACAAAGTAGAACGCAGGATGATCTATCAAGCGGAGCCTTTAATGGTGATGGCGGAAAAATGCGGGATTCCCTATAAAAAGGGGCTGCTGGATCGTATTTGGAAGCTGTTGAATAAAAATCATACTCATGATTCTGCCGGCGGCTGCAACAGTGACAAAACCAATCAAATCATCACCGATCGCTTTGTAGAAGCGGATCAGCTTTCCTATTCGCTGGTTGATTATCTAACTAGAAAAATTGCTGAATCGCGAATGAATGTCTCAGAGGGTGAACTCGTTGTTTTCAACACGCTGCCTTGGAAAAATAAAAAAGTAATGAAGTATGAAGTTTCCACGCCATTTGCAGCTATCGCGCTTGAAAAAGATGGAAGGACGATTCCTTTTGAGATCGTGGGTACTCGAAAAGAATTTTCCGGCTCGATTCGTCGCGAAAAAGCAGATGAAGATCCGACGAGCTTCTATTTCATTCATGAATTGCTAATAGATGCAGAGCTTCCGCCGCTCAGCTTTATGACTTATCAAGTCGTTGAGAAGTCTGAGGGAATCAAGCGACAATCGACTAAGGAAACGGCCGAACAATCTATCAGAAATGACTATTATCAAATCATTTTTGAAGCGGGGGCACTTTCTTTAGTGGATCGAAAAGCAGGAAAGACGTATAAAGACTTTTTAGCGTTTGAAGATAGCGGCGACGAAGGAGATACCTATGATTATTCACCACCTTACGCCGATGAGTGCTATCGCTTGAACTTAGCTGATGCGAACTGTGAAGTAACTCAAAACACGTTGCTGTCTAAATTCACTTTTACCGGTGAGTGGAATATCGCTAAAGATTTATCCGAGCGTGAATTACAAAAACGGACGCAAACAATCCCCTATCAATTGACGATCGAATTAATGAAGGAAAGTCGACAAATTCAATTCCATTTGGAAATCGACAATCAGGCCAGCGATCATCGGATGAGGGTCTTGATCGATACGCCGCATAAAAATGAATTTTCTTATACTGACACACCCTTCGGCACGATCAAAAGAGCGGTTGAGGATCAGCACATTGATGATTGGAAGGAGCTGGGGTGGCGAGAAGAACCCACGGCGATTTTCCCGATGCTGACCTATGTGAATAGTCACGATTCATCCTCCAGCTGGACTGCTTTCAGCAAGGGGATCAAAGAATATCAATTTGTGGGGGAAGACTTCCAAACAATGGCCTTGACACTGTTTCGTTCGATTGGCTATCTAGGTCGACCGGATCTGCTGCGACGACCGGGAATAGCTTCAGGAAACGAGTTCAAATATATTCCGACACCGGATAGTCAGCTGCAGAAAAAAATGACCTTCAAGTTTGCACTTCAGATTGATCACGACTATCAACCGGCACAACTAGCGAAGGAGTATTTGGCCTATGCGATCAGCAGTCCTTATTACCAGATTCAGGAGCTGAATCGTTTTACGACGACGCTTAAATATTTTGTCTCGAATCCATTAAAAAACAAGGTGCGTGAACAAGCAGGAATCACCTTTGATAGCAGCAAACTGATTTTCAGTGCGTTAGTAAAAACGCAAGATGGCCCCGGCTTTGATTTTCGCGTGTATAATCCGGACCTCCGTCGAGAAGTTGCTGGAGAAACGATCTCAGGTCCCCATGAAATGAGCTATACGTTTGTTGACCTCAAAGGTAACGCTGTTTCTTCGACAGAAAAAAATGATATTATTCCTCTAGGAACCTTTAAACCGGGAGAAATAAAAACGATCCATATCGTTGATTGAGGAGAAATCATATGCAAGAAGACCTTTTTATTTTAATTGAATCCTGCCGCTTGAATTTTACTTCTGTTGAGCAGGTGATCGCGGACTACCTGTTAAGTAAGCAGGCAGCTATGACGATCGATAAATTATCGGAGCATCTGGCGGTTTCAAAATCGTCGATTACCAGATTTTGTAAAAAGATTGGGCTGAACAACTACAAGGAACTGATCTTTCTATATAAGCTTTCTTTGGATAATGAGTCGTCAAATTTATCGGTGTCATCAAAGATCACCGCTGCGTATCATTCCTTGGCGACACGCAGCGACAGCAACTATTCACAAGAAGTGGTCGATGCCTTTTGTGAATTGCTCCATCAGCATAAGATCATTCACTTTTTCGGCAAAGGCTTCAATTCTTATGCGGGGGCTGATTTTCAATTCAAATTTTCCAGAGTCGGTAAATATGTCCGGGTGATCTCAGATGAGAATTCGATCTTGATGTCGGCGAATTTTGCCAATCAGGATGAATTGATCGTCGTTTCAAGTTTGCGGGGCGATGACGAAGAATTGCTGGAGGCGATGAAGATCGCGAAAAAAAGAAATGTCTCGATCTTGCTGATAACCTCCAATCGCTACTCGCAGCTGATCCCTCATGCGGATGTTGTGTTGATTGCCGCGAGCTTTACAAGGGAAGAAGCCCTAGGAAATATTTCCCCGCAGATACCGATCCTTATTCAGCTGGATATGGTTTACGAGAGATATATCCATTTATATTCAGACGCGATCACTCAATGGCTGGCGTCTGAACAAATATTGCACAAATAAGAGGAGTACACATGAAGAATTTTCCTGAGAACTTTTTGTGGGGAGCGGCAATGTCTGCTCCCCAAACAGAAGGACAGAGTTTAAATTTCGGAAAAACCGCGACAACTTGGGACTATTGGTTTCAAATTGCGCCTGAGAAATTCCATCAAAACCAAGGACCAGCAATTACCTCTGGCGTGTATGACCATTATTTGGCTGACTGCCAGCGAATGCAGGAGATTGGACTAAACTCCCTTAGAACTTCCATTTCGTGGGCGCGTCTGCTGCCGGATGGGAAGACAGTCAATCAAGCGGCAGTTGATTTTTATCGGCAGTACTTTTCAGCGATGCTGGATCATAGCGTAGAGCCGATCATTAATCTCTTTCATTTTGATATGCCCATGTGGCTGATGGAACAGGGTGGCTGGGAAAATCGTGTCTCGATTGAAGCCTTTGCCTTTTATGCGCAAACCGCGTTTGAATTATTTGGCGATCTTATCAAAAAATGGACGACCTTCAATGAGCCCCTCGTCCATGTAGAGTGCGGGTATCTTTATCAGTATCATTACCCCGCAGTCGTTGATTTTCAACGGGCGATTCAGGTGGGCTATCATACGTTGCTTGCCCATAAAGCAGCCGTAAAGGTTTTTAAAGCAGCGGAGCAAGCAGGAGAGATCGGGATTATTTTAAATATTTCGCCAACATATTCGAAAAGTGAAGCGCAAGCAGATTTGTCAGCTGCCTTTCGTTCAGATTTGCTGAATACCCGGAGTTTTTTAGATCCGGCAGTATTAGGGACGATTCCTGATGAACTCATCGCGTTGTTAAGGGAGAACCAGCTGTTGCCGGAGGTGGAAACAGGCGATCATGAGTTGATTAAAGAAAATTTAGTAGATTTTATCGGACTAAACTATTATCAGCCGCGACGTGTTCAAGCACCGGAAGAAGCGCGGATGCCTGTACAAATGCCTTCAGACTTTTATGCAGCCTATGATTGGCCGGATAAAAAAATAAATCCTTACCGCGGCTGGGAAATCTATCCTGAAGCACTTTATGACGTTGCAATCATGATGAAGGAAGCGTACAACAATATTCCTTGGTATGTAAGTGAAAATGGAATGGGTGTCGCAGAAGAAGAGCGCTTCATGAAGGACTCTGGGGAAATTGAAGACGATTATCGAATCGAGTTCATGAAAGAGCACCTAAACTATCTGCATAAAGGAATCCTTGAAGGCAGTAACTGCTTCGGCTATCATGCTTGGACATTTGTAGACTGCTGGTCATGGCTGAACGGCTACAGAAATCGCTACGGCTTTTATCGCTTGGACTTAAAAACACTGGAACGCTCTGTGAAAAAGAGCGGCCGCTGGATCAAAGCAGTAAGTGAAAATAATGGATTTTAGGTGATGATGAATGAGTTTAGTCGTATTTGATATTGGCGGAACAACGGTCAAGCATGGGATTTGGGAAAATCAGGTATTAAGTGAGGTCGCCGCTTTTCCAACGCCCGACACGTTTGAGGCATTATTAGAAGCTTTTCAGCAGGTAATCAATGAATCTGATCAAACCTTCGAGGGCATCGCTATCAGTGCGCCGGGAGCCGTTGACCAAGAGCAACGAAAAATACTTGGTATCAGCGCGGTGGATTATATCCATCAACGTCCAATTTTTGCTGAGCTGGAAGAATATTTCGGACTTCCAGTCACGATAGAAAATGACGCAAATTGTGCTGGAATCGCGGAAGTTGAGCTAGGAGTCGGCAAGGATGCGCAAAAAATCGCCTTCGTTGTTTTAGGAACAGGGGTAGGCGGAGCACTTTTTGTCCACCGAAAATTATATAAAGGGAGTCACCTATTTGGCGGGGAAGTCGGTCTGCTGAAAAGTCAAAATGAGCAGACCTTCAGCCAAAATGGCACCTTAGTCAAAGCTGCGAACTTTTATTCCGAACAAACCAATACGAAAGTCGATGGAAAAGGGCTTTACGCATTAAAAGAAAATGGTGATCCACTGGCTGAGAGACTTGTAAATGAGATGTATCAGATTATGGCGAATAATCTTTACAATATCCAAGTCATGTTTGATCCTGAATTGATTGTATTAGGCGGAGGAATCTCAAGACGCCCAGAATTAGCAGCAGAGCTTACCAATCGATTATCTGAGCAGCTAAAAAAAGAAGGCGTTGAAGAGATCATGCCTGCGATCAAATGCTGTAAATTTCATAACGATGCGAATTTGATTGGCGCAGCGTTGAATTTTAAATTTAAAGGGACTCTACTTTAATAGCTAGTGTCATATAAACTTAGCGGATAACAACGCTGTTTATATGACACTTTTTTGTATTCAAATTAGGAGCCTATCCAGAGATCTTTCTATTCAGTGTTTGTTACTGATAGCCGGCCAATAGCTATTCTAAGCTAACAAAGGAGCAAATACGAGCTAATAAATAGAAAACAATATTGATTTATCATAAAAAGATGATAAGCTTCAAGTGAAAATGATTTTTTAATGCCATAAGAAATTTACACAGACAGACGCCCACTTCGCTGGTCTGTCTTTTTGAAAAGAGGGGAAAAAATTGAATATCAACTACCTCAGAGATTTTGTCATTTTGACAAAGCACAATAATTATTTAGAAGCCGCGGAAGAACTGTTTATTTCACAGTCGACCTTATCAAAGCATATTCAATTATTGGAAAAGGAACTGGACGTTAAGCTTTTCATCAGGACGACAAGAAATGTTCAGTTGTCGCCCTATGGAAAGGAATATCTGCCCTACGCTGAAGAAATGGTCAGTCTTTATGAGAAGTCAGTGACTGAATTGAATCAGTTTAAGGATAAGCTGCTGCAAACTATTACCATCGGAGCGATTCCTATTATGGCACCTTATGGTATTACCCAAGCAATCATGGACTTTCGCAAGATGTATCCGCAAACCAATGTTCATGTGATCGAAGCAGACTCGCAGCAATTAATGGCTATTTTAGAAAATGGCGAGTGTGATCTCGCGTTTATCAGAGAGGAGCCTAAAATAAATGAAAAGCTGGCCCGCATTCATTTTTCCACCGACCACTTAGTCGCGGTGCTTCCTCAATCTCATAAATTAGCGAAAAGCAAACGCATAATGCTGAATGAGCTGAGTGATGAATCCTTTCTTTTTCTAAATAAAGGCACCGTGATGTATAACTTATCCGTCACTGCATGTCGAGAGGCGGGCTTCGAACCGACAATCGCTTATACGGGAAAGCGAGCAGAAAATATTTTGGATCTGGTGAAAGAAGGCATGGGGATTTCTCTATTAATGAAAAAACCAATTAGCTATTTAAATTCAAAAGGTGTCGTGATGGTACCGATTTATCCTGAGATTCGAACAGATATAAATGTTTATCATGCGAAAACGAAGGAAATCACGCCCATAACCCAAGCATTTCTAGAATTTATTGGTGAATGAACTGCTTAAAAACAGCATAAAAAATCAAAAGAACGCTATTTATTCCGATATCGAATAAATAGCGTTCTTTATCGAATCGTAAACGGTTTCAGAATATATTATCATTAAGACATAGAAAAGAGGCAAGACATTAAAGAGAAAAGACAGTTCTGTTATCAGCAGACCTCCGGAGGCTCTTTTTTTTAAAGTTATGGGATTCCTCTTGTTCAACTTCCATGCAAATTTACAAGAAAGCGAGAACTGAAATGATAATTGATAGTAACTTATACTGGTTTGATGAAAGTATTTTTGCTTCGAAGCAAAAATTAGAGAATTTTTTAAGCAGTGTACCAAAGCATTATGATACGAACGCCTATTACAAAGAGCTTGAGGATGGCCGCACCCAAATTGTCATTGAACGGCCCAAAGGCTTTGAAAATCTAAACTATCTTCAAGGAGAGTATCAGTTATCGAACATTCTGGCAGATATGGACCAAGCGGGCATCGATCAGGCGATCTTAAAAATTCCCGGCTGCCATGAATGGCTGACGCTCGAACAGTGTAAAGCATTTAATGATGGAATGTATGAATACATGAAACAAAGCGAGGGGCGGCTGGTTCCATTAGCAGTCGTACCGCCAATGGGGACGCAAGAGGTTTTTGATGAGCTTAAGCGCTGCTTTGAAGAGTTGAAATTTCCAGGAGTACAATTGGTCACCCATTACGGCAAATATTATTTAGATGATGAACAGTTTGCCGCATTTTTCGAGGAATTGAATCACTATCAGGCAACGGTTTATATCCACCATACACCGGTTCCGACACAATATGAGGCCTTGTTTGAATACACCAATATCAGACGTTCCTATGGAAGATGTGCGGATCAGCTCACCGCTGTTTGTCGGGAGCTGTACAGCGGCTTTTTTGAAAAATATCCCGATCTTACATTTGTTCATTCCATGTTAGGCGGAGGATTCTTTGCACTGAAAAACATGCTGATGCCTCATAAAAAGAGCAGTAAGGATACCGTTCAGCGTTTTGCTGATGATCAAACCAATGTAGCGGCACATTTAGCGAAAAATATTTATTTTGAAATGTCGCATGCGCAACCGTGGGGAAAAGATTCTTTGGAGCATGCCATTAAGATGATGGGGGCAGATCATATTATTTTTGGCTCCTCCTATCCGGTGCGCCGCGAGTGGTTAACAGAAGGTGCGGCGTTTATCCAGAGTTTAGCTATTGAAGAAAAAGACAAGTCTTTAATTCTAGGAGAAAATGCGCAGCGATTGTATCAAAGCTCAATTTAGGGGAGGTATTAAGATGAGAGCAGGTGCGGGGAGAACAAACCTTGAATTACCGGATACTATTTTTCCCATAGAAAATTTTCGGTATCTCCATGATGATTTGGCATGCAGAGTCATCATTTTGGAGCAGCAAGAGTCATTGGTATTTGTTTCTTTGGATCTGACTTCGTTAAAAGAATATGCCATTGACGCCATCAAGACAGAAATCAGCAGTCACTATGCGGTGCCGTTGGATCACATTTTTATCAGCGTTAGTCATACCTTTTCTGCGCCGCATACGCGTTCAATCGAAGCCTTGGAAAGATCGAGTGAGGAAATCAAGCAAAAGAATCAATTATTTTTGCAAATCATTTTAGCAGCGGTTGCAGGTGCAGTGAAAAATGCGGTTGCTACCATTCAACGGGTCAAAGTTATCCGCCATACAGCTGAAACGGATGCAACGATTAATCGGGACGTGGAACAGGAAGCTGGTTATTGGATCGGCAGAAATCCTAATGGGTTCTCTGACAGGAAGCTGCCAATTCTCAAATTTATGACCGAAAATCAGGAGATATTGGCTGTTCTTTATAGTGTGGACGTACAATCTTCGCTAGTCGAAACGATCGACGATACAGCAGTCAGCAGTGACTTTATTGGATTGGCTAGTAAAAGTATCGAGGACCATTTTGATTGTCCCGCTTTATTTATGCTGGGAGCCGCTGCCAATCAGATCCCGAAAAGCGCAAGCCGAGATTTTCAAGACCTGACCAAACAGGCAAACGCGCTGGGAAATGTTTTGATAGAAGAAATAAAGCAGGAGGGGTCAGAAACTGACGGGCCCTTCGTATTGGACAAGCTGACAGTCACGGTAAAAGGGCAAGAGCTGCCGGATAGAAAGCAGTTAAAACCTGCCAGAGATCATGTCTTTATTTCCAGTGCTGATCGAAGGGTGAGTATTCCGATAGTGACCTTTGGCGAAGTGGCGATCGTCATGCTGAAACCGGAAATTACCAGTAATATTGGCGCTGACATTAAGGCCCAATCACCGTACAAGACAACGATCGTCGCGACAATGATTAATGGCGGGCAAAAGTATATGGCCGATGAAGAGAGCTATCAAAAGTGTACCTATGAAGCAATGAATTCGATGTTTGCCAGCGGAAGCGCCGAAATAGTCAGTGAAAAAGTGTTGGCAGAATTAATCAAAAGGAAGTGAAAAAATGGACGTAGGATCAGGAAGAATCGACATTACACCCGAGGAGCCGTTTTATCTTTTAGGCTATAAAACACCTTTGAGAAATCAACCGGCAGAAGGCATTCATGATCATATTTTTATCAATGGTTTGTTAATTTGCACTAATTTAAATCAGAAATTATTTATTGCCACAGGCGATTTATTGGAGCTGGAGGATCAGTTTGCCGCGACGATTCGCTATAAGATCAGTCAGCGCTACGGTATTCCTTTTGCCAATGTCATTATCGGTGTTACCCATGATCATCACTCAGTGAGAGACTTTCACGAAAGTTGGGAGTTTGGGAAGTTTAATGAACAATACCGCGATTTTCTAGCGAATAGTTTTGTTGAATTATATGAAAAATGCGAGAACAATCTGGTAGAGGCGAAGATGGTTTACGGCGATGATTTGGTTTTAGGCTATTTCAGCAATCGCAATCATCCCGGGCAGCAATCGGACAATACGGTTTCCGTGGTTAAGTTTGTTCACGAAGGCAAGGAAATCGCGGGACTGGTCAACATCGCAGTCCATTCGACGGTTCTAAGCGGAAGCAATATGCTGCTGACCGCCGATCTGGCAGGGAATTTATCACAGAAGCTAAAGGATCTTTGGGGCTTTTACCCATTAATGCTGATCGGCTGTGCCGGCGATTCCAGCAATCATAATGATCGATTGGCTAGAGATTTTGCTGAGCTGGACAGGGTGACCACCGGATTAGCCGAGAAAATAAATCACATTGAGCTGGAACGCACGATCACTGTAGATAACCAGCCGCTCCGTGTGCTGACGCTTAATCAAGAAGTTGTGAATGATAAGAAAGCCTATGATCAAGACCTGTTAAAGAGAATTGAAGGAATGAAAAACGGATCAATCAAAGCGGTCGGATCTCAGCCGCTGGAGCATTTGATCAAGAAATGCGAAGCGCAGCTGAAGGAACCGCCGTTTTATGATGTGGTGCCTATGCGCATTTTAGATTTAGGCGATCTGCGCCTGTTCGTATTTCCCGGAGAACTGGCTTCAGCAGGCGGGGAGATGCTGCGAACTTCTACGGATAAAACCGTTCTTATCGCAGGCTATTGTGACGGGTTTCATCATTATTTTTTGGAGGAGAAGGATTACGGTCTAAGCTTTGAAACAATTGGGAACCCGGTTCCGTCTGGGACTTTTGAAAAAATTATTGGTCAATTTTGTCAAGGAAGCGAGCTGTTAGACTCACAGTCGTAGGTTCAAATTTGGGTGTTCGGAAAGAGCCGTAATCGGGGCTGAGTGAAGTCGATAATAATGAAAAATAGAAAGGTTTTAATGATTATGGACTACATGAAATTAGGCAAAGAAATTCTAAAGCAGGTCGGCGGGAAAGAGAATGTCGCAAATATTTCGCATTGTGTAACTAGGGTTCGTTTTGTATTAAAAGATGAAAAAAAAGCAAATGACGACGAAATAAAACACATGCAAGGTGTTTTGGATGTCATCAAACAGGGCGGACAGTATCAAGTCGTGATCGGCCCGAGTGTTAAAAAAGTCTATGATGCCATTATTAAAGAAGGCGGATTCTCTGAGGATGCTTTTGACAGCTCACAGGCCAATCAGGAGGATGATAAAAATCTTTTGACCAAGGCGCTGGGGTTAGTTAGTTCAATTTTTATCCCAATACTAGGCGTTTTATCCGGTGCAGGGATGATCAAAGCAATGCTGGCTTTAATCAGCGTGTTCGGACTGCTTTCTGATACCGACGGGACTTATATCATATTAAATGCACTCTCTGATGTTCTCTTCTATTTCTTCCCGGTTGCGATTGGTTGGAGTGCTGCTAAACGTTTTGGGATCAAGGAGATTTACGGGATTGTTTTAGGCGCGTTTTTAGTCTATCCCAGCATTGTTGCAGCAGCGAGCGGGGCCCCGATCAATACGTTGTTTGCGGGAACGATTTTTTCTATGAATTATCAATTAACCTTCTTAGGTATTCCGGTGGCGTTACAGAATTACGCCAGCACGGTCATTCCAATCATCGCGATCGTTTGGATTGCCAGCTATGTCTACAAGTTTTTTGATACGTACATTCCGGATGTGTTGAAAATGGTTTTTGTCCCCTTCTTTACACTGATCGTTACAGGAGTGGCTAGTTTAATTATTATTGGTCCCATTTCGATCGTTCTGCAAAATATGCTGAGCGGCACGGTTTCTTGGCTGATTAATTTGAATACTGGGATTGCAGGATTCCTTTTAGGGGCTTTTTGGTCCATTTTGGTTATGTTTGGCTTGCACTGGGCCGTTATTCCTTTCTTTGCGATCAATGTCGCGCAATATGGGTATGATATTATTAATCCGCTTATTTTCTCTGGAGCGCCCGCTATTCTTGGTGCGACGATTGGTATAGCGATTCGCACAAGAAATAAGGATACACGGGCAGTTTCAACGGCAGCGGCAGTTTCTTCCTTCTTCGGTGTCAGCGAGCCCGCGTTATACGGCGTTTTGATTCCTCGAAAATGGATTTTAGTCACTTGTTTGACTGGTGCCGGAATTGGCGGGGCGATTGCCGGATTAGCTGGTTCTAAGCTGTATACCTTTGGTGCACACGGCTTACTAGGCTTGCCAACATTCATTAATCCAAAAGGCATTGACAGCGGCTTTATCGGTCTGTGCATTAGCGGGATCGTGGCCTTTGCCTTTGCGTTGATTACGGCCTTGATTATTGGCGATAAAAAAAGTGAAGCGGATTTCCTTCCTAAAAAAGATGAAGAGGGAAAATCAGAGATCGATTATTATGCTCCGGTAAAAGGCGAAGCCATCGATTTGATCAATGTGGATGATGAAGTATTTTCAAAATTAGTGTTAGGCGATGGCATCGCGATCAAACCTAGCGAAGGAAAGGTGTACGCTCCGGCAGATGCGATCGTCAGAGTGGCTTATCCAACAGGGCACGCGATTGGCCTAGCAGGAAACAACGGAGAAGAAATCTTGATCCACATAGGAATAAATACGGTTGATCTAAAAGGAGCATATTTCACCAGTCATATTCAGCAAGGCATGAAAGTCAAAAAAGGCGATCTTTTAGTCGAGTTTGATTTAGATGCGATAAAAAATGAAGGCTATGATCCTACGGTTATGGTCATTGTCACCAAAACGGACAACTTAAAGTCCGTTGAACCAATGGTGATAGGCGCAGTTGATACGAACAGCAGGCTGCTTAGGATTGGTCTGGAATAAAAATATAGGTGTGCAGAAGATGATTCATTTTCTGCACGCTTTTTTTTCGTTAATTAATAGAGAACTGAAAGCCGACGAAACGTTAACACTAAGCATAAAATAGGTTTCATTTAGCAAATACAACTAAGTGTTATTAAAAATTGTTTTGCGGTTTCTACCGATGGACCTCGGTCCAAAGAATAAAAGAAGCATTGTAACGGATTTCATAAGTTGGTAGTCTAAGGTCAAGAGATACGTATACTCAATAAAACGAATGGAGAGAGATGATGAAAAGTAAATTTTCTCAGACGATGCAGGACTTTTCTAGGGCAGTGATCGTTCCAGTCAAGTTCATGGCGGTAATGGGGTTGTTCTTGGCAGTATCTGTTATTTTACAATTAGAATTTATGCCGGGTGTCTTGCAGACCTTCGGCGGACTGATCAAAACGATGATGGACAGTATGCTGAATAATTTGGCGCTGATCTTTTGTGTCGGCATCTCAGCATCATTAGCAAAAAAGAAGAAGGTCGAGGCAGCTCTTATCTCATTAATCGCATTTTTATTCTTTTTAGCGGCGAACAATGCGTGGCTGACCCTGACGAATCAATTGGCGGAAGCCGGTGAAATGGGTCTTTTTGGAACGGGACAGGCGGTTGTTTTAGGCTTTCAGGTTGTCGATATGAATGTCTTTTTAGGCATGCTGGTTGGTTGTATCGTGGCATTTATTCATAATCGTTTTTCGGATAAGGAGTTTGTCGACTTCCTGAGTATTTACGGCGGTTCGCGTTTTTCCTTCATGATTTTGATTCCGGTTATTTTAGTGACCGCGATCGGCATGAGCTATATTTGGCCGGTGGTAAATAGTTGGATCTCGTCATTGTCAGGCTTCATTTTGACGACTGGATTACTAGGTGTGTTCATTTACTCCTTTGGAAATCGCTTCTTGATTCCGACAGGTCTGCATCATTTATTGTGGATGCCATTTTGTTTTACTGCGCTGGGCGGGACGGCGAAAATCGGCGGACAGGTCTACAATGGTGCGGCGAATATCTTTTATGCGGAAATGGCGAATGCGGGCTCGATCACGAGTTTAGATCCATCTTTACGGTTTGCGACCTTTGGGTTTGTGAAGATCTTTGGCTCAATCGCGGTGTCTTTGGCCCTGATCCACTGTGCGAAAAAACAGCGTAAAGAAGAGGTCAAAGGAATGATCCTGCCTTCAATGTTTGTTGCGGCGGTGGCGGGGATCACTGAACCGTTGGATTTCTCCTTCTTGTTTGCCTCACCGTTACTGTGGTTGGTTCACAGTCTGATGACGGCTGTTTCAGAAACGATTCTCTGGGGAATCGGTGCCAGAACTTATATGTTGTACGGTTTGATTGACACAGTTGTGTCAAACTCGGTTTTCAGTCCTTCAGTCACCAAATTTTACTTAGTGATTATCGTTGGTATCGTCATGTCGGTCATCTGGTATTTTGTTTTCGTCCTATTAATCAACAAACTAAACATCAAAACACCAGGGCGGGAAGATGAGCTAGCAGAAGAAGTTGTTCTTGCGAATGCGTCGAATGAAGGAATAGCTCTCGACGGCAGCACTGACTTTGATTTCGTTGTCGCGGGTCTTGGCGGAAAAGAAAATATCGAAAGCATTTCGAACTGCTTCACGCGCTTGCGGGTGACAGTCAAAGATGAAGCATTAGTAGATTCGGCGCAATTAGAAAAAATCTCGCAGCAAAAAGGTGTCGTCCTAAATGGCACGAATGTCCAAGTCATCATCGGCATGGGCGTCCAAGGCTTCAAGGATGATATTTGCGAGCGATTAGGCATGAGCGAAGCATAAAATTGTGGTTTATTTTGAAAGGAAGAGAAGAATGAAGTTGGAAAAACAGTCAGTTGTAATCGCAGGCGGAGGAAGTACCTATACTGCCGGAATCGTCATGATGCTTATTGAAAATCAGGACAAATTTCCTTTGCGCAAACTAAAATTTTACGACAATGACGAAGAACGTCAAAGCATTGTCGCCAAAGCCTGCGAGGTAATCGTCAAAGAACGCGCACCGGAAATCGAATTTTTAGCAACAACCGATCCCGAAGAAGCTTTTACTGATATCGACTTTGTGATGGCCCATATTCGTGTAGGCGGTCTGTCGATGCGGGAGCAGGATGAAAAAATTCCGTTAAAATATGGCGTCGTTGGACAAGAAACCTGCGGACCTGGCGGGATGGCTTACGGGATGCGCTCTATTCCGGGCGTGGTGGAATTGATCGACTATATGGAAAAATATTCGCCGGATGCTTGGATGCTGAACTATTCGAATCCAGCCGCGATCGTAGCGGAAGCGACCCGCAGAATGCGTCCGAAGGCGAAGATCATCAATATTTGCGACATGCCTGTGGCGATCAAAAAATCCATCGCAGATATCGTCGGTTTAGAAAGCGAAAGTGAGATCATCGATCGTTATTACGGCTTGAACCATTTTGGCTGGTGGACAGAACTGACCGACAAGCAGGGCAATGATCTAATGCCGAAATTAAAAGAGCATGTGGCGAAATACGGGTATGCCGCGGCAAAAGGCGAAGGCAATCCTTTATTGGAAGAAAACAGCTGGATGGATACCTTCCAAAAGGCTAAGGATGTTTATGCCGTCGATCCCACGACTGTACCGAACACTTACCTAAAATATTACCTCTATCCTGATTACGTGGTGGCTCACGCCGATCCAAATTACACACGAGCCAATGAAGTGATGGATAATCGCGAGAAAAATGTCTTTGCGGAATGCGAAAGAATCGCCGCAGCACAAACAGCGGAGGACACGACGATCGAAGCAGGCGAACACGCGGAATTTATCGTTCAATTAGCGGGCGCTTTGGCCTACAACACCTATGAACGAATGCTTTTGATCGTTAAAAATGAAGGCGCGATCGCGAATTTAGACGATGACGCGATGGTCGAGGTCCCATGTATCGTCAGCAAGCGCGGCTATGAACCATTGTGTATGGGGAAAATCCCGCATTTCCAAAAAGGTCTGATTGAGCAACAGGTTGCCGTTGAAAAATTAGTCGTCGATGCGTTTGAAGAACAATCGTATCAAAAATTGTGGCAGGCGATGACGCTTTCTAAGACCGTTCCATCCGCGGCAGTGGCGAAGCAAATCTTGGATGAAATGATCGAAGCCAATGGCACTTGGTGGCCGGAATTAAAATAAGTTTTACAATGAAAGTATTAATGATTGGAAACGATCGTTGATACTTTTTTTCTAACGTATATTTTGGCAGTTTTGCCATCGTTTGAATTCGTTTTCCGGTAAGGTAAAATAAGAATAAACGCTAAGGAGGATGACTATGCTTTTTTCCGATATCGTCAATCAGCATTACGACAATTTAAATGAGATCGACCTGCAAATGGTCCAATACATCCATGCCCATCCTAAAGAAATGACGACGATGGGAACCAATGATTTTGCCAAAATCTGTCATTCCTCAAAATCAACCGTGATCCGCTTTACACAAAAGCTGGGCTTTACCGGCTTCAGCGAGCTGCGGAATTTTTTAAAATGGCAAAACAATCCCAATGAGGCCGTGGAAGAGACCACCTTCAAAAAAAGAATTTTTTCCGACGCGGAACGAACGATCAACTATCTCAAAGACAACGATTGGGAAAACATCTATCGCGCGCTGCAAAACAGCCGCAACGTCTATTTATTAGGAACAGGGGTCACCCAGCAGAACCAAGCAGCCGAATTACAGCGTCTGCTGCTGCTGATTGGCAAGCCGGCACAAATGATTCCCGCCTCTTCCCAATCGAATGAGTTCAAACGCATCGTGGAAAAGATCACCGCCGAGGATTTGATTTTTGTGCTGTCATTATCGGGTGAGAACCAGCACCTCTTTAATGTATTGAACGTCCTATCCACCCATCGCTCCACCATCGTCTCGATCACGAACATGCAGAACAACTTATTATCCGGCCGAGCAGATTATTCACTGTACGCCTCCAGCAGCCGGAGCCCCAATCCAACCGATTGGTGGCTGCAAACCTCGTCCTCATTCTTCCTGTTGATCGAAGCATTTGCCTTTGGGTATGTCGATTATTGCCGGAGAAAGTGATGTAACCAAGTTTGCGCAATGTGAATGAAGCTGCTTTTATCTGCAAAAATAGAAGCCATCAGCTTTCACACGACCCGCAGCGGATTTGGCGAACCATTGAATGGATTCTTTTTTCATTATATACTTTAAAGGAAATTGACCATAAGAATGGGGTGAGGACGATGGAGCTAGGGAATCCAGTAAGGAGTATTTTACTTCGTTATATCAATAATCAAAAAAAGCAGGACAACAATTATTTTATTGCCCAGATCGTGTTGGATAACTTTGATGAGATTCCCCAATTAACCATTTATCAGCTGAGTGAAAAATGTTTTGTTTCCACCGCGGCGATCTCACGGTTTATTCGTTTGTTAGGATTTGCGACATATACCGAATTTAAATCCGCCTGTGAAGCCGAGATAGGAATTACTCATGATTATGACAAGAAATATACGGCAACGGACCCGGCACCGGAGAGTTCTTTTATTGCCGAATTCACTGAGAATCTGCACCGCAATTTGACTTATTGCCAAGAGCATCTTTCGGAGTCTGAGCTGAAGGAAGTGGCTGAGAGGATTCATACAGCTTCTGATGTGGTGGTTTTCGGCTTAGAATTTGCTTCGTTTATGAGCCAGCACTTCCAAAGTCGCATGGCTATGATGGATAAACGTGTTCATAACGGGTTTACTGTGGATGATCAATTGGCGGCGATTGAAAGAATCCAGCCTAACAGCTTAGCGCTGATTTTTTCGATGGAAGGCGGCTTTTTCTATTTCAACGAAAAAGTGATTGCGGCCTTGAAAAAGAAGGACGTCCATATCATTGTCTTTACGTTTAAGAGTTCGCCGATGATTGAACGCAGCGCAGATCAGGTGATCCTCTGCGGGGAACGCAATGAAAACACAGAAGGACGACTGTCGGTTCTTTATATAATGGAGCTTTTGCTGTTTTATTATATGCGAACGATTTATTTAGCCTGAAGTTTCATATTTTGAAACAAAGCCTCTAGTTTTGAAACTAGGGGCTTTGTTTTGTCGTCGTGAATGGAATCGCTTCCGTGCTATTGTTTAGGTAATAGGAAGGAGCGATGCACATATGGAGAAAAAAAGTTTTTATTGGGGAGCCTCCACCTCGGCATTCCAAGTGGAAGGAGGATATGGCGAAGGCGGCAAAGGTGTCGCTACGACGGATGTCCGAAAAGTACCCGCAGGCGTAGCGGATTCAAAGGTGGCCTCTGATCAATACCATCATCTGAAAGAAGATGTTCTTTTGATGAAGGAATTAGGGATCACGCTTTATCGCTTTTCCTTTAATTGGACTCGTATCATGGGGGATGGCTACGAGGAAAATCCAACAGGGATCGCTTTTTATAATCAGCTGATCGATCTTTGTTTAGAAAATGGCATTACACCATTTCCGACGCTGTATCATTTCGAAATGCCGCAGCGCTTTGTCGAGGATTTTGCCGGGTGGCAATCGCGGCAATGTGTGGAGCAGTTCGTAAAATACGCGGAAATCTGTTTTCGTCATTTTGGTGATCGGGTAAAATATTGGGGCACGATCAATGAACAGCTGATTGCCAGCGCGGCAACCGATTTAAACGGAAATCACGAAACGAATCCAGAGCTGAAAATGAAACACGTGTATCAAATGAGCTATCACATGTCCCTTGCCGAGAAAAAGACAATCGAAGTCTTTCGTAAAATCGTAAAAGATGGAAAGATCGGTCCGATTTGTTCAATGCAGGTAGTGTATCCGGAAACACCAGCACCCAATGATATTTTAGCCGCACGAAATGCACAGGATTTTTTGCAGAATTGTTTTTTGGATATGTCGGTTTTTGGCAGATATCCAACTAGCTACAGCAATTATTTAAAGAACAAAGGCTGGTATCCTGAATCCGAGGAAGAGGATGCCGCGGTGCTAAAGAATAATCGGCCGGACTTTGTTGGGATCAATTATTATTGCAGTACCTGTGTGCGGGCATTAGCTGACGGTGAAGATAACAGTAAGCTGCCGCCGTTTTATCGGAATGAATTATTTACTTTGGGAAATAACCCCCATTTGACCAAGACCCAATGGATGGAGTTTGGGATCGATCCAGAGGGCTTATACATCGGGATGCGGGATATTTATGAGCGTTACGGACTTCCGATGGTGGTGACCGAAAACGGGTTGGCCTATTCGGATGTTTTAGAAGGAGAAACGGTCTCCGATCATTATCGAATCGACTATCTCGAACAGCACATCAAGCAGTGCGAACGTTTGGTGGAGGAGGGGTATCCGGTCTTTGGCTATTGCCCTTGGTCGCTGCTTGATTTGGTTAGTTCCCATCAAGGCTTTAAAAAACGCTACGGATTGGTGTATGTTGATCGAACGGATGAAGACGTAAAGGACTGTCGTCGAATCCCGAAGGAAAGCTATTTCTGGTATAAAAACCGAATTCAGTCGAATAAATAAGGAGCGAGAAGAATGAATACTTTTATTGATTTCATGGAAAAACGATTTATCCCTGTCGCAAATAAAATCTCTGAAAATCGTTACTTAAAGAGTGTCAGCACAGGGTCGATGGCGCTGCTGGGTGTTATTATGGTAGGCTCGATTTTTACGGTGATCGCTAGTTTCAGCTGGGGACCTTATCAAGATTTCTTGACTAGTACACAATTAGGGACACTGCTAAATTATATCCCGGATTTTACCATTGATTTGTTGGGGATGTATATGGCCTTTAGTATCGCGTATTGCGGCGCAGATATTTTCAAGATAAAAGAGCATGCATTAGGAACAGGTTTGATCTCACTTGTCAGCTTTTTGATGCTTAGTCCGTTGACGGATGTGCCAGAAGAGCGTTTAGCCTATCTGAATACCAGCTATTTAGGAGCTAAAGGTGTCTTTGTTGCGATCTTTGTCTCACTGTTGACGATTCAAGTGATGCGATTTTTTGTTAAGAAGAACTTTACGATCCGTATGCCGCAGGGTGTGCCTGAGATGGTCACCAAGTCCTTTACGTCTTTAATTCCGGCGGTTGCGATTGTTTTGATTTTTGGATTAATCAAGCTGTTATTTAGTCTGACCAGCTTTGAAACAGCGACGGACTTTATTTATACCTTGCTTCAACAGCCGCTGCAGTCGTTGACCGCAACCTTGCCAGCATTCTTAGTTCTGATTTTGATTTCTAACCTGCTGTGGTTCTTTGGGATTCACGGATCAATGACCGTTTTGCCGATTTTGATGCCGATCTTTTTGGGCTACCTCGCAGGAAATACCGAGGCTGTCTCCGCCGGCGAAGCGATCCCGCATGTCATTAATTTTGGTCTTTATGATCTGGCCTGTCTAGGAGGAAGCGGAGCTACGATCGGTTTAGTGGCGAATATGTTTTTCTTTTCAAAGAGCAAACGTTATCGCGCCTTTTCCAAAATTGTTTTCCCCAGCGGATTATTCGGAGTCAATGAACCGGTGATTTTCGGGATGCCGCTGATGTTAAATGTGATGCTGCTGATTCCATTTCTATTAACTCCTTTAGTGATCGTTTCGCTGGGGTATCTGTTGATCTCTTTTGGAATCATTACTGCTCCAATCGGAATCTTAGGCGCCGGATCATTACCGCCGCTAGTTCATGGGATCGTGCAGGGAAGTTTATCCTTTGGTATTTACGAAATTATTGCGGCAGTGCTTTCAATGGCCATCTATTTCCCATTTTTTAAAGCCTTAGATAATCAAGCAGTTCAAGAAGAAGCTGCCGCAAATGAGTTAGCAGCAGAAGATTCGACAGTTAGTGAAATTTAACGAGGAGCTCAACCATTTATAAGCAAATGGTTGGGCTCTTTTTGTGTGATTGTCAAAATAAGCACCCATAGCTAAAACCAATGACCAGCCATAAAAAAGCGCAATTAGCTAAGACGGATCGGTAACAGGTATAGTTGATGTACTGAAAAACAAGCAGGAGGACATCAATATGGGAAAAACTTATTCATCCATTTTAGAGTTAATCGGAGAAACGCCAATCGTGAAGCTGAATACACTGATACCGGAAAACAGCGCGGAGGTTTATGTCAAGCTGGAGTTTTTTAATCCCGGCGGCAGTGTGAAGGATCGGATCGCTTTGCATATGATCGAAACAGCGGAAAAGGCGGGAGAATTAAAGCCGGGAAATACGATTGTGGAACCAACTAGCGGGAACACTGGAGTAGGTTTAGCCATGGTCGGTGCTGCCAAAGGCTATCCAGTCATTATCGTGATGCCGGATACGATGAGTATTGAACGAAGAAAACTTATTCAAGCATACGGTGCAACGCTGATCCTGACACCCGGCGCAGAAGGGATGAAGGGGGCGATCGCAAAAGCTAGCGAGCTAGCCAGTCAAGACGGCTACTTTATGCCGCTGCAGTTCAACAACCCGGCAAATTCGGCGATCCACCGAGAAACGACGGCGAAAGAAATTCAAGCAGCTTTTGGGACAGGCGGTTTAGACGCTTTTATCGCAGGTGTCGGGACCGGCGGAACGATCACGGGTGCCGGTCAAAAATTGAAGGAAGCCTATCCTGATCTAAAGATTTACGCAGTAGAACCGGAAGAATCGCCTGTTTTAAAAGGCGGCGCCCACTCTCCTCATAAAATCCAAGGAATCGGTGCCGGTTTTGTTCCAGAAATACTGGACACCACGATCTATGATCAAGTCCTTTCCGTTGCCAGCGAAACAGCCCTGCAAACTGCGCGGGAAGCTGCCGCAAAAGAGGGCATATTAGTCGGAATATCTGCAGGTGCAGCGATCCATTCTGCACTTCAAGTAGCACAAGAATTAGGACCGGACAAAAAGGTTTTGGCGATCGTTCCAGATAACGGAGAACGCTATTTATCGACTGCCCTGTATCAATTTGACGAATAACGAAATTCCGCCCCTTCATCGTTGGTGAAGGGGCTTTTTTAAATGTTCGTGTTTAACGTCGAAAAGGATCAATAAACGTCTCGGTTTTGTTAATATGAAAAGAATTGAGAATACAAGGGTTAATTGGAGTTATTAAGGAAATGACGCGAAACTTAATATTATAAGCAAAGGACTGCGTAAATGTTCATGTTTATTTGCTTTCTTCGTTCCGCCATGTTATGGTAACTAAGTAATACTTTGATATGTGACTAGGTGGTTATCTAAGAATTTTAAGATACTTTTTTATTACACGTCATTTTTTATTACAACAAAATAAACACAGTTGATGTGTAATTGGAGGTACTTTCTATGAATAAAGGTACAGTAAAATGGTTTAATGCAGACAAAGGTTTTGGTTTCATCACTGGAGAAGACGGAAATGATGTTTTCGCACATTTCTCAGCTATCCAAGGCGACGGATTCAAATCTTTAGACGAAGGTCAAGCAGTGACTTTCGATGTTGAAGAAGGCCAACGCGGCTTACAAGCTTCAAACATCACAAAAGACTAAGATTAATCTATTGATGGATGACTAAGGAGATCGGAAACGATCTTCTTTTTTTATAATATTTGAAGGAGGATATTCAAATGGCGAACACCTATGGATTCAAATCTCCAACCCCCTCATTTTTAGGGGAGCGCTTCTCGATCGGGCAAGAAGTATTTTTCGAATATAAAAAGGAAACACAACTAGGAATTGTAAAGAATAAACTGAACAATTCAGCGATCGTCAAAATCATCAAAAGTGAAACAGAAGATTTCATTGATTTTACGACGGTCATTAGTTATGGTGAACTAGTCGATCCTGAGACCAATTTTTAATGGTCTAAATAAATAGATAAAACGAACGGCCTTCAGCACACGCTGAGGGCCGTTTTTTTACTCATCAAAAAATTCAAAGACACCGATCGTTCCATCTGCGCGAAAAAGAATCCGGTAGTTTTTGTAAGAAAGTCCTTCGCCATACATCCGGGCATAGACCTTGACCGCATGCTCCAAAGACTCCTTACTGATCCCTAAATAATCGGCACATTCCCAAACCGTGGAAAAACGTTCTTTGTGACAGTCAATGATGTCTTGCGGCGTGACGACTAGAGTAGCGCCAACATCACGGGCTTTTTGTTCTTGCTTGCGTTTTTCATGGGTGTCCTGCTGCGTGATGTCGCCGGAGCTTGTTAGATAATGGGCGATTTCTTCTGCGATCGTATCGGTTAATTCTTCAGAAGTTTGGCGCGGGTTCAAGTAAACATGATTATCGATATATAACCCCTTTTGACCATCGGGCATGGATGGATCAAAAATATAATTGATTCCTTGAAAATGAGCCATTAGTTTTTCTGCTTTATCCATTCGATTAATCCTTCTTTGCGTGTTTCTGTTTAATGAAATCAATATAATTCAGAATATCTTCCATTTGTTCTTCGGTCACTTCATCATCAATATGGGCGGCCACGGTCATCTGTTTGGCCGAAAAAGCATTTTTTTGCTCCCGGCCATGCAAGTAGTCCAAAGAGACATTAAAAAAATCCGCGATTTTATTTTGCGTCTCGATATCAGGCGTTCGTTTTCCTTGTTCATAGGAAGCGTAAGTCGTTTTCGCGATCCCCAGCTTTTTTGCCATCTCCAACTGGGTAAGGTGAGGTGTTTTTTTTCTCAGCTTTTTTAATTGTTGTGCAAACATAATGACACTCCCTTCGAGACCATAGTAACATGAATCGTCTAACAATTTCCAGAAAAAACAGACGATATGTCGACAAAACAATTTACATAGTACGCGAAATGTATTACCATTAATCTACAAAAAAGATTTTGAGTCCGTTTTAAAGGGAATTTAGTATTAAAAATAATTTACTATTTCCCAGCGACTTCTAACGATAGTTATTTTAAGGAGGAAAGACGATGGAAAAATGGAAGAAAGACTATTTGAAAGGAATCCTGCGCGATTATCCCAACATGGAGGATTACTACTTAGAAAGAAAAGAAAAGCTGCTTTTGCATAATAAGCGGACGCGTCAACAGGCGAATATGGATACAAAAAATAAAAGACTGTTGATCTCCATTTCTTTAGATCGGCAGCTGGTCAACTTGGAACGAAATCAAAAGATCATCACCATGTGCTTAGAAAATGCGACAGCGGAAACAAAAGATATCATCGAGCTGCTTTATATGATGAACAACCAGAAGGTCAATCTTGATCTAGTGGCGGACCAGGTCTTTTTAAGCAAGCGGCAAGTAATGCGCCTGCGGGATGCTTTTTTTGAAGAGTTAGCCGAACATCTAGGAATCTGATGTCTTTTTTTTTGGCAACAAAGCGAACATAAGTTCGTATATAGTGTAGATAGATCAAACAGAAAGGAATGAAACGGATGAGTAAGCGAGTATTTGTTTTGAAATTGGGCGGGAAAACATGAGAAATGTTTGTGGTGGAGTGAAAGCAGAAAATTAGATAGTTCGGAAGGATTTTTTGGCAGAGGATTTTCCTATTTTCAGATGGTTAATAGTTAGTTTTTCAGCATCAACAGAGACTTACGAAAAGGCGTGCAATTTGTTCTTCTGAATTATCTAACAGGTCAGTAAAAATTCAGGAAAGCTGGTGAAGCATGGATAATTTTATTTCAACATTCCTCAATAATCCTGAAAGCATCGGATTTCCAGTGCTTTTTGTCTTTCTCTTAGTCTGGGTGATGAAGCAGAACAATGCACGGGAAGAACGCTATTTAAACACCATCGATGATTTGACAGAATCACTCAAGCAAGTCGAGAGAATCGAAACAACGGTCAATCATATAAATGAAAGAATGGGCGAACAGGGATGAGGATTTGACACAAATTTTGGCGACAAGAGTAAGTTTTGCACCGATTATGATGATCGTTACAGAAGGTGCAAAATAAAGCGCAATTAAATGAAAAATTGGAATAGAACAGAGGTGAAAAAATGGGCGATATAAACAAAATGATTCAATGGATGAAGGATCGTGAGGGAAAAGTAAAATATAGTCAGCCTAATCGCTTAGGTCCGAATAGTTACGACTGTAGTTCGGCGGTTTATTTTTCATTGATAGCTGGAGGATTTATTCCATCCGGTACTATGGGATGGACAGGTTCATTACATGATACAACACTCCCACCGATTGCTACAAAAATTGCTCGTTCAGAATGTCGAAAAGGCGATATCTTTTTGTCGAAATATTGGGCAAATGATGGGCACACAGGGATTTTTATTGATAACAAAACAATTATCCATTGTTCCTATGGAAAAAATGGTATTTATACCACTCCAGCAGATGGAGGCTATATGGGATACGAGCCTATTGAATATTATCGATTGAAAAATACAGGTAGTGGTTCAGGAGAGAATCCAGAAAAAGAAGGAGAGATAGAGATGTATATTTATTGGAAGCAGCAAAAAATTAATTCGCAAACTTATGATGCATATTTGTTAAATGGAAATAAAAGGATGTATATTAAAGACAATACATTGTTAAATGAATGTCGGGTATTGGTTCGATTATATGGAAACAATACAACAGAAGAACGTTTCTATAATGATGCTTATCGAGTCCTAGCTTTAGAAGCGACGACGGATCTTGTAGAATTTAAGTACTACTCAAATAAATAGCAAAAGAAATCCCTGAAGACTTTCAATCATTCTTCAGGGATTTTTTACATTTTTAACTTTTCTCCGCCTTCACAATCAGCATCATCGGCCGCCGCATTTCGTCCTGCATACCCGGAATATCCAGCATATTCTCAGGCGGCATCGGTTCGACGATGCGTTTGATTTGAAAGCCGTTCGTTAACAAATTATCCAAATAAGTGGTCAACGTGCGGTGATATTTTGTCACCTCGCTGCCGAGAAAGTGGGCGGTGCGCTTGCCTTCGTAGAAATAATTATCGACAGGAAAGTGGGCGATTTTACCAGCTTCGTCATAAGACCAATCCTGCGAACCTTCTGCGGTGAAGATCGGATGTTCTACCGAAAAAATCAATTGCCCTTCAGGAACCAGCCATTGTGCGATGTTTTTAGCCAGCTTGCCAAAGTCCGCAATATAATGGATGGCTAACGAGCTGATGACGATATCAAAGCTCTCCGCATCAAAAGTCACCTCATCAATGCTGGCTTGCAAGTAAGTGATATTACTAAAGGTATTCTTTTTACGTGCAACCTCCAGCATCTTCTCCGACAGATCCACGCCTACCACCGAGGCGGCGCCGTGTTCTGCTGCATAAAGACAGTGCCAGCCATAACCGCAGCCCAGATCGAGTACGCGTTTTCCTTTAAAATCAGGCAGCAGGTCCTTCAACGTCTGCCATTCTCCGGCACCATCCAAACCCTGCTGGCTGCGCGCCATCTGACTATAGCTTTCAAAAAATTCTTCGTTATCATAAATATTATTCATTGTAATTCCTCCATGTAATTTGTATTTTTTTAAACTACATGGAGATCATCTCTTTTGTGTGCGATCATTTTTTATTCCTCGCTTTCGTTAAATTTCATTCATCCAATAGGTGCGGTCGATCGGTTCAACAAAAATCTCGAACTCGCTGGACTCGCTTTCAATAATATGAGTCACCCCATGAACCAGAAAAAACTTATCCGGCTCTCTTAATTGCAACGTATCACCGACGTGAGGGATCAGCGAAAGATCCAACGTACGTTCCTCCTTGCGGGTGAGGATGTTTTTTAAGTTTGCTTTATACATGCCTTGTTCCTCCAATTACACAATGTTCAACGTACTCAGTTTAACACAGTTACGAGAGATAAAAAGGTGCTTTTTCATTTTCCGTTATCAAGAGAATTTCCCTCATAAATCTGTTCTGGTGAATTTTTTCTTCCTAAAAAACAAAAAAGACCGGCCAAAAAGGCAACGGTCCGCAAGTGAAAAACAAATTCTATAAAGGATGGGTAATACCCGCTTCTTACTATAAATGGAAAAGGCTTTCTTGGCAAATTTTTTGCTCAAAAAAAAGCCGTCGCAGGGCAACGACGGCCGGAGTTCTGGGAAGGAACTCGGATAAACAAATGAACTACTGTAACCTTAACGGATTATAAAAATAGATACAAGAAAAATGCTCATGGGATATCAGAATTCTGTCAAAAATTGAATAGCAAGCGGTGAAGAAGCGGTTGAATCGTCCAAAAACAGCAAAAACCCAAAAAGTTTTGCAATCACTAAAAAATTTTCTTTTTTACCAAGGAGAGTTGTTTGCTAGGAAGGGTTGTGAATAAAACTGGGCTCAGCTATAAAATAGAAAGTTGGTTTCGTTTCACAGATCGCTTATTTTCCTTTATAATTTAATAAAGGAGGCGGTTCCAATGATTAATAAATACAAAAATTTTTTAGTCGCAGTTGATGGCTCTGAACATTCAGAACACGCTTTTGAGGAAGCCGTTGAAGCAGCCAAACGTCACGATGCTAAACTGAATGTTATTTCAATCATTAATGACAGCGAACTCTCCACCAGCGCGTTTTCTTTCAGTAAAATTTACGCGGCAGAAAAAGAACAGGTCGAAAAAGATTTGTTGAAGAAAGTTCACGATGCGTCTCGAAAAGAATTTGAGAATATTGAACCGTTTGTTGATCTAGGCAGTCCCAAAGAAAAGATCGTTGAATTCGCCAAAGATAATGATGTCGACATGATCTATCTAGGTGCCACCGGAAAAGGCGAGATCAGCTTATCACGAATCGGCTCAACCGCAGCCTACGTAGTAAACCATGCACCATGCAGCGTAACTGTGATTCGGTAATTTAAAATAGTAAGCACGAAAAATAAATTCATTCGTATGAATAAGGATGCCAGTTCCGCTTTTAGCAGTATCCAGTCAACATAAAATAGCTTTAAAATACAATCGATACGAAGCAAAGGATGTTTAGCGGAATGGTATACGGCTGTCTCTTATACACATCTAGATGTGTATAAGAGACAGAAATAAATTCATTCGTATGAATAAGGATGCCAGTTCCGCTTTTAGCAGTATCCAGTCAACAAAAAATAGATTTTAAATACAAATAATACGAAGCAAAAGATGTTTAGCGGAATGGTATACGGCATGAACATCGGACTTATTTTTCTTTAGAAAAATAAATTCATTCGTATGAATAAGGAGCAGATATTATGATCAGTAGATATAAGAATATTATGGTCGCAGTTGATGGATCGGATCAATCAGAAGGGGCTTTTTTTGAGGCGATCGGAGCAGCTCGGCGAAATGAAGCAAAATTGTATGTTGTTCAGGTAATCGATGATTCCAGTATTTTAATGAGCAGCGCCCAGCCGATGGATGATATCTTGGCCGAAGAGTCTCAGCGGGCAAAGCAATATTTAGAAAAGCTTGCTGAACGGGGACGTTATCAAAATATGGAGCTTATTCAATACATCGGAAATCCCAAAAAAGCGTTGACCGAAGAATTACCCAAACAGTATGACATCGATTTGATTTATGTCGGTGCTACCGGGAAAGGGCGTTTCCAACGCTTATTGGTTGGTTCCACCAGCGGCTACATTGTGAATCATGCCCCTTGCAATGTGATGGTTGTAAGATAAAAAAAGGATTTGACGATTTATTCGTCAGATCCTTTTTTGTAGTGTTCTTTTAGTAATGTGTAGTGGTTCATATCACGCAATTTGCAAAAAAGCAAAGCATCCTGCGGCTCGGTGCTGGTCAGTGTGAAGCCGGCTTTTTGAGCGACGCGATTGCTGGGGGCATTTTCAACATCAACAAAGATCAAGAGCTTGTTTAATCCAAAGTCTTTGAAGGCCAGGCTGCAAAGCGCTTGAACGCATTTTGTAACAATGCCGCGTTTGGTATAAGAAGAATGCAGCCAATAACCGATCTCGCCTTTGCCGATTTTTTGGTCAATATTGTGGATGTCGATACACCCGCAGATCATTTTGTCATAGACGATGAAGAAAAGGTAATCCGTACCTTCTGCGTAGCCGTGCAATTTCATTTTAACAAAATTTTTTTCAGCCTCAAGTGTTTTTGTCTCAGCGATGTCAGCTATAAAAGCTTCAATATGTGGGCGATCCGATTCAATCAAGGAGAACAATTTTTCCGCAGCATTGAGTTGCGGAAAAGCAAGGGATAGGCGGTCATCAATTGGATAGGTAAACGTAGTCATCAGCGACACCTCCGCAAAAGTTTTATCGATCATAACAAGGAGCGCTAAGAAAGTCAAAAAAGGCACCTACCGTGGATTCACAGCAGGTGCTTCTAACGCAATCTCGCGTCTGTCATTGAGGAGTCACTCCTATTTCGTTTTTAGGAAATCATTTTTCGAGAAAAATGAGTCTTATTCTCACCACGTATGTCATCCCACTAGCCGATCTAAAGCTCGGAGTGGAACTGAGATCCTATTTCGTATTAAGGAAATCATTTTTTTGTACATAGCAGGGCTAACTCTTAAAGAAGAAATCATTTTTCCAAAAACCATGAAAAATGAATCTTATTGTCGTAGCGCATACCATTTTACTAACTTGCTAAAGCAAGAAGTAAAACTGGCAAACTGAAATCCTATTTCGTTTTTTGCAATTCTTGTACCGCTTTTTCAATCGTTACGCCAGTTGCTACATGATTGTGATCATTTTTGTCGAAGACGATAAAAAGATTCAAATCAGTGTTCAATGTGACACGGTATTGCACGTTTGTGTTATCGAATGTCATAATCATTCTCCTTTCTTAGTGTTACGAAAGGCAACTATTACGTTGATAACGAAATTCCAATGCTAATATAGCACAGTTTTTCAATGTTTACTAACAAAAAGTTCGTAACTGTGAAAAAACTTAGCAAATCCTTAATGCTTGTTGTTTAATAGAGCAAACATTAAAAATCCGATAAGCCAAGGGTTATTCTTTGAGGCATTTCTTAAAAGACCGTATACTTCTCGTTGGACTATTAATATTTAGGTGAGAAGATGAAGAAAAAAAGAATTATTATACTGCTGATTTTCGTTGCGGTGATCGGCGGCGGGATTTATTTAGTTAAAGATAAAAATGAGCTTACAGATGGGCTCACGGATTTAATCGAGCAACCGCAGCAAAAAAATAAACTAGTAATGGATGTTCCTTTAGAGAGTCAATTCGACGGGGACGCATTGGAAAATGGCTGTGAAGTTACGTCGCTGTCGATGCTGTTGCAATATTATGGCTATGATACGAGTAAAAACGAATTAGCCGACGAGCTGGACTATCAGCCTTTGTTTACAGAATCGGGAAATCACGGGGATCCTCATTTAGGTTTTGTCGGTGATATTACTGGCGGGGACGAGGCGATGGGCGTGGCGGTTGAACCGATCGCGAAATTGGCGAGGGAGTATGTGGGTGATGATTATCGTGTCGTTGCTGGTGAGAAAAACTCTTTCAATAAAATTATCAATGTCGTAGCCAGCGGCAAACCAGTCTGGATCGTTGCAACGGTAGATTTCCAAGTACCAACTGATGATGATTGGCTGCTATGGGAGACGGATCAAGGCAGTATTTACGTGACACCGTTGATTCATTCGGCAGTGATCACCGGTTTTGATCGTGAGAAAGAGATCGTGTATGTCAATGATCCATATGGGTATCAAAATCGCGAAATTGATTGGTCGGATTTGAAAAAAATCTATCAAGAGTCTGATCAGCAATCACTTTATTTAGAAAAGAATTAAGCTATCAAGCCACTTCGAGCCATTTCGAAGTGGTTTTTTGCTGCATTTCAAAAAGTTAAACCCATTTTTAATATTGATGTAAAAAGCTTTTGAATCAAGAGAAGGCTTACAAATCATTTTTGACTTGCTATACTGAAAGAAAGCAATCAAAGGGGGAAGACGCAATGAAAGAACGCTATTATAATATTTTGGCTGCAGTCGATGGCTCGCCGCAGGCACATCAGGCGTTGATGGAAGCTGTTGAGACGGCACGCCGAAACAATGCTCGCTTGTATATCGCCCAAGTTGTGAACAGTTCGGGAATGCTGGTCAACAGTGCGACACCGGTTTCCCAGATCATTGAAGAAGAAAAAAAGGCCGCGATCAAATTACTTGAAGAAGAGGTTGCCGGAATCGATTACTATAATAAGCAAATGGTGACCTGCATCGGAAATCCTAAAAAGGCGCTTTGTTTTGATTTGCCGGAAACCTACAAGATCGATCTGATCTACATGGGGGCTACCGGAAAAGGCGCGATCGAGCGCAGGTTAGTAGGCTCAACCACCGATTATGTCGTTAATAATGCACCCTGTAATGTGATGGTGGTTAAATAAATACTAGCAATTTTTTTCTTGACCTTTACGCTGCGTCAAGGTGTAAGCTGTTTTTGTCGAGGGTCATAAACAAATTATTCAATAGAAGATAGAAGGAAAAAGATGAACTATACAATTAAACAAATCGCCGAGCTTTCCGGGGTGAGCACGCGAACGTTGAGGTTTTATGATGAACGTGAGTTACTGAAGCCAGCTTTTTTAAGCGCTGCCGGTTATCGGATGTATACCGAAAAAGAAGTCGACCGCCTGCAGCAAATTTTATTATACCGCTCATTTGGTGTCCCTTTGAAAACCATCAGGGAATTACTTGAACGACCAGCCGAAAAAATCCAGCAAACTCTGCTTGGGCAGAGAGCTGAAATGGTAAAAAAACGCAAAGAATTGGATGATCTGTTGAAAGTTCTCGACCAGACATTGCTATATTATAAAGGAGAAATCGAAATGACCACAGAAGAAAAATTTGAAGCCTTCAAACAGAAAGCTTTACTAGAAAATGAAGAAACCTATGGCGAAGAGATTCGCGAAAAGTACGGAGAAGATACAGTCGAGGACTCGAATCAAAAATGGCTGGAGATGAGCGAGCGGGACTATCTAAAAATGGAAGAAGTCGAAGCGACATTATTCAAGAAACTGACGGAATATTTAGAGGCCGGCGAATTACCCAGCACATTAGCAGAAGAAATCTTCGGCTTACACCGATTGTGGCTGCAATTCAGTTGGAAAAAATACACAGCGGAAGCGCACAAGAATTTGAGCGAACTCTATTTGGCTGATGAACGCTTTACTAATTATTACGATGAAAAAAGCGGAATCGGTGCCACCGAAGCCCTGTGTCAGATCATTCAGTATTATACGAATTAAAAGGATTGAGCGAGTGCTCAATCCTTTTTTAATGCCAGCAGCTTCAATGAACGCTGTGCTTCCTCTGTAAATTGTTCTTCCTGCTGTAATAGTTCGGTACTTTGCGGAAAAGCAGAGAAACAAATCAGGAATTTCCATTGGATCAGCGGTTCATTGCTGTGGGCTTTTTTTATTTGTAAAAGCCGCTGATAGTTTTCTGTAGTTGCTAATGCCGGATGATAAAAGGCCATATAACCGATCGCGTCGATCAGCTCACTTAATTGTGAGGACGGCAGCTGTTCTGCGGCTGCCAATAATGTAGGAAAAATTTCTGGTCTCATTCGTCCCAATGAACGAGCCATCAGATCTCTCGGCAAGGGAAAGGATTTCTTTTTTGAGGGAGCTATCGGTTTACGGTGCTGGTTATCACCGATGGTTGCGAGAAAATCAATCATTCGCAGAGCCGTCGATTGATCGCCGCTTTCTAGTTTTTCAGTTAACGCCAGTCGAGTGTAAAGTGCCGGCTCGGTTTTTAGCCTGTTTAATAAAATGTCTGATACTTCACAAGTGAGTGGGATCAGCTTGGCGGCGATGGTACGTTCGCCGGCATTTTCGGAAAAAAGCAAGTTGGATAACTCGTTGATAGATTTATTTTTGTAAGCAGATAGTTCACTTTTTTCAACCCATCCGCGTTGTTTTTTTTGCGAATTATTGTTCATTCATTTCGCTCCTTTTTTAAAAGTATAACAGAAAAGGCCAAAAGAAAATTTGTGTTTTATTTCACAAAATGATTGATTTCTGATAAATGCTGTGCTATCATCAAAAAAAGAAGAGGTGACGGGAATGAAAAAAGTAGTTGCGAATCCGATGGAGTTAAGAGATGCTATTCGTTGCGAGAAACCAAATATTTCAATCACAGGCGGCTTTGCTGAAATGATGCAGCCGATAGTTACGCAACAAGAAGCGGATGTAGAGAAAATGGACCTGCCGACTTTCATGAAATTGGCTTTAGATCCTGCGACGATGGAAACATTGACTACCGCATATCAAGTTGCTATGAAAAATGATGCCCAAGGGCTTGAATTAGAATGCGTAAGGCTTTAATTTTTTAGCTATTTTTGTGAAAAATGTATCAAAGTTAAATGATGATGTCCTTGTAGTTAATGGCTGCAAGGATTTTTTGAACGTTTTAAAATGTCCTTACAACGGGAAAATAATCATTTT
>NZ_NGLG01000002.1:951567-953198 GCF_002140655.1 Enterococcus sp. 3H8_DIV0648 | reverse complement strand
ATCACCAAAATAGGATAAAAATCTGTTAAAATATGATTATGAGGAAGACCTCTCTCAATCTTTCTTAGCTAGTTTTATTTGACTAGCATCCCCTTTAAGCACCTTGATTAATCAAGGTGCTTTTTATTTGTGCGCAAGGAAGTCTTATGCAGTATGGTTGAAAGCGCTTGATATTTCTATACAGATTGGCTTACAATTAAATAGAATAAGGGAAAGGGGGGTCTTACCATGAAAGAGTCGTACAAAAAAATACTTGTCGCAGTAGATTCATCAGAGCAGGCACGTCGAGCATTTCAAGAGGCAGTCGAAGTCACACGCAGGAATGATGCACATTTGTATATTTTGATCGTATCCGACACCAATCATCTAGGGTCCGAACCTTATGCAGTTGACCACATCGTCAAGCAAGCACGAAAAGCTGCAGGAGCTATCGTTGAATCGCTGGAAGAAATGATTCCAGCTGATATCTCGTACTCTTCAATTATTGACGATGGAAATCCCAAAGCCAAAATCGTTGCCTATGCCGAAGCGGAAAAGATTGATTTGATTTTGATGGGCGCCACTGGAACCGGCACTTTTTCACGTTTGTTATTAGGATCAACAACAGCTTATGTTGTAAACAATGCGCCTTGTAACGTGATGGTGGTTCGCTAGATAAAAAAAGAAAGCCAGCACAATTTTTGTGCTGGCTTTTAGCTTGCTGTTTGATAGGCTTGGAAATCGTTCATGAGTTTGGTTTTCCCTAAGACGGCGTATTTGGCGATAATCAATTGTCCGCGGGCATTACGTTTCCCGAGAACGACGATCTTCATGCCGTTTTCGACATCTGCGAGAAAATTCAGTGAATGAGCAGCGATCAGGCAGTTCGTACCTGACAATTGAAAATAGACTAACGGCTGCTGTGAAAACTGAATGATCTTCAATTTTGTTACGGTGCCTTTAAGAGATTCCATCGGCCTTCCTCCTCGTATGGATACCTTTGAAAACGAGCTCATTGTCTTTACGTTCAAACTGAAAACAAATATCTTTTTTGCGACCGGTCTTTTTGGCAGGGATAACAAAGTAATCACGATTCTCTTTATCCATCTTAGTAGTAATTTGGTTCAAAAATAATGCTAGCGGCAATGAGTCCTTTACTAAGGAATCATAGGTTCGATAAAAAATTTCAACAGAATCTGGACTAATCATTGACATGGTCATCACCTCAAATTTATTATACGAACATTTGTTCGGAAAGTAAAGTAGAAAGCTGAACTTTTTACTAAATAAAATACGCCAAAAGAAAAAAGAAACCGCCACTATAATGGAAGTTTCTTTTAACTCGTTACCTCAAGATAAAATAGATCACAAGCCAAAACAGCAGGCAAAAAATGATCAGTATTCGATAGATGATGTGTCTAGGTTGGCGATAGAGCCAAGCATAAAATTTTTTCATATAAAAAATCCTTTTTATCCAGTGTTTCTAACAGAAAAACTGTTACCAACAGGAATGCTACCGTATTGGAGGGCAGAAGTAAAGTGTCGTAAAGTAAAAATAAATTATAATTAGTTGATGCATGAGAAATATTGAAGCTGTCTCTTATACACATCTAGATGTTCTAATTAACATTAAAAGTGATTGAATGAAGGTG
>NZ_NGLG01000002.1:937008-951343 GCF_002140655.1 Enterococcus sp. 3H8_DIV0648 | reverse complement strand
AGGATTTAGAGTATTATATTTTAGATGAAATTGCTAATAAAAATTTTAGCAACCTGACTCATCAGTTTTTCAAAACCTCTAAAGCTGAATTTGAGGACAGCTTGGCTGAATTAAAGAAACACGGCCTTATTCAAGGCAACATATTTGATAGCAATGGGTCCATCAAAAACCAGTTTAGATTTTTCTTCTTATCTGAAAAAGGAGAGAGCCTATTAAGCGATAGCGCATGCTAAAAAAATTCGGATCACTCATCATGAGTGATCCTTTTTAGATGATAAAGAAGAACACTTGTGAAGTTTCAAGCGTGCTGAGCATAATTTGCTAGTGTCTTCGTTTTGTTCGTTTCCTGAACTTGTCCATAACAAGAGCTCCAGCCACGATAATAACTCCGCCTAAAGCCAGCCAGGAAATATAGCTTCTGCTGTTGGAAGTTGAGGCTTGATTAGTATTGCCGCTGCTGGATTTGACTTCGGTGACACTTTCACTGGTTTCGGTATTTTCAGCAGCCGTACTTTTATTGGTAAAAGCAGTTGCTAACTGAAAATATTGATCAAGGGCGGTGCGATCGATTGAAGGTTCACTCAAGGTACTACTGTCATCTAAACTGATCTGGTTGGAGTAAGCTCCTGTAACGGTGATAATCGTTGAACCAGTTCCTTCCACAACGGTTTCTCCATTGGCCATGATAGTCACGCTTTTCCCATCCGTATCAACAATTTCTCCGCCCGCTTCTACATTCAAATTCGTTACCTGTGAATCATCGGTCACAATCCATTTAGAGCTTTTATCGACAGTGACAGTGATAGGCGCTTCAGTGGCAGCGGTGTTTACATCGTTAGTGGTGATTTCAGTATTGCCGCTATAGGTGGTTCCTTCGGTCAAGACCAGATTAAGACTGCTGATCGAATCAACGCTGATTTTTCCAGCTAATTTTTGTTTGATTCCCGTGAAGGTCACCTTGCCGTCATTGCTGCCGGCAGTTCCCCAATTATTCGCATCGTTTCCTTGAATCGTTAATAACGCTGCTTGGTCACTGTCAAAGTCTAGCTTGGTGTCCTGCAAAATAACATTCGCCTCCGTATTCGTCACATAAAACATGGTGCCTTCAGTCGCACTTTTCAAGGTCGAGTTGACTGCTTCGAAGGTGGCGGTTTCCCCAGTAGCTGCTTCCGCGTCTCCGGAAGTCGATTGATAGATAATCACGCCATTGGCAATAGGATCGCTGCCGGTTGTTCCTGTTAATTCGCTGGTTAATTCAGAGTTGTAAATTTGAATCGAGTTAAGGCCTTCCATGCCGGCGATCTGGCTGCCGCTGGAAGTTCCCGTAACATTATTTACCTCAATGTCGCCAGTTGAATAAAGCAGCGGCGATCCTGAACCCTGTGTAGTAAATTGGCTGTCTGTCACAGAAACATTTCCGCCACCGCGATCGGTTGCCAAGGCCGCACTATGATCGCCTTTGGTACTGATTGTGGTTTTGTTCGCAATGATTGTTCCGCCATAGGTCGCATCCATTCCGCGGGAGTTATCAGCTTCCGTCGCAATTGTATTGTCATTCGCGTAAATCGTTCCATTATCTGTGGCAAATAACCCATTGCTTCCTTGGTCGCTCGCTGTTAATTGACTATTTGAAAGATAGGCAAAGGAATCTTGGTTCACCGCCAATAAAATCGAGTTTAGACCATAAAAATTACTATTATCGTCATTTGCGCTTGCGCCAGTTTTTTCTAACGTACTTTTTTCGAGTGTCAATGTCCCGCCATTTTTCACCAAGGCCGTATTTTTATCGCTTCCATCGGAACGTTGTGTCTCACTGGTTGAAGTGATCTCCTGATTGTCCGCGACCAAACTGCCCGTTAATTCGCCAGAATAATCATAAGTCATGGTATCGGCGCCGCCCATTCCGCCACCGCCATCTGGCGGAGCGGCAGGTGCCCCAGTTTGTTCAACGCCTATAACAGGAGTGGTACCTAATAATAAAGTGCTTAATAATACAAGCACCGCGGCTCGCTTTGTTTTCAATAGAAAAGCCCCCTTTTTGGTGATATTTTTCCTTCAGTCTAGGGGGACAACCTTAAATCAAACCTAAAAGAATAGGTTTTTTGAGCAACAAAAAAAGGAAGCTCTTCAGCTTCCTTAAAAATATTATACGTGGACGGCTGGAATCGAACCAGCACCTCTTTCTTAAATGCGGACTACTTCATTGAACGAGTAAAACACCAAGTTCATCCACGCTTATTAGTATAGCGAAGCGGGAATGTTTTTGAAAGCTGTTCAGAAGTAATTAAAAAAATATTATACTTTGACTTTTTTCTCGAAGTCTTCTGAGAATTCTTTAGCGATCATCCAACCATAGCTTTCAGTGATAGCAGCGGCGGTGGAGCCGTTGATGACATTACCGGCGACTGGAAGTTTTCCGGCTAGAAAGCGGGCGGTCATTTGGCCGGCTTTTTGCGCTAAGAATTGAGTAGCCAGTGCTTTAGCGGCGCCTTGCTCTAATTTGATATGAAAAACTTTGCCCAAAGCAATCACCATAGCAGTTTGGATCGGTAATAAAACGGTCGCATCCGGAAACGGCAGCTGTGCCATACCTGCGCCAACACCTGCGGCGGCAGTAGAGGCACTATGGATAATGAGATGGGCTTTTCTTCGTTGTATTTTGTTCATTGCAGAAGCTCCTTACTCGATTAAATGTATTTTTACCGGTTGGTTGAAGAAAGTTTAGCATCTTGAAGCGAAAAGAACAATTTATCTAACCGTCTTTAAAGCAGTTTTAAGCATTGCAAAATTAAAAAAACGAGGAGGAAGGTTTTATTTTTCGAACGATCGTGGAGATGATAAAATAGGACTGAAAGGGGCGGTAAAAATGGTTGATGAATATAAAAATATTTTAGTTGCTGTGGATGGTTCCGAACAATCCAAAAAAGCGTTTGATGAGGCGATCAATATCGCCAAAAGAAATAAAGGCAAGCTGACCTTGGCAACAGTGATCGATACGGCTAGTTTTACCGGGACGACCGGAGGGAATTCGATTCCCCTGATGCAGGAGGTCCATGAAAAAGCCCAAAGTATTATTACCGAGTTGGAGAATCATCGTGTGGCAGAAGAAGCAGAGGTCCATCTGACTTCTCAAATCATCGCCGGCAATCCTAAGCGTGAGATCGTCGAGCTGGCGGAAAAATTGGAGACCGACTTGATCGTGATGGGAGCGACCGGACTAGGTGCTTTGTCCTTATTATTCGTAGGTTCAACGACTGCCTATGTAGTGAATCAGGCGCCATGTAATGTCATGGTCGTAAAATAAGCACACAAAAAACGTCTGACGTTGGTCCAATGTCATTAACTTAAGCATCTTGACAAATAAACACTAGCTTCGTTTGAAGAATTGTTCTTCAAACGAAGCTAGTGTTTTGTCTGTTATAGAATCGGATACACGACTAAATAAGCTACTTGATAGATAACGTCATTAATAAGTATATCTATAAGATCGCCTAGATTTGTTTATAGTGTGATGCCTTGTAGCTATTCGATCAGGACGAACTGGAATAAGGTGTTGTTTAATTAGTTCACTCATCCGTTCTACCGACTCATGGCGTTTTTCTGGAGTATTCCCAAGGATTGATTGAATGAAATAGGTTTTAACGACCCCTATAGAAATACTGATATTTCGCCTCATTTCATGCTTATAGCGTTCTTGTGGGATTCCTTCTGTTTCATTTAATTCAATTATATAAAGCATAATTAAATTGTATAGCCAGACACAACAATAAATATCTTGGCGAATCAACCAGTCTCGAATTCCACTAAACTCTTCCAGCTTCATTCGATTTTTTAAAATATTATAGGCGGTTTCAATTTCCCATCTTAAACGATAAAGTTCCTTCAATCCTTCCAAAGAAAATTCATCGGGTGTTAGATTTGTCAAAAGCAACTCATCATAAGTCTCGCCGGTAGTTCCTCTGACTAGAGGGATTTTTACGAAGCGCAAAGTGTAGGTAGTATTCATTAATTTTGTTCGAAAAGAACGATTTTCTCGATACTTATTCGTTTCTACACGATTAAATTGAACATCAACGGTTCGATCTTCTCCAGAAACAAGCGTTCCTGTGTAGCGCTTTAGGTTCTGTTTATCCATACGAATGATAAACTTTTGATTATTTTCTATCATTTGATCAATTAATTTCATAGAGAAGTAGCCTCGATCAAAAGTAGTAATGGTCGGTTGTCTAAGAATTTTTTTAAGTTGGTTGAGGTGTTGGGACGCACACTCACGCTCGCTGAATTTATAAGGTTCAATGCAAGTGTCGAGCGCGACCTTATTGATACAATCATAGAGAAGAGAAATTTTTGCCATCACGGTACTAATCGCTTGATTCGGTTTATTTACACCATAAATTTCGATAGTTTCTTCTGTTGAGGGCAAAATAATATCTGAACTATCGATCGCTGTGACAATGTATCCATTCAATTTCACTAACTTATCGTCGTATTTTTCATAAGCCATTGAGAGATAGTCTTCCATCATCAAGTGAAGTGCTTTTGGGTTAAACTTCATTCGTGCTTTATAAAAGGCGACAGTTGAAACGTCTAATGGTTTGTTTTGTACAGAGTAAAAGTTGAGAAGTTCTGAAAATTGCGACAAGCCTTTTTGAGAAAACATTTGAAGCATCAGCTTAAGTGGCGTTGTTTTTCTTTTTCGAGTGAAGGCACGAGGATTTCCTTCTCGAATATCTTCTAAAAAAATTGTAGGAGCTTCTTCGATAAATTCATAAAAATCATCCCACATCATCATTTTCAGTACCTCCTCCGAAATTATCAATCTTTTACTTAAAGTATAGCTTGAAAAAGCAGAAAAGAAGTATAAATCTGCAATACATGCAAATTTATACTTCTTCATGAAAGTCAACATGCTTAAGTTAATGACATTGGACGTTGGTCAGACGTTTTTTTCGTCTAGTGTCATCAGCATTTCAGTGCCGTCATCATAGACATACATGACTTTGGGAAATTCTATTTCTTCATAAGCTTCAACATAAGGTGCGGTGATTCCGTCAGAAAAATAGGGATCACTCTGGGAGTAAACGACACTTAATGTCCGAGCAATTTTGTTTTTAAAAAAATGAAACCGTTGTGGTGAAGTGAGCGGCAATCCTTTCATCGGGCGCATGAAAATCATATGCCAAATTTCCTGCTGCATATGTTCAGGAACGACGTCAAAAGGCACTTCGCTGCGACGCGGTTTTGTTGGTTCAAACATTTTTCTCAACCCTCTCTTTGCTTTATCATAGCAGGTTTTTTTAAGAAAAAAAGTAAAAGCAATCATTTTATAAAAATTTAGTTCGTTGAAACAGTTTTTTTAGGTTAAAAATGATAAAGTAAAATAGAAAAGGTTAGAACAATTAGTATTCTAATTAACATTAAAAGTGATTGAATGAAGGTGAAAAAGATGCATTACGGAATATTTTTTAATCCTAATGCCGGAGATGGAAACGCAGAAAAATTAGCAAAAAAAATGCGTGAAAAATTTGAACAGGCCGGTCATTCAGCCGACTATTTAACAGCACCCGATCCAGAAGAAGCAGTCAAAACAGTAAAAGAAGCAGTCGAGAAATTCGATGGGATCGTGTCGATCGGCGGCGATGGTTCGTTAAATATCGTTGGTACGGCATTTGTGCAAGCTGGAAAAGCATTGCCATTGGGGATTATTCCTGGTGGTACGATCAATAATTTTGCCAAACGCTGGCATTTGCCGATGGATGAAGAAGAGGCGATGGACGTGATCATCGCTGGCCATCAACGAAAAGTGGGCATCGCGGCTTGTCAGGATCGCCAGAAGGCAGTGATCAGCTCCTTTACCTTTGGCTCTTTTGCGGATATTTCCAATGAAGTCCGGCAAAGTGAAAAGCGAAAATTCGGCTTGATCGTGTATCCGTTGAAAGCCATCAAACAAATTGGAAAAGATTCGTCTTATCCTGTGGAGATCACGGCTGAGGGTTATCATGAAAAATTAAAGGTGTGGTTCTCCTTGGCGACGACCACGCATTCGATTGGCGGAAGACCGTATGTTGATACTGATTATGACAAATTGCATGTCAGTATTTTACACAATATGCGTCTTCGAAAATTATTGCAGCTGTTCCGGTTTATCTTTACCGGACGTCTCAAGGATTCTGATGCGCTGACTTATTTAGAGACCGACAAGCTGGAATTGAAACCATTGACCGATAAAAAGATCTACTCTCGAATCGATGGCGACAAGGGACCTGCATTACCATTAACGGTGGAATTTCTGGCGGATTTTGTGCCGCTTTATGTACCAGAAAAATAAGAAAAGGAAGAGGGGGGTTTTTGAATTGGATAAGAATATAGAGACATTGTTAGCCAACGCCGATACGTTTATGCTGATCACGATCGATCATCGCGGCTTTCCGCATCCCATCGCTGTATCGCCGCCGCTTGAACGAAATGGTTTTTATTATTTCAAATTTTATATTAACGGTGATGGCAAAACGGCGGAAAATATTCAGCAAAATCGCAGCGGCAGTTTATTCTGTTTTGACAAGGAAAAGCATGAGAGTATCGCTTTGAAGGGGTATTTGTTCGCAGAAGAATTAGTCGAGTACAAAAAATTAGCTGCTCAGTTGAATGAGTTCCAAAAAGAATTGAATTATGAACATCCCATGATCGCTGTTTTTGAGACATTAAGCATCAAGCATTATGAAAATATGCACGGCGAATTTTTAGATGTACCGGAAAAATAAAAAAGATTCATCCCTTTAAAAATGAAGGGATGAATCTTTTTTGCTTATTTAACTTCGACAGCGGCAACTTTTGCGGCTTTGTCTTTTTTGATGATGGCAGTAAGAACCAATGAGAAGATGATACAACCGACACCCATTGCGATCGCATACATGAACATCATATTAAAACCGGCTTTACCAGGATTTGAATCCAACCAGCCGCCGATCATCGTGTACATGAAGACATCTGGCAGATAGCCTAAACAAGAAACGATCCCTGATACACGACCGGTCATCTCTACTGGGAAGCCAGCATCATCAATGATCGCGAAATATTGACTGCGAACGACATAAATAAGGAACAAACCAAAGATGAAGTTCGCGATGACAGCTGTTAATAGACCCGCGCCTTCTGGTAAGACTAAGAACCCAGCAAAGCAAAGAGTCAGTAATCCAGCACCGCCGATAATCACCCGGATACGCGAGCCCATTTTATCCGCGATAATCCCTCCGACGATCCCGCCGCCAGCTTGTACTAAATAACGTACACCACCAAGAGTAGTCCCGCCTGCTACCGAAAGACCATAGACGTTAATCGCATAAGTATTGATGTAGCCCAAAATTCCGTAAATACTATAAGCAAAGAAAACAATGGCCACTAACACCCATGTACGGGGCATTTTCAAGGTTTTGAACATGCCGATCGCAACTTTTGAGATCGGTTCTGTGTGAGATTCTGCTGCTGTGTCTTCAATAACGAACCAATTTAAAATACCAATAATAATAACAGCAATGGCACATACACGAATCGCCCAAGCAGTTCCTAATACTTCATTTGAAAAACGACTATACACAGCTGTCATCCCAAATACGAGTACGGCGTTCAACAGACCGCGTAATCCTTCTTGCCAACCGAACAAACGTCCTTGTTCCGAACTATCCCCCAACATCCGAGTCGCTTTAATCGCTGCGGACCAATAGGTGATGATGGTAGAGATCCCCATCAAGACGAAAATCAGCCGACTGATTTGGAAGCCTGGAAAGGTTGAGAACCAAAAACCCAGAACACCTGTCACTAAGAATGAAAAGGTCAGCAACTTGCGAGCTGAGAATTTATCCGCCACGATCCCGCCGATAAAGTAAGAAAATGTTGCCATTGTGGCATAACCGGAAGAGAGCATACCCATTTGTGCATTTGTCAGATCCATGGCTTTTTGGATCGGCACATAAAAGGTCTCCCGAATGTAAGGAAGCTGAAAGATAATCCCAGCACCGGCTGAAAGTAGCAACAACGTTCCCCATTTTTTAACTGCTTGCTTGTTCATATAACACCCTCCTGATTGTGAATTCTTTTACAAAAAAACAAAAAAGAAGCAACGCTTAAGTAAGCGTTACTTCTCTCTGGTCTCCAGTAACACCCAAAGTATAGAATCATATGAAAGCGATGTCAACAACTTTTTATAGCAAAGTGATTTCGAAAATAATTTTTCAGCGAAATTTTCATGTTTGAAAAGCCTGTAAAACCTTGATTTTACAATGGATTTCCGCAAGTAGATTTTTATTTAAGGAATTGACGAAAGAGCAGTTATCCCTTAGACTGGTAAATACTAACATTTTTGAGTTAAATGGCAGCGAGAAATTGACGGCGCATTTTAGAAGGAACGCTTTATCGTTCTTGGGATTTCTCATGTAAGGGTTTGTGAGATATGCTAGAATGAAAGCGGATTAAATTACTTAGTAGGGATAAGGATAAAAAAATGAAAAGAAAAATTATTCAAATGATGGAGGACAATCCGCTGATTGCCGCCGTCAATAGCAAGCGCAGTTTTGAGAAGGCCTTGACCTGCGAAAGTGATATCATCTTCGTCTTGTATGGAGATGTGTGCAGCATCGTGGACATCGTCGATCAATTAAAAGAGGCGGGCAAGATCGTGATGGTGGATGTGGATTTGATCGACGGGTTGGCAACGAAGGAAACCGCGGTTGATTATTTAAAGCGCGCCACTAAAACGGACGGCATTATCAGTTCGAAATCGATCCTGCTGCGAGCGGCGAATGCTCGAGGCTTGTTTACGATCCATCGCTTTTTCTTGATCGATTCGAAGTCTTTTCATAATCTGCCGAAGCAATTAGGAACATCAAAAGCAGATGTAGTAGAGGTTTTACCAGGGGCGATGCCAAAAGTTTTATCTTGGGTGCAAGATGTTGTAGACGTTCCGATCATAGCCAGCGGGCTGGTTTGTGACAAGGAATTAGTCATGACGGCCTTGCAGGCAGGGGCAGTCGCCATTTCAACGACAAACATGGATGTTTGGGAAATATAAACAAAAAAAGGTCGTAGCTAAGAGGACAGAGAAAAGCGGACACCAGTTTATTTGGTGTTCGCTTTTTTGTGTGCTTGACGATATCTGGTCGGACGAACGAGTTTTTAAAAAGCGAACAAGTTCGCGGCGGCTTTATCACATAAACGGAGGGAAGATAAATGGAGATCACAGAGTTCAGCATGGATTTTTTTTCACTGGCTGGAAAAGTCGCTATCGTAACTGGAGGAAATACTGGTATCGGGCGGGCGTTTTCGCTGGCATTAGCCAAAAGCGGGGCCAATATTTTGGTTCCCAGCTTGATCGATGACGATGGGACAACGCAGAAAATTATTGAAGAGACGGGGTCTTGTTATGTCTTTATGGAGGTTGATCTGACCGAAGAAGGGGTGCCGCAGCAGGTGGTCGAGCATTGTGTGGAGGTCTTCGGTACGGTCGATGTGTTGGTAAATTGTGCCGGGATGCATCTTTGCGCTGAGGTTACTCAGTTTGATCGTTCGAAATGGGACCCGATGATCCAGTTAAATCTGACGGCTGCTTTTGAAATGTCTCATCAAGCAGCTAAAGTGATGATTCCTCAAAGAAGCGGCAAGATCATCAACATCTGTTCACTATTTTCATTTTTAGGCGGACAGCAGTCTCCAGCAAATGCGGCAGCTAAGCATGGACTGGTAGGTTTGACGAAAGCATACTGTGATGAACTGGCTGGATACAATATCCAAGTCAATGGGATCGCCCCAGGGTATTTGGCGACGGACATGACAGAATGTGATCGGGAAAATCCAGAAATCAATCAACGAGTCTTGGCCCATGTCCCAGCGAATTATTGGGCAGAGGAGGCTGATTTGATGGGGGCGATGGTTTATTTGGCAAGTCCGGCCTCGAATTTTGTGAATGGGCATATTTTACCGATCGACGGCGGCTATCTGGTAAGGTAAACGGCTATCGTTCGTCGTGGCAGTTTTATGTGCCACGGCAATTACATAAAAATGGAGGGAACATTGCTATGATCGAGTTTGAACAGGTAGAAAAAAGGTATGGAGAAAAGGCGATCGCCGTCCACCCCTTTGATTTGACGATCGAAGACAATCAATTTATTTGTGTGATCGGGACCAGTGGGAGCGGGAAAACCACGTTGGTACGAATGATCAACCGAATGATCGAGCCTTCAAAAGGCAGTATCAAAATCAATGGGCGTGACGTTACCAAACTGAATGAAGACGAACTGCGGAGACAAATCGGCTATGTCATTCAAAATATCGGTTTATTTCCGCATATGACCATCAGAGAAAATATTATGATCGTGCCAAAGCTTCTGAAGTGGAGCGATGAAAAAAAATCCGGGATCGCCGAACGTTTGATCCAGCGGGTCGATCTGCCCTTGGATTATTTGGAACGAAAGCCGAAAAATCTTTCCGGCGGTCAGCAGCAGCGGATCGGTGTGATCCGGGCATTGGCAGCCAGCCAAGATATTATTTTGATGGATGAACCCTTTGGCGCACTGGACCCGATTACAAGAGATGCGCTGCAGGAAATGATTAAAGGCTTGCAGCAGGAGATGAATAAGACGATCGTTTTTGTTACCCATGACATGGATGAGGCGATCAAGCTGGCGGATAAGATCATTATCATGGATCATGGCGAGATCGTTCAATACGATACGGTGGAAACGATCTTGGAGCACCCTGCCAATGATTTTGTCGAAGAGCTGATCGGAAAACGCAAGCGCAATGTCTATTACAACAATGAAATGACTGTCTCCGATCTGATGGTGCAGCGGGTCGAAGCGATCTCGTTAAGCAAATCGGTCACTGAGGCGATTAAACAAATGTCGGAGAAAAAAGTGGATACCTTGCTGGTGGTGGATGACCAAAATTATTTGAAGGGGTTTGTCGATATTAATTTTATCGAACGCAATATTTCCAAATTGAAGCCAACCTCTTCAGTTTTTGATGTGATGGGGACGGATACAGCAAGTGTGAATCAAAATGATCGGGTGGCGGATGTGATCGAGCCGCTGATCAATCATATTTATAAATATTTGCCGGTGGTGGATGATGAGAATCATTTGGTGGGCATCGTGACCCGTTCAGCATTGGTGTCGCTCGTACAGGAACAGCTGCAATAGGAGGTGATGACATGAATTTTTGGACCGAATACGGTAATGAGATTTTATTAAAATTTTGGGAGCATTTCTATTTATCCTTTTTGGCGATTTTTCTTGGCATCCTAGTGGCGGTTCCTTTAGGGGCATTGTTGACGCGGGTCGAAAAAGGATCAGAGACGATCATCAAGGTGGTCGGCGTTTTTCAAACGATTCCGTCGTTGGCGCTGCTGTCGATCATGATCCCATTTTTCGGCATTGGAAAAATACCAGCGGTGATTGCGCTCTTTCTATATTCGCTGCTGCCGATTTTACGTAATACCTATGTCGGCATCAAATCGGTTGATGCGACTTATTTAGATGCCGCCAAAGGGATGGGGATGTCGCAAATGCAGCGCTTATTGCAGATCGAACTGCCCTTGGCGATGGGGGTCATCATGGCGGGAATCCGCGTGTCGACCGTCTATGTTATTTCCTGGACGACCTTGGCTTCGTATATTGGTGCCGGCGGTTTAGGGGATTTTATCTTTAACGGGTTGAATTTGTACCGGATGGATCTTGTGATGATGGGGACGATCCCGATCACCTTGCTGGCGCTGCTTTCGGATGCTTTGCTTAAGCGTTCAGAAATCAAATTAACGATGGATAGAGGGTGAGTCGATGAAAAAGCGAATTTTTCTATTAGCGGCGATGCTCCTGCTTTTCGGAAGTTTTATTGTGCAGAATTTTTCTAACAAGGACGATACGATCACGGTGGCTGGCGGAGTGACCTCTGAATCACAGATTTTAGGGAATATCGTGGTGGAGCTGCTGCAGCATGCCACCGATAAAAATATCGTCTATCTAAATAATCTGGGCTCAGCCAATTTGATGCATGAGGCGATGGTGCGGGGAGACTTGGATGTCGCACCAACACGTTATACTGGCACGGACTTGATCGGTACTCTAGGCTTGCCGACGGAAAAAGATCCGGCTAAAGCCTTGAAAATCGTACAAAAGGAATTTGATCAGCGTTTTGGCTTCGATTGGTTCCCAAGCTACGGCTTTTCTAATCAGTTCACCTTTATGGTGACGCAAGAAACTGCCAAAAAATTCGGCTTGAAAAAGGTTAGTGATTTAAAAAAATGTGCGAGTAAGATGCGTCTAGGTTCTGATCAGACGTGGTATAAGCGAGAAGGCGACGGCTACAAAGGCTATACTGAAGCCTACGACACCAAGTTTCAACGGGTTTATCCCATGCAGGTGGGCTTGCTTTACGATGCCTTGGTTTCGGAAGAATTAGACGTGATCTTGGGCTATTCGACTGATGGACGGGTCGGCAGCTACGACCTTGTGTTGTTGGAAGACGATTTGAAATTCTTTCCGCCGTATACTGCCAGCGTTGTTGTATCAGGGGAGACGTTGAAAAAATACCCAGAATTAAAACCGATTTTGTTGAAATTACAGGACACGATCGATACGGAAACGATGCAGCGCTTGAACTATGAGTCGGATAATGAGCTGTTGGAGCCCAAAATCATCGCGCGGCGTTTCTTGGAGAAGCATAACTTTTTTGAGGAGGGAAGCTGATGTTTGATAATTTGATCCAGTATTTAAGTGAAAACTCTTCGTACTTGATCGCGCAATTTGGCGTGCATGTCTATATTTCGGTGATCGGTGTGGTGCTGACCTTCCTGATCGGATTTCCGTTAGGGATATTATTGTCTGAACGGCAAAAGCTTTCCGATATCGTGATCGGGATCATCAATGTGATTCAGACGATTCCGTCGATTGCGATGCTGACGGTGCTTTTGATTTTGATGGGACTAGGGCAAAATACGGTAGTGGCGACGGTTGTCCTGTATTCCTTATTGCCGATCGTCAAAAATACGTACGTCGGTCTGGTGAATGTCGATCCGATGTATGTGGACAGTGCAAAAGGGATCGGCATGAATCGGTATCAGATTCTTTATATGATCAAGATTCCTTTGGCGATGCCGGTGATTTTAGCTGGTGTGCGTAATGCTTTAGTGATCTCAGTCGGTATCACAACGATCGGTTCGTTCGTTGGCGCGGGTGGTGTCGGCGATGTGATCTTGCGGGGAATCGCCATCACTGACGGCGGTCCGATCATTATTGTCGGCGCGGTTTTGTGTGCGTTTATTGCCATGATGATGGATTGGATTTTTGATTGGATCATGAAATAAATCCTAAAAAAAAAGAAGCCCTTCGCGAGTTTATTCGCGAGGGGCTTCTTTCATCAGCTTACGAATGACTTCCTCGATGTACATTAACAGGATCGTCCGTGTTTTTTCATGAGATTTCAACTGCTCGTCTTGGTGAGACTTGGTTAAGAAAATAATCTCACTGGCATCGAGGGATAGGTCTGTGTTCAACTCCTCCATCACCAATAATGATTTGGCGTGGTGTTTTTTCGCCTCTTCGAACAAAGGATCGAAGGTGGCGAATTTGCCGGCAACGGAAAAGATCAGCAGCAGCGAATCTTCTGTTAACAGATCTGGGATCAGTGACGGCTGGCTGACGCGAATGACATTTTTGTTCAAGGTGAAATTCAGCTTGTATTCAAAGTATTCCATGCAAAAGTTGGTTGGCCCGTAACCGAAAAGCAAAATCTTTTCGGATTGTTGGATCAGGTCGGCTAAATAATCGACGGCTGATTCATCGAAATTTTCGATGAACTCTTTGATGCGGGCAAACTCGCTGTTTAATTTTTTTTGCTTGATTAATTCTTTGCCGGTTAAAAAGCGGGAATACTCTTTGTAGCCGGAGAAGCCCATCTTTTTGACCAGCTTAGAAACTTTGGAAGGCGAGACCTCCGTCAGTTTCGCGGCTTCGGTGATGGTCAAGTTTGGATTGACTTGGCTTTCCTCCATCAAACGGTTATGGATTTTTATTTCTAGATCGTTTAAACGATCCAATTGTATTTTCATAGGGCTGCCTCCTTATTCGCAGGGATTTATCTTGAGTTCAGAATAGCATAGCTAGAATCTAAAAAGCAAACAATAAGTGGAAAATTTTCCTAAAAGAAGGATAAAAATGAAATTAAATAGAAAATTTAATCAAATTTTAATGTAAAATGGAAAATGACCCTTTATACCTGTCTCTTATACACATCTAGATGTGTATAAGAGACAGCCAGAAGGACGTTGGGGCGATGTTGCTGACTTGAT
>NZ_NGLG01000002.1:897069-936908 GCF_002140655.1 Enterococcus sp. 3H8_DIV0648 | reverse complement strand
ATAGAAAATTTAATCAAATTTTAATGTAAAATGGAAAATGACCCTTTATACTGAACTCAGGAAAAGCGCTTTCGAAAAAAAGATGAATGGAGCTAATTGAATGAATTCTGAAACATTGGTGAAAGAAGCAATCATTAAGGACGTGAAAAAAATCGTCGCTGAAGAACAGGTAGTCACGGATCATGCAACATTATATGATGCCGCCTCTGACCGCTATCGCAAGTATATGAAAGCTAAAGGGGTGCTGGACAATCCGCTGCCGACTGCAGTTGTTTATCCCAACAATGCAGAAGAAGTCAAAGAGTTGCTGATGTATTGTAACGACAATGACATCAACGTTATTCCTAGAAGTGGTCAAACCGCAACTGAAGGCGGCTTGGAAAACTGGAAAGACTTAGCATTAGTAATCGACGGTTCGCGTATGAACAAGATTTTAAAAATAGATCCTTACAACATGCAGGCGACTGTTCAAGCAGGCGTTCCCTTGCAAGCGTTAGAAGATGAGCTGAGAAAGATCGGCTATACGACAGGACATTCGCCGCAATCAAAACCGATCGCACAATATGGCGGTTTGGTGGCCACTCGTTCAATCGGACAATTCTCAACGTTATATGGCGGAATCGAAGACATGGTAGTCGGACTTGAATGTGTCTTCCCGAATGGGCACATCTCACGCATTAAAAATATTTCTCGTCGTGCCGGCGGACCAGATATTCGCCATATCGTCATCGGAAATGAAGGAACACTTTGCTACATCACCGAAGTAACGGTGAAAATCTTTAAATATTATCCAGACAATAATAAATTCTTTGGCTATCTAGTGAACGATGTCGAAGATGGTGTGAAGGTTCTGCGTGAAGTGATGGTAAACGGCTATCGTCCATCGGTTGCCCGGACGTATTCGCCAGAAGATGCACGCCAGCATTTCTATCATTTCTACGAAGGAAAATGCGTCTTGATCTTCATGGCAGAAGGACCAGAAGGCATCGTTGAAGCGACCGGCAAAGGAATCGAAGAAGCGGTCGAAAAATTCAAAGACGGTATCGTGAAGCAAGTGGATTCTCAGTTGATCGAAAACTGGTTCAACCAATTGAACTGGACCCAACAAACGATTGACGATGAAATCCAAGGCATGATCGATAATGACAAGCATGATGGCTATACGACAGAAGTATCAGCCGATTGGGAAACGATCACGAAAATCTATAACAACGTCATCAACCGGATTCGCAATGAGTTTCCGCGGGCAGATGATTTAACGATGCTAGGCGGACATTCTTCTCATAGCTACTTGAACGGAACCAACATGTACTTCGTTTACAACTATGACATCAACTGCGAACCAGAAGATGAAATGAAGATTTATCATCATCCGATCCAAGCGATCATCGTAGAAGAAACACTGAAATTAGGCGGCTCAATGTGTCACCATCACGGTATCGGCAAATATCGGAATGAATGGACCAAAGAAGAGCACCAATCTGCATACTATATGCTGGAAAGCTTGAAGGAAGTCTTCGATCCGAAGGGTGTCATGAGCTTTGGTAATATCTACCCAGTTCAAGAAGGCTTGAAGTATCAAAAATAAATCGACGATTCATTCGAGGGCGAATTTTCGCCCTTGAATGAAATGAAGTGATAGGAAGGGCAAGTATGAAAATCATTTGTTTAGTCAAATACGTTCCAGACACGGAAAAATTTGAATACGATTACGAAACAGACAAGATCAATCGCGACGCTTCACGTCTGATTCTAAATCCAGATGATAAGAATGCCGTGGCTTTTGCCATGATGCAAAAAAAGCAGGACCCTTCTGTTTATGTGGAAGTCGTGACGATGGGACCGCTGAAGCTGGAAGAGCCGATGAAGGACTTTGTTCGGCTGGGAGCGGATCATGCGACATTGATCAGCGATCGTCATTTTGCCGGCAGCGATTCACTGGTGACCAGTCGGATCATTTCTCGCTATCTTGCCTCGAAGGAATATGATTTATTGCTCACCGGTACACATACGCTAGATGGCGGAACAGGTCATGTGGGTCCGCAGATCGCGGAAACGATGGGGATCAATCAGTTTTCCAATATCGTCGCAATCAAAGAAGCGACTCCTGCCTATTCGATCGTTGAAGCGCTGCAAGAGGAAAAAACGTATCGCTTGAAGATTGAAAATCCCAGCGTGTTGAGCGTCACCCATCAAATGAATTTGCGCTTAGGGTTTGTTAGATATGAAAATATCGGGAGAAATGTGGATGACCAATTTGCGCTGATAACCAATGAGGAGCTGCAGTTAACAGCCGAACAAATTGGCGGCAAGGGTTCACCTACCAAGGTGAGAAAAAATGTAGTCGTAAAAAGAGAACAGGTGGAACACAAAGTAGTGAAGGTCGACGACGAAGGCATCGATGAAGTGATTCATTTTCTAAAAGAAAAGGGGTACTTATAATGTTTAAAGGACTCATTCTGATAGATAACGATCAGATCGATTATTCATTGGATTTGGTCGAGGTAGTCAATCGTTTGGCTGGTGAAGAAGAAACCTGCGTTTATGGTTTAGGGATCAACTTGCCTGAAGAAGTTAAAGGGCTTGATGCAGTGATTAATGTTGAGACGCCAACGCTCCAACTAAAGGACAGTCGGGTAGTAACGGATATCATTGAGCAGGTTCATAGGAAGTATCAGTTTGACAGCATCATCATTTTAGCAACGGAATTTGGGCGAATGGTGGCGCCGCGCTTGGCGATGCGGCTTGAGGTAGGATTAGTGGCTGATATTACCGATATCCATGTTGACAAACGCGGAAAAAAACTAGTGCGGCCGGCTTTTTCAGGCAATATTATGGCAAGTATCGTGTGCGAATCGTCTCCCATCATGGCAAGTGTCCATCCCAATGTCTTTCATGCGGAGGACTTGACCAAGGAACCGACAATCATCGATTTTATTCCTACACAATTGAAAGCGTCATCAATCGAAGTGTTAGCGGTCGTGGAAAGTGAACAAAGCGGCATTGATATTCGTGAAGCAGACGTGATTGTTTCGGCAGGGGGCGGCTATACGCAGCCGATCGATCAATTGCAGGATTTGGCAGATGAGCTGAAGGGCGTCGTGGCGGTATCAAAACAGCTGGTCGATCGCAAGAAGGCACCACGAGAGATCCAAGTGGGGCAATCGGGCAAGACAGTCAGCCCCGATCTTTATCTGGCGCTGGGGATTTATGGCTCGACGCAGCATATCGAAGGATTAAAGAATGTCAAAGAGATTATTTCGGTGAACACGGATCTTGGTGCGCCGATGAATTATTTAGCTAGTATTGTCGTACATGGCGATGCGGCGGAATTCGCAAGGAAACTCAGCAGTAAACTTAAGGAATAACCCCCAAGCGGGTGAAAAACAAAAATAAAGGAAAAGAAGGTAGAAAAATGGAAATCAAAGACTTTAAAATGGATATGTTTCACATCAAAGGGAAAAACGCGATCGTAACAGGCGGGAATACGGGATTAGGACAAGCATTCTCATTGGCATTAGCAGAAGCAGGGGCGAACATCTTTATGCCGTCGATCATGCCTGACGATCCAGAATTCAACGCGGTGTTAGCAGAACGCGGAGCGAAAACAGCCTACATGGAAGCAGACATTACTAAAGACGGCGTGTGCCAAGAAGTAGTTGAAAAATGTGTCGCTGAACTTGGCTCGGTTGATATTTTAGTGAACTGTGCGGGCATTTGTCCATGTGACGATGTCGTAAGCTACGGCCGCGACAAATGGGACCCAACCATCAACATCAATCTAACTGCAGCCTTTGATATGAGTCATGAAGCCGCTAAAGTAATGATTCCTCAAAAGAGCGGAAAAATCATCAACATCTGTTCTATGTTCTCTTTCTTGGGGGGACAATGGGCACCGGCTTATGCAGCCTCTAAACACGGCTTGGCTGGTTTGACCAAAGCTTATTGTGACGAATTAGCGCAATACAATATCCAAGTAAACGGGATCGCACCGGGCTACTTCAAAACACATGCGGCCAAAGCATCCATCGAAGACCCAGAACGCAGCAAGTGGATCGTGGATCACACACCAGAAGGACGTTGGGGCGATGTTGCTGACTTGATGGGCGCAACAGCTTTCTTAGCATCAGAAGCGTCACATTTTGTTAATGGACATATCTTGGCAGTCGATGGTGGGTTCTTAGTACGATAGTCCACCTATATTATAGAAGAAAAAAATCAAGGAGAGACTATGGAGAAAAAATATATTGTTGGTATTGACGGCGGAAGCCAAAGTACCAAGATCGTCATTTTTGATTTAGAAGGAAATATCGTGGGCGAAGGCAAAGAAGCGTTGCGTCCGATGCACCTGGGAGAAGATGTCGTAGTTGAACATCCAGGCGATGATTTGTGGGATGCGTTATGCTCCGCCGCAAGTAAAGCAATGGATGAATTCGGAGAACGGAAGGAAAATATCGTAGGGATCGGGCTAGGCTTTATTCGCTGCTGCCGTGTTTTATTGAAAAAAGACGGCACGCTGGCACAGCCGGTCATCAGCTGGATGGATAAACGCACGTCAACGCCTTATGTCCATGACAATCCAGATGTGCAATACGTGACATCCACCAGCGGTTATATCACGCATCGCTTAACGGGTGAATTTAAGGATAATATCGGTAATAACTTTGGACAATGGCCGGTGGATTATGATACGTGGGACTGGTCAACTAATGAAGAAGTATTGAAGCAATATAATTTACCAGAAGAGATGCTGTTTGAAGCGGTCAAACCCGGAGACAAGCTGGGAACGATCACCAAGGAAGCCAGCGAAAAAACGGGATTACCTGAAGGGCTGCCAGTATTTGCCACAACTAGTGATAAAGCAGTTGAAGCGCTGGGTGCTGGATTGATTCAAGATACGAGTGCCGTGGTTTCTTTAGGTACTTATATTTGCAGCATGATGATGGGTAAGCAGATGCCGCCTAGCGATGCGGTGAATTATTGGGGCATCCTGTCCTCTATGCCTGGTCGTTATATTTATGAGGGCTATGGTATTCGTCGCGGAATGTGGACCGTTTCTTGGTTCAAAGATTTGTTAGGGGAAAAAATCAGTATTCGCTCCAACTATCAAGGCATCAGTGAAGAGGAATATCTAAATGAGCAAGCCGCAAATATTCCAGCCGGAAGTGACGGCTTGATGACAAAATTAGATTGGTTGGCGAATCCGTGGGAACCATTCAAACGAGGAGTCATGATCGGCTTCAATGCCCATCACGATTATCGCTATCTGTACCGTTCAATTTTGGAAGGTATCGCTTATACGATGAAGAACAATGTCACCAATATGACGGATGAAATGGGTCATCCGATCGATGAAGTGATCGTTACCGGCGGCGGGTCGAACAGTGACTTGCTGATGCAGATATTTGCGGATGTCTTCAATCTGCCGGTCAAACGAAATGTCGTAAACGGCAGTGCCAGCGTCGGAGCTGCGATCAACGCAGCGGTTGGCTTAGGCATTTATGGAAGTTACGAAGAAGCCGTTGAAAAAATGGTCAAGGTGAAGGATGTCTTCACGCCAAAACCAGAAAACGTAGCGATCTATAAACAGTTAAATGAAGAAGTGTATCAAAGCTTAACGGATTATACAGATGAAGTGTTGAAGAAGACACATAATGTGCTGCATCCAGAAGGCTAATATAATAGAAGGAAGCAGCTTCGGAAAATAGCGGAGCTGCTTTTTTGTGTGTCTTGAATTGACAACTCATACGAAATACTTTAGTGAAGATGAATTCGTCTCTTCATGAAAATTGCTACTTCCAACACCAAATAGGCAGATATTTAAATGTTGTATATAATAGAAGTAAATGAAAATAAACACATCCAATTTGTTAAAGAAAAGAGGGCCTTTCATGAGAATACTGGTCATTGATGACGATCCAGCGATTTGTTCAATGCTAAAAAAAGTGATGGAAAAAAACGATTGGCATTGTACGATCGCCTATGATGGACTTGCAGGGATCGATTATTTAGAGAAGGAGTCCTTCGACTTGGTTTTTCTAGATTTAAATTTGCCTTATAAGAGCGGGGACTCTGTTTTGGTGAAGCTGCGTACGTTTTCAGATGTGCCGGTCATTATTATTTCTGCCAAAGAGCTGGTTACGACCAAGATCGATCTGCTGAAAATCGGCGCCGATGATTATGTCACGAAGCCTTTTGACATCGATGAACTGACAGCACGAGCCGAAGCGGTGCTGCGGAGAAACGCGCCGATCAAAAAGGAAGCGGTGACAGAGTTGCGGCATGGTCAATTACGGCTGAACCGTGAAGAACGAAGAGCCTTTTTAGAGCAGCAGGAACTTCAATTGACCAGTACGGAGTTTCAACTATTAGAATTATTACTGATGCACCCCAATAAAGTTTTTTCAAAGCAAAATATTTTTGAGAGTGTGTGGAAGGATGCCTATCGCGATGATGGACACACGATCAATGTTCATATCAGCTCGTTACGAACAAAATTAACTGCGATCGATTCAACGAGAGAGTACATTGAAACCGTTTGGGGTGTCGGCTATCGCTTAGTAAAGCTGGAATCTTGATAAATTCTTGATAGTTTCACGGAACATTTCTTGACACCTCCTCAGTAAAATGAAAGCAGCAGGGAAATCATTCGGTAAAGGGTGTGTAGAATATGGCAGAAATCGTATTAAAAACAACGAGGATCAATAAAAGCTTTGGCAGGGTAAAGGTTTTAAAGGATGTTTCGCTCGCCCTTGAGGCTGGGAAAATCTATGGCTTTATCGGGTTAAACGGTGCGGGGAAAACGACACTGCTAAATATTTTGATGGGGCTGATCAAGAGCGATTCCGGAGAAGTGCTGCTGTTCAATCAATCAGATAAAAAGGATTTAAATGAAAATCGTAAACGAATCGGCAGCATGATCGAGTCTCCAGCGATCTATCCAGATATGAGCGCTTATGAAAATGTCAATATGGTGCGGATTTCACGTGGCTTGCCAAATAAAGAATTGGTTCATCGGGCATTGGAAGCGGTGGGGCTGGCTGATATGGGTAAAAAGAAGGCCAAAAATTTCTCTTTAGGGATGAGGCAGCGCTTAGGGATCGCCAAGGCGCTAGTCAGTGAACCGGATATTTTGATTCTGGATGAGCCAAATAATGGGTTAGATCCTATGAGTATCGTTGAGTTAAGAGAAACGCTCTTGCGGATCAATCGCGAAAAGAAGGTGACGATGCTGATCAGCAGTCACCTCTTGGACGAGCTCCATCAGCTAGTGACTGAGTACATCATTATCAATGAAGGAAAAATTATTGAAACGATCAGACAAGCAGAATTACAAGAGCGCAGTCAGCGCCATATTGCTTTGAAAGTAAAGGAGCCTTCATTAGCCGCCGCGATGATCGAGCAACATTTAAAGACGACAAATTATCAAGTCATGCCGGATCATTCAATTAAATTATTTGATTACGTCGATGATCTAAATCGTGTACTAACCTGCCTAGTCGATCATAATATTGAGCTCCGTTCGTTAACGATTGCCGAAGATAATTTAACAGATTACTTTGTGCAAACGGTCAGGGGGGATTTGCAATGATAAATTTAGTCAAAGTCGAGTACCGCAGATTATTTAGGCTATGGACAGTTCCGCTTTTATTTTTGCTGGCAGCTTATTTATCTTATACTATGATCGACAAAGTCCTTGCTAACGATGCGCTGCCGACGTATTTATTAAGTGGACAAGCGACCTTTGCCAACAGCTTTTCTGCCAATTCAGTTATTTTTGGTCCTGTAATCTTGGCGGGCTTTTTTCTCGGCTCCGATTATACGCAGCGTACCTTGCATCAGCAAATTGCCAACGGACATAGCCGTAAAAGCATAGTTTTCGCAAAAACAATTGTTTACAGCAGCTTTTCTGCGTTCTTATTATTGCTCACACCGATCCTGACGACTGTTGTGGTGACGAAGCTTCGTGGCTGGGGAGAGGCTTTTGCGCTGGCTGACTTTCTTTATATTTTGAGAGCTCTGGTATTAGTGACACTGTTAAATATTTCCGTTGTCAGCCTTTTTATCCTAGTTTCTTTTATTTGCAAGGACATTCCGAAAACGCTGATTGTGAGCGGCTTGCTTATCGTAATCCTAATCGAACTGAGCGGGTTATTTGCGGATAAAAGCTCTTATTTTGCCGATATTTATGAATATTTTCCTTTACAGCAAATGGATGTGGTTGCACAGATTCATCTATCCGCGGCTCAATTGTACAAAGCGCTATTCTCGGCGTTTATTTTCTGGGGTGTTTCGATCGGAACGACACTATTTATTTTTGAACGACAAGATTTAAGATAATTTCGAAAAAAGAGGTGAGGCAATGAAAGTAATTTTGATTGTTTTGCTGCTTATTATTTTGATTCTCACCCTGTTTCTTATTTTATCGCAACGAGAAATCAGTAAAATAAATCAGCGGCTAAAGCAAATCGATCTGAATAGTAATCAGTTAGTTGAGATTAGTTTGTTCAATCCTGCGATCAATCAGTTGACCGAAACCATCAATCAGCAAATCATGGAGCAGCGCACGGAACGGATCGCCACTTTCAATCAAGAACAGGAATTGAAAGAGACAATCTCTGAAATCTCGCATGACTTACGTACACCGCTGACGTCGATGATCGGCTATCTTCAGCTTTTAGAACGGGAAGAGCTTTCCGCAGAGCAGCAAGAAGCTGTTCAAATTTTATTAGAAAAATCGCTAGCGATGAAATCATTGACGCAATCTTTTTTCGAGCTTTCTTATTATGAATCAAAGACAGTCGAATTAGAGCTGGAGCGATTTAATCTAAGTCAGCTGTTAATTGATGAGATGCTGAAGGAAACTGCGACTTTCGAACAGCGGTTGATTGTCCCGACGTTGGAAGTTCAAGAAGATTGTTTTATCCTGTCGGATGCAAAACTTGTGACGCGCATCTTACAAAATGTGATCGCAAATGTACTGCAGCATGGGAAAGATCAGCTGCGCGTTGAGCTTTTGCAACAAGAACAAACGATTTTGACTTTCTCCAATAAGTACGAAAGTGCAGAGCCGATTGATCCTCAAAAAATCTTTCAACGCTTTTACGTCGCGAGTCACGCTAGGAATGGAAACGGATTAGGCTTAGCCATCGTGGAATTATTAAGTAAACAGTTAGCGATCGACGTCACTGCAGAAGTAAGTGAGGAAGACTTCACTATTCGGTTAGCTTTTCCCAAAAAAATAGTTTAACTACGAAAGAATCGGAAAAAATCCGGTTCTTTTTCTTGTCAGTTCTGCTTTTTGCAGTATACAAATAGCAGCTGATCGATAGTAAGTATTGTACGTAAATCAATTTTCTGAGCTATTTAGCAAAATGATATGCGTGACGAAGATAAGAGTATTTTTCAGGGTTGTAGAAAAATACTTTCTGCTGAAATGAGGTAGCTGTGTATTCTTGATATTTTTTTGACAAATCCTTGATAGTTGATTGAGCTGTTTTTTTTAGAATAGTAGGAGAAATGGTTTTGGGAGGGAACGTCATGTGGGAAAGAATAAAAACGTTTGTTGGCATTTTTTTAACGGTTCCAGTTGGATTTATCATGGCAGCCGTATTCACATACTTTAGATTTTGCCAATTGAGGGTCAGGCGTAGGGAACAGCGCTTAAAAAGGAAGAAAAACTTCGAGACAGAGCTGAGAAAAACGGTCAAATGATTTTAACAAGAAAGGAGGAGAAAATGATGCTGAAAAAAATAAAAAAGTTTGTATTACTGCTTCTTGTCATTTTAGTAATAGTGGTTTTATTTGTGACCAGCTATGTTCTTTGGATTCAACCAATTGATAGCCATACATCTGTCTCTTATACACATCTAGATGTGTATAAGAGACAGGTATTTTATCTATACTTATTCTATCTGGTTGGAGGTAAGTAAATGAAAAAGAAATTGTTCACGGGAGCTTTTTGGTTATCTATGTCTAACATTATTTGCAAGGTTCTAGGAATTGTCTATCTGATTCCTTGGCTGATATTTATGGGGAATACTCGTGATCAGCAAACTGCGCAAGCTCTTTATAACGTCGCGTATCTTCCTTACGCTTTGTTTTTATCGCTAGGTACAGCGGGTTTTCCTAGCGGCATTGCGAAAAAAATTGCTGAGTTAAATGCTAAAGGAAATACAGATCGTATAAGAGAATTATTTCAAAGTGGTTTGGCTGTTATGGAAATGATAGGTATTCTCTCTGCTTTATTGATGTTTATTTTTGCTCCAGTATTGAGCAGCATCAGTCCGATAGTTAATCATGCGGCCGGTACAACAGCAATACGAAGCTTGTGCTTTTCATTGCTGATCATCCCTATGTTAAGTGCGATAAGAGGATATTTCCAAGGGTTAAGTTTGAGTGTTCCGTTTGGGATTTCTCAAGTTATCGAGCAATTGGTTCGAGTGATCGTAATTCTGATGGGAACCTATTTGGTCCGAGTTCATTTTAATGGGAGTATTCTATCAGCGGTTGTACTGAGCACGTTTGCGTCAAGTGTAGGTGGAATATTCGCAATTGCTTATCTGCTTTGGGCTGGGAAGAAGAAGGATATGTTTCGTCTTAAGTATTTCACTTTCTCACCAATAAAATCTTTAAAAAAATCGAAAAAACTTGCCGTTGATATCATTAAGGAATCTTTGCCATTTGTTTATGTAGGATCAGCCATCTCCATTTTACAGTTGATTGATCAGGTTTCATTAAGACCATTATTCTCTTTACTTTTTCCACAGATTAGTTTAGCTGAATTACAAACACTTTATACACTGGCTTCTACAAATCCGAATAAATTAGCACCGATACTTTTAGCGATTATCAGTTCGATCACTATTTCATCTTTGCCCCTATTGAGTATGATTAAGGCGAAATTTGATTTGCTGACCAGTGTCTCGGATATCCTGCGTTTAACGATTACTTTTTTAGTACCTTCAACAATAGGAATGGTACTGCTATGTGTGCCTTTAAATACACTATTCTTTGGTTTTGATTTTGCAGGAAGCATGTATTTAGCAGTGACGATCATTAGTACATCATTCTTGGGTATTTTTACAGTATTACTTGCCGTTTTACAAGCGTTGAGTTTTCATAAGAAGGCGATCCATTTCACTTCACAGATCATTCTATTAAAATTGCTGCTTCAAATCCCCTGTATTTATCTGTTCAAAGGTTTTGGTTTGGCCATTGCGACAACGCTTAGTACCGTATTTGCAACAATAATTGCTTATCGATTTATAGTTAAGCAACTAGATATTTATCCAATAAGCTATAATCGTAACTACTACTTAAAATTATTTCAGTCTACATTAGTGATGATTCTTATCAGTGTATTAGCCTTCAATTTCTTATCTAACATGATTAATTTCGAAAATAGATTTCAATCAATTATTCTGATCGCTGTAATTGGCTGTGTTGGTGCGCTAGCCTTTATCGCGATGTTGTTTGGGAAGAAGCTGAGGACAAAGATTAGAGCTCTTCTTTAAAAGAGAGTGATTAACAGAATAGCAACTTCTTTATAGGTCATTTCTAAATTCTCTGGCTCCATAAACTTGCTTATTTTTTGAAAAGCGAGTTTGTGGAGCCTTTCTTAGAATCTTTTTCAAATTATAGCGATTTGTTAGTGTCTCGCGAGTTCAACCCTGCTATAATAGAAAAAATATTTAAAAAGGGGAGAAGGCAGTGGATAAAAAGACATTAAAGCGATTGATTGATGTAGCAGCGGGACGGGTGCCGGCTGATTTAGTTTTAAAAAATGCGCAGGTGATCGATGTTTATCAAGCGGAGATCATGCAGGGGGATGTAGCGATTGTTGATGGAAGGATCGCTGGGATCAACGGAGCGTATGAAGGGAAAGAAACCGTTGATTTAAAGGGGAAATTTGTGGCGCCGGGCTTTATCGATCCGCATATCCATGTGGAGTCCTCTTATGTGACACCGGAGGAATTTGGCCGGCTGTTAGTGCCTCACGGAACGACGACCGTGTTGGCTGATCCCCACGAAATTGTTAATGTCTTAGGTTTGCACGGATTGGATTATATGGTGGAGGCGGCGAAGGAAACGGTGCTGGATATTCGCTATATGATGCCTTCTTGTGTACCGGCGACGAACATGGAAAATGCTGGTGCGGTAGTAGAGGCGGCGGATATGATTCCGGCCTTCGAAAAAAATCAGGTGGATGGTTTGGCGGAGTTCATGAATTTCCCCGGCGTGATCAATGCCCAAGACGAGGTATTGGATAAGCTGTTGGCCGCAAAGGAACGCGGCTTGCGGATTGATGGTCACTCGCCGATGATTTTCAATGAAGAATTAAACGCTTATGCCGCCGCAGGGATCGCGAACGATCATGAATGTTCAACCGTTCAGGAATTGAAGGATCGGATCGCTCGCGGCATGTATGTCTTTTTACGTGAAGGCTCGGTAACTCAGAACCTGCGGACGTTGTTAAAAGGTGTGACGGATAACAACTATCAGCGCTGTGTTTTATCAGCGGATGACTTGCAGGCGAAAACAATGCTGGAAAAAGGACATTTGGACAACAGCATTCGAATTTGTATTGAAGAAGGGGTTCCTCCGATTCGAGCGATTCAAATGGCGACGATCAATGCGGCTCAGTGCTGCCAATTAACTGATCGCGGGGCGATCGCTCCCGGGTTGAGAGCCGATTTGGTGATTTTTTCTGATTTAGCACAAGTGGAGATCGAAGCGACGTATATTGCTGGTGAATTGATCGCTGAAAATGGAAAGTATCTTCCAGCAATCAAGCGAATTTCGACCGAAAATGTTCAATCGAGTGTCCATATCGACAACTTCCGCAAAGAACAGTTAGCACTGAACTTAACCAGCAGCAAAGCTCGTGCGATCGAAGTCATTCCGCAGGAGGCTTTGACCAATGAAGCGATTGTTTCTGTTCAAAGAGATATTCAAGGCGGATTTGTGTTTGATCCGCAGCAGGATGTCACCAAAATCGCGGTCATTGAGCGGCATCATAATACCGGCAATGTCTTTGTGGGATTGTTGAAGGATTACGGCTTGAAAAAAGGTGCGATCGGCTTATCGATCGCCCATGATTCCCATAACTTGATCGTTACAGGAACGAATGACGAGGATATGGCTGCCGCCGTGCACGCATTGAAGGAGCAAGAAGGCGGCGTAGTATTGATCGAATCAGGAGAAGTCATCGGCAGCATGGCTTTGCCGATCGCGGGATTGATGAGCGATCTTTCAGGCGAAGAGGTCGCAGCCCAAGAAGCGGAGATCAATCGTTTGGCCCATGAAGTGTTAGGTGTGTCAGAAAAAGTTGATCCGATCATGACACTGGGCTTCATGTCTTTAGCCGTCATTCCTAATTTGAAGATTACTGATATTGGACTGGTGGATGTGACGAAGTTTGAAGTCGTGCCCGTATCTGTCGAAGAATAAAAAAATTAGGTGAAAGATCTCGAAAAAGATCTTTCACCTAGTTTATTTTTTTGTTCTGAAAATAGCCGGCAGAAAAATGAAGAAGGAAAGAATCAGCACACAAGCACCGACCGTCAAGAGTAGCTTTGGCAATCCCAGCTGTGAAGCGCTGGCAAAATTACCGAAGATATTTGATAAAATGATCGCCAAACTAACCAGCATCGTCGCGATAATTGCTTTGCCGCGTTCGCCCCGTTTCTCAAAATAATTAACAACAGAATAAAGCCCCCAACCCAACAAAATAACAGTAAATGTATCCATTTTTTTACAACTCCCTTTCTTTGATACATTTATCTTACCAAGGAAGCTGATAGGAAAATACTTACGAAAAAGGCTGTAAGCTTACGATTGTGAAAGGTGGAGGAATAAAATGATACAAAAAAAGGAGTGGATTTCTCCACTCCGAAAAGATTAACTTTTAGTCCAAAGCCTCGCCGGCCTCACCGATTGCCTCATCGGCTGCTTCTTCGGTTTCTTCATAATGGAAGTTGGACGTATCGTATTTGAAGTTGTATTTATTTCCTAAGAAATACTTGGCGATATGCAAGGTACGATCGCTGGAGCGTTCTAGGTTCGAACTGATATCGATCAAAAGCACACCGTCAGCGGCGCGGCCTTCGCCATTTGTCATGAGCTTGATGTATTTCTTACGCAATAATTCTACTAATTGATTGATTTCTTCTTCGCGGTCCAACATTTTTTGGGCAAGTTCAACATCGTCGTTTTCCAAAACTTGCAGTGCATCGCGAATATTTTTTGATACCTTATCGAAAAGAAGTTCAAGGTCCTCATCATGAAGCAGGAAGGTTTGACGGCTGCTCGTTGATTTGGTCTTGTTTCGTTTGTCTTTGGCACGTTGTTTTTCTTCCAGAGCAATCGATTCTTCCACGTAGCGAATGATGTTGATGGAGTGGTCGCCTATACGTTCAAAGTCTTTAGTGAACTCCAGCAGCATGGCTTGTTCCTGACTTTCTAACGGTGACAATCCACTGACGGAGATTTTTACGAGATACTCTGTTAATTCGATATCACATTGATTGATGGCATCTTCATATTGTAAGACATCATCACGCCATTCTTCTTTTGTGTCATTATAGTATTTTCGGGCAGAGTTTAGCGAAGAAAGGACGTAATTCCCCATCTGAACCACTTCGCCCTTTGCTTGCTCGATCGCCATAACTGAAGAGGTATGGATGATTGGTTCGCTCAAGGTGACTGCTCGAATGTTCAAATTCTTCTCGCTGCCTGGAACGATCTTCTTCACCAGCATTTCGATCTGCGGAATGAACCAGAACTGGATTGCCAGATTGGACAGGTTAAACAGTCCGTGGGCAAAGGCCAGCTGCATGGCTGGATTCAAGCCTAACGAAGCTGCGAAAAAGGTGACGACTTTAGTAAATGGCGCCAAGAGAATCGTAAAGATCAGGGCACCCACCAGATTGAAGATCACGTGAGAGGCTGCGGTCCGTTTTGCGGCCACACTAGCGCCTAAACAAGCGATGATCGCAGTAATCGTCGTTCCAATGTTATCACCGAAAAGAATCGGCAGAGCGGCACCCAGCGTCACGCTGCCTTGCATATAAAGCTGCTGTAAAATACCGATGGTCGCACTGGAGCTTTGCAGGACCATCGTTAATAACGTCCCGATACCAACACCTAATACAGGGTGATGAGAGACACTGATCATTAACTCATTAAACTGCGGCAGGTCTTTTAAGGGGTCCATTGCGGTTCCCATTAGTTTCAAGCCGTAAAAGAGCGCACCGAACCCAAAGAGGATCTGTCCGATCGATTGCAAAGAGGTTCGTTTCGAAAAGAAGAGTAAGATCGCACCGGCACCGATGATCGGCAGGGCGTACTCGCTCAAATTAAACCCGATGATGAAAGCGGTCACAGTGGTCCCCACGTTGGCTCCCATGATAACCCCGATCGCTTGTCTTAAAGTCATGAAGCCGGCACTAACTAAGCCCACCGCTAATACGGTAGTGCCCGAGCTGCTTTGGATTAAACCGGTCACGATGATTCCGGCTAAAACGGCGCGAAAAGGTGTTGATGTAAATCGATTCAAAATTTCTCTTAATCGGTTTCCGGCAGCTTTTTGCAAACCGTCCCCTAAATATTTGATCCCGAAAAGGAAAATCCCTAAACCACCTAAGAAACTGAAAAGCATTTCTTGATAAGACATAATGCGTCCTCCGCTAATTTTTTTTGCATGCTACTACCAAAATAATAGATTCACAAGTAAAAAGAAAGTCTTTTATTTAAAAAAGCCCTATTTTTTTTGAAATAACCGCATTATTTTGCATTGATCCGCAAAAAACGCAGAAATCGCTCGTTAAATGGATGGAATTCTTTTGTATTTTTTAGCGCTTTCAGCTACTCTTAAAGTAGTAGGAAAAATTTTTTTCAATCGGATAAACAGGGCCACTTTTTTTAATTAGAGGAGATGTGTCAGATGCTTTATGGAAAGAAAGATCGACGTGAGGCGAGTTATTTGGAACCGATTTTTGGTTCAAGGAATGAAGACGAGGTATTGCCGTCTTATCATTTAGGGGAAAAATCGATCGAACCGCGGATTGCTTACCAAATGATTAAAGATGATTTATTAGATGAAGGAAATTCTCGTTTGAATTTAGCGACCTTTTGTCAGACATTTATGGAACCTGAGGCGGTCAAGCTGATGAGTGAGACGCTTGATAAAAATATGATCGATAAATCAGAGTACCCGCGGACTGCCGAGATGGAGAATCGCTGTGTGAACATGATCGCGGATCTGTGGCATGCGCGCGGACCGGAAAAATATATCGGAACATCAACGATCGGTTCATCTGAAGCGTGTATGCTGGGCGGGATGGCACTGAAGTTTGCTTGGCGCAAGCGGGCTGAGAAGTTAGGCGTAGATATTCAGGCCAAAAAACCAAATTTGATCATCTCTTCGGGCTATCAGGTCTGCTGGGAGAAATTTTGTGTCTATTGGGACATTGAGCTGCGAGAGATTCCGATGTCGGCGGATCACTTGTCCTTAGATGTGGAAAAGGCGCTGGAAGCGGTAGATGAATATACGATCGGGATCGTTGGGATCTTGGGGATCACCTACACCGGGCAATATGACGATATTAAAAAATTAGATCAACTAGTCGAAGCGTATAATCAACAGACTGAACACAAGGTTTATATCCACGTGGATGCGGCATCGGGTGGTCTGTATGCGCCCTTTGTTGAACCGGAGCTGGAATGGGATTTTCAATTGAAAAATGTGATCTCCATCAATACTTCCGGGCATAAATATGGTTTAGTTTATCCCGGTGTCGGCTGGGTCGTGTGGCGGGATGAAAAATATTTACCGGAGGAGTTAATCTTTAAGGTCAGCTATCTTGGCGGTGAGATGCCGACGATGGCGATCAATTTCTCCCATAGTGCTTCTCAGATGATCGGTCAGTATTATAATTTCGTGCGTTTTGGCTTCGAGGGCTATCAAAGTATCCATCAACGGACCCACGATGTGGCGGTTTATTTGGCAAAAGAGCTGGAGCGTTCACGTCATTTTGAGATCATCAACGACGGCACACAGCTGCCATTAGTCTGCTATAAATTGTCAGAAGATAGCGAACGTCAATGGACGCTTTATGATCTGTCGGATCGGTTATTGATGAAGGGCTGGCAGGTTCCTTCTTATCCGCTGCCGAAAAATCTGGAGCATCAGGTGATTCAGCGGATCGTGGTGCGGAGTGATTTCGGTATGAACATGGCGCATGATTTTATCGAGGATTTGAAGGCGGCGATCAAGGAGCTGGAAAAGAGTCACTTGGTTTTTCACGAGGGGACAGAAATAAAAAATTATGGCTTCACTCATTAAATAGAAATTATAGAATTAGGGAGGCGTTTTAAATGAAAGTTGTTTTTCATGTCGATGAGTTGGGAATGATCAGAGAGGCCCGTCATAATATTGAGCATATCTTGTTGTCAGAGCCTAAAGCAGACATCGTGCTATTGATGAATGGCGAGGCGATCCAAGGCTATTTGCTGCCGCGAGTGATCAAATTTATGAAGGAGTATCCTCATATCACCTATCAGGCTTGTCATCATTCCATGCGGAACTTCCACGTCCGCTCGAAGCAGATGCATGAGCAGGTTGAGATCATCGAATCCGGCGTGATCGGTCTCGTTGATTTGCAGGAGCAGGGGTACTCGTATATTAAATGTTAGAAAATTGAGCTGGAGAATAAGTCTTTCATTCATGAAGGGCTTATTTTTTTGTCATGAAAAACGACTTTCGCAGGGGATGCCAGCTATGCTTTAATAGGGAAGCGCCTTTTCATTCAGTTCATTTTTGCATTTTTAAATTGAAAAAGTTGCCATTTTAAGTAAAGGGCTTACATTGTATAGTTTTGTTGTAAGCGGGAGGTAGTTATGAGACAAGAAAAAATTGTTGAATACTTATATGCAAAGAAGCAAGCGATTGCTCCCAAGGCATTAGCCGCTGCATTTCAAATATCGGAGCGAACGCTCGCAAATGATATCAAATGGTTAAAGGAGATCGGGACAGCAGCAGGCTTTGACGTTGAGCGTGTTCGTTCAGCCGGCTATCAGCTGAAGATTCTTGATCAGACCAAGTTCCAAAGCTACTTGGCGCAAACAAAGCACCAGGAGCAGGTAGACAGCACAAGTCCGCAGGAACGGATCAAAAATATTGAGCTGCTGCTGCTGTTTCACGAGGAATACATCACGATGCAGCAGATCGCGGAATGGCTGGATGTTAGTTTATCGACCGTCAAGGCGGACATTAAGCAGGTGGAGCAGTTTTGCGAGAATTACGAGCTGTCACTTTTCAGCAAAGCTCACTACGGTCTGAAAATCATCGGGACCGAAAGTAAAAAACGGCGGGCGATCTTGTATTTGATCCGCAACACCATCCACACACCGGTGCTGACGGAACGCTACAAGGAGTTCAACTTTGTTTTTGACGAAGCTGACTTGCGGCGCTTTTTACAAGAGCAGCTCCAAAAAAATCAGCTGAAAATCAGCGACATCGTCTTTGAGAATATTGTTCAGCATATCCGCTTGCTAAGTTTTCGGATCATGCAGGACAACACCTTGAACAATGAAGAGGATGAGGAGCAGAAAATCGGCGATGATTATGATCGTCTGACCGAAGAGCTGGTGGCTTATGTCGAAGCGACTTATCAGATCGTTTTTTCTAACGCAGAGAAGAATTATTTAGAAGAACAGCTGCGGGGGAAATTTGCGGTGTTAGACGATGCGGCCAGCAACCGGCAATTAAAGCAGGCGATCGATAAGGCATTAGAGCATGTCGATCGGCGCTATCACACGCATTTTCGCGAGGATCAAGATTTAGCCAACGCGTTATTGATGCATGTGGCTCCGCTGCAGCAGCGGCTCTATACCGGCCATCAATTGGAAAATCCCATCATTGATGACATCTACACGCAATATGCCAATGTCTTTAATGTAGCGATGGGCTTTATCAATGAGCTGAATAAGGACTTGGACGCTGACATCAGCAAGGATGAGATCGGGTATGTCGCTATTTATTTCGCGGCCAGCTTGGAAAAGCAGTCCAATCAAGTCATCGACGATTATCAGAAGATCGCGGTCATCTGTTCGACTGGCGGCGGGGCGGCGTATTTATTAAAAGTCACGCTGGAACGTCTTTTCAGCAACGCGGAGGTCGATACCTTTGCCTTAAATGAAATCGATCAGATCGATTCCACCTATGATTTGATGATCTCGACAGTACCACTGGCGCAGGACCAATTCGATATTCCGATCATTTACACGAAACCAATTTTGAATCAGGCCGAGATCACCAAGATCGAAAAGGATCTGAATCTTTTACGGGAATCGCAAAACAAAGTGTTCGATGTGCATCAATTCATTCTCAGCTTGTTTGATCCAGACTGGTTTCAAATCGATCCGCCAGCGCAGCAGGACTATTTAGCGCTTTTAGAAAAGGAAGGCGTTCGCTTAGAAGAGCAGGGATTGGTGGAGCAGGGCTTTAAACAAAGTGTCTTGGAACGGGAAAAGATGATCGATACGATCTATCAGCACGGCATCGCAGGGCCCCATCCGATGGAGCAGGCGGCAGTCAAGGAAGTCATCGATGTGATCCTGTTGAAAAAACCGCTGAGCTATCGTGAAAAGCAGGTCAGAGTCATTTTTCTGATCAACATCAAGAAGGATCATTTGAATCTGCATAAAGAAATCAGCCGCTTGATGATCAAAATGATGGATGATCCAACACTAGACAATCAATTACAGAAAATCACAAATTTTCAAGACTTCATGTCTTATATGAAAAGCTTAATGAAAGAAGGATAAAACAATGAACGATCAAGAAATGGATATTTTTAAAATTATTTCCGCAGCAGGAGATTCTCGCGGATCTGCCTTTGAAGCACTGCGCTTAGCACGTAAAGGAAAATTTGCGGAAGCTGAAGCGAAAATGCTAGAGGCCAAAGAAAAAAGCATCGACGCCCACGACGTGCAGACCAAATTAATCACCAGCGAGATCAACGGCGATAAAACAGAAACAAGCTTGTTGATGGTACATGCACAGGATCACCTGATGACCAGCATCTTAGCTCGTGATTTGATCGAAGAAATGATCGGTATGCTAAAGGAACAAAGCGAAGCCAAGGCTTTGCAATAGGATAAAAAAATTTAGGAGGATATCACTATGAAAACATTACTCGTTTGTGCCGGAGGCTTCTCAACTACCATGATGATGGAGTCCATGAAAAAAGTAGTCAAAGAATCAAAAAGCTTGGAGGAAAAGGATTATCCGATGGAAGCGATCGGTGTCGATAAATTGGAACGCTATATCGATGATTATGATGTGATTTTAGTCGGTCCGCAATTGAGCCACAAATACGATTTCATTAAAGGCGAAGCCGATAAAATCGACAAACCGACTGTCTTATTAACCTCTGATATTTACGGTTCAATGGATGGCGCGACAGTCATGAAGCAAGCTTTGGTTGCTTATCGTAAAAATCAAGCACAAAAAACGCAATAGTTAGGAGAGAAAAAAATGGAAAATCCAAAGAAACAGGGTGCCTTTGAAAAGGTCGAAGGATTCATTCGCAAAACATTGGTTCCAATTGCCAACAAAGTTGACAGCAATCCTTACTTAACGGCGATCAAAAAAGGGATGGTCGTCATGACGCCGGTATTGCTGCTGGGTTCGATCGCAGCGATCTTCCCATCGATTCCAGAGTTTATCAAAACACCAGCGGTTGCGAATTGGTTTGAAAACTATGGCTATATTTTTGGGATCATTTCGAAAGTTTCATTAGGTTTAGTTGGTTTATATGCAGTCTTGGCGATCTCATATTTCTTGAGTGAGCATTACAAGCTTTATACGGTCGGCTCCATGATGCTTTCTGCCATCGCGTTTTTGATCGTGGCGATGGATGTCGATGACAATGGCAATATTATCGCCACCTATCTCGATTCCAAGGGACTGTTCACGGCGATCTTCGTAGCAATTATTTCGGTAAAAATTTATCAGTTCTTCACGAAGCATAAGCTGGTCATCAAAATGCCTGAAGGGGTACCGGATTTCGTTTCCAGCTCCTTCGAGTTGATCACACCAACGGCTACGATCGGTGTCTTGTTCATCGTGATTCGTGCGGTGACCGATAGTTTATCCGGCGGTGTCTTATTGCCGCAAGTAATCATGGATGTTTTAGCACCAGCTATCGGCAGTCTGGATTCATTATGGATCATTTACATTGTACTGGTATTGCGTTTAGTTTTCTGGTTCTTCGGGATTCACTCAGCAGTCTTGTCGCCGATCCTATCACCAATAGCGGTGCAATATTTATCAGAAAACATTGCCGCTCATGAAGCAGGTCAGCCTTTACAGCACGTGATTACCAACGGAACGTTATCTGCATTTGCTAATTTCACTGGTTCTGGAGTTACGATCGGTTTAGTGTTAGCGATGCTGATCAGTAAGTCGCAACGATATAGAAAAGTCGGGGCTGTGGGTCTGCTGCCTTCGCTGTTTGGGATCAATGAACCGATCCTTTTCGGGGTGCCGATCATTTTGAATCCGGTCTTGATGATTCCTTTCATCTTCGGCGGTGCCTTAGTTGGGATGTTCCCAATGATCTGTATGAAGCTGGGGCTATTGAACTTCCCGATTTTTGATCCGCCGTATGTGCCGGTATTTATGGAAGGCTTTTTAACCGGCTTTGACTGGCGCGCGATCATCATTCAGGTGATCCAAGTAGCGATGTCCTTTGGTTTATACTTACCGTTCTTCAAGGTTTTGGAAAAACAAGAATTAGAACGCGAAGCCTTATTAAAATCTGAAAAAGCCCACTCTGTCATTTCAGATGACGACGAACAATATTTAACCGATATTGATTTCTAGCCGAAAAGGACAGTTTTAACTGTCCTTTTTGCTTTAAGGAGCAGATGTAAATGAGAATCGACCAATTACGAGAACAACTAGAAAAAGAAAAAATCGCTGGTCTGTTAGTGACCGATAAAATCAACCGCCGCTATTTATGCGGCTTTACCGGCTCGAATGGGTTACTGCTAGTCACCGAAAAGGATGCGCGTTTATTTGTTGATGGCCGCTACACCCAGCAGGCGCAGCAGCAAACCTCCAATGTTGAGATTTTCGAGATCCCGGTTGGCGGCAGTTTAAATGAAGCGTTGCGTCCTTTTGTCGAAGGCTTGACGCTGGGATTCGAAGCGGGGACGATCGGTTATCAGACCTTTACGGGTTTCCAAGCTTTGATGGCAGAGGTCAGCGGACGCTTAGTGGCAACCAATAATTTAGTCGAAGGCTTGCGCATGATCAAAGCACCAGAAGAAATTCGCGCAATCAAACAAGCGGCTGCCATCGCTGATCAAACATTGGAAGTGATTTTGCCAATGATTCGCAGCGGCATGACGGAGTTAGAGCTAGCCAATGAAATCGATTATCGCAGTAAAAAATTAGGCAGCGAAGGACCGGCTTTTGAAACGATCGTAGCATCAGGGGAGCGAACGGCTTTGCCTCATGCTCACGCTAGCCAGAAAAAAATTAACGCCAACGAATTGATCATGATCGATTTTGGGGCGATTTATCAAGGTTATTATTCGGATATTACGCGGACCTTTGGCTTTGGCGAAGTCTCTGAGAAAATTAAAGCCGCCTATCAAAAAGTGTTAGCGGCTCAAAAGAAAGCAGTTCAAGCAGTTGCTTTTGGCAAAACGCTCGGCGATATTGATCAGACCGCGCGACAGGCTTTGGCACAACAGAACCTCGCTCAATACTTCAGCCATAATCTGGGACATGGTATCGGACTTTCCTGTCATGAGTATCCGGCGTTGGCACCACAAGCGACCTTGCCGATCGAAAAAAATATGACCTTTACCATTGAACCGGGTGTCTATCTGGCGGAGGACAGCTTTGGTATTCGAATCGAAGATGATATCTGGGTGAATGATGCAGGACGCGCTGAAATTTTGACGAAGTTTAACAAGGAGTGGATGACAATTGACTGCAATGGATAAATTATTGATGGAACTGTCTAATTTAGATGCACTGCCGGGACAGGAAGCTCAGGTGCAAAAGGCATTGCAGGAGACCATTCAAGGACCCTCAACTAAGGATGCGTTTGGCAACCTGTATTTTGGCGATCTGAAAACAACTAAGAAAAAAATCGCCTTGTACGCTCATATGGATGAGGTCGGTTTTTTCGTCCATCGCATAACAGATGAAGGGTTTGTGTACTTTTATCCGATTGGCGGCTGGTGGGGCCATGTGGTTTTAGGTCAGCAGGTAAGGGCGACTTGCCGTAAAAACGGTGCCGTTTTAGAAGGGATCGTGGGAACGCTGCCCAAAACTAGCCACAAAATGACCGAAGTTGTGTCGATCAGCGAGATGTATATCGATTTTGGCGTTCGGTCAAAAAACGAATTGTTAGAGGCTGGTTTGCAGGTTGGCGACATGATTTTACCTAATACACAGGCGAAAAAAAGCTTCAATCAGCAGAAGATCATGGGCAAAGCCTTGGATGATCGGGTGGCGTGTACCGTGATGGCGCAGGTGAAAAATCAAGTCAACACAAAAAATATCGAAGTCATCGGTGTTGGTACGGTTCAAGAAGAAGCAGGCACCCGCGGTTCAAAGGTCGCGGTCGCTCAAGTCGACGCCGATATCAATATCGTGATTGATGTTGCCAATGGCAAGGATACGCCAAAAGCCGCCGAATTTCCTAATCGCATTCAAGGAGACGGTCCGGGATTAGTTTTGGCGGATAAAACGGCTTTAGGGAATATTCGATTGATAGATTATTGTAAGGACGTCGCCGAAAAAAATCAGATTCCATGGCAATATGATTTATTAGGCGGGGGAGGCACGGATGCCGGCTCTGTTCAATTGTTCGCCGGAAAACCGACGTTGGTCTTTTGCGTGCCGGTTCGTTATTGCCATTCGTGGAATTCCATCGTGGCGCTTTCCGACGTAGAAGCAACGATCGACCTATTGTCGGCAGTCATTCGCTCGTTAGATGAAGGAGGGATCGAGTTTGAGCAATTTTAATCAGCAGCGTTCTCGTTATGGCACCTATTCGACCCAATGGGACTATGTTCAGGATCGCTTTGGAGAAAAGGAGTTATTGCCGTTTTCGATTTCCGATACGGATTTTATGATTCCTGATGGAACGATCGACGTTTTGGACAAGGCGGTTAGTCGCGGCTTTTTCGGATACACTCGCTGGAACCATTTGGATTATAAGCAAAGCGTCAGCGGCTGGTTCCAACAGGAGTTCGATTGCGCCGTTGATCCTGAATGGTGCGTGTTTTCGCCTAGTGTGATCTACAGCCTATCGGTTTGTATCCAATTGCTGAGTCAGAAGGGGGATAAGATCGTGACCTTCACACCTTGTTACGATGCCTTTTTCAACTGTATCGGCGGGAATGATCGCGAGCTAGTCGCTTTTTCACTAACGAATCAAGCAGAGCAGTTTACGATTGATTTTGTGGGCTTGGAAAAAGTCTTTGCGACAGAAAAGCCGGCAATCTTTTTACTATGCAACCCCCATAATCCAACAGGCAGAGTATTTACCGAGGAAGAACTAACCCGACTAATCTCATTATGCAATCAATATAAAGTCGCGATCATCAGCGATGAGATCCATATGGATGTCCGCCGTCCCGGAAAGAAACATTTGCCGATCTTGGCCTTTGCGGATCAAATCGAGGTCCCTGTGGTTCTATTATCATCTGCTTCCAAGACCTTCAATTCACCGGGTCTGGGGGGATCGTATGGGATCTTTTCAGATGAGGGGCTGCGGGAAAAATTCTTGAGCATCTTAAAAGAGCGGGACGGCTTGTCCTCGATTCCTTATCCCGCTTTATTGGCGACGATGGATTGCTACAACAACCAAAAACAATGGGTGGAAGAGCTGAATCAGACCGTTGATGAGAACTTTGCCGCATTGAAGGAAATTCTGGATACAGATCCGAGAATCCAGTTTGCTATTCCTGAAGCTACTTATCTTGGCTGGATCAATATCAAAGAACTGCCTTATACGATGGAAGAATTACAGGCCGTTTTAGTCAAACAAGAAAAAGTCGCCATCATGAAAGGCGAAACCTATGGCGCAGAAGGCAAGAACTACCTGCGCTTCAACCTAGGAGCGCCAAAAGAAAAAATCATTGACGGCGCTGAACGTTTGATGCGGGCGATACGGTATTTAGATGAAAGATCCTCTTGATAGAGGGTCTTTTTTATTGATAATAGGGAGAATCAGACTTTACTTCGTTGTGGATATCATAAAACGAAGTAAAAGTATACAAATGTATACAAAAATGTTAAAATAGACTTGGAATAAGAAGGAGAGAGTAACAATGGCAACTATCCGAATTGATGATGATTTAAAGAAAGAAGCCGATGAAATGTTTGATGAAGTAGGGATGAATACGGCTGTTGCAGTGAAGATCTTTTTAACGCGGTTTGTTAAAACAGGCAAATTCCCCTTTGAAATAGAAACACTGAATTATCAGCCTAATAAGGAAACCCAAGAGGCCTTCAAAGAAACTGAGGAGATGATTCAACAAGACGACCTTAACAATTCTGAGAACTTGCAAACGTATTTTGAGAGAATGAAAAAGGAAGCCAACGATAATGCTTAATTACCGAACGACAAAGCGTTTTGACAAGGATGTGAAGAAGCTGATCAAGCAAGGCAAGCCGCTTGAAAAGCTGCAAACGGCGATGGACTTGCTGATAAATGAAGAAGAATTAGGTCAGGAGTACAAACTCCATCCGTTAGAGCCCAAGAATCAAATCCCTAAACGGTGGGACATGCATATTGGCGGGCAATCTAGTGATTGGGTGGTCATTTTCTATTACGAATTTGAAAAGAACACGATTATTTTTGAACGAACGGGAAGTCATTCTGAGCTGTTTAAGTAATATGCTGCAAACAAAGGAACCTTTGAGGGTTCTTTTTTTGTTTGTCCTGATTCCGATGTTATATTTTAGGGTACACCGATTATAAGCAGTCGAAACCAATCGAAGTGTTCAGCGTTTTTTTTAAATTCAATCAACTTTTTTTGGTCTACTTGCAGATTTCGCGGCGTGATAAATTAAGGATGAAGGTGAGGATGATAATGAATAACGATTATGTAGATAGTAAACAGCGAAAGTTTTTGATCGTCAAACGTTTGCTTGAACAGGAGCATCTGAGTTATCAGCAGCTGTCTGAGGATTATTATGTCTCGCGCAGCAGCATCGCTAATGATATTTCTTACATCAAAGAATTATTTTCGAAAGAAGATTTGGCGTTGACCTTTGATAATTCAGGTACTTTTTTCAAAGGTTCAGAGGTTCAAATCCAAAAAGTTTTAAAACGAATTGTTCTCAATCTGCTCAATAATGAGCAGCCGACAGCGCTTTTTATCGAACCAGAATTGATGGAAAAAGTCTCCAAGGGCTTCTATCATGCGTTGGGTGAAAAAAAGATCGAGATCCCTGAAAGCTACACGCAAAATATTATCGTTTCGATCGTCTTAATTATTCAGCGTGCCAAGGAAAATCATCACATTCATTTAGAAGGAACGAATCAATATGGACAGTTCTTTTTGGAGTTTGATAAGTATCCGTTAGTTTATGGGCTTTTAAATGAACTGGAGGAACAGAATATTTACAGCTTTTCACAAGAGGAGATTCAATATCTGACTTATTTGATCGTCGGCAGCGGGTTGCGTTTTTTCATGAAGGATGATGCTATTCCCTTTGCTTTTCGCGGGAAGGTGCGGTTTTTGATTCAAAAGGTTAGTGAAGGTCTGCAAATTGACCTGACTCAGGATAGCCGTTTGGAAGAGGACTTGGTGGTTCACCTGTATCAGTTGATCTTGCGATTAGAAGCTCAGTCTTCTGTTGTGAATCCGCTGATTGATGAGATCAAGCAAACATACCCGGCGCTTTACGGAGTCGTTTGGTTTGGACTAGCAGATTTTTGCAAGCCCTATCAAATTGCTTTGTCAGATGATGAGGTGGGATTTGTCAGTATTCATTTTCAAGCGGCCTTAGAACGGGTCAAAAAGATGCACAAGATTCTCTTTGTTTGTCCTAACGGGATTGGCACCAGTTCCTTTGTATCCGCAAAAATACGTAGAATTTTACCGGATGTGAATAGTATCGAAACGGTCTCCACCTCAAAACTTGAAGGAATGGATCTGTCAGACGTGGACTTCATTATCTCAACTGTTGAGATTGCGGCTACTGAAAAACCAGTTGTTCGAATCAGTCCAATGGTGACGGTCAAGGATATGAAGCGGATTATGAATCATTACATTGATTTGATTATTGCCCGCGAGCAAAATAACCTGCCGAAGCTGGAGGTGGCAAGTGAGACAAAAGACTTTATCGCACGAAATATTCTATTCCAAAACTTTTCCACTAAAGAAGCAGCACTTAATTTTATGATCGATCAACAGGACTTTTCTGATGAATCATTAAAAGAAAAATTCAAGCAGTCCGTATGGGAGCGTGAGGAATTACAGTCGACCTATCTGGATAATGGTTTTGCGATCCCTCATGGAGCACCGGAATTTGTTGAAAAAACAACGATCTCAATTTTAATTTTAGATAAACCGATCAATTGGGGAAATCAAAAAGTCGATATCATCGTCTTGTTAATGATCAAAGAAGAAGAGGTGCGAAAAGTAGAGCCCGTGATGGAATTAGTCATGCAGGGAATTGAGGATAAAAATTGGTTTATATCAAAAATGATGGAGGTTAAAGCATGAGTTTAGTAAATACGTTATTGCCAAGTGATCAAATCCAAGTCGTTGAAGCTATTGAAAGCTGGCAGCAAGCAGTTGCGCTCGCAGGCGAGCCTTTGCTGAAACGAAACTATATCACATCGGCATATATCCAATCGATGATCGCTAGTGTAGAAGAGCATGGACCGTATATGGTGCTGGCAGACTATTTTGCCTTAATGCACGCACGACCAGGAGAGGGTGTCAATCAGCAAAGCATGAGCCTGCTGGTGGTGAAAGAACCTGTCGATATGCTGGATAAGCCTGTGAAAATTTTTCTAGTCTTGGCTGCCAAGGACAATCAAAGTCATCTGGAAAGTCTGCAGCGTATTATGACCATTTTTATGGATACACAAAAGTATCAAATGATCTTAGAGGGAAACAAAGCAGAGATTACTGAGCTATTTAATGAAGGAGGAAATGAACAATGAAAATTTTAGCAGTGTGTGGATTTGGTGTAGGCAGCTCGATGGTGTTAAAGATGTCGATTGATAAGGTGGTGAAAGAATTAGGCTTAAAGGCTACCGTTGAAAATACCGACCTTTCCACAGCGAAGGCAACACCAGCGGATGTTTATTTTACTAGTCAGGAATTATTGTCAGAGTTGAAATCATCAGTCAAAGCGCCCGTTTATCCGATTAAAAAATATATGGATGTTGCTGAAATACGTTCGCAAATGGAAAAATATTTAAACGAAAGAGAGGGATAAGTCAATGAGTTTTATTACAGATCACATTCTAAAAAATCCGCCTGTTTTACTTGGACTAATTGCCATGATTGGATTGCTCGTTCAACGAAAATCAATATCTGAAATTATTAAAGGCACGATGACTGCGGCTTTTGGGATGGTCATTTTAACCGCCGGTGTCAACATGCTGGTTGGAACGATTGCGCCGATCAATGCGGCAGTTCAAACACAGTTGGGGGTGAAGGTCGCTGAAGGACTGTCCGATGTTACTTTTACTGCTGAATATGGCGGAACAGTGGGGTTGGCAATGTTCTTAGGGTTGATTCTGCATTTATTGATCGCCCGATTCACACCGATCAAAACGATCTTCTTAACCGGCCATATGTTGTGGTGGTTTCCCTTTGTATTAGTCGCTGGCGGTGTCGAGGCCGGATTAAAGGGTACAATGCTGATTGTTGTTAGTGCGGTCTTGTCCGCCATTTATTGGTCAGTAATGCCGTGGATCATGCGGAAATATGTTTGGGATGCCACAGGAGATGATTCATTCTTGATTGGTCATCCTACAGGAATCTTATCTTTGATCTCAGGTTTTGTTGCAAAAAGAGTAGGAAACAAGGAAAAATCGACAGAAGATTTGAACGTGCCGGAAAGTCTGTCATTTTTTAGAGAAATTTCGATCACCGGTGGTTTGGTAATGTTCTTGATGAATCTCGTAGTGGGGATCATTGCTCCAGTCTTGATTCCAGAGGGTGGAAACTTAGTCATGTTCGCCATTGAAGCTGGATTGAACTTTGGTGCCGGTTTACTGATAATGCTGTATGGAGTCCGTTTATTGATCAATCAAATTATTCCAGCCTTTCAAGGGATCGCTGAAAAAGTCGTTCCCGGGGCAAAACCAGCTTTTGATGTACCGATTCTTTTCAATTATCGCCCGAACGCGGTAATTATCGGTTTCATCGTTGCCATGGTCACTTCAACTATCTTAGTGGTGTTAGCCAATAGTTTCGATCTATTCGGTATTTTGATCGTACCGTTAGTGATCACCAGTTTCTTTGAATGCGGCGGTGCTGCTGTAATCGGTGAAGGTCAAGGCGGTTTGCGCGGAGCAATTATCGGGACGATTACTGCATCGGTAGCGATGGTTCTGTTGGTAGGTGTTTCAGCGGTTGTATTTAGTACGACGATCCAGAATTGGATATTAATCTTTGGTGGAAATGACCTTTCCTTATGGGGAATGGTTGGAAAATTAATAGGCAGCTTGTTTGGAGGTTTTTAAATGTTCCAATATTTTGATCGTATTCAGGAAATTTTAAAAGAAGTTGAGGTAAACGAAGCAGACGCGATCAATCAAACGATTGAGCTGTTAACCGATGCTAACTTAAACGGAAAAGGAATTTATATTTTTGGCGCGAGTCATGCGGGAATTCTAGCTGAGGAATTATATTATCGTGCTGGCGGGATGATGACGGTCAATGCTATTTTTGGCCGAGAGCTGATGCTCGACCAGTCACCGATTACGGTTACGAGTAAAATGGAACGCTTGGAAGGGTATGGGACGACACTTGCTTCGACTATTCCTTTTAAAAAAGATGATGTATTGATTCTTCACTCGGTTTCTGGCAGAAATCCCGTAACGATTGATTTGGCTTTGAGTGCCAAAGAAAAAGGTGTGAAGATCGTCGCGCTGACCAATGTAAATTATTCAAAACAAGTGACTAGCCGACACTCTTCAGGAAAACGCCTCTTTGAGCTGGCTGATATCATTTTGGATAATCACGGTGATACCGGCGACGCCTGCTGCTCCATCGAAGGAATCGAACAAAAAGTTGGACCCAGCTCGACCGTAGTAGGCGCAACGATCTTAAACACGATCATCGTTGAAGTCACACGGAAACTGATTGAGCATGGAGTTGAGTATCCGCCTATTTTCTATTCAGCAAATCTGGACGGCGGCGATCAGCTGAATCAAGAGCTGTTTAAAAAATACGAAAACGTCATTCATTACAGCTTATAAAACAAAAGCAGAGAAGCAGCCAACAAGCGTGGCTTACTTCTCTGCTTTTTCGTTCCATTTTTTGGGGCTCCAGATGTTTCCTTCCAGCGCAACCTGCAGACTTTCGTTGTCGTCTTCTAATTGTTCGATGTACTTGATCGCTTCTTCGATAACAAAGCGCGACTTTTCATCTGAAATCGTTGCTAATTGTTCTTGCAGCCATGTATTTCGCATTTACTTCACCTCAAAAGCAGTGTAGCATAGAATTAATTGGTGGTCGGTGCGTGATGCTTGAGAGGAGATATACAATGGAAGTAAATGAAAGCGTTCTCTACGAAATAATAGCTGAGTTGACTGCAGCAAAAATCGAGCTGGAGCGATTGAAGCAGTTAGATTTTTCGAGTGAATTAAAAGATGAGCGGATCAAGTCGTTAAAACAGGAGATCCAACAGGCGGAACGCCTTTTGAATAAGTAAGCAGATTTTTAGCCTTCTATTTTTGCGGGTGGTAGAATAATCTTAAGAACAAGGTTCGATTATTTTATCAAACAGGAGGGTTTATGATGGCAAACAACGATGAATTAAAAGGTAAAGTGAACGAAGCTAAAGGAAAAGTTACAGACGATGAATCAACCGAATTAAAAGGAAAAATCCAACAAGGCTTCGGTAAAGCAAAAGACAAAGCGAAAGAAACAGCAGACGATGTCGCTGGCAAGATCAACAAAAAGATCGACAAAGAAAAAGAAGATTAATCATTAAGACGGTTGAAAAATAGGTTTCATGCTCGGATTTTGAGTTTGAAACCTATTTTTATCTGTTCTGCTTTTTAAAGTTTAGAAAAGTTTAGTCGGCTATTCCTTTAGCGAAAGCTTCATCATACCTTCATTTTTTGCTGAAAGCCTTTTTCAATTGCTTTATAATAGAAATCACAAGGAAAGGTTGGGGTTAAGGTGACGCAAACTGCACTGTTGGTAGTAGACATACAAACTGGGACATTGGCACCGTTGATTGGAAAAGAAACTCTTTTAAAAAATGTGAACGAGCTGATCGATCATTTTCATCATGAAGAGCTGCCGGTCATTTTTATTAAGAAGGTCGGGTACGGAGAGCTTTCTAAGCACCTGCATCGAGAGGCCAATGATCCGATAGTAACAAAGGTTCCGATGAATACGTTTAAGGCTCCAGAATTTCAGACAGTGATGAAAGAACAGGGACTGGGGAATTTTGTTGTGGTTGGATTAATGAGTAATGCCTGTGTTCAAGCGACTTGTAAAGGAGCTTTGGCTGAAAAATTTCCTGTGACAGTAATCGAGGATGCTCATGATTCGGTGATCAAGCCCATGCGAAATGTTTGGAATAAAAAATTAAAAGGACTTAGCGTCACTACCATGACGACTAAAGAGTACATAGAAAAATAAAAGGAGCGGATGATTGTGCGCATTTTAATAGTTGGCGGTAAAGGAACGATCGGTCAAGCGGTCGTTGAGAAATTAAAGGACGCTCACGAGCTTATCATAGCAGGCAGAACGAGCGGTGATGTACAGGTAGATTTGACTTCGGTGGACAGCATCGAAGCGATGTTCAAAAAGGTTGGTCATGTTGATGCCATTGTCAATGCATCAGGAGCCGCGAAATTTCAATTAGTAGAAGAGATGACTCCTGAGGACAATCTGGTAGCAGTCCAAAGTAAATTGCTGGGACAGATTAATCTGGCGCTGATTGGCCAAAAATACTTGCGTCATGACGGCAGTATCACGCTGACGACAGGAATTATGAAGGATGATCCAATTCCGGGAGGGGCGTCTGCGGCGATGGCCAATGGCGGAGTTGCTGCTTTTGTAAAATCCGCTGCCATCGATTTTACTCATGGTATTCGGATCAATTGTGTCAGTCCCAATGTTTTAGTAGAGTCTTATGATAACTATCAGGATTCCTTCAAGGGCTTTGTTCCTGTTCCGGCAGAACGTGTCGCGATGGCCTATGTTAAAAGTGTCGAAGGAAAACAAACTGGACAAGAATATCAAGTATATTAATAAAGAGATCACCTTCGTGAAAAACGAGGGTGATTTTTTTGTACAAGGCACTCATTTTTTCAAAAAAGAGAATTTTTTATTGTTAAATCATACAAAAATACTTACGTTTGTTATCGTATGCTAATTATTAAGAAAAATTACAAGTGTTTTTTATTATTCTGTCAGGGGATTTAAAGGCTTCATGTCAATTTAACCCTTTTCTTTTGTTTTTTATAAAGGAAAAAGGTTTTTCTGTATACTATTTACAAAACTGTTATTTATCGCTATCATATTTCTATAAAATGAAAACGATTACTATTTAATAATAAGTTGGGGGTATGAAAAATGGATGTAGCAAAATTAGGTCAAAGACAGCTCTTTTTGATGAAATGGGAAAATCTTGAAGGGAGAATTCTTAAACGCTTTGAACAAAGCCAAAATGTTTCAGAGGTCATTGAGTATCTTATGGCGGTTCTTGTGCGGAGCGCCCTGTGTTCGCGTGCGATCTCGGAAACGCTAAAATCGTTGATTCGGGAACTGTTTTTAACGTCAGAGCCTAATGATACGCTGCGCCGTTATGCTCCTTATTTTGAGGAATATTGTGAAAAAAGTGAATGGAAAACGATCGTCAAGCGTCTGTTTCTTAATGAAGCGGACTATTTGGCCTGCACCAAAGAGGCTCGCGGGTATAAAGACTATTTTACAAAAGAAGGTACGCTGGACATTTGTCAGGAAAACCATGCTTATATCGTGGAGTCCTTTTTTGAAGATATGAACGGCAAACGCCACAAATTGACGATTCGTGAAGCCGATCCTAACAAAGCTGCACCTGTGGTCACGAAGCTTTTGCAAATTTTGACGACCTTGACGATTTTTGAAACAAACGGTGTGCGGAAATTCGTCAAATTTATCAATTACGAAGGCTCAGGAAAAATCATCACAACCGCTTATGATACTCGCTTGGGGGAAGCGGGGGAGACTGGTCAAGAAAAGACGAATGAAACGGCTTCTAATGTTACGAATGCTAAAAATTCACCAAAGAAATCCAAAAACGTGAATCAGCTTGCCAATGAAACTGAATTATTAACGAAGCAAACCACAACACCACAAGACAAAGCCAACGTAACGTCAAAACCTGCCGCCTCGAAACCAAAATCAAAGCCAAAGAAACCTTCCAAGACCCCGAAAAAGCCGGACACCTCCTACCTGCGCTATGGGAAAACGAACGAACAAATAGATAAAGAGCGGGAGAAACGACGGCTCGAAAGAGAGAAAAATAAAGTATTAGGGAAAAAGAAGAGAAAGAAAAAATAGAATCTCAATGTGATTAAAAAAACCGGACAATCAGGCTTCTTTAGTATGGAGAAAAATAAGTCGATTTAATCAATCGATTTTCTTTGGCATGGTATGCTATTCCACCTGTGAAACTAACGGATATAAAAAAATAGTTTCAATATCATTCGTTTTAGTCTATAATTTAAACATAAAGTATAAAAATAGTTTCGAATGTGGTGAGCGTGTGTTAGCGAAAAAACTTTACTTAGATAGTAATTTGAAGGAACTGATGGAGTTTCCAGATAATGCGTTTCCCTTTGGCATTTGGCAGGATGAGTTTAATGAGACGGTCGGTCAAATTTTGAATTATCATTGGCATGAAACGATCGAAATGAATGTGCTGCTGAAGGGTGAGCTGGATTATCGTTTAAATGATCAGCGTTTCGTTTTGACAGAAGGCGACAGTATGGTGGTCTATTCAAATAGTCTGCATGGTGCGGCGCTGCGGAAAAAAGAGGATTCGGCAGAAATGCTGACGATTGTTTTTTCGGCGGATATATTGACTGGCGGCGGGGCAGGAACTATTTATCAGAAGTACTTTCAAACCTTGAGGGATGAAGGGTTTCTCGGAAAACGTTTCGAAAGCGGCAGTGATATGGGGCAGGAAATGTCTGGCTTGCTGCTGAAATTAGCGTCGATTGAGGAAAGTGTCGGCTATGAATTGCGGGTGCTTTCTCAACTTAGTCTGATTTGGGAAAAGCTGTTCAGTCATTTATCTGGCCAACAGAAAACGCAGGCAACGAAGCGGCCTGAAAAATATGAACGGGAAATCAAAGCTGTGATGAACTATGTCCAGAAAAATTATATGGAGCGCATCACGATCCAGATGCTCTGTGAACAAACGGGAATCAGTCGTTCGGAATGCTTCCGGATTTTTGCTCGTTTTACCCAAAAGAAGCCGATGGAGTACATCAATGACTATCGGATGTCGATGGCGGTTGGGTTGATGCTGAATACCAAGTGGACGGTCGATCGGATCGCTCAGGAATGCGGCTTTCAAAATGCCAGCTATTTTGGGAAAATGTTTAAGGAGCGCTTTAATCAAACCCCTAAGAACTATCGAATAAATCAAAGAAAAGAGGAACAATCGATTGGATAAAATTGCAGTATTGATCCCTTGTTACAATGAAGCTCAAACGATCCAGGCGGTGATCGATGATTTTAAACAGGAGTTGCCGGAAGGAACGATTTACGTCTATGACAATAATTCCACAGATGACACCTATGCGATCGCCAAAGCAGCGGGGGTGAAGGTCAAAAAGGAAAGTCGGCAAGGAAAAGGCAATGTGGTTCGGACGATGTTTCGTGAGATTGACGCGGAGTGCTATCTATTAGTGGATGGTGACGATACTTATCCGGCTAAAGATGCCCGCAACTTGTGTCGCGAGGTACTGGAAAATGGCGCGGACATGGTGACCGGGGACCGTCTGTCTTCTACCTATTTCTCGGAAAACAAACGGCCCTTCCATAACTCCGGTAATGTCGTCGTCCGTAATCTGATCAATTATTTCTTCAAGGGTAACATCAAGGATATCTTGACCGGCTATCGCGCCTTGAGCCCGTTGTTTGCCAAAAGTATGCCGGTTTTAAGCAAGGGCTTTGAGATCGAGACAGAGATGAATATTCACGCCTTGGACAAAAATTTTGTGATTAAAAATGTCGAGGTGGATTATCGTGATCGGCCGGAAGGAAGTGATTCGAAGCTGAATACGGTGTCTGATGGTATTCGTGTGATTAAGACGATTTTCCAGCTGTTCAAGGATTATCGTCCGCTGCTGTTTTTTAGTGTGTTGGCTGGAATTTTGGCGATCTTGGCGATTATTTTATTCATTCCGGTCTTTTTAGAATATTTCCGCACGGGACTGGTTGACCGGATGCCGACGCTAATCACGGCAGGCTTTTTGATGCTGGCAGCCTTGCTGAATTTATCCTGCGGTTTTATCTTGGATACGGAAAATAAAAAGGCGCGGCAAAATTTTGAGCTGCAATTGAATGTTTTACAACAACTTATCAAAGGAGGCAACGCATGATTAAAGCTGTGGCAGTAGATATGGATGGCACTTTTTTGGATTCACAGGGACAATACGATCGCGAACGCTTTGAAGGGATTTTTCAGACGATGCTGGAAAAGGATGTTCGTTTCATTGTCGCCAGCGGCAATCAGTATTATCAATTGAGATCTTTTTTTCCTGAAAAAGAAGAACAGATCACGTTTGTCTCGGAAAATGGCGCGCTGATCTTTAAGAATCGGGAAGTGCTGAAAGAGAATCACTTTACAGACAATTTAGTTCAAGAGCTCTTAGCTTTTTTACAGGCAGAATCTAGTGAGTTGGAAGTTGTGGTCTGCGGCTTGAAGTCGGCCTATATGTTGAAAAGTGCCACTCAGCGATTTAAGGAATTTTCTGCGCTTTACTATTTCCAATTAGCCGAGCTGGACAGCTTCGCGGATTTACCTGAGGATGTTATCGTAAAATTTGCTTTGGATGTACCTGTCGAACAAGCACCGAAAGTCGTCGCCGATTTGAATGAGGCCTTCAAGGATCAGATCACGGCGGTGTCCAGCGGTCACGGCAGCATCGATATTATTATTCCGGGAATCACTAAAGGCAGTTCGATCCAATGGCTGTTGGATCAATGGGGGATCGCACCGAATGAACTGGCGGCATTTGGCGATGCCAATAATGATTTAGAGATGTTGGCTCTAACTGAACACAGCTACGCCATGAAAGAATGCAGTCCGGATGTTTTGGCAACGGCGAAGAACCAAGCACCGTCTCATAATGAAGCCGGAGTGTTGCAGGTGTTGGAAGGATTACTAAACTAAAAGGAGTGAAAACAGCTAGAACGCAAGCTGTTTTCACTCCTTTTTATTTACTTCTTCTGTGTATTCTTTATACGTTTTTGTGTGATACAACTCTTCTGTAGAACGCTGACCATTCTTAGAAAAGATGCTAGTTGAATCATCACCTAACTTTTTCTCGATATTGGTCAGAGTTTTTAGCGAATTTTTGTAATTGATTTGCTCGACTTTGACTGGACTTAGACCGCTGTCATAATAAAACCGCAGCAAGTCGCCATGATTGATTTGGTCTGAGACAGCGAGCTGCTCATCAACCTGCTTCTTCACTTCTTTTGCCCCTTCAAATACTTCCGGCCGACTGAAATTCAGTAGTTCACCTGTTTGATTATCGTAGACGTCCCCTTTATGGTAAGAATACTCTTTCGTTACAAAATTTCCATTACGAAAGGCAACCAATTCCTCTTTATTTGGCGACAGCAAATCATGACCCAGCAGCATCAAATCATCAGAATCGTAACCGATCATATTCAGCAGAGTAGGCAGCACATCGATCTGTCCGCCGTAAGTGTGATTGATCGCTCCCTTGTCTTGGCCAGGAATGTGAATGATCAGCGGTACTTTTTGCGCCTGCATGGTATCAAATGTTGTCCAATCCTCTTTGCCGAATAACTCCTTGGTATCCTTGATGCGAGAATCCGAGATACCGTAGTGATCGCCGTAGAGGACGATCATCGAATTTTCGTAGAGCCCGCTGGCTTTCAGGTAGTCGAATAACTCTTTGATTGCCGTGTCCGTATAATTGGCCGTTGCGAAATACCCGTCGATCGTTGAATCACCCGTATTAACTTTCGGGAATCCATTTTCAGCTTCCGGCAGCTCAGAAAAAGGATAATGGTTGGAAACAGAGAGCAGCTTCGCATAAAAAGGCTGCTGCAAATGCTCTAAATATTTTACTGATTGCTGGAAAAAGGGCTTATCATGCAATCCATATTGAAACGAATTGCCGTCATTTAATTTATAGTAGCTGGAGTCAAAGAAATGCTGATAGCCGAACTTTTTATAGGTTTCATTGCGATTCCAAAAATTCCCGGCATTACCGTGGAAAGCGGCGGTAGTGTAGCCAAGCTTCTGATCGAGAATCGCTGGCGCGGCGTTAAATGTATTTTTCCCGCCTAACTGTGAAAAAAGCGATCCCTGATTTAGCCCGAAGAGTGAATTCTCCAATAATGTTTCCGCGTCGCTGGTTTTCCCGGCACTCACTTGATGATAAAAGTTATCGAAGCTAAAAGAGCTGTTGCTGTGATAGAGACTATTTATGAAGGGCATCACTTCATGCTCCGTGCCGTTTTCGTCCTTGACCTTGTAGTCGATCAAGAATTGATGGGCACTTTCCAAATGCACATAGATGATATTTTTGTCTTTAGCGATCCCGAACGTTTCTGCATTCTTTTCTTTTGGTCGCTGTTTGATTTTTTCTGCTAGAATTTCCATGTCATTCGGACTAGCCTGTGCCCGGATCTGTGATACCTGATAAGTCTTGACCCCATCGTAGATCGTATAGGCATTGATCCCTAGGTATTTAACGAGATAATCTCTGGAGAAGGTTCTGGTCAGTAATCCCGGTCGGCTTGTTTCTGCCAAAACTATATTTCCAGCTAGAAAAAGCAGGGCAGTGATCGTAATTGAAAAAGCGAATCTAGCTCGAACCGGACGAGTATCCAAGGGCAGCTTCTTCAAGAGCAAGACGGTCAATACAACGATGCAGTCTAGGAAGTATAGAATATCATGAGGTTTGAACAGCCGGATCGCGCTTTCGCCAAGGCCGCTCGCGACTTTTCCAGCGCCTAAAATCGTATCAATAGTAAGAAAATCAGTAAATTCCTGATAATAAACCACGTTGACAAAAAGCAGGATACTCAGCAGCAGATAAATAAGATAGCCCGTCATGTAAGCTATCTTGGTCCTTCTGATAAATAGAAAAATCGACAGGAAGAGCATCGTCGTCGCTACTGGATTGATCAGGAGAATAAAGACCTGAAGGGCATTATCCAATCTCAAATCAAAATCGACAAAATAAGCAAACAGACTTTTTGCCCACAGCGGCAGTGTCAATAATAAGAAGAAGCCGAAGCGTGAATTCAGTTTGGGTGTGGTCATAACAGAACCTCTCTTAATCAGCTTTGTAATTAGTTAATTGTACCGAAGACCGGATCGTAATGTAAAGGCTATCAAGATTTAAACTCTCTAAACTTATGAAAAAAGCAATGAGCACTGAATTAAAAATGGCTTATTGCATCATTTACATACAAAAAGATCGATAGATTCGCTCTATCGATCTTTTTAGCTTTCAGTTTTTTGCGCTTGGTGCTCTTTGACAAAAGCCTTCGCTTCTTTATTGATGGTTTTCAAATCACAGCCTTGCTGTTTCGCGGCAAAGACACAGCCGCAGTAGCATTGACGATAAACGTCGTATTCTTTGCACATCTCGATGGAGCGCTGATAGCCGGAATTTTTCTTGAAATCACTTGGCAGATAATGGGTGTTGTAGATTTTTTGGATATCCATGCCGATTTGATTGATCAATTGGCTATTTTTTTTCGGCGAGATCGTCAACGCACTGCCGAAATAATCATAGCCTCGTTCCAAGGCTTCTTTCGCTGCCAAATCCAGCCGCATATTAAAACAAGCGGTGCAGCGCTCGCCGCCTTCAGGCTCTTCAGTCAGATTTTTCTGCTGCATCAGTTGAATGAACTCATTGGGTTTGTATTCATCAATGATCAAGTCTACCTGATTGCCGGTCGCCGCATTGAAGTCATGGATGAATTTTTCTTGGACTAACACACGACGTTGATATTCACTTTCCGGATGAATATTGGAATTTGAGAAGAAGATCGTCACATCGGCGTGCTGGGTCAAAAACTCCAGTGTGTATGTACTGCAGGGTGCGCAGCAAGAATGGATCAAAATCCGCGGGCGGACAGCTTCTTTTTCCCACGATTGAATCATCTTGTGGAGCACACGGTCATAATTTATTTTTTGATTGTTCATTTTTTCAACGATTTCCGTTGCATCTATTGTATTCATAAAATCACCTGAGGGTATTATAAGCGAAGTGCGAACAGAAAGAAAGCTGGGAGGGGAGTTCTTAAAAATTAGAAGCCGCTGTTTTGAAAATAAAAAATATCTGAGAGTAATTGCTTTTTTTAATTTAACGAATATAGTATAT
>NZ_NGLG01000002.1:893783-896969 GCF_002140655.1 Enterococcus sp. 3H8_DIV0648 | reverse complement strand
AAAGCAAGTAAGAAAGTGAGGTAGCAATATGTTAGGAGCTGTCTCTTATACACATGTTTTGAAAATAAAAAATATCTGAGAGTAATTGCTTTTTTTAATTTAACGAATATAGTATATACTGTAAGGTATATACCGAATAGTTTTGCTTTAAAGTTGTTCTAGCCAAGTCATCAAAGAATCAGTATAGTGAAATTGAGGATAAATTAGGGAGTAACGAATAGATGAATTAACAGAAAAAGGAGAACATATGGAAGAGAAAAAGACGACAAAAGCGAAATTTGGTCAGGTATCTGCCGCGATCGAAAAGCGTATTAATGAAGGTGTGTATGTAAGCTCGCAAAAGCTGCCTTCTGAATATGACCTGGCAAAAGAATTTGATTGCAGCCGCTTAACGATTCGTAAGGCCATCGATGATTTGATCAGCAAGAACATTTTGGTAAAACGACGCGGCAAGGGCAGCTACGTGATGTCACAGCCTAAGATTCAAAGCGGACGTTCTGGCCTGCAAGGGTTTACTGAGGCAGCAAAAGCCTACGGAAAAACCAGCAGTACAGAGGTCATCTCGTTTCAAAAGGTCGACGAACCATCAGAAGAAATCCTGAACGCTCTGCAATTGGAAGAAGATCAGCCGATCTATGAATTGGTTCGGCGGCGGATTTTAGATGGTGAACCCATGACGGTGGAAAAAATCTATTTAGCCGAATATTATGTTAAAGGTTTGACTAAAGCTGATTTCAACGGCTCTTTGTTCAAATTGCTGGAGGAAAAGACCGAGATCGCTTATTCCCACCAAGAAGTAGAGGCGATTTTAGTGAAGCCGGAGCTTTCAAAACTGCTGGATGTTCCAATGGGCGATCCATTACTGCAAGTCTATTCGGTGACTTATGCATTGGATGCCACGCCGATTTTTTATGATATTTCCTATTATCGGTCTGACCGATACGTGTTCAAAACAACCCTTACTCGCTATAATCGCTAGCTTGTCAGCTTAAAAAAATTTATGACGATAGTCACTAGGAGGCTTCTCATGTCCATTGATTTTAGAAATGTGATTGAAGAAAACAAAGTGCAGTTTTACCAAGATCTTGATCAAGTGATGCAAGTAGAAAGTGTCAAAGGCACCCCGGAACCACAGGCACCTTTTGGCAAAGGACCGAAGAAGGCGTTAGAAACAGTCATGGCATTGGCTGAGAAATATGGGTTTGAGACAGCAATCGTCAATGATGCGGTGGGCTATGCGCAGTGGGGCGATGAAAAAGAATACATTGGCGTGGTCGGTCATCTCGATGTCGTGCCTGCCGGTGAAGGCTGGTCTTTTCCGCCGTTTAAGCTAAGCCAAAAGGAGCAATGTTTTTATGGAAGAGGTATTTTAGATAATAAAGGACCAATTCTAGCTTGTCTGTTTGGCTTGAAATTATTAAAAGACATGAATCTGCCGGTCAAGAAAACCATTCGGATCGTCTTTGGAACAGATGAGGAAAGCGGCAGTTCGGATATTCCGCTCTATTTAAGTGAAGAAAAAGCCCCGCAATTTGGCTTTACGCCAGATTGTAAATATCCGGTGGTGTATGGCGAACGGGGGATCGTCAATTACGAAATATTCACGACCATTCCCGACCCTGAATTGAAGGCTTTAGGCGACTTTGTTGGCGATCAAGCGCGAGATCACGTTCCCGATCATCTAGCTGTAACTGTTGCCGGAAAAGAGATCCAAGCAGTTGGCAAAAGAGCGCCGTCAAATGCACCGGAGCTTGGAGAGAATGCCATCACATTATTAGCGGAAAAAATGCTGCAAGAAAATTTGCTTTCAGGACAATTGGCCAACTATTTCTCATGGCTCGTAAACAGTCTGGCGAATCAGCATTACGGCGAAGGCTTAGGAATTGATTTTTCAGATGCGGACAGTGGAAAGTTAATGATCACGCCTTATCAATTAAGCAAAAAGGGCCAGCAGCTGTCGCTTTCATTAGCTGTCCGATACCCGGTTTCAGTAGCTGAAGCAGAAGTAACCGAGGCGTTGGAAAAGCATTTGCCGCCAGACAGTCAGTTAGAAGTTACTCGGCGCATCAAAAGCATCCATTTTCCTAAGGATGATCCAAATGTTCAGCAGTTGGCACGAGTCTATGAAGCGGTCACTGGATTAGATGGGACGCCGGTCACAACGACTGGGGCGACTTACGCCCGTTTTGTTCCGAACATCGTGGCGTTCGGACCGTCGTTTCCAGGGCAAAAGGGGATCGCCCATAATCAAGACGAATACATGGATGAAGAAGATCTTTTGTTGAATATGGAAATCTATATGCGTGCGATGCTGGCGTTAATTGAATAAGTGTTTTTTAAGGCTCAGCAGGATTGCTGGGTCTTTTTTTATAGATAAAATTGTTTAATGAATACAATTATCTAATGAAGACAACAAAAAGCGTAAAGCAATCTTACATTAAGAAGGATTGCCTTGCGCTATACATTGTGATTATAAACTAATTATTTGATGATTCTTCGATGAAAATTATAGTCAAATAGAAGAATCAAATGCTTAAATCAATCTATCATCTTGAAAGGATTCATTTTTTAAATGTTACTTTAAATGTAGAAATCAATCCTTTATCGCGAGCGGTTGAATACTCAATTGGATTATCTGAGCTGTCGAAGGTCACTGTTTCTACTAATTGCAGTGCGTCATTTTTTCTGATATTCAGAACTTTTGCATCTTCAGCAGAGCAATTAATCGCGGTGAATTTTTTTTCAGCATGAGAGATATCAATGTTATAAGTCTCTCGTAAAATATCAAATAATGAAATCTTTGAAAGATCAAACTTATCCAAATTCGGTGCGATAGAAGTAGGAACATAAGTAGTAACTATTTCGGAAGGTTGATTTTCAACGATTCTCAAACGTTCCATGTGATAGAAATGAGTGTACTTATCCTTGAATATGCGACGAACGATTTCGTCATTCTCAACGATATCGATTGATAACACTTCTGTACTCGTAGAAAATTGTTTCTTTTGTGCGACATCATTAAAGCTGCGCAATTCTGAGATATCCCAAGAAAATGCCTCTCTTTTTTTTACAAAAGTTCCTTTCCCACGTCTTCTTTCAAGAAGTCCATCATTTACCAGTTGTTCGACTGCTTGGCGAATAGTAGTACGGCTCACATTATATTGATCTATAAGAGCAATTTCGGAG
>NZ_NGLG01000002.1:867259-893458 GCF_002140655.1 Enterococcus sp. 3H8_DIV0648 | reverse complement strand
CAGCCATTGTTTTCTGCACTTTTTATTGGAGCTATCTCTGTCTCTTATACACATCTAGATGTGTATAAGAGACAGCTATAATACACAGTATGACGATGTAGAGACGTAATGATGTCATTACTTCGTAAAAGGAGGAATATTATGGTTGAAAACTGGGTAGATCTTTCGCAAAAGGTAATTGTTGTTACAGGAGGAAGCATGGGGATAGGCGAGAACATCGTCAATAATCTGCTGGCTAACGGGGCAAAAGTTGTTGTTGCTGATTTAGTGGAGAATGAGGAGCAGACGGTGAACGAGCGGGTTCTATTTGTTTCTTGCGACATCACTAAAAAGACAGATGCGGAGAAATGTATTGAAACAGCCGTGAAGGCGTTTGGTCGTGTAGACGGTTTAGTCAATAATGCTGGAGCCAATCGTCCGAATCTTTTAGTGGATTACTATCATCAGAATTCTGAGCATGAAATGAGTGAAGAAGAATTAGACATTATGTATCAGGTTAATCAAAAGGGACTGTTCTTGATTTCTCAGGCAGCGGCGCGTGAAATGATTAAGCAAAAAAGTGGAGTGATCGTCAACATTTCTTCAGAAGCTGGGATGGAAGGTTCGAAAGGTCAAAGCGGCTATTCCTCTACCAAAGGGGCAGTCAATTCTTTCACACTTTCCTGGGCGAAGGAACTAGGCCAATTCAATATTCGCGTGGTTGGCGTAGCACCCGGCATCAACGAACCAACTCCGATGGGAAATCAAAAGCACATGGAAAAATTGGCATATACGCGAGGAACTCAATCAGGTGAAATCAAAGGGGATTACACCAAGATTATTCCTTTGGGGCGGATCGGAAAGCTGCAGGAAGTAGCTGATTTAGTCAGCTATCTACAATCAGATCATTCCTCGTATATTACGGGCACCATCATCAATGTCACTGGAGGGAAATCACGAGGTTAGAAGGGGGACGAAAATGAAAACAGCTATCGTATTAATGACACATGGAATTTTTGGTAAAGAATTGATTGCTTCGGCAGAACTTATTTTAGGTGATATGAAGAATGTATTCTCGATTTCTTTGGAAGCCGAAAAGGAGCCGATGGAATTAATGATTGAATTGAAAACGCTTTTAGATGATGGCTTTGATCAGTATCTCGTTCTCGTGGATCTATTTGGCGGTACACCCTGCAACATGGCGGCGCGATTTGCTTTAGAGGAAAATGTGATTGTCTTATCAGGTGTGAATTTACCAATGCTGATCGAGGCGGAGATGGCAAGAATGCAAGGAAACTATGACGGGGTGACAGAGAAGCTGATAGAGAGTGCGACAGAAGGAATCAAGGATGTTAAAAAAATCATGCAAGAAAGGAAGGCAGAAAAATGATGGAGGGAATTCAATTAGTACGTGTTGATTTTCGATTGATTCATGGTCAGGTCATTACAAAGTGGAGTAAGCTGACTGATGCGAAGTCGATTATCGTAGTCAATGATCAGTTAGCCGCTGATGAGTTCATGGCAGATATCTATGTCATGGCTGCACCGCCAGGGATGAAGGTGGATGTAATATCCAAAGACCAGTTTGTTAAAGATGCAGAGGATGGAAAATTTGATAGTGGTAAAATTCTCGTCTTGTTCAAAAATATTGAAGATGCACGTGAAGTGGTAGAGAAGGGAGTGAAATTCAAACTATTACAAGTTGGTGGATTAGGTAGCGGCAATGGCAGAACATCGGTCGTTAAGGGGATTTCCGTTGGTAAAACGGATATTGCCAATTTGGCTTTTGTTCAAGATCAAGGCGCTGAAGTAACCTTCCAAGTCACACCGGAAGAACCAAAATTGAGCTTAGAAAAAGCAAGTAAGAAAGTGAGGTAGCAATATGTTAGGAGTTAGTATTTTTACTGGTATTTATTATTGGATTATGAAAACTGACGTTGGTTATGGTATCACGCACGCAATGAGGCAGCCATTGTTTTCTGCACTTTTTATTGGAGCTATCATGGGAGACCTGAAGCAGGCAATTATTATCGGCGCTGCTGTTCAGATACTCTATATCGGTTTGGTCGCTGCAGGGTCAAACCTGCCGGCGGATGATTGTTTAGCGGGCTTGATTGCCATTCCGATCGCTTTACATTCAGGTTTGTCAACGGAACTTGCGATCGCAATCGCCGTACCCGTTGGTGTGATGGGTGTCTTTATCGATCAGTTGAGAAAAACTTTGAATGTAACCTTCGTTCACATGGCTGATCGTTACGCAGAAGAAGCCAATACACGACAAATCATGCTTTGTAATAACGTGTATCCGACGATCTTGAATCTGATACTTCGTTTTCCAATTCCGTTTTTGGCGAATTATTACGGGGCTAACGCAGTGAACAGTTTTATGGAAAGTATTCCTGAATGGCTAACACATGGCTTCTCCGTGGCAGGTGGGTTATTGCCTGCATTAGGATTTGCATTGACGATGTTCGTTATTGGGAAAAAAGAGCTGATGCCTTGGTTCTTCATTGGATATTTCTTGATTCAATTCAGCGGTATTCCAGTGCTTGGGGCTGCAATCTTCGGCTTATGTGCGATCTTACTGATTACTATGTATCAAAAAGCGAGTGTGGAGGGGTAAAAAAATGGAAGAAAAATTAATCTCTGAAAAAGATGTCAGGAATGCTTGGCTGCGCTACTACATGTTTTGTGAAGTCGGAATCTCTTATGAACGTCTGCAAGCACTTAGTTTTTGCTATTCGCTGATTCCGATCTTTAAGAAAATCTACCCAGACAAGGAAGATATGAAGGCGGCGTTACAGCGTCATTTAGTTTTCTATAATACGGAAGCCGTTTTTGGTTCGCCAATCAATGGAATCGTTATTGCGTTAGAGGAACAAAAGGCACAAGGTGAACCAATTGAAGATGATGCGATCACTGGATTGAAAACTGGTTTGATGGGGCCGCTGGCTGGAGTGGGCGATTCAATCGACTGGGCGACCTTGAAACCAATCATTTTTGCATTAGGTGCGAGCTTGTCTGCTAGCGGTAACGCCATTGGTGCTTTTGTTCTCTTGCTGCTTCCAATCATTCAAATTGCAATCGGGACACAATTATCTGTATATGGTTACAAGATGGGACGCGCGTCGATTCGTGAAATATTGAGCTCGGGACGAATTAAGGAATTGATCAATGGGGCTAGTACTTTGGGTCTCTTTATGATGGGAGCCCTCTCCTCAAGCTATGTTGCTTTAAGCTCTCCGTTAAAGTTTACGTTCGGAAAAGGCAATGACCCATTCGTAGTCCAAAATATTATCGATAGTATCGTTCCGGGACTGCTGCCGTTACTTGCTGTATTAGGTATTTATTGGTGGTTGAACAAAAAGAATCAAAACATGGTAGCCATCATGCTGATTATCTTAGCAATCTCATTGATTGGAGCAATCACCGGCATACTTTAATAAAGAGAGGTAAGCAATTATGAAGGCAGTACATTTTGGTGCAGGCAGTATTGGCAGAGGCTTTATTGCGGATTTATTGCACGATTCAGGCTATGACGTAACGTTGGTAGATGTTAATTCACAGCTGAATCAGCAAATCAATCAGACACATTCATATCATCTATATGTAATAGAAGAAAATTATCAAGAAAAAACGATCGACAGAGTAAAAGCTTTATCACCAATTGAGGAAACAAACGAAGTGATTCAAGAAATCATTTCAGCAGACATTTTGACGACTGCTGTTTGGGCAGATAACTTGCCAAAAGTAGCACCAACAATTTCAGAAGGCTTGTATCAACGCTTTTTACAATCGAAGGAAAGAATCAATGTTTTAGCCTGTGAAAACGCCATGTTCAACAGTGAAATCTTAAAAAAGGAAATCTTGAAACTGGGTCAATTAACTGAGAAAGAATTGGAGCAAGTAGCGACCTTTCCGAATACCGCTGTGGATCGAATGGTATTGGAGGATGAACGAAAGGGCGAAAAAGTAATTAATATCGGTGTGGATTTTGAGTTAGTGATTGAGCGAAATAAATTAGTCGATCCAAAGAACTTACCAATCAAGGGTGCGGAATATACAGACGATCTCGTGAAATACATCGAGCGCAAATTGTATATCATTAATTGCGGACACGCATGGTCTGGCTACATGGGGGCGATTAAGGGCTATGACGTGATGTCGGATATCTTCGCTGATGAACAGTTAGTGGAAGCGACGCGTGAAGTTATGGGAGAGTCGGCAAGCTTGCTAGCGAAAAAATACGGTTTCACTCCAGAGGATTTGGCTGGCTATATTGATTTTGCGATTCGACGTTTCCAAACGCCAGGCGTAGTGGACACGGTTGCTCGTGTCTGCCGTTCGCCGATTCGTAAGTTGGAGTCAAATGAAAGATTGGTTGGGCCGGCGATGCAATGTGAAAAGAATCAGTTGAAGAATGATCGGTTGTTAGAAGGCATCGCGGCTGTTTTCCTTTTTGACAATCCTGAAGATCAGCAATCACGAGATCTGCTGACATACGTGAAGGAGAATGGGTTATCAGACGCGGTTACGCACTATACAGGACTGTTGTCTGAAAGTTCAATGCACCAAAAGGTTGTAAAAAAGTATACACAGTTACAAAAGATTAAAGGAGAAAATTGATGGGACAGTCGTTCACGAATAAAAACGGGTTGTTTGTAGTAAAGAAGGTCATTGATACGATCAAGTCCAATCGAGAATACTTGAGTGAAGTGGACAGTGTCGGCGGCGATGGTGATCATGGCATCAACATGAACAAGGGCTTCACCATGGCAGAAAAAGCAATCGATGAACAAGAACATGTCAATATGAGTGAAGGCTTTAAAATTATTAGCGATGTCTTAGTCAACAAAATCGGCGGTTCAATGGGACCACTATATGGCAGTTTTTTTAGAGGATTAAGTGTGGCTTCGAGAAAAGAAACGGAGATCACCAAAGAGGTCTTTGGTGCAATGTTAGACAAGGCCTATCAAAATATCGCTATGCTGACTGAGGCAAAAGTTGGCGATAAGACCTTGATGGATGTGCTGATTCCAGCAGTTGAGGCGTATCGAGCACATTTAGCAACTAGCAGTTTCGCTGATTGTTTAGAGGAGATGCTGAAAGCGGCTGAAGCTGGATTGGAATCAACCAAACGTATGGCAGCAAAAGTTGGTCGGGCAAGCCGGATTGGAGATCGTTCTCTTGGTCATCAGGATGCTGGGGCTACCTCGTGCTATTTGATGTTGAAGGCATTGGCAGAAGGAAACAACGACTTACTTTAGAGGAGGAGATTTTGTGCAGCGTTTTGTAAATGATCCGGATTTTGTTGTGGAGGATATGCTGAAGGGGTTTGTTTTGGCAAATCCTGAGGTTGAGTTAGCGAAGGCCAATGATCACGTCATTGTAAAAAAAGAAAAACAGAATGGAAAAGTAGGCGTTATTACTGGCGGCGGAAGTGGTCACGAACCAGCGTTTCTCGGTTATGTAGGTGAAGGACTGCTGGACGCAGTAGCAATTGGCGAGGTATTTGCCTCTCCACCCGCACAAGCTTTTTACGACGCGATGCTAGAAGCAGATACAGGCGCAGGTGTTGCCTGCTTATTCGGTAATTATGCTGGAGATAATATGAATGTCAAAATGGCAATCCAAATGGCGGAGGACGACGAGGTTGAAGTCAAATATGTAGTGGCAACGGATGACGTTGCCTCTTCACCAAAGGCTACAAAGGAAAAACGTCATGGAATTGCCGGCGGCTACTTCATGTGGAAGGTCGGCGGAGCCAAGGCAGCAGCTGGCGGTACTTTAGATGAAGTGATCGCGGTCGCACAAAAAGTCGTTGACCGGACTCGCAGTATTTGTGTCGGTTTAGAACCTTGCACAATCCCTGCTGTTGGCAAACCAAATTTTGAAATCGAAGCCGGGACAATGGAATTTGGAATCGGTCATCATGGCGAGACGGGCATTCGCAAAGAAGAGCTGAAAAAGGCCGATGCGATTGCAACAGAACTGGTGGAAACATTATTAGAGGATTTTGACTTTGAGAATAAGCGGGAATTATCTGTCATGCTCTCTGGATTAGGCAGTACGATGCTGATGGAGCAGTACATTTTGATTGGAAAAGTATTGGAGCTCTTAAAAGAAAAAGGGCATGACATTCATAAAGTCTATGTAGGCAATTTTGTGACCTCTTTGGATATGTCGGGAGCTTCATTAACATTGATCGACTTAGATGATGAAATCAAAGAATTAATGGATACACCAGGTGCGCCTGTGGGAATGAAAAATTACTAAAAGAAGAAAGTTTAGGAGTGTATGAAATGAAATTACAGTTAGCATTGGACGAACACAAATTAGAGGACGCACTAGCATTTGCTGAACGGGTGATCGACTACGTAGACATCGTTGAAATTGGGACACCTTTTGTTATTGATTCTGGGATGGAAGCTGTCCGTCGTTTTAAAGAGAAATTCCCTGAAAAAGAAATCTTATCCGACGAGAAAATTATGGACGGCGGTTATTATGAATCACAACTGGGATTTGAAGCAGGAGCCGAGTATGTAACAGCACTAGGGGTTAGTGACCTTGCTACGATTAAAGGTTGTATCAAAGCCGCTGAAGATTTTAACAAGCAAACCGTCGTAGATATGATCTGCGTCGAAGATATGCCGAAACGCATTGAAGAATTGGAAGAAATCGGTGCTCACGTTCTAGCTGTTCATACCGGAGCGGATGTTCAAGTATTGGGGCGGACTCCTTTAGATGATCTAAAAGTAATGACGAAGTATGCGAAAAAAGCGAAAATCGCGGTTGCTGGCGGTATTAACAGCCAGACCATCAATAAATATGTAGAGTTAGACCCAGACATCATTATTGTTGGGACAGGAATTACTCGATCAGAAGATCCAGTCGAAGCAGCACGTTTAATCAAAGCAGCGATCAATGAACATGTGAAGGCAGGGAAATAGAATGACTGAGTGCAAAAACTTGCTGGCGATCATTGAAGAGCTAGCTCAAGATGCGAAACAAGTAGATAACAATCAATTGGCAAAAATGGAAGAGCTGATTATGGAGGCAAAACGTGTCTTTATCGTTGGAGCCGGACGTTCAGGCTTTGCCGCACGGGCTTTCTCTAACCGCCTGATGCATTTAGGCTTTGACTCGAACTTTGTAGGTGAACCAACCACACCTTCCATAAGAAAAGGGGATCTATTGGTTATCGGTTCTGGTTCAGGTAAGACGGAAAGCCTAGTAACAATGGCAAAAAAAGCCAAAAGTGAAGGTGCATTGCTAGCGACGGTTACGATCCACCCTGAAAATACGATCGGGTCAATGGCGGATGCACATATTCGAATTCCAGGAATTTCTTCGCGGGATGAAGCGGTGGAAAAAGCTCCTTCGATTCAGCCAAATGGGTCCTCCTTCGAGCAATTGTCTTGGTTAGTTTATGACAGTATGATCGTTGACTTGAAAAAAGCGATGAAACAGGGACAGGAAGATATGGACTACCGTCACGCAAATATGGAATAGCTCAATCAAAACAGTGACCGGTTTTCTAAGCTTGGTCACTGTTTTTTCACTTTATCAATGCTTACTCAAAAAGGAGGCAGCACTAAATAATGAGTGCTAAAACAATTATGAAAAAAATTATTAACGATCCTGAAAACTATGTTACGGAGATGCTGGAAGGAATCTACACAGCTCATGGAGATACGGTTACTTATACCGGTGATGATCTGCATTGCTATGTGTCGAAAGTTAAAAAGGAAAAGAAAGTCGGGCTTGTTACAGGAGGGGGTTCGGGCCATTTGCCGCTGTTCTTAGGTTACGTCGGCGCAGGAATGCTGGACGGCTGTACCATCGGTGATGTGTTCCAATCCCCAAGTCCAGAACAAATATACCATGTCACTAAAGAAGTCGAATCAGGATCAGGTGTCTTATATATTTACGGAAATTATAATGGGGATATTTTCAACTTCGATATGGCAGCAGAAATGGCTGACTTTGAAGATGGAATCGACGTGAAAAGTGTAATTGCCGGTGATGATGTTGCCACAGAAAAACCAGCATTACCAGACGAAAAAAATAAGCGCCGCGGTGTTGCGGGAATCTTCTTTGTGTATAAATGTGCTGGAGCTGCCGCAGATGCGATGTTGAGTCTTGATGAAGTAAAACGTATCGCTGATAAAGCGGCAAACAACGTCCGTACGATGGGTGTCGCGCTAACGCCTTGTATCGTTCCTCGTGTCGGAAAAGCCGGATTTACAATCGAAGAAGATGAGATGGAAATCGGCATGGGTATCCACGGAGAAACAGGATTCCGACGTGGTCCGTTGGAACGCGCAGATGCGATCGTTGACGAATTACTGGAAAAAATAGTTAGAGACATTCCTTATGTTCAAGGAGATGAAGTGGCTGTATTGGTTAATGGATTAGGAGCCACCCCATTAGACGAACAATATATTGTCGTCCGTAGAATCAACGAATATCTCATGGAAGAAGGAATCACTGTTTATAAGTATTATGTAGGTGAATATGCTACGGCCATAGAGATGGCAGGTTTTTCTATTTCATTGTTGAAGTTGGATGATGAATTAAAAAAATATATTGATACGCCAGTCAATACGCCATTCTTCAAACAAATTTAACTAGGGAAAAATGTAGGTGAAGGAAATGGAACGACTATTTATTTTGAATTATTTAAAAGAACTGTCTAGCATCATGAACGAAAAAAAGGATTATCTGATTGAATTGGACAGCGTTGTAGGTGATGGTGATCTTGGATTGACGATGAGTGATGGGGTCAAGTCAGCCTATGAAGCAATCAAAATCTCCAAAGAAAAAGATTTAGGTCAATTATTGTTCACGGCGGGAAAAGCGATGTCATCAGCTGTTCCATCAACGATGGGGACATTAATGGCTTCTGGATTTATGCAGGCAGGGAAAGCTTTTAAAGGTAAAGAAACGATGGAATTTGAAGAAATCACGGAGCTGCTAAGGTCATACGCAGAGGGCATTATGAACCGGGGCAAAGCAAAACCAGGAGAGAAAACCTTTATTGACGGTCTTTTGCCAGCCATCTATAAAATGGATGAAGCTTTAGCAAAAGGTTTAAACGAGCGTCAGGTTATGGAAGCTGGTATGAATGGAGCAATTGAAGGATATAACAGCACTGCTACTATGCTGGCAGTTCATGGACGAGCGGCTACGCGTGGGGAGGCATCAAAAAAATTAAAAGATCCTGGAGCCGCTGTTGCCGTATTGATGTTGCAAGCACTTGAGAAAAGTGTGCTTATTAAGTAAGTTTAAAAAATGAATCAAGGTTGAATACCAAAACAACAAAAAAGAAAACCCATGAGTCATTCTCTGATACCTAGGATGACTCATGGGTTTTTGATAGTTCATTTTTTTGCTTAGAGAACACTAAAAAAGTGAAAAAAATTTTGAATTTAGTATATACAAAACAGTATATACTATTTATAATGAGGTCAGATTTTCAAAATGTAAACGGTAACGGAAAGGAGCACGACGATGGCGTGGGGAGCGATTGCCACATGGCGTATGGCCCATGATGGTGTAGTGGAAGCATTGCGCTTACTAGAGAAAAAAGAGGGAGCCGGCGATGCGGTAGAGACATTGATCAAAACAGTAGAGGATTACCCTTATTATAAATCAGTGGGGTTTGGCGGCTTGCCAAACGCAGAAGGCATCTTGGAAATGGATGCGGCTTTTATGGATGGTGATACCTTTGAAATCGGCGCAGTCGCCGGGATCACCGATGTTAAAAATCCGATCTCAGTTGCACGAAAGCTAAGCAAAGACAAGTTCAATAGTTTTCGTGTCGGTGAAGGCGCAACCAAATATTCGATGTTGGCAGGATTCGAAAGAAAGAGCATGCTGACGGAGCGGGCGCACAAATTATGGGAAAAACGGTTAAAAGAAATTCAAGAGAACAATTTAAACCCCTACGACGGACATGACACAGTCGGCGCGGTCACTTTGGATCAAAAAGGAACCATGACGGCAGGAACCTCCAGCTCTGGTTTGTTTATGAAAAAACCGGGTCGTGTAGGAGATTCGCCATTATCGGGTTCCGGCTTCTATGTGGATAGCGAGATCGGCGGCGCCGCAGCAACCGGGCTAGGAGAAGACTTGATGAAGGGCTGCTTGTCTTATGAAATCGTTCGTCTGATGGGCGAGGGAGTAACACCGCAGGCTGCCTGCGATAAGGCTGTTTATGAATTTCACGATAAATTAACGGCGCGTTATGGAAAAGCCGGAGCCTTCTCATTGATCGCCATGAATACCAAAGGCGAGTGGGGCGTGGCAACCAACGTGGAGTTCACCTTCAGCGTTGGAAATGATCAGGAAAACCCGCAGATTTTTATCGCCAATATGGGCCCAGATCATACTACCGATATCCAGCCGATCACACAAGATTGGTTAGATGCTTATGAAAAACGGATCAAAGCACCAATTGAATAAAAACTTAGGAGAGTGAAGAACATGAGTAAAAAACAAATTTATCTATTCTGTGATGCTGGAATGTCAACCAGTATTATGGTCAACAAAATGATGGAAATCGTCAATAAGCACAATATGCCGCTTCAAATTACGGCTTTTCCTGTAGCACGTTCGCAAGAAGTTGTTGCAAAAGAAAAACCTGTAGCGATTCTCTTAGGTCCGCAGGTCAAATTTTTATTGGAAAAAACCAAAGAACAATTTGAACCGCAAGGCATACCTGTCGCAGTTATTGCACCGGAAATTTACGGCATGATGGATGGCGAAAAAGCCATGAAAGAAGTTTTAAAATTAATCAAACAAAATAAAAAATAGAACTTGATTGATTGGAGGAAAAAAAGATGCAGAAGTTTTTAAACTGGTTGGAAAAAGTTTTGACGCCGCTTGCTAAAGTTATTGGTGAGAACAAATATTTAATTGCCATTCGTGATGGATTTTTGATTTCAACGCCCTTATTGATTGTTGGTTCTTTCTTCTTATTACTTGCAAATTTTCCGATTCCAAATTGGAGCAATATAGTATCTCCAATCTTAGGGGATAACTGGGAATCGTTGATGTCTGTACCGGCATCGGCGAGTTTCGACGTTATGACTATTTTAGCTGTGGTAGGAATTGCCTACAGTTTAGGACGACAACTAGAGATTGATGCAATCCAATCAGGTGCTTTGGCGTTAGTATCCTTCTTTATTCTGACTCCTTTTACTACTCAGTTTACACCAGAAAATAGTACACAAGTTTTTGATGTGACTAGTCTTCCTTTAAAATGGATGGGTTCAAGCGGATTATTCTTAGGGATGATCATTGCCCTAGTTTCCACACGAATTTTCGCAGCAGTGATTCATCGTGGCTGGACGATCAAAATGCCAGAGGGCGTTCCGCCAACCGTAGTGAAATCTTTTGAAGCATTGATTCCTAGTTTCGTTGTAGTGACAATAATGTTCGTTATCAATTGGTTGGTTTCATTAACGCCAATGGGGAACTTGCAAGATGTAATCTTTAAATTCTTACAGACGCCATTATTAAGTTTAGGAAATACCTTAGGTGCAATGATTATTGCATACTTGTTCTTGCATTTCTTCTGGTTCTTCGGTATCAATGGAAGCAGCGTGGTTGGTGCGGTATTCAATCCAGTTTTGCGAGCGCTATCGGTAGAAAACATGCAAGCGTTCAAAGATGGTCATGAAATTCCAAATATCATTACGGGTCAGTTCCAAGATATGTTTGCGACTTTTGGCGGCGGCGGATCGACGTTATCACTAATCATTGTGATGGTCATCTTCTGTAAAAGCCAACGTGTCAAGAAATTATCTCAGTTATCATTAGTACCAAGTATTTTTGGGATCAACGAACCGATAATTTTTGGCTTGCCGATCGTACTGAACCCGATTATTTTGATTCCTTTTGCACTAGTTCCTACTATTAATATTATTATTTCTTATTTTGCGATGGATTGGGGCATTGTTCCTTATACAAATGGGATTCAACTGCCTTGGACGACACCGCCGATTATTTCTGGTTTCTTAGTAAGCGGCTGGCAAGCCTCTGTACTGCAAGCACTGCTGATCGTTTTAGGAATGGCAATCTATTATCCGTTCATCAAAGTGTTAGATGATCAGTATTTGCGAGAAGAAAAAGAGGCAGAAGAGCTTGAAGCCGAGGAAATCGATTTTGATACGTTTGATTTTGACGAAATTTAAGATGGGTGAAGAGAATGAAGAAAATCATTTTGATTCTAAATCATGTTCAAGCAGGTATGGGAAGTGACGAGCATGCGAACCTAACTCCTAGCGGAAAAAAATCAGCATTAGGTCCTGGACAGACCCTAATGACCTATCTAAAAGAGCAAGATGCTGAGATCACTGCTACATTATATTGCGGAGACCACTATTTTTTAGCGCATCAAGCGGAGGTGACTAAGAAATTTGTAGGATTTGCCAAAAAATTTCAAGCAGACGCGGTCATTTGCGGACCAGCTATGCATTATCCGAATTTTGGTGAAATGGCCGGCTCTTTAGCAAAAATTTTTAATCAGCAAGGAATCCCTGCGATTGCTGCGATGTCGATTGAAAATCCAGCAACAGATAAATATCGATCGGAGATACCCATTGTAAAAATGCCGAAAAAAGGTGGAGTAGGATTAAACGATTCCTTCAAAAATATGGCATTGCTGGCTGTTGAAAAAGCTGATGGAAAAGAGACAGCAGATTTAGAAAAACAGATTTGTTTTTAACGGAAGGAATTTTTATTAATGAATGATGAACAGTTGCAAGTGGTTATGGGGTTAATCATGAATGCAGGAAATGCAAAAGGTGAGGCAGTAGCTGCTTTAGCTGCTGCAAAAAATAAAAATTTTACTGAGGCTGAAGAACGAATGAAAGCTGCGAATGAAGCCTTGGTTGAGGCGCATAATACTCAGACAGACTTGCTGACAGCAGAAGCAAGTGGAAACAACTCTGAAGTGACATTGCTGATGGTTCACAGTCAGGACCATTTGATGAATGCTATTTCCTATATAGGCTTAACCCAAGAATTAATCGATGTATATAAACGCATGATGGTATTAGAAAAATAATATATTTAGAAACTGACAGAGTGTGTTTTCTCTGTCAGTTTTTCATTTCTCTAAGCAGACGATTGGTTTATAATCAAACTAAATTCAAATCAGAAAGCAGGCACTCCATGAACCCGTTCACTATTTATAATGAAGAAAAAAATCACTACCCAATAATCATCAGCCTGCCTCATAGCGGCACATGGATTCCGGGGGATATGCGGATCCGCTTGCGGTCAGAGGCTGTTTTAGCCAACACTGACTGGTTTTTACCAGAGCTGTATAATTTCTTAATCGAAAAAGGCTGCACGGTGATCGAAAATCAGGTGAATCGCTATGTCGTTGATCCGAATCGTGAAAGTCGGATGTCGGGGGCGGATTACCAAGAGACGGTCGTCTACCAGCAAAATACCTTTGGCAATCGTTTGTATGCGGAACCGCTTCCGTCTAAAGTAATCACTGAACGGTTAGCGAACTACTATTGGCCGTATCATCAGGCCTTGCAGAAATTAATCGATCAGAAAACCCAGTATTTTTCTAAAGTTTATCTATTTGATCTCCACAGCTTCGCTGAATATCCGAATAATGATGCCGCCGAGCCTGCAGATTTTGTGATCGGCAATCAGGAGGATCAAACAGCTAGTGCTGATTTACGAGAATTGTTTACGGACTCATTGGAAGCGGCAGGCTACAGTGTTTCGAATAATCATCCGTTTTGCGGCGGATTTATCACCCGGCACTATGGACAGCAGGCTGAGATCGAAGCGCTACAATTAGAAATTCGCTACAATCAATACATCCAGCAGCGTTCGTTTGGCGAAGAAGAATTAACCAACTATGAGCCAGAATTATTTTCAACAGCACAGGAAAAGCTGAAAACGATTTTTGAAACAATCTTAGCAGAACTCTCATAGAGAAGATCTAATAAAAAAAGCGTTCGATCATGTGATCGAGCGCTTTTTAGTAATCATTAGGATAATGGACGACGATAAACTTCACCACATTACTGGTTTGGTTGTCCCAATTATGATCGATCGTGGAGAAATAGTGGGCGGAGTCGCCGGGATAGAGCTGATACGTCTGCTCTTCGATCACTAATGTCAGGATGCCCTCTAAAACATAAACGAATTCTTCACCATGATGAGGATAAGTCGTGGGCAGCTCGCGCTTTTCATGAGGCATGATCTCAATCATTTTCGGCGCGATTTTTTTATCCTGGGGTGTGCGGCTTAATTGTTTATAAATCATATTGTTCAATTTATGGATCACTGGTTGATCGTAGCCGCGAACGATTGGTTCGATCTCAGGTTCTTCTTCAAAAAAGTAATTGATCTTTACATGAAATAAATCCGCGATATTTGAAAGATGCTCGACAGCAATGGTCGTGATGCCGCGTTCAAATTGGGACAGGAAGCCTGTAGACAAGTCAGTGGCTTCGGACAGCTGCTTGAGGGTCATTCCTCGTTCATTCCGCAGGTTTTTAACTTTTTCACCTATATTCATCTGCTAACTCCTTACATTGATTCATTATTTTTAGTATACCTGAAAAAAGGTCAAATTCCTAACCGTCATTTAAGTGAAAACTTTATGGAAAATAAAATAAAAAGTTCACGATTATGAATAAAGCGCTTGCAACTATGGCGGCGGGACTTTATAATTAGAGGCGGGAGGGAAGCACGTGAAAAAGCCTACGATTTTTAATATTCAGAAGTTTTCGACCCATGATGGGCCGGGGATTCGTACGACGATTTTTTTCAAAGGGTGTCCCATCAGATGTGAATGGTGTCACAATCCGGAAAGTCAGGTATTTGCACCAGAGATTATGTTGAATAAATATGGCAAAGAAGAGCTGATCGGAAAGGATTATTCTGTCCGCGAGCTGGTAAAAAAGATTCAGGCGGATCAAATTTTTTATGACCAATCAGGCGGCGGGGTGACTTTTTCCGGCGGTGAAGTGATGGCGCAGAATATGGATTATGTGGTGGAACTGGCGCAAGAATGTCAGCGGTTAGGCATCACAGTCGCGATTGATACCTGCGGAGTCGCGCCGACTGAAAATTATCGCCGCATTTTGCCATATGCCGATTTGTTTTTGTATGATTTAAAGTTCATTGATTCACATAATCATCAGCTTTACACTGGTGCAGGCAATCAATTGGTGTTAGAAAATTTACGATTTTTATCAGAGCAGCAGGCGGAAATCAATTTGCGATTGATTTTGTTAGATGAAATCAACGCAGAAGAAGTCGATGCAGAAGAAATCATTGAGTGGTTGGCTAAAGAGAAGATTCATGTCAGTGAAATTTCGCTGCTGCCGTATCATGATTTTGGCCGTGACAAATATGAGCGTTTGAACCGTGTTTGTACCCAGAATTTCAGCAAACCAGCAGATGAAAAAGTAGAAAAGCTGCAAAAGGTTTATCAAGATGCCGGCTACCAAGTGACGATTGGCGGATAAAAGGACCACATATATAATAGGAGGGAAATTAATGGCAGAGTTAACACTGGAACCAACAAGAAGAGGAAGTACGGAACGGATCAAACGGCTGCGGGAGATCAGTGACAAGGAATGTACCCCAAGTATTTCGATGGAACGGGCGGTTTTATTAACTGAAGCGTACAAAAAATGGGAAGGCAAAGTTTCTGCGCCAGTATTGCGCGGAAAAGCCTTCAAGTACATCATGGAAAATCGCACGAACTACATTGAAAAAGGTTCGTTAGTCTTGGGAGAAAAAGGGGATAAGCCTTGGGCAGCGCCAACATTCCCTGAATTGTGCTGCCACACGTTAGAAGATTTCGATAATATGCATAACCGCGAGAAAGTTTTCTTCCGGGTTAGTGAAGAAGACCGCCGCATTCAAGAAGAAGTGATCATCCCTTATTGGCATGACCGTGCCATGATGACTCGCATGAATCGTCTGCTGCCGGAAGAGTGGCATTTGCTGTTTGACGCTGGATTATACACAGAGTTCTTGATGCAGCGCGGCCCCGGGCATACCGTAGCAGATGGCAAAATGTATCAAAAAGGTTTTGCCGATTTTAAAGCGGATATCCAGCAGGAGATCGACAACTTAGACTATAACAACGATATGGAAGCCTTGAACAAACGGGAAGAATTAGAAGGCATGAAGCTGGTCTGTGAGGGCATGATCATTTACGGCAAACGTTATGCGCAGCAATGTCGCGATATGGCTGAAACGGAAACCGATCCGCAATGGAAACAGGAGCTGTTGGACCTAGCTGAAGTCTGTGACGTGGTGCCGGAGCATGCGCCGCAAACCTTCCGCCAAGCGATCCAAATGTACTGGTTCACTCACATCGGCGTGACGGTGGAAATGAACAACTGGGATGCTTATTCCCCAGGGAAATTAGATCAGCATCTGGAACCCTTCTATGAAAAGGATATCGAAGAAGGTCGTTTGACCCGTGAAGAAGCGCGGGAGCTATTAGAAAATCTCTGGATTCAATTCAATAATCAGCCGGCACCGCCAAAAGTCGGCATCACCTTAAAAGAAAGCGGCACGTATACGGACTTTTGTAACTTGAACACCGGTGCCTTGCGTCCGGATGGAACCAGCGGCGTAAGTGATGTCAGCTATCTGATTCTAGAAGTGATGGATGAAATGAAGCTGCTGCAGCCGAGCTCAAATGTGCAGATTTCCCGCAAAACACCGGAGAAATTCCTGCGTGAAGCCTTGAAAGTCTCCCGCAAAGGCTGGGGACAGCCGGCGATGTATAATTCGGAAGCGATCTTGGCAGAATTAAGCTACCTTGGAAAATCGGTGGACGATGCTAGAGAAAGCGGGATTTGTTCTGGTTGTGTTGAAGTTGGTGTGGCCGGAAAAGAGGCCTATGTTTTAACAGGTTATCTGAATATCCCGAAAGTATTTGAGCTTGCTATGAACCGCGGCTACGATCATTACACTGATAAGCAGGTGGGAATCGATGTCGGCGACTTCACTAAAATGGAAACCTACGAAGAAATTTTCGAAGCCTTCCACGAGGAGCTGCAATATGTGGTAGATGTGAAGGTGGCCGGCAATAACATGATTGAACGGATGTATATGGAGTTCATGCCAGTACCATTGCTTTCTGTCATGTCTGATGATTGTATCAAAGTCGGCAAGGATTACAATGCTGGTGGAGCACGTTACAACACGAGCTACATTCAATGTGTGGGAATTGCGACGATCACGGATTCATTGGCGGCGATCAAGCATAACGTCTTTGAAGAAAAAACCATGACGATGCAAGACTTACTGGATGCCTGTGAAGCGGATTTTGAAAATTATGACGAAATCTATGACCGAGTGTATAACGAAACACCGAAATATGGAAATGACGATGAATACGCGGATACGCTATTACGGGATGTAGCAGCTTCATTGCAAGAAGTAATCGCGGGCCGTCCAACACCGAAAGGCTCGAAAACAGTGGTTGAATTCTTGCCAACGACTTGCCACGTTTACTTCGGTCAAGTCATGGAAGCTTCGCCAAATGGCCGCCATAAAGGAATTCCATTGCCAGATGGCATTTCACCAGAAAAAGGCGCCGATCGCAACGGACCAACGGCGGTAATCAAGTCTGCATCGAAAATCGATCAAACGAAAACCGGCGGTGCTTTGCTGAATCAAAAATTCACCCCTAGCGTAGTAGCAGGTGAAGCAGGCATCACCAACATGGCGTCACTAGTCCGCAGCTATTTTGCTCTGGACGGACACCATATCCAATTCAACGTGATCGATCGCAATACCTTGCTGAAAGCACAAAAGCATCCGAAAGAATACGAAAACTTGATCGTGCGTGTTGCCGGCTACAGCGATTACTTCAACAATTTGGAAAAAGCCCTGCAAGATGAGATCATCTCCAGAACAGAACAAGCCTTCGGGTAAATCAACGAGGATCAATTAAGAGCCAGAAAGCTTATTTTCTGGCTCTTTTTATACACAAATTGGTGACACGATTAGAATCTCAAGATTTAAGTAAGGGCTTTCTGATATAATGAATTGGACATAATGAAAAAGGGGTGCTGATTGATTTATGAATCGTATGCCTAAGTACGAAAAGCAGAGTTTGAGCGACCGAGTCGTCGCGCATGTTAAAGAGCAGATTCTAGCAGGAACTTTAAAAAGCGGGGATCGTTTAATAGAAACAGACATTTCCACTCATTTTAGGATTAGCCGAGCGCCGGTGAGAGAGGCGATGCGGATTTTGAATGAACAGGGACTGATTACCTTTTCTCCCCGCAAAGGAAATCATGTGATCGAAATGAACCCGGCCGAACTTATGGAAGCCTTTGAGATTCGAGCCTCACTTGAAACGCAGATCCTGCGAAAACTATTGCGGGAACAACGGATCAAAGAAACAGATTTCCAGCAGCTGACCAAAATTGCACGCGAGATGAACAGCGGTGAAAAGCGAGGTGTAAATGAAGCGGAAAAATTCTTTTTGCTGAATTCGTTGGATCTTTCCTTTCATAAATATTTGTGGGAATTGTCTGGAAATGTAAGAAGAGTACAAATTTTAGAGGGGTTGTTTTATCAGCTGCTGATTGTGATGAACGAGGATCTCTCTTCACTAGGTGTACTTGAAAAGAAAGCCGAAGAACATTTGAAGCTTGTGGAAGTTTTGCGGGAGAACGATCCATCAGCGGTCGTCCGCGCCTTCCATAATCATATTCAAGATTACGTCAAAGTCACTTTACCGAGGGAAGAACAAAACTTTTGTTTAGATTGTTAAAAGCAAATGACTAAAAAAATGAACCGTCCATTTTCGGACGGTTCGTTTTATTTTTTTAAGGCAATTTGCTGTGCATGAACATTTTTCAAGAAGGTCTGGTCATGTTCGACAATCAGCATGGTTGGTTTGATTTGTAATAAAAGATCTTCTAATTGCTTTTGATTGAAGACATCTAGATAATTTAACGGCTCGTCCCAAATGTAGAGCTCGGCTTCTTGCGCGAGGGATTTAGCAAGTTCGACTTTTTTTCGTTGACCCATGCTCATTTCTTCGATCCGATTTTGAAAAACGTTTCGTTCCATGCCGAGTTTTCGCAGATTGTTTAAAAAGGCTGAATAATCCAACTGATTCTTCTCAGCGAAGTCTTGCAGCTTGCCGCGATTGCTTTCGTAATTTTGCCGGACATAGCTGATTTTGGCTGATGGCCGAAGGAGTTCGCCAGCGGCTTCGCCTGCAAAGGTTCCTAATAAATAATGCAGTACACTAGATTTTCCGATCCCGTTTGGTCCGGTCAGGGCAGTAATTGAGCCTCGTTTTACTTCAAATGATAACGGCGCAAATAGCGGCTCCTGTTCTGGATACTGAAGCGTCAGATTTTCAATTTTTAAAAGCTGCGGGTGACGACTGGCTTGGTAGTTCATTGTTAAGCGGTCGACATCCTCCAAGTCTTTTAAAAGTCCTTCCTTTAGTTCGATCTGATCGTACATTCGATCTTCAATGGTTTTTGAACGCTTCATAGTGCGGGCCGCGCGGGCGCCGATGAAGCCAGTATCGAAAACACCGCCGCTGCCTTTTTCGGATGGTTTGCCGTATTTGTCGGTTTCCCGCGAACGCGACCACTCAGCTTTTTCTGCGGCTGTCTTTTTCAGTCGGCTGACTTCCTTTTTGATTTTTCTATTTTGTGCTAATTCAAATTCATCCCGCAATTTCTTTTGTTCTTCGTAGGTTGCAAAATTTCCCTGATAAAGTATCAGCTGGCTTTTTTCGATTGCCAAGGTATGATCGGTGACCTGATTCAAAAATTGCCGATCGTGGCTGACAACGATAAAACCGTCCTTTTGCTGCAAATACTTCGCGACATGCTGGCGTCCTTGCAGATCTAAATGATTCGTCGGTTCATCAATTAATGGAAAAAAATTCTCCTGCGTAAACAGCAATGCCAACAATACCTTTGTTTGTTCACCGCCAGAAAGAGTCTCGTAGGGTTGCCACAATACCTGCGGGTCCAACTGGATCAAGTTCATTTCTCGTTCCAATTCCCATAGCTCAAAGTCGGCCACTTCCAATAAGGTGTAATACGTTAGCTGATCTGTCATTTCCACAGTGGCTGGAAAATAGACAGGCTGTAGCGGAAATTGGATTTCTCCCTGATACGCATGTTTTCCCAGCAGCAGCTGCAGCAAGGTGGTTTTGCCGCGGCCGTTACGGCCAACTAACCCTAATTTCCAACTGCTATCGATCGTTAAATTCGCATCGTCAAATAATAAATCAACCTGCTTATCAAAGCCAAAGGTCAAATGTGTAATTTTAATTGTAGACATAAAAAATACCTCCGTTTGTTTCACTAAGGAAACAAAAAAATCCTAACCAATTTTCAGGAAAGGACTTAGGGGTGAGAGGTCTTTTTTCTAAATAGTGGTAGATAGCAGGACAGCTAGCTCATTTGAAATGAAAACATTTTTCAAAACCGTGAAAAATGTCTTTATTTTCGTACGCATACCATTCTGCTAAACTGCTTGTTCACTATCTCCGAAAAAAGTTTATCACCGGTTCATGCTTGGCAAACTGCGAAAAGCATAACTGGCAAAAAAGAGACCACACCTTGAAAGCCTAAGCCAATCCTGAAAATCTGCGCACTAATCCCATCAATTTTCGTTAACTGATGTTCAGTTTGCAGCTTCCAACATTCGCTTAGTTTTTCAATGGCATGATCCCTCGTTTCAAGATAAGTTTATTTTATTAAAACAAAATTTTCTAATTTTGTCAAAAAAAAATACGGACGCAGCCGCTTCCCCAAACATGCTACGCCCTGGAGTGATCCTCGATAAACGAGGCGAAGAAAATTTATTCTTCTATTATTATATTAGCATATTTTAAGGAAAAAACGTCTTTTAAACCCTTGAGAAAAGTTAGCAGTGGAGTCACTGTCAAAAAGTTTGGTACAATGGGTTCAGAAATGGAGGTGGTGGGATGAATTATGCAGGAATTTATCATCGTCCCGAGAGTGAGTTCGCTTTTCTTTATACGAAAGATTTGATGCGGATTCGCCTGCAAACAGCCCGCAATGAAATAAAATCCGTTGGTTTGATCAGCGGCGATTTTTATACCTTTGCGGAGGAGAAATGGTATCACACCCAGCAAACAATGAACAAGACCTATACGACCGATACTCATGATTATTGGGAAATCGAAGTGACCGCACCGCATCATCGCTTGGCGTATGCGTTTTGTATTACGGATTATGCTGGAACACAGATTTTTTATACCGATCAAGGAATTTTCGAATACGAAGAGGATCGTTTAGCGCGGGACTATTTATATTTTCGGATGCCGTATTTTCAAGAAATCGATCGGTTTAAAGTGCCGGATTGGGTGGCAAAAACGGTTTGGTATCAGATTTTTCCGGAACGCTTTTATAATGGTGATCCATCGAACGATCCAGACGATGTGTTAGCCTGGGGAAGTGAAAAGCCCACCCGCGAGAATTTCTTTGGCGGGGATTTGCAGGGTGTCATCGACAAGTTGGACTATTTAGAAGACTTGGGTGTCAACGGCTTGTATCTCTGTCCGATCTTCACCTCGCCGTCGAATCATAAATACGATACGGTGGATTATTATGAGATTGATCCGCATTTTGGCAATAAGCAGCTGTTCCGCGAACTGGTGGAAAAAGCCCATGAACGCGGAATTCGGGTCATGCTGGATGCAGTTTTTAATCATCTAGGCTCCAGCTCTCATCAATGGCAGGATGTGATTTTGCATGGGGAGGAATCTGCTTATGCTGATTGGTTCCATATTGATTCCTATCCACCGCGGTATACAGCGATTCCCGATTCGGAATATGCGAAAAATTTGAATTATGATACCTTCAGCTTCAATCCACACATGCCGAAGCTGAATACTGCCAACCCCGAGGTCCAAAATTATTTATTGGAGATCGCGACCTATTGGATTCGCGAATTTGATATTGACGGCTGGCGGCTAGATGTAGCCAATGAAGTCGATCATCATTTTTGGAAGGAATTTCATGAGGCGGTCTTGCAGCAAAAAGAGGATTTATATATCTTAGGGGAAATCTGGCATTCTTCACAGCGCTGGCTGCAGGGGGATGAATTTCATGCGGTGATGAATTATGCCTTCACCGACAGTATCAAAGCCTTTTTCGTGGAGCAGACGATCTCGATCTCGCAAATGATTTTCGGAATGAATCGTCAGCAGCTGCTTTATCGCGATCAGACCAATGAGGTCAGCTTTAATTTGCTCGATTCCCATGATACGCCGCGGATCTTAACGTTGTGTCAAGGGAATAAAGAGCTGATGAAGGCAGTCTTAACCTTTATGTTCATCCAAAAAGGCACGCCGTGTATTTATTACGGCACGGAGGTCGGGATGGAAGGCGAGATGGACCCGGATTGCCGCCGCTGTATGATCTGGGAAGGACAAGATGAAGAGCTCCAGACCTTCTTCAAACAGCTGATCGCTTTGCGGAAGCAATTTTCTGAAGTATTCAGCTATGGCACCACGACTTGGCATTATGATGATGATAAAAAAGCCTTCTCATTGACGCGAAGCTATAAAGAAAAAACATTAATCGCGACCTTTAATGAAGGCGAGTCCTTTGAAGTTGAAAAGGATGGTCGGCGCGTGTTTGGACAGAATTATCATGAGGGCGAGGAGTATCAGCTATTGCCTCATGGATTTGTGATTCAGGAACAGTAAACTATTAGAAAAATGAAACCAAAAGGTCGGCTAAGCAATCACTTAGTCGATTTTTTTTTCAGCTTGGCAACGAGGTTAAAGGGAGCCGTGCACTTTTGTGGTATAGTAGGAGCATCAGCGAAGAGCTACGGAGGAAAAAAATGAATAATAATGATATATTGCTGCGATTAAGGTACGCGTTAGATATTAAGGACACCGATATCATCAAGGCTTTTGAATTGGGCAGCATGGAGGTTTCGCGAGAAGAAGAAAGAGCGATGCTGACTAAGGTACACGATCAGGTATTTGAAGAAGATGACAGCTTTGAAAAAAATGTTTACGAAAAAATGATCAATAATAAACTGCTGGATACCTTTTTGAATGGCTTTATCATCCTAAAACGGGGCGAACCGAAAAATCCAGTACCACAACCAAAAAATGGTGAAGTTAAACATATCAACAATGTATTATTGAAGAAGGTAAAGATTGCCTTGGCCTTGACCAGTGACGATATGCTGGATATTTTAGCCAGAGCCGGTGTTTATCCTTCAAAAGGCGAGATTGGCGCGATCCTGCGTAAAGAAGGGCATCGTAATTTTAAACCCTGCGGCGATAAATATGCCCGCAACTTTTTAAAAGGCTTAGCTTTGTATTACCGAGATTAGAATAAGTAAGACCAATCTTTTACTCAAGGTTGGTCTTTTTTATGCCCAAAAACAGAAAGCTTTTACTGTCTATCTTAGATAAATCATCAGTTATCACTTTTAAAACCACATATATGCGCATAATAAAATTATATAAACATCTTATTGACTTTGTATAATCATCGTATTACACTGGAATCAGGTTAAATAAAATTATTTTAAGAGGAGAAGCGCATGAATCGTTGGGTTTACTTATTTTCAGAAGGATCAAAAGAACAAAAAGATTTATTAGGCGGCAAAGGGGCCAACCTTGCTGAGATGACAAAATTGGGTTTGCCAGTGCCCACCGGCTTTACGGTAACCACTGAAGCATGTTTATACTATTTGAACCACGGCAACCAGCTGATCGACGAAATGAAGGATCAAGTGATGGCGGCCGTTGAAACATTATCCGCTAAAACGGGGAAAAAATTTGGTGATCTAGACAACCCTCTATTAGTATCCGTACGAAGCGGCTCGAAATTCTCGATGCCGGGAATGATGGACACCGTTTTGAATCTGGGGCTGAATGACCAAACAGTCGCCGCCTTAGCCGAGAACAGTCAGAATGAACGTTTTGCTTACGACTGCTATCGCCGCTTATTGCAGATGTTCGGCAATGTCGTGATGGGGATGGACAATAATGATTTTGAAAATCGCATCACAGCATTGAAAAAGGTCAATAACTTATCCTTTGATAATGAATTGACGGCTGATCATTGGAAACAAATTGTAAGCGAGTACAAAGAAATTTATCGCAAAAAGCTGCAGCGTGAATTTCCGCAGGACCCGATCGAACAACTATATTTAGCGATCGAAGCGGTCTTCGGCAGCTGGAACAACCAGCGGGCGAAAACCTATCGCCGGTTGCATGACATCAGCGATGATTTAGGAACCGCAGTAAATATTCAGGAGATGGTCTTTGGAAACTTTGGCGAAAGCTCTGGGACCGGTGTTGTATTCTCACGAAATCCATCACTAGGCGATCCAGGATTATTCGGTGAATATTTGATCAACGCACAAGGCGAAGACGTGGTTGCTGGTGTTCGAACACCAAAACCGATCCAAGTATTAGCAGATGAGTTGCCTGAACAATACCAACAATTAAAAACTATCTGTGAGAACTTAGAAAAGCATTATCATGACATGCAGGACGTTGAATTTACGATCGAGCGGGAGAAATTATTTATCCTGCAAACCCGCAGCGGAAAACGCACATCAAAAGCGGCGTTGACGATCCTGTTAGATTTTTATAAAGAAGGCATCATCGACGAGAAAGAATTGATCAATCGAATCGAAGCGAAGGATTTGGAGGCGGCTCTGCATCCAAACTTCGATGAGAAAGAATTGAAACTGCATGAATCATTCTTATCTGGATTAGCAGCTAGCCCGGGCGCTGCAACAGGAGCGGCATATTTCACTGCCGAAGCAGCGACCGAGGCCAAAGCTCGTGGAGAAAGAGTGGTACTGGTACGAGAAGAAACTTCACCAGAAGATATTGAAGGGATCGCAGTCAGTGAAGCCGTAATTACTAGTCGCGGCGGGATGACTTCTCATGCGGCCGTAGTTGCACGAGGTATGGGGATCTGTTCAGTGGTCGGCTGTGAGCGATTGACGGTATTGGAAGAAAACAAGGCGACAGTCGGAGACAAAGTCATTGAAGAGGGAACGATCCTCTCTGTTGATGGAACGACCGGGAAAATCTACTTTGGCGAAATTCCGATGGAGGAAGTAACCAACACAGTAGCGTTGGATGAGCTTCATGTGATTTGGGATCGCCATGCCCAGATCAAAGTGCGGGCGAACGCGGAGACACCTAATGATATCGAGACTGGGATGGCCCTTGGAGCAGTCGGGATCGGGTTGGCCAGAACAGAGCACATGTTCTTTGAAAAGAGTCGTCTGCTGCAATTCCGTCAATTAATTTTGGCAGATAGCTTGGACGAACGTTTGGAAGTATTGAAGGACTTAAAAGAAGTTCAGAAACAAGACTTCAAATTTATGTATGAAGCAGCGCAAGGCAAAGCGACTACGATCCGTTTGCTTGATCCGCCGTTGCATGAATTCTTACCAAAAGGGGCAGACGAGTGTCGCGAGGTCGCGAAAGAACTAGGCAAGACCTTTAATGAAGTGAAGCGGAAAACGGACAATTTGGCAGAAGTCAATCCGATGCTAGGTTTCCGAGGTCTACGCTTAGGCGTGGCTTATCCTGAAATTTATCAAATGCAGGCAGAAGCGATCATTGAAGCAGCCTGCGAAGTGACAAAGGAAAATGACTTTACGATTCAGCCGGAGATCATGATTCCATTTACTATTGACGCGCAGGAATTTGCCCGCGTCCGTGCATCGATCGAAGAAGCGATCCAAAAGAGTCTTAAGGAACATAAACAAGCTTTAGATTACCAAATCGGTACGATGATTGAGATCCCAAGAGCCTGCTTTGTAGCAGATGAGATTGCGAAGCACGCGGACTTCTTCAGCTTTGGGACCAATGACTTGACTCAGATGGCTTTAGGCTTGTCCCGCGATGATTCGCCGCGGATCATTAATCAATATTTGGAGGCCGGTATTTTTGCGGATGATCCATTCCAAGTCTTGGATGAAGCCGGAGTCGGTGCCTTGATGAAATTAGCAATCGATGGCGGAAGAAGCGTCAATCCGAAGCTGAAGATTGGAATTTGCGGTGAAGCGGCGGCTCATCCGAAGTCAATCGCTTTCTTAAATAACTTGGCGATCGACTATATTTCATGCTCGCCGTTTAGGATTCCGCAGGCGAAAATGACCTTGGCTCAGGCGGCCTTAAAAAAGTAAGCCGCAGCTTGAATA
>NZ_NGLG01000002.1:862136-866933 GCF_002140655.1 Enterococcus sp. 3H8_DIV0648 | reverse complement strand
AAATGATAGTTGTTTCACAATGACTTATGAATAAAAATACGGTATAATGCTGATTTGGGAGGTGAAACAAACTGCGGAATTAGGAATCATAGAATAACATTTCCATCATTCATGAGCGGACTTTTCCGTTGATTGTTTTGACGTATTGCACCCATAAAAGGGACCGTAAATTCGTCTTTTGAAGAAAGTTATTCTAAGCTGTCAAAATTTGAAACTATATTTAGACATGATCTTTCTAATGAATCTAACAGGTTTAACGACTTGTTATAAAAAAAAGAAAGCAGGGATTAAACAATGACAATTGATTGGCAAAAAGAAGTAGAAGCACGCAAAGACGACTTAATGAAAGACTTAGGCGATCTTATCCGTATCAACAGTATCCGCGACGTGGAACATGGAACAAAAGAAGAACCTCTTGGACCTGGACCAGCTGCCGCATTACGTAAAGTATTAGAATTTGGCGACCGCGATGGTTTCGTTACGAAAAATATCGAAAACGTAGCCGGCCATATCGAATATGGTGACGGAGAAGAAATGTTTGGGCTTTTAGGACACGTGGATGTAGTTCCTGTCGACGATAACTGGGATACAGATCCATTTGAACCAGTGATCAAAGATGGAAAATTATACGCACGTGGGTCAGCCGATGATAAAGGACCTTCAATCGCTGCTTATTATGCAATGCGAATTATCAAAGATTTAGAATTACCAATTTCTAAAAAAATTCGCTTCATCTTCGGTACTGATGAAGAAAGCGAATGGGTAGGAATCCACCGTTATATGGAAGTGGAAGAAATGCCTAAAGTTGGTTTTTCTCCAGATGCACAATTCCCAATCATCAATGGTGAAAAAGGTATCTTATCTTATGAAGTGACTTTTGCAAACAAAGACAACGCTGAATCTGGCGATTTTGATCTTGTAAGCTTCAAATCAGGTTTACGTACCAACATGGTACCCGGCGATGCAACAGCAGTTCTTAAAGTCAACGACGAAGCAAAAGTCGCTGATGTAAAAGCTGCATTTGATGCATTTGTTGAAAAATCTGACATCAAAGGCGAGTTTGCTGAAAACAACGGCGAAATCACAATTACTGTGATCGGTAAAGGTGCTCACGCACAAGAACCAAAATTCGGCGTGAACTCAGCAACATTCTTAGCAGCATTCTTAGCTGACTATAAACTTGACGGCAATGGTGCTAACTACATTCAAACCATTTCTGAATATATGCACTTAGATTACAACGGTAAGAAAATCAATGCTTACACTAAACACGATGTAATGGGCGAAACAACTTCATCAGCGAACTTGTTCGACTACAGTGCAGACGGCGACAAAAAAGTTACATTAAATGTTCGTCATCCAGAAGGCATCACAAAAGATATCATCTTAGCCAACATGGAAGAAGTCCTTAAAGATGCAGGCGTTTCAATCGCGATCATTGGTGACGTGAAAACTCCTCATTATGTTCCAGCAAGTGATCCATTAGTGAAAACATTATTGGACGTTTACGAAGAACATACAGGTCTTGAAGGCCACGAAGAATCAATCGGCGGGGGTACTTACGGTCGAATCCTAGAACGTGGTGTCGCATACGGCGCAATGTTCCCAGGTGAAGAAAACGTAATGCACCAACCAAACGAATTTATGCCTATTGATAGCTTGTTCAAAGCAACAGCTATTTATGCTGACGCTATTTATCGCTTAGTTAAATAGTAGGTACTGAGGGACAGGAATCCTGTTTTTTGCAGGGTTCCTCATCTCATTGGGAAATGATAGTAAGGAAGGAATTACAAAGATAATGAAAAAACTCTCAAAAGACGCTTTTGGTGGAGTAGCAGGGAAAGATTATGTCCCGTATGTAGCTGATAAGCCTAAAAAAGCAGGCTCGCCAATCATTATGATTTTAGGTATTTTACTGGCTGCACTATTTGCTGCATCGACTGCTTATTCAGGTATGAAGGCTGGTTTGACTGTAGCAGCAGGTATTCCAGGTGCAATTATTGGATCAGGGCTAGTCGCTCTATTTGTAAAACCTAGAACCATTTTAGGTAAGAACTTATTGCAATTGATGTCAAGTGGTGGGGAATCTGTAGCCTCTGGTATGATTTTCGTATTGCCGGCCGTAATCTTAGTCGGCGGTAAAGTGAACTTCATCGAAGGTGTTGGTTTAGGTATCGGTGCTGTTTTACTAGGTGTCGGTGTTTTCTCAATCGTTCAAGATTACATGCTTGTAAGTGAACACGGTAAACTGGTTTATCCAGAAGCAATGGCTATTTCTGAAACGTTAGTCGCTTCTGATACTGGTGGCGATTCGCTTAAATATATGGGGATCGGTTTTGGTATCGGCGGTGTGCTAACTGCTTTAACTGGTTCTGTATTTGGTATTATGAATAACGTTGTCAGCTATGTAAACGAAAGCTTCTACAAATGGAAATTTGAAACAGAAGTAAACCCATTATTAACGGGTATTGGTTTCATCGTTGGGATGGACGTTTCTGTCTTGATGTTTGCTGGTTCGATCTTAGCGAACTTCGCGATTGCGCCATTACTTGGTTACTTCATGGAAATGGCTAACAGCAATGCCCATGTTTGGGACAATGCTTCTCAATTATTGAGTGCATCAAACTTTGCTGTGATCTCTGGTTCTTATGTTAAATACATCGGAGCTGGTATGATGATCTCTGGTGGATTGATCGGCGCGATCAAATTGATCCCAACAATCATTTCATCAATCTCTGCAACTATGAAGGGCCGTAAAGACGGTGTTGAACAAGAAGGCGGCGGTATGCTGCCATTGATCATCGGCGCTGTTGTTGGTATCGTAATGGGCTTTGTCATCACTGGAAGTGTGGCAATGGCACTTGTGGGCGGCATATTATCAATCATTTTAAGCTTCCTATTCGTTATCGTTGCAGGTCGTTTAACTGGTACGATCGGTACATCAAACTTGCCAGTATCTGGTATGACGATCGCTTCAATGGTTATCTTGACGCTAGTCTTTGTTATGATGGGCTGGACTTCAGCTGAAAATACACAACAATTATTAATGTTTGGTACATTTATCGTGTTAGCGATCTCTGTAGGTGGTGGTTACTCTCAATCACAAAAAGTTACTTTTGTAATGGGCGGAAACTTCAACGAAGGCCGTCGCTACTTCTTGATCTCTAACATTGTCGGTGTGGTAATCGTTACTGGTATGATGGTAATCTTATCTCCACAATTAGCAATTACTGGATCAAATCCTCCATTCGGTTTGCCGCAAGCGAATTTGATGGCGACATTAACTTCAGGAATTACGTCTGGATCACTTCCATGGCATATGATCATCGCCGGTGTTGCAATGGGTGTTGTTTTACACTTCATGAAAGTGCCGATCATGACCTTTGCGATTGGTTTCTACTTGCCAATTTCTACAACTTCAATCATCTTAGTCGGTGCGTTGATCCGTCAATTGATCGATGTATTGAACAAAAAAGAAACAGAAGAAGTTGCAGAAGAACGTATTACTTTAGGTGTCAGCTTGTCATCTGGTTTGATCGCTGGTGGTTCAATCATCGGTTTGATCGGAATCATTTTACAAGTAACAGGTGTGGTAACTCCTGGAACACCAACAGGCTTCTTAGGATCTAATGGTGCAGCATTCTTGCTGCTTGCGATCTTAGTTGCTGCGATCATTATTCCGCTATTGAGTGTGAAGAAAGTGAAACACAATGACTAAAGAACAGCCAAATGCTGTGAATCCTGAAACGGAAGAGCTGTTAAAACGCGTCTACTGTCTCAAAGAAGATCTGCATTATGAAGTACGTGACGGCATCGTTTTTGTCATCACGGAACAAAATGCTTGGATCCAACGAGTCTTACGCAAGATTCATTATAAGATCCCAGAAACTACTGAGATGGAGCTGGACAAATACGGCAGCTTTATTCTTCAGCAGGTTGATGGCAAACGGACGGTCAAGGAAATTGGTGAAAACCTCGGCGCAGCCATCGAAGAAGCCAATGATCAATTGTACGATCGTTTGTTGATCTATTTGCATCATTTAGAGAAGAATGAAAAATATATCGAATTAGTCTAAAGAAACCCACTTCAAGCAGTCGCTTGAAGTGGGTTTTTCTTTTTACTCACTTAATAACTCAGAAAAGTTGAAAATCATGCTGACAAGATGTGCAGCTTCTCCTAGTTCAGTCAATGTAGCGGCTTCAACAAATTGTACACCCCGCCGTCGATCAGTATAGTCCAATGTTTTTACTTGTAAAGGGTTGATATACCCGTGTGTTTTGTGGGTTTCATCTAAGGGGATAAAATGATCCTTTTTTGTACTAGTAATTGGACACACAGCGACCATCCCTGTTACAGAATTATAAACATCGGAACTTATTACGAGTGCTGGCCGTTTCTTTTGAATTTCACGACCTACGCTGGGATTGAAATTAATAATGATGATATCCCCTTGTTTGGGTGTATACCCTTTTAAACTGTAGTTCACTAGATCATTTCCTTTCCGACAGGAGCGTCATCAGGGAACTTCGGACCAGCATCAATCGTTTCTCCTTTTGCAAAAGCTTCTTCAAAAATATTGCTTTTTTTCTTAATGAAGGTAATAGAATCATTTTTACCTTTAACTGCAATGTAGTCAATATTTTCTTCTATTCCAAACTTAGTAGGGACAGTTAAAACAATGGCATTTCCTTGACGTCTTGTTTTCATGATAAAAACCTCCATCCTTTTAGTCGCTATCAGTATACCACCTCCATAAAGTGAATACAATGTAATCACTTTATGGAGGTGGTATTACG
>NZ_NGLG01000002.1:833468-862003 GCF_002140655.1 Enterococcus sp. 3H8_DIV0648 | reverse complement strand
TTGATGGATAGGAAAGCAAAAAGACTCTTTTTTTTGCGTATTTTTTTCGTGATACACTTAATTTAAGTATGCGTAGAAAAAAGGGGTGGATATTTCTTGCGGAAATTGTTAATCGTAGAAGATGAAAATGAAATAAACAAATTAATACACGATTTTTTTGAGCTGAAAGAGTACGAGATCAAGCAAGCTTATTCTGGAACAGAGGCACTTTTATTATTTGATCAGTTTCAGTTTGATGCGATTATCCTTGATTTAATGCTTCCGGGTAAGGATGGTGAGGAAGTATTGCGTTTGTTAAAGGCTAAACGCCCCATTCCAGTCATCATTGTCTCAGCCAAGGAACGTGAGATAGCCACGATCACGACCCTCAAGCTAGGTGCGGATGATTACGTAGCCAAGCCGTTCAATCTTGAAGAACTGTATTTACGAACCGAAAAAGCGATTGCGATGTATGGAAAAATGTCCGCGGCTATTCCATCCGCACAGGTTCTGTCCTTTGGTGAGATCGAACTCTCTGAAGCAGAACGAACGGTCAAAATTACTGGTAAAACGATCAACTTAACATCAAAAGAATTTGATATTTTATCACTGTTGATCAAAGCACCAAATCAGGTGTTTACGAAGGAAAAAATTTTAGAACTCGTTTGGCAGGACGAATTTGAGGTTGATACCAATACGGTTTCTGTGCATGTGAGCAACCTTAGAAAAAAGCTGGGGAAAAGCGCGGGTATCAAGACGATTTGGGGGATCGGCTTTAAGCTGGAACCGCCTTTATGATTTCTTTATGTTTGGCTTTCAAGCTTCTTTAGGGTTCTTTTTTATACTAATAGATGACATCATTAAATGCTGTCTCTTATACACATCTAGATGTGTATAAGAGACAGCAGTTAAAACAATGGCATTTCCTTGACGTCTTGTTTTCATGATAAAAACCTCCATCCTTTTAGTCGCTATCAGTATACCACCTCCATAAAGTGAATACAATGTAATCACTTTATGGAGGTGGTATTACGATTAAAAATATCAAAAGGACTTTAAGAAATGTTCCTTATTTGAAAAAAATTATCGGCTTTGATTTTTGGATTCCCTTGTCCTAGTATGAATGGAGAAATTCAAAGACAATCAAATTAACTGATTATCCTTTGATGGATAGGAAAGCAAAAAGACTCTTTTTTTTGCGTATTTTTTTCGTGATACACTTAATTCTGTCTCTTATACACATCTAGATGTGTATAAGAGACAGGCTTTAAGCTGGAACCGCCTTTATGATTTCTTTATGTTTGGCTTTCAAGCTTCTTTAGGGTTCTTTTTTATACTAATAGATGACATCATTAAATGTGCGTAAAATCTGAAAACTATCAGAAATTTAGGCATAAGACGGAGGGGAAAATGATGAAATCGAATAAAAAGGTATTAATAGCTGTTGGTCTAACATTTATCTACGGAGTATTTTCTTATTTTTGTATGTCTTTTTTATGGAACAATGATTATCTTATATCTTTAAATGATATTACAGCGAACAATGTTTGGCTGAAGCTTCTGACGGACTCGATTGGAAATTTCCTGTTTGTTCTCTTGATTCTTGGTTTTATGCTGATAAGAGGCAGGTCCTTAAGTGAAGTAGGATTCACATCTAACTCGCGTTTTTTGAGCGTGTCTCTACTGGTGGTTTATCTAGGACTTTTTTTATTACATGGCGATTTCTCAGTGAAGGGGATTTATCGAGCCTTCTTTTTCCTTATTGTTGTTGCATTTGTGGAAGAATTTATCTTCAGAGGTTTTCTATTTACAATAATTGATCGAGAATATGGTTTTTGGAAAGCCGTTATCATTAGCGGATTATTCTTTGGTGCAATGCATGGACTGCTGCCGACAATCGTAGCAAACGGTTCCTTTATGGATCTGCTTGCCAACATTTTCGACAATTTACTAGGACAGGGAGTTTTTGGCACCTTGATTTTTGCTTATGCGTATAAGCAAAGCGGGACCTTGTTCGTGCCCATATTAATCCATGCGATTCTGGATTATTTATAAGTTGAGTTTGGACGATAAAAAACTTTTACGACATGATAAATAGAAAGAAACGGAGATGAAAATAGATGTCTGAAACAATTGTAGCCATCAATCATTTAAACAAGCTTTATGGAAAGGAGTCTGCATTAGCAGATTTTTCTATGAATGTTCAAAGAGGGGATATTTATGGTTTTGTCGGTCAGAATGGTTCCGGTAAAACAACGACGATGAAGTACATTCTTTCGTTAATTGAAGGAAACTCTGGCTCCTTGGAGCTCTTTGGTAAAAACACTCCGGCTGATTTAGCTAACTACAGAGAGCGGATCGGTTCATTGATCGAGAGCCCTTCTTTTTATCCTTATTTATCAGCCCATGAAAATCTGACCTACTATGCTAAGTTTAAAGGGATCACGGATAAAGAAATCGTCGGTCAGCTGCTTGAAAAAATCGGCTTAGGCGATGCCGGGAGGAAGAAGTTTAAGAATTTTTCGTTAGGAATGAAGCAGCGCTTAGCTTTAGGCTTAGCTATCATGAATAATCCTGATCTGCTGATTTTAGATGAGCCTTTCAATGGACTTGATCCGCAAGGACTAGCGGAATTTCGTAAAATTTTATTGAAGTTGAATCACGAATCCAATGTAACAATCCTTATTTCCAGTCACATCCTAAATGAGCTGTCTCATATTGCAACGACTTACGGCTTTATTCATCAAGGAAAAATGATTGAGGAAATATCGGAACCTGCTTTACAGAAAAAATGCGGCAAATATTTATTGTTGAAAGTCGATGATACAAAAAAAGCTTCATTTGTATTGGAACAGACGATTCATACTGAAAATTATCAAATTCTGGACGATCAGCGGATTCGCTTGTTTGATTGCATCAATGAAAGCCAGCGGGTGATACCAGCGCTGGTTAAAAACGGAGTCGAAGTCAAAGAGGTCGAGCGTAAAGGCTTGTCGTTGGAATCCTACTATTTAAATTTGACTGAGGGAGGTAACCAAAATGTTAAACATTCTTAAAGCAGATTTTTACCGTCTCAGAGAAAGTAAAATCTGGTTAGGTATTCTACTTGGTTGGATAATTTTCTTGCTTTTGGGAAACCTGATGGCTTCGGCTTCAGGAGGACACGGAACGCTAACGCTCGTTTCCGATATGAAAAACACAAATGCGATGTCATTTGCACCAAATGGTTCAGGGATTATGGCGCAGCAGTTGAGACTCTCAAATTTTCTCTTTTACTTTTTGATTCCAGTTGTTCTGTTTAGCTTTATTTCGGATTTTAAATGGGGAACGATAAAAAATAGTGTGCCCTTTAAGTATTCACGCATCCAACTTTATTTGGCTAAATTTATTTTCTGCTCGATTTTGGCTTGTCTGATGCCGCTTCTGTATTGTCTCGTAGGGTTATTGATGAATCAGATTTTTCACGGTTTTTCCGGCAGTTTTTACTTCAATGATTTTATCATGATGTTGAAAATCATTGGTCTTCAAGTTCCGATGTATATGGGATTCGTTGGTGTTATGCTGTTGTTGGGGATTCTGTTACAGAGCAGTTCAGCGGTGACTGCGATTGTATTTTCTTACCAGACGGTTATTTTTTTCGTCGGTGTATTTGTTCAAAGTGAACGATTTGCTGATTTTGAACCAATCACCTGCTTGAATTATGTGGCACACATCCATCTGCTGACAAATGCAGATATATTCAGAACGATCATCATCGGCTTATCAATGACGGTTCTTTCGCTGATTTTGGGTTATACAGTTTTTCGGAAAAAAGAGATTCGCTAATTAAGAAAAAACGGAGTTGAGGGCAATGGGAATTTTGGTAATCATATTGATTGTGATCATCCTTTTTTTAGCGGGCTACCTTTTTCTGATGAAAAAAGAGCTGAGAAATATTTATCAGCAGCTGGAACTGATTCAGGACAATGACACAAACAAGCTACTGCTATCAGAATTTCAAGAGCCTGACCTAGTGAAGCTGATCGATGAGATGAATCAGTTCATTCACTGGAAGAAAATGCTGGAGCAGCAAACCAATCGGAAAAATAAAGAGTTGCAGGAGCTTGTTTTGAACATGTCGCATGACCTGAGAACCCCATTGACCTCGATTCATGGCTATATCCAAATGTTGAGTTTGAAGGATCTGCCAGACAAAAAGCAGTCGGAATACTTAACGATCGTTGATCGAAAAATCGAAGTACTGAATGAGCGGATCAACAGCTTCTTTGAATTATCTAAACTGGATTCGAAGGATTATCAATTAACGTTGGGACTATTAAATATCCATACGATCTTAGCTGAAACCTTGGCCTTTTATTATCCTGACTTTGAAAAAAATCACATTGAACTTGACGTGACTTTAGAACAAGATCTGCTAGTTTTAGCAAATCATACCGCGGTTGAACATATTTTTCAGAATTTGCTGGATAATCTGTTGAAGCACAAGACCCGCAGTGCCTCGATCCATAGCTATATTAAAAATGGGCGGGCGTATATTTCGTTTTCTAATCAAACAACGGATTTTGATGCAGCGAATCTGCCTCATTTGTTTGATAAGTTCACCTTTTTTTCTCAAGACAGCAATAGTATGAGCAGCGGATTAGGCTTGACGATTGTAAAAGAACTGGTGGAGAAAATGAACGGGACGATTGAGGGAAGCTATCAGGATGAGTGTTTAGTGATTACCATGAGCTTTCAAAGCGAGCATGTGGAATAGATTTTCACGGGATGTAATGAATCCTTTTTTCTGTAAAAGACTATTTAAAAAAATTGATCCTCCTGTACAATAAGATTGTGTCTCTTTGAAAAGAGTCAGAAGAGAGAGGGAGTCAATGAAGAAAAGTGTCTTGTTTTTAGGGTTGATTTATTTAATATTTATTAGTTTAGGATTGCCGGATACGATTTTGGGAGTCGCGTGGCCTAGTATGAATGGAGAATTTCAAGTCGCCGCCAGTTCTGCTGGGATCATCGCGATGGTGATCTCGATGGGAACGATTTTTTCTAGTTTTCAAACCAATCGAATGATTCAAAAGATTGGCGTTGGTAATTTGATCGTGTGCAGCATTTTTTTCACGGTGATCGGACTTTGCGGATTTTCGATCTCGCAAAATTTTTTCTTTTTGATTATCAGTGCGCTCCCGCTGGGCTTGGGTGCCGGTGCGATCGATACGGCAGTCAATGACTATGTCGCCTTGCACTATAAAGCTCATCATATGAATTGGCTGCATGGATTTTGGGGGATAGGGGCAACGTTGGGGCCGATTATTATGGGATTTTATTTGAAGAATCAAAATTGGCGGGGCGGTTATCTTATTTTAGTCTGTCTGCAATTTGTGCTAGTAGTCATCGTCTTTTTCTCTCGAAAACAGTGGAAGCAGCCGCGGGAAATTCCCCATGCTAGTGAAATGCAGGATTCCATGCTTACTTTGATTAAGCGTCCAGGCATCATTTTTTCTTTGATCTGCTTTGTTTTTTATGTGGGGATCGAAGCATGTATGGGATTATGGGGCAGCAGCTTTTTAGTCAGAGTGAAGGATATTCCAGTAGCGACAGCCGCATTTATGACTTCAGGCTATTATGCGAGTTTGACTGTCGGACGTTTGGCAGCCGGTTTTTTCACTTTTTTCTTATCGAGTCGAAAAATATTGTATTTGAGTGAGCTGCTGTTGCTGGGAGGAGTCGTCGTTCTATTTTTAGGCAGCGGGAATTTCGCTGCCGTCGGGTTTATTTTTACCGGATTAGGCTCGGCCGCGATTTTTCCAACCATGCTGCATGAAACGCCGGAACGATTCGGCACTAAAGATTCTGCACGAATCATGAGCTTGCAGCTAGCGTTAGCTTATACTGGAACGACCTGTTTGCCGCCTGTCTTAGGTTTTCTAGCAGAACGCTTTACCTTGGTGATTTTTCCTTACTTATTGTTTTTATTTGGTTGTATTTTATTGGTTTCAACGATAACTTTGGAGAAGAAAGTAAAGCGGCATCAGGCTTAGCAAATTTTTTTCTTAAAAAATTGGGAAGACTGTTTCTGATCGTTTATCTAATATAAACGATTGGGGGCAGTTTTTTTGCGAAGAACATTGATTTGTTTTAGCGGCAACCAATGGTAAAGTAAAAAGTGCTTTAAGCATGCATCATAAAATGGAATAGTATAATTTTTTCCCTGAAAGCAAAGCAGCACCAACTTTTTACCGGATTGATTAGGGAAAAAGACAACGTTTTCTTAAAAACGCTTTCGGGCTATGATTAATTCAAGAAAGGGAATGGGTGGATTCAATGGATAAACGAGACTATGAAGTGTTCGACATATTATTGAAAAGTAATCGGCTGACGATCACTCAAATTTCTAAACACATGCAGTTATCCAATAAAACCGTTTCAAAGTCATTAGATAAAATTGAAGAATTTTTGGAAGGAAGTGAGCTGTCACTTAGTCGAAAACCTAAAATCGGGGTTTCGATCATAGGAGATAAAACAACATTCAATCGATTATACACTCATCCAACCGAACAAAAGGTTCCGAGTACAAAAGAAGAGCGCGTCCAATATTTGTGCTTCAATATCTTAAATAATCAAGGCTATTTTACTTTGGCGCAGTTATCAGACGCATTGTTTGTCAGTAAGACTACCTTAGAAAAGGACATGATTCAGGTTTATGAGATTTTCGACCATTTTCATCTAGCGATCGAAAAGATTCCCGGCAAAGGCTCCTTTTTAAATATTATGGAGTATGAGCGGAGAAGAGTGGCACTGGATTTGATTCATTACTTTTGGGGACAAAACTGGCAGATCATTAATCAAGATGGGCAATTTCTCCATTTAATAGAAGGAATTCCAAAATTTGCTCAGGTTTTTGTTAATGTGGATTATTTGAAACAGATCAATCTGATTCTTCAAGACTTTACTTCTTCAAACAAAATAAAGATGAGTGATTTGAACTATCAATCGTTGATTCTGCATTTGCTGATTACTGTGGAGCGGATCAAAGACAATCAATTGATTGGCGAGCTGCAAGCGCCAGACCGCCAAGCTAACGCATTGCTAGAATCCTTGATCCTCGATTTGGAAAAGACCTTTGATATTCAAATACCGGAAATTGAAATCGGCTACATTCAAATATATTTTGATCAGCTGAATCAGGTGTCAACGAATGAAGCGGCAACGGAAGAACGGATCATCAGTGAAATGATTTTTGAATATACCTTGCTGGACGATCCAACGGCTGTAAATGCACTAGCTCGACATATCAAATTTGCTTTAGAGCGAATTCTGAATAAACTGCCGGTCAATAATCCTTATACAAGGGATATAAAAAAGAATTTTCCACTTTCTTTTGATGAGGCTCTTACGCTAAAAAGAAAATTGGAAAAGCAATATAACCTGTTTATCCCAGAGGATGAGGTTGCCTACATGGCAGTCCATTTGCAGGCCTACAGAGAACAGTTGAGAACAGCGGAAACGAAAGTCGAGGTTTTGCTTGTCTGCAGCAGCGGGAAAGGGACTTCGCAATTATTAGCGGCACGGATCAAACGATCATTTCCTGAAATAAGTATTAATCGAATCCTCTCGGTCCAAGAATTGTATCAGGCGAAAATTACTGAGGATCTGGTACTTTCCACGGTGAATATTTCTTTGCCGGCGGAAAATTTATTAATCGTTTCGCCTATCTTGAGTCAGGTAGATCGCCAACAGATTCAATATTATCTGCAGGAGGGACAAAAGGAGCGGCTCAGAAACTTTGAGTTTAGCCGTTTGATCAAAAAAGAGCTGATTTTCCTAGACCAAGCGTATCAAACGCTGGAGGAAGCTATCTCGTTTATGGGCGAAGAGCTGATCAAAAAGGGCTACGGCAAAGCGGGCATTATCGAGAGTGCGAAAGAGCGGGAACATTTTTCTTACACGTCTTTTGATAAATTTGCGACGCCGCATGCCAATCCTCGTTATGTCAAAAAATCAGCCATCTGTTTTTTACGGCTGAAAAATGAAATTTCGTGGGGAAGCACCCAAGTCCGATTTGTTTTCTTCTTGTGTGTAAAGGATGAAGATCCGCAGCAATTAGAAAAAATCTTTGATTCGCTGTTAACGATTATCGATGAAAATGAAAAAGGTTATTTGTTAAAAGGTGATGCACAACAAATTTTAGATTACTTGAAAGAAGGCTTATAGGAATGAAAGTTTTAGAGGTTTTGCATACAGATAGGGTCGATTTGGTGTTAGAGGCTAAATCAAAAGAAGAAACGATCAAAAAAATGGCGTCATTATTCGCAAAAGGGGCTCTTTTAACTGATGAGCAGGCTTTCGTTTCGGCCGTTTTAGAAAGAGAAGTTCATTCCACGACGGGTGTGGGAAATGGAATCGCAATTCCTCATGGAAAATCGACAGCAGTAAAAGAACCCGCGATTGCCTTTGCCAGATTAACCGAAGAGGTCGAATGGCAATCTTTGGATGAGAAACCAGTCTCACTGGTCGTTATGTTAGCCATCCCTGATAGTGAACAAGGCAATACCCATTTATCAATTTTGTCTGAGATCGCTATCAAATTGATGGATGATGAGGTCATTATAAAATTAAATGAAGCAAAAAATGCAGCGGAAATCGTTGAAATTTTAGGATAGCAGGAGGAGAAGAAGATGAAAAGAAAAATTATTGCAGTAACAGCTTGTGCGACTGGGATCGCCCATACCTTTATGGCGGCTCAAGCCTTGAAGAAAGAAGCAAAAGCAAAGGGCTACTTATTGAAAGTAGAGACCCAAGGCGCAACAGGAATTGATGGTGCGTTAACGGAGAAAGATTGCCAAATTGGCGAAGTCGTCATTTTTGCTGTTGATACAAAGGTACGGGATGAGGAACGCTTCGCAGGCAAGAAAATCTTGAAGGTTCCGGTTGCGGCACCAATAAAGGACGCAGAAAAGGTAATCAACGACGCTTTGGCCCTAGTAGATAATAATTAATCGGGAGGAAAAAATGATGAAAAGTGTATTATCAGAAATCAAAAATCACGTGTTGACAGGTATTAGTTACATGATTCCTTTAGTCATCGCAGGAGCAGTAATTATGGCGATCTCCCGCGTTGGCGGGTCCATCTATGGCTTAACTGATATTTGGGATGCAAAGTATGCGGAAAGTGCGAATGGCATCATTCGTCTGCTGCATAGTATCGATGGCTTTGGCGGGACAGCTTTAGGCTTGATGTTTCCTGTGATTGCAGCCTTCATTGCGTATTCTGTAGTTGATAAATTAGGGATCGTTCCGGGGCTAGTCGGCGGCATGCTGGTAAAAGATATTAATGCAGGCTTTTTGGGTGCGATTGCAGCAGGTTTGATTGCTGGATATATCTGTCTATGGATTCGTAATCATGTGAAATTGCCGCAATCAATGGCTTCAATCGTTCCGGTATTTTTGATCCCTGTGTTAGGGACGTTATCCACTGTTCTTATTATTAATTATATTATTGGTGTTCCCTTTGCGGCCTTGAATATTGGCTTAGAAAATTGGTTGAACAGCTTAAGCGGGGGCAATCAAATTATCATGGCGGCTGTAGTCGGCGCAATGGTCGGCTTTGACTTGGGCGGACCAGTTAATAAAGCGGCGGTAACGACAGCAATGGCTTTATTGACTAGTCAAGTGTACGCACCGAATACTGCGGCACAAGTAGCGATCATTATTCCTCCGATCGGTCTTGGGTTAGCCACTGTATTTGCGAAGAAAAAATACAATACTGAATTACGTGAAGCCGGAAAATCAGCGATTATCATGGGCTTGGTCGGTGTCAGCGAAGGAGCGATTCCGTTTGCGGTTGAAAGTCCGTTAAAAGTTATTCCTTCAACGGTGATTGGCTCAGCTATTGGTTCGGCGATGGCAGTTGGTTTAGGTGCGGTCAATCAAGCACCGATTAGCGGATTTTATGGCTGGTTTACTGTTGAAAAATGGCCGATCTATGTCTTATCGATTGCCACAGGCTCATTATTTGTAGCCATTTCAAGTGTTTTATTACGTAAAAAGGATGCCGGGATCGAAGTTGCCTCAGTCGAGGAAGAAGATTACAGCTTCGATGAGGCAGAGTGGGAGAATTAATGACAAACGTTCATATTGTAAATCATACACATTGGGATCGAGAGTGGTATTTTACCTCAATGGATGCCTTGGTTTTAAGTGATCAATTGTTTTCGGACGCGATCGAGGAGTTGAAGCAGCATCCAGAGGCCAGCTTTGTTTTGGATGGACAATTATCCATTTTAGATGACTACCTGCAACTGTATCCCGAAAAATTAGCAGACGTAAAAAAACTTGTGGCCAATAAGCAGCTGTTTATTGGTCCTTGGTACACTCAATCAGATGCCTTTTTCGCTTCCGGTGAAGCTATTTTGAGAAATGCCATGATCGGGATTTTTGAAAGCAAGAAATATGGAGACTATTTACCGATTGGCTATTTACCGGATACTTTTGGGTTTAACGCGCAGATTCCAGTGATTTTAAAAGAAGCTGGGTTGGATAGTGTCATTATGTGGCGTGGGCTGCATTTGAATAAGCATGTCCAATCGCCTTATTTTAAATGGCGAGGCTTGAATGGTAAAGCAGAAGTGACCGCGTTGAATTTACCGCAGGGATATGGAACGGGCATGTTATTAGAACCGACGACAGAATATGTCGATGGGCGCCTTGATCCAGCGGTAGATTTTATCAAGCAATACACTGATGGTGACGTGTTGATTCCTTCTGGAAATGATCAGTTGGCTATCATCCATGATTTTGCAAATAAAATTGACGCGATCAATCAATTAGGCAAATACGATTATCAAGTCAGCACCTACCAAGATTTCTTAGCCTATGTGAAGGAGCAATCGCTGGAGGTATATCAAGGCGAGCTTCGGGAGCCTGTGCTGGCACGTGTGCATAAGACGATCGGCTCGGTTCGGATGGATTTGAAGCAGGCGATGTTCCATTTAGAAGATCAGCTGGTTCAGCGAACAGAACCACTAATGGTCTTAGCTGCTCAGATTGGCATCAAGTTAAGCAATCGCTTGGTCATGCAGGCTTGGAAAAAATTACTAGAATCGCAGGCCCATGACAGTTTGGCGGGCTGTGTTTCGGATAGCGTCGCGGAAGATATCAAGCATCGCTTAAAAGAAGCACAGGAAATTTGCGACAGCATCGAAAATACGATCATGAAGCAATTAGCGGATTTCTTGAAGTTGCAGGCAAATGAAGTGTTAGTCGTAAATCCTTCGCCCAAAAAGTTCACTGGGACGAAAACAGTAACGGTTCTATCGCCTACGACCAATGTTCATTTCAATGGAGCAGCGTCAACGGTAGTTAAAGCAGAATATGTGGATAGTCGGGAAAATATTCTAGAAGAGACACCCGCGGGCAATCAATACATTACAGAACCCGGATACTACATTTTGACGATCGAATTAACTTGCGTACTACCGGGCTTGGGCTATAAGGTCTTTTCTTTTGAGGAAAGTACAGAAGCCGTACGGAAAAATAGAATCACAGAACAGAAAATCGGCGGTAAAGCTCTATCTGTCACTTATTCGGCAGGTAAAATTAGTTTGGAATATCAAGGGAAGCCATTTTCTGATTTTCTGTCATTGACTGACGAAGGCAATGCAGGGGACACGTATGATTTTTCTCCTCTTGAAGGCAAGACCGCGGAGTTGTTGACATTCGATGATTGTGAATGCTGGAAAGAAGAGAAACAAGAAAAAATGATCTTGCGCGGGCAACGGCAGCTGCCAAAAACTTTAGCTGATCGAAAAGCAGATAAGTATAATCAGACGTTTGCATACCAGTTGATTTTGACTATCAACGAACAGGACGCGCTTAAAGGAGAAGTCAGCTTCGAAAATTCACTTTTGAATCATCGTGTTCGGCTGCAAATCAAAAACAATCAAGCATTCGGCCAAATACTGGCAGGGCTTCCATTTGGCTTGATTGCTCGTGAAAACAATTCTTTAGTCGATTGGGACAAAACGTATTCAGAGATGCCGGTCAATGTGGAGCCTTTTGAAAAAGTCCTCAGCGGTGTTTCTCAAGATCAGCGTCTGTCACTTTTTACACAGGACAGCAAAGAATACGAATATCAAGAAGATAAATTATGGATTACGCTGCTGGCGACTACGGATAGTCTCGGAAAACCGGATTTATTGTATCGTCCGGGACGTGCTTCAGGAGATACGACTAAAAAAGGTCATGTGATGATGGATACGCCGCTGGCTCAGCAATTCGGCCAAACAATTTCCTTCAGCTTTACATTGCGGATCGATGAGCCAACAGTTTCTGAAGCAGCTTTGCATCATTGGCGTGAAAGTCTGCTGCAGCCATCAATTGCTTATCAAAAACAGGCCTTGAATTATTTTGTTCATCGGATCGATAATAAAATTCAATCATTTGAGCAGCCTTTAGCAGTAGTAGGCAATGAACACAGTGTGCTTGATTTCGGAAAAAATGAAGTTTTCATCAGCAGTCTTCATCGTTCCTACTATACTGAAACAGCCTTCGTGGTTCGTTTTGAAAATCCGACGAATGAAGCGCAGGAATTACCAATCACTGAGTTGTTCCAAGAAAAAACGGTTGAACGAATCAATGCGATAGAAGAAACGAAGCCGTTCACCACGTCGATCGAACCATACAGTGTTTTGACCTTTTTAATCAAGTAGACTACGAGCTGGGATGATTGCGGTCATCTCGGCTTTTTATAAAGGAAGAGAAGATGAAAAATAGTATTGTAAATAAAACAGGTATAGCAGAGGAGTTGTTTTGGGGATACGTTGGGTTGATTTTTTTTATGCTGGGAGCAACCATCGAGACGAGCTGGTTTTCATCCTATTTAACAACGATTGGTTTTCAAGTAAAGGTCGTTTCCTTATTATTTAGCTTCTATGGTATTTTTGTGGCCTTTTTTTCATGGATCACTAGTTTTTTAGTGAATCGATTTTCTGTTAAAAAAGTAATGACTGTCAGTCTGCTGCTGGCGCTTTTCAGTACAGGCATTTTATTGTTTGGTTTAACGACAAAGCAGGTGTGGCTGATCTTTTTAGGCTATATGCTTCGCGGAACGGTCTATCCTTTATTTGCCTATTCTTTCTTAGTTGCGGTCACTATTCAGACACCGGCGAAAAAATTAGGACGGGGGACTTCGTGGTTTTGGCTGTGTTTCAACTTAGGGATGACGATCATTGGACCAGTATTTGCGACACGCCTGTTAAAACTATTTGATCCATTTTTTGTTTTTATTGCTGGAGCTGGATTGATTTTGATTGGCAGTGTGATAACAGTAGCGCGTTGTGAAATTCGACGGACGAAAGATACTCCTGCCACTGTTTGGACTGAAATGAAGGAGGGGATACAGATCCTTTTTCAATTTCCTCGATTATCGATCGGTCTGCTAGTGAAGGGGATCAATAATATCGGGCAATTTGGTTTTGTGATCATGATGCCGATCTTTTTGCTGCAGCATCAATTTACGCTGGTTCAATGGACAAGCGCGTGGGCGATCTGTTACGTAGTCAACTCATTTGCCGGCATCTTCTTTGGCAGCCTAGGTGATAAATACGGCTGGCGAAAGATCGTTACTCTGTTTTCAGGCACGATTACAGGGCTATCATGTTTATTATTGATTATCGTAATCAATTACTTTCCAGGCAATTTCATCTTGCTGCTGTTAGCGTTTATCGTTTTTGCGATCGGTATCGCGGCATTTACTCCGCTGTCCGCTCTAATTCCTTCAATGGTTCCCGACAATAAGGTAGCAGCAGTGTCTGTTTTGAATCTGGGTTCTGGCTTGAGCAATTTTTTTGGCCCCATCCTAGTGACATTGCTGTTTCAGCAATATGGCGGGAATTTTACGTTGATCGTGTTTGCTGTTTTATATTTTGCTGGCAGTCTGTTAAGCACGCAACTTAAAACGCCCGCTGACGAAACCTCTAAAGAAATCGAATCGGTATAATAAAAAAGTCGCCGTAATTTTTTACGACGACTTTTTCCAACGCTTCAAATCTGGGAAGAAGCTATTCATAAATTCCAAGGTTTCCTCTTCGGTTTTTCCTTGTTCTTCTAAAATACCGGACTCTTTCATGTGCTGCAGGCTGATAGTGATCATGTCTTCCATCGTGCAATCATCCACGAACGCTCCGTGCTTGTAGCAATATAGACAATACTCGCTATTTTGAGAGCCGTCGTGTTCGGTTCCATGCGTACCTTTAGTAAGCGGCATGCCGCAACTCTGGCAATAAGTCATTTCATCCATAAATATCTCCCCTTTTTTCCTATTAATGAACTAGTTTTTTTATAGATTATCTCAAAGTACTCGCTCTATTTTATTCCGCAAGAGTTCAGTAATCGTTTTCATTGAACTTTAACGAACTTGGCGAAAGTATTTGTTATAATTATTTTATCAGAAAAAAAGAGCTGCTAGTATAACTTTCCGCTTTTTCTTGTGTTTTGGTGGAATTAGGCGGAATTTCAGTAAGCCGTTATACGGCATGAACTCAGACTTATTTTTCTGGCAGAAAAATATCTTACAGATGAAGAAGGAGAGAAGTAGATGAAAATCAATCAATTTGGTTTAAAACGTGTCTCACTAGAAGAAGCGAAGAAGGAATTGACCCAGGCGGGCTTTTTGACCATCGATTCAGCAACGGACGCGACAAAATTATGGTTTGAATTTTTACGTAAAAGCTTTTTAACAGTCAAGGAAGAGAGCGGGTTTATCAATAAGCTTGGCAACTTCTTAGCCGATGAAGCAACGGATCTAGCGGAATTTTATCAAGCAGGCTCTCCCTTAACGAAGGAAGTTTTCTATACGATGGGACTGCAGCAATTGGATTTTGAACCGACGATTGATTTTGCGGTGAAGGATGTTCTTGCGGAAGCGGAAAAAATCGGAATACCCATGATCGACGGCGATTTTGCTGATAAAAATACACTTATTGAAGCGTGGTATTTATTATTAACGAGTCATACAAAAAATGGGTTGAACTATCTTGATAAGCTTGCTTCGGAAGGCTATTACTTGGACAAAGACGTCAGCAAACCTTTCTTCTTCAATGGTAAAGCGCAGGCAGTCTTTGATACGTCCCGTTTGATTCGGGAAGTAGTCTACGTGGAAGCTCCGCTGGATACCGATCAGGATGGCAAACGTGATTTATTGAAATTAGAAATTTTGCGTCCGGCTGAAACTGAAGCAGGTTTGCAAGTCGCAACGCTATTTACTGCCAGTCCCTACAGTCAAGGAGTCAATGGACCAGCCGGTGAGGAATTGACTTACGACGTGAATGTCCCGTTGGAACGTAAAGAACCGACGGAAACCACCTATGAAGAGATCCAATACAAACCAGCAGCGGTGGAATTACCAGCGGAACGTGAAGTGCAGGGCAAAGCGACCCATGCGACGGAAACATTTGTCCGCGAGAATAATCACAGCTTGAATGACTTCTTCTTAGCTCGCGGTTTTGCGGTGGTTTACGGCGCAGGGATCGGTACGCGGGACTCTGACGGTATCCAAACTTGCGGCTCTGTCGAACAAACGACATCAATGGTGGCTTACATCGAATGGTTAGCCGGCAATCGTCGTGCTTTCACGAATCGGACAGACAATATCGCGATCAAAGCGTGGTGGAGCAACGGCAAAGTAGCGATGACCGGAAAATCATATCTTGGAACGTTAGCGACTGCTTGTGCGACACGCCAAGTAGAAGGGCTGGAGACGATTATTTCTGAAGCGGCGATCTCTGACTGGTATCAATATTACCGCGACAACGGCTTAGTTATCGCCCCTGGCGGATTCCCGGGAGAAGATGCCGATGTTTTAGCGATCGAGACCTTCAGTAAAATGCGGAATGCCGGCGATTATCTTCACAGCAAGAAATTTTTCTTGGATTATCTAAAAGAAATGGCTGAGTTGCAGGACCGTAAGACCGGCAATTACAATACTTTCTGGGATGAACGGAATTATTTGCCGTTTATCAAAGACATCAAGTGCGATGTGGTGATGGTCCACGGACTAAATGACTGGAATGTGAAGCCGCGTCAAGTCGCTGATCTATGGGATGCGTTGAAGGATGTGCCGGTTGCCAAGAAACTGATCTTGCATCAAGGACAGCATATTTACATCAATAATATACCTTCTTTGGATTTCCAAGACATGATGAACTTGTGGCTAAGTCATAAGCTGTACGGCGTAGACAATAATGCCAAAGAAATTTTACCGGATATTGTTTATCAAAAAAATACTGTCGCTGAAACATGGGATACATTAACCGATTGGGCACCAGCTAGTGAAAAGGTTTATCACTTAGGTGAAAAAGCATTAGCAGAAACGCCTGCCTATGGTCAGTTTACCTTCAAGGATCAATTACCGGAAGAACAATATCAAAGCTACACCAAAAATATCGATTTGTGGGAAAAGGAACTCAAAGAAGACGGCTCGATGGATGGTCATCGCTATTTAGCGAAAACGGAGGCGCTAGCTGAAGCGCTCTTCTTAAACGGACGTCCGAAAGTGAAGATCAAAGTAGCCTCAAGTGTGGATCTGGGAATGCTGAGCTTTGAGTTGATCGACTTCGGCGCTGCTAAACGCTTGAAACCTGTGCCAGATATGGTGGCTTTGCATGGCTTGCCATTAGGCAGAAATTGGCGGGAGGATAATCTCGTAGAATTCAAACTAGGTGCTGAGGACGAGTACAAGCTGATCACTCGCGGTCATATCAATTTGCAAAATCGCGAAAATGCTTGGAAGAACGATGATCTGAAAGCCAATGAATTTGTTGAGGTGGAAGTAGTCTTGCATCCAACGATGTATCATCTGCCAGCGGGGCGTCAAATCGGTCTCGCGGTTTATGGCACAGACTTTGGAATGACCGTTCGCGGAAACCAAGACATTGATTACACCTTAGATCTAGCAGAATCGCAACTGATCTTGCCGATCGGCGAATAAACTGAACCTCGTAACAAGCCCAAGATTTTTGGGCTTGTTTTTTGTCGTCCAATGAAAAAGCTGGTAGATAGTTTTTTAGTGAATGCTATAATGAGGGCAATGTGAAAACTATAACTATAAAAAGGAGCAGTCAATGAAAATTAGGGGTGTGTTGTTGGCATGCTCGGCAGGTGCTTTGTGGGCGTTGTCGGGGATTATGTGCCAAATTCTTTTTGAAGAGTATCTGGTTTCGCCGGAATGGTTGGCGAGCGTTCGTCTTTTAACGGCGGGAGTATTACTTACAGGGCTGAATCTCTTTCAGCGAAAGGTGCCGCGGCGAAAATTTTCCCCGTCGGATTTTTTCAGCCTGCTGCTGTTTTCTCTGATCGGCATGCTGGGGGTGCAGTATACCTATTTCAAGGCGATCCAATATAGTGGGGCGGCGATCGCGACGATCCTGCAGTTTACCGGACCGATCTTCATTTTTATTTTTCTCGTGATGAATAAGGAAAAGAAAATCAATTTTGTGGAAGTGCTGCTGATGGCGGCGACTTTTTTAGGTGTCTTTTTGATCGTGGCAGAAGGCAATATCCAAACCTTGAATATTTCGCCAATGGGTTTTGCGATGGGAATTGCCTCGGCGGTCACGTTGGCTTTTTACACGCTGCAGCCGCGTAAGCTGTTGATAAAGTATGGCGAGATGCGGATCGCGGGTCTGGGAATGCTTATTGCTGGTGTAGCCTTTCAGCCGCTTCGGCCCATTTGGCGTCCGGAATTTCAAATGGACGGCTATTCACTTGGCTTGGTGATTAGTATTATTATTTTCGGTACGGCGCTGCCCTTTCTTTTTCAATTATCAAGCTTGCGTTTTATCGAGGCTTCATTGGCTAGTGTGTTGACGGTGGTGGAACCGATTTTGGCGACGATTTTGAGTGTCGTGTTGTTTCATAGTCTCTTTGTTAAGGTTCAGCTGCTCGGTTTTGCGGTGGTGATCGGTTCTGTGATTCTGCTGACACGCTTATCGGATAAAAAGGTTTTGCCAGAAGATGAACTAATCAAGTAAAAAGGTACTTCATAAGCTCCCCTTATCATTATTCTTTTTCGGTCATTTGGTATATGATAGGTCAGAAGTATGAAAAGGGGTTGAAGAGATGAAGGAACGCGTTGTGGTTTTTGGCGATGCGATTATTGCGATTATTCTGACGATCATCGTCTTAGAATTGCCGATCCAAACAGCGGCGAATGGTGTCGTTGATATGTATTCGCTATTTAGAGCGGTGGGAATTTATTTTATAAGTTTTTGTTTTGTGGCCAATTTGTGGTTTCAGACAGGCTATGCCTTTAATAAAATTGATCAGGTGAAAAATAAAGATTTAGTTGTTTACCTGCTGCTATTGTTTTTCTTGTCATTGGTACCATCAGCGACGCGTTTGCTGATTGAAGATACCACCAAGCAAACACTCTTGATCTATGGTGTATTGACATTGATAGTAACTTTCGTGATGCGGCGGTTGATTGTGGCATTAACGGGTCAGTCATTAAAAGATGCGGAACAGCGGAAACGAAGAGTGAGTGAGTTGAATAGACAGGACTTGCTGTCGATCGGTTTTCGGGTTGTTGTTTTGATTTTCGGACTGTTTTATGTAAGACCGGCGTTGATTATTTATTTGATCTTGCCGATTTTGGCGTTCTTGCAAAACATCATCGATCGCGAAGAAGATAACTTGATTGCAACATTGGATGATGAGCAGCAGGCGGATTATTTTCAGGATCGGAATCAGGTCTGGGGCAATCCGATGCGGCGTTATTCTACTTTGCTGCGGGACTCGATGAAAGCTAATGGCGACTATGATCCAGATCGCTGGAAACAGATTATGTCCGATTGGGAAGGGCATATCAATAATGAGATCAATCAGAAGAAGCAGCAACTCTCATCAATGAATGAGCATGATAAACGCCGGGCGGAAAATGAGATTGACCGTTTGGAAAATCAAAAACAAAAGATGGCCAGACAAGAAGCGATGACCGAGCGGCGGATCAATTCAGCAACAAAGGAAATGAATGATCAGCTGCAAAATCAATCGAAAAAAAGACATTAATAGCCGAGGTGCGAAGCAGAAATGCTTTTCGCCTTGGTATTTTTTGCTGCTCATTATATAATGAAGTAAAAATATCGCAGGAGAGTTAGGTGAGAGAATGTCAGTAACAATGATCGAGCATCCAATCAAAATGTACATTCGTCGTGATCTAGGCATTACTGTTGAACAATTTGGCAAGCTGGCGGGAATTCCGCAATCAACTTTGGCAACTTGGATCAAACGCGAGCGCCGCGTAGAAAAATTACCGATTGATTTTTATAGCGCCTTAGCTACCGTTCGCAAGCAAAAAATCGAAACCGTTTATGGCGAATTGCTGGCATGGCAGCAGCGCTATGATCGCTACAAGCAGGAAAGCCTGCAAGCAATCGCGGAAGAACAGCCGTTGTTCTCACTGGCGGCAGAGGAAGGGCGCACCATTTATCGAATCTATCGGACACGTCAAATCGAGAGTCAGCTCTTAGAACCAGCTAGACGCCTGCGAAAAGCGATCGACCAATTGGATGCGCAATTATTTATTCAGGTCATGATCGAAATTTATGGAACGGTGGAGGCCGCGATGCCGACTTGGATCGCAAAATCCTTCAACAAAAACGAACTGAAGGAAATCGGACAGGCGTTTTATAATGAATTACTAATGAAGGGATAGACTTGAGCAATCAAGTCTATTTTTTTACTCAATCTGAAGGCATGAAGAAAAAAGGACAAAAAAAGAAGCGATCAATCGCTTCTTTAAAGTTCTTTTTAGAGTTCTTCTTTGACTGTGTTGGTGATTTTTTTTAATTCATCCGTCATTTGACCGGAATGCTTGATAATATCTGATACGCGCAAGAAGCTGTTTTTATACATTGCGACTTCGCGGAACTTTTTATATTTTTCCTCGATCTCGTTAAAGGTTGCTGGTTTGCGGTCATCCTGTTCGACAGTTTCCGAGCCGTTCACATAATGCATTCCTAAAAATGAAAGGGCATCATTGATCCCATCTAAAAAAGCCTCGTATTCCTCTTGGCGGATCTTGCCGTCGGCTAAACGCTGCCGCTGTTTTTCAATAAACATCTCAACTACTTGTTCCATTCCCAATCCTCCTGTCTCTACGCATTTTTCTTGTTGCTCATCCAGTTTATTGTACTATGAAACCAAGTGTTTGTGTTATAGAAAAGCGAAAAATTTTTAGGTAATAAAAAATTGCCGGAAATTTTATCAGTATTTTATGAATTTTCAAAATTATTTGACAGTTTTTCTTTTTTTGGGAATAATAAACAAAAGATTAAAACTATCTAACAAATTGTTAAAGCGAAGGAGCCGTTCATATGGAACAAAGTAAACGCAAGCAATTATTGAAGCTGATCGAATCCGATTGTCGGTTAAGTATGGAAGAATACGCGGTGATGCTGGGCGAAGACGAAGTGATCGTTTCTGCAGAAATCAAACGCATGGAAGAAGAAAAAATTATTTGCGGCTATCGAGCCTTGATTGATTGGGATAAAGTGGAAGATGATTGGATTGAAGCCTTAGTTGAGGTTCAAACGATTCCTAAAGGAGAAGAAGGCTATCGCGAAATCGCAGAACGTGTTCGGAAGTTTCCCGAAGTTAAATCCTTCTTTTTTGTCAGCGGCGGGTTTGATTTTATCTTGCTGCTGCAAGGACGCAATATCAAAGAAATCTCGAAGTTTATCTCCACCAATTTAGCGTCGATTCCCGACGTCTCTGGGACGCAGACGCATTTCTTGCTCGACAAATACAAGGAATGGGGCATTGATATGTATCAAGATGACTCCGACCCTAGAATTCAGGTGAGCCCATGAGAAATTTTTTAACGAAAAAAATTACAGATATTCAACCATCCGGCATTCGCAAATTCTTTGATATCGTATCTGAACAGCCTGACGCGATTTCTTTAGGTGTCGGCGAGCCGGACTTTGATACGCCTTCTCATATGACTCAAGAGGGCGTTCGTTCGATTCAAGAAGGCCGAACCTTTTATACCGCCAATGCGGGTCTGATCGAGCTGCGGGAGAAAATCAGCGAATATCTGCTTTTCCGCAACAAGGTCAAATATGATCCGAAAACAGAGATCGTTGTAACAGTCGGCGGCAGTGAAGCGATTGACATTGCTTTGCGGACATTTGTTGATCCCGGCGACGAGGTGATCATTCCTCAACCCAGCTTCGTGTGCTATGAACCAATCACGCAAATAGTGGGCGGGACACCAGTAACGATCGATCTGCAGGCGAAGAATGATTTTATGCTGACGCCAGAAGAGCTGGAAGCGGTATTGACCGAGAAAAGCAAGATTTTGATTTTATCTTATCCGAATAATCCAACTGGCGGTACGATGGATCGCGAGGCGCTGATCAAGATCGCTGATGTTGCGAAGAAGCACGATCTGTTAGTTATTACGGATGAGATTTACGCGGAAATTGTTTATGATGAGCCCTTTACTAGTATTGCGGAGCTGCCGGGAATGCGTGAACGGACGATCGTCATCAACGGCTTTTCAAAAGGCTTTGCGATGACTGGTTGGCGGTTAGGCTTTATGGCTGGACCGGAAATGTTCATGGAGCAGCTGTTGAAGCTTCATCAATATACGATCATGGCGGCACCGACAGCGAGTCAATATGCCGCACTGGCTGGACTGAAAAACAATTGGCAGGAAACCGTGGAGCCGATGCGGCTGTCCTATGAGGAACGGCGGAATTATCTGCACCATGCGTTAGAGAAAATGGGGCTGCCTTGTTATAAGGCGAAGGGCGCTTTTTATCTATTCCCCCAGATCAGCCAATTCGGCTTGAGCAGTGAAGAGTTTGCGCTGCGTCTATTGGAAGAAGAAAAGCTGGCGGTCGTCCCCGGCTCGGCGTTCGGAAAAAGCGGCGAAGGCTTTTTACGTCTGTCGTATGCCTATTCGATCTATGAATTAAAAGAAGCCATCCAGCGTTTGGAACGTTTTGTAATGCGCTTGAAATAATCTAGGAAGCGGAGAAGATCCGCTTCTTTTTTTCGCAAAAAAAAATCTGTTCAAAAGAGAACAGATTTTTTAATTAGCAGGATATTCTTTTTGCGAGAACTCGGTTTCTTCGTATTCACCTTCATCTTCGCCATAATAGCGGTTGTAGCGCTGCTTGAACTTGCGGAAAAGGAACACGCCAAAGGCTTTGAAGATGGTATATGTTGGAATCCCGAAGACTAAGCCAAACAGACCGAAGAGATTCCCCATAACCAATAAAACCAGCACGATAGTAACCGGATGTACCTTTAACTGATCGCCTAAAACTTTCGGTTCGATGACATTGCCATTCAAGATTTGCTCGATGATCCAGACAATGATCAACCCCACCAGCATCTGGAAAGAATGGAGCAGCGCGATCACTGCGCAAGGAACAAAGGCAATGAATGGGCCAATATAAGGGATGATCGAAGTAATCGTAACTAATAGCGCCAATGGCAATCCATAAGGCATACCGATTACCAGAAAGCCGACAAAAACGATCAAGCCGTTGGCTAAAGCAACGATAAACTGTCCCTTCAAGTAATCGCCGACCTGACTATTTAGAATCGCCCCTAATTCATTGGAATCATTCCGAAATTTCGGCGGCAATAGTTTCAAAAAGTAGCTGTGAAATTGCCGTGCATCTTTTAATAGGAAGAAAGTAATGATCGGCGAGGTGAACAAAATGATGAAAAAGCCGCTGACTGTAGAAAAGAGGTCGCCAACGAATCGTTGGATATCACCAAGCGAATCCGACAAGGTATTAATCACTTGAAAGACAACATCCTCTAAAGAACCAAAAATTTCTTCGATAGGACTTTCCAGTACCGTTCCCGCGACGAGATTTTGCAGGGCCGAATTGAAATTATCGACATGCTGCGGGAAATCGTTCACTAGGTTGGCCGTTTGACTATAAATCTTAGGTACCGCCCAAACACTGAAGGCTCCGATGAGCAGTAAGAGTGCAACGACGATCCCTAAGATAGAATAGATTCGTTTTACCCCTTTTTTATCAAAATAATTGACGATCGGGTCTAGCAAATAATACAAAATCAAAGCCAGTAAGATGGGAGCGAAGACCGTTTTGAAAATAATCAGCAGCGGAGTAAAGATAAACCGCACATGGTAAAAAACAAAAATCAAAGCTCCTAGTAACACACCGGCAATCAATGTAAAGATTAGGTTCCGGCCGCCGATAAACTTGATCCAACGGGTCGCTTTTGTCGATGGTCGTTCCATTTTTATCAAATCCTTTTTTCTTTTTATTGTAGCGAAGAAGGGAGCGCGGCACAAAAAATAGGCTTAAAGCTCGCAAATCGACTTTTTTTGAAAGGCCGTTATGAGATTCTATTGAATACTTTCCTAGTTTATCTAAAACTTTTCCTTTAATTTTAATAAAAGCATTCTTACTTCTTCTGAGAAATGATAAGATGAAGCCATATCCTGGGGGATAAGAAATTTTTAAGGAGGCGTTTATGCTGACACGTTTCAAACAATCCAAGTTGTTCTTTTGGACGGCTGAAATTGTCTTAACTATCATAGGTATTTATTTTCTTTTACAAATGCCTAATATTTTCGAGCCAGTATTGGGCATGATTTCTGCAATCTTGATGCCGTTATTGATTGCTGGTTTTCTTTATTATATGTTCGATCCCATCGTGGTTTTTCTGGAGGAAAGAGGAGGATTGCCGCGCGTCGTCGGTTTTCTCATATCGTTTATTGTGATCGCTTTTATCATCGTCTTGATTATGATGAATGCCGTTCCGAAAATGATCGAACAAGCCGTTCAACTAACGCAAAACCTGCCTGTTTACGCAGAAGAATCAGGTCGTTGGTTAAACGAACTGGCGAATAAAGAGGAGTTCAAAAACTTTAATCTGGAAAAACAATTGGCGGCAGCGAATTTGACGATCAATAATCTGCTTAAAGTGGGGATCGTCAGTGTGACCTCGAGTTTGTCGCGGATTTTCGGTTTTGCAATGAAATTTTTCGTTTTGTTGTTCACTGTTCCTTTTATTTTGATCTTTATGTTCAAGGATGGACATAAATTCTTAGACGCTGTTTCGCAATTCTTTCCATTATCGATTCGTAAAGAGCTGCGTCAAACCGTGCGGGAATTGAATGAGACTTTATCTGCTTATATCAGCAGTACCGTTTTAGATGCGTTTATTATTGGGATTTTGAGTTTTATTGCTATGACGATTTTTCAACAGCCCTACAGCTTACTGCTGGCTCTTTTTTGCGGAATCACTAATATTATTCCGTATGTCGGTCCTTTTATCGGGGCAGTCCCGGCGATTATCGTTGGTCTGTTTATTTCACCGCTGCAGGCTTTGTATATGGGATTATCCGTTTTGGTCATTCAGCAATTAGACGGCAATCTGATCAAGCCGCTGCTGTTCGGCAAGTCATTGAATATTCATCCGTTGACGATCATCCTAGTCTTGATCGGAGCAGGAAGTGTTGCCGGTATCATAGGCATGCTGATCTGTATCCCTGTTTATGCCGTGATCAAAACACTGATCATTAACATTCACAAAATTTACCAGCTCCGTCGTGAAAGCCACTTGCTCAAGGACAAGGGCGAAGGGTAAAAATCAACTAAAAAACCGCCTTCCAAGTATTATGAATTTGGAGGGCGGTTATTTTTTGTGAAAAATTTATCTAAACGGATAAAGCAATAAATAACTGGTTTTAATTTTGATTATCAAAAAGGTGCAAAATTTTACTAAATATCGGTATATTTTTCTCGAACTTAAAATGATAGATCCCCAAAAGAACGATTAACCAGAGTGGAGAGAAAATCAATGCCTCCCGCGTATCGGGAGCTAGTGCTAAAACGAACAAAACAAAAGCGAGAAATAGGAATACGAGATAGTTTGTAAAGGGAAACAGCGGCAATTTAAAAGTGCTTTTTGCGGCCAGCTCGGGTCTGGATTTGCGATAGCGCATATGGGTAAAAACAATCATTCCCCAAATAAAAATGAAACAGATCGTCGCAATCGAACTAATCATAGTGAAAATCTGACTAGGCACGAAGAAATTCATGATCACCGCAAGAAAAATGACGAGAGTTGAGAATACGAGAGCATTTCCCGGGACACGATTGCGTGTCAGTTTGGTAAAACGCTTTGGTGCACTGCCTTCTTGGGCTAAGGAACGGACCATCCGGCTCGTACTGTAAATAGCACTATTGCAAGCAGACATGGCTGAACTTAGGACCACCAAGTTGACAATAGAAGCAGCGGCTGCGATCCCGATCTCGGAAAAGACTTGCACAAAGGGACTTTGATCCGCTGATAAGCTTGACCAAGGGTAGATCGACATGATCACAAACAACGAACCTAGGTAGAACAAAATGATACGCAGCGGGATCGTATTGATTGCTTTTGGCAACACCGCTTTCGGATCAGAGGTTTCGCCGCCGATCAGACCAACCAATTCGACACCGCAAAAAGCAAAGGTCGCCATTTGGAAGGAGAGGACAAAACCACTCGACCCTTTCGGAAAGAAACCGCCATGGCGCCATAAATTGCTGATGGCAACCGGTCCGGCGCTGGTTTTGAAGCCGGAGAAGATCATGAAGACGCCGGCGATGATCAAAGCAATGATAGCAACGACCTTGATTAACGCGAACCAAAACTCTAACTCGCCAAAAAGTCCGACTGCCACTAGGTTCAAACCAAGCAGCAAAGCCAACGCGATAATTTCAGGCAGCCATTGAGGAATATTCGGCAGCCAATAATTCACATACATCCCGGTAGCGGTCAGGTCAGCCATCGCGATGGCGATCCAGCAGAACCAGTAAGTCCAGCCCGTTACAAAGGCCGCTTTTTTGCCTAAGTAATCGGCGATAAAATCTAAAAATGAATGATAGTTCAAGTTTGACAGCATCAATTCACCTAAAGCACGCATGATCAGAAAGATCACACAGCCGGTGATCGTGTAGGAGAGAAGAATCGAAGGACCAGTCAGCTGTATGGTTTTTCCGGCACCAAGAAACAGTCCAGTGCCAATAGCCCCGCCAATTGAAATCAATTGGACGTGACGATTTTTTAATCCTCTATCCAATTCTTCATGAGTTTCCAATAAAATCAGTCCTTTTTTTAAGAATAGAACGAGTTTATCAGAAATAATTCAAAGGTTGAAATATTTTCCTTGAATTGACAGAATGCCAAGAATTTTCTAATAATTTTAAAATAACATAAAATTAAAAAGAGTTGCTAAAGATTTTACTATAACTTGTGTTTTGCTAGGATTAAAATGCTATAATATTGACAAATTGCCAGTTTGGCTTCTTACTTTAGCAAGTGCAATTGAATATATGCGGCATGGTAATACGACTCATTTTTCAGTTTTCGAAAAATGAATCGGCTGCACGTTTGTGAGTTCTATGTCAAACAATCAGTAATTGAGAAGCAATGGTGTATAAATGTAAATAAACCTGATTTTCCTTTTTAGGAAAAATAAAAGCATTGACGAGGAGGAGCCGGTTTGAACAAAAAAACAATCGGTTGGGTGGTATTAGGACTGGTTGTGTTTGGCGCCGTAAGTTTTGCAAGCTATCACATCTACCAAGATAAAGTAATCCAGTCAGAAAAAGAAACGAAAAAGGTGCTGAATGAGCGTTTAGCCGATCTTTACGAGGATCAGAAGTCGGGCTATTTTAAAGCCGATATTTCAAGTGAGGCGTTTGATGATTTGGCAACCGAAGTTAAGAAGCAACGTGGAGAAAGCCAAACGTTGGAAGACATTGATCACGCCAAGAAAAATTTTGAGCTTCAAGAGGATTTGAATCAGCTTTTTGAAAGCGATGTGTTAAATGGTTTGGATCTGTCGGCGCACCCGATTTTAAAGGAGCCCGATCAAGACAAGATCAAAGCCTTGAAGGATCAGTTAAGTGAAAGTTCTGCCAAGGACAAGGATTGGGGCCAAGACATCAGCATGCTTTTGCGGATTGCTGAAACGCAATCGAAGGATTTTACCAGTGCGGAGACTGATGTTTCGGACTTGCTTAATAAAGGCGATGGTTTGACCTTATCGGACTATTTGACGGGGGTAAAAACACTGGCAGTCTTGCCGGATGGAAAGTATAAGCAGCAGTTATTGGATAAATTGGACCCAGTAAAAAATCAGCTGGCGAATGAAAACAATAGTTTTGCGACTCAAATCCAGCAAAGTGATGCCTCAATGGCGGAAGCCGAAAAAAATTATCAAGAGCGTCAAGCCAAAGCGTTGGCAGAGCGCAACAAAGAATTAACGGAGTTGAAAAAGGTTTTAGCTGAAAAGCAGGAGACGTATGATTCTTATAAAGATATTTTAGATTCGATTGAAGACAGCAAAAAAGACGAATCTTCCCGCAAAAAAGCGGAATCAGAGTCTCGTTCACGGGGATCAGATTCTTCAAGCTCATCAAGCTCAAGCTCTTCTTCGGAAGATCATCATGAGGAAGACGAATAAAAAAAGAGCAACGATTTTCTAAGTGAAATCGTTGCTCTTTTTTAGTGTCATTTTGCCATTGGAGGATGCTTGGTATTCTTCAAACATGGGGAAAATTTGTGTCCGCTTCTTGATATCCAGCTTAATGAAAATATTATGGACGTGAGTTTTGACTGTTCCAAGTGAAAGAAAGAGCTGATCGGCGATCTCTTGATTGGTTCGGTGGAACATCAGCAGTTCAAAAACTTCTGTTTCCCTTTGCGTGAATTGGTGAGCATGGCAGAATCTTTGAATTAAAATCGAGTTTTCCAGTTCCTCAGGGGTGTCTTCCTCTGGAACTTGCCGCGCCTTCAGATAGGAGTGGAGAAATAGTAAGCAGACGGTAATCGAAAAAATGTCCTCTGAAATGCTGCGATTGTAGATCTTCGTTGCCAGCGAACTGTATTGATCCACATTGAAAATCACAAAGCTATCTTCAATGACGATCAAAATACTAAAAAGAATACAGATAACCGCCAGCTTTTTTAAATAGCCTGTGTTCAACTCGGGGAGGTCCATTCGCGCACCTCGCCAGCAGTAAAAGCCTAAATAAAAGAGAAAAACTTGGTTCCCTAAATAGTAAAGCCATACTTTTAATGCTGAATTATCCATTAATGGGACTGTGATCATCCAAACGGCTAAAGCGATCAAGAGGCCATAATGCAATGCTTTAAGTTTTTCTTTGCGTAATTCGGCGATGATGGAGATGGAGAAAAAGGCATTTCCCATAAAAATGATGGTCTTAACCGCAGGTGCACTCATAAACGCTTGGTCGTAGCTTTGGGCAAAGGAGTTGATGAATTCGGTCATATAAATAATGATGTTGTCAAAAATGAAGAAGGCTAGATAAAGACTGATCAGCAGAAACACTTTGTTTTTTTCTTTTAGATAGGAATTTATTGCAAAAGCCATTGTGATGGAATATAGAATGATCAAAAGAATATTATAAACGAAGATAGCTATCATATTGAATCCCCTTTCATTTCGTAATCAAAAAACCTCATTTCTTCACTTAAGTATAACATCATTTATTCCCTAA
>NZ_NGLG01000002.1:820671-833142 GCF_002140655.1 Enterococcus sp. 3H8_DIV0648 | reverse complement strand
CCTCATTTCTTCACTTAAGTATAACATCATTTATTCCCTAATCGTTCTAAAATACGCTAAACTTTCTTCTAAACTTTTCTAAACCCTTGAAAAATAAAAGGTTTACATCTAAAAATAAACCAGCTAAAACTCGTTTGATTCCACAAATGTTAGCGTTTACATCCTTTAGCTTATCGTAAACTTAGCCTTTTTCGCCTAAAGTGAAGATGCAAAAGCAAACAAATTACTTAGGAGGCGTCAACATGGCAAAAAGAGATTTCATTACAACAGAAAATTACACGAGAGAGGAGATTCAGTACATCGTTGATTTATCATTGAAAATCAAAGCTTCTATTAAAAACGGTTTTTATCCGCCATTATTAAAAGATAAAGTTTTAGGGATGATCTTCCAGCAGTCTTCTACTAGAACACGGGTTTCATTTGAAACAGCGATGACGCAATTAGGCGGACACGCAGAATACTTGGCACCAGGTCAAATTCAATTAGGCGGACATGAAACAATTGAAGATACGAGCCGTGTCCTTTCTCGTTTAGTTGATATTTTGATGGCTCGTGTAGAACGTCATCACAGTGTGTATGATTTAGCCAACAACGCAACGATCCCAGTAATCAACGGGATGTCTGATTTTAACCATCCAACCCAAGAATTAGGCGACCTTTGTACTATGATCGAACATTTACCTGAAGGCAAGAAAATCGAAGACTGCAAAGTTTCCTTCATTGGTGATGCGACTCAAGTTTGTTTCTCACTAGGTTTAGTTGCAACAAAAATGGGAATGGAATTTGTTCAGTTCGGTCCTAAAGGCTTCCAATTAAATGAAGATCATCGTGCAAGATTAGATGCGATCTGTAAAGAATCTGGCGGTTCATACACAGTTTCTGATGAGATCGAAGTGATCGAAGGTTCTGATTATGTTTATACCGACGTTTGGTACGGCTTATATGAAGCAGAATTATCAGAAGAAGAACGCATGAGTACGTTCTATCCTAAATACCAAGTAAATGACGAATTAATGGCTCGTGCCGGCAAAGATGCGAAATTCATGCACTGTCTGCCTGCGACTCGCGGTGAAGAAGTAACAGATGAAGTAATGGACGGACCAAACTCAATCTGTTTCGATGAAGCGGAAAACCGTTTGACTTCAATTCGCGGCTTGTTAGTTTACTTGATGCATGATTACGCAGACAAGAACCCAATTGATGAAAAGAAAAAAGCAGCAGCAAAGGCAGATTTAGAAGTCTTCTTAGGCAAGGCACTATAGACCCCAGAGGTGAGGACGGAAATGATCTGCGGCTTTAATCAACCTTCATCAAGATTATTTCCATTCGGGGATTGAGGAAATCCTCAATCCCTGTTTCCCTTGTACCGGAAAGGAAGAAAACAATGGGAGAAGAAAAGAAGAAAAAGTTTAGTTTGATGAGCGCAATATTATCCGTTATCTGTGTCGTGTTCGTGGCAGAGGCAGCGGCGCCGGTTGCGGCGATCGGAAATTCGCAATTTTTTTGGTGGATCTTCTTATTAATAGCATTTTTATTACCATATGGATTAATGTCATCGGAATTAGGAACGACCTATATTGGCGATGGCGGGATCTATGACTGGGTGACTCAAGCCTTCGGACATCGTTGGGGCTCACGGGTATCTTGGTATTATTGGATCAATTATCCATTATGGCTCGCTTCATTAGCAGTTGTAACTCCGGATCTATTGACGACGATTACAGGGATTGAGTTCCCAACGGTCGCAGCAATCGTGATCGAATTGGTCTTCATTTGGGCCATTGTTTGGATCAGCTTCTATCCAGTCGCTGACAGTGTCTGGATCTTGAATGGGGCCGCTGTGATCAAGATGCTGTTGGCTATTTTGATCGGGGCATTAGGACTTTATACGTTTGCGACAAAAGGCGCGGCGAATGAGTTTACCTTATCTTCGATGCTGCCAAGCTTTAATTTAAATAGTTTATCCTTTATCTCAGTAATTATTTTCAACCTGCTAGGTTTTGAAGTTATTTGTACCTTTGCAGATGATATGGAAAATCCGAAAAAACAAATTCCACAAGCAATTATTGTCGGCGGGCTAGTGATCGCGGCGATCTACATTTTCTCAGCCTTTGGTATCGGGGTAGCGATCCCGACTGATCAAATCAGTACCGGCAGCGGCTTGATGGACAGCTTCAAGCTATTGACAGGCTCGACTGGCGGCTGGTTCATTATCGCGATGGCGTTCCTGTTCTTACTAACGCTGTTTGGCAATATGATTTCTTGGTCATTAGGTGTTAACAACACGGCTTGTTACGCAGCGGAAAACGGTGATATGCCGAAAATCTTCGCGAAACGCGGCGGCAAAGACGAAATGCCGATTGGCGCGGCGATCATGAATGGCGTTGTGGCATCGATCGTAGTTGTTATCGCACCGATTTTACCGAATCAGGATCTGTTCTGGGCCTTCTTCTCATTGAACCTAGTTATGTTCTTGATGTCATATGTACCAGTATTCCCAGCTTTTTACAGATTACGCAAAATCGATCCAGATACACCGCGGCCATTTAGAGTTGGCGGCAGTGATACATTCTTGAAAGTTTTGGTTGCGCTGCCAATGATTATGATCATCATTTCATTGATCTTCACAGCTCTGCCGCTACAATTTGATCCAGCAAGTTTAAGTGAACAACTACCGATCACGATCGGAGCTGTCGTCTTCACACTATTTGGTGAAGCGATTATATGGGTGAAAAAAATCAAAAAAGAAGGAGTAATTTATCATGGCGAAGAGAATCGAAAAGACAACACCGAAACAAGACGGGTTTAGAATGCCCGGCGAGTACGAACCACAAGAGAAGGTATGGATGATTTGGCCTGAACGTCCAGATAACTGGCGCGATGGCGGAAAACCAGCACAAGAAGCATTCACTGAAGTGGCAAAAGCTATCAGCAAGTTCACACCAATGAATGTCGTGGTTTCACAGCAGCAGTTCCAAAACTGTCGTCGTCAATTACCTGAGGATATCACGGTCTACGAAATGTCCAACAATGATGCCTGGATTCGCGACTGCGGACCAAGCTTTGTGATTAATGATAAAGGTGAATTGCGTGGGAACGACTGGGGCTTTAACGCTTGGGGCGGTCTTGTTGACGGATTGTATTTCCCATGGGATCAAGATGATTTAGTCGCACAAAAAATCTGTGAAATCGAACATGTCGATTCTTATCGGACAGACGATTTCATTTTAGAAGGCGGTTCGTTCCATGTTGATGGCGAAGGAACGGTTTTAGTTACGGAAATGTGTCTATTAAGTGAAGGGCGCAACCCTCATATGACTAAAGAAGAGATCGAACAAAAATTATGCGACTACTTAAACTGTGAAAAAGTTCTGTGGTTAGGCGATGGGATCGATCCGGAAGAAACAAATGGTCACGTAGATGACGTTGCCTGCTTCGTTCGTCCAGGTGAAGTGGCATGTATCTACACCGAAGATGAAAACAGTCCATTCTACGAAGCAGCACAAGATGCATACAAACGTCTAAGCGAAATGACGGATGCGAAAGGCCGCAAATTAAAAGTTCATAAAATCTGCTGCCCAATCGAAAATGTTACGATCGACGGCAACTTCAAGATCGACTATGTTGAAGGAACAATGCCGCGTGAAGACGGCGATATCTGTATCGCTTCTTACATGAACTTCTTGATCACCAACAACGGCGTAATCGTACCGCAATATGGCGACAAGAATGATGCCTTAGCGTTAGAACAATTAGAAATGATCTTCCCAGATAAAGAAGTTGTGGGTGTAAATACTGTTGAAATCGTATACGGTGGCGGAAATATTCACTGTATCACACAACAACAGCCACAAAGATAGGAGACCCTCATGTCAAAAATCGTTATCGCATTGGGCGGAAACGCGTTAGGCAATTCTGCCAATGAACAATTAACTAAAGCTGAATTAGCAGCAAAATCAATCGCTGATTTGATTACGGCCGGACACCATGTTGTGATCGCTCACGGCAATGGACCGCAAGTCGGGAAAATTCGTTTGGCCTTTGAAGAAACGAGTCAAACAGCAGAAGATATGATGCCATTTCCAGAGTGTACCGCGATGAGCCAAGGCTACATTGGCTATCATCTGCAGCAAGCCATCGATGAAGAATTAGTTTCACGGGGAATGGAGGACATTCCAGTGGTGTCGATGTTGACGCAGGTCGTGGTTGATCCTGCTGATCCGGCGTTTGAAAATCCTACCAAACCGATCGGCGGGTATTACAGCGAAGAAGAAGCGAAAAAACTGATGGATGAAAGCGACGATGTTTACGTAGAAGATGCAGGTCGTGGGTGGCGTCGTGTCGTACCTTCACCAAAACCTGTCGATATCTACGAAAAGATCAGTTTGAAAACCTTAGTCGACGCGGGGCAAGTCGTGATCGCCTGTGGAGGAGGAGGCATTCCAGTTATTTATGAAGGCACCCGCTATAAAGGGGTGGATGCGGTAATCGATAAAGACTTTGCGGCAGCTAAAATGGCGGCATTGATCGATGCAGATGTCTTTATTATCTTAACTGCTGTGGATCATGTCTTTGTAAACTTTGGAAAACCAGATCAGAAAGCCTTAGAGACAACCACTGTTGCGGATATGGAAAAATATATCGAAGAAAAACAATTCGCACCCGGCAGCATGCTGCCGAAAGTCGAAGCCGCAATCGACTTCGCCGAATCAAAAGCCGGCCGACAAGCCATTATCGCCTCTCTTGAACAAGCTTCAGAAGCTGTTAAAGGCAATAGCGGCACTACGGTTCAAATGTAAAACGAAAATCCCGATTACTTGGAAAACTCTCCAAGTAATCGGGCCTTTTTTTGCTGTTTATGGGAGTATAATAAAAAGAAAAGGGAAGTGGAAGGAGCTATGAAGAATCAAACTGTCGAAAAACTATGGAATATCATGATTTGTTTAGGCTTAGCTGGTTTGGTCGTCCTTTTTTCTATGCTATATGGCATGTTTTTGATAACCGCACAAGAAGGTAGCGGTCATGGGTATTCAGGGATTGAAATTGGTGCGCTTTGTTTTTTCTGTTTGTTTACTTCATTTTTTATGCTGCGGCTTTCCAAAGGGTTGAAACTTTTTTCTTTTGATTTGAGTTTTTTGACAAAGAAGAACCTCAAAATCATTTTTATCGGCACAGTCTTGGCTCTAGGTATCTTAATTGCAGAAACCATACTAATAAATCAAAACATACTTATTGAACAAGCGGGAAATCCGCGTACAATGGCAGTCCTCTCGAAAGCTCCTTCTCTGGTTATAGGGTTGTTTACTTTTATTCTTGCTCCAATCATGGAGGAAGTTCTCTTCCGTGGCGGGATCATCGGGCTGGTGTTTGCGGATAAGCAGCTTTTGGGTGTGTTTGTTTCCAGTCTGGTGTATTGCTTGGCATTTCGGCCCGATGGGATTATTTACTGGCTGCTTTCTTTAATGATGAATATCATTTTAGGTCTGGCATATGTACAGACGAAACGGCTAGAGGTGCCGATTATTATTAAGATGCTCACGCTTTTATTGATGTTGCTGTTTTAAAACTTAGTTCTAGATTAAAATAAATCCCAGCCTTTTGAGCTGGGATTTTTAGTATTAAAAAGAAGAAAAATTTAGACTAGTTCTGGTTCATCATTTAATCTCAGTCAAAACCTTTGCAATGTCTCTCTTGATCAAACTCTGCATACTTTCTTTATATTGGCTGAGCTCCAGATTTTCCAGTTTTTTGCGAATGATCGGAGTCATTTCTGGTTTAGCCGCTGTTAAATAAACCAAGTAGGGAATACATTGACGAACAACGGGAGCTTTGGAATCATCCAAGATCGCTAGAATCTCTTCAAGATGAGCATCAATGATCTTTTGCGAATCCCAGCGGGCGTTGAGCATAAAAAATTTAAACGCGCGTCCTCGTCCGCATGAATTCTCTGCGTTAAGGGCCGGCAAAAATTCTTCAAGCTTATCCGCGTAAATAGGTTCGGCAAGACATTCAGCTTCCAATTTTTTAAAAGCTGCCAGAGCCTCTTTAGTATCTTTAGCAGTCATAAGCGTTAACACACTATCCATTAAATCACTCCTTTTCTTCTCATTATAGTAAAACAGTCGCCAGAGCGGCGACTGTTTTTAATCATCTTTTTTCTCTGCTTCTAATTGTTTCTTCAAATCACTGATTTGTTTATCTAAGTCCTTGCTTTGATTTTTCGTATCGGTGATTTGATCTTTGACCGTATTGATTGCGGAATCGCGGGCCGCTTTTTCATGAGCGTACTCGGCTTCTTTGTTGCGGTATACGCTGGTGTATTGCTCTGAGAGCGTACCGCCTGACGGCTCGACTTGTTGGACCAGAGCAAAGACATCTTGTGCAAATTGATCAAAGGTTTGCCAGTTGTCCTGCGTATCGGTCACGATGATCTCAAATTGACTAAGTGTGTTGATTCGTTCAGAGATCAATTGATTGCTGAAGGTCGACGCTTCTTCTACCATCGGTGTGCTGAGTTTGGCTGCCGTTAGTTCATTGGCCTTTTGCTTAGCTAAGGTATCGATATTGGTCGTTGCTGTATCCAAGGCATTTTTCCGTGTTGCCAAAACTTGTTTAGTCTGACTGGAGCGGGTGACTAATTGACCACCAGCTTTTTGTACGGAAGAAGGCATTTGGAAATCAACATCTTCTTTGCCGTCGTTCAATAGATCCATGGTTTGTTTGAAAATTTCTTTAGTTGCTTGACCAACGCTGGCATTATCCTGCGGCTGCGGTGTGTCGTCGCCGGCCCAGACAGCCACGGTATAATATGGTGTGGCACCGACTGTCCATAAATCTTTGGCCTCATCGGTTGTACCAGTTTTGACTGCCCAATATTGGTTATGGGCTAAGGTCAATCCTGCGGCTGTTCCGTCAGTATTCTGGTGGACAGCCTTCATTGTATCAATGGTTAAGTAAGCCGCATCGTCACTATAAACCTTCTGCTGAGCGATCTCACTTTGAGAGAAGATTTCTTGCCCGTTGTCCTTACGCTTGATCGTTTGAATGTTGACCGGTGCGCGGTAATTCCCTTGATTGACCAATGTTGCGATCCCGCTGGCCATTTCTTGGGTAGTCGCTCCATAGGTCATTCCGCCGACAGCGATGATCGGATTGTCATCTTCTACATCCAAGCCGGTGAACTGCATCTGCGATAAACGCTGGTAGACAGGCTCTTTCAACTCGTTGCGATTTTCATCAGCCAATTTATAGGCGACCACATTGGAAGAAACGGCCAAGGCATTGCGCAATGTCAGATTTCCTTTTGAGCCATTGTAAACATTATTAGGATACGTATTATTTGGCCGATCATCTGAGACGGCACTGCTCTCCAGCAGTCCGCGTTCATAAGCCGGCGCATAGGAGACTAACGGTTTAATCGCTGATCCGGGCTGACGGTAGGAAAGAAAGGCCCGATTGTAGTGATTGCCTTCTTCACCGCGGCCGCCGATACTTGCTACCACATCACCGGTATGATTATCGATGACGGTCATCGCCGCTTGTTTGGTGTAAAAATTATTCTCACCGTTGATATCCTGCCACGCATTCATAACGTTGCTGACGATTCCTTGCAGCTGGTCATGAAGGGCGGGATCGATATTGGTACTGATTTGATAACCGCCGGAAAGGATTCGCTGATACACTTTGTTATAAGCGGTTGTATATTCTTCGTTATAGCGATCTTCTTCTTCTTTCGAATCAAATTGATATTGGAAGCGGAAGTCCTGCTGCCCCATCAAAATCTTAGTCGTTGAATCCACCGCTAGGGCGACTTCATTATTGTCCAATTGATTATTCAGCGCGTTGCTGTGGATTTCCGCGGAGATATCATCGGCAACGGCTTTGTCATATTGATCCTTTGTGATATACCCCTGCTGATTCATTTCCTTGAGGATCAGCTTGGCCCGCTTCAAAGCATTTTTCTTATTAGTCGTCGGGTCAAATATTCCCGGATTATTAGTGATCCCAACAAGCGTCGCTTTTTCTAAAAGACTCGTATCGTTGATGGACTTGCCAAAATAAACCTTCGCTGCGGCATTGATCCCGTAAGCGCCATGGCCGAAGTAGACGTTGTTTAAGTAATATTCCAAAATCTGATGCTTGGTAAATTTCTTTTCTAACGATTGGGCCATTACCATCTCTTCGATCTTACGTGAGATTGAAACCTCGGGCGTCAGATAAATATTTTTTACCAATTGCTGCGTGATGGTGGAAGCACCGCGGACCCCGCGACCAGTCGCCGCGTTCAATGCGACCGTAAGCAGCCCTTGCGTATCCACTCCGTGATGGTCGTAAAACCGTTTGTCTTCAATGGAGATCAAGGCTTGAGAAACCAACGGGTCCATCTTGTCGTAGGTGATATAGTCCCGCTCTTGGGTCTTTAACTCCTTAAGGACCTGTCCATTTTTATCCAAGATTGTGGTAGGGTGGTATTGCTTGAAGTCACTTTCTTGGATTTTTGCCGCGTGTTCTTCACCGGCATCGATCGCCGCAGTGACCTCTTTTCCATATTTTTGGAAGAAGAAAATCGTCCCTGCGATCACCACTAAAAGCACCGCTGCCAGAATACTTAGCGAGATCTTTGTGGATCGCGATAATTTACTTTGTGACGATTTTTTTCGTGTTGGTCTTATTCTCTTTTCTTTTTTTTGTTGATGTCGTTCTTTTCTATTTGCCATATCCGCCTATCCTTAAAAAAATCATTTCTTCTAGTGTAATAGAAAATGACGAGAATAACTATCAAATTCATATTTTTACAAGAAAAAATTTAGATTATTTCATAAAAATAGTCGGATTTTCACTAGAAATACTTGACGCTTGCTTAATTTGTCGCCACAATGTAGGGGAGACGAGGTGAACTATGGACACGAAGAAAAAATGGTTGATCTTTTGGGGGATTCTAGCCGCTTTATTTGTCGGAAGCTTTGGTATTGTTTTGAGCGGGAATTTTCCGCAATTTACGATCCCATTCAGCGTTTTTGCCAGCGATGACAAAGAAACGAAGAAAGAAGAACTGCCTAAATTAAACGTATTGGCGTTGAAGGATGTCAATGATCAAACATTATTAGAAGAACAAACAAAAAAAATCGATGCTTTGAACACGGCATTTGCAGACAATAACAGCTTTTCGAGTTCTCAGGCGATGTCTGATGCGATCGAGAAGGTTTATGGACCGGCCAAGGATGGGAAAAATATTTTTGATCTTTATCGTAAAATCTATCCCATGGTAAGTTCAGAGGAGAGCGGCTTTGTCAGTGTGAATCTGGTAGGCTTTGGTCAGCGTTTAGTCGATGATCAGACGATGACGACACAGCGGCAGGTTTGGAGTTTTACGGATACGAGCGGCTCGCGTCATGATTATACGGTCAATCTTCGTTTTAACGACAAAGAGTTGAATGAGTTAACGGCAGAAGACGGCAGTGATGTAAAATCTATCATTACAAAAGACGATACCTATTTGGACAAATCGGCGGACTTTGAAACTGCCTGGACAGAACTGATTCGACGAGGAACGGATACACAGCTTTATCGCCAAATGGAGAAGGCGGGAATGGATAGTAACCAAACGGAATTCAAAGCTTTGGAAAAAAGTATGAATATAACCGATCCAAGCGGCTTTTTCGAACTATTCAAAGATACACGTGGAGATATTACTCATGCGTACTTATCTGGCTTCTACCACACGAATACGCCGACTGATGGACAATCCGACTATTATTTCCGAGTACCGACTTCTGCAAAGGATATCGCAACCTTTGTAGTCGTCTATGACCGTCTGCAGCAAAAGATTGTTTCTATTAATAGACAATAAGTCGAATCTAATATTAAAAATTAAGCAGATCATCATTTATTGATGGTCTTTTTTTTGCGTTTAATGTTCAGTAGCTGACAGAATCGGTTAAAACAGCGAAATCGATTAGTTTATTAAATATATTATAAAATATATGGAATATAGCGAAAATTTTTCGTCATAATCTGAAGAATAATTTTGATTTTTGAGTGATTATAGAATTTTATCACAATAATTGTTATATTTGTGGCAACAGGAAATATCCCTAATAATCACATTTCTTAGAGACGGGGAAACCTAGAGAGAGTAATTCCTGTAATCAAACATGCTTGTTGGTGTGTTTACTTGATGGGGGGTGGTCCATGGAAAGCTGCTTCTGTTTTTGGCCAAAAACAAACTCCGAAAAAAATTAAACGACTACTATCTTCCATATGGAGATAGTAGTTTCAATAGTTAGGGTAGGGTTTATTTGTTGTGCACTTTTTGCACTTGGGTAAAGAGCAGAAAAGGAGAGCGAAATGAAAAAAAAGGGATTAATGAAAAAAATAAAAGGGATCATGTCGTTGGTAACGCTATTGATCATGACTGTCTCCTCGTTGGGGGTACCGGCACAAGTATTTGCCGCAGATGAAGGAAATACTCCTGCAAATCTGACAGTTAAACATAATGATACGCAAAAATGGACAGTCATTCAGTTCGATAAGGTTGAAAATGCGGAAAGCTACAACGTGTATCGGGCAGAAGAACAGGATGGGAAATTTGAACGTATTCAAACATTAAAGAGTGACAAAACATATGCAGTTGATCCTTATACGGAATTAAAGACAAACGGCACGCTTAAGGCTGATTATCTTTACTACTATAAAGTATCAGCTGTGGTCGATGGCAAGGAACAGGAAGCTGCCGGCCCATTAGCCAATCAAGATGTTGCAACAAAAGCTGAGGATGATGAAATCGATGCGGCTGCCGCGGCTCCATCAGCAGCACCTGTTGAAGAAGCTACAAAGGAAACATCCGAAGAAAAAGCTGAAGAAGCGACAACGGATGCTCCTGCAGTTCAAACATTTGGCTCATCAAGACATAAAACCGGGTGTGACGGCAAACACAGTGGTCGTACTTGCAACAACAATGCGGGCAAACACGACAAAGATTGCGATAAAAACCACAGCAGCGGCAGAAAATGTAATTCAAACAATTGGAAACATGGCGACTACTGTGACAAAAAACATAGCGGCAAAAACTGTAACGAAAATAAATGGCAGCACGGCCAATACTGTGACAAAAATCATAGTGGTAAAAACTGTAACGAAAACAAATGGCAACATGGCTCAGATTGTGATGAAGGCCATAGCGGTCACGGCTGTAATCATAATTGGAAGCACGATGAAGACTGTGACAAGAACCACAGCGGCAAACATTGTAACCAAAACAACTACAAAGAAAAATGGGATGCTGTTAAAAATGTTTGCGTGACTGAAGCGCAGCACCACTGGTTAAAACTTAGCTGGGAATCAAAAGGCAACAATGCGGAATACAAGATTTTCCGTGCAAGCAAAAAATGCAACGATTACCACTCTAGCGATTTTAAAGAAATCGCTAAGGTAACCGGCACGACTACTTACAACGATATCAAGTTGGACCATAATACAACTTATTGCTACAAGGTAATGGTGAAGCGTCCTAAAAACACGCCATTATCCGCTGAAACAGTTACTAGCTCAAACATCAGTAAATTTACTGTTTGCGGAACGACCTTGAATCCAAACATTAAAGCGACAGCTGTTTCCGACAAAGCAATCAAAGTTACTTGGACAAATACGAAGAGCGACAATGCGTCGCAGCGCTTCGCAACCAGCTACACGTTATACCGCAGTACAACTAACAACATTAATAATGCGACTGCGATCAATGTGCCTGGCAAACAAGACGGTTCAGAAATGTCTTATACAGATGATTGCTTGAACCAATGCACGACTTACTACTATTGGGTGAAAGCAAATTATGGTCAATGGAGCAACTGGGTCAGCCCGCAATGGGGATCGAGCTGTGCAACAACCTTGAAGAAAAAAGAAATTGGCAGTGGATTGAGAGGGTGTATCAAGAACAGACTTGTTTGTGGCTGTATCCCATCCCGCTATTACGGAGCGCAAATTTTCTTAGGTACTCAAAATCCAAATACGTTGGACTACACGAAAGTACGTGTGTACCGCAGAACATCTGGTTGCGGCTACGGATCAGCGTACAAGACAATTGATGTTCGTTATGCAAAATATATGAATGGCGCTTTTGGAAAAGGCTACTATCTTGATGAATCATTAAGCTATGTCTGCTTATCAAGAGGCTCTTACTCCTTCGCGATTCAAGCGGTTGGTTCTGATTGTGGAAAAGAAGTTACAGGACCAATGATTGAATTAGGCTGCGTTACTGTAAGATGCTAAAGTGATTGATCAATTTAAGTTTGATAGTTAGAAAAAGTTTTTTAAATGAAGAAACCTCATTTTGATTAACTTTTCAATAAAGCAAGATCGTCCAAAAAAAGTGTTAGGAGAGAGCTCTCCTAACACTTTTTTCTTGCGCCTTTGAGAAATTAAAAAGTTTTTTACAAGTAAAATGGGTTTGATACCTAACTAAGAAATTATTTT
>NZ_NGLG01000002.1:815717-820571 GCF_002140655.1 Enterococcus sp. 3H8_DIV0648 | reverse complement strand
CAGAACATCTGGTTGCGGCTACGGATCAGCGTACAAGACAATTGATGTTCGTTATGCAAAATATATGAATGGCGCTTTTGGAAAAGGCTACTATCTTGATGAATCATTAAGCTATGTCTGCTTATCAAGAGGCTCTTACTCCTTCGCGATTCAAGCGGTTGGTTCTGATTGTGGAAAAGAAGTTACAGGACCAATGATTGAATTAGGCTGCGTTACTGTAAGATGCTAAAGTGATTGATCAATTTAAGTTTGATAGTTAGAAAAAGTTTTTTAAATGAAGAAACCTCATTTTGATTAACTTTTCAATAAAGCAAGATCGTCCAAAAAAAGTGTTAGGAGAGAGCTCTCCTAACACTTTTTTCTTGCGCCTTTGAGAAATTAAAAAGTTTTTTACAAGTAAAATGGGTTTGATACCTAACTAAGAAATTATTTTTCAAAAAATCGTGAAAAATGAATCTGATTGTCATTGTGCATAACATTTCACTAATCCCGCTAAAGCGAGACGAGGAACTGGCAAAACGGAACGAGTTCGCGAAGTCTTTTTAATTTTAATCAATAAAAATCGCTTCATGTCCTGTATAAGGCAGGAACTTTTCAAATATATCCGCCGTTTTCAGTTTCATATAATTTGTTACAGAACCAGAGCTGCAACCATACCATTCCCGTTCAGCAACGGATTTGTCGAAGACTAATTGGATCTCGTGCTCAGGGTCTTTTAACAGCCCGAAAATTGTCGCAGCACCCGGAATAACTCCTAAGCGCTCCTTCAAAAGATCGGCTGAGGCAAAAGATACCCGTGGAATCTCCAATTTCTTGCCGAACTCTTTGGTGACAAACTTAAAATCTGCCGGTGTGATGTACAAATAGAATTTGGTTTTCTTTTGGTTGCATAAAAAGATTGTTTTAACGACTTCGATTCCTAAGCGGTTATCGATATCAATACAATCTTCCATCGTCAACGCTTCGCCGGTCGCTACTTGATAAAAAGGAATCTCCAACTTTGCCAGTGTTTCATAGGTTTTTTCCTCTAATTCAGAACCAAACTCAGTCGGCGGGGTAGTATGCATTTCACTAACGTAAACCATAACGGCCTCCTTTTTCATATGTAATACCTACTACGATACCTTTTTTTAATCAAATTCTCAACCTATTTTCATTTATTTTTCGGTTTGTGCCAAATCTTTCCTTACGATTTTTTCTAGAATTGTTTCAATATCTGTGTAATCGGTCGCAGTGATATTGGAGCGGATGATAACCGATTCTTGGCCCTCTGAGAGAAAGTTTTTACAGGCCGGTGTTGTTCCGATGATTACCTGCGCCTCACGCGGGGCTTCTACAAAAGTCAGGTGATATCGGTTTTTGAAATACAAATTGATTTTTTCTTGGATAAAAATACTGAAAAGATCGCTGTGTTCGGAAAACGCATACACCGATATTTCTGGTAAGCAGTTCTCTAATGAATAGAGGTTCACACAGGTTAAAAACGAATAGATCCGTAATTGGCGATAATCATAGCCTGGTACTGCTTGGGTGAACTCCTGCCAAAAGGTGTTAAAGCGTCGGTAGTAATAAGGAAACTGCGACTGGACATGATTGAGTGCCACATTATTTCCAAGCTCATCAATCATGGGATCGTTCAATCGGAAGAAAGCCAGTGCTGCGTAATGCTGTTTAAGCTTGCTGCCGACATATTTTTGCTCGTGGCTGTTCAATGGACGGAAGTGCGTCGTAAAAGACTTGATCCAATGGGAAACGGCCTGATTAAAAAAGAGATCCCTAGAAGAATTCTTAGGCTGCAGCTCAAAATCGTTCAATAGAGAACTGTAAATGGCATAAAGGAAAAAGCGCCATTCATTTGTATTCCAGGTTTTTAAAAAAGCTGGCTTTTTGGGATATTTGAAGCGGTTCAGCAAAGCTTTTTCCGTATTATTAAAGATAAGTTCACTTTTTTTGCTTAATGATTGATTGGTGATTAAGAGCCAAAAGCAGATCATTTCCAAGTTGGTTGGGTTATTGGAAAGCTTTAAGTAATCCTCTACTTGATTTGCCAGTTGAAAATAGCTCTCAATGTTGATACGTTCAACTTGGCTGAATTGGCGGTATAGTCCGCGGAAAAAAATATAGTAAAAACGACGCACATCGACTTCGCGTCCTTTTAAACTGATTTTGGTCGAACAAGAGATATAGAGATCATAATCAGACAAATCTTGATTGATCTCTTTTATTTTGCGGCGCAATTTTGATTCGCTGATATTTTTATCCATACAGAACTGGATTGCAGAAATTTTTCGTTTCGTTAAAATTGTACGAATGATTTCACAAGCAAGGTCATGCTTGTATAAGTAGCTTGTCAATGATTGGAGGTTCGTTGAGGAACGGTCTAATTGGATGCCGCGGCCATTATCCATCCGAAGAGTTAAAAAATAATCCTCGTCTGTATAAAGTTCTTCGATGATTGCCTGTAATTCTTTGCAATTCACACGGATCGTACCAAGGCTGGCATAACCAATCTTTTCCTGCAATTCCTTCAAAGAAATCGGTGCCTGCAGGCCATCTAGCGTTTCAATGATCTGAATTTTCAGCACCGTGTTTTTATCCATCCCCAGCATGAATATACCCCCATTCCTATTTAATAAAAATTAACCGTACTGATTTATATGATAAATTAAAATATCATTTAATACAAATAATAACCTAATATATGGTGAAAAATAAAGTCATATCCTAAACAAATCATAAGAAACTCGTTTTATTAAAAAATAACTAAGGTTATATTGTTTAAAATTTCTTACTGTACCGGAAAATTCGAAAAAAGTGACTGCTTTTCAAACTTTTTGTGAAAGCGGTCGTTTCCGCATTTATTCTAAGGTATAATGAATCTAAAAGGAGTAAGGAGTCGGCGATGAAAATTTCAGAAATGAAAAATATTGGTGTAGTAAATGAAGAAAAGTTGGAACAGGTAGGAATTGTGACCCCTGATCAGTTACGGGAACTGGGAACAGAGGCAGCCTTTTTAAAAATTCGCCATCTAGTAGATGACGGGGCTTGTTTGCATCTGCTGTACGGATTAGAAGGGGCGATCCAAGATATTCCCAAACGTGAATTAAGCGAACGGCGCAAAGCCGAATTACGCGATTTTTTCAAACAATTAAATTAGATTTTTTTGACTTTGCTTGCTGAGAGATAGGATTCACGTTACACTACATACAAAAAAGGAAGTGTTTTTTTGTATTTGATCGCTTTAGTGATTTTTGTCATTTTAGTCGGCGCGTATAATATTTTTATCAACCTTGCACGCCGCAAGAAAAAGAATGTGACGCCGCTGATGGTGAATATTCAAGTAACGTTGAATTTGATCTTGATCATTGCAGGTCTGATTTACTTGATTTTTGGATAAAAAAAAGAGGAAGACAGCTGTCATTCCTCTTTTTTTAACGAATTGAAACGATTTGGGCGCCAAAAGGCATCAAGGCTAAACGAGCAAGCTTGAGAGATTGTGCAGCAAACGGAATACCGACGATCGTAATACATAGAAACGCGGCGCTGATCAAATGACCGATTGCTAAAGGAACGCCAGAAACGATCAACCAAATAATATTGACGATCAAATTTATCCCAGTGGTATGGTAAACGATATCCTTGCCAAACGGAGCAAAGCTCAGACTGGCGAATTTAAAGCATTGCAAGCCGATCGGGATGCCGATAATAGTGATGCACCATAAAATTCCGGCAAGACACCAAGTCAAGCCGCCAATCAGTCCGCCGAAGATGAACCAGATGATATTACCTAAGCAAGACATATTTCATCCCTCCATTTATTAATAGTGTACCATTTTTTGATCATTTCACCTCCAACTTGAGATGGATATACATAGTAGAATCTTTAGCGAAGGCTTTTTAGAAAGGAAACGATGATGGTAGAAAAATTTGAATTACTTTCTGTTGACCAGAAAACACCGCTGCAGGCGTATCATTGGTCATGTGAAAATCCGTGGGCGGTTCTGCAAGTGACTCATGGGATGGCGGAGCATCTGATGCGCTACGAACCCTTGGCAAATTATTTGAATGAACGAAAGATCGCGGTGATCGGACACGATCATCTGGGACATGGCGCTTCTGTTAGTGGAAATCCTAAAGGCTACTTTCATGATGAAACGCTCAAGCATGGATTAGTCCAGGATTTGTATCAGGTGACGAAGTGGGGGAAAGCCCGATATCCTAATTTGCCTTACTTTGTTTTAGGTCATAGCATGGGCTCATTTGTATTGCGGAATTATCTGTATGACTATGGTGAAGCGATCGATGGCGCGATTTTAATGGGGACAGGCCAGCAGCCAGTTTGGCTGACTCGTTTTGGTCAAAAGTCAGCTAAATTGTTGGGTAAACTCCAAGGAGAAAAACATCACAGTAAACTGATCAATCAATTGGCCTTTGGCAATATGAATCGCAAGATCCCTAAAAAGCGAACCGATAAGGACTGGCTAACCACCTTATCAAAAGAGGTGGATGCTTACTTAGCAGATCCGAATTGCGGTTTTTTATTTACATTAAGCGGTTATCACGAACTTTTTTCGCTGATTATTCGCACTCAGGAGCCAGAATTACTGCAAAAAGTACCGAAAAAGCTGCCGCTGCTATTTCTATCGGGGCAAGAAGATCCGGTGGGCGAGTATGGCAAAGGTGTGATGAAAGCAGCGCAGTCTTATCGAACTGCCGGTGTGGAACAGGTGACAGTCCAGCTCTACGAAAAAGCCCGTCACGAACTATTGAATGAATCCCAAAAATTTACCGTTTTTCATGATATTTGCATATGGATGGAAAATATTTCTGAAAAATGATATTATTGTAAAAATT
>NZ_NGLG01000002.1:814053-815617 GCF_002140655.1 Enterococcus sp. 3H8_DIV0648 | reverse complement strand
GAGGTAATTGAGGGATCATATGAAAGCAAAATTTTTGATAGATTATTGCCATCAAGGTGATTGGGAACCGCTAGGCGGTCAACGACAATCACCGATTGATATCCAAACAACTCAAATTGAAAACAATAATACTCTTGCAAATATACAAGTAAATTTGTCGGAAACGACGGCAACTTTTCTTAATAATGGTCAAAACCTGCAGCTTTTAGGTGCTGGTCAAGCCAGTTTTAACAATCGTGTGTTCAATTTTGTTCAATTGCATTTTCACGCAGATGGAGAGCACCGTTTAGATGGTAAAATTTTCCCATTAGAAGGGCATTTTCTCTTCCAATCAGCCAGTGGTCAGCTGGCAGTGATCGGGGTGCTTTATCAAGTCGGAGAGTTCAACCCGGATTTTGAACATGTATTGAACCAGTATGATCAGGGAAAGGGTGAGGGCTGCTTTTCTTTTGCGGGTCTGATTCCTGAGAATAAAAGTTATTACCATTATCTGGGTTCTTTGACGACGCCGCCTTTGACCGAAGGGGTGGAATGGTATGTGATGCAAAATGTTTTAGAAGTATCGGCGGAGCAAGTACTGCGCTTTATTGCCATTCATGGAAGAAACAATCGCGAGTGTCAGTCCATCAATGAGCGAAAAGTATTGAGCTATAACGAATAAAGAGACGTTGCCCAAAAAAGGCAACGTCTTTTTGTGTCTATTGAGGATTATGCGAGAAAGTTCTTCAAAATGAATGCCACACCGGACTCTTCATTTGATTTGGTCTGTTTATCGGCGATTTTTTTAACCGCAGGCGCGGCATTTTCCATCGCGATACCTTTTCCGCTGATTTTTAGCATTTCCAGATCGTTTTCCTGATCACCAAAAGCCACTACCTCTGATAAGTCGATCGACAAGTGCTTGGTCAAAAAGTTTAGTGCAGCCCCCTTATTGACTCCTTCGGCCATAACCTCCAGCCAATATTTATCAGAATAAGAGCTGTTAATCTGCTGTTTCTCTAATTGTGAGCGCAACTTGACTAGTTTACTGGTGTCACCATCAGTAAAGGCCAATTTGAAATAGCTGATTTCATCTTGATCGATTTGCTTCCACAGTTCGTCTACTTTTGATTCCTTCAAATTAAACTGGGCATAGTAGGGACTGTTGACTTCATTTTTGTCTTGCGCAAAAGAAATGCGATCATCTTGGGTGGCGCGGCTAGCCACGACGGTTACTTCCGTTTTCATAGCGAGTGAAAGTGCGGTCTTTACTGTAGCGGGAAGAATCGTGTAGCTTTTCAACACTTTTTTTATTTCGCCTTTTTCGATTCGCGCAACATAGGCACCGTTTGAGGCCAATGTGTATCCATTTAACTCTAGTTGTTCAAACACTTCTTTTGCTGATTGGATTGATCGGCCGGTTGCCAAAGCGACAGTTCCACCTTGACGATCAAATTCTTTTAACGCCGCAGCGTTTTCTTCAGATACTTTTCCCTCTTTATCTAGCAGGGTACCATCAAGATCAATTGCTACCAATTTCATCTATATCCGTCCTTTTTTAGTTAATCTACTTTAAGGGTAGTCC
>NZ_NGLG01000002.1:808189-813856 GCF_002140655.1 Enterococcus sp. 3H8_DIV0648 | reverse complement strand
TGTAATTAGCTGTTATTAAAAAATATAAAAAACGAGATAGGAGTGAAGAATATATGCTATCGAAAATTGAAGAAATTCCCGTAGTCACGGCAGCAGATGAAAATTACGCTCCTTATCTGAGTGTAATGATCTCAACGCTATTAGACAAGACGGCAAGAAAAACACCGATTCGATTCATTATTATAGATGATGATCTTTCGGTATCGAGTAAAGAGAAATTGATCCAAACGGCACACCAACATTCTGATGCGGCTGTTATTCAATTTGTTAAGGTTGATGAAGAAATTTATGAAGATTTTTTAGTCAGCGACCATATTACAACTACCGCATATTTCAGAATTTCAATGCCGAAGATTTTGGCGGATAAGAATTATCGCAAAATTTTGTATATTGATTCAGATACATTGATCTTGGATGATATCCAAAAATTGTATCAACAGGATTTGGAAGGAAAAACGATCGGAGCCATCATCGATCCTGGACAGACGAAGGCACTAGAACGATTAGGTGTTGAATCTGATGATTACTATTTTAATTCTGGTGTGATGGTGATCGATGTCGCTCAGTGGAACAAAGAGCACATTACTGAAAAAACGATCGACTATTTGAAAAACAATGGAGATAAGATCATTTATCATGATCAGGATGCGTTAAATGCTGTTTTATATGAAAACTGGCAGCCAATTCATCCTCGTTGGAATATGCAATCGTCGTTGATTTTTGACAAGCATCCGGCACCGACTAAACAGTATGATGAACGATACAAAGAGGGACGGAAAAATCCGGCGATCGTCCATTTTACGGGCCATGATAAACCATGGAACACTTTAGAGGGGCATCCTTATCAAGAATTGTATATGGAGATATTGAATAAAAGTATTTTTATGGAGACGGTGAAGGTAAAATGAAAAAAGATAAATTTACAGTAGTTTCAAGTTGTAATGACGGATTTGCGGAGCACGTATCGGCACTTTTTGTTTCGATTCTCGAAAATACCGAACACTCCGCAGCAGATTTTGATTTTTACGTAATTGATGATGAGATCAGTATTGCCAATAAACGGTTGATGCGTGAGACGATCAAAGAATATGATGCCTCACTGCACTTTTTAACGATCGACAAGAAGTATTTCGCGGATGCAGTGGAGAGTGATCGCATCCCAGAAACCGCTTATTATCGGATCGCGATCCCAGAATTGTTCCGTGATCAAGACCTTGAAAGAATTCTTTATCTGGACTGCGACATGATTGCGTTGGCAGATATATCCGAGTTAAGGGAGATTGATTTGAGTGGGTATACGCTGGCTGCGGTAGAAGATGCCGGTTTCCATCATCGTTTAGAGAAAATGGAGATCGCCTGTGATTCAACTAAATACTTCAATTCAGGCTTTATGCTGATCAATATGAGAAAATGGCTATCGGAAAATGTGACGAATCGGGTATTGCGCTACATTCACGACAATCCTGATAAATTGAAATTTCATGATCAAGACGCATTGAATGCGATCTTGCATGACCATTGGCTGCAGCTTCATCCGAAATGGAATGCTCAAAGCTATATTATGAAAAGAGAAGTTCAGCATCCAGATCCAGAAGGGGAGAAAGAGTATTTTCAAGCTCGCAGAGATCCAAAGATTTTGCATTACTCAGGCCACGTTAAGCCGTGGGACCCAGAGTTTACTTCGTCTTTGAAAAAATACTATGAAGAATACGAAGACTTGACCGCTTTTAGTGAAGATGAGACAGAAGAAGAAAAAAGTTCAACCAAACTATCCTCAACCAGAAAGCTAGGCTAAGTAAGCTATAAGTCAAATTCGTTATTATCAATCAAGCAAGGAGTGAATCTAATGAAAGCTATGATGACAAGCAAGGCGGGACATTCGAAGGGCCGCTTCCACCCTCAATCGAACAAAAAGAAGGATTCAAAACAAAACAGTGCCGTTCGTTCACTGCTATTCAAGATACTATCGGTCTTTGTGATCGGATTTATTACAAAAAAAATCAACAGTCGAAAAAAATAAGCACAACAAAAGCCGCAAGAGAATGAGGGTTCTCCTGCGGCTTTTGCTTATTTTCAAGGACGTCCAAAGCGATTTCGCGGCTTATGTTTGACCTGTGGTTCAAGCTCGTTGATCAATTTCGTCAAAATATTTTCAAACTGTTCTTTTTCCTCATGGGTCAGCGCGTCTAAGACGACAGGTTGGAAATCATCACTTTGTTGAGCTGCGATTTTTCCGCGAGGAGTCAAATGGATATTCATGACGCGTTTGTCCTCCAGCGATTTTTCACGAGTGATATATTCTTTTTTCTCAAGCTTGCGAATCATCTCGGATGCCGATTGCGGACGCATGTCTAGACGGCTGACTAAATCTTTTTGTGAGATGGTCCCGTGTTGACGAATAATGCTCAAGATTTGCCCTTGGCCGCGATTGCGGTTTTCAAATTTGAATGGACCACGAGAATTTTCTCGAAAGAATTGCATGAATAAACTGTTTAATTCAAAGTACTTTTCAGTCACGGTCAAATTTAGTTCTTTTTCATCCATGGATTTATAACCCCTATTCATATGGAATAATGATATGTCATCCATCATTTTATCAGGTTACCTAAATAAATTAAAGTTTTCTGTTAGTAAATTAAGCAGACACGATTGATTCTGTTTGCTGATGCGACGACTGGCATATCGGGCTTATTTGATTAGTCCTTTGGAAAATAAAAGGTGGAACCTCTGGCATATCTCTAGCAATAACCGCGAATGCCTTGTGATAGATGCGCTCAATCGATTGTTTTATTTCACTAAAACTTTTTTCTTTCCATTTTAGTCCAACAGCTGATGAGGAGTTCGCTTCAAGTGCAGAAGGAGGAAGCTGCTTTTACTACACGGATTGTGAACTAGGAAGCCTAATACAATCGTTGAAGTTATCATCAAAATTGAATCTCGCTCTATACAAAATAAGAAAACTCTAGTTATTGACAACGGATTTCATTCTGTTAGACTGAGTACTGTTAGTCGGAGGGCAACTATTGCTGGATAAGATAAATCTTATCCAGCATTTTTTTGTCTAAAAAATTGGAGGAAAAAGCAATCATGGAAATTAAAACAAGAGATTATTTAGAAAACAAACAGATAATAATTAAACAATTAGATGAATATACCGTTGAGACGGTACCTGAACTTTCGCAGTATGAATTTAAATCCATCAGCCTTGTTTGTGAAGAGGACGGTCAGATTTTTGGTCGTATCGTTGGAGAGATTCATTGGCATTATTTGCGCATCGAGCTTTTTTATGTGGATGGCAAGATACGTGGAAAAGGAGTTGGCAGCCGAATGCTTTCTGAGATGGAACAAATTGCTGAAAAGGAACAGTGCTCTCTCGTCTTCTTGGAAACGATGAGTTTTAATGCACCAGCTTTCTATTTACATCATGGCTATGAGATTATCGGACAAATCGACAATCATCCGTTGGAAGATGAAACCCACTATTTTATGTGCAAACGGTTGAAGGGATAAAAAGTGTTGGAGCTGATCAAAAGTTATCATCATCGATTTGGGTGATAGCTTTTTCGACTTTATTGAACTTATCGAAATAAGCCCTTAGCCTCATGTTTATACTTTCGGTTTCATATATAGTAGAGATAAACCACAAAATTGTATATGAAAGGAAGGATGAGATATGCTGCTATGGGGTCTAGTAATTGTTTTAGCACTTATAGTCATTTATTTTTTTCTGCCGGGCGGATCTGCTTGGAATAAATACTTGGCGGATATCGAAGATTCTTTTCAACAGGAAGAGCTTCCACCTGAACCACAACTGATCACTGAGGAGTCAATTGAACAGCTGCCGCCGTTATTGAAGAAATATTTAAAGAAAAATGGTTATGTCAATCGACCGCTGATGCGCAATATGCAGATTCGTTTTGGAAATACCAAGTTTCGTATGTCTGCGGATAAAGCGCCGATCGCGATCGATTTTTGCCAGGTCAACTTTGTTTATCGACCAGATCGCTATGCTTTTCTGCAGGCACGGATGTTTGGGCTGCCTGTTCAGGTGAGAGATAGTGTGAAGGATGGGCGCGGAGCGATGATCGGAGTTATTGCTAAGCATTTTCAATTGTTTAATTCGACTGGACCTGAGATGGATCAAGGACAATTGATCACAGCTTTGGCTGATGCGGTTTTTATGCCGGGGTTGTTTTTGCAGGATTATGTCGCTTGGCGGACACTTGATGAGCGAAGAATCGAAGGAACGATCACGTGGAATGGCGTGAGTGCGAAAGGGCGATTTACTTTCGATGATTCGGGAGATGTTGTTCGCTTTGATACGGATGATCGCTATATGGATGAAAATGGGAAGGGGACTTCATTAGTTCCTTGGTTCGTTCTTTATGAAAATTATGAGAGCGACGGCGACTATCGCAGACCGGGACGTGTCAGCGTAAATTGGAAGCTGCCTCAAGGAATCGATAACTATTTTGTTAGTGATAAGATCAAGATCTGGCATAGATAAAATAAAAAAATACAGCTGCGGCTGTATTTTTTTATTGGGTTTCATGAACTCGCTGCTGCTGGTTCGCAAAACTTTTTTAGTGTCCTTTATGCTTTTCGCGTTTCTTGGTTTGCTTTTGCTGGAAACGGGCTTCGGCGGCTTGGGCTTTTCTCAGCTTTTTTTGCGCCTTGTTGAGCGTTTTAGTTTGTTCCCGTAATTCGCTGATCGCAAGCTGCGCCTTGGTGGAAACGACTGGCTGTCGTTTTTCACGATTAATCAATCGCTGCATTCGCTTCGGATTGATTTTCTTCTCAGACTTTTTCTCAGCGGCGACAGTTCCAGCTTCATCCAATAAACGCGGCAAACGTTTCGCGATAAAGGCGAAAACATCCGCGTCTTTTGGTTCAGCCCCAAAAACATATCGGATAACTTGGTAATGGCCATCGGTTTCAGCTTCTACCAAGCCGCACCAAAAACTGCCATCGAAGTAGATCGTCAACTTCATGATGACACCTCCCTTAATTGGATTTCAAGCAAGGGACAACCCAGGGAGGGCAGGTTACTGACATTTTCATGCGGCGGACTACCAACCGCCATGTGTTTTTATGCTCAACTTTAGTGTACTAGGTTTGGAGAGAAAATCAATAAGTTCAGCGGAAAGTGTGTCTATCAGCGAAATTAACTTCCTTTAGCGGTGGGAGAGTTACGCTAATTTGTTTCCTTGGTGGAATATTAATTGTGTTAAAAAAAGATAATTAATGTCGGGTAATCATATTTTTACTTCCCAGAGAAATAATTGAGTCAAACGCTGAGCATTCCTTTTGTTGCGTTATAATTTCCTCTCGAACTAATTAGAAGCGTTGATATATCAGTGTTTTTTCCTGTCTCTTATACACATCTAGATATGAAATCCTCGGAGGGTTCATCCAATTCAGTCGATAGATATTCTTTTAGTGAACTTAAGTATTTTAACTCAGCTGCTGAACTAGTAATTTTGTCTACATCAAAATTATCTTTATGAAATTTTGCAAGTTCTGGGATTTGATTATCCTTAATTTTTGTAATATCCACTGTTAAAAAGGGAGAAAGATCCATTTTGTTCGGTTCATCTAAATCAGTAAAAAACTTATATTCTTGTCCGTTTGTTAAGATTCCAAATTTTGATTCAGTTGTTCCAAAGT
>NZ_NGLG01000002.1:803233-808089 GCF_002140655.1 Enterococcus sp. 3H8_DIV0648 | reverse complement strand
ATTAGATTAACAAGGGATGATAAGTGCTGTATCGTAATATTTGTAGAATAACACAGAGTATTTAAAAGAATGAACTTATCGGAAAGGTGTTTTGAAAATGATTAAATTATACGGCTCGGCTAGTTGCAATTCCTGCAGAAAAGCGAAAGCATGGTTAGAAGAACAAAGTTTGGATTTTGAAGAAAGAAATATTATTACTGATCCGCTAACAAAAAGGGAGCTTAAAGAAATTCTTTCCTTGACTGAAAATGGTACAGAAGACATCATCGCGACACGCTCAAAGGTCTATCAGAAATTTGATTTTGATCTCAATGATTTGTCTTTCAATGAATTAGTCGGAATTATCGAAGAAAACCCAGGTCTACTAAAACGTCCGATCGTGATAGACGAAACTAAATTGCAAATCGGTTTTAACGAAGATGAAATCCATCAATTTATTCCACGTGAAGTGCGTAAGCTGAATTCAAAGAAAATGACAGAAACATTGTTTTACATGGACTGGGAAAAGCAAAAATTTGCTTAGACGGCAGCTTAGGATAAGCGCAGAGCTGTATTGCTTTTGTTAAAAAAGCAGGTAGAACCGATTGAACAAAATATCGGCCCATCAATTGGAGAAAAGCACCAAAATGATGAGTAGTACTTGAATAGTCGGCTACACCAGCACCTGCAACCAAGAAAGTTGCGGGTGTATTGTCTTTTTCCATTGGGATTTTATCACTGAGAGCTAAGTGATAAGGTCTGGTACCACGTTGAAAGGGGCTTATGATGACATGACAACAGATTTTGAGAAGAAGGCTACGGAAATCATGCTAGAGGCTGGGATCAGTTTAGAGCATATTCAGTCACAGAGAAGAAATTTTTTTCAAGATACCCATATAGAAAATTATTACAACAAAGTAGAAAACAGTGAACACCTAAGTAAAAATATCCCTATCCAGAAAATCATCGCGTTAAAAACGGATGGGACGGTCGTGGGAAAATCGGTTTATGACCTCTTTATGGGAAGAACGACGGAAGGAAGAGATGAAAAAAAAATCGATGCTAATTTAACATCATTGAAGGAACATGGCTTGACCTTTCAGCTGGCATTTTATTCTGGCGAGTTTAACTTCGAAGGTTCATCTCCACTTCGCTTTAATTATTATAAAGAGGATGATTGTTATATCCTGCAAAATGACGGGGTTCATCGAACGATCTCGGCCAAAATGTTTAATGCGCCGACTATGTCAGGAATCGTTACCGACTATGAGCTGGATAAAGAAAAGAAGAAGCTGTATGAGGAATATGACTCCTTGCAAGAAATTTTACGTTTAACGGATATCAAAGGATTGACGTTGGATTATTTTCAAGAAAAAATGAATAAAAAGGATTAATAAAAAACTAATAACGCCCTCTCCATTACGTTCAATGGAGAGGGCGTTGTTTTACATATAACCTTCAGCTTCTTTGCGGGTCAGCCAGAAATGAATCCCGCCAGTGGAATCCGCCCAGCGATTGGGATTGAAATTTTCTGCTACCACATATTCACCCACGCGATAAACAAAATCGCCGTCAACATACGAGACCGCTTCGTCATAGTCTTCATTGGTATACATATCCTTGATGCTTAAAACTTTAGCTTTGTCGCAGCGGCAGCAGGTATTCGTCGCAGAGGTTCTGCGGGCATCTGCTGGGATCAGCAATTGAACGATCCGATAATCAAAGCATTTTTTGTAACCAACGAAAGGCCCTTCAGCAGGGCAGTAAAGTTCAAAAAATTGGGTCCGTTCATCATGGATGATATCGGTCAGGTCAGCATGCTCCAGCATAGCAAAAAACAAATTCGCCCCAGAAATATCTGCGCCGCGCAAACTGCAGCCTTGAAAGTCCGTACCTTGTAAAGAAGCATCTCTTAAAATCGCTTCTGAAAAATCGCAATCGATACATAGGCAATTACTTAAATTCGCTCCGGCCAAATCGGCATTGGAAAAATCGACGCGTTCAAAGGTCATATCGTGAAAATTTGCTTGTTGCAGCTTGCGAAACGAGTAATCGTGATTTTTTAGCGTGGCATTCATTTAATATCGTGTCCTTTCTCCGAGATCCTCTTTCTCTTATTTTAGCATCCTAATCAGTTGGAAACTATCTCTTATCCAACAAATTGATCCAATAAACTTGAACCTCTTTTCCATCATCGTGGCTAAATTCTCTTTCCAGAACGCCGCCATTTTTGCGAATGGTTCGCGCAGAAGCTATATTTTCCTTGTAACAGGCAACCATCACTTTTTCAAGGCCCAGTATTTTGCAATAATCCAGTCCTAAACGCAGCATCTCTGAGGCATTGCCTTTTCCACGTTCACTCGGGCGCACGCCAAAACCAATATGACCGCCGAATTCCAGTAAAAATTCGTTCAGCTCATGTCGAATATCGATCGTGCCAATAATTTTTTGATCCTTTTTGCGAATTGCAAGCAGGGTAGTAGAGACGACCCAATCAGAGGGGACGGTCGCTTTGTCGGACTGTTTGGTCAAATGGCTCAACCAAGCGCTGTAGCTTTCCATCTCGGTCAATAATGAGGAGCCGTGAAGAGAATCCTCGCCTAAGGAAAAATGTTCCTCTATGTAATCTTGGACCGCGGCTTCATGACTTTCTTGGGGCTGAATCAAGTGAATTGTTTCCATGAGCTTCACCTCTTTGACTTTATTTGATGCTAGTGTAGCATGCTTCAGGTATAAATGGACCGCAGATTAAGTAATTAACAATGCTAATTATTCAGATTAACATCAATAAAAGCGACCTCACTATTAAATACGAAATTGAAAGCGATATTATTTTTTTGTTTATTCGTGATATAATTTAGAAAAAAGTGAGGGGGATATTATGAAAAAGGTGACATTGCTACTTTTGGTGGTCAGTACTTTTTTATTGGCTTCGTGCGGAAGCAACAAAAGCGAAACCGATGATGCTGGAAAGGATCAGACGAGCACCAGCAGTAAAGCCAAAACCAATAATTCGACAGATGGAGGCAAGTTCAAAACATCCGACGGGAAAACGGCTTTAGTTTTTAGTACAGGCGAAGTCAAAAAAGGCGGCTTTCCTGGTGAAAAAACGACGGCGGGAGATTACAAGCAGTATATGCACTTCAATGTAGACAGTTCGATGGACTGTGAAATGTACGGATATATTGGCGAGTCGTACGGTTCATTGAAAGAATGGTCTGATTCACCGGACACAACAGTAAAGGATTTGACCATTGCCGAAAAAGCGATTCCTTGTTTTTACTTACTAAAGGACAAGGATGATCGGGAAATCGCGTATCACCTTTATGATGAGGCGCTTGAAGAAAAATACGCAAAAGAGTATGAAGAAGACGAAAGCTTGTATATTTATATGCAGCCTGTTCCGGCACTCAATCAATTAGCGGAAGAAATGACGGAGCTGGAGAGTTCAGAAGCAAAAGACGTCACCCAAAAAACTGGTGAAGCGGAGGGCTATAAGTACACTTATGTGACTTATCATTATGACGAAGATGCCGCCGACACAACATTCTATGTCATTTATGAGTTGAGCGACACTGTCAGATTCAGCTATCGGATCATGGAGACTGGAGCAGATTTTGATCCATTGACCGAAGTGGAGAACACTGCTAAAAATATTAAACTTGACGATTAAAATAATTTCCACAAAAAAAGAAAGAATCCTCTTCGCATATACGAAAGGATTCTTTCTTTTTAATCATCAATATAAAAGCCAACGACATCGTACCAATGACGCTCATCATAGTCCATTCGATAGCTGCTAGGTGAAAAACCGGATAGTGCATATCCCAACAGCATCAAAAAAATTCCGGCACCAATTAAATACGTAGCGAGTTTGGGTATCAAAAGTTTTGATCTCATACTTGGACCACCTTTCGTTGGAAAATGTTGCGACGAATGACGTTCATCAAGCGGCGATGCATATTCATGAAGACCGCGCTGAATTTATAGGTCAACCACATACATAACAGACCAAAACCGAATAAGAACATACCGGCACCAAGCTGTGTTACCCCCATAAAGAACGAATCGAATAGGACGAAGGGACTAGTGAACGCAGCTGCGACACCGCCGATGATCGTACCACCAGCCAAACAAGCCCCCGTAAAAGGAATACACCAGATAACGATATCAATACTCAAAAGAACGAGAAATGCTGCCAACGCCAGACTGCCCCATAATGGGAAGCCTAAAACCAAAAGTGTGATCCATAACCAGTTAAGCCGGCGTGGGACCTTGACCTCAGTAGGGATGCCTGCAGCTTCATAAGCTAACTGCTTGGGATCTCCCAATTTTTTGACGGCGGCTCGCTCTGAGTAACCATCCTCCATTAAATCTAAAATCATTTCGTCATAATATTCAATCAAGCGATGGACTTCGCTAGGTCTAACTTCGTAAGCTAAATAATTGCTTAATTCCTTAATAAATTCCACTCGATTCATTCTTCAACACTCCTTTTAATATAGTAGTGAACGGCTTCGACATCGTTCCATTCTTTTAAAAACTCTTGAATACTGGCAACACCTAAATCTGTTAAGTGGTAATACTTTCGCAACCGCCCATTGTGGACTTTAGAATAGGTAGAGACTTTTTTATTTGTCTCCAGCCTTTTTAAGATCGGGTACAGTGTCGATTCGGTAATCTCAAGATGTGGATGAATTTCTTTGACGATCTGATAGCCGTAGGAATCGATCTCCACTAATGAGGCCAAAACACAATACTCAATCAAACCTTTCTTCAATTGACTATCCATCAACAACACCTCTTTATACGTTATACTATACATTACATAGTATAGAGGAGACTATAGGACTTTAGGCCTATATTTTGTAAAAAAC
>NZ_NGLG01000002.1:759063-800308 GCF_002140655.1 Enterococcus sp. 3H8_DIV0648 | reverse complement strand
TCCGTTTGTTAAGATTCCAAATTTTGATTCAGTTGTTCCAAAGTATCTAAATAATTGAGAATCATGCTTTGTTAATTGCTCGTTAATTGATTTTGCTTCAACTAAGATTGTGGGTTTTCCCTCAAGAACAATAGCGTAGTCAACTTTTTCTCCTTTTTTTATTCCAACATCAGCAGTGAACTCAGGTACGAATTCTGTCGGATTAAAAAGATCGTATCCCAGGGCAGCAAAAAAAGGCATGATTAAAGAAGTTTTAGTTGCTTCTTCTGTACCAATGCTATCCTTTAATTCAATTACACGTCTCCCCAATTGTTTCAAATCTTCTTTGAATTTATCCATTTCCATAAAAAAACAACTCCTAACATTATCGATATATACCAATTTTTATATTCAAAACATTACTTAATAAGTTTACCATAGTTTATCTCAACTTAGAAAGCGGATTCATTTTTGTTTTATAAATAATATGCAAGACCTGAGAGTTATAATCCCCGTGGAATTAATGATCAGCTTGGATCAGAAATTGAAGCGCTGCGAGATGACCTAGCTTAAAACGCTGCTGGTCTGGTACACTGATTCAAAAAGGGAGTGGTGTTACATGACAATAAGTAATTCTTTTGAAACCTTCGCGAAGGAAGCACCAGAGTATCAACAGGCGTTCAATGAGCTGATTCATTCATGGGGAGAAAAAAGTGTTTTAGATGACAAAACGCAGCATTTAGCGTATTTGGCAGTCTTGGCGGCAACAGGAAAAACGGGCGGCCTGCCATTTCACGTGATGCTGGCAAAAAAAGCGGGGGCTACTCGACAAGAAGTAATCAGCACGATCATGATCGGTTTGCCGGCGGTGGGAAATGAAGTGATCAATGCACTGCCTACTGCTTTAGAAGCTTATGACAAAAATTAAAAATACTGGAGTGGCTTTTCTGCCATTCCAGTATTTTTTTTAGCGCGGATCAATTTCCTTTAAGGCTTTTTCCGGGACTTGATACCGAAGAACTTCCTCGTAGGATTCTATGTGGGCCCCTTTATTGATGATTTTTAAGTAACGATCCGTTTTTAATTCAGTGAGGCCGTCAAAGGTGATCCTCCGTGTTTTCCCATTTTTATTCGCGGCCATTTGCTTGTAAGTTGCGGTTCCGTAAACATTTACAGATTGCGGCGTTGTTGTTTTTACATAAAGCTCAGTTTTTGGGACTAATGGATTGAATTGATCCAAGACACCAGCGACTTCGCTAGATGAATTTTTTGAATAAAGCATGGTGCCAAATAATAAAATGATGATAAATGCAATGAATCCAATTATTTTTTTGATCATGAGTTGAATGACCATCCCTTCAAACTTGTTACATTTAGCTTATCAAGAACACGTTCTGGGAAAATCGGGCGAGGGACCTATCTGCGCCTAACAAAATTGTCACAAGCTTGGCTGGCTGTTGAACTAATTATCCGGAGTGAGTATACTTTATATAGGAAAGAAAGCGTTTTATTTGGTGAGGTGTCGGACAAGGGCAAATGAAAATGTTGCTGAGGGAACAACCTAGTATAGGAGGAAAACATGAAGTTTTTTCTAGATACGGCGAACATTGAAGAGATCGAACGAATCAATCGGCTGGGCTTGGTAGATGGGGTTACGACGAATCCAACGATCATCGCAAAAGAGGGCAAGGATTTTGAGTCGGTGATCAAAGAAATCTGCGGATTGGTCGCCGGTCCTGTCAGTGCGGAGGTCACATCCTTAGACAGTGAAGGGATGATTCGCGAGGCAAGAGAGATCAGTCAATGGGCAGAAAATATCGTAGTCAAAATTCCCATGACAGAGGAAGGTCTACAGGCAGTCCACACGATTTCAAAAGAAGGTATCAAAACCAATGTCACGTTGATTTTCTCGGCGGCGCAGGGCTTGATGGCGGCTAAAGCCGGGGCAACATATGTCAGCCCATTCTTAGGCCGATTGGATGATATAGCATCCGATGGCATCCAGCTGGTAAGTGATTTGCGTGAAATTTTTGATATTTATGCTTTTGATACAGAGATTATCGCGGCGAGTGTTCGCCATCTGGGGCATGTAGAAGAAGCGGCGTTGGCCGGTTCGGATATTGCGACGATCCCGGGCAATCTGTTTCCTAAGCTATGGAGTCATCCACTGACGACTAGCGGGATCGCTCAATTCGAGGCAGATTGGCAGGCATTTCAATCAAAAAAATAATAAAAAATCCGTGAGCAGAAATTCGCTCACGGATTTTTTTTATCTTTTACGGTTGCGACGGATCATGATGAAGGCGATCAGCGCTAGAATGATGACACCAGCGACTGTCAGCCAAGTTCTTCTTTCCTCACCAGTTTTTGGTAAGAAGCCTAAAACTTTATCATTTTTATCGTCTTGAGCAGGCGCTTTGTTTTCAGCAGCGCTAGTGGAAGAAGCAATCTCTTCTGAAGTGGAGCCGGAAACTGAGTCATTGGTTGTCGTACTTGGTGTTACACCATTACGAATGTCATCATCTTCAGCGTAACGGCTAATCCAAGCGATGATTCCAGGGAAGAATGAATTTCCTGTACCGATCATTTCTTCTTGAATCGGAGAAATGTATTTCAATACATTGATCAATTCTTCGCGGCTCATATTACGAACAGCCATGAATGAACTATCGCTAGGGTATAGAGCATTCAAGTAAGCCTGTAAACTGTCGACGTCATCGATCATTTCTATGGCGTTGCTGTAATTGTTAGGATTAAAATTTAAAATATTTTCGATCTTATCCCAAGAGAGGGTTTTGTCTTTGTATAAAGCATTCACTATGCGAGCGTATCCACCTATGTCTAATCCGAAAGTGTCATTACCCATTCTCATGCACAGAGTCATAGCGTTTGTTAATTGTTGATCGGAAAAATTATCAATCTCTTTTTCTGTAAAAATGTCCTTCAATGATGGATCTTTTAAAGTCTCGCGAAGTTTGTCAGGACTCAAGTCGTCATTGACTGGAGTATCTGTTTTCTTCACGCCCATCTCTTTTTCTGCTTTTTTAATGGTTTTTTCTTTCGCTTTTTCAATATCCTTTACTTCAACATTTTCTAGTTCACTTGAAGAAGTCGTAGTAGCAGTCGTATCCTCAGTTGTTGCAGTGGTACTTGATTCTTCTGTAGCGGTAGTGTCGCTTTGATTTTCCGAAGATGTATCCGTAGTTTGTTCGGTTGCTACGGTAGAATCCTCCGATGTATTTAAAGCCTCAGTTTCAGCATTGGCGCTCAGGGGGAATAAAAGTAATAGCGCACAGGTTAACAAAATTTTTTTCATCAAAAATCACTCCTTAATCTTTTCGTAACATTATTGTAACATAAGAAATGTATCTGTAAAGATAAAAATGAAAACTTTTTAATTTTTATTCATTTTGTTTCCCGAAACCAAGTATTAGCTGACGATTTAATGAGTATTTATTGGTTTCAACGCTATTTCGCCGCGCGATAGCCGGCCTTTTTCGCTTCGTCGATCGTCTTGAACCAAGCGCGGGGATTAGTGGTCTTATCGTAATATTTACTGCCGGGCAGGTGATAGACACCGCTTTTCGATCCTTTGATCAGGCCTTTGCCGTTGCTGTCGACATATTCTTTATCGAGAGGAGCTGCCTCTGAGGTGGAAGTCTGTGAAGTCGTTCCAACTGTGCTGGTACCGTCCGCATAATTCAACGTTACACCATTTTGTACGTTAAAAATGTAAACATTGAACTGGATGTCATCGCTGCCAATCGATTGAGCCATCATATGAACGCCTCGCGCCAATAGTTCATCTCCACGGAAAACCGGAATGACGGAATAGCGCACATAGTTCTTAGGGCTTTTTTCTAAATAATATTTAATATCCATTTCAAAACGCAGCATTTCCGGACTGTTTAACTGTCGGGTGCCGGTGATCAAATTTTTCCAGTTGGCATTTTCGCCTGTCAACTGGTAGCCGATCAAATGGGAGCGATTGAATAAATATTGCCCGTTGATTTTTTTATTGTGCCAGCCGGTGGGGGTGACGCTGGAAATTTCGCCGCGCTTTTCGGTGGGCATCAGCTTTTTATTCAGCAGGGCTTCGGCATCTGTTGCTCGATTCAGCTGATCTAAGTCGCCGTATTTCGCCCACGGACCATTGGCGGTAGAGAGATCCTCTTTAGAAAAAGTCGGATTATTTTGATTAATCTCGATCGTTTGGGTGCCTTCATACTCTAGCTTGGCTAAATCCTGTTGGGCCGAGATAACCTGCGATGGTGTTTGGGTTGGTGTACTTTTTGATGATTGGGGTTCTTGAAAATAATTTTTTCCGCTGTACACAGCGAAACTAGCTGCCGCAATCATGATCGCAGCAACTAGTTTAGTTTTCTTTGACAAGGGAATTGCTCCTATTCTTTTAATATCTGCCGCGTTATTCCGGCGCGCCGATGATCTTGATGTATTCGTCAGGATTCATAATTTCAAAATGCTTGGCAACGAGCTGGTTGCGTTTGTTGCGGCGACCTTCAATGTGGATCATATATTTATTTTCCGGCAGGCGGAAAACATAACTCGATAAATAGCGGTCTTTGATCAAGACTTCGGTCTTATTCTCACCATCACTCATAATCAATAATGACATCATGATCGGCTTTTCTTGCAATAAAATCGTTTTTTCTAACAAGCCGCGATATTCTTCCAAAAAATCACTTCCTTTTATAAAATCATTCACTTAATTTTAGCATTTTTACGCAATTAATGCTCTGATAACGAAATAGCGGCTAAATTGGGCAAACTACTGGAACAGTTCGTTTCAAATTTTTTGAAATGAACTGTTCTTTTTCATGACGTTTGTGATGCCTTATACTAAATTCAGGAGGAAAGCTTATGGATAATCGATTATCAAATTTATATAGTTTGCTGGCAAAACAAGGAAAGACATTTGAAATCAATCAATTGGCCAAAAGATTTCAAGTAAGTACGCGTACGATCTATAACGATATCAATAAACTAAATGAAACACTGGCTGCGGCTGGTCAAGAGATCATTGTCATTGAAAAAGCGCGTGTGTACTACAACGTGGAAAATCCTGCTGCAATTGAAAAATTATTGCTCAAAAATAGCGATTTTGTCAGCAGCGATAAGCTTATCAGAAGGATTCGTATTTTAGAGGAGATTTTACTTTCAACAGCTATTTTCAGCACGGAGGATTTGCTGAAGAAGACGCTTGTTTCGAAAAATACTTTGTTGAGTGATTTGCAGGCAATTCGAAAAAAGCTGGAGAAAAATGGGATTGTGCTCGAGAGTATTCCATTTCGAGGCTATCGAATCCTTGGCGATGAGAGTAGGATTCGCAATTTATTAGCTGCCACACTTGAACAAGATCCGCTGCTTTTTGAAACAGAGCATTATGAAACGGAGCAGCAAGTATTATTATCGATTGAAGAATTCATTGAGAAAATTTGTAATCAGCTGGGAATTCAATTAAGTGATGAAGCCTTTCAAAAGGTGATCGTACATTTTTGGATCACTAAGAAACGAATGGAATTAGGCAAGGTTCTTACGACAGTCGCTGAAAAGGATTTATTAAGTAAAGAAGAGCAGATCTTGCTTGAATATTGCGAAGAATTAGATGAATTGTTCAACCAGCCGGTCAGCATGACAGAACGAAATTATTTAGCGAATAAACTTTCGGAAGCTTCGATCACTAAGTCTCAAGAATTGCTTTTCGACAAATGGGTAACCTTCAATTTAGTGATTGAAACCTTCATTACAGCAGTGAATAAGGAGCTTCCTGAGTTGGATTTCAAAGGGGATAAAAAACTGTATGAGGGGTTGATCAATCATTTGCGCCCGGCTTATAAGCGAACGTTAGCGAATGAAACCTTGGAAAATCCGATGTATGACTATGTTTTAGACCACTATCATGACTTGCATCTGCTTATTCGCAAGCATATTTCATTAATAGAAAAAATGCTGAAGGTTGAGTTTACTGATCACGAAATAAGCTTCTTCACGCTATTTTTCGCAGCTTCATTGGAACGTAAAAAGTTTTATGTTCCCCATAAAACCAAAATAGTGATCATCTGTCATGCCGGCATCAGCACCTCAGAGATTTTGAAAAGCAAAATAAAAAATATTTTTAATGTCGATGTTGTGGGAACTTTTGGAGCTAAGGAAGGGATCAATTGGTTGGCGGATCATAAAGTCGATCTAGTGATTACTACTATTTCCTTAGAGCTTAAAAGTGTTCCGTTTGTGCAGGTGAATCCTTATTTATCAGAAGAAGACATCAGCATCATCAGCGAATTTATTAAACCTGTTTTTCATGAGGTCAGTGTAGAAAAATTGTTGAAAATGGTAAAAAAATATGCGGGATTAACACCGCAGCAAGTTCAGAATTTGTCGGAAGATTTTAAAGAATATTTGAATCTTAAATCAGGTGAAAATTTGAAAAGGGAGTATCAGCCTATGCTTAAAGAAATATTGACTGAATCTTTAATTGATCTTCATTACCACGCTAAAAATCGTGATGAAGCAGTCCGAAGAAGCGGCGAATTGTTGGTAGAAAACGATTTGGCGGCACCAAGTTATATTGATGGAATGATAAAGAATGTTGAAGTAAATGGAACGTATATCGTAATTGCACCTGGGATCGCTATGCCGCACGCGCGTCCGGAAGAAGGAGCATTGGATATTGGTTTTAGCATTGTTACTTTACAGGAGCCTGTAGTATTTGGTCATCCTAAGAACGATCCAGTAAGAATCGTAATCGGCTTATGTGCGGTCGATCATCAGACGCATTTGAAGGCCCTAGCAGAACTAGTAGAGATTTTATCTCATGAAGAAAATGTCGAGCGTTTTTTGAATGCTGAAAAAGCCAAAGAAATTTTGATGATGGTTAAAGGAGGAAATGAATCATGATAAAGATTGTAACGGTATGCGGAGCGGGTGTTGGCAGCAGCATGATGATGAGATTGTTCACCCAGCAAATTTTGGATGCTGAAAATATTGAAGCCTCTGTTGACGCAGCAGATATCGGTTCGGTTGATCCAAATAGTTATGACATTTTGATTACGACTTCAGATTTTGCTGACACTTTACGGGATTCGACAGCTAAAATTGTGCGAATCGATAATATGATGGATAAAGAGTATTTGAAAGAGCAGCTTTTAAGGACGATCAATGAATAGGGGGGCTAAAAATGTCGGTCTTTTTATATATTGTAAATAATGTATTGAGCCAAGCAGTTTTTATCATTGGTATGGTAGTCATCGTTGGTATGGTCGCTCAAAAAAAGAGCTGGGATCAAATTTTGCCAAGTACGATCAAGACAATGATTGGTTTTACGATGATCAATGTTGGCGGTCAAACACTGGGTGGCGCCTTGCTGCCGCTCCAGCAAATGATTTCAAAGATATTTGATATGAAGGCTTTTTCATCAAATATCGGCGCGGCTCAGGCAGAAAGTTTTGCGGACATTGGGACAGAAATGTCGTTGATTTTTGCTTTCGGCTTTCTGATCAATCTTTTGCTGGCGCGTTTCACTCGTTTTAAGTATGTTCATTTATCTGCTCATGTCTCCTTTTTCTTTGCCGGCTTGATTGCAGCATTATTGAAATTCAATACTACTTTGCCATTTACCGGTATCGTTGCTGTTGGGGCGATTATGTTAGGTTTATATATGACTTTTAGTTGTGCCTACGTAGCTGTCTGTATTAAGGGAGTCAAAGGAGGAGAAGGCTTTACCTTAGCACATTCCAGCTCTTCTGGTTTATTAGTAGCTACTTTGTTGGCTAAATTGTTCGGTAATAAGGAACATGACTTAGAGCAGATGGAAATTCCTAAGAAGTTGAATTTTCTTAGAGAAATGACGATTGCTTTGACATTGGTTATGACTGTCTTATTCTTATTGGTGAGTCTTTTTGCAACACCTAGCTGGACGATGGAAAATATCACTGGCGGGCAAGATATTATTGTCTTTTCATTATTGCGTGGTGTTGAGTTCGGAATGTGGATCACGGTCATTATTACAGGTGTGCGGATGATGTTGTCGGAAATTATTCCGGCCTTTCACGGAATCGCGAATAAAATTATTCCAAATTCGAAGCCCGGCTTGGATATTCCGCTGCTATTTCCAAACTATCCAACCTCAGTGATTGTTGGTTTCTTGTGCAGTCTGGTTTCTGGTTTAGCAGGGATGCTGATACTAGGTGCGCTGAATTATCCGGTGGTTGTATTTCCAGCACTAATTCCGACTTTCTTTACGGGAGCTGCGACAGCGATTTTCGGGAATGCTCATGGAGGACGCAGAGGAGCCATTTTGGGTTCAGTGGCAAATGGTTTTCTATTAATTTTTGGACAAGCTTTCTTGCTTCCGATGGTCGGCAGCTATGCACCGATTATGCGAATTCTCAGTGAAACCGATTATACCGTTTATGGACCAATTTTAGGTTGGGTTCTGCAGCTGCTGGGAGGTGCTTAATGAAAAATCTTGTCTTATATTTGACGATTAATTATCCGACGCAACAATCTTTTTTTGAAATTTTAGATGTCATTGAAGAATTTCAAATCGGGTACGTTGAAATTGGGATTCCTGTCAGCGATCCACATTTAGACGGATCAGTAGTTAGGAAGTCGCAAGAAAAAGTTATTTCAGATTTAAGCGCTGAAAAAATCGCAGAGGTGTTGAGTGAAATACGGGAACGTTATTCTTTCAAAACGATTTTGATGACTTATTATGAGGGTGTGAAACATTTTAAATTAGAGAAACTTGCTCGAAGACTTTATGATGCGATTTTATGCGTCGATAAAAATTTAACTGGAGACAATTATCCTGGTTTTGTTCACACTTTTAGCCAAGATATGGATCAAGGACTGATTGCTTCACAATTATCCCAAAGCTCACAATTCATTTATCTTGTTTCTGGCGAAGGGAAAACGGGAGAGTTTAATCAGCTTCCAGAGGAATATACAAAAATTTTGCCTTACGTCAAAAAGAAGACTGATTTACCGATATTTGTTGGTTTTGGGGTTAAAAATCAGCAAGATATTGCCAGTCTTTTAGCCAATGGAGCAGATGGAGCGATTGTTGGATCAGAGTTTATCAAACAGTTCAATGAAGGTGGAATCTCTGGGATAAGAGAATACTTAACGGATATTCAAGCGGTATTTTAAAAGAATCATGCTTCACTTTTAAGTGGGGCATGATTCTTTTTTACGTCTTGTTAAATGAAATAGCTCGCGAATTACAACGAAAGTTTGATAAGATAAAAGAAAAAAGCAGGTGAGAGCATGGCATTTTGGAATCCGTGGCGCGGCTGTCGGCGAGTCAGTGAGGGGTGCAAGTATTGCTTCATTCATGAAGGCGACAAAAAGCGGGATGTGGATACCAGCAAGATCGAAAAATCAGCGCAGTTTGACGCGCCAATCAAAAAAACGAAAAACGGCTATAAAATGAAGGGCGGACAGAAGGTTTATGTGTGCTTTTCCAGTGACTTTTTGATTGAAGAGGCTGATCCGTGGCGGGACGAATGCTGGCAGATGATCAAGGAACGCCCCGATTTAGAGTTTATTTTTCTGACGAAGCGGATCGAGCGACTGCTGTCCGTCGTACCCGATGATTGGGGTGAGGGGTATGACAATGTCACGATCGGTGTCTCAGTGGAGAATCAGCAAAGAGCGGATCAACGGCTGAAACTGCTTCAAAAGCTTCCGATCAAACACAAAAATATTATTTGCCAGCCCTTGATTGCAGAAATGACTATCAGTGATTACTTAGAGGATGTGGAACTAGTGATGGCAGGGGGCGAGTACCATAAAAATGCGCGCCCGTTGAATTACGATTGGATTTTGAACTTGCGGGAGGAAACGATCGCACGGGGAATTCCCTTCGAGTTTCGTCAATGCGGCACCCATTTTATCAAGGATGGTCAAGACTATCAGCTGAATTATCGCCAATTATTTTCCCAAGCAAAAAAAGCAGGGATCAATTGGTATCCGAATAAATAAAAAGCCGAAATCAGCTGATTTCGGCTTTTTATTTCGTTTAATCTTCAGAAAAATCTTCATCCAGTACAGTTTGTGCATGAGCGGCAGCGACGCGTTTATTGCCTTTATGCAGTTCAACGATCGTCCAGATTAGCAGTGCTAAAACGGCGGCGATTAAAACATAAGCAATCGTATCTGCAGTCATGATCTCTGCGGCTGAGGCGTTATCGCCGAAGAATCCTTCGATTTGACCTGGCAATCCGATCAAATTTAAATAGGTCAAGCCAATGACTGAGACCCAGCCAAGGAGTTGAATGATTTTTTTGTTTTTGAAGCGTTCGCCCATTTCTGCTGAGCTGTTGGTCATCATCAATAATGGCAGCATGGAAAACGGCAAAGCGAAGGCTAAGAAGACTTGCGAATTATTCATCAAATTATTCAAGGCTTCATGTTCTTCAATCACGCCTTTTCCGCTAAATAGCAAGACACAGAGTAATACGGGAACGACGGAGATCAGGCGAGTTACTAAACGGCGTAACCAAATCGGCATCCGCATATGAATAAAGCCTTCCATAATAACTTGACCAGTCAAGGTACCGGTAATCGTCGAATTTTGACCGGATGCCAGCAAAGCGACTGCGAACAAGGTTGATAATGCCCCTGTTTTTGCCACGTTCATCAAGATACCGTTGCTCATGGTGGCTGGATTCGATAATGCTTCGTACAATCCAAAGAAGGAAGGATCTTTGACCGTTCCGGTTTTGAACACTGCCACACCCATAATCAGCAGCAATGCGTTAACGATGAAAGCCATCGATAGCTGGATGTTGGAATCCCAAGTAGTAAAGCGCACGGCGCTGGCGACTTCATCTTCATCCTCGTGATTGATTTTCCGTGTTTGTGAAACTGCGGAGTGCAGGTATAAATTATGCGGCATGACCGTCGCACCGATGATTCCTAAAGCGCCAGTCAACGGTGTTTGACCACCAATAGCAGGGGCGTTGGCGAAGGTTTCATTGGTTGGAACAAAGCCCTTCAAGACATCTCCCCAGTTAGGATCGGATAAAGCGACTTGATAAATAAAGACGAAGAGAATTACGAAAATCAAACAGACGACGATCGCTTCGATTTTTCGAAAACCGATTTTTGTTAATAGCAATAAAACCAGTACATCAAAGACGGTAATGAAAACGGCGATGACTAATGGGATGTTGAATAATAAATACAACGCGATGGCTGCACCGATAACTTCTGCGATATCAGTTGCCATGATGGCCAATTCAGTCAAGATCCAAAGGACGATTCCTAACGATTTACTAGTTCTGGCGCGAATCGCTTGGGCCAAGTCCATTTGTGTGACGATCCCTAGTTTGGCTGCCATGTATTGCAAAAGCATCGCTACTAAACTGGAAAGTAAGATGACAGACATTAATAAGTATTGGAAATTTTGCCCGCCGGTGATAGAGGTCGACCAGTTTCCCGGGTCCATATAACCAACAGCGACTAACGCTCCTGGACCAGAGTAGGCTAACAATGTGCGCCAAAAACTTTTTCCTTTCGGTACTTCGACGGTACCATTAACTTCTTCTAAAGAAAGTCCGTTTGTATGTTTTATTAGGGGATGCTTATTTGTACTCAAGATGTTTCCACCTTTCTCTAACTTTTCTACGATGCCATCATACACCCAAATTCAGGAAAATAAAAGAAAAAGATTCGGTGTGCCTAAAATTTTTAAAAAGCATATTTTTTTACCAAAAATCAAATCTATTTTACACTGAAGAGAAGAAAATGAGGTGAGCTCATGACAGAATGGTTACCACAACTTGAGGGCACATGGGAAATCAAAGGAACGACTTTTCCTATGTGGTTATCAAATAAAAGAAAGAATCCGCGGATCACGTATAAGAAAACGGAGAAAAATGCGGTGGAATTACTCGACTTGGTGGAATATGAAGCTAAGGGCAAGCCCAAGCAAATCAAAGGGATTGATCGCTTGGCTGGAGAGCAGTTTATCTGGCGGGGGATTGGTGTGTTGAAAGTTTTAAGCAGCCGCTGGCAGGTCGTGACAATTAAGGGCGATGTATTGGTGATCCGTTTCGAAAAATCTTTGGTGACACCCGCCGGAGTGGATGTTTTAATCAGAAAAGGGACAAACGTACCGAATTTGCGAGAACGAGTATTGACACATTACGAAAGTTTTGGTCTGACTTTAAAAGAAAGCAACGAGCTTCAATGGCGTTAACAAAAAGGCCTCTCAACCGAGAAGCCTTTTTTTGTGTTCTTATAAGAGTGTAATACTTGGCTGGCTTTCGTACCAAAGCTCTTGTGGAGAGTATTTGTCCTTGCCAAATATCAGGACGGAACCATCTTCTAATACTTCAATTTCGGTTCCTAACCACATGGTTGCTGGGCCGCCTAGCAATAAACGGCGTTTGCCATGGCCTTTCTTCAATGAGTAAGCGTCTAAGTAGTCATTGATATAATGGGATTTCAGGTAGCGTATTTCGCCATTGTCGAAGGTGATGACCAAAATATTTGCAGCGTTCTCGACTTTGACCGCCTTGGGAACTTCTCCTTCTAGATATTTCGGTTTAGAATCAGTTTCATTGTTTTTCATGGTGTTTGCTCCTTTTTTAGAAAAGAGGGCTTCAAGAAATGACGGCTTCGAATTTCCCAGCAGTTTATCTGTCGAGATATGGAAAAAATCACTCAGCTGAAGCAAGGTGTCCAAATCAGGATAACTTTTATCAAGTTCCCATTTAGAGACTGTTTGGGGAGTGACGTGCAGATGCTCTGCCAGTTCTTTTTGCGACATCTTCTTGGCGACTCTCAATTCTCTAATATTCGTTCCGATCGCTACCATAAATTTACCCTCCAGAGCACTTGATAGGCAATAAACCATTGATTGAATGTGCTAAAAAGCCACTCAACCAACAGTTGAGTCCTAGATTTCCTGCTTAAATACTATTATATACCGTTTTATTGATGACTGCGGAAAAAAGATTGGGGGAGAGCGTCCGCCTCAATCCATAAACTTTATTTTTTTTAAACAATAAAAGTTCCGAATTTTTCGCTTTTCCAATTAAAAAAATCATAAATTTATCCGCTTTTTGCGATAAGACGTAGTGCTCCCATTTGTGAAATCGCCATTTTGAGGTTGTTTGAAAAAAGTTGTTGGGAGAATTACAGTATAGGCAGATAAGTTTTTAGGGGGAGGAAACAACATGGAAAAGCCGCTTTTCACGATTCAGCAATTATTTCAGCTAAAAAGGAAAACACTGGAAAAAAGACTAACAAATTATTATCAGGAAACGCAGGATGGGGATACAGCCATTCAATATCTGCTGGTTTTACAGGTGAGGGAGGAACTTACAATCGAGGACTTCAGCTGGATGATGAAGGATTTGGTCCGTAAAATATTCCTGACAACAAAGGCATCGCGGATACAGCGCCGCCTGTTTAGCTATTTTAAGGAGTATTTTTCTGCTCGGGAATGGCGGAAGTTGGCTGTTCGGCTGACGTCGGTCAAAAATTGGTTGGCAGAGAAATTTGTCCAATTGGGTACAAAAATCATAGGACTTTCGACACAGGTGACTGGCACGCAAACGCCGGATGGTGCTGTGTTGGCGGGGAGTTATGTCAGCGCAAATCAACTGCTGGAGTCGCCGCCGGATAGACAAATAACTAAAAAAACTCCAACAGACACGCCGAGAAAAAGGCGCTGGCGGCTGCTGGAGCGATTAAGTATGCTAAATTAATTCTGGCTGATCTCAATCACACGATCGGTCCAATCTTGATAAAAGGCTTCTTCGTGGGAAACGACGATGACAGTTCCGGTGAAATTCGCTAGGCTCTCACGCAAACTATCCTTTGTCGCTTGGTCAATATGGTTGGTTGGTTCATCGAGGATCAGCAAATTACCCTTTTGCATAGTCATCTGACAAAGCTTGACCTTGGTTTGTTCGCCACCGCTCAAGGTGCTGATCGGTTCTTGGGCTAATTGGTTGGGTAGACCAGCTTTGGCTAAATGCTTCCGTAATTCTTTGACGGTTTCTTTCGGATAATGCTCGCTTAGGTATTGTAATGGGGTTTGGTAAGGGTTCTCCCATTGCAGGTCCTGTTCGAAATAATTGATCTTTGTGTTTGCTGGAAGATGGAATTCACCTGCGATTTTCGGGATCGCGCCGATCAATGTTTTCAGCAACGTTGATTTACCGATACCGTTAAATCCGCGAATCGCGACCTTTTCGCCATAGCGCAGCGTGATATTAATCGGTGCTAATAAGGGTTTTTGGTAACCAATCTCAAGATCCGTCGTTTCAAGAGCTAGCGTCGTAACGATCGGGGCATAGGGGAATTCAAAACGAGCGACCGCATTGGAAGAGGGCGGCGTCAAGCGCTCCACCTTGTCCAATTGTTTTTGACGGCTTTTTGCCATCGTTGAACGAGAACCGGCCTTGTATTTGCGAATATAGGCTTCGGTTTTTTCGATCTGGCGTTTTTGCGCGGCGTATTGCTTCAGATAGGTTTCTTGGAATTGCTCTTTTTGCTTCAGCGCCTTCGTTAAATTTCCGGTGTATTTGGTTAATTTTCCAAACTCGATATCGGCGATGTGGGTCGTGATCTGGTTCAAAAATTCGCGATCATGAGAAATCACCACAAACGTTCCGGCAAAATCCTGTAAAAATTGACTTAACCAAGCGACGTGCTCGTCATCTAAGTGGTTCGTCGGTTCATCGAGGATCAAGACATCCGGTTTTTCCAATAATAATTTTGCTAAAATCAGTTTTGACCGTTGTCCGCCGCTTAAATCCTCCAGCGGAGTGTCCATCCCTAAAATATCCAAGCCTAAACCGCTGCTCATTTCAGCGATCAAGGTATCGATTTGATAGAAATCGCCTTGGTCTAATTCCGTCTGCAGACGACCGGCTTTTTCCAGCAGCTTATCATCCAGCGATTCGCTGTATTCCATATAGAGTTCACCGATTTTTTCCTCTTTTGCAAAATCCGCCGCATAAGCGGTTTTCAAAAAATCCTTGATCGACAAGGTCGGATCAACTTCAACATATTGGTCCAAATATCCCACGTGGATATTTTTTTGCCATGCGATAGTGCCTTCATCCGGCAGCTGTTCGCCGGTAATGATCTTGATCAAGGTACTTTTTCCGGCGCCATTTTGTCCAATCAGGCCGAGATGTTCCCCTTTATTCAAATGCAATTCTAAATCTTCATACAGGATCTTGTCGCCAAATTGCTGAGCGATCCCTGTTAAATCTAAGATACTCATGTTTCTCCTACTTTCTTACTCAATTTCTCATCATCTAATAAAAAGCGGAGATAGTCAAGAAAAAAAAGCCCTTTTTTAAAGGACTCGTGAATTTTTAGAGCTGGGCAGATAATAAATAGTTGAGAATGTCGGAAATAATAAAATCTGTCATTTTTTTCACTCCTATTATTGAAATAAGCTAGCTATCCAATGAATTGGATAGAGGGACAAATGAAGGGTGACATGGGCCAACAAATAACTGACTGCGAAGAATGGAAATAACAAAATTTTCATGATTCTTTTCAACCTCCGTCTTTTCGTTAACTCAGTATACCGTGAAAATAATAAAAGAAGACATTCATTTACCTTATGGAAAACGAACAATTATGTAAGCTGAAGACACCAAAAAAGCCCCTGCTTTTGATTTTTAAGCAGAGGCTTTTAATTATAGGCTTCATTCATTGAGATGCGCTCCTTAGGCAGATTTTTTTAAGTCGTAGATCGCTTGTTCAATGGTGATTCCAGTTCCTTGTTGACCGGTAGCAGTAGAATAAACAATAAAAATGTTTTCTTCTAAATCAAATGTTACGCGGTAGGGTTTTTCTTGTTCAAAAAACGTCATCGTCCTTCCTCCTTTATTTTTAATAACATATAGATGTGTATAAGAGACAGGATATATACATCAATCGATTAGAAGGTAATGGGAGGGGAGGACGATGGGAATGGTCCCAGAAATTACAGAGCAAGCATTCGTGAATGAAAAGAATAAAAAAGGGAAATTCAAACATTCCGCTGAAAAAAAGAATAAGCCTCGTCCTTTCCAATCTGTCCTTGATCTTTTCTATGAGGTTGAACGAATCAACGAACGGCTTAATGGCCGCCCTGAAGATAATTTTTCAAGCCTTTTGGCACGCAAAGTACAAAATCGGCTGACAACCTGTGCGATTTTAACTATTCGCGCCAAAAAACGCTTGATTGATTTTGTGACTGAATACGACCCGCCCAATAAAGAAGATCGCAAACAGAATAAGCCGCTCCGTATAATGAAGAGTCCAAATTACTCCATAACAGTTACGGCAAAAAACAAATGCCGGATCGGAAGAAAGGCCGCGCGAACGCGCTCAAAAGCTAGTTCGTGAAGCCGGACCGTGAAAACTCTGATTTAAGTTGAACACAAAGGATCATCCTCCCAACTAAGGTAGGATGATCCTTTTTTATTTTCGGGTATTTCCGTCTAAATATTTTCGACAGCGCTGATAACTCGCCAAAACATTCTCTGGCACGTCCACATGTGGAATAAAGTTGGCGCCCTTTGGACCATAGCCTTCGCTATCATCATTCAATCGCCGAATCTCACCAATGACTAAGGATAAGAAATAATCGGCTTCCCACCAGCCGTCCATTTCATTATTTTCAAAATGGGGGCGGGTATCAAAATCAATCAGCTTTGGTTGTTCAAAAAAGAGCGGTTGAATCGCCGACAACGGCAACCCCCATTCTTTACTGAAGGTGACATGGGAGCGCTTCTGCACTAACGGGTCTTGAACCAGCCAAAAATTTTTCGGTGCATCTTGAGTGAACAGCTCATAAGAGAAGCGGGCATTTTCTCCCGTATTGGTTGATTTCTTTTCTAATAGTAAAGTAAGCTCACGAGTACAGTAATGCAAAAAGATTTCCTGCGTAATTTCCGCTTCCGAAAGCTGCGGCCATTCTGGTCGAACCAGTTCCGGACACATTTTCTTACAATTTGCGATCAGCGGTGCCGTGCCATGCCCGATTCCGCCGACAAAAATGACGCGATGAATCTCAGCTTCCGTTTCACAAAATTTCGCAGCAGAAACAATCAAATGAGGCAGGCTGTTGCCAGCTATCAGCAGTGTATCAGAGTGAAAATCAGGATTAGCCTGAACCGTCGTCAGATAATCCACCAGTGTCGCAAAATCAGACATAATTGCCTCCTTAAATTTAAGTTGAAATATTCTCCTATATAATAGTAGCAAAATTTTCAGCAGAAAAAAACTGTCGGTCAAATTTACCGACAGCAGGTTAGAATAAATACCGAATAAAAAAGAAAATACATAAGGCAAAAAGGACAACAGAGACTGTCAACCAGCTTTTCTGTTTGAGCCAAAGGAATTTCCCGTAACAAAAGGCGGCGGCGGCACCGGTAAAGAGACTAAACAGATCCATGACTTCGCGATCATCGATCACACGCGCGAGCATTAAGATGCTGAAAAGAATCATACTGAAAATGCCGGCCGTGGCTAGCGCCAAATCTGTGCTGGTCTGTTTTCTTTCCTTTTCCATGCGTTGCCCTCCATTCTATAGATTAAGCCCTCAAGCTAATTTTAAAGTTAATTCCGAGTTAAAACTTTGCTCTTTTTAAGCTTTAATCGCCCTTAAATTAAGCAAAATCGGGTCAATATCACGAGTAGTGTTGTTTTTATTATAAATGAATCCGATTACAAAGTCACGCATATCCGCACCTACTCCTTAATAAAACAGTTATTTTTTGAATCGTTGTCAGAAATGCGCATTCTTTTTGGTATAAATCACTGATTATTAGTGTATACTGGATGAGTGAAAGTTGCTGTATTAATCGATTGGCAAACGAATAAGGAGCTCTTGATTGTTTCAAGTAATCGGAAAGAGCAGCTAGCAGGGAACTTAAAATATAAAAAACATCGTATACGAGGAGTGAGAGTGTGACTCAATTTTATTTTGTTCGACATGGAAAAACGGAAATTAATGCGAAAGGTCGCTTCAATGGAGGAACAGTTGATTCTCCGTTGATCCCATCTGGTGTAGAAGCAACGAAGCGAATGGCTCAACACTTGAAAACTACCCCATTTGATCTAGCCTTGACTTCGCCTCAAATGCGGGCGCAAACGACTGCGAAAATCATTCTAGCAGAAAATGCACAGGCACCGGAATTGACGATCGTCGAAGATTTGCGTGAAATGCGTCTAGGCGATTGGGATGGTCAAAAGATCGATGAGATCACAGCCGCCTATCCCGAAGATTTGAAAAATTATCGGACCCGTCCGGATTTGTTTGCGGCCGAGAAATTTCACGCGGAACCTTATACCAGTTTGATCACTCGAAGTACCAAGGTGATCGAAGAGGTAGCAAAGGCTCATCCGAATAAAAAGGTCTTGGTAGTTAGTCATGGAATTTTGCTGGTGGCATTATTGAATACGCTAAAAGGTGTGCCCTTAGCAAAAATTCGCGAGAGTGGAATCGTAGATAATTCGAGCCTGACGATTTTAACCTATTCAAAAGAGAAAACAAACATTGAAACATGGGGTCAAACCTTTTAGTGAATAAGCTGAGCATATAATGGCATAAATGTCATTGTATGCTTATTTTTTTGAAGTGGAAAATCTACTTTATGGTTTTTTAGTTAGTTTTTGGACATTTACAAAAAGAACTAGTTAATTCTTGCATCTGTTTTTGGCAGAAGACCTATGTAATCGTTTTAGTTATTTTCGGACTTTTTTATTCTGTTAAAAATAATAAAAATTAGCATTTGATCATCAAGCGGAAATCGACTGAATCGCTTAATTTTTGCTTATAAGTGATTGAATAAAAGACAATCATCCATGAAGTCCATCTTATTAATCGAGTGAAAATGGATAGGAGTTATAAATAACTTTTAAAAGACTTTTTGGCGTTTTTTGCTAAAGTGTTTTTTTATTTGGCAGGAGAAAAAGACGTTAAGAGATAAAAGAACAGACTTTTTACTGAGAGTAAGTCTCTGCAAATGAATAAAAGCTAAAAAAAGTCCATCAATTTTCTAATTGATGGACTCTCATTTTATTTTAATTTTGATTCGGTCATTCTGTAAGTGATGCTTTTTGTTTTAAGCGATAGGTCAATTCGATCATGGTTTCTTGATCCTCTAATGGTACGGAGGCATCCGTCAGGAAGTATTCATAGCTGCGGAAGGTGAAGATTCCATTTTCTTGCTTGATGGCATCGATTAATTCCTTATAAGAATCCGTCAAATCATCATAGTCACCGACATAGAGTGTTCGGACGGCTTGATAGCTGGGCAGGACATAGCTTTGGAATTTTTCTGTTGAAGGAATTTCCTTATTAATAGGAAAGCCGATTTCGACAGCTAAGAGTTCATCTCTAGCTTGGCCGGTCTCATCTAGGTTCAAATAAGAAATAAATGGTGTCCCTACAAGCTCAGCTTCATTTTTTTGAATATATTCTAACAGGTCTACAAAAGAGGTTCCGATGTAATTTGGTAAATGTTCATGTGAAATATGTGTGGACATCGAAACGATCGTTTGTGCTGGTTTAGTGATCTTCTCAATCTGCATAGTCATCCCCCGTTTCTAAAACTCCTACGCTGATTGTAACAAGGAATGAAATCGAATACAAATACGAGCTATTTTTCCTGCGGGGAGAAGCCTCTGACCTGTCCATGCTGATTCAAATAATTAAAGAAGATAGGAAACAAGTCAACATCGGCTTTATCCAATCGTTCTTTGGCTTCCAGCCGCTGCCAGGTCTTAGCTGAAACGACTTTTTCTAATCGCTTTTTGGCTTGCTCAATGCTAGGTTCGCGTTGATAAACCACCCGATTCAGCAATTCTCCTTTAGCATATAAGTAGCAGTAATAAACGCCGTCTTCCGGCAATATACCGACAAATGTTTGGTTTTGCATGATCTGGATCAGCTGTTTATTGCGCCGCAAAAAGCGCTGAACGGTCAAATAATTATTCCACCATTGCGCAGAGGCTTCATAATCGTGGCGCTCACTGGCAGCCTGTACCCGCTGGTCGATCCGCGTAAGCAGGGCGGTGGACTGACCTAAAAGCGTCTCCTTGATCTCTTGTATCCGCAGATCAAACTCTGCTTCAGGAGAAATCTCGTCATAGTTTTTAACGATGCCCGCTACGTATTTCAACGGTCCGTCTAAGCGATACGTACTATTGATGATCTCTTTCAATTCCTGGATCTTGCTTTGTTTATAGAAGGGACCAATCACTAAGCCCTCCTCAGACCACTCGCTTAGGACTTTCAGGTAGGGGGCTTTATCAATAAATTGAAAATAGCCGTAGCCTTCATAGTAATTCATCATTCGATTGTAACGTGGGCGAATTTGATGAATTAAATGGCATTCTAATAAGAGAGCATCGAATTCTGTTGCCGCTAACTCGTAATCAAAGTCAGCAATCCAGCGAACCATCTCTTGAACTTTACGTGAATGCTGCTTGTTTTGAATAAAGTAGGAACCGATCCGCTGCTTCAAATTTTTGGCCTTTCCAACGTAGATAATCTCCCCGCGACTGTTTTTCATCTTATAGATTCCAGGCGTTTTTGGCAGATTCTTAATTTTCTCTTTTAGCATATGAGCACCTCATTTGTTTGATTCGACAAAAAAGATTTTTAAACAACTTTTAAAAGGGTTGTTCCAGAATCAATTTTTTTAGATTTTTGAAAATAATTGAAAAGTAGGTGTTTTTGGTCTATTCTCTGAAAAAATAATCTAAAATATCAAGAAATGCAGTTCTTTAACAATGACCTGCCATTTCTATTGTGTTATAATTAATTACGTTAAGAAAGCAATGAGAGAGAGAATGGAGAGATGTTAAATGTCAAATAAAGTTTTAACCCGACGTGAACTGCGTCAACAAAAACGACAGAAGACCCCTAACTATCGCTATCTAAAAAAAGGGTCGGCTGTGGTAGGTACAGCCTTAGTGGCGGTTTCGGTAGCGGCACCACTGCTAAACACACATGAGGTAGAAGCTGTTGAAGGCAAAACGACTGCAACTACATCAAATGTTGATAAAAAAGCTTTTATCAATGAGATTTCAAATGAAATCAAACCGTTAGCCGAAAAACATGACCTTTACGCTTCGATTATGATTGCACAAGCCATCATTGAAAGTGATTGGGGCCAAACCGATTACGCGCAAGCGCCTTATTACAATCTATTTGGTTTAGAAGGTCAATATCAAGGCAAGTCTGCAATGTTAGACAAGAAGAACGCAGAAACCGGCCAGACTGAAAAGAAAGAAATGAAACAATATGGTTCTTATAAAGAAGCAATCCAAGACTATATTGAAATCATTAAGACAACTTCTCGCGACGGCAATGAAAACTACTTTAGCGGAACTTGGCGCAGTAACGCCAAAGACTACCAAACAGCAGCAGCTGCATTGGAAGGCCGCTTCAATGGTGATCAAGACTACGTTCAAAAATTAGTTTCAACCATTCAAGAGAACGATTTAACTAGCTACGATGCAACTGAACCAGTGACACCGCCAGTAGCACAACCAGCTGCTGAAACACCAGCACAGCCAACAGAATATACTGTTCAATCTGGTGACACGGTTAATTCTATCACGAATCAATTTGAGATTGGTGTTCAAGAATTTACTGATTGGAACAACATCACTGAAAATAACATCTATGCTGGCCAAAATGTAGTTGTTGGCAACGGTGCCGTAACCGAAGCACCAGCTGAAGAAGTGACTCCTGTTACTCCAGCAACCACTGTTGATACGACACCAGTGGTTGATCAGACTATAGCTGATACTGCAACGCAGGATGTAACACCAGCACCCGAAACACAAGTGGTGACTCCAGATGTAGTTCAAAATGATCAAACAGCTCCAACCGTTCAGGAAGAACAGGCACCTGCTCAAGAAGAGCAAGCGATTCAAACACCTGCTCCGGAAACACAAGTAACAACACCGGAAAAACAACCTGAACAAGAGCAGCAAACACAGCAAGATCAGACTCAACAACAAACAACACAGCAAGACCAAACACAACAAACGACTACTGATCAAACAACTCAAACGACTGAAGCTTCTCGGGGAGAACAAATCGTTAACGAAGCTGAAAAATATATCGGCACACCATATGTATGGGGTGGAAAAGATACAAGCGGCTTTGACTGTTCTGGTCTTACTCAATATGTTTACAAACAAGTAACTGGACAAGATATCGGTGTTTGGACGGTTGCACAAGAATCGTCAGGCACACAAATCGATGTCAGCCAAGCACAGCAAGGCGATCTATTATTCTGGGGCGACCAAGGATCAAGCTACCACGTAGCGATCTCAGCAGGGGGCGACCAATACATTCACGCACCACAACCAGGTGAAAACGTGAAATACGGTTCAACTCAATATTACGCACCAGACTTCGGTGTCCGCGTATACTAAAATTAACTTAAAAATAATATCCAAGGAGACTTAGAAACATTTCGTCTGCTTGGGTATTTTTTTATTGCATGGTAGAAATAATGTTCGTTAAAATTAGGAAAAGACATTTTTAATTGAGGGGGAGGAATCGTGAGAAAAAAGCAACTAGAAACCGACCGTTTATTTTTTTCTAATTGGACAGAAGAAGACAAAGATCTGGCGGATAAATTATGGGGCGATGAAAAAGTCACGCACTTTATTGCCAAAGATGGGCAATTGTCAAAAAGACAAGTGCTTCAGCGATTAGCATTAGAAATTGAAAGTCAAAAGGCTTTTGGTTTTCAATATTGGCCGCTTTTTCTAAAGGAGACTGAAGAGTTTGTCGGTTGTTGCGGCTTGCATGCTTATGATCTGGAAAATCGGATAGCCGAGCTGGGCTTTCACTTAGTGCCGTCGGCGTGGGGAAAAGGCTTTGCCGAAGAGGCAGCGAGAGGTGTAATCAATTATGCGGTAAACAAAACGGATTTAACGGCTTTATTTGCCGGCCATCATCCGTATAATCAGGCTTCGGAGAAATTATTAAAAAAACTCGGTTTTCAATTTCAGTCGAAGAATTTTTATGAGCCGACAGGGCTGGAGCATCCGTCATATCTGTTAAAATTAACAACGATTAATTAGTTGATGAGAGGAAGTTTCCTCATCAGCTTTTTTGTTGGCTAATTTTCGAATTTGCTTAAATGCTATAATAAAATCAAAAAGAGGTGAGTGGGATGGTCTATCAGTTGAATCATACTGAACATAAAATCTACAAGAAAATAATGAAAGCGATTGAGCAAGGTGAATTGCCGAAGCTGACGAAAGTAGCCGAAGAAAATTATGTTTCGACAACTTATATTGTAAAATTAGCCAAAAAAATCGGCTATTCCGGGTTCAGTGAAATGATTTACGTCAATAAATATAAACAACGCTTAGGCAAAACGCCTAATAATTCAGAGATTGTCATGTTTGATACTGAGGAGGTCCAAAAGCTGGCAGCGCTAATTAAGCAATTTTCAGATAAAATTATCTTTGTTTTCGGGATCGGTTATTCGGCAATCGTAGCGGACTACCTGCAAAAGAAGCTTTCGAAGTTGGGCTTGTTTGTTAACAGCGGGTCGCCGATCGATATGACGATTCCTTATCAAGAATACTTAGTGATTTTTATCAGTAAAAGCGGAGAAACAGAGGATGTTTTAGAAATCGCCAAGAAGGTCAAATCCAATGTTTCTGTTTCGGTTCTCCTCACTGCAGCGGAAAAAAGTACAATTGGTACACATGTAACCTATACTCAAGTCATTAGTGCCGAACGTGAACCGAATGCTCCTGACTTGTTCGATAGTAAGTGTTTAGCTCTATTTGAGTACGTCCTGCTGGAGTTGGACAAGTAGTTACAATTATAACTGGTCTAAAAAAATTTAATCCTTCCTGCTGTTGTATAGTGAGTTCAGATCCAAGAAAACATTGAGACAAACAGGAAGGATGGAGTCAGATGAAAAAGTTTAATGTAGTATTTGTGGGAGGCGGAAGTACCTATACCCCCGACATGATGGAATTGATGTGTTTAGTGAAGGAAACATTTCCGGTGAAAAAAATCGTACTGTACGACAATGATGAAAAACGCCAAGAGCCGATCGGTCAATATGGCGAAGTTTTATTCCGTGAGTATTATCCAGAATTAGAAGAATATGTTTATACGACGGATAAAGCGACCGCCTTCAAAGATATGGACTTTGCTTTTGTCCAAATTCGTGCAGGCGGCTTAAAGATGCGGGAGCAAGATGAAAAAATTCCATTGAAGTATGGAGTGATCGGTCAGGAAACTTGTGGACCTGGCGGCTTTGCTTACGGCATCCGCAGTGTTTTGGCAATGAAAGAATTGATCGAGGATATTCGCAGCTATTCACCAGATACGTGGATCTTAAATTATTCCAATCCAGCAGCGATCGTAGCCGAAGCGTGTAAGCTGTTATTCCCAGATGACCACCGCATCATCAATATTTGTGATATGCCGATCGATATTATGGATGTGTTCTGTCCATTGGCTGATAAAATACGTCAGGATGTTGAACCGCGCTACTTTGGTTTGAATCACTTTGGCTGGTTTACGGCGATGTATGACAAAGAAACTGGGGAAGATGTTCTGCCGACAATCTTGCAGGAATTATTGTCAGGAAACGCCAGCGACAAGCTAGGATTTACCGCTAAAAATGATGATTATTGGAATTTCACCTTCAATCATCTCGAAAAAATGGTCAAGGATTATCCTTACTCATTACCGAATACCTACATGCAGTATTATCTATACCCGCAGGAAATGGTGGAGCATAGCGATCCAAATTATACCCGTGCCAATTATGTGATGGATAATCGGGAAAAGAATGTGTTTGCTTATTGTCGTGAAATCGTCAAGCTGGGCAAAATGAAGGGCACCAAACATGATTTAGACCTGCGTTATGGCGAGAATGCTGATAATGAAAATGAAAAAGCCTCGGTTGCTAATAACGATGCACATGCGACCTATATTATCGAACTGGCTGAGAGCTTGGCATATAACAAGCATGATATTTTCTTATTAATGGTGAAAAATGAGGGTGTCATTCCAAACTTGGAAGAGGGCATGATGTTGGAAGTTGCTTGTCGGGTAGGTTCATATGGAGCACAGCCGCTGGCCTATGGTCCAGTCGGAACCTTTGAAAAAGGTTTATTGGAATCACAATATGCGTATGAAAAATTAACGGTGGAGGCAACACTGGAAGGTTCTTATCAAAAATGTCTGCAGGCTTTAGTGGCTAATCGCACAGTTGTTGATACGGACTTAGCGAAGACGATCTTAGACGAATACATCGAGGCGAACGGACAGTATTTCCCAACATTCAGTTAGGAGGATTACAATGGAAGCTTTCACAAATTTAATTGATAAATCCTTAACGCCCTTTGCCAATAAATTGGCGAGTAATAAATATTTGACCGCTTTAAGTCATGGGCTGATGGCGACCTTGCCGATTCTGATTTTTGGGTCAGTCTGTATTATTATCGCCGATTTCCCCGTTCCGATTTTTCAAGAGTTCATGGTCAATACTTTGGGCGATATCTGGACTAAATGGGCGTGGGATATCGTGGTTCCGTCGACGATTGGCTTGATGTCGTTGTTGGCGATCGTTGGTGTCACAAATTCACTTTGCGAGCAGAACCATGTCAACGCGACTCCGGCGATCGTCATCTCGATCTGTTCGTTCTTTGTACTGTTGGTACAGACAAAAGACGGCGGCTTTAGTGCTTCCGATTTTGAAGCCCGCGGACTTTTTATGGCGATCATTACGGCGGTGATCTGCGGCGAGCTTTATGCTTTTTTACTCAAACACAATATTCGGATCAAAATGCCTAAGGGGGTGCCGGATTTTGTTTCCAATCAATTTTCGGCGATTATTCCGGCCGCGATAATTATTCCGATTTTCTTGATCGTTCGTTTGGCATTTGAAGCGTCGCCGTATGGAACCTTTACCAATTTTTTGATCGATATTGTGCAAAAGCCCTTAGTAGGAGTCGGCTCAACTTTGGTTGGAACTACGATTGCGTCCTTCTTCAATACCTTTTTCTGGTTTTTCGGTATCCATGGGACCGCCGTAGTAGGAGCGGTGATGGATCCGTTATGGTATGCGGCGCAATTTGAGAATTTGGAAATTTTCAAACAAGGGGCAAGTCTTGTTCGACCGTTTATTGGAACAATGGATTATGCGAATTTCTTCATTTATTTAGGCGGAACCGGCTTAACCTTTCCATTAACCTTATTGATGGCGTTCAAATGTCGCTCGCAGCGGTTAAAGGATCTAGGGAAATTATCGATGCTGCCTGGATTTTTCAATGTGAATGAGCCGGTCATATTCGGTTTGCCGATCGTTTTGAATCCAATGATGCTGATCCCATTTGTATTGGCACCGCTTGTTTCGATCTTGGTATCGTGGTTAGCCATGTCAAGCGGATTAGTACCTTATCCAACAGGGGTCACGATCCCTTGGACAACGCCCGTCTTCATCGGCGGCTGGTTAATGACCAGCAGTTGGAAAGGCGGCATGTTACAAATTGTTGTATCCATACTTTCCGGTTGTATCTACTATCCATTTATCAAAACCTTGGACCGCCAATATCTTGCTGATGAACAAGAGTTGGAAGAACCTGAGGAAACCCTAAGTGTAGAAAAACAATCCGCGAGTGTGAGTGCATAGATAGATTTATCCACCCCTATGAGAGATCAGTTGACAGCTGGTCTCTTTTTTCGTTGGATCAACTTGGGACTAATTAAAAGAATAGTCACTAATGATTTCCATAGTAACATTGCGAATCAGAGTAATGGTTGTTATACTGTGGCTAATTTAAAGCGCGGTATAGGAGGGAACAAGATGTATGAACCAAAGTTGGAAAAGGAGATTCGTTGTCCGTTGGAATACGGTTTAGATATTTTTGGCGGCAAGTGGAAATCGCGGATTATTTGTGTGTTAGCTGAAAAGGAAGTTTTGCGCTACAATACGCTGAAAAAAGAGATGACCGATATCACGGATGCGGTTTTGGCTTCGGCACTTAAAGAACTGCTTTCAAACGATATTATCCAACGCAAACAGTACAACGAGATTCCTCCGAGAGTCGAGTATTCACTCACAAAAAAAGGTCAGTCCGTTGTTCCGATCCTCCAGCATATTTGCGAGTGGTCAGGGGCATATCACAAAGTAGACAACGAAAAAGCCTTGATGCAATGTCAAAAATGCGATTATCATCATGTTTCCTAAACAAATAAACGGCTAATTAGCTTCTATCAAAAATAGAAAAGCTGATTAGCCGTTTGTGTTTCGATCAATAATTAGGCAACACCGTAAATTTTAATTTCTGGGTCCTTGAACCATAGCGGCTGCAATCCTGCCACCACGTCTTTAGTGAATAATTCTGTTTCTAAGTAAGCTTGTGCTTTTTCCGTGCTGTCAAAGCCGTGCAAGACTTGGACATCTTCGTCTCGTACCAGTAAATCTTTTGTACATGCACCGTCAATTTCCTCTAAAAAGGGTCCTCGATAATCGGTGAAAACCTTCACTGCGGCTGGGCGTTTTTCTTCCTTGATAAAAAGAGTGATCTCTAAATAAGCTTTTACTGACATAATCGTTCCTCCTAGATATCTTTATTCACACCCTCGCGCTAAGGTACACTCAGAATATCAGAGGCACTTTCTGTCGTAAATAATCTAATAAATTAATAAGCCGCTTTTCTTTTTGATAGTTTAGGTAAATAAAGGGTTCAATTAGTCATCAGTGATTCGTTGTCTTTTTTCGTCAATGATATCCGAGGTGGAGGTCCGGTTGGATTCGACCATATCAGCGACCATTAACTTGTAATTCAGATTTTTTTGATAATCCAACGAGAAAAAACAACCATATAAAACGTCTAATAAGTAACAAATTGACGCATTGACCGCAAAATTGGCAATCTTGGAGTACAGCTTTTCGCGAGTCGAGATTCGCAATTTGATATCTGCGAATTTACCAAGAGAGCTTTCTCCGATACTAGTGATAGAAATGATCGGAACGTGATTGAGGTATAGAATCTCTGCCAACTTAATTACGGAGTTGGTTTCTCCGCTGTATGAGATCACAATGGCACAGGCATCTTTTCGTAAATTAGACGCTGCGAATAATTGTTCGCCCTCCGTTGTGCAGATTGTGACCCTCTTTTTGATGCGCGACATCTTCACTTGGAAGTCTTGAGCAATCAGCAGGTTGCCGCTGGTAGCAAAAATATAAATCTCTTGAGATTTTTCAAGTAATTTTACTGCCCGATAGAGATCATTTTGATCGATTAAATGATTCGTATCCTGAACGGCTTCATTGTTCAAGTGCATCAGTTTACTTGCAATTGAAGAAAAATCGTCTTTTTCGACAAACGGAAAGTTGGCGTCAACATCCTTGAAATGTTCATTCAAATAGCTGACTTCATCCAAAAAAGCATCGCGAAAATCATTCCAGCCAGAAAAATTTAATTTTTTAGCGATTCGTATCAGGGTGGAGGGCGCGGTGTAATTTTTGGCTGCGATTTCTTTTATAGTTTCTTTTTTGATTCGGGCTTTTTCTTCCAGCATATAGGCAATTACTTTCTTCTCGGAATTCGAGAAGGGAAAAGTCTCCATTTTTTCGTGTAATAGCATAGAATCCCCTCGAGTCTTTTTTTCTTATCCTTAGTGTATCAAGAGCGATTCACACTGTCCAAGTAAATTTTTTAGCCGATTTTGAAATGAAATTTGCAAAAATCAAAGTGAATGATCAGAAAAAAGCGAATCCTGTTACAGGCTGGAGAGATTCGATTGTAATCCGTTGGTTTCACCCTAAAATGAAGATACCAAAAGGAAATGAAAGCGCTGAGATTTAAATGAAATTTCTTTTTAGTAATTTAAAGAAGGAGTGTACGAAATGGACTATAACGTTTTAGGGAAAAGCATTTTGGACAATATCGGTGGAGAAGAAAATATTCAAGAATTTTATCACTGTGCTACACGATTGCGTTTTATTTTAAATGACCCGAAGAAAGCCGACAAGAAAAAAGTCGAAACGCTTAAAGGCGTGATCAGCGTGGTAGAAAGCGGCGGGCAGTTTCAAGTGGTCATCGGTAATAAGGTAAAGGATCTTTATAATGTAATGACCCAAGATCTGAACATATCGACTGAAACGGCAGCTGCTGGAAAAAGTCAAAACAAAATCAGCCCTTTGAATCGTTTGATCGATCTATTATCTGGAACATTTGCGCCAGCATTTGGTTTATTAGCTGGATCTGGTTTATTAAAAGGTATTATTTTACTCGCTACATTTGTGGGACTTCAACCAGATTCTGGTGCTTATTTGATTTTAAGTGCGGCGGCGGACAGCTTGTTTTACTTTTTACCAATCATTTTAGCGATTTCCGCAGCTAGAAAATTCAAAACTGATCAGTTTTTAGCGGTGGTGCTTGCGGGAGCCTTGCTGCATCCGACGATCGTGGAAGCACTCAATAGTGGACAAGCGGTTAATTTCTTCGGAATTCCAGTTATTCTTGCGAACTACAGCAGTTCTGTAATCCCGATTTTGTTTTCTGTCTGGATTCTTTCCAAGGTTGAACCGTTTGTAAAACGTTTCCTGCATGAAAGTATCCAAACCTTTATTGCTCCGATGATCTGTTTAGTCATCATGGTTCCGCTGACCTTGATCGTAGTTGGGCCAATCGCAACGTATGTCGGAAATGCTCTAGCAGATGGCTATCTATTGATTTACAAGTTGAGTCCAATTATTTCAGGGATCATCATCGGTGCTCTATGGCAAGTTTTTGTCATCTTCGGTTTACACTGGGCATTTATTCCAATCATGATCAATAATATCGCCAATCTAGGTTCGGATACGTTGATGGCGATGTGTACACCAGCGGTAGTTGCGCAAGCCGGTGCTGCGTTGGGCGTATTTTTGCGAAGCAGAGACAAACAATTTAAATCATTATCATTTTCTGCATTTATCACGGGACTATTCGGGGTAACAGAACCGGCCATCTATGGTGTGAATCTGCGGTTAAAGAAACCTTTCATCATGGGGGTTATCAGCGGGGCAGTTGGCGGAGCGATTATAGGTGCTGCGGGTTCAAGATCAACCATTTTCGGAACGTTGAGTTTTGTTACTTTCCCGGCTTATTTCGGCAAAGGCTTTGCTGCTTACGCCTTCAGTTATTTCTTCTCCTTAGTGTTGGCTTGTGTGCTGACCTATTTCTTTGGCGGTGTGAAAGAATTTGAAGCAGAGGACACAATTGCAACAACTGATGAGGCGAATATTATTTCTCCTGTGGCAGGCGAGCTGCTTCCATTAGAAAAAGTTGGTGATGAGACCTTTTCGTCTGGGGCTATGGGCGAGGGGTTTGCGGTAAGACCAACCAGCGGGAAAATTGTCGCACCAATCGAGGGTGAGATCACGATGGTCTTTCCAACTGGACACGCGCTAGGAATCAGAAATAGCCAAGGGTTCGAAGTTTTGATCCATATCGGAATTGATACGGTTTCTATGAAGGGCAAAGGATTTGTGAAACATGTTTCTGAAGGAGATCAAATAAAACAAGGAGATCTATTGATCGACTTTGATCCTGAAATAATTAAAAAAGCAGGGCTAGATCCAACAGTCATAGTGGTCTTCACGAATCGTGAAAGCTACAAAAATGTGGCAAATCTTAGTTCCTTTAACCAATCAATTAACGAAGGCTCAGAAATTGCCACATTGACTTTATAAGGAAGAAACGAGGAAGCGAAATGAGAGAAAACTTTTTATGGGGCGGCGCTATTGCCGCCCATCAGGCTGAAGGCGAATGGCAGACAGATGGTAAGGGTATCAGTGTGGCGGATGTTCTGACTTCAGGGAATCACAAGAAAAAAAGAGAAATCACCAAGGGCATCATCGCAGGAAAAAATTATCCCAATCATTTTGGGATTGATTTTTATAACACGTATCAGGAAGATTTAAAGTTGTTTGAAGAAATGGGCTTTAATGGTTTTAGAACGTCGATTGCTTGGACTAGAATTTTTCCTAATGGGGATGAGGCGGTTCCCAATGAAGCGGGCTTACAATTTTATGATGATCTGTTTGACAGCTTAATTGAAAAAGGAATGGCACCGATTATTACCTTATCGCATTTTGAGATGCCTTATCATTTAGTCGAAGCTTATGGCGGTTGGCGCAGTAAAAAGGTGATCGATTGTTTTGTTCGTTTTGCAGAAGTCGTTTTTGAACGCTACAAAAGTAAAGTCAAATACTGGATGACTTTTAATGAAATCAACAATATGTTTAATCCTGAGGACGAATTTTTCAGCTTTGTGACTGGCGGTCTTCAATACCAAGCAGACGAAAATAAACTGCAAGTCATGTATCAAGCCTCAATGAACCAGTTGATTGCCAGTGCCAAGGTAGTCGAGATTGGAAAAAAGATTTGTTCAGATTTTGAAATCGGCTGTATGCTGGCATTTATTCCCGTCTACCCATTTTCTAGCCACCCTGAAGATGTCCTGTTGGCTCAGCAAGAGATGCGCAGCCGCTACTTTTATTTGGATGTTCATGTGCATGGAGAGATCCCTAATTATACAAAACGCTTATGGGAACGTAAAAAAATCGTGATCGATCTTTCTGAGGAAGAGCTGCAAACCTTGAAAAATGGGACTGTCGATTATATTTCTATCAGCTATTACATGTCCAATACGGTGAGTTCTAGGGTATTACAGGATCAAGCATCTTCTTATAAATCAAGCGCCAATGTGGTTGATAATCCTTATTTGACTGCTTCCGATTGGGGCTGGCAAAATGATCCGACTGGTCTGCGTTATGCGTTGAATGAGCTTTATTATCGTTATCGAAAACCAATCATGATCGTCGAAAACGGTTTAGGGGCTTTTGATGATGTATCCAACAAAGAAGCCATTGTCGATGATTATCGAATCGCTTATCTAAAAAAACATATTAAGGCGATGAAACAAGCGATGGATGAAGATGGTGTCGATGTTCTAGGCTATACGTCTTGGGGACCGATTGATATTGTCAGTGCTGGAACAGGAGAAATGAAGAAACGCTATGGCTTCATTTATGTTGACCAAGATGATTTTGGGCAAGGCACGAAACAACGCTATAAGAAAAAAAGTTTCGAATGGTATAAAAGTGTCATTCGAACCAATGCGGAAACGTTGATTTAAAATTTTTCATATTGAAACCGGAGCTGTCTCTGCAGAGGTATAAGGTCTTATGAAATCAGCACAGTCGATGAGAGTGGGAAAGCAGAAATTCATTTCGATTTTTGAGAACCTTTCAAATTATGAAAACTTGCCACAGAGCGATAAGTAATTTAGTTTTAAATCTCACTTTTTTCGAATAGTGTCATTTGCGTGGAAACGTTTTTATTGTTATAATTTTGCAAAAGGATAGTGACTGGTAAAGCAGGCTAAACCGTAATAAGACAATCAGTCTTATTTTGGTTTGGCCTTTTTTTGCGAGTCGCACTTTTTGCAGTATATATAGTCTAAAGAAAAACTTGGCTATCTTCGTAATTAGGAATATGCTGTTTAGTGCGATCGTATGCGTGATGAGAATAAAACGAACTTTTTCGCTTTATAAAAAGTTCATTCTTCAAAACGAATTAGTTGCGAGTCGCACTTTTTGCAGTATATATGGTCTAAAGAAAAAAATTGGTTATCTTCGTAATTAGGAATATGCTGTTTAGTGTGATCGTATGCGTGATGAGAATAAAACTCATTTTCCGCGTTTTTCGGAAAATGATTTTCTCAGATCGAGTTAGCTGTCAGTGCAACTTTTCGCAGTTATTTTCAAAATTCTCGAGTGTATTATGTGGTGATTTCAGTTTATCTCAACAGGTTGTATCTTGTGGCTGCTAGTTGAGACGAACTAGCTTTTGTAAAAAAAGAAGGGAGATTTTTCATGTTTAAAAAAGATTTTTTATGGGGCGGCGCGACTGCTGCGAATCAATTAGAAGGGGCCTATCAGGCAGATGGAAAAGGCTTATCTGTGGCGGATACTATGCCGGGCGGCAAGCAGCGGTTTCAAGTGATCGGTTCACCTGAGTTTGATTGGGAAATTGATGAGGAAAAATACGTCTATCCTAATCATCGTGGAATCGACCATTACGATCGTTTTCGTGAAGACATTGCCTTGTTTGCGGAAATGGGTTTCAAATGTTATCGTTTTTCCATTGCATGGAGTCGGATTTTTCCTAAGGGCGATGAGCAGCAGCCTAATGAAGCAGGGTTGAAATTTTACGATGACTTGATCGACGAATGTTTAAAATATAATATCGAACCAGTTATCACGATCTCTCATTATGAAATGCCGCTGCATCTGGCAAAAGAATATGGCGGCTGGAAAAACCGTCAACTTATCACGTTTTACGAACGTTTTGCCAAAACAGTCTTAACTCGTTATGGAAAAAAAGTGAAGTATTGGATGACCTTCAATGAAATCAACTCCGCTTTCCATTTTCCGGCGCTAAGCCAAGGAATGGTAATCTCCAATGGCGGCGGCGAGATGCAAAATGTCTTCCAAGCTTGGCACAATCAGTTTGTCGCAAGCAGCTTAGCAGTGAAAATCGCTCACGACATCGATCCTGATCTGCAAATTGGCTGTATGATCATTTACGCGACAACGTACAGTATCGATTCAAACCCAATCAATCAAGCGGCGAACCTAGTCCAAAATCAAGAATTCAATTTTTTCTGTACCGATGTGCAGGTTCGCGGCGAGTACCCGGTTTATACGAAACGTTTATACAATAAGTTTGGTGTCGATCAAAACGAACTTGAAATTACTGAGGAAGACTTAGAAATCTTAAAAGCTTATCCAGTGGATTACATTGGTTTCAGCTACTATATGTCCATGGTCGTGGACGAGACTTCTGAAGAGACTGAAGGCGTATCCGGCAACTTACTGGGCGGAGTGAAAAATCCATTCCTGAAAGCTAGTGAGTGGGGCTGGCAAATTGATCCTGAAGGTTTGCGCATTGCGATGAACGAGTTATATGGGCGTTATCAAGTACCGTTATTTATTGTAGAAAACGGACTAGGCGCAATTGACGAAGTTCAACCAGATGGCACGATTGAAGATAACTATCGGATCGATTATTTGCGGGAACACATTGAAGCCATGAAGAAAGCTGTAGATGACGGTGTCGATTTGATGGGATACACACCTTGGGGCTGTATTGATCTAGTGAGTGCTTCGACGGGTGAAATGAGTAAACGTTACGGCTTCATTTATGTAGATCTTGATGATGAAGGCAATGGTACCTTGGATCGCTCGAAAAAAGCATCGTTTGATTGGTATAAGAAAGTGATCGAAACGAATGGGGAAAAACTGAATTAAATTATCGACTGCGGATTATTTTTTTATAAAAGTAATCCGCATTTTTCGTTATTTTTATTCCTTACAAACGCCTCAATCTCAATAATCAAGATTTAAGCAAAAGGCACTTTTTATCAAGTAATATTTCTTTAAAAAAGAAACTAGTTTCAGCTTCTTGACTTTTAAAATAACGTCCGAACTTTATAAAAAGATAAATCAGGCAAAATTCTAAAGTCTATTGACATTCAAAAAAAGTGATGCTATGCTCAGTTGGAGATTGTTACCGCTTTAAATAGCGGGCTATACTTAATTTAGATTCAATATATTGGATAAATGTAGGGAGCCTGAGATGTTTATTAAAAAGATAATAAACAACAATATAGTCATTTCATCAGATGCGTCAAATAATGAGATGATTATCATGGGCAAAGGCATTGGCTTCAAAAAGAAGATTGGAGACAGCATTCCTTCAGCAAATATCGAAAAGAAATACGTTGTTACCAAAGAGTGGAACGAGAATAAGTTGATTCGATTATTGGAAGACATTCCATTAGAACATATTCAAGTTGCCAATGAGATCATCAGTTTTGCAAAAGTCTCGCTTGGAAAAAAACTAAGCGAAAATCTTTTCCTGACATTGACGGATCACATCCACTATGCGATTCAACGAAAATCAGAGGGAATGGAAATCAAGAATGCTTTACTATGGGAAATCAAACGATTCTATAATCATGAATTTCTGATAGGAAAAGAAGCATTGTCCATTATTCAAAATAGGCTTGGTGTGACTTTGCCGGAAGATGAAGCAGGTTTTATTGCTTTGCATATTGTCAATGCCAACCTTGATATGGATGAAATTGGTCAAGTATCTGAGATGGCCGAGATCATTCAGAACATCTTGAATATCGTTAAGTATCATTTTAATGTTGAGATTGATGAATACTCGTTGAACTATGAACGATTTGTGACTCATTTGAAATTTTTCATTCAACGACTTTTCAGCGGTGCGCGCTTAAATGACTCTGAAACGATTCAATTCATGATGAAAATCAAGGAGCAGTACAAAAAGGAATATGCTTGTGCAATGAAAATTAGTAATTATGTTCAAAGTATTTTTAACAGACCGTTGGACGAAGACGAATTGATTTATCTAACCATACACATAAAAAGAATAACCAATCAAGATTAGGATTGTTACCGATTGAGGGCTATACCTAAGCAAACTCGCAGTTTTTCGCGAGTTTGTTTAGGTATTTTCTTTTTTTAATGGTTGATTTTTACAGGAGGAAAAATGATGGATTATAAAAAAATAGCGGAAGAAATCATTCACCACGTTGGTGGAAAAGAGAATGTTAGCAACCTGACTCATTGTGCAACTCGTTTGCGCTTCAATTTGAAGGATAACAAAAAGGCTGATCGATCAGCTATTGAACAAATGACTGGCGTTGTAGGTGTGACTGTCGGCGGCGGTCAATATCAAGTAATTATCGGCAGCGAGGTTCGACATGTATACAACGAAATCATGAGTTTGCTCGGTAATCAGTTGGAAAAAAACAACGACAGTAATGAATCCGGTGAAAAGAAGAGTATTGGTGCTCGTTTCTTAGATACGATTTCCAGTATTTTTACACCGATTTTACCAGCAATTACTGCATCAGGGATGATTAAAGCGGTGCTAGCACTTTTAGTTGCTTTTCATTGGGTGGATAATACTGCTCAAGCTTATCAGATCATCAATTTCATGGCAGATGCGGGCTTTTATTTCTTACCGATTTTACTGGCGAACTCCGCAGCGAAAAAATTTGGCAGCAACCCTTACTTAGCGATGATGGTTGGCGGGATTTTACTTCATCCGAATTTTGTTTCGATGGTCGCTGCGTCAATTGAAAGCGGCGAAGCATTGAGTTTAGGCTTTTTACCGATCTATAACGCTACTTACGGTTCATCGGTCGTACCGATTATTTTATCGGTTTGGTTCATGTCTTATATTGAAAAATATGCTGACCGCTATTCACCCAAAATGATTAAATTCTTCACGGTTCCTTTGATAACGATCTTAGTAACAGGAATTGTGAGTTTAGTTGTGTTAGGGCCTGTTGGCTATATCATTGGTAATGGGATCGCGGCAGGTATTACGTTCCTTGATTTACACGTAGGCTGGTTAGTACCAATGGTTATTGGCGGAGTATTCCCGTTATTAGTTTTAACAGGTACTCATTACGGAATTATTCCAATTGGCGCAAATAATATCATGACTGTTGGTTATGATGCGATGATTGGACCAGGGAATTTGGCTTCAAATATTGCCCAAGGCGGGGCTTCTTTAGCAGTCGGATTGAAAACAAAGGATCGAGCGATTAAGGAATTAGCAGTATCCGCCGGAATCACAGCAGTTTGCGGCATCACAGAACCGGCGTTATTCGGGATCAATATGCGCTTCAAAACACCTTTATATTCATCTATGATCGGCGGTGCTGTGGGTGGCCTGTTTATCGGACTATTTGGAGTTAAAAGATACGCGTCTGGTTCTCCCGGTTTGATGACTTTACCTGTTTACATTGGTGAAGACGGCTTCCGCAATCTGATTTTTGCTTGTTTAGGAGCGGCGATCGCCTTTGCGGTAGCTTTCGTTGTTTCTTTCGTATTGTATAAAGAAAAAAATATCGAAAAAGACACGATTGAAGAATTGGACACATTGCTAGACGATCAATATACGGAAAGTAATCCAGCAAACAGTATCAGCATCTTTTCCCCAGCAGATGGTAAGGTGATTCCTTTGACAGAGATTAAAGATGCCGCTTTTTCTAGTGAAGCGATTGGTAAAGGGTGCGGCATTATTCCTGAGAACGGTTTGTTTGTCTCTCCTGTAGATGGCACTGTCGAAATGGTCTTTGAAACGAAACACGCGATTGGGCTTAAATCAGATAATGGGGCAGAGCTATTGATTCATGTTGGATTAGATACAGTAAAAATGGGTGGCAAACCGTTTGAAGTATTCGTTGCAAGCGGAGATCGAGTGAAAAAAGGTGATCCATTACTAAAAGCTGACTTAGAGATGATTATTGATGAAGGGTATGAAACAACCACGCCGATCATTATGACCAATTTTGATGCGTTTTCTACAATTAGAACCGCACCAAAACAAGATATTCTTGCGGGTAAATTATTATTAGAGGTGGGGAAATAATGAGTACGAAGAAGTGTTTCCCTAATAATTTTCTATGGGGTGGAGCAACCGCCGCCAACCAATATGAAGGTGGCTATAATAAAGGCGGCAAAGGGAAGGCCTTGGTAGATGTGATTCCCGCGGGCGAAAAACGCCGTGAAGTGATGGAAGGCAAGTTCCACTATCGAGATTTGCCAAATGATTGCCTTTATCCAGGAAGAGAAGCTGTGGATTTTTATCATCATTGGGAAGAAGACATTGATTATATGATTGAAATGGGTTTTAAAGTCTATCGTTTTTCCATTTCTTGGAGTCGTATTTTTCCAACAGGGGAAGAAGAGACACCTAATCAAGAAGGTTTGGATTTTTATAAACAAATCGTTCGGAAGTTAGTAGATAATGGGATTGAACCATTAATCACGATTTGCCATTTTGATATGCCGCTGCATTTGATTGAAAAATATGGTTCTTGGCGTGATCGTAAAGTCATTGATGCCTATTTGAGATATTGCCGAGTTTTGTTTGAAACCTTTAAAGGAAAAGTGAAGTATTGGATCACCTTCAACGAAATCAATATGCTTTTGCATATGCCGTTTATGGGGGCTGGAATTATGTTCCGACCTGATGAAGATCAGGAAAAGGTAAAATATCAAGTAGCCCATCATGAATTGATTGCCTCAGCTTTAGCGACAAAATTAGCCAAAGAAATCGATTCTGATTATCAAATTGGCTGTATGTTGGCGGCTGGTCAGTTTTATCCGTATTCATCTGATCCAAGAGATGTTTTTGATGCGCTAGAGAAAAATCGCGCAACGTTCTTTTTCAGTGATGTCCAAGTACGTGGTCATTACCCGGACTACACGAAACAAAAACTTGATAATTTAGGCATTACCATTGATATGCTGCCAGGTGATGAAGAGCTGCTTCAAGAATATACGGTTGATTTCATCTCGTTTAGTTATTATGCGTCTCGATTAACCAGTGCTGATCCAGAAGCTGGAGAGAAAACGGCTGGTAATGTGATCCCAACATTGAGAAATCCTCATTTAGAGATCAGTCCATGGGGCTGGCAAATTGATCCATTAGGATTAAGGATTACTCTAAATGCATTGTATGAACGTTATGAAAAGCCGTTGTTTATTGTTGAAAATGGTCTAGGAACAAAGGATGAGCTTATCGATGGAAAAGTAAACGATGATTATCGAATTGACTATTTGCAAAAACACATGTTAGCCATGCATGATGCGATCATAAAAGACGGCGTTCGCTTGATTGGCTACACTTCTTGGGGCTGTGTGGATCTAGTCAGCGCTTCAACAGGCCAAATGAGCAAACGCTATGGCTATATTTACGTGGATAAAAACGATGATGGTTCAGGAACTCTGAAACGATATAGGAAAAAATCATTTGACTGGTACAGCAGGGTTATTGCTACTAATGGTGCTTCTTTGTTTGAATAGGTTCTTGGAGATAAAAATGAAGACGGAAAGCGATGAACGCCTTTCCGTCTTTAAATTTTTTATACAAAATTCCAAACGTCTAAACATAGTGTTTAAGCGTTTTTTTGTTGCCGCCACAACACCACTTGAAACATCTTCTCGTGTTCATTCAACTCCACAAAAGAAATCCTTCCGCCATGTTTTTCCACGATTTTCTTACTGATGGCGAGGCCAAGTCCGCTGCCGTTTTGAGTGGAACGGGAGCTGTCTCCGCTGACAAAGGGTTCAAATAGCTGTTCTTGCAGTTCCTTTGGAATGGAGGTTCCATTGTCTTTGATCTCAAAAATCACTTGATTTTCTAGTGGGTAAAGTTGAATGTGCACAGTTGTCTCTGCTGGATTGTGCTGAATACCATTGCTAATCAAATTATCAAAAACACGACGCAGTTCGACGGGATCGCCAGAAATTTCTAAAGGAGTTTCCGGCAGATCAAAAGTCAATGCAATGTCATTTTTTTCTGCTGGTTCAAGCTGTTCCAATAAGATTTGGCGAATTAATTCTGACAAATCTAAATTTTGACGCTGGAGTTGATAATCAGGGCTTTCTAGTTTTGAGAAAATCAATAATCGATTGACCAGTTCATTCATATGATCCGTTTTCGCGATGATGGTTTTCATCGTCTGATCTAGTTTATCGTCACCAACTAAGCCGTCTGCTACTGCTTTGGCGGAGCCTTGAATGGTGGTGATCGGTGTGCGCAGATCATGAGCCATGTTGGCAAAGAGTAATTGCCGTTCCTTTTCATAAGAGATTCGTTGTTGTTCCGCTTCTGCCAATTGCTTTGCCATATGATTGAAGGAGTCTTCAATCTCGACATATTCGTATTCCGCATTCAGATGGATTTTCTTGGAATACTCGCCATTCTTGATCGTTCGCAAACCATCGATCAGAACGGTATTTGGTGCGACGAGATGCTCCTTGACTGATTTTGAGTAGCGCCGTAGACAATAAATGAAAATCAGTAGTAGCATTATAAAAATGAATGGCAACCATTTAAAGTTTGATGCTGTGAGGATCGAAGTAAAGTTATGATAGACAGGACTGATATTTGCTCGCAAGCTTTTTTTTGGCATCTTTGCGATACAAGTATAATTTTTACCGTCTTTTCCTTTAAAAGGTGCAAATGTCGCCATGTATTCAGAATCTAGACTGTTGAGCTCTAAATAAACAGGGCCCAATTGATAAATATTTTTATCGATAATGGCCTGCAGACCATCCATTTCCAATAATTGTTTTTGAGTGTAATGATTTTTTCTTTCTTTAGCCGTTCCTTTGGTATAAATCACATTATTATTTTCATCAAGTATTTCCACCCAGCCATCGACAGATTTAAGAGAAGAGACATCAATTTTATGATAATCAGATCGGACGATTGTATTGGCAGAAAAATCTTTTGCGGGCGATTCGTTACTGACGACGAAAAGTTGAAAAGCGAAAGTAAAAATAGAAATTAGCACCAGCAATAGAAGAGAGGTCGTCAGATACTTTTTTGTCAAAAAGCGTCCTAATGTTTTGGGTTTCTTACTCATGGCACTAGCTTATATCCTAATCCGCGGATTGTTTGGATATAAGATTCCTCCTCTCTGGTTCCTAATTTTTCTCTAAGGCGGCTGATGTAGACCATGATATTATTGTCATCGACGATATAAGTATCCTCCCAAACGGCCTCGTAGATTTGTTTTTTAGTAAAAACACGTCCCGGGGTTCCCATCAGTAAACGCAGGATTTTAAATTCGATTGACGTTAAATTGATCTGTTGGTTTTCCTTGAACAAGATACATTGATCAAGGTCGAGAATTAGATCATGGAGTGTGAGTGTGTTTGGTTCGGCAGCTTCTTGTGCACCTAAAGAGTAAAAGCGGCGAAGCTGAGCGCTGACACGAGCAACTAATTCCAATGGATCAAACGGTTTGGTTACATAATCATCGGCACCAATACCGAGCCCTAACACTTTATCTGCTCCGGCATCTTTTGCGGTCAAAAAGATGATCGGCATATTTTTTTCTGCGCGAATTTTTTTGACCAATTGATACCCATCCATTTTTGGCATCATAATATCTAAAATAGCCAGATCAATTTTTTCCTGTTGAACACAAGTCCACGCCTCTTCGCCGTCGGAAGCGGTGAACACCTTATACCCATCTTTTTCCAAATATAAAGTAACAAAATCAATGATCCCTTGTTCATCATCTGCCACTAAAATCGAGAACCCCATCAAACACACCCCTTTTATTCTCTATTATACCTGTCTCTTATACACATCT
>NZ_NGLG01000002.1:757323-758937 GCF_002140655.1 Enterococcus sp. 3H8_DIV0648 | reverse complement strand
CGAGAACCCCATCAAACACACCCCTTTTATTCTCTATTATACCTTCAATAAAGCTATTTTATATCCATTCTTTTGAAAAACAGCGATGTCAAAGTCAGAATGCAGGCAATAATCACGAGAGAAGATAGCAAGGCCGGAACCCATTCCGCAGTTTGACCTGCAAGCAAATGATTACTCGCTGATAGTGCAGAATACTTCAGAAGATCGACTGCATTCGTAGTGATCAAGTAATTGAGGGCAAACAAACTGACTAGTGAAATGATAAAGGCAATAAAAGGTGATAGAAACAGTCCAGCAAGCAACGTCACTGCCATGAATAAGGCGAGATGAAGAAAAATAAAGCCAATCATCGCCAGCATATTCGGCAAATCAATCATTGATGAAGTAAAGCTGCCATTTCCCATCGTAGAGTCCGCAACAAAAAGATAATAACCGGCGCCCGCGCTCAAGGTAAACAGAACAAACGCACCAAAAGTAGTCGTCAGCAGCGCGCAGAATTTCGCTACAATAATCGGACCTCTTTTACCGATTCGCAAGAGCGTCATTTTGATTTGTCCGCTAGTGATTTCGCCGGAAAACTGCACTGCTGTAACCAAAATTAATAAAATCCCCCAAATACCTAATGTGTTGAAAAAAGCCCAGATCGTGGTTACAAAATCAAGACAGGCTAATTTTCCATTGCTAGACAGCGCATCGCCAGTGAAGGTCAAAGCGCCAGTTGAGACCCCAAAAGACATGACCATAACTAAAATTGCCGGAATCAGCAGAATCAGACTAGTTCTTCTTTTTAGTGTTTTGATTATTTCCATTTTATAGATCGTCCATATTTCCATCATTGTTCGCTCCTTTTTTTATTTCATCAGCTCGATTAATTGAGCCTGCTGGTTTTCAAAATGTCTATTTTGATCAGAATAGCTGATCACGCCCTTGCTCAAGACCAAAATATTATCAGTCAGGTCGCAAACTTCCTGCATTTGATGACTAGAAAAGAGAATAGCTGTACCGCGCTCACGGCAAAGCTTCCGCAACAAGTCTTTTACTTCTTCTACACCGATCGGATCGAGGCCGACAAAAGGTTCATCCAAAATCAGCAGTTCGGGCTTTGTAATCAACGATAATGCCAAAGCCAGCCGCTGCTTCATTCCAAAGGAAAAGTTTTTGACCTTTTTCTTGGCGGCGTTGCTTAGTTCGACAAATTCTAAACTTTCGTGAATGAGCCGTTTGCGCTCTTTTTTAGGAAGCGAGTCGATCAATCGAATAGAAAGCATCAGATTATCATAGGCAGTTAAATCCTCATAAAACTGAACATCCACCAGCGAACCGATTTTCATTCTTGTTTGCGTATCCGTTGTACTTAAATTTTGGCCGTTAAAGACGACTTTTCCATGATAATTTGCGGTTAAACCTAAAACACATTTCATTAAGGTGGTCTTACCGGCACCATTTCGTCCAAGCAGGCCAGTGATTTTCCCTGGCAGCAGCTGCAGATCAATCCCGTTCAAAATATTGTTGTGTCCATAACTTTTTCGCAGATCTCTGATTTCTAAGATCGTTCTTGTCATGATTTTTCCCTCCATTTCTTTATAGATTCAGTATAGGTAGGAAAGCTTGCAT
>NZ_NGLG01000002.1:755708-757219 GCF_002140655.1 Enterococcus sp. 3H8_DIV0648 | reverse complement strand
TCAGTATAGGTAGGAAAGCTTGCATGGAACTGTTCTTAACCTTAAAGTAACCTTACAATTGAAATAAGCAGATTGATCATTTGTAGAAGATAAATAAGTGAACGTTATTACTTTTTGGTATAATTAAAGTGATAAAAATGATTTAAAATAAGAGACTTTAATAGTAATCCGTTGATAGATGCGAACCAAACTCAGTCGGGCAGTGAATAGTTTTTTACCAAATAAAGGTGAGGTGAAAAAATGGGCAGCTTATTACTTGTTATTGGCCTAATTCTAAGTGTTCTTTTGATTTATTCAGTGATCAAATATTCCAGCAGAAAGACTGAGGCGGAGAGTATTGAATATGATCTGATCGTCTCGCTAAAAGCGACTCCCGTGCCGAACATCATTCAACATCCCCGAATAAAAAAAGCAGCAGCATGGGAAAGATATGGTGAAGGAGTTTTCAAGGGGAAATCCAGCTTAACAAAAGAGGAAATGAAACGGTTGTTGATAAAAGAATTATGTCTACCTGAAGAAAATGTCATTGTAGTCGAAACAACCAATCATTTAGAAAAGTCAAAAAAAGAGGAAGACTGATCATCAGTCTTCCTCTTTTCGAGTATTATAATGTTTGAGACTATATCAAGCAGAGCCACGATCCGACAGCAATGAAGGACAAAGCGACGAGATAGATAACGATACTAGTGCATAAAACCAAGACTTTTCCATTTTCACTAAGAATACTGACTTTAACCACTGGCAAAAATAGGTCGTATCGATGGAAAAGGAAAACGCGACCAGCAAGAATCCCAGCTACAATCCCAAAAATCAATAAAAAGAACGATAGACTAATGATTGACGTGAGTTTCAGAAAAACGCAAAAGGTTAACATAGCAGCATACACATATTTTTCCAAAATAATCACCTGATTCCTTAGCGAATTTCATTGCTACTTAACTACTTAAAGTATAAGAGATAACTAGGGGGAAAAACTATTCCGTTTTTTTTAGATATTGTAAAAATCTAGGGAAAAATCAACTTAAAAGTAGTGGACTGATCGGCGACGGTGCCAATAATGCTGGTCTATTGAAGAAGCTGTGATTGAGTAGGAGTGATTTTATTCGGTTAAACAAACACTTATTAAGCAAAAAAGGCAACGTACATCAATCTGTACGTTGCCTTTTGCTATTCAGTAAGTTTTTTTTAGGACATACATATTTCATCGTATTTGTTCCGACTATTATTGTATTGACATATATTTGCTCGATGATGCCGGTTACTTTTTCTCCGTAGCAATTAAATGCTGTAATCTCATTTCCGATGACTAGCTCCATCAATAATCCATCCCTTTCTGCTGCTATGCTAACATTGAATGCAAAATCCTGCTCGTCAATTATTTATAGCAAAGTGAAATAATTAATAGTACATGTTGCTTGTTATTTCTTTTTTTAATAAATCGAAGAGCTGTTTGCTAAAATTTCCCTTGAATTTGAAATTTGTTGGGCTCAAAACAAGGATAAACGCTATAA
>NZ_NGLG01000002.1:738798-755582 GCF_002140655.1 Enterococcus sp. 3H8_DIV0648 | reverse complement strand
TGAGCGTCTCGTGGGCTCGGAGATGTGTATAAGAGACAGATATAAATGTACGTAAAGAGAAGGCGAATTCTCTTTAAAATAGAGGTGCTTTGATGAAATCGAAGAAAAATGAAAAAGATTTGATGGTAAGCAGGAAAGAGCTTTCTTTACCGATGAAAACTGCATTGCCGCAGGCTTTGGCTGAGCGGATCGAGCTTTATCCAGAAAATAAGCGGCGTCCGGTCAATAAGACTGTTTTTAAAAATAATTATTTTCAATTGACTTACAATACGAGAAATCATTCGATGGCGATCTCCTCAAAAGGCGATCTTGTTTATTCGGCGATTCCTTACGATACCGCTCGGAACTATATTCAGCGAGCCGCAATTCAGTACTTGCTTCATCCAGAAGAGATCCGACGCTATATCGAGTTACATCAGACGACCGTTGAGAAATATTTAACGTTAAGTATTTTTCAAGTAACAGGCAATCGGGTCGATGAACATTCATTTGAGGTGAAGCAGGCTTATAATGCGATCATGCAAAATCCGTTATTGGAAATTCAAGTTGTCGGACGTCTGATGCAGCATGATGAAACGGGTCCGTTGTCAGCCAACCTTGCCGGCAAATTTTTGTTTAGTGAGAATGTTAAAACTGGGATTGCCGGATATCTTTCTGAATATTTGAACTTTGTTGTTCAGCTTGCGAATTCATTACCACTGATGATCGATGGAAAGGAAGTCCAGTTGTTAGAATCAGTGGGACAGGACCAGCAGCTAATCGAACAAGGTCTAACGATTCATTCAGATATTGATTCTGCTTTATCCTTATTGCCGCAAGAAGTGAAGTCGGGGATCGAAAATGCCCTGGTTGCTGCTGACTCTGCAATTGTAAATACCCAACCGTTATTACGCTCGGAATACGGTGAAGAGCTGTCGCGGCTGCGAGAAAATTATATCGCTCACAGCGTTCATCCAGACGAAGCAGAAAAATATTTCAAAAATGTTCATTCTGCTGAAAATCGCAATTTGATCAATGTAGTTTCTGATATTCATGCAAAAGATGGGAAATTACCATTCCTTAATCGCCATTTTAATATTTTAGCGGGGGATGTCTCAGATTCGCATGTTCGCGATGAAGAAATCGCAGGCGTTTATGTCATTGGCGGGCACGAGTTAGTCGATATTTTGCCAGAAACAACCGACCGAACAGACGAGCAGTGGGATAAATGGCGTCCATTTTTCAACTATGAATGGTTCAAGGAATTACTGCAAGATCCAGATGAGGCTTGGTATTTATTGCCAACGGGAGATCATCCGTTTTATGAGGTAGTTAAAACAGAGATTGCTGCTCGTTTTCCTAAAATGAATTTGCTGAATAATGGCAGCCTGATTCATGAAGGCATTCGTTATATTGGGCTTACGATTCCAGTTGCATTAGTAAAACGGAAAAAGGCGCAGCAGCAATTTATTTTGAAATCGTTAGAAAAACTATTAGGCGAGGATACGGAGATCCCTACTGTGATTGTTTCTCATGCACCATTGTTCAATGAATTGAGTTTGTTGCCAGAGACAAGCGAGGCCTATAACAAAGACTATATTTGTGAAGAACCGAAAATAAAAAAGCTGTTTGAAAAATATACGATCATCGGGGCGATCCATGGGCATCACCACATACCGGCCTCCTCAAGACGATTCAAAAAAACAGAATTTGCTGGAAAACGATTATTTGTGGTTTGTTCGATTTATTCGAAGGTTAATACCGGATTTGAATTGATGAGTTTGTTGCAAGAAGTGAAATAGAATTTTAGAAAATCTGTGTCCTTTAATGAAGGATACGGATTTTTTTAGTAAATAAGCTAGTTTTTTCAAAAAGGCTTTTTAATTGACAACCTATCTAAAAGACCTATAATTAGCAAGTCAATATATCTAAAAGACTTATGCAGTTTTGTCGGAGGGGAGGACATCATGTATGATTTATTGCTTTTAGGTTCATTGATCAGTGGGGATAAAACCGGTTATAAGCTGCAAAAAATCGTTGGGTCGGCTTTGCAGCCGATGCGTAAGGTTTCCAGCGGTGTGCTGTATCCTTCATTAGAAAGGTTAGAAAAAGAGGGACTTGTCACTTCAATGATGCATGAAGAAGGGCGCAAGATGAAGTTGTGGCATATTACCACAAAAGGCGTTGATCGTTTTATTGAATTAATGAAAGAAAAAATACCTTCGGATGCGAAGCGCAACGACATGATTCATTTCAAATTGCGTTCGTTAGACAGCATCACCCTTGCTGAACAATTGGACATTTTAGAGGAATTTCGGTTGTTTATCGAAAAGGATTTGGAATTTTATCAAAAGGCGCAGGAGGATATGATGGAGCATCAGGCGCGTTTTCCAGAAAATGCGGAACGTTTTCGTATTTTGGGCGAGGCGTATGAGCTGGATATCCAAATCGCTAAAACAAAATTAAGCTGGAACAAGAAACAAATCGCTGATCGGAAATAACTGGTTGCGATCAGCAGATTGATAGTTATAGATAGTAGGAGTGCGAATAGTTTATGGAAAATTCTTTAAAAAAATGGTTCTCATTAGTTGCGATGTCTTTAGGCGTTTTCATGGGATTGTTGGACGTTACAGTAGTAAACGTAGCGTTGCCGACTATGCAAAAGGCTTTTAATGAACCTTTTACTCAATTGCAATGGGTTTTGAATGCTTATACGTTAGTTTTTGCGGTCACATTGTTGATCGTATCAAAAATGGGTGACATGTATGGACGCAAGAAAGTCTTCTTGGCCAGCTTGATCTTATTTGTAATTGCTTCTGTGGTGAACGGTTTTGCGCCTTCATTATTAATTTTGGATATTGGCCGCGGCATTCAAGCTATTGGCGGTGCAGGGATGATGTCTTTATCAATGGCATTGGTCGCATCGAACTTTGATGGCAAACAGCGCGGGCTAGCCTTGGGTATTTTAGGTTCAGTGATTGGTTTATCTTCTGCTTCAGGTCCATTAGTCGGCGGTCTGTTAGTGGATGCTTTTGGTTGGGAATCGATCTTTTTTATCAATTTACCAATCGGTATTATTGCCGTTTTAATGACGATTCGTTTTGTCAATGAAACGCCAAGTTATGGGAAAGATCAGAAAATCGATTTTATCGGGATGGCTTTATCCGCCGCTGCATTATTCAGCGCGATTTATGGCTTGATTCAAAAAGAAACCCAGATTAATTTGGCATGGACAGATCCAAAGGTTGGCGGCTGGTTAGTTTTAGCTGTTGTATTTTTAGCCTTGTTTATCTTCGTTGAAGCGAAAGTTGAAAATCCAATGATGAATTTAAAGATGTTCAAGAATATCAATTTTATCGGGTCCGTTTTAGTCGCGTTTGCATTAGGTTCAGGAATCTATGCCTTCAATACCTATTTAACCGTATTGATGCAAAACTATATCGGCTGGTCAGCCTTTGATACGGGGATTCGTCAATTGGCTTTATCTGTCTGGTCGCTGATTTTAGGTCCGGTCGTAGGAATTCTTGGGAATAAATTCTCGAAAAAATGGATGATCGTAGCCGGCTTATTAGTCAGCGGGGCTGGTTTTATCTTCTTGATCGGTCAATTATCTCCGACGATGGGCTACGCGCAATTATGGCCAACGCTTGTTATGATCGGAATTGCCAATGGAATCGTGAATCCAGTATTGAACTCGGCCGGATTGGAAGGTGTCGCACCTGAAGAGATGGGGATGGCATCAGGTCTATTGAATGTTTTTCGGCAATTTGGAACAAGTTTTGGCGTTGTGATTTTAGGATTAGTCGAAGCAAATCGTTATGCGGATGTGGTAAACCAACATGCGGCCTCAATGCATTTGCCTGAAAAATTAACCAACGGCTTGATTACAGCGGGACCATTTTCCGGTCATCAAATCGCATTTTCTGATGCGTTAAGCAAGGCGCCGTTTGCGCACGAGCTGCAAAAGGTTGTCGTTAATGCCTTCGACAAAGGTTTGATCCAAATCTGTTATGTTGCTGGAGCAATTGTTGTCGTTGGTGCGATCGGCGCAGCGATCTTTATGCGTGAAAGCAAAGAGGTAATAGAATAAATTTCAGCTGATTTATCGACTGCCGTGTCTGATCTTGTTCTTATTAAAAAATGAAAAAAGCCGAGGGCACAGATACTTTCGTAAAAGAGAAAGTAATCTGTGCCCTCGGTTTTATTTTATGAAAACAGCTGCATCAAGAAGCCTGAGATGATTAGGACGATCGCGCCGCCTAAACGGTTGCCCATCTGAGCAAAAGCAATCAATTCCATTCTGTTAGCGGCAGATAATACAGCAACATTTCCCGTTCCGCCCATTGAGTTATTACATAATCCAGCGGTAATGGTTGATTCGATTGGATATAGACCGAAAAGACGGCCGACGAATCCAGAAACAAGTGAGATGACAACCACACTTGTTAAGCATAAAACAACGAATTGCCAGGTTAAAGCAGAGGCTAAAACATTCAAGTTCAATAAAGCAATACCAATACCGGCAAGAACAGCGGCAGTTAGGTTTTTAACGATCAAATTATTGAACATGATCGCTGCATCTTCATAGTATTCAGGCAGGATATTCGTAATTTTACAAATAACTACGATGATGATCATGAAGGCATACGCATGAATCTTTGGAACGAAGAAGTTGCAGATTTGACCTAAAATGAAGAAGGTCAAGGCTACCATCAAGCCAACACCAAGCTGAGCAATATCTGGTTTTACTTCACGAGGTTTGCCATCGCCAAGATCGCCTTTTTCCATCAATTTCCCGTTACCGTTCAATTTAGGCAATGATTGACCAGCACGAGATACTAGAGCAGCGCCAATAATTGCTAAAACATTGGTCATCGCTGTTGCAGGAATTAAGCGGGAGATAATCGATGAGGCATCTGTCCCTAAAACATGCGCGTAAATGGTTGATAGCGGAACAGCTCCGGCACCAACACCGCCAGCCATAGCCGGTAATGAGATGTATAACACCGAGTTAGCAAAACCGTTACCGATCAGCATCCCCACAAGTCCAACAGCAAAGAAAGAAACTACCATAGAAATAAGAGCAACAGGAATAAAGCGAACAGAGGCCTTCATCAATAATTTACGGTTCATTCCTAAGATACTACCTGTGATCAAGGCAGCGATATAAAAATCTAAGAAGCCCATGTTGGTGACAAAATTTTCGGTTGATTTAACAAGTGCATCAGGCAAGATGCCAAAAGTCGCAATCGCAGCAGAGGCAAAGATCGCAAAGACAGATCCGCCGCCTAGGTAGCTTTTGACGATTGGAATTTTGTTGCCGATAAAATGGAATAAGTTCCCGAAAATAACTAGGATCGCGATTGGTCCGATCATATTTGTTGGCAATTTGCCTAAAGCCATCGCCACGATCAACACAACGACCATGATCAAATAGATTGGCAAGCTAACGCCGGAAATTTTTGTTGACCAAAAACCGGTCTTTTTTTCTTCAACTGGCAGCGCAGTTGTTGTTTCTTTTTGTGCCATTTTAAAAAGATCCTTTCTTTAATAAAGCGATGATTGAAGCAAAGAGGGAGTAGATGATAATCTACTTCCGCAAATAAGAGAGTTGTTTTTATTTAATCAACCAGTCATTGAGAGAGGGATGAATGGTTAAGCGTTAGTCTTTGTATTCAGGCAGCCATTTTGCAGCTTCAACAGCGGCTTTGACATCAGTGATTTCTTCACGGTTCAGTTTTTGATCGACAACTGATTTTGCGACAGTTTCAGCGATAATTTGAGAGAACTCAGTGATTTTTGCTACTGGAGGCAGGATGGATGCACCTGGTTTTGTCACGTCGACGATTCCGCCTAGCGCACGGCTCGCTTGAGAAATAATTTCATCATTTACGCGAGTTGAAGTTGAAGCAATCAAACCTAAACCTAGCCCAGGGTACATTAACGCATTGTTGGCTTGGCCGATTTGATAAGTTATACCTTGGTATTCAACGTCGTCGGCAGGAATTCCTGTTCCGATCAATGCTTTGCCATCTGTCCATTCGATCAAATCCTTTGCTGTTGCTTCAGCTAGTTTTGTTGGATTTGATAAAGGCATAATAATTGGACGAGCTGTGTGTGCAGCCATGTCTTTAATGATTGCTTCACTGAAAGCACCTGGTTGAGTAGACGTTCCGATCATAATTGTCGGATGGATTTCTTTTACCACAGCTTCTAAGTTTGTTAGTTCAGCGCTGTTAGTGAATTCAGCACGTTTTCTGGCAAATGGAATTTGTCCAGGAGTTAAACCTTCTGTGTCTTCAAACAATAACCCTTGTTTGTCGACTTGATAGAAGTGTTTGCGGGCTTCTTCTTCAGGAGTTCCTTGACGAACCATTTCTTTTAATAGGATATTAGCGATACCAACACCCGCAGTTCCAGCACCAAAGGTTAAAATCGTTTGGTCTTTTAATGCTTCTCCTGAAATATTTAATCCACCTAGAACACCGGCAAGTACGACGATCCCAGTTCCTTGGATGTCATCATTGAAGGTCGTGATCTTGTCTTGGTATTTTTCTAAAATGTTTGCGGCATTGCCACGTCCGAAGTCTTCCCAGTGTAATAATAGTTCAGGGAAAAGCTCTGTAGCAGCTTCAACAAATTGATCGATAAAGTCATAGTAAGTGTCACCTTCGACACGGGCATGACGGTTACCTAAGTAAAGCGGGTTGTTTAATAATTCTTCGTTTTTTGTACCAGCATCGATCGATACAGGTAATACTTGTGCAGGGTTGATACCAGCAGCGGCAGTGTAAACCATTAATTTACCGATGGCGATATCGACACCGTTGACACCCCAGTCGCCCATTCCTAAAATACCTTCTGCGTCAGTAACAACGATCAAACGAATGTCGCGACCATCCGCAGCGTTTTTCAAGCTGTCTTTGATGCTTGCTGGATCATCGATTGATAGAAAAGCAGCATCTTGCGGTTCAACAAAAATTTCATTGTATTGTTCGATCGAATCCGCAACTACTGGATCATAAACGATTGGCATGAATTCAACGAGGTGTTGCCCCATTAATTTGTAGAACAATGTCCGGTTGGTGTTGAACACGTTCATTAAGAAAATCCGTTTTTCTAAATCAGATGGTTTGCTTAGATATTGACCATAAGCTTGAACAGATTGTTGTTCCAGTGTTTGAACAGTGCTGGGAAGCATTCCTGTGATGCCGTATTTTGCACGTTCTTCTTTTGTAAAAGCAGTCCCTTTGTTTAAAAAGGGATTATTCAATAGGTTTAAACCAGTAAGCATAAATAAATCCTCCTAAATTTTGATTGCTAGCGAAGTATAAAAGGAGGAAAGGTTTATAGTCAAAACCTTGGGTAACGATAAATTTTATTTATATGAGTGATTTTAAAGAGAGCGAGAAATTCTTTTGTGATCGTCCAATTTTTTAATTTCAACCTTCCTTATAGTTTCCTTATATTTGTTTTCCATACTAAGGATAGAACGAGGGGGAATGAATGATGAAAGAAATGATTATTACCACTAAAAACTTGACAAAAACCTATCATAAGCAAAAGGCTGTGAATAATTTGTCTTTGGAAATTCCTAAAAATGAAGTGTATGGTCTTTTAGGCGCTAATGGTGCTGGGAAATCAACGACATTGAAGATGATCGCAGGTCTTATTAAGCCTTCAGAAGGAGAGATTATTTATAAAGGTCAGCCTTGGCAGCGCAAAGATTTAGCTGAGATTGGTGCTTTGATTGAAAGTCCGCCGCTTTATGGAAATTTGACCGCGCAGGAGAATTTGCTCGTGCGGACGACTGTTTTAGGTTTAGCGGAATCACGAATAGAAGAGGTTTTAGCGTTGGTTGGTTTACGGAACACAGGTAAGAAAAAGGCGCGTCAATTTTCAATGGGGATGAAGCAGCGCTTAGGTCTTGCTTTAGCGCTATTGAATCAGCCTAAATTATTGATTTTGGATGAACCAACGAATGGCTTGGACCCTCTAGGTATTCAAGCTTTGCGAGAATTGATCCGGTCGTTGCCTGCACAAGGAATATCGGTTATTCTTTCCAGTCATATATTATCGGAAGTAGAAAATACGGTGGACACGATTGGTATCATCGCTAATGGGCAACTTGGCTATCAAGGGGAGCTGCCGGAAAATAGTGCCGCACTGGAAAAACTCTTTATGGACGTTGCAAGAGAGAAACAACTAGGGGAGGATGCGCATTATGGGTAGAATTATTCAGGCAGAATTGCTGAAGGGCAAGCGCAGTTTTGGAAGAAAAGGCATTGTTCTCTTTCCGCTTTTGGTCAGTTTGATGGCGATTTTTTTGATGGGCGGGCAATTCACACAGATCGGGGCTTATAACTGGTGGTATATGCTGCTGCTGCCGATGGTGGTTGGCTTGATTTGTAATAATCTGATTGATTCAGATAAGCGGCTATCTTTTTTCAATGTTAATGTTTTGCCGATTTCGCCAGTCAAAATTTGGCAGGGGAAAATTTTGACAGGAGTGCTTTATTTAGTTTTCGGGAATGGGTTGGTTTTTGGGCTCACCACGCTTTCTGGACTAATATTTTCTGCACAATATCCGATTTGGCGAGGGATCGCAGCTGGGATTATCTTAACAGTGACTTGGGCATGGCAAATACCTTTAGGCTTGTTTCTGGCTGATCGGTTTCATTCGGTCGTTACCTTTTTAAGTATTATTTTTTTGAATTTCTTCTGCTCAAGTCAAACAATTGCTGGCGGTGATCTGTGGTATCTGCCATTTGCCATCGCGCCAAGATTGATGGCTCCGATTATTGGCGTCAATCCGAATGGTGTTCCGCTAGAAGCGGGGAGTCCGTTATATGATACGAATGTTATTGTGCCGGGAGTGATTTTCACGATTATCCTATTTATCGGGAGTTATTATTTAACGACCAAGTGGTTTAGCAGTGGAGGATATTATCATGAAGCAGCTTAGACGTACTTTGCAGGCTGACATTTTGAAGGGGAGCAGGAGCTCATTCTTTTTATTGCATTTAATCATTCCAGCGCTGGGGATAAGTATTTTTCTAGGCTATCAGCTATTAACGAAGTATCCAGCAAACAGGCTAACAATCAATTTCTTTCAAGTGCTGACATTAATCTATCCGATAATTGCGGCATGGCTGACTACGATTATTTCTGATCAGGAAATTGAAGCAGGCAGCGGCTTCTTTCTATTGAATGCCCCGTCAAAACCGATTGCTCTGACGGCAAAAATTTTATTGTTGATATTGCCTGGTCTATTTTCCTGCTTATTTGTTGGAATAGGCTATCATTTGATTCTTTCTCAATTTTTCTCAGATTATTCGTTGCCCGCTTCGCTGATTTTTTTACTTGTGGGAGTAGTTTGGTGTTGTTCGCTTTTTCAGTATCTTTTTCATTTATGGTTAGGTCTTTGTTTTGGCCGGAATGTTAATTTTTCGATTGCGACAGTCGAGCTTTTACTCTGTGCTTTACTGCTGACAGGACTTGGTGAGACGATTTGGTTTTTCTTTCCTTGTTCTTGGGGGATTCGTTTGGTTCCCTTGATAACGCGTTATTTCACAACGAATAGCACCACCGCGTTAATGAGTATTCAGTTTGGAGGAGCGGCGCTGATCCTTTTATCCTTACTAATGCTCCTCTTTCTTTTTCTTTGGTTTTATCAATGGGAAGGGTGCAAAAATGACTTTTGACGAGCTTGTTGTTTAAACGTTTAAGACGTATGATGGGAAAAGTGAGGTGAGCAGATGGCGACGATTTTCGCAATTGATGATGATGAAAAAATCTTAGCATTTATCAAAACAGCTTTGCTGCGTGAAGGACATCAGGTAGAAACCTTTACGAGTACAAAAGCAGTAACTGCTGAAAAAGCTAAGTTCGCTGATTTGATTTTATTAGACGTGATGATGCCGGAAGAGGACGGATTTGAATACTGTCAAAGAATGCGCAATTTAGTTGATTGTCCGATACTTTTTGTTACGGCCAAAACCGGGGAGAGTGCGTTGATTCATGGGCTGGGCATTGGCGGCGATGATTATATTCGCAAACCCTTTTCTGTTTCGGAGCTGCGGGCACGGGTTTCGGCCCATTTGCGGCGAGAGTCGCGAGGACATACACATGTTTTGCGAATCGGAAATTTTTCTTTGGATCTGGCAGGAAAGAAACTATTTCATGATTCAGCCGAAATTTTCTTAACAAAGTCCGAATATCTTATTTGTGCGCATTTATTGGAAGCGGCAGGTCAAGTATTTTCCAAGGCGCAATTATATGAAGCAGTTTTCGGCTATGCTGGGAGTTCTGATGACAGTGTGATCGTTGAACATATCAAAAATATTCGAGCAAAATTAAAAGATTATCAGGAAGATCCGATCGAGACGGTCTGGGGGATTGGTTATCGATGGCGAAAATAAAAACAATCGGCTTAACAAGGTATGTGACCCATATTTTATTGTTGGCTTTTTCGGGAGTTTTAGCCATTCTATTATTGATGCTGCTAGTATTTCAACTTTTGATCTCTACAGAAAAAATTGCTCCGGCAAATGCGGGAGAAGTAGAGGCACGAAACGAAATGGCACAGCTTAAAGAGCGCCTGTCATTTCCAGATAAGCTGAAACCTAATTATTATGACTATATCTATTTTGCTAAAAATGGCGATGTAAAAAACACTTCACTATCAGAAGAATCACTGGAGGATGCAGTCAAGCGCTATAAAAATAAAAATGACTCCTATCCGACAGGCACTTTTCTCTCTTTTTCAGATGGAAGCTATGTATTATTTTTATGGCAATACAAAGCACAGTTTACTAATGCACGATTGAGAGCTATTTTTCCAAATTTTGAAGTTCTTTTTATAATTGGAACAGCATTTGTGCTAATACTCTTTTTCGTACTATACGTCAGAAGGGCCAGCAAACAAATAAAAGCCAAATTGATTTTGGTTGAACAGGCCAGCCAGCAGATCACACAAAAGAATCTTGATTCAGCAATCAACGCCGCCACAGGCATCATAGAATTTGATCATGTCCTGCAATCAATGGAAGAAATGAGAGGGGCATTGAAGGAATCGCTAGTCCAGCAGTGGGAAACCCAGCAGCAGCGTAAAAAAGAGATCGCTGCCTTAACTCATGATATCAATACACCTTTGACGGTAATCAATGGAAATGCAGAGCTTTTACTTGAAGAGGAGTTAGATGCTGAGCAGAGACAACTAATTCAGCACATTCATGATTCAGGAATGAAGACGAAAAAATATCTTCATCTGTTGCAGCAAATTTCGAATTTCGATGTTGTTCAAGAGGAGAAGGTACCGGTTGCTATCGAAGCTATCATGGATGATTTGAGTAAGATACTGCTTCCTTTAGCAAAGCAAAAAGGGATCGAGTTAGATATTCAGCACAAGCATGATCTAACTACAATTATGGTTGCCCCAGTCCTGCTGACACGAGCGCTAGTAAATATCGGGAATAACGCAATTTCTTACACGGCATCAGGAAGTGTAAAAGTTACTATTGAAAAGCAAAAACAAAAATTAGCGTTCATTTTTGAAGACACTGGTCCTGGATTTTCACCGGAAGCGTTGAATCATGCTAAGGAAATGTTTTGGCAACAGGATCAGAGTCGAACAATCAATAATAATTATGGTATTGGCCTATCAATAGTGGAGCAGGTAGCCAATTATCATCAGGGACAGTTAAAGTTAGAGAATACAGCGGTTGGCGGTAAGGTAACGTTAACTCTTACAATTAATGACTAAACAAAAAAGCCTATTTCAAAAAAATAGGCTTTTTTTGCGTATTTAATTACCTTTCATATCAAGAAAAGAATAGTCTCGCACATCAAAACGGTTGCGGCTGCGAGAATATTCAATCGGGTCGCCGTTTTGCTGATAAGCGATTTGGCGAATCTCCAAAACAGGATCATCAACGGCACAGTCAAGATATTTTTGATCATATTCAGAACTTTTGTCCGCGCGAATTGTTCGGTAAGCGCCAGTGATCTTAATGCCCAGTTCTTTTTTTATATACTGGTAAATCGAGGATTCAATAATCTCTTTTTTCAGGTTTGGCACAGCCTGAATCGGCATATATGTATGCTCTAGGATAAAGGGCTGATCATCTAAAATTCGCAAACGAATGATTTTATAGACAGGCTCCTCTTCCGAAATGTGCAGTTTTTCTTGAATAGAAACATCTGGAAACTCAACGTTGAACTCGATGACCTGACTTTCTAGTTTTCGATTGGCTTTTTCCATTTCTGCACTTAGACCTTCGTAGTAGGAAAGAAAAGATGTATCCTTCGTTAAAAAAGGGTGGTGCAAAACAGTCGTTCCAACGCCTTTTTTCGAAGCCAGCAGCCCTTCTAAGGTCAAGATTTCTAATGCTTTTTGGATAGTCATGCGGCTAACTGAAAATTCTTTGACTAATTCGATTTGCTTCGGAAGCAGAGAACCCGCTGGATAAGTCTCACTTTTGATCCGATTTCGTAGCGTATTTGCGATTTCTTCGTATTTTGGCAACATCATCACCTCAATATGATTATAGCTAAGTTTAAATGTCTATACAATGAATAAAAAAAGTTAAGACAAACTTTTTTGGATTTGTCTTAACTATTCAGAGGTATTATTCGATATCGAAATTTGGCTGGCGATCAAGTATCCGTAAGAATGGATACCAGATACAGCCGACGATAATGAAATCGAGTACCTGCAACGCGCCACCTAACCAAGAATTCGTTGCCAAAATACCACTAGCCACGATCGGCACGGTCCATGGAACGGAAACACCAGTTGGAGGCGGCACGATACCGGCAGCCATGACTAAATAATTAATTGTTGTAACAACTAAAGGCGCCAATACCCATGGAATCAAAATAGTCGCATTCAAAACGATCGGTAATCCGAAAATAGCTGGTTCATTCACATTAAAAATTCCAGGAGCCAAAGCCAAACGACCAACATCGCGGTATTGTTTTTTCTTTAGGACAAATGCCATCAGAATCACAACGGCTAGAGTCATACCAGAACCGCCCAAGCCAACAGTGAAGGTTTCCATAAATGGTTTAGAAATAATGTGGGGCAATGGATTGCCAGCCTTATAAGCTTCCAAGTTGTCTAACATCAAGGTATTCCAAATCGGGTCCATTACAGAATTGACAATGATCTGTCCGTGAAGACCAAAGAACCATAAAAATTGGACTAAGAAAAGAGCTAATAAAGTAGCAGGTAAACTGCTGCCAAGACCAGTCAAAGGTTTTTGAATGACCTCATAGATCACATCGTGGAGATTCGCATGGAAGACACCAGTCATAATTGCATTTACGATTAAGAAAACAGTCAATGTCAGGACTGCTGGAATCAAGGCCGCAAAAGATTTTGTGACTGCCGGCGGAACACCGTCGGGCATTTTGATCTGCCAGCCTCGCTTAGTCACACGGCAATAAATTTCTGCTGCAAGAAATGCAGCGATCATTCCAATAAACATTCCTTTTGCACCAAGTCGATCTAATGATAAGATACCGCTGATTTTTTCTCCGTTTTCCAACGTCATTGCAAAAGGCGTTAGGATCAAGAAACTCGCAAAGGAGACCGCACCGCCAAAAATACCTTCTACTTCATAAGATTCTGATAAATAATAGCCGATCCCGAATGTAACGAAGACAGACATGATGCTCATCGTAGCATTTTGTCCGTTACCAAAAAGGTCACCTAAGATCCCTTTGGTGGCATCATTGAAAAAAGGTAGATTATTAATCACGACAACGATTGATCCAAACATCGTAAGTGGAAATGACAACATAAAGGCATCTCTAAGTACAGTCAAGTAGCGATTTTGCCCTAACTTATTTGCTAGCGGCATGATTTTTTCCGCTAGTTTATCCATAAACCCATTCATTTTCTTCACCTCTAGATTTTTTTGTAATCGATTACAGCTATAATTTAGCATGATTTTCCCTGTATGTCTAGTCATAGTTTAAAATAGATGTGTATAAGAGACAGGTTTTTTAGAATATGTTTCAGGTTGAGCGATCATCGTAACCCTCCATAATTTTACCTTAAGTATAGCAGATCAATCATATCTTAAAAGAAAAAATCGAGGGGAAATTGGTCGGAAGTGTGTTTTTTATTTGAGCGAACAATCATATAGAAACGTTTAATTAATAGAAATTTGCAAATGTTCTTTTATAAGAAAACCATTGTAAACGTTTTTTCTGTGTAGTGCCATCTATTTAAATTGGTACCAACAAATATAGAAAGAGGTGCATGAATATAAAGGTGGAAGAATATAGGGATTTTTGTTTCAGCATGATGCATATTTCTAAATTTTAAGAAAAAGAGGTGTAGAAAATGAATAAGTTTAATTTGTTTTTGGAGAAGAAGCTTTTGCCGATCGCATCAAAGTTGGGCGCGAATCGGGTATTGATCGCCATTCGGAATGGGATCACATTGAGTATGCCATTGATTATTATCGGTTCATTATTTTTGATCATCGGAAATTTTCCGATTGATGCGTGGATCGAATGGCTAGGGAACACCGGTATTATTGATTATTTGAACAAAGGGACAAATGGCAGCTTTGGAATTATGGGATTGGTTGCGAGTTTTGGGATCGCGCAGAGTTTAGCCAGTCAGCATGATGTTGATGGAACCTCTGCTGGTGTAATTGCCCTGTCGTCTTTTTTGGTAGCGACACCGAATATTTTTTCTGGTGGAGAGGCGCCTGTGGAAGGGATTCCTGTTGCATATATGGGCAGTCGGGGATTGTTCGTAGCAATCGTTTTAGGAATTATCACTGCGTTGATCTTCGCTTGGTTTATCAATCATAATATTCAGATCACACTTCCGGATTCTGTGCCGCCAGCAGTCTCAAAAAGCTTTAGTGCATTAATTCCTGGTGCAGCTATCATTACTCTTTGGTTAGTCATCTTTGCATTATTAGATGCAACTGGGATCGGAAATATTCATGATCTGCTGTTGAAGATTTTTGGCGGTCCGTTAGGGTTGCTAGGAGCAACGATTGGCGGGACGGTCATTTCGATTTTCTTAAACAGTGCTTTTTGGTTTACTGGGATTCATGGCGGGAACGTTGTAAATAGTATTATTTCACCTATTTGGCTAATGAATACTGATGCCAATCGGTTAATTTATCAAGCGGATCGGACAGCAGAATTGCCGCACATCATTACTCAGCCATTTATTGATAATTTTGTCTATATGGGCGGTGGCGGTGCCACGATCGGGTTGGTGATTGTTATTACGATTATTGCTCTCAAGAAAAAATCGAGTCAATTAACCAAAACAATGGCTCCATTGACATTGACTCCTGGTATATTTAATATTAATGAACCAGCTATGTATGGGCTTCCAGTAGTATTGAACATTAGTCTGATTATTCCGTTTATTTTAGCGCCAATGGTCAATGCACTGGTCACCTACTTTACTATGTCTTCCGGGTTAGTCGCAAGAACGGTCGGAATCGCTGTTCCTTGGACGATGCCGCCGGTTATCAGCGGTTTTCTTGCAACGGGCGGTCATATGAGCGGCGCTATATTGCAGGTAGTGTTGATAATTTTGGATATTTTGATTTATTATCCCTTCTATCAAACCGTTGAGCGTCAAAATGTATTAGCTGAAAGCGGAACATCAAATAACTAGAAAATGTGAGGAATCTAAAAAATGGTAAAACGATTAATTAGCGCGAATGCATCAGATTTATTAGCAATGTCAGCAGCAGAATTAAAGCAAAGTATTAAAGCAAGTGAAGGAAGAACGATCGTCTCTGAAAATGTAGCTGTAAGAGAGTCGTTGGTAGGAGATATCACCAATGCAGAAGTAGCACGGGCCTTTGGTGCAGATTTGATTTTGCTAAATGGTGTGGATGTCTTGAATTTGAAAATCGAAGGATTGGAATTATCCGCTGGTGAAACAGAAGAAGAGCTGATCCATAAATTAAGAAAGCTGGTGGGACGTCCGATCGGTGTGAACTTAGAGCCGGTGGATCAGGATGCGAAAATGGCAGAGAATAAACTAACGATTCCTTTAGGTCGTCAAGCCAATGAAGAAACACTGAAACAAGCCGAGAAGCTAGGCTTTGACTATATTTGTTTAACTGGAAACCCAGGAACTGGTGTGACCAATAAGCAGATCAATCAGGCAATCAAACGGGCGAAGGAACATTATAACGGATTGGTGATTGCAGGGAAAATGCATGGAGCCGGTGTTGATGAACCAGTAGCAGATTTCCAAGCGATTCAATCTTTTGTTGAAAGTGGGGCGGATATCATCTTGGTTCCTGCTGTGGGAACGGTGCCTGGCTTTGACAGCGATGATTTAAAAGCCGCTGTGAAGGCTGTTCATCAAGCGGGAGCACTTGTTATGACAGCTATTGGAACCAGTCAAGAAAGTGCCGATGAAGAAACGGTGCGACAAATCGCGATCCAAAACAAAATCTGCGGTGTGGACATCCAGCACATAGGAGATGCAGGCTATTCAGGTATTGCGCCTGTCGAAAATATCCTTGCTATGAGTAAGGCGCTTCGTGGTGCGCGACACACGATTTCAATGATGGCTCGTTCAATCAACCGCTAGACATTAAAAAATCCTGTTCAAAGTAAACTGGTAGTAAAAATGCTTTTCTGTCATAATAGTAAAGACAATGTGTCAGAATGAATGAAAAGGGCTACTATTTAGCAGAGGTGTTTTTATATGGCGAAGTATCATGAGATTTCTACTGAATTGATCAAAGAAATAGTCGACGGAAAATATAGTGGGCAAGGCAAATTGCCAACAGAGAAAGAAT
>NZ_NGLG01000002.1:705221-738698 GCF_002140655.1 Enterococcus sp. 3H8_DIV0648 | reverse complement strand
TCAGTTTTTTTTGAAAGGCAAAAGTTTGAAAACGAATTAGGAGGAAAATGAGATGAAGTATACATTTCCAAAGGATTTTTGGTGGGGCTCTTCAGCTAGCGGTCCACAGACCGAGGGCAGATTTACCGGCGATGGCAAAGGTGAGAATATTTGGGATTATTGGTATGAATTAGAACCGGAAAAATTTTTTGATCAAGTAGGTCCGGATAAAACTTCTCGGGTGTATGAAAAATATCAAGAAGATGTTCAGTTGATGAAGCAGATCGGTCATAATTCATTTCGCACGTCGATCCAATGGAGTCGCTTGATTCCTAATGGAACAGGAGCAGTTAATCAAGCAGCGGTTGATTTTTACAATCATTACATTGATGAGCTACTCGCAAATGGCATCGAACCATTTTTTAACCTGTATCATTTCGACATGCCTTTAGCGTTGCAGGAAAAAGGCGGCTGGACCAATCGTGAAACTGTGGATGCCTACGTTACCTATGCTAAAACCTGTTTTGAGTTGTTTGGCGATCGAGTAAAAAAATGGTTCACTCATAACGAACCGATCGTGCCAGTAGAAGGCGGGTATCTCTATCAATTCCATTATCCGAACCATGTCATTATGGAAGAAGCCGTAGCGGTGGGGTATCACGAAAATTTAGCTAGCGCAAAAGCAATACAAAGCTATCATGAGATGGACTTGGACGGAGAGATCGGGATCATTTTAAATTTAACGCCAAGTTATCCGCGAGATGAAAATAATTCTGAAGATGTCAAAGCTGCTCAGATGGCGGATGCCTTCTTTAATCGTTCCTTTTTAGATCCGGCGGTGAAGGGGGAATTTCCTGAAGAGTTGATGACAGTGATAAAAGAGCTGGATATTGTTCCTGAGATTCAGGAGGGCGATCTGGCAATAATTAAAAATAATACGGTTGATCTATTGGGGATCAATTATTATCAGCCGCGCCGGATCAAAGCCAAAGAGACACCGATCGATCCAAGTCATGGACCAATGCCGGATGATTATTTCGATTATTATGATATGCCTGATAAAAAGATCAATCCTTATCGAGGCTGGGAAATCTATGAAAAAGGGATCTACGATATCTTGACGAATGTGCGGGAAAATTATGGCAACATTCGCTGCTTTATCTCAGAAAATGGGATGGGCGTCGAAGGTGAGGAGCGCTATATCAATGAAGATGGACAAATCGATGATGATTATCGCATTGAGTTTGTCACCGACCATTTGAAATATGTGCATCAGGCCATTCAGGAAGGAACGAATTGTTTAGGTTATCATATGTGGACCTGTATGGATAATTGGTCATGGACCAATGCTTATAAAAATCGTTATGGGTTTATTTCGGTGGATATCAAAAATGATGGCAAGCGGACGATTAAAAAATCCGGACACTGGTTTAAAACAGTAGCTGAGAACAACGGCTTTATTGATTAAGAAAAAACGACGAAAACACGATAGATGTGTTTTCGTCGTTTTTTTGCGTCAAATAAAAATAATCAGTGAATTCCCCAAATTATAAAGGAGATGCAGGCAGACTGCTCCCCACAAGCAGTTGGATTTTTTATAAGTTAAAGAACAAGTAACATGCAAAGATAGCAGCAACAAAATATGTGGGAATGACAGTGCGTTAAGCTGCTGGCCGCTCATCCATTTGAGGGGATAGTGAATGAGGACAAATAAAATAGCAGTGATGATTGAACATAAATGCCTATTTTGGACTAACCCTTGTAGGCGTGTTTCGATATAGCCGCGATAAATCATTTCCTCGGCTAGAGCACTATTAAAAAATAAGATCACCATCGGCAAATCTATCGAGCCTAGCATGACTTTACTGACATCATTAAACAGATAAGAAATACTGACGTAGAAGACTAATTGTACACCGAGAAAAAGCAAACCCCAAAGCATGCTCTGTTTAAGATTTTTGAGGTGGATACCGATACTTTCTGCTTTCTCTTTAAAAACGCCCAAGAAAATGATTAAAGCAGCAATATCTAAAATAGGAAAAAGGTAATTGGAACTTCTAATGAGTGATAAGGGAAGATCACTCATGACAAAGAGACCTTGAGAAAAGGCTAAGAAAAAAACAATCAAGAAAAGAAATAAGGCGCTAAATGCTTGTTTTTTAGAATATGTTTCAGGTTGAGCGATCATCGTAACCCTCCATAATTTTACCTTAAGTATAGCAGATCAATCATATCTTAAAAGAAAAAATCGAGGGGAAATTGGTCGGAAGTGTGTTTTTTATTTGAGCGAACAATCATATAGAAACGTTTAATTAATAGAAATTTGCAAATGTTCTTTTATAAGAAAACCATTGTAAACGTTTTTTCTGTGTAGTGCCATCTATTTAAATTGGTACCAACAAATATAGAAAGAGGTGCATGAATATAAAGGTGGAAGAATATAGGGATTTTTGTTTCAGCATGATGCATATTTCTAAATTTTAAGAAAAAGAGGTGTAGAAAATGAATAAGTTTAATTTGTTTTTGGAGAAGAAGCTTTTGCCGATCGCATCAAAGTTGGGCGCGAATCGGGTATTGATCGCCATTCGGAATGGGATCACATTGAGTATGCCATTGATTATTATCGGTTCATTATTTTTGATCATCGGAAATTTTCCGATTGATGCGTGGATCGAATGGCTAGGGAACACCGGTATTATTGATTATTTGAACAAAGGGACAAATGGCAGCTTTGGAATTATGGGATTGGTTGCGAGTTTTGGGATCGCGCAGAGTTTAGCCAGTCAGCATGATGTTGATGGAACCTCTGCTGGTGTAATTGCCCTGTCGTCTTTTTTGGTAGCGACACCGAATATTTTTTCTGGTGGAGAGGCGCCTGTGGAAGGGATTCCTGTTGCATATATGGGCAGTCGGGGATTGTTCGTAGCAATCGTTTTAGGAATTATCACTGCGTTGATCTTCGCTTGGTTTATCAATCATAATATTCAGATCACACTTCCGGATTCTGTGCCGCCAGCAGTCTCAAAAAGCTTTAGTGCATTAATTCCTGGTGCAGCTATCATTACTCTTTGGTTAGTCATCTTTGCATTATTAGATGCAACTGGGATCGGAAATATTCATGATCTGCTGTTGAAGATTTTTGGCGGTCCGTTAGGGTTGCTAGGAGCAACGATTGGCGGGACGGTCATTTCGATTTTCTTAAACAGTGCTTTTTGGTTTACTGGGATTCATGGCGGGAACGTTGTAAATAGTATTATTTCACCTATTTGGCTAATGAATACTGATGCCAATCGGTTAATTTATCAAGCGGATCGGACAGCAGAATTGCCGCACATCATTACTCAGCCATTTATTGATAATTTTGTCTATATGGGCGGTGGCGGTGCCACGATCGGGTTGGTGATTGTTATTACGATTATTGCTCTCAAGAAAAAATCGAGTCAATTAACCAAAACAATGGCTCCATTGACATTGACTCCTGGTATATTTAATATTAATGAACCAGCTATGTATGGGCTTCCAGTAGTATTGAACATTAGTCTGATTATTCCGTTTATTTTAGCGCCAATGGTCAATGCACTGGTCACCTACTTTACTATGTCTTCCGGGTTAGTCGCAAGAACGGTCGGAATCGCTGTTCCTTGGACGATGCCGCCGGTTATCAGCGGTTTTCTTGCAACGGGCGGTCATATGAGCGGCGCTATATTGCAGGTAGTGTTGATAATTTTGGATATTTTGATTTATTATCCCTTCTATCAAACCGTTGAGCGTCAAAATGTATTAGCTGAAAGCGGAACATCAAATAACTAGAAAATGTGAGGAATCTAAAAAATGGTAAAACGATTAATTAGCGCGAATGCATCAGATTTATTAGCAATGTCAGCAGCAGAATTAAAGCAAAGTATTAAAGCAAGTGAAGGAAGAACGATCGTCTCTGAAAATGTAGCTGTAAGAGAGTCGTTGGTAGGAGATATCACCAATGCAGAAGTAGCACGGGCCTTTGGTGCAGATTTGATTTTGCTAAATGGTGTGGATGTCTTGAATTTGAAAATCGAAGGATTGGAATTATCCGCTGGTGAAACAGAAGAAGAGCTGATCCATAAATTAAGAAAGCTGGTGGGACGTCCGATCGGTGTGAACTTAGAGCCGGTGGATCAGGATGCGAAAATGGCAGAGAATAAACTAACGATTCCTTTAGGTCGTCAAGCCAATGAAGAAACACTGAAACAAGCCGAGAAGCTAGGCTTTGACTATATTTGTTTAACTGGAAACCCAGGAACTGGTGTGACCAATAAGCAGATCAATCAGGCAATCAAACGGGCGAAGGAACATTATAACGGATTGGTGATTGCAGGGAAAATGCATGGAGCCGGTGTTGATGAACCAGTAGCAGATTTCCAAGCGATTCAATCTTTTGTTGAAAGTGGGGCGGATATCATCTTGGTTCCTGCTGTGGGAACGGTGCCTGGCTTTGACAGCGATGATTTAAAAGCCGCTGTGAAGGCTGTTCATCAAGCGGGAGCACTTGTTATGACAGCTATTGGAACCAGTCAAGAAAGTGCCGATGAAGAAACGGTGCGACAAATCGCGATCCAAAACAAAATCTGCGGTGTGGACATCCAGCACATAGGAGATGCAGGCTATTCAGGTATTGCGCCTGTCGAAAATATCCTTGCTATGAGTAAGGCGCTTCGTGGTGCGCGACACACGATTTCAATGATGGCTCGTTCAATCAACCGCTAGACATTAAAAAATCCTGTTCAAAGTAAACTGGTAGTAAAAATGCTTTTCTGTCATAATAGTAAAGACAATGTGTCAGAATGAATGAAAAGGGCTACTATTTAGCAGAGGTGTTTTTATATGGCGAAGTATCATGAGATTTCTACTGAATTGATCAAAGAAATAGTCGACGGAAAATATAGTGGGCAAGGCAAATTGCCAACAGAGAAAGAATTGAGCGAACATTTCGATACAAGTAGAAATACAATTCGAAGCGCAATCAATTTACTGACGGATGAAGGATATGTGTATAAAGTACAGGGGAGCGGTATTTATTTGCGACCAGTAAATTTCGATGAAAGTACCAATTTAAATTTAATCAAAGGTTTTTCTAGTGAACAGCAGTCAGAAACTAGTAAAATCAAAATTTTGAAGTTGGAGTTGATCGAAGCAGATCAAAGATTAGCTTCGGAGCTTAACTGCGATGTGGGAGAAGCATTATATTATTTAAGACGGATTCGCTATGTGAATAATGAGCCCGTTCGAGTGGAACAATCCTATTATCGTCAAGAAGTGGTTCCTTATCTGGGACGAGAAATTGCGGAAGCATCGATTTATGATTATTTAACGCAAAATCTAAAATTACAGATCGGCTTTGCTGACCGTAAAATCTGTGCGGATTATCTGGCAAAAGAAGATGCTGAATTATTGGGATTAGCAGAAAATGACCCTGCATTAGTAGTAAAAGAGAAAACGTATCTTTCAAATGGTCAGATCGTAAACTTAGGGGAAGCAGTTTTGCATTTTCAAAAAATATCACTTTTTTCAAGTGCCAAGAGTTCTGAGTGAAATCCCGACGTAATTAGGTAACTTATAATAGAAGAAACAAGAACAGTTTAATGTAGAAATACGTCTATTGAATTCAATAGGCGTATTTTTCTTTTTGTATACTGAAAATTTGCGAAACAAATTAATGACCAGAAAGGCAATCTATACTATAATATGAGAAACTATCAATAGATTTTTAATCTAAAGAACATTTATTCTAAGAATATTTATGGAAATGAGTGAGACGATGATCGATCCACAAGTCAAAGAATTAGAAGAATTAGTCACTACGATGCGTCGCGAATTGCACCAAATACCTGAATTAGGCTTGGAAGAAAAACAAACTGCCGCATATATTCGAAACAAGCTGGCATCCTTTGGTGTTACTGAGACTTATGAAGTGATTGAAACAGGTACGATCGCGGTCTTGCGAGGAGAAAAACCAGGAAAGACGTTGGCTTTTCGGTCAGATATCGATGCTTTGCCAGTGGAAGAACAAACTGGTTATGAGTTTGCTTCCAAAACAACGGGCAAGATGCATGCATGCGGGCATGATGGACATATGGCGACATTATTGGGCTTCATTGCATATTTGCACAAATATCCTGAAAAAATTCAAGGAACGCTTGTTTTTGTTTTCCAACCGGCAGAAGAAGGACCGGGCGGGGCTGAATTAATTATGAAAACAGGCATTTTACAAAAATTAGGCGTGAAAGAAATCGTCGGCCTGCATGTTTTTCCTGATTTGCCGGCTGGAAAAATTTCTTGCCGTCCGGGACCGATGATGGCGCGTAATGCGGAGGTAACGATCACGATTAAAGGTGTCAGCACACATGGGGCGCAGCCTCAACTAGGAGAAGACGCGATCGTTGCGGCTGGCGGAGTGATCTCTGGCTTAAACAGTATTTTAGCAAGAAATATTGGTCCGTTGGATAATGTGGTTTTGACCTTTGGCACGATCCATGGCGGTGAAGCGATGAATATCGTGGCTAAGGAAGTCGTTTTACACGGAACGATGCGGGCTTTTGATGACAAGGTTTATGCTGAGGTCGTTCGTCGGACAGAATTATTAGCAGGAGAAATCGCCAAAGGTTACGGCTGTGAAGCAGTGGTTGATTTCAATCATATGTATCGAGTGGTAGACAATGATCCGAAAATGGTCGAAACGCTGGAAAAGGTCGCGGCGGATTATTATGTAGAAACACCGCCATATTTAATCGCGGAAGATTTCTCGATGTATCAGCAGGAAATCCCCGGTATGTTTTTCTTTTTGGGAATTCGCGATGAGGAAAAGGGCTATACTTATCCGCTCCATAGCGGAAAGATGAAATTTGATGAAGTGAATCTGCTTTTAGGGATTCAGACTTTTGTGAACTTGATCGCTGGATTGAATGATAATTAAGGGGGCTTACAATGGAATTTGAAACTAAAAATGGACATTTGATGTGGGATGGCTGCGACACTGTCGAATTAGCAGAAAAATTTGGAACACCGTTATATGTTTTTTCCCAAACATTAATAGAAGAGAAGTGCCAAGAGCTGCAGCAGGATTTTGTTGAGAAGTATGAAAATGTACGAGTGGCCTTTGCTAGTAAAGCTTTTTCGACTTTAGCAATGTTAAGAATTATTCAGCAGCAAGGATTTTCTTTGGATGTCGTTTCTGACGGCGAACTGTATACGGCGATCAAAGGAAACTTTCCAGCTGAACATATTGAAATGAACGGCAATAATAAATCGATTGAAGAATTGGAAATGGCGATCGATTACGGCGTTGGCCGGATTATCGTTGATAGTCTGCAGGAAGTCGATCTGATCGCAGCAATCGCCAAAGAAAAACAAAAAGTAGTGGATATTCTGTTTCGAATTACACCGGAAGTGAATGTTCAGACCCATTCGTTTATTTCGACGGGACAAAAAGATTCAAAATTTGGCATTCCGATTGATGCGGATATTCTATTCCCGCAAATTCAAAATGCGATTAACACACCAGAAGTGAATTTCTTAGGCTTCCATTTCCATGTTGGCAGTCAATTATTTGATAATCACTCGCATCTTGCGGCGGCGGAGATTGCTTTGGATTTGGTTAAAATGGTGAGGGAACGCTTTGACTATACGATCAAAGAGTTGAATTTCGGCGGCGGCTTCGGTGTTCGTTACACGGATGCGGATCAGCCGAAACCATTTAGTTACTTCACAGATCCGATGATGGAAAAAGTTCTGGATTTTTGTAAAAAAGAAGCTTTCCCGCAGCCTGCTGTTGTGATCGAACCGGGCCGCAGTATTGTTGCCGAAGCAGGGATCAGCCTGCACAAAATCGGAGCGATCAAGGAACTTCCCGGTTTGCGGAAATATGTCAGTATCGATGGCGGTATGACGGATAATATTCGTCCAGGACTATATGAAGCGGAATATACAGGTGTTTTGGCGAATAAAGCCGATGATACGGCAGTTGAAAAAGTGACAGTTTCGGGGAAAGCCTGCGAAAGTACCGATATTTTAGTGAAGGATATCGAGCTGCCGACTGTTGAAGCGGGCGATATTTTCGCGACGTTCTCAACGGGAGCGTATGGCTATTCAATGGCCAGCAATTATAATAAACTGGCTATCCCGGCAGTTGTTTTGACAAAAGCGGGGCAAGCGGAGATTATTGTAAAAAGACAAACCTTGGATCAAATCATTCAAAATGAAGAAATTCCAAGCTTTTTGAAATAGAAACTCCTGAAATGAGGCTAGAGTATGAAGGTACCCTTTTACAAAATGCAAGGCGCTGGAAATGATTTTATTTTAATCGACAATCAGCTGCTGAATTTTTCTAGTGAGCAATTAACAAAATTTTCGGCCCGTGTTTGTACACGACGGATTTCAGTCGGAGCAGACACTTTGATCGCGATTGAAGCGGCTCGTGGTGACGGAGATTTTTATGCGCGCTTTTTCAATGCGGACGGTTCCGAAGCAGAAATGTGCGGAAACGGTGCCCGCTGTGTGGCGCGTTGGGCCTATGAAACAGGGATCGCAAAGGAAAAAATGATGATTGAGACAATTGCCGGGGATGTACCAGCAGAACGTTTAGATACTCGAACGTACCGTGTGCAGCTAAACTCGCCGACAGTTTTTGAAGCAGATAAGCAGATTCAAGTCGATGGAAAAGGGGTTACAGTGGATTACGTCGAGTTAGGCGATCCGGGAATTCCTCATTTAGTCGTTCATGTGCCTGATCTGGCTATGAGCGACTTAGAAACGATTTTTGATTTTGCCAGAAAGCTGCGGAATCATCCTACGTTTGAAAAAGGAGCGAATGTGAACTTTTATGATATTCTGCCTGATCAAACCGTTGTGGAACGTACCTATGAACGAGGCGTTGAGGACTTTACTTTAGCCTGTGGAACTGGAACTGGTTCGACAGCCTATGCGCTGACAAAAAAAGGGTTAGTTAAGAATCATCCAGTTGTGATTGAAGTTTTGGGCGGACAGCTTCAGGTGAACGTGGTGAATGATGAGCTGTACTTGATTGGCGATACGAATATCGTCGTTCAGGGCACGATTTTAGATGAAGACTTAGCAGTATAATCGCAAATTTTAATATTTAACAAAAAGAAACCGAACGATCATAGTTCTATCGAATACGATAGGATATGACCGTTCGTTTTTTTTAATCAATCAAGACAATTTTTTGTTTGTTGTATTCTTTACGAACCTTATCCGGGATTTCCTCTGAGATCAAATAGGTCAGATCATCTACAGGACCCACGATGTGATTACTGATGGTCCCGAATTTATCGTTGGTGATCATTCCCAAAACCTCAGTAGAGACGCGGACCATTTCGCGTTTGATTTCTGATTCTTGCGTGGTTGGTACGCTCGTTCCGGCATCCAAATCAAGATTGTAGATGCCCATAATATAGAGATCTGCCCGAATATTTTGCAGCTGCTTGAATGCTTGCACGCCAATGTTGATCATGGATTGCTTATAAAAGACGCCGCCGATGTTAATGATCTCAAGGTTGGGGTGCTGAGCTAGTTCCATGGCGATCGGCGGACTGTTGGTAATGATCGTTGCCCGAAAATCTTGCGGAATTACTTTTGCCAACGCTAAGTTAGTCGTACTGCCGTCGATGATGATAACGGAATCTTCTTTTAAAAAGGGCAGCGCTTTATGAGCCAGCTCTTTTTTTCGATCACTAGCCACAGTTTCCCGATAATTAAAATCAGTGATCGGCGGCCCTACGCGTAAGGCGCCGCTGTGGACTCTTTTTAAGAGACCTTGCCCATCTAATTCCTTCAAATCTCGCCGAATCGTATCCTCAGAAACGTTAAAACGCTGACTCAAGTCGCTGGCGATAACCTTTTGTTCAATATTTAATAAATCTACAATTTTTTGATGTCGTTCCTCTTTCAGCATGTTGCGCACTCCTTCTTATTTCTTCCTGTTTATCATGCCATGTATGCGCTTTTGTGTCAATTTTATTTGGGCTCAATCGGTAAAACGCGCAAAAACATGCAGATAAAATTAAATAATTTGCATGTTTGTATTGACTTGTGTTTGTTAAGCGATTACAATGAACTTGTAAATGAAGGATGTACGGCATTCGAACTTGCTGATTTTTCCGGATAAAATCGGCGCATTGAAAGTAGGAGGACGCTTATGGAGAAGCAAATCATTTTATCGCCATCCATCATGTGTGGAGATTTGGTGAATTTAGAAAAAAGTATCACTGATTTAGAAGCGATCGGCATGGACACGCTGCATATCGATGTTATCGATGGCTCATTTAGCCCAAGCATGCCATTAGGAATTGAAACGATCAAACGAATGCGGGAAATCACTTCGATGAATTTCGATGTGCATATTATGTCGAAGGACAATGAATTTTTTATCGGCGAGATGCTGAATATTGGTGTTGAAGGAATTACTTTCCATCACGAGACTAGCCTGCATGTTGACCGCTACATTCAAATGATCAAGAATGCGGGGACAAAAGTTGGCGTGGCCTTGAATCCGGCAACTCCTTTAAATGTTTTAGACTACGTTTTACCAGAGATTGATCGAGTATGCTTAATGCTGATCAACCCGGGATTTGCGACAAATAAAGCAGAAAAGCAAATTCCTTATGCATTGAAAAAAATTACTGATTTGCGGCAATTGGTTGACGACCTAGGCTTAACAACAGATATCCAAGTTGATGGGCGAGTATCATTGGCGACGATTCCTGATTTATTAGATGCTGGTGCAACAAACCTAGTATTAGGAAGCACGAGTCTGTTTATTCCAGGAAATACATTAGCAGAAAATCGTCAGTTATTGTCTGAAGCAGTAAACAAAGCAGCTTTAGTTTGATAAGGAGGGAAAACGTTGGGGTTTAAGAGTGTAGAAAAAAAAATCGTCAATGAAATTGCGGCGACTTTAGATAGTATTGCAGTGGAGGATGTGGAGCAGCTAGTTGCGGAAATCGAAAAGGCTGAACGAGTTTTCTTTGTCGGTGTTGGTCGTGTACTGCTTTCTTTAGAAGGAATTGCGAAGCGTTTGGCACATTTAGGCGTGCAAACGGTCGTAGTCGGGCAAATCACCGAGCCAGCAATCACTGAAAACGACTTGTTGATTGTCGGATCAGGCAGCGGTGAAAGTTCTTTTCCGCTAGCCATTGCGAAAAAGGCGAAGAGTTTTGCTGCAACAGTGGCACATATCGGATCGAACGCGAACAGTTCAATGAAGGAACATACTGATCTTTTCATTCGGATACCGGTTCAAACGAAGTTGGCTCTGCCGGGAGAAATTCCTTCTGTTCAGCCAATGACGAGTTTATTTGAACAATGTCTACTATTATTAGGAGACAGTATTGCTCTGATGATGGTGGAGGAAAAAGAGATCGATATGCATAGCTTGTGGCAGTATCATGCTAATTTGGAGTAGGTGAAGAAAATGAAAGCAGTACATTTTGGTGCCGGGAATATCGGTCGAGGATTTATTGGACAAATTCTACGGCAAAATAGTTTTGACCTTTGCTTTGTCGATACTAATGCTGAGCTGATTCAACAACTGAATCAAGCTGGCGGCTATTCGATCGAGATTATCGATGAAAATGCGACGACGGATTTTATTGATCGGGTCACCGCTTTAAATAGTATTACTGAAACAGAAAAAGTGATTGCGGCGATTGCAGATGCGGATATTTTAACTACATCGGTTGGTGCGAATAATTTAGCAAAGATCGCACCAACGATTGCGAAAGGGTTAAGCAAACGGTTTGAACAAGAGCGCAGCATCAATATTTTGGCTAACGAAAATGTGATCAATGCTAGCGATATTCTGAAAAAGGAAGTTTATGCGTTGTTATCTGATGAAGAGAAGGTGAAATTCGATCAACTTGCCTATTTTGTAAACACAGCGATTGATCGGCAATCTCTCGGGAAAATCGTCGATGGCAAAGCGATCGCGGTAGTTGAACCTTATTATGAATGGGTAATTAACCGTCGGCAATTTGATCCGGACACACCATTTGAACTAAAAAAAGTCGTCTTGATCGATGAAATGCAGCCCTATATCGAACGCAAGCTGTATATCGTCAATGCGGCACATGCGGCAATCGCTTATTTAGGTGCTTTGCATGGCTATAAGACAATCCAAGCTGCAATCCAAGATCAGAAAATTTTGGATTTGGTCAAGCAGTTTTTAGCGGAGAATCTGGAGTATTTCGTGCAGGAATACCAATTTGACCGAGAAGATTTAAAAAATTTTATCAAAAAAACGTTAAAGCGGCAGGGAAATCAAAAGCTTTCGGATAAAATCAGCCGTGTCGGCGGTTCACCGATCAGAAAATTAGGACCGAATGATCGCTTAGTGGCACCGGTTGTAAAATTAGCTGCCTCTGATTTACCGCATGAAGCAGGCGTGAAGATTATTGCGGCAGGTTATCTTTATCGCAACGCTGCTGACGGCGAGGCAGAAAAAATATCTGCGATGATTGAAACAGAGGGCTTGGAAACGACGATTAAAAATATTTCTAATTTAGCTGGTGCGTTGCTTGCAGAAGTGGTTGCGGCTTATCAATCACTGGTATAGGAGGTACAGATGTTAAAAGAACAATTAATAGGAAATACAAAATTTATCGATTCGATTGACTCTTGGCAGGACGCTATTCGAATGGGCGCACAGCCGCTTTTGGAGCAAGGCATTGTAGAAGAAACATATGTTGAAGCGATGATCCAAAATGTCTTAGACAATGGCAATTATATTATTTTATTGCCGCAAGTTGCGATGCCCCATGCACGTCCTGAATATGGCAGCAAGGGCGTTGGAATGACTTTTCTACATTTGGAGGAGCCTGTGATGTTTCCGGGAGAAGAGCCAGTAAAAGTTTTATTTACGCTTTCATCGGATTCTCCAGACGGACATTTAGAGCTGATTGCGAGCTTAGGTGAAGTGTTGAGTGATGAGGAATTATATCAGAAATTATTTGATGTTGAGACAGAGCAAGCGTTGTTGGATTTGATCAAGGAGTAAAGGAGAGAAGGAAATGGATGTAACGAATGAGGGAAAACAAGTATCGATGCGTGCGAGAGTTCAAGCCTTTGGCGGATTCTTAACTAATATGGTGTTGCCGAACATTGGTGCGTTTATTGCGTGGGGGATTGCGACGGCATTATTCATTCCAACTGGCTGGTTTCCAAATGAATCACTGAATGAGTTAGTCGGACCAACAGTCAGTTACTTATTGCCATTATTGTTAGCTTATACTGGCGGACGCATGATCGGCGGACAACGGGGAGCCGTTTTAGGAACGATCGGAACTATTGGGTTGATCATTGGTGCAGATATCCCGATGTTCATGGGTGCCATGATCATGGGACCGCTAGGCGGCTGGGTCATGAAAAAAACGGATAACTTTTTAGACGGAAAGATTCCTGCTGGTTTTGAGATGGTGGTCAATAATTTTTCAATCGGCATTATCGGTTTCGTCTTAATGTGCTTGTCTTATTTAATTGTTGGACCAACGATCCAATCAGCGAATCAATTGGTGACAAATGCGATTGAAGCATTAGTTTCGACGGGGTTCTTACCTTTGCTTTCTTTGGTCAATGAACCGGCGAAAGTCCTGTTCTTAAATAATGTGATTGACCAAGGTGTGTATTATCCGCTAGGGATGCAGCAAACGCTAGAAGCCGGCAAATCAATTTACTTCATGGTAGCTTCAAACCCTGGACCTGGTTTAGGTTTACTATTAGCGTATTCTTTCTTTGGAAAAAAAGCAGCCAAACGGACGGCGCCAGGTGCCATCATTATCCACTTCTTTGGCGGTATTCACGAAATGTATTTCCCTTACGTATTGATGAAACCGATTACGATTTTGTCGATGATCGCAGGGGGAATGGCGGGAACGCTGACCTTCCAATTACTTAATGTCGGTTTAGTTGCGGGACCAAGTCCTGGTTCGATCTTTTCATACTTAGCCTTGACTCCTCGCGGAAATTTCTTTGGTGTGATTGCAGGTGTAGTGATCGCAACTGCCGTTTCATTTTTAGTGACGGCCGTGATTTTGAAAGCAGATAAGACTGTGGATGACGATGACAGCTTTGAAGAATCTGTACAAAAGTCAAAATCCATGAAATCAGAAGGAAAAGAGTTATTGAATAAGGACAGTGGACAGGCAGTTAATACCGTGGCGGCCAACTTAAACAAAGTTTCATTCGCTTGCGATGCTGGAATGGGCAGCAGTGCAATGGGTGCTACGACCTTCAAGAAAAAATTACAAAAAGCAGGCATTACTGATATTGAAGTTAAAAATTATCGAATCGAAGATGTACCGAAGGACAGCGATATGGTCGTCGTTCATCAAGACTTAGAAGAACGAACCCGCAATGCTCATCCGAAAATGAAAATCGTTACACTGAAAAATTATTTACAAGATCCAGCGATCGATGAATTAGTGAATGAGATCGTTGAGGCGAAAACAAAAGAGTAAATTTGACACCGGTGAAAAGCTCACCGGTGTTTTTGTCTGAAAAATTAACAATTGGATTTCGTTGACGTGAAAATTTGTAGGACGTATCATGAAGTGAGTATGATTAACTAGGAGGCTGACATGAAAAAATTTAAGAAAATGGTGGCGATCGAGCCGACCAAACTATTACCTGAGTGGGATGAGAAGCTGAAAGAGTTGGCGGAGGAAACAATCTTTTATGACGATATTCCAACCGATTCATCAGTAATCATTGACCGGATCGGGGATGCCGATTGTGTGATGTTAAGTTTTACGAGCTTTATTGATAAGGAAGTATTGGATGCGTGTCCGAACATTCGTTACATTGGTATCTGTGCCAGCTTGTATGCGCCGGAAAATGCGAATGTAGACATTCTTCACGCGGAGAAAAAAGGGATTGTCGTGACTGGCGTGCGAGATTACGGCGATGAAGGTGTAAAAGAATATGCTATCAGTGAATTGGTTCGCCTGCTGCAAGGGCGCGGACCGGCGATGTGGAAGGATGAACCGATGGAATTGACCGATGTCAAAGTCGGTATCGTTGGCATGGGAACGGTCGGCAGTCTATTGGCTCGGACGATGAATTTTTTCGGGATGGATGTCAATTACTACAGCCGGACCCGCAAACCTGAGATTGAAAAAGAATTAGACATGGACTATTTATCTTTGGATGAACTGTTAAGCAAGGTGGATATTCTGATTACTTGCCTGAATAAAAATGTCGTTTTGCTAGATGAAGCGGCGTTCCAAACATTTGGCAACGGAAAAATATTGATGAATGTATCGATCGCACCATCTCATGAATTATCCGCGCTAAAAAATTGGCTGGCTCAGCCGGGCAATTATGCCTTCAGTGACACGGAAGCAGGTTTAGGCGAAGAAGTGCTTGGCTTGCCAAATGTTTTCGCCGGTAAAACCAATGCAGGACTGACTTCGATGGCAAAAGTGCGTTTGGCACAAAAAGTCATCGGAAATATTGCGGATTTTCAAAAGAACAACTAGTTTGATTGATCCAAGCGTGATTGCTTGGGTCTTTTTTAAAGCATACAAAAAGGGTCCGCTTTTACAAGCGAAGCCCTTTTTTTCGTGATTGGATAAAATTTCCGAGAATAAAAATCAAAATACCTAGCCAAATAAAGGCGAAGGCGATGAATTGCGGCAAAGCATAAGGTTCGTGGAATAAAAAGATCGCCATTGCCAGCATGATGGTGGGATTGACATATTGTAAAAAACCGATCGTGATGTAGGACAATTTTTTCACCGCGGTCGCAAACAATAGTAACGGAATCGCGGTGACGATCCCGGCACCCATCAGCAACAAATTGGTGTTCAATGAATAATTCATAAAGCCTACCGGTGAAAGGAAAAACAAATAAATCAACGCCAATGGCGCAATGATCAGCGTTTCCAAGGTAATGCTGGTCGCGGCACTTAGCTGCAGCTGCTTTTTAGTTAGACCGTACAAACAGAAACTAGCAGCCAAAAAAAGTGAGTTAAACGGAAAAACACCCGTTTGAATCGTTAATAAGAGCACGCCTGTCAATGCACACAAACTGGCGAGTTTTGCTTGCCTAGATAACGGTTCTTTTAAATAAATAGCACCAGCCAGCACATTCAATAAAGGGTTGATGTAATACCCCAGACTAGCCTGTTGAACCTGCCCAATCGACACTGTGTAAATATAAATCCCCCAGTTTAATGAAACAAAAATTGCCGCGGCAATGATTGCCAGTGTGTTGCGTCTGCTTTTTAAAAGCTCTTTGACCTCTCGAATAAACGTCGGGATCTTTCGTAAGACGACCAAATAAATCGTCATAAAAATCAGCGACCAAATAATTCGGTAAAATAAAATATCCACCGATCCGACATTGCCTAATAATTTCCAATAAAGCGGCAGGATGCCCCAAATAATATACGCGCCAAACCCATAAACCAACCCAGAATCTTTTTTCATTGGAACCTCCTTGAATGAACAGTGTCTCATCATTTTAACATAAACGATTCGGTGATTTTTCAGAAAAAATAATTTTGACGAAGCTCTGAGCAAAATCTGCGTAAAAAAATAGAGACGAAAACGTCTCTATTAATTTTCTTAAAATGAGTATGCAATCAATGAGATGCCAGCCATCATAAAATAGAAGCCTACTAAAAAAGCAAGTGTCAATGCTGAAGTTAGCGGATTGAACAGCAGCATGAAGCCTAAGATCACTCCGATAACATTAATGACGACATGAAACCAGTAATAGCCTGTACTTTCGATTCGGTAGATACCCGCCGTCATCAATCCCACGATGGAATCAAATAAGAACCAGACAGCAAACACAAACGGCAACGCTACTAAACCAGCAGAGATATTAAATAAGAAGAAAATACCAACCAATAAATCAAAGATACCCAGCACGATCAAGAGGGTTGATTTTTGATTTGTAAATTCATGAATTTTTCGTCTGAAGAATAATTCGAAGATTCCTTTTAGGATTGCTGAAATAGCAAATACATAAACAATGGCAAGTAAACTACTTTGCGGATCTCTGAATGATACTAAAGAAACCAGAATAAAGATGATGCCCATTAAAAAATAAGGCAAACTGAAATTTGATCTTCTTTCCATATTTTTCACCTCCCTTAAAAAAGGGTATCACTTACTGAAAAAATATGAAAAGAAAACGATCGCTGATGAAAACAGTTCTCATTTTTCATAATCAGGGTCAATCATGGTGATTTTGAGCTTCTTTTATCGCTTTAAATGCATTGATACCAAATGAGATCAGGAAAAAGAAGCTCGCCCATTTAAGTATCGTTCCAGTTTGAAAGGCGAAGAAAAGTGAGACAAAAAAATAGGCAATAGCTAAATAGAAATACCTATTATTGAAATGTTTCATGTTCATTAGGACCACCTCTTTACTTCTTTAGAGGAGTATATTCTTTTTAACCGTTCAGCGTCAAAAGGGAAGCACTGGAAAATAAAGAGCCCTGCACAAGATATGCAATCTCATACAGGGAAAAGTGTTAATTAGATATTAAACAGACCACTCCATAAGCAATTCAAGCTCATTTGTTTCGTGATACAGTTCTTCTTTTTGAATTTTGAAGCCATGCTTGAGGTAAAAGCGGATGGCAGTTTCATTTTTTTGATAGACATTCAATGTTAGCTTCGAGTAGCCGGATTTCACCTCATTGAGTAAGTGAGTCCCGATCCCTAACGATTGAAATTCTTTCAAAATAAAAATTCCTGCGATGTAATTGTCGATCATTCCGAGGAATCCCACAATTACATCATTATGATAATAGGCATAGATTTTCGCATTTGGAAGGGCAGCCTTAACAACAGAATAATTTTTATGCCAATAGCTTTTATCAATGAAAGCATGAGCGTCTAAGTTGCTCGTTAGCCAGATTTCAGTGATAGCTTCCAAATCAGTGTTACTGATGTTTTCAATTAGTTTAATCATCGTTGGCTCCTATTGTGTTTAGTCGTTGGATTTGAAAAAGGGTTCATCGGCATCCGAATAATAATCAGGGTTCAATTTATCATCCTGTTGGGTACCAAATAGTGAGACGAGCATGGGGCTGAATCCTAGAAGTCCCAGCAGAATCGCGAGTGGTATATAGAAACGTTTCTTTTCTAGGCGAGATTGCTTTTTTGTCATTTCTAAACTCCTCTTTTTAAATTATTTGAATAATAAATAAGAAAACCACAATTATGATAACGGTAATGAAGACCGCGGTAATCAATGCCCTAACCATTTTATTTTGGAAGGAACGTGACAGGAAAATTCCAATGGTGGAAAGAATGCCCATCGAAACAAAAAGGATGTTACAAAATAATGGATAGTAGTCAAAGGGGATATTTGTGTACATACTAATGAAAGGAAAAAGTATGATTGCGCCGATCATTGACAAAATAATGAAGCCAATAAAACATAAGCTTCGAACTTTTTTATTTTTAATCAGAAGAGCGGCTGCTGTTCCGCCAAAGATACTTATAACTATAGAGAATAGTCCAAATAAAATGATCGGAATGATAATGGCCGTAAGAATCAAAGGAAATAATATCAACATCAAATGAAACATCGAATCGCTCCTTAACAAAAATGATAGATGAGTATATTAACTACTATTATCTGTGAAAAAGTAAAAGGATACAAGTCGTCAGGAAGTTTTTTGATGGCGAACAGTCAAATCAAGGAGCAACACCTTATTGAGTGTTGAATCGTATTCGGGCCCATCTTTATTACATGATCAAATTAAAACGAAATGCCACATAAAAACTCCTCCACCTAAAACAGATGGAGGAGTAGAGACTCTTTAAGGAAATATTATCCGATCTTCGTTGTTCCGCTGCCGATATGCGCTACATAAAAGTCTGGGGCATAGCCGACAACTTTCATGTATTCGTCATAGACATTGTTTTTGAAGGCAGGAATATTTTCTTCTTTGACTAAAGCGATAGCACAGCCGCCAAAACCGGCACCAGTCATGCGGGCACCAAGGACACCTGCTTGGGCTTGTGCAGCATCGACTAAGGTGTCCAGTTCGATCCCGGTTACTTCATAATCGTAGCGCAGAGAATGGTGAGAAGCATTCAGCAGTTTTCCGAAGGCTTCCAGATTGCCTTTTTCTAATTCGGCTTTGGCATCTAGCGTTCGCTGATTTTCAGTAACCGCGTGGCGAGCACGACGGATCAGGGTATCGTCATCGATCAAGGTGATATTTGCTTCAAAGGTGGCTTCATCAAGATCGCCTAGTGACTGGATGTCTAATTGTTTTTGCAGACGAGCGAGAGCTTCTTCACATTCGCTGCGGCGTTCATTGTATTTAGAATCGGCTAGTTCGCGGCGTTTATTGGTATTCATAATAACTATTGCGTAACCGTCCAATTTGACTGGCACCATTTCATACTTTAAGGTATTGGTGTCTAGCAGGATCGCTTGATCAACATCACCGAACCCAATCGCGAATTGATCCATGATTCCTGAGTTTACACCGATAAATTCATTTTCGACTTTTTTTCCTGTTTTTACTAACTCAAGCCGATCTGTCTTCAGGCTGAACAAGTCCTCTAAGACAACGCCCACCAATAATTCTAGTGAGGCACTGCTGGAAAGTCCGGCACCATTGGGAATCGTTCCTTCGACTAATAATTCAAAGCCGTGATCGATCGTGTGACCGGCTTCTTTTAATTTTAAGACCATGCCTTTTGCATAGTTGGCCCAGTTGTCTTTTTTGTCGTAATCCAGCTGATCGACATCAAACTCAATTACACCAATGTCTTCAAAGTTTGTTGAATAAACCAATACTTTTTTGTCTTCACGAGGAGCAGCGACTCCATAAGTTCCATAGGTGATGGAAGCAGGAAAGACATGGCCGCCATTGTAGTCAGTGTGTTCACCGATCAAATTAATCCGGCCAGGAGAAAAATATTGGGTCGTTTCCTTTGGTCCAAAAATTTCAGCAAATTTGGTGTTTAGTTCCCGTTTAATTTCCATGTTCATCCGCTTCTTTCAAAGTTATTTTGTATTCGGTTATTGTTTCGAAGGTTTCATTTGCAGGTAATGTAATGGAGCCAAATTCTGGATATTGTTCTGCACCGGGAGCGATTTGGGTTTCAAAAGTAATGCCGCCATGATGGGCTAGTTTTTCTCCCCGCATAGTTGGCCCATCCTCGCCAAAGTTTGCGGTGAAGATCACCACGCTGGATGAATCCGTGGAGACGGTCAGTTCGATTTTTCCATCGGGACTAGTCAGTTTGGCTGCAGGTTTCTGTAAATTGCTCTCGTTTAAGAAGAAGGGATGATCCAGACCGTTGCATTGATTTTTTTGTTCAAAGTCACTGGTGAATACATCTGCCATTGGCTTTTCGGTTTGGAAGTCAAAAGCCGTCCCTGCCGAATTTGTTATTTCGCCAGTCGGGATCGTATCTGGTCTAAGAGAAGCAAAAGCCGAACTATTTAACCAAAGTTTATGTTCGTCGATTGATTGGGTAATGTCGCCGATCAAATTAAAGTAGACATGATTGGTTGGATTGAACAGCGTTGTTTGATCGCTGATCCCTTTTGTCGTTACCCGCCAAACATTTTCTTGAGTAAGGGTGTGGCGCACTTCAATGTCCAGATTACCTGGGAAGCCATGCTCACCATCAGGACTATTCGTAGTAAAAATGACCGAAGCTTCGTTCTCGCCATTTTCGATCGTGTAGGTCCATTTTTTGGTTTCAAACCCAGGCTTGCCGCCGTGCAGGGAATGTCCCGTTGCTGGATCAATCGATACTTGATAGTCCTTGCCAGCAAGTGTAAAGCGGCCATTTTCGATTCGGCCAGCAGTTCGACCAATTGATGCACCGATAAACGGGTCCTGCTCTAAATAATCATCGGCAGAGTCAAGGCCTAAAACCAATTCCTTGTCACGTCCCAAGCTGACGATCCGCGCCCCTAAATCAGTAACAGACAAATGGAAACCGGATTCATTTTCGATGGTGATTAAGTGATAGTCTGTGTTAAAATCTTTTTCTGTAATTTTCATATAAAAACCTCTCTTTTTGTGTAGTGGAGAATTCCTCGTGTCCCAGTAATTTTATCGATTTATCGACAAAGTGACAAGGACTAGAAGTTTTTTTAAAGATTCCTTGATCCTAATTTAGCAAGAAATCGCTTTCTTTTAAACGTCCTCCTGTGACGACTATTTAACTTTTTGTTGCATTTTTTAGCCTTCAGAAAAAAATGGACCAACAAGTATGCTGGTCCAACTGGCTCTAACTCTATAATTAAATTACCGCCAAAACTTCGTATATTCCGCTTTATCTTCAATATTAAAAGCAATCATGTCCTTGATAAGGTCGTAATCGATCGCTTCATTCCATTTTATCCGAAAGATATTGTTTGTATGTCCGTAGCCATTTTTTTCGATAGCAGGTAAAAACTTTTTGAGACAAGCGACCTCAGGTGAGACGGAAAAGTGGTTTTTAGCGGTACTGAAGCCGATAATAAAAGTATCGTGATGGGTAAACATCGGTTCGTTCCAAGCAATTCGCGTTGCTAGTTCAGGGAAATCCGTTAATATTTGTTGGAAAAGGGTCCGTAATTTAGCTCGATGCTCGTCATTTTCAAGCTGCTTCAAGTAATCCTCAAAATTTTCCATCGTTTTGCTCCTTATCATTTTTTTAAAAGCATGATTCTCATCTAATTGTTTCTTTCTATTATACCAGCAGCTAAATGAAAAAGACCAACAAGTATGTTAGTCACTATTTGAAAAAATGTTTTATCTTCTCTTATTTCGTAAAACCTGCCACAGTTCTTTTAACGACCAGACCGCTAAAACAGACAGACTGATCAATAGCAGTAAGCGAAAAACGCTGCGATAAGTAATATCATAGTCGATATAGGGATTGTTCTTTTGTAATAAAAGGGTGCTGGGGACGATCAGACAGATTAGCAGTGCTTGGATTAATTGCTTTAAACTTTTTTTCAAACGATCCTTCCTCTCCCCTTTTGCAATTATTTTTTGTTTTTAGAGTAGCATGAATAAAATGATGAATGGCCAATTACTCAATAGCTTTGATTTGCGCCAAAAAAATGGGATTGTTAATGCTTCAAAAGAAATATACGGTATAATTTAGAAGGGAAATCAGATGGAGGGAATACGAGATGGAACAGACGATTTTTTTAAAAAAGGAACAGCACCACTTAAAAACCGATCTTCATTTTGATTTTTGCGGGATCTCAAAGACCTTGCCTTTCCATTCTTTCGGTCCGGCGATTCGTCAGAATTATATTTTACATATTATTATGGAAGGAAAAGGAACCTATCAGGTCAAGAATCAGCAATATCATTTGAAAAAAGGGGACCTGTTCTTGATTCGGCCTGGGGATTCGACCTTTTATTTGGCTGATGGGGAAGAGCCGTGGATGTATGGCTGGCTTTCGTTTGGCGGGGCGGCGGCTGATGAGATCATTCGCCGTTCACATTTTAAAGACGATCAATATACGATGGTGTCTTCAGATATTCAAAAGTATGTCGATACGATTTTAGCCTGTCTTCCTTTTACCGAGGAAACATTCGTAAATGAACTGCATTTGAATGAACAAACGTATCATTTTTTAGCGGCTCTTTTAGAGGATGGCGGAAAAGTCCACTTAGGCGAGCAAAAAATTTATTCGCCCCTGACAGTAGATACCGTAGAATATATCGAGGCGCATTATGCCGAGCACTTAACAGTAGAAGGGATTGCGCAGCAGCTTGCTGTTAATCGCAGTCATTTGTCCCGGGTCTTCCGGAATCATATGGACATCAGTATTAGAGATTATCTTTTAGGTGTACGTATTAACCGAGCCGCTTTTTTACTGTCTATGACCGACGAATCCGTCGAAACGATCGCCGAGCAGGTAGGCTTTAACAGTTTAGTTGTTTTTAGCCGAATGTTTAAAAAACTGACGGGAGAAACGGCTACCGCTTATCGCAAGCGGATGAAAAATGAAGATTTCAAAAACGTTTCATTGAATGAATTGAAGAGTCAACTGGAAAAACAAGCGGTAGTAAACCGCGCCACTTAGCCAAGTGAGCGTTTACAAAAAGTGGCAGGTATCCTATACTTAAATTAGTAAGCAGTGAAAATTTTTACACAAAATCTAGGGTATTGATTTTTTTGTGAACACAATCACTTTTGAGGGCGCAAGAAAAACGATAGTCGAGATGAAAATTGAATGGGAGGGAACTATCCATGAAAAAAGCAAGTGAAATGACTGTTGAAGAATTAGGGGCTTATATTGATCAATCGGTGTTAAAACCAGATTTTACGGAGGCTGAAATTCGTCAGTACATTCAAGAGGGGATCGATTATCATTGTGCGACGGTCTGTGTCAATCCATCTTCTTTGGATATCGCAGCGGAGATGACAAAAGATACGGATACCAAGATTTGTGTTGTGTGTGATTTTCCGTTTGGAACAAGTACGACTGCATCTAAGGTGCTGCAGGCAGAGACGTATTGTCAAAGAGAAGATATTTACGAATTGGATATCGTTGCCAATTTCGGCTGGATTCGCAGTGGAAAATATGATGAAGTCACAAAGGAATTACGCGTAATTGTTGAGGCTTGTCATGCACATGGAACCGCCGTGAAGGTGATTTTTGAGACGGATACATTGAATGAAGAGCAAATTCGTCAAGCCTGTGAATGTGCGATTGCGGCGAATGCGGATTTTGTTAAGACCAGTACGGGCTTTATCACGGGCTATGAAGGCAAGGGTGCCACAAATGAAGTCATTCAAATCATGATGGACCAATGCAAAGGCCGAATCAAAATTAAAGGCAGCGGCGGGATTCGGACGCGTGAGCACTTCTTAGAGTTGATCGATATGGGGATCGACCGCATGGGCATCGGCTTCAAATCGACACCAGTCGTTTTAGGATTAGATAAGTAATATGGAAGAAAACTTACTTTTTGAAACACGCGCAGATTTTCGGACGTGGCTCACAGAAAATGCGTCAACTAGCGGCGGTGTCTGGCTTGTATTTGGCAAAACAAAACAGGTCAAGACCTTAAAAGCCGGCGAAGCACTAGAAGAGGCTTTATGCTTTGGCTGGATAGACGGAGTAATGAAAAAGGTCGATGAGCATTCCTACATTAAATACTTTGCTCCACGACGTAAAAACAGCAAATGGTCGGAGAAAAACAAAAAAATCGTGGCGAAGCTGGAAGAACAAGGCCTGATGATAGATTTGGGACGTGAAAAAATCGCTGAAGCGAAGAAAAGTGGACAATGGGAAAACGCCACTCGTCCATCGGCTATTACGGATGAACAGATCGCAGAAGTAGCCGCCCTGTTGAAGGAAAACGCGGAAGCCGCAAAGAATTTTGAAAATATGCCGCCTTCGGTCAAGAAAACCTATACCCGCGCCTACTTTGATGCAAAAACCGATGCCGGCAGAGCCAGCCGATTGGCTTGGATGACGGAGCGTTTAGAGAAAAACTTAAAACCAATGTAAAAAGACGCTGGAATCAGATTAAGATTCCAGCGTTTTTTCGTGCTGAATATAAGTTGCTAATTCTTTTTGGTAAACTTGCCAGTCGGCTTTTCCCGTATTCAGGTATTGCGCTAAAAGATAGCCGATATATGGGCCAGTCGTCAGACCAGAAGAGCCCAAGCCGCTAGCAACCAGCAGCTGTTCATTTAATGAACCAAAAAAAGGTGCAAAATCCGAAGTATAGGCTCGGGTGCCAACACGATAGTGGACAGGTGCCGCCAACAATTTCTCTGGCTCAGCCAAAAAGCTGCGAGCACTGTTCGTCAGCTGCTCAAATGCGGCCGGCGTTTCTTCCAAATCCCAGCCCGCGTCATTTTCGTGGGTCGCACCTAGTAAGATTTTCCCATCCAAAAATGGAATCAAATCTGCTTCGCCATCCAGCATAACCACAGGGAACTCACCGCTAGCTTTAAAGTCTGTTTGGAAAACTAACAGCTGGCCTTTTTGCGGACGCAGATCTACCCGATAGCCTAAAGGAGCCAATAGCTCTTTTAAATGAGGACCAACTGTTAAAATAATCTGATCAAATTCCTCTTCACTTTCACCGAAGCAGACAGTGTGGCCATTTGCCAGTTGAACGCGTTGAGTGATAAAGTGAATTCCTTTTTCTTCGGCCTTTTTTCGCATATGGCGCAGGTAAGCTTTTCCATCTAAACGACCGCCGCCGCTGATTTTAAGCGCAGGCAAGGGTTTTAACAAAGGCAAGGCTCGCTGGGTTTGTTCACCTGAAAGCAGTTCGATCGTGCCGATTTCAGGGGCACTTTTTTTTCGTTCTTCGGCTAAGGTCAAAAGTTCGTCCAATTGTTTTTCAGGACGTAAAAGCAATGTGCCGGATTGCTGATAGATCGCCTGATCTAGCTGGAAATCTTGGATCAGCTTTGGAAAAAAGGCAGCGCCGTCTTTTGCCAGCTGATACCATTGTTTGTTGCGGCGTTTGGAAAGCCAGGGGGAGATGATCCCGGCACTGGCCCTCGTTGCTTGTCCGGTCGGTTCGTCAAACAGTGTGACTTGGTAGTTTTTTTGATCTAAATAATTTGCCAGCGTCATGCCGATGATGCGGCCGCCAATAATAGCGATTTTTTGCATATAGGTTACTTCCTTTTTTTAGTCGCAGGCCCGATCTTTTTTTAACATAGAACGGAACGTGTGTCTGTCTGCTGTTGATTCTGCCATAACAAAAAATATTTTTCAATAAATCTGATATATTTTACTTTACCTGTCGTAGTAATTGTCGTACAATGATTACAACGACAGATGAAGTAATTTCAGGAGGTGGCAAAATGATTTCGAGCGATGGAATTCGCGGGTACAATGATGTCATCATTTTGTCCATACTAAAGGATGGCGATTCCTATGGCTATGCGGTTTCTCAAAAAATACGGGATATGAGTGAAGAAGTCTATATTATTAAAGAAACGACACTTTATTCCGCCTTCAACCGCTTGGAGAAAAATGGTTATATCCATTCTTATCCGGGGGAAGTTACTCATGGAAAGAAACGAACGTACTATCAGATAACCGACAAAGGCCTGACTTTCTTAGAAGAGAAGCGGGATGAATGGAAGCAGACTAAAAGAGTTGTGAACCGATTTATGAAAGAAGGGTAAAAAATGGATACGATCAAAAATTATGTAGAGACATTGTTTCTCGAATTTCCAAATACGAAAGAAGTCCAACGAGCAAAGCAAGAGATTTTGACGATTATGGAAGATCATTATTTGGCATTATTAGATGAAGGAAAAAGCGAGCACGAAGCGATTGGACAGGTGATCAGCGAATTCGGTTCCGTCGATGAGCTGCGGGAGGAATTGGAATTTGCGACTCGTGAAAGAGAACCGGAGAATGGTATCGAAGAAGAAGAGATGTATCAATACTTGAACGAACGAAAAAAAGACACAAAGGGCTTGAGTCTCGGAGTCAGCGGTTGTTTACTGGCGGTAGGAGCACTGATTGGACTAAGTATTCGCGGAGCTGAGATGATGGGCTTGTTACTCTTTTTCGTCATCATAGCGATCAGTGTTGGGATCATCATTTATAATGGGCTGCAATTTTCTAAAAACAATGTGGTATTGAATGATCGTTATATCTCAGTTGATTTGAATAAGGAAGCGCAAAAATTAAAGCAAGGCTATCAAAAAAGCTTTCAGGTTAGTTTAGTGTTTGGGATTTGTTTATGTGTGTTGAGTGTGTCGCCGATTTTCTTTTTCCAAATGTTTACCTACGCGGAATATGGTATTCCGGTCATGTTTTTCTTTTTAGCAATTGGCGTCTTTTTGATCATGTACGGCAGTATCAACTATGGCAGCTTTGATAAATTTATTAAAGAAAAATATTTTATCGCAGATGAGGATAAATTAGGACCAAATGCGATGCAGGCAAAGTATGGTGATTCTGCCCGCACCAAACATTTATTGGAGCGTGTGTACTGGCCAACTATCGTGTTGATTTATTTCGGCTGGTCATATTTGACTCATTCATGGGGCTTTAGCTGGATGATCTTTGTAATGGCAGGGATTTTCTACAGTGTATTGGAGGCAATTTTCGTAAAAAAGTAGCATAGAGTTAGAGGATAAAAGACGATTTAAGCATTCGATTGAATGCTTGGATCGTCTTTTTTGTACTTCATTTTTCTCACCGAAACTTTATAAGCAAATGATTGACAAAAATCCAGAATCAACTTAAACTAAAAGCGAACATACGTTTGTGTTCGGGGAGGTGGTTTTGATGAACGTTTATGAAGGAGAGCCGGTCAGAGATGTTTTTTGTATGGATTCCAAAAGTTTTTATGCCAGTGTGGAATGTATCGAGCATGATTTGGATCCGTTGAAGGACTTATTAGTCGTCATGAGTGGTGATCGTGAGAATGCAGGCTTGGTTTTAGCGGCTAGTCCAATGGCGAAAAAAGAGCTGGGCATCAGTAATGTCAGCCGCGGCTTTGAAATTCCCAATCATCCAGATTTGCATATCGTGCCGCCGCGGATGACCTTGTACATTCAATACCACATGCGGATTCAGGAGATTTTTCGTTCATATATGGCGGAAGAGGACATTCATACATATAGTATCGATGAACAATTTGGGGACTTGACCCACAGCTGGAAATTATTCGGCAATAGTTCGGCGGAAGTCGGCAAGATGATTCAAAAAGAAATTATTGAAAAAATCGGCATTTATACATCATTAGGGATGGGGGACAATCCCTTATTAGCGAAAATAGCGATGGACAACGAAGCCAAAAGAAAGAAATCTCTTTTTGCGCAATGGCATTATCAGGATGTTTCAGCGAAAATTTGGCCGCTGCGCTTGAGTGATTTTTGTGGAATCGGCAATCGGATGGAGCGCCGTTATCAAATGATGGGCTTGAAAACGATGGGGGACTTGGCCCATACTGATCCCTTTGTTTTGAAAAATCATTTTGGTGTGATGGGGATGCAGCATTACATGCACGCCTGGGGAATCGATCGTTCGATTCTTTCCCAAAAGGACTTGTATCCTACGAAGGAGAAATCGATTGGCAATTCGCAGGTCTTACCGAAAAATTACGCTCATAAGGCGGATATCCTAACGGTAATCGCTGAAATCTGCGAGCAGGTCGCCCAACGCCTGCGTAAGGCGGATGTTTTAGGCGGAACGCTGCACCTAGGGATTGCTTATGCTTATTTTGGCAGCGGGAAACGCGGCGGTTTTCATCATCAGCTGAAGATTCCGCCCACTCATCAAGCGCGAGAGCTGACTCGGGTAGCTTTTGCGTTGTTTGAGAAGTATTGGGATAATTCCGAAGTGCGGAACATTTCGATTACGGTTTCTTCGCTGCGCGCTGCCGGAAGTTTACAATTAAACCTTTTTGAGGACCCGCAGCAAACGATCAAAGAAGAAAAAATCGATGAAGTGATTGCTCAAATTCGCAGCCGTTATAAATTTACTTCGATCGTTCGCGCACATTCGCTGAATGAAGGCGCGACAGCGATCAAAAGAGCGGGTTTGGTTGGCGGCCATGCTGGCGGAATGGAAGGGATGGATTAGTTATGATCTATGACGATGAAAGTGCAGAGCAGCTTTTTATGGAGGCCAAGCAAACCTATCAAGACCGCGGAATGATGAAGTGGATCGGATTTTACTTGTCGGATCATACCGCGGTGCTAAGTAAAGAATCAAAGGAACGAAATCGCATCAATGTTGGAAAAGAACAAATGAGCTTAGAGGAAATCGGGGAAACATTGCAGCAGGCGTATCTGAAAAATAAGCGAATCGCCATTCAACTGGAAACATTAGATAATGAAGGAAACTATCCAGACGATCTAGTGGGGAAAATCAGTGGTCAAAGAGAGGAGCAGATTTATTTGGATGAAGAAGACCGGGGGACGCTCCACCTGACCATCGAACAGATCCACCATGTCGAAATATTAGGACCAAAGAAAATCCTGACGGAAAAAATCACGAAGTAGCAGCAATAACTTTTACGAATATAAAATGAAAAGCCACGGCGAGATCGCCATGGCTTTTTTTAAGCTGCTTAAAATAGTTTAAATTCATTTAATGGCCAGAAACGCAGGATCACTTTTCCTTGGATCAAGGATTTGTCAACGAAGCCGAAAATCCGGCTGTCTTTAGAGATCAAACGATTATCACCTAAAACAAAATACTGATTTTTCGGAACAGTCACATCAAATTCAGTAGTAAAGCTAGTCGCGTTGGCTGCTTGTTCCTGAAAGGCTTTGTTGTAGGAATATTCCTCGAATAGTTTATCCTTTTTGAATTTTTCCTTGAATTCATCAAGGTAGGGCTCATCGTATTCTTTTCCGTTGATCGTTAAGACATTATTTTTCATTACTACGTGATCTCCTGGCAGACCGATGATGCGTTTTACGACATAGATATTTTGATTATCCGGTTCTTTGGTAGTGATGATGTCTTGTCGGCCTAGGTTTGATATTTTGGACGTGATCAAACGCTGCTTATCGTGAAGCGTCGGGTCCATTGAATGGCCTTCGACTTTTACTGGAGAGAAAACAAACATGCGAGCAAGAATAATTAATACTATGATTATGACTACTGGAAGCCATTCTTTTATTTTATTGTTCATAGGGTCACCTCATTGCTAGAGTTTACCATTCTTCAAAATAAAAAGCACATTTGAACCTCTCTTTTCAAGAAAAGTCGTTTTGGACTAGAGAATTCTTAGGATGTATGGGAAACTTAGAACATCAATTGAAAGAAAACAGGAGTAGAATTATGATTAAAAATTATCCAGCATTACCGATTTTACCGAAAAATTTTACCGACGATTTTTACTTAGAAGATGAGGCGGTTGTTGAAGATGTTCATGGGATCGAATTCGACTACAGCTATTTGACCTGTGAGAATCTGGTGCTACGCCGTTCGATTTTGGAAAAAATCACGATGCAGCGCACGAAGCTGATTCGCTTTGAAGCCAGTAACGTGGTTTTTAAAAATTGCGATTTTTCCAACCTTGAATGGATCGGCGGCAGCTTCCATCAGATTGTCTTCGAAAATTGCAAGCTGACAGGCTGCAACTTTGCGGAGAGCTATTTGCGGGATTGTCAATTTAAGGATTGCCTGATTAATTTTGGTTCGTTTAGTGCGACGAATTTGAAAAATGTCGCGTTTGAGAATTGCCAAATGGCCGACAGTGAATTTTTTGAAGTCACTTGGAAGCATTTGTTTTTGACGAATAATGAGTTGGACAATAGTAACTGGATGCGGACGAAGCTGGCCGGTTTGGATTTTACGGGCAATCAATTTGGCAAGATTGCTTTTTCGATGGAGCAGTTGAAGGGCTTGAAGGTTGATTCTTATCAGGCGCTGATTATTGCGGCTGGGTTAGGCCTGCAAATTGTGGAGGGCTAAATGAAGTTAAAGCGAAAAATGATTCAGGGAGTTCCCGTTTTGTGCTGGGGTGAAGCGAGTAAAAAAGTAATTCTAGCGTTTCATGGGGATCAATCCCATAAAGAAGATACTGTGATCCAGCTTTTAGCCGAAGATGCCACGAAAAAGGGCTATCAGGTCTGGAGCTTTGATTTGCCGGAGCATGGGGAACGTCAAGGGCAGCCGGATACCTTGAATCCGCAAAATGTCGTGGCGGATGCCAATAAGCTTTTTGTTGAATTAGAGCAGCAGGCGGAGAGCATCTCATTGTTCGGTTGCAGTATTGGAGCGTACTTTGGCATGTTAGCCTGTCAAAACAAGGAGATCGATCAAAGCTTCTTCTTGTCGCCGATCGTCGATATGCGGGAATTGATTGAAAATATGCTGCGGTGGTCGCAGCTGACACCAGAGGATTTGCGGCGAGAAAAGCGAATCGAGACACCGTTCAAAACATTGGAGTGGGATTATTATGCCTACGTGGTCGAACATCCGATCAAATGGCAGGTTCCAACCAAAATCTTGTATGGCGGAAAAGATAATTTGACCTCAAGAGCGACCATCGAGGCATTCTCAGCGGCTGATAATAGATCACTGACGCTTTTTGAAGCAGGGGAGCACTTTTTTCATACACCCGAACAGCTTAAAGTCTATCAAGAATGGTTGGACAGGAATCTATAAAAAAGCATCCTAGTAAATTTAACTAGGATGCTTCAGTAAGCAAATCAGGTTTTGTTCTCAAATATCGAGAATGAAGCCTGATTTTTTATTGTTTTGCTTTTTTGTGGCTGAAAAGCAGCAGGCCAATTGCAAAGATCAGAACGCTAATGCCTGCAAGTAGATAACTCGATGTTTTCGCCTCGCCGGTTTTTGGTAATAATTTCGCAGATGTGTTTCTTGCTATGACTGTTTGGCGATTATAGCTGTTGGATGATTCGGCAGGTGCAACCTTCCCGCTATTTTTACTTGAGTCAGAGCTTTTATCTGTTGGCTGACTGCTGGAAACAGTGTCCGTTGTGGTTGTATCCGATGAAGACGAGTCACTTGTATCGGTTGTTGGCTTCATTTCTGGTTGATAAACGTAGACGACTGTTTGGGCTTGATCACTAAAGGTTCCTTTAGCATTTTTCGGCAGTTGTTTATCATCCAAAATGTATCCTTTAATCGCGGGTTGATACTCTTTGCCCGATACATCAAAGGCGGCACCTAGTTCGCCTTTCACGATGTTTTTCTCGTGGATTTCTTTTCCAGTCGGGTCCACGTAGGTCACGGTTACAGGCTTTGCTTCTTTTTTATCAATAACGGTCACTGTTGCTTTGGCTGTGGCGTGATCACCTGTCCAGATTCTATTAGGGACGCGATCATAGGAATAAGTGACTTCATATTTTCCAACTTTAGCCGTATCAACGCTTCCGTTGATCTGAACATCATTGATCGTGATTGGACGCTCATAAGGATCTGTTCCGCCGTCAAAGTTATCCTCAGCTTTCCAATTTTCTCCGACATAAATCGTAGAATCATGAGCATTCAAAAGGGCTAAGTTTCGTTTGTAAACATATGTCACTGTAAGTGGATCAGCGGTTAGGCTGCCCGTTGCATTTTGCGGCAATTGAGTTTCATCTAAGGTGTAACCTGAAATGGTCGGCAGATAATTTTCTGCTGTTGTGTCATAAGCATCTCCGACATTTCCTTCGATCGTCTGATTTTCGTGAATTCCGTCACCGTCTTCATCGACGTATTTAATCGTCAAACCCGGAGAAGCAACGGTGTGTTGAATATTGAACTGATGCAGGTACGTTCCCGCTGAAATAGCATAAAACGAAAATCTCTCAGGCTGATTGTACGAGCCTGCCGGATTGTTCAGGCGAGCATTATATTTAAAGGTTTGCAGCTGATCGAACTTTTCTTGAGTGACTCCAGAAACGGTAATGCCTTTTTCTGTTATTGTTAAGCGACTGCTATCCAACTGGATACCGTTGAAATCAAAATAGGTTTGATTTGCACTATTTGAAGTAGTAAAAGGCGGTACATAGCCATCATAGTTGGTCATTCGATTTGGCATGATCGAAAAGGGAATGTAGATGGTTTGTTTGTCGGCATCATAGTTCAACTCTTTGGCATTGATAGCTGTTGCAGGATCATTTCGTCCAGTGTTTTGACCAAAGGCTGCCAATTGTGTTAGAGCAGGCATTTGATTAATCGGTTTAAAATCGGTAATGCCGCAAAATTGGACACGCAATTCATTTAATTTTGTCAAAACTGTTAAAGGTTCAATGGTTGTGATATTCATATTAGATTCGAAGCTCAATGATTCCAAATTAGACATTTTTTTGATCTTGTCATAAACGTTGTTCGTGACGCTGCTTCCAGAAAGGTTCAAGCGAATGATTTCGGTACCAAAATCTGGAACATTGGCGTCATTGACATTTGTCCCCATCAGATAAACATGTTTCAAATTAGGCAAGGCAGCCAAGACAGAAAAATCACTGATTTGGCTGTTTGAGTTCATGTAGAAAGAGTCCAGGTTTGTTGCTAGTTCCAATCCTTTCAAGCTAGCGACGGCACTATCTGTACTTTGGATATAGAGGCTGGTTAGTCGCAGCATGTCTTCTTGAGTCAGAGTATCTTTGGTTTTCCCAACTGCTTTAGCGACAAGTTGCTGCAAGACAGGATCAGGCAGCCAACTTTCTATTGTCGTTGCCCGTGACTCTGGCATGTTTGAGGTTGAGCTTGTTGTTACTTGTGAATTTGCTGCTGAAATTTCAGTTGAGCTAGTACTGCTGTTTGAGGTAGTTGACGCTGTTTCTATTGCTGATGAGCTTGTGCTGCTTATTGAACTAGTAGAAGGAAGCGTTTCAGAGTCGTTTTCACTGATTTCAGCTGTACTCTGAAGGGGAATGCTCAGGGCAGAACCTAATATCATCGAACTGGCAGTTAATATATATATAAGTTTCTTCATTTATGCAACTCCTTTATAAATGTTTTATAATAGATAAATAATAGCGTTTGTTTTATAAATAAATTGCTCAAGTTTTATCTTATAATCTTTGTTATTTGAACAGTTTACGATC
>NZ_NGLG01000002.1:686275-705121 GCF_002140655.1 Enterococcus sp. 3H8_DIV0648 | reverse complement strand
TGGTTATATCCATTCTTATCCGGGGGAAGTTACTCCTGTCTCTTATACACATCTATATTTATTGCTAAAAAAAGTAGTATTCTTTGTGAAAGTAAATATAAGTAAACTTGTTAGGTGAGGCTCCTAAACAAACATAGGCTATTGCGCAGAAACGTCGAAAGACGCCAATGTGTAAAATAGGAATTGTCGGATTAAGGCTTTTCATAAAATAGCTAAGAGTAATTCTTTACGTTGTTTAGTGCTAAAACTCAGACGATGAGATTGATTGTGTGAGACACCAGACTTGTTAGTTTTTTTCGCTAACGTTTGGTGTCTCTTTTTTGGTTATTTACTGTGGGCTCTCTCGTCTCAAACAATTACTTGATGAAGGGAGAGAGGGATATGATGAAAAGAAAAAAGATCGATTGGCTATTATTGCTGCCTTATTTGGGCGCTAGTCTAATCGGTCTTTTAATTGTTTTCAGCGCTAGTTCTTATCGCTTAATGGCTGAAGGCGAAAATCCATTATCGTTATTTAGCAAGCAGGCGATTTTTATGGGACTTAGCTGGCTGCTGATCGCGGTCATTTATCGTGTAAAAAGCGATGTTTTGGTGAATGGCACCTTGGCAAAAGGTTTATTGGCGGTGGGACTGGTCAGTCTGCTACTGGTAAAAATAAGCGGGGTCAGTATCAATGGTGCTCAAAGGTGGGTGTCGTTATTCGGTATCCAGTTTCAGCCTTCCGAGGTGACGAATGTCGCGTTGATCCTGTATTTGGCTTATTTTTTCCGAGTGAAGCGAACGAGGCGCGAGCTGAGGATTCCCTGCGGACTTGTTTTACTCAGCGGTCTGATGATTTTGCTGCAGCCGAAGGTAACAGGCGCGATTATTATCTGGGGGATCGCTTTAGTAATCATTACGACTGCTGAATTACCTTATCAGCTTTCAGTGTTCATTTTTTTGACGCTTATCGTAGGAATTGCCTTGATAGGCGGTCTGATTCTTTTTCTAGGCAGTCATCAGCTGTTGCCTGAATTGTTTGCCCATACCTATGATCGTATTCGCTTAGTAAGAGATCCTTTTTTAGATCCGTATGGCAAAGGATTTCAAATGAGCAACTCGTATTATGCGCTGTATAATGGCGGCTTCTTTGGCAGAGGGTTAGGCAATAGTATTACGAAAAAAGGCTATCTGCCAGTCGCCGAGACGGATTTTGTTTATTCGATTTTAGTGGAGGAATTAGGTGTGATCGTCGGTTTGCTTGTCTTGGCGCTGCTATTTCTGATTGCTCTTCGTTTATTTGTATTAGCGGCGAAGGAGACGAGTCAGCAGGTCAGCTTGATTTATTTTGGCGTGGGAACCTTAGTGCTGCTTCAAACAAGTATCAATATCGCCAGTATTTTAGGTCTGATACCTATGACCGGAGTGCCGCTGCCGTTTATTAGTTACGGCGGAACCAGCTATTTGATTCTTTCTATGGCTTTGGGCATCTGTCTAAAATTTTCTTCGGAGGATCGCACACATGATGAAACGTTTGAGCAACGAATTTAACTATTCTCTGTTTTTGCCGATTTTCTTATTCTATTTGATTAGCATCGGCGTGCAATCGTTGGCCGCTGAATTAGATGGCGATGACGTGAAGCGGGTGGTGATGAAGCAGATTCTTTTTTGTCTGGTGTCACTGGCGGCAATGGTACTAGTCAGCAGAATTAAAACTTCCCATCTGTTGAAATATGCTCCGGTCTTTTATGTTCTGTCGTTAGGCGTGATGGCTCTATTGTATTGGTTCTATGATCCTGCTATGTACTTCGTGACCAACACGAAACGCTGGCTGCGCATCGGTAGTTTTTCCTTTCAGCCGTCAGAATTGATGAAGCTGAGTTTTATTCTTTTTATGGTTCGTTTAACGCTGATTAATGAAATGCAATGCGTGAAGCGAACCTTGAGAAGCGATCTGCGTTATATAGGAAAAATCGCATTATACAGCTTGCCGACATTCTTACTGATGTTTATGCAGCGGGATTTTGGTACAAGCTTGGTTTTTATTGCTGTCTTGGGAGCGTTGTTTGTTATTTCTGGAGTGCACTGGAAAATCCTCGCTGTAATTACAGGTGCAGGTGCAGCGCTAGGCAGTACGTTATTAATTTTAGTGTTCAGTGAGTGGGGGAACAAGCTGCTTTATTGGCTGCATTTTAAAACGTATCAATTAGATCGCGTTCGGGCCTGGGTCGATCCTTTTCAATATCGCGACTCTATCGCCTATCAGCAGGTCCAAAGTCTTTATGCCATTGGCTCGGGCGGACTCTTTGGGCGAGGGACAGAGCAGGCTTCGGTCTATGTTCCCGTCCGCGAATCGGACATGATCTTTACGGTGATCGGTGAAAGCTTTGGTTTTATCGGCGGGACGCTGGTGATTTTTCTGTATTTCTATTTGTTTTATCAAATCCTGTCTGCTGCGATTAGAACCAATAACAAAGCGAACCTCTATCTGGCGGCAGCTTTTGTCTTCAGTTTGTTGTTTCAAATTTTTGAAAACATCGGCGCGGCGATCGGGATTCTGCCTTTAACAGGAATTCCCTTGCCGATCTTGAGTCAAGGTGGAACGTCCTTGATCGTACTGGGTATGGGCCTTGGTATCATGCTGGGATTTAGAGAAAATAGGTGAAAAGAGAGATGAAGATAATTATGCGAAAAAAGCTTTTTCTTAGCAGCGTAGGCGCGTTGCTGGGAGTAATCATTTTAACCGCAGCGGTGGCAATGGACGCGCAGTGGCTCAACAATTTGGATAATCTTTTTATCCAACATCGAATACCGGATATTCCTTACTTAACAGTTTTTGCCGGCGCGACCGCAAAGTTCGCAACGATTGGTCCGATGCTGGTCATTTTTAGTGCTCTTGCGATTTTTCTGCTGCGGATCAATTATAAAGGGTTGGCTGCTTGGGGTCTTGGAAATCTGTTTTTGATCAGTGGTGTCGGATATTTGTTGAAGCAGCTGCTTCAACGAACGCGGCCGGATCAAGTACAGTATATTGCCCGCTCGTCCTATAGCTTCCCCAGCGGGCATTCACTGCTGATCATGACGTTTATCTGTTCCTTGTTTTTGATTTATTTTTTCAGAGAGAAGAAGCTGCCGATATACCTCAAGCTCGTGTTGATTTTGTTAGGAATCACGATTGCCGGCGGCCGGCTTTATTTAGGTGTCCATTATTTTAGCGATATCCTGACGGGACTGTTTCTCGGTGCCGGTCTAACTTTTGGGACTGCCGGCTTGTTTTATCCTTATTTGCAGCAGAGCAGTCCGCGCTTAACACGAACAAGAAAATCCGCCTTTTCAACCTGGCAGAAAGTATTATTGAGTGCAATCGCAGTTTTGGTGGTGCTTGTTTCGGGCGCCAGTGTTTTTGCGCTAAAGTTTTATCATAGCTCGCAAAAAATGGCGGACTCCATGTATTCGCCCATCGAACGGACAGGAAAATTAAAATCACCGGAAGCAACTGAGCCGATGAGTATTTTAATTTTAGGGATCGCAAACGATGCGAAAAGAAAAACGGACTTTCGCGCGAATACGATCATAGTCGCCACTTTAAACAATCAAACAAAAGAAACGACCCTAGTAAGTATCCCGCGAGATTCCTTTGTAGAGATCGTCGGAGCGGACTATCAGGATAAGATCAATCATGCGCATTCCATCGGCGGACCGGAGATGATCATGAATACGGTAGAAAAATTTTTAGATATTCCGATTCATCATTATGTCTCAGTCAATATGGATGGTTTGCAGACGCTAGTCGATGCGGTGGGTGGTGTCACGGTAGATAATGACTTTGCTTTTTCGGCGGAGGGAATTGATTATCCAAAAGGGAAACAACACTTGAACGGCTGGGAGGCGCTGCAATATTCACGCATGCGCTACGAAGATCCCACAGGCGACTATGGACGCCAAGGAAGGCAACGAGAGGTAATGGAATTGTTAATCAATAAAATACTCTCAACGAAAAGTATTTTCAGCTATCAGAAAATTTTAGACGGCATTGGAGAAAATGGAAAGACCGATCTAACCTTTGATCAAATGCAGAAAATTTTGACAGGCTACCATTCTTGTCTGACAAAAATCAATAGCCAGCAGGTTCAAGGCGAAGGCTTCACCGGCGACGGTGTTACAGGGGAAGAGGGGATATCCTATCAAAAAATTCCGCAGGAGGAAGTGGATCGTGTGAAGGAACTTTTGCATAAGCAATTAGACATAGAAGATAAATAGTGCCATCAACGAAAGACTTTCCGAATGATTCATTTTGCTAAAGTGATTCATTAGAATATCTAATACGCCGGCTAAATGTTCTGCTTTGAAATCAAGTTGCGCTATAATAACAGCGGAAAGGCGGGAAATTATGCTTAGTCAAATAGGATTATTATTTATAGTCGGTGTCTTGGCCGGAATATTAGGGTCGATCTTGGGGATCGGCGGCGGAATTATTTTAACGCCCTTTTTGACGTTAGTGCTGGGATTGGATATCCAATATGCGATCGCAGCCAGTATTGTTTGCGTGATCGCGACAAGTTCAGGTGCGACGATCGCTTACTTGAAGGATGATATGTTGAACCTGCGTGTGGCGATGTTTTTAGAGATCGCGACAACGATCGGCGCCATCGTGGGGGCTTTGCTTTCAGGTGTCGTACCGACGGGCTTCTTATTTATTTTATTCGGCGGCTTTTTGTTGTTTTCAGTCGTGAATATGATTCAAAAGCTGCGGGGCAAATCGGATAAGCCAGTTACTGAATCGACGGGCGACTCGTTGGCGGAAAAATTAAAGCTGAACGGTTCCTACTATGATAAAGTACTGGAAAAGCAAATTGATTATCAGGTTGAAAAGGTCCCTGGCGGCTTTGCCATGATGTTCGGCGCGGGAATCGCATCGGGCTTATTAGGAATCGGCAGTGGTGTTTTCAAAGTAACCGCCATGGATACTATCATGAAAATGCCCTTAAAGCCTTCGAGTGCTACCAGTAATTTAATGATGGGAGTAACTGCGGCTGCTTCTGCGATGGTTTACTTTTTCAGCGGAGCGATTCTACCGCAAATCGCAGCGCCGTTAGCCTTAGGAGTATTAATCGGTGCGACGATCGGTTCTCGAATCATGACGCGGCTAAAACCAATCGTGATCCGAATGATCTTTATTCCGATTTTATTGCTTATGGGAATTCAAATGGTTCTGCGGGGATTTGGGGTGATCAGCTAATGGAAAATAAAGAAGAGATGCTGAAAATCGAGCGTTCCATCGGGTATATTTTACGAATTGGTGTAGTCGTTTCGGCTGGGATCATTTTGCTTGGAATGATATTATTATTTTTCTTACCCACTGCTACGCAAGTGCCGAATAGTTTGCCTCTGATCTTCCAAGGTTTGCTGCAATTAAACGGGGAAGCCTTTATCATGTTGGGTCTTTTTTGTTTGATACTAACGCCTGTTTTGCGGGTAGTCGTTTCGATTTTCGCTTTTGCGAAAGAAAAAGATTATTTATATGTCGTTATTACCATTATCGTGCTGATTATCTTAGTGATTGGGATGAGTTTTGGTTTAGTTGAAAAGTAAAAGCGAAAACTCCGATCAGCAGATGCTGGTCGGAGTTTTTTATCTCAACTTTTTCTCATTAAAATTTGACTGGTCAAGCGCTCAAGCGTTTCCTTTGTACCAAAGAAGTTGTCTGGTAATTTTCGAATATCTTTTAGCGCTTCTTCTGTGTAATCTGCAGCCAGCTGCTGTGCGTAAGTGACACCACCTAATTGCTGCACCAGCTTTTGAACCTGAAGCGTGTCTTCGTCGGTCATTTGCTTTTTCTTTTCCAAGTAAGGACGCAATTGTTCCTTTTCTTGGTTCAGCGCATAGATCAAGGGTAACGAATAGACGCCTTGCCGGACATCTTCTAAGACTGGCTTGCCCAAAGTCGCAGCATCTGCCTGATAATCCAGCAGATCATCCATAATTTGAAAGGCAATACCGATATTTAATCCGATGGTATTAGCTTTTTTTGCGAAGCGCTCACTATTGCCGCTCTCGAAAGCCCCAACGGAACAGCTTAAGGCAAAAAGCTCAGCGGTTTTTCCTGAGATATTTTCCACGTACTCAGCGACCGATTGATCAAGCTTGTAGCGATCATCCATTTGGCCTAATTCACCATCTAGGATTTTTTCCATGCTGCGGGAGTTCAATTGCAGGCTTCTCAAAGAAGTCGAGTAATCGGACAATAACTTGAAACAGCAAATGAACAAATAATCCCCTGCATACACCGCGGTATCATTTCCAAAGGCAGAACGAATCGTTGGCAGGCCGCGTCGTAATGCTGATTCATCGACAATATCATCATGAATCAGTGTTGCTGTGTGAAGCATCTCGATAGAAGCCGCCAGCGAGGTGGCCTTTTTTTCATCTTGATCTGGACCGAATTGCGAAAATAAGAGCTGATAGGCCGGCCGCAACAGTTTGCCGCCTGCTTGGATCATATCCAGTACGGCTGCTTCTACTTTTTTATTTTTTAATTTGACGACACTTTCCATTAATTCAAGGGTCGTTGTTAACTGTTTAGCAAGGTCAGGGTATTCTTGCCACATGGGATGAAGTTTCATTCTTGAAACCCTCCTGATCCTTATTTATTTTTTTTTAGACAATTCATAATCTACTTGAAATTTTTTCAATGCTCGGACATGGACCAGCAGATAATTTCCTGCAATCCCGATCACGATCCCGGCAAGGATACCCAAGAGGGACATGACCGGCAAATAGAGCATGACGGTCCAAGACTGGGCAATCCAGCTTGCGACCAGCAGCTGTCCGACATTATGAAGAAAACCGCCGGCGGCACTGATGCCGATGATGCTGACGCGCTTAGGTCCGAGGCTTTTTACTAAAAGCATGCCAAAATAGCTCAAGAGTGAGCCGCTCATACTATATAAAAAGGTCGAGACAGTCCCGCCTAAAAGGGTCGTTAAAATCAGACGCATCCAAATCAAACGGAAGCTGTCTCTTTTAGGCATCGTAAAAATCGCCACGATTGTAATTAAATTGGCGAGTCCCAGCTTTGCTCCAGGCGCGAAGGCGAAAGGGGACGGAAACATATTCTCAATAAGGCCCAAGATTACCCCTTGCGCGACTAGGAGTGCTATGTAGATCAGCTTTTGTGTTTTATTCATAGTAAGGGCAGTTAGTAAATAACACTGCCGGGCTCCCCTCCGTCTGAGGATTTGATCTCGATCACTAATTTATGCGGCAGACAGACGATGGTCTCGCCAGATTGATCGATCCAGCCGCGGCGTACGCAGATTTGATCCCCGCAATCTGCTTCTTTGATCCGAATCCGATTTCCCTTAACCTCGATCAGATTATAGTCGCCGTCTTTATCTTCATAACGATAGGTGTAAGCCTGTGATTTATCCGAAAGATCAAAGGTTTTGAGTTCTTTTCCATCGACCGAAAGGACCGCCTTTTGTGTAGGACTCGATACACGATTGAGACTGAAGACCACGACAGGAGCAAAGGAAAGCAAAATAAGGATCATAACGATGATGCCATCCCAAGGTCGAAGTAAACTATTTTTAGCAAAATCCTTCAGTTTCAATGTGCACACCTCTTTCATTTTTTCTCTTATCATAACATAAAGAAAGTTCTAAAGAGGGATACAAGCCCTTTAGAACTTTCCTTCAATATTAGTCAAATTACTTGGAACTGTTTTTTCCGTAAATTGATCTTGGTGTTCCATACCACCATCTGCCGGCAGTTCGTTGGATCCAAGGAATGACCCAGCGATCCAGACCTAATGCGCGACCAGAGCCATTCATTAAGGCAAAGGCAACAAAGATAAACCAGATGTTTACCCAATAGAACATACCTGATAGACAGAAGACAATGGTCAGACCGATTGTCGCAGCACTGGCTAACCAAGTAAACAATCCGAAGATCAAGGCTAACGCAATACCGATTTCAACGAAGGTCATAAATTTCTGCATGAATAAGGCAACATCTCGATTCGGCATCATGAATTCCATGATGTTGGCGAACCAGTGGGGCATTTTTTCAAAGACCGGCATTGGATTTTCACCAAAAGCGTAGCTAAGACCAAAATGTGTTGCGGCATTAGCGGCTGCATCCGTTGCTCCGCCAGCAGCACCAGTAGCCGCAGTTGTAGCTTCAGCCGCGTGTGCTCCGGCTGCTGAGGCACCAGTTGTTACTTGTTCTTGCAGCCAAGGGAAAGGGAAGACCACTTTATCGGTAAACCATGAGCCGCTGCCGAACCAAGAGCTTGGATTCAAATAGCTGCCGTCACCGACTACTTTTTTCGATGCTTCAATTAACCACATTGAACCGTAGAAGACACGTAATGGAACGCTCCAAAGAACATTTCCGTAACGAGAAGAATGTCCGCGGGTCACATTGCGATCATTTTTGATATGGAAGAACTCGTGCATCATGTATTGGAACATGTAATAGCCCGAACGAATCGTAAAGAAGTACAACAAATTAACTAAATGTTTAACGACGATTGCCAAGAAACCCGATATGTGGAATTTATCCATCAAGTTGGCAACGCCCCATTTAGAGCCAATTGAAACCATGAAACCTTGATAGTTACTCTTGAATTCGTGTTTTGGTGTGTTTTTGATCTTGGCTACAATGTTGGCTGCTGCGGTGTGTCCGGTTTGTTCAGCCGCTTGAACAATCTGCGGAGTCGGACGGCCATCGCCATTTTCCTCATAGTGAACCAAATCACCAATGATATAAATATCTTTATCTTCATAGCCTTTAGCTTGCATATATTCATTCGCATATAAGCGTTGACCGCGTGCTGCTTCTAGGCCAAAATCAGCAGCATCTGTCGTTCCTTTGACACCAGCAGTCCAAATCAACGTATTAGTTGGGATCTGTGAGCCATCTTTTAAGACGATGTGATCTGCTGTAACTTCAGTGATCGGTGCGCCTTTCTTCAATTGAATGCCTTTTTTCATCATAAAACGTTCGGCTTTTTCCGCGTCTTTACGATCAAGCATGTTCAAAATCGTCGGAAGGGCTTCCACAACCATCAAAGTAAATTCTTCTGGTCGTAATTTATGCTCTTTTGCCAGAACCTTTTTCCATTCCATTAATTCGCCGATCATTTCGATCCCAGTGAAGCCTGAACCGCAGACAACAAAGGTCAACATCGCACGACGAGTCGCTTCATCAGGCTCAAGCGCTGCTTTTGCGACAGTTTCTTCGATGTGCTTTCTAATTTTGATCGCGTCTTCCATTGACCATAAGGTAAAGCCGTGTTCTTTGACGCCGGGAGTACCGAAGTCGTTAGGTTCGCCGCCCATACCGATGATTAATTGATCAAAGGGGTACTTGCCTAGTTTGGTTTTGACGATTTTTTTCTCTTTATCGATGCCGATGACTGTATCAGTAACTAGTGAAACATTTTTCTTGCGGGCAAATAACCGCTGTAAATCGTATTGAACCGCTTCTGGTTCAACGCGTCCACCAGCCACTTCGTGTAATTCGGTCATCATTGTATGGTAAGAGTGACGATCGATCAACGTGATCTCAACGTCGTCTTTTTTTAACTTTTTGGACATGAATTTCGTTGCTGCGACACCTGCATAACCTGCACCGACAACGACAATCTTCTGTTGTGCCATTGATAATCCGCTCCTTCTAAATGATAATGACTGCACAATAATAATAAATTGATAATGCCTGAACAATCGAATTCATTATACATTTAGTTTATTTTTTTGTCTATTAGAATTAAGTTAAACTAATTAAGCGCCTTTTTTAATAAATTAATTAGAAAAATAGGATAAATATAAAAAATGATGTACAAACTTAAATAAGTGATTTAGAATGATTCTTGTTTAATGAATCACAAAAAAAGAAAAAGGTGGAGTTTAATCATGAAAATGAAAAAAATAGTATCAGGATTTGCTGTGGTAGCGTTTACTACACTAGCTTTGGCAGCTTGTGGCGGAAACAATGATAAAGAATCAGCATCAAGTTCTTCAGCGAGCTCTTCTGAAGCCGTAAAACCAGCGGAAAAAGAAGCAGGCGGCGATCTGAAAGACGGTACCTACAAACTTGAAGAAAAGAACTATTCAAATGGTTATCGCGTAGTTTTTGACATGACTGTCAAAGACGGTAAAATCACGAAATCTAACTATGATTATTTAAATGAAGACGGCAAGTCTAAACAAAAGGATGCCGATTACGAAAAGAACATGAAAGAAAAAACGAAAACGGGTCCTAAAGAATACATTCCAGCATTGAATAAATCTTTAGAACAAACGCAAAATCCAGATGCAGTTGAAGTGGTTACTGGTGCAACACATTCAAGTGAAGCGTTTAAAAATTACTCACAACAGTTGGTTCAAGCAGCTCAAGCTGGCGATACGAAAACAATCGAAATCGACAATGGCGCTGAATTGAAGGATGGCACGTATACATTAGAAGAAAAGAACTACTCTAACGGCTACCGGACAGTCTTCAATATGACGGTTGCTGGCGGAAAAATCACTGAATCGAACTTTGACATGGTCGACAAAGATGGCAAATCTAAAAAAGATGACGCTGAATACGAAAAGAACATGAAAGCTAAAAGCGGCGTTGGTCCAAAAGAATACATCGAAGACCTGAACAAAGGTTTAGTCGAAAAGGGCACACCTGCTGAAGTTGAAGTGGTAACTGGTGCGACTCATTCATCACATGTATTCCAAACATACGCTGCGCAATTAGTGAATGCTGCTGAAAAAGGCAACACGACAGCGATCCAAGTAGACAATATCGTAACTAAAAATTAATTCCTTTATCAATTAGGGGAGCTTGGAAGAGCTGGGGGTTCCCCAGCTCTTTTTTTGCGAATCATCCATACTGCTATATGAAGGGATTCGCTAAAATACTTTGAAAGTATGGGTTAAACACGCTATGATAAAGTGATAAAATCTTGAATAGATAAAGGAAGTATGAACGTGAAGAAACGTGCATTATTGATGATTTTCGGATTGATCGCCATTGCTTTGACGGCATGCGGCAGTGATCAGCCTAAGATAAATGAGAAACCATATGACGATAAACAGTTTTTGATGGGGACTTATGTCCAGATTCGGATCTATGATGACGGGAAAAAAGCAGCATTGAAGCCGGCTTTTGCTCGAGTGAAAGAATTAGCTGATAAAATCACCGTGAACGAAGAAGGTTCAGAGATCGATGAGATCAATCAAGAGGCTGGCATAAAACCGGTCAAAGTAACCGACGATATGTACTATCTATTGAAGGAAGCCTACAAATACAGTGAAGATTCTAAGGGCGGCTTTGACATGGCGATCGGTTCGATCACCTCATTGTGGCGGATCGGATTCCCTGATGCTCGAAAGCCTGAACAAAGTGAGATCGACCAAGCATTGAAGCTGGTTAATTATCACGATGTAGAGTTTAATGAGACGGATAAAACGGTCTACTTGAAAGAAAAGGGCATGAAGCTGGATTTAGGTGCGATCGCTAAAGGGTATATCACAGATGAAGTGGTCAAAGTTTTGAAGGAAAATGATGTAACGACTGCAATCATCGACCTCGGCGGGAATGTCTATGTTCTGGGGCACAGTCCGCGGGGGGATCAAAAGGAAGATTGGACGGTTGGGATTCAAGATCCAAACCAAGCCCGCAATGTTATTCTAGGCAGCGTTCCTGAAAGTAATATGTCGCTAGTGACCTCGGGAATCTATGAACGCTATTTAGAAGCGGACGGCAAAACCTATCATCACTTGTTTAATCCTAAGACAGGATATCCTTTTGACAATGACATCGCTGGTGTGACGATCGTATCGAAAAAATCGATCGACGGGGATGGTCTTTCCACTGCAGTCTTTTCAATGGGTGTCAAAGAAGGCATGAAGTACGTAGAAGGCTTGAAGGATACCGAGGCGATTTTTGTGACGCGAGACGATAAGGTCTATGTCACTTCCGGCTTGAAGGATGTTTTTGAATTGAATAAGGAAGCTGGTTACACGATGGGCAACGATAAGGATATGAAATAGATGACAAGAGAAAGTTTTTTTGATTTAGTGGAGATCCGCACCAAATTAGCGAGCTTGTTTCCATTTTTGATCGCAGTCCTGTTTACTAATACGTATTTCCATTCGTTTCATTGGGGAAAGACGCTCTTTTTCTTCTTTGGAATGCTTGCTTTTGATATGGCGACGACCGCGATCAATAATTACATGGATTTTCGCAAAGCACATTCTGAAGAATACAAATATCAAGAAAATGTTATCGGGAAAGATCAGCTGTCTGAACGGACTGTTGTGCTGATTATTTTTGGCTTGATCGGCTTTGCGGCGATCGTTGGGATCACCTTAGCTGTTCAAACGGGGTGGCTGCTTTTAGTGATGGGCTGTGCCTGCTGTTTCGTCGGCGTGTTTTATACGTTCGGTCCAATTCCGCTGTCCCGTATGCCTTTAGGGGAAGTCTTCAGCGGGGTGACGATGGGGCTGGGAATTTTTGCTATCACGATCTATTTGAATACCTATGATAAAATGCTCTTTTTCATGGAGCTGGATTTGAAGCATTTTGCGCTTACTGGAAGTACGACGGCGGCGTTGGCTGTTGTGTGGGCATCTTTACCTTTGATCGCGACGATCGCTAACATCATGCTGGCAAACAATATCAGTGATCTGGAGCAGGACATTGCGAACCATCGTTATACCTTGCCGTTTTATTTAGGGAAAAGAAACGCAGTGATCTTGTTTAATCTTTTAATGTACAGTTCTTATGCGGCGATTTTGATTGGACTGATCGCGGGTATTTATCAATGGCCGATTCTGTTGATCTTTGTAAGTTTAGTCAAAGTGTATCCGCAAACGAAAATTTTTACGAAGGAACAGGTCAAAAGCAAGACCTTTGTGCTGTCGATCAAAAATTTAGTGACCTTTAACGGCTGCTATGCATTGGGGCTGTTGGTAACGTTGCTTTGGCAATTTATTAATTAAAAAAATCGATACCGCCACATAGCTTTTATGTGGTGGTTGAATTTGCGGGAAAAAAATGAGTTAAGGGGTCATTATGGACAATACAAAGAGGCTAAAAGCGACTCAAAATAAAATGACGAAAGAAAATTTCTTTGAACTCGTGCAGATTCGCACAAAGTTTGCCGGAATCTTTCCTTTTGTGATCGCTGTTTTATTTACGAATACGTATTTTCATTCCTTCCATCCGGGAAAAACGCTTTTTTTCTTTTTCGGTATGTTTGCCTTTGATTTAGCCATCACGGCGATCAATAATTATATGGATTTTATCAAGGCCCATTCGGAAAAATACAAATATGAAGAGAATCTTATCGGTCGGGAAAATTTATCAGAAAAGCAGATCCAGCGGCTCATTTTTAGTTTGGTAGGTTTTGCGGCAATCGTCGGCTTGATATTGGTGGTCCAAACTGGGTGGCTGCTTTTACCGATGGGGGCGGCGTGCTTTTTTGTTGGTGTGTTTTATACCTATGGCCCGATCCCGCTTTCAAGGATGCCGTTGGGCGAAATTTTTAGCGGCGTAACAGAAGGCTTGGGAATTTTTGTCATCACGATTTATTTGAATACTTACGATCAGCGGCTGTTTTATCTGGAACTGGATTTTAATCGTTTTGCTTTAACAGGTAATACGATGGCAGTGCTGGCGGTTATCTGGGCGGCGTTGCCATTGGTGCTGACGATCGCAAATATCATGTTGGCGAATAATATTAGTGATTTGGAGCAGGATGTTGAGAATCATCGCTATACATTGCCGTTTTATATCGGGCGCAAGTGGAGCGTGAGATTATTCAATGTGTTGATGTACAGCTGCTATGGCGTGATTCTGGTTGGCTTGATCGCTGGCATTTATCAATGGCCGATCCTGCTGACTTTTATCAGTCTGTTAAAAGTGATTCCACAGACTAGGATTTTCACGCAGGAGCAGATTAAGAACAAAACATTTCCGATGGCGGTGGAAAATCTGATCGTGTTTAATAGCTGCTATGCGCTAGGGCTTTTAGTTACGATGATTTTACAGTTTATCTAAAAAAGGAGTCAGTGGTTTTGATCACTGACTCCTTTTTTTACCCTAATTGAATTAAAAAGACGATCAAGCTGAGCACACCTAAACTGGTGACAATCGCAAATAAAATTTTATCACGCTTAGTCGCGAAGACTGGGCGATGATACGTATGGCTGTTCCACAACCAGAAGACGAAGCCTAATGCGTAAATGCCGATGCAATAGAGCAGATTCAGGATACCTGATGAGTAGAGCATGTAGATTCCGTAGACGATTCCGCCAATAGCTAGAAATTGTTGTCCTTTGTGTTTTTTTCCTTTAGCGATCTGCCATAAGAAGGCGGCGGATAAAACGTAAGGAACTAGAACCATGGTTGTCGCGGTATCGGTCACTGCTTGGAAGGCATCCATCGCCCAGCGCGAGATCAAAAAAACGATCTGCATGATGACACCATTCAGAATTAAAGCGTTCACGGGTGCATTTTGTTTATTGGCTTTGCCTAAGAAGGCGGGAAACATTTTATCCTGAGCGGCGTCAAAAGAAATTTCGGCAGCCAAAATCGTCCAGGATATCCAAGCGCCCAATACAGAAATGATGACACCGATATTGATCATGCTGCCAGCCCAAGCGCCAGTCGATGCACGCAGGACGCCGCTTAATGAAGGGCTTGGTAAGTTTGCCAGTTGTTCCTGCGGCAGCGAACCGAAGCTCAGCATCACGATCAAGACATAGATCGCCAGTGTCGTAGAGTAGCCGATCAACGTTGCGCGGCCGACATCGCGGGCACGTTTTGCTCGTCCTGATAAAACGACAGCCCCTTCGATCCCGACGAAGACCCACATCGTTTGCAGCATCGCATGACGGATTTGCGTCGGAACACTGCCGAGCTGTTTGCCATTTAACATCATATTTTTGGCAAAAACATCCATTGAGAAGGTGCGGTATTTAAAATGAATAAATAAAAGAAAAATCGCTAATAATATCGGAACGACCTTGGCACTTGTGGCGATGGTATTCAATAGACTGGCTGTTCGAATCCCGCGAGCAACTAAAAAAATCACACCCCAGATCATAAAGGTGCCTAAAAACAAACCAATCTGTCCGCCAGAACCGCCGATCGAAGGAATAAATTTGCTCAGGGCATCCAAAAATAGAATGACAAAAGAAACATTGCCGATAATATTGCTGAGCCAATAGCCCCAAGCGGAGTTGAAACCGACATAATCGCCAAAGCCGTCTTTGGCATAATAATAGATCCCGCCGATAATCCCCGGCTCTTCCTTTGAAAGAGTTTGAAAAACCTTCGCGATAAAGAAAACGCCAACGCCAGTAATCAGCCACGCCAATAATGAAGCAACGACACCAGCAGATTGAGAAATGCTGCTAGGCAAATTAAAGACGCCGCCTCCCAGCATTGAACCAATCACGATCATGCTTAACCCTAACAAGCTCATCTCCTTCGTATGATTGTCAGGTACTTGATTCTGTTCCATAAATAATTCTCCCAGTTTATAGTAATAAAGCATTTTTACTGCCAGTGCTTCTTATACTCCAGCTCTTTTAATGAGACGAAAGCTTAATAAGAAACACTCTTTCTATATAAGCATATTTACTTAAAAATAACCATAAGGGGGAAGTGAAACTCCATCGACTTAACTTAAAGAAGTGCCATTTAATTATAATCTAATTCAAATGATGCCGTTCTTTTGCTTCATTTTTAACGAGTCAACAAACCTAATGTTGCAGAAGCTGCTAAAAGAAAAAATAGTATGTTATTAATACCATTCTTAGCTGTCAGCTAGTATGATTCGTTTGAATGTAAAAAATAGAATAAATATTAAGATTTAGGATGTAACCTTTTTAGAGAGGGTGTTTTTTTATTTGTCAGAGTGATAAAATTGAACCAGCGAGGGGGGCTAAGATGATTGAGATTCGAGTAGCAACAGCAAAGGATGCGTCTGCGTTAGTCGCAATTTACGCGCCTTATGTCACAGAAACAACAATTACTTTTGATTATGAAGTACCGAGTGAAAAGGACTTCGCTGAGAGAATTCAAGAAACGCTCCATACATATCCTTATTATATTGCTGAGGAAAACGGAGAGATTTTAGGCTATGCTTACGCGCATGCTTACAAAGACAGAGCCGCTTATGATTGGTCAGTGGAGGTCAGTGTCTATGTGGATCGTGAAAAACGTGGGAATGGTGCAGGAAAGCACTTGTATCAAGCGTTGGAAGAGACATTAAGTAAGCAAAACGTCGCGATTTTAACTGCGTGTATAACGGGCGGGAACGAAGGAAGTATAAAATTCCATGAAAAGCTTGGCTATCAGGAGGTCGCGAACTTTCCAAAGATTGGCTATAAGTTTGAGCAGTGGCATGATGTTATTTGGCTGCAGAAATTTATGACGGAGACTAAAGGGAAGCTGCCTGCGTTTATCCCTTTTTCTAAGCTATGAACATAAGGGAACGAATAAAGAGCAATCCGGCGATGATGGGGAGAGTCATGTTGGGTGTCTTTGTCTTTGCGATCGTTTTTCGAGTGTTGATCGCGGTAACGATGCCGATTAAAATCTATATGCAGGCAGGCTATGATGACGCACTTTCTATCAATCAGGCATTGAGTATTTTGGACGGGAAATGGCTGGGTACATATGGTACCGGGACGCTGACGAAAGGCTTGTCTTTCACTTTCTTTTTACTTGTGAATCATTTTTCACACTTGTCGTATCCCTTGTTTTTATGCTTAGTCAATATTGGGGCGGCTTTTGCCATTGTCAAAGCATTGGCGCCAGTGATTAAAAATAAATATTTGAGCGGGTTAGGTTTCTTATTTCTGATCTATTCACCTGCGACCTTGACCTCAGATTTTTCGCTGCGGGTTTATCGGAATAGTCTGGTCTTTGCGGCGGTGCTATTTGTTTTAGCTGGCATTCTTGGTCTTTATTTGCGAAGAAAAGAGACGCTGAAAAAACGCCTTCCCTGGTCAATATTAGTAACGATCGCATTTCCTTTTTTCTGGTATTTGCGGGAGGATTCGATTTGGCTGCTGCCGCTTTATATCGTGGCGACATTTTGCACGTTTTTTGGGATCATCGTACAGGATCAGCCATTGGGTTCATCGTTGAAGGAAGGGCTCGATCGTATTTGGCAGCTGTTGAAGGCGGCGAACAAGCAAAAGCTTGTCGGCAATCTTTTACTGCTGATTGCGCCGTTGATTTTTACGCTAGGGGAGTCGCTGCTGATCTCTAAGGTGAATCAAAATCACTACGGCATCTTTACGACGAATGATCGGACAAAAACGTCTTTTGCCAAATTAACGGAAAACTTGATTCAAATTGATAATAGCGGTTATGATTCTGAAGCCGTTGCTGAAAACAGTGGGATCTGGGTGTCGAAAAAGACCTTTGCCGAAGCGCAGAAGGTTTCACCGACTTTTGCGAAATATCGCAAAGGGATCGAATGGATCTGGAATGAATCGATTTGGCCGGATGCCTGGCCAGTCAAAAACGATGAGCTGCCTGGCGATATGTTTGTCTGGGCCTTGCGGGAAATGTTTAAGCAGGAAGGTCTGTATAAGGACGGCGCTGCAAATGAAAAAGTCTTTAAAAAGATCAACCAAGAGCTGGAGGAGGGCTTCAAGTCTGGCGAGCTGAAAAAGAAAAAAATGTTCTTCGTATCAAAGCAGAGTAATGGAAAGAAGCTTGAGGATATGGGGAAAGTTTTCAGCTACATGGGTGCCGGTATTTTAGAAACAACGCTTTACAAAAGCTATCAGACCAGTTATGGCGGCTCGATCTTTATGCCGGATCAACCAGCTGAGGTGGTTCTCGATCTGCTGAATGTCAAATCTGTTTCTACGCTTAAATCAGGAATGGCCGCAGAGTCGAAGCGGACGAGGCTGACAGTCTGGATCATCACGGGCATCATCTGGATCTATCGGATTGTTTCACCTGTGCTGCTTCTGGTTAGTTTGGGCGCGATGGTGATTTTTACCGCGGGTTATATCAAAAATAAAAAGACTCGTAAAGTTCTAGCGGACTATTTGATTATTTTTCTTGGTCTGCTGCTGACTTATCTGGTCTATCTATTTGGGGTATCCTGGTTTGCGACTTGGGCACCAAATGGCAAGGGCTTGTTCATGTTTTTCTATACAGGTGCTGGTGTACCGTTGATCCAAGTGATCGAATTGCTGGGCGTGGCGCTGGTTGTCAGAAACGTACAGAACAAATTATTTGAAGATAAAGTGAGTTTAAATTAGATTCAGCTAATAGTATTCTAATTAAATTCATTAGGAATTGTTACGCGGCTATTCCAATGGTTTGCTATCCTTGCATTGTAAAAGATAAGGAGGGCCCTAATAGCGCAATGAAACGAGAGAGGAACACTTCGAAAAACGAAGTAAAAACCACCGACTTTCTACTAGAAATGTTGGCGTTGTTCATTCTAATTTCCTTAACTATTTATGCCATTAGAACTGGGAAAATTTTTTAAAAGATACTTTGCTTCATAAGTATCTTTTTTTTTGCACTTTTTTTGTAGAACTAGACCAAAAAAGGAGAACCTGCGGAATTTTTTTTGCAGGTTCTCCTTTTTCAAAATTTATCATAAAGACCATAAGCTGCTAATATCGACAATTAAGAAAGAACTAGGCGCCTAGCGACACAATCGTTCTACGAAGTAAATGATATATAGGTAGTAGAGGTTAAGGATTCACTTGAAAATCTCTTACTTTATAAGATTGCATGTGGAGTGTTTAACTTGTTATAGTTTATTGATAGTATAGTAATTGCAGCTTACTCTATAGTGCATGTCTCTTATACACATCT
>NZ_NGLG01000002.1:683735-684891 GCF_002140655.1 Enterococcus sp. 3H8_DIV0648 | reverse complement strand
AAAGAAATCCAAATATTAAAAGACGAACAATTGCTTCAATTGCAAGAGTATACAAAGCATGTAGAAGCATTGTATGAAGAAATCCATCATTTTAAGCACGATTATATCAATATACTGACTAGTTTAGATGATGGAATTAAAAATCAAGATATAAAGAGAGTTCAAGAGATATATGAGTCTGTCATTAAACCAACAAAACAGACTTTTCAAACCAATCATTTCATGATTGCTCGACTTAGTAATATTCTAATCCCTGAGATAAAAAGTTTGATCTCTGCGAAATTACTGATTGCTAGACAGAATAAAATTGATATCCATGTTGAAGTAGTAGAACCAATCGATAAAGTGGATACAGACCTATTAAGCTTAATTCGAGTGCTCTCAAATTTGCTAGATAATGCAATTGAAGCAACTTCAGAAATAAAAGATTCTTGGATTAGAATCGCGATGTTTAAGGAAGAAAAGACAGTTACTATTATTATTGAGAATAGTATCCTTGAATTAATAGATATAAAGAAAATTAATGAGATGGGCTACTCATCTAAAGGAACAGGGCGCGGTATAGGCTTGCATACGGTTCAAAAAATTCTAAAAAACGATACAAGTCTTTTTCTAGAAACCAGTAGTGACCAGCAGGTGTTCTCTCAAGTGCTTAAGATTGCGGGGAATGATCTATGAACATATTTATTTTAGAGGATGATTTATTTCAGCAACAAAACTTAAGACGGACTATAGAAAAAATTTCTCAAGAGGAAAAAATCTCCTATAAAAATTTAATCGTTACTGCCAAACCGGATGTTTTATTAGAGAATTTAACACTCGCGAGTCTTCACAATTTGTATTTTTTGGATTTAGAGATTGCTGAATACGATAAAACCGGATTGGAAGTTGCCCAACGAATTCGAAAGCAAGATCCTTTTGGAACGATTGTTTTTATTACTACTCATTCTGAAATGGCTCCACTGACTTTTGCATACAAAGTATCGGCGTTAGATTTTATTGAAAAAGATCAAAAGGAAGAGACAATCATCAAAAGAATCAGGGAGTGCCTTTTACTAGCAAACATGAGGATTGAAAAAAGTATCAGTGATGATGCCTTGATTTTTAAGAATAAGTTTACAAATCTGCAAGTACCGTATTCTGATATTTATTATTT
>NZ_NGLG01000002.1:681897-683635 GCF_002140655.1 Enterococcus sp. 3H8_DIV0648 | reverse complement strand
ACTACGGGAATTGCTCATAAATTACGTTTGGTAAGCAAAAATAAAATTACTGAATTTTATGGAGAATTGAGTGAATTTGAAAACATAGATACTCGCTTGTTTCGTTGCCATCGTTCGTTTGTAGTAAACTTGGCAAATATCGTCTCTATTGATCGGACTAATAGGTTGATTATGTTTCCGAATAAAGATGAATGTAATGTCTCACGAAGGACGATGAAAGAATTATTAAATAAAATGAATCAGTAGAGCGGCTAAACTTTGTTGCTCTATTGGTTCATTTTTTTATAGTAAGAAGATTCTCAGTTGAAGCAACGAGTCGATTGTTTTCGTGATATAGACAGGCGTATTATCACAAGGGCGGCCTATGCTATTGAGTTACTGATAAAAACAGGTGTATATATAAATGAAAAGGATGATGCACAGATGTGTATTGTCTTTTTTTTACCTTTCAAGCAATTTGAGTGTCCGTTTATGAAATAGAATTCTTTTCCCTATTTTTTTTGAATAAGATGGATTTAAGAAATGACTATAGGGGGAGCAAAAATGACAACGATGATTGAAATTAGCGAAGTTAGTAAACTATACAAGAATGAGGAGGTTGTCTCCAAAGTCAATATGGATATTAAAAAGGGAGAGATTTACGGGTTTTTAGGACCCAATGGCGCAGGGAAAACGACTATCATGAAAATGATATTAAATTTAGTAAAACCATCGGCAGGAGAAATTCGAATAAATAAAGAATTGATTCAAAAGAAGTCATACAAATATTTAAAAAAAATTGGAAACATTATCGAAACGCCTGTTTTTTATAATCAATTAACGGCTAAAGAAAATCTAGAGCTGCATAGTGAATATAATGATCGAATGAGCAACGCAAAAATTGAAGAGGTCTTAGAACTTGTTGGACTCAAATCCGTTGGTAAAAAACTTGTAACTGAGTTTTCACTTGGGATGCGCCAAAGATTAGGAATTGCTAGGGCCATCTTAACAGACCCAGAAATCTTGATTTTAGATGAACCGATTAATGGGCTTGATCCAATTGGAATTAAGGAAATTCGAGAATTATTGTTGTTCCTAAAAAACAATCATGGGATGACTATTCTGATTTCTAGTCACATCGTTTCTGAGATTGAGTGTATTGCCGACACTATTGGAGTTATTAATCAGGGAAAGGTCTTGAGAGAAGTCCAGTTATCGGAGATTAGAGCAAACGGAACCAGTCAAGTAGTATTGGAAATTGACAATCCGGAAAAAGCCATAGCGGTACTTGAAGAGCAGTTTGGCAATCCTGAAATTAAGCAAGTAGGTAAGATACTTTATCTGAAAAATACAGAAGTTGACCAGTCTTCAGTTATGCAATCACTGGTTAGAGCGAATCTAAAAATTTTGAAAATTGAACAACATCAAGAAACATTGGAAAAATACTTTTTGAATATAATCAAAGGAGAGGAATCAGCATGATGAAACTGATGAAACTTGAATGGAAAAAGAATCGTTTATCCAAATACTTTAAAACGACGCTTATTGCTACAGTGTTGATCTTCTTGATCACGGCATTTATGGCAAAGATGGCCCAAAATCAAGGGGAGTTGATGTTCACTAACTTTAATAGCTATATGTCTTTTGTTAATATCATTATTCGAGTCGTGTTCGTCATTTTTTCTGCCGTACTGCTCTCTCGTCTGGTGATAGATGAGTACAAGAATAAAACACTTCAAGTATTATTTACGTATCCTGT
>NZ_NGLG01000002.1:658037-681797 GCF_002140655.1 Enterococcus sp. 3H8_DIV0648 | reverse complement strand
AGAATAAAACACTTCAAGTATTATTTACGTATCCTGTAAATCGAAAGAAAGTCATACAAAGTAAATTAATGTTAATTATGGGATTTTGTTTTGTAAGCATTCTATTTTCAACGATAGTGATTAGCCTGCTGACATTCATGGTGAATCCAAAGCTGGAACTTTTTCCGCAACTATTGGAACTGGGAGATGTCATCAATACGTTTCCTACAATTATTACCATATCAATCATGACAGCTTGCTTAAGTCTTATCCCACTTTATTTTGGAATGAAAAAAAAGTCTAGTTCGACCACTATTACTTGGGGAGTAATTATCGGCCTCTTAGTGAATGCGACTGTTTCAGACGGTGCAGCTACAGTAAATATGGTGCAACTTTTAGTTATTCCAGGAATTTTAGCATTAGTCGGCTTAACCATTGTATATTTCACTTTTCGCAACATAGAAAGTCAAGATATTCTCTAGAAAGGAGAGCTAGAAATGAAAAAAATTTATTTAATCGGTGGAATAGTTTTATTATTAGCAGGGTACATTATCTGGGACAATTCATTTCGGAAAGAAACGAGTGAAGAATTTCCGATCCAGAAAATAGAACAAATAGATATTAATACAAAGGAATGGGATGTCCAACTCGTTCAATCAAATGGAACAAACATTAAGGTAGTTGCGGATGGATTGGGGAAAAATAATGCAGCTACTGCAACGATGAAAGATAGTACTTTAAAAGTGGAACAAAAAAAATCTGAAGGCGATTTTTTTGGCGGGTTCAGTTTTAAAAATAATAGAAAGATGAAGATCATGTTACCAGTCTCGTATTCGAAAAATTTAGACGTTGAGACCCAGTCTGGTGAGATTCAGTTAAAAGAACTACCGCTTAGGAATCTGTCTATCATGAGCAACAGTGGAGATATCTATATACAAAAGATCACTAGTATCGGAAGTAAAAAAACGACAATTAAGACTGGAACTGGAGACATTGATGTATCCTTTAAAGTCAAACCAACTAATCTTAAATTGAAAACTTTCTCTAATGAGATCGATAATGAACTAGGTAGAAACAAATTTGGTAAGGGAGAGAATCAATTAGACTTAATATGTCCTAAAGGCGCATTGTCAATTTTCTAATTGTCTTAAATTCAAATTGCGGATTATCGAAAAAATTGATTTAATAGGCGGATTAGGTTTATCTGAAATCGTTCATGCTTAGGTTAATGGGAAATCGAAGCAAAATCTTATTCCGAACATAGAAAAATCAAGTTTCCAATTCAAACATTGAGTTGGAAACTTGATTTTTTTCGTATTTGATAAAAATTTTTTATTGCGTCAACGCTTCTAACGCCTTCATCTTTTGTATCACAAGTTCTGGCGTGATGGTTTGTTTCATTAGATGGATCATTTCGCCGGGGCTGCAGGTGCGTTCGGCAACGGCTTGGTATTCTTCTTCAGTTAGATGCAAATCCATAGCGGCTAAATTGGTTGGTAAGTCTAATTGATGATAGAAGGGCAATAGCTGCTCGATCTCCGCTAGATTGTCTTCAATCATTAATTGAACTAAAATTCCGTAAGCGACTTTGTTGCCATGGAGCTGATGATGACTGTCAGGTAAGACGGTCATGGCATCATGGAGCGAGTGAGCACCAGCGGTTCGACCATATTCATCGCCGAAGCCGCCCACCATGCCGGCTAATAAGATATTGGCTTCCACCACATCAATAAAGGCTTGATTGATTTGTTTTTGTTCCATTGCTGCTAGAGCGTCTGCGCTTTGAGAGAGGAGAATCTCGCGACATTTTTGAGCAGCAAACTCTGCGACCTGAACCTCGACCGGCTTCACAGTCAGTTGGGAGATGATCGCATGGGATTCGTACCATTTTGCCAAGGTGTCGCCGATACCGGCGATCATTAATTCCCGCGGCGAGTGCAAAATAATCTCAGGATCGATCAAAACGAGATCACTGGCTTTGGGGAAGATATCGTAGCGCAGCATCACGCCGGCTTCATTATAAACCACACTCAATGGTGTATAGGCAGCGCAGGTGGCTGCCAAGGTTGGCAGGATGATGATGGGCAGCTGGACTTTGTAGGCGACAAGTTTGCCTAAATCGGCGACTTTGCCGCCGCCAACTGCAATAATGCCGTCAAATTTTTCTTTAGTGCATAAAGACGCAAAATTTTCCGCGGCAGAATCAGTACATTGACCGCCATAATAATGGAAAGTTTTTGTTATTGATAACTCAGGAAAATAAGCTTTAACTGCTTGCCAAGATTTTTCGCCATGAAGAATCAGGACATTTTCGATTTTTCTTCTATTAAGATGGGATTCTAGAGAGTCCCAGGCGTGTGCTTTGAGTTCATATTCTTGCGGCGCGCCGCGGACGATCAGTTGTTTTGTCATGGGAAAACTTCTTTCATTATTTTTTTAGATAACTCTTTTTTTATTATAAGGGTTGTGGTAGTATAAATGTTCGTATAAGTATATTATTATTCATTATTTGGAAAAGGGAGCGGGATGGATGAAAAAGAAAATTGGCGCATTGCTTACGGTCTTGCTGATGCTGTTAAGCTTTATACCGGCAAAGGCACAAGGAGCAGAAAAGGATGCAATCTACGAACGGATTCAACAAAGCGGGGAGCTGGTCGTCGGCTTATCGGCGGATTATGCACCGTATGAATTCCATGCAGACGTGGATGGAAAAGATAAAATCGTCGGTTTTGATGTGTCGATCGCAGAAAAAATCGCAAAAGATATGGGCGTTAAGCTGAAAATTGAGGAACTTGGTTTTGATGCGCTGCTAGGTGCGTTGAAAACTGGAAAGATCGATTTAGTAATTTCCGGCATGTCGATCACAGAAGAACGGTTGAAGGAAGTTGATTTCTCTGATCCATACTTTGTTGTTCAGCAAAATGTCTTAGTGCGCAAAGGCGACAAGGATAAATATAAGACGACTGAGGATTTTAAAGGATTAGCCGTCGGCGCACAAAAGCAGACGACGCAAGAGGATTTGATTAAAAATGAAATGACCGGGGCAGAACCGACGTCATTGCAAAAGGTGCCTGACTTAGTTAATAACCTATTGAATAAAAAAGTTGAAGCAGTCGTATTGGAACAGCCGGTGGCCGAAGCTTATGTTCAACAAAGCGATAATGTGGAAATTGCCCCAGTGAAATTTGAAAAGGGTGAAAAGGTAACGGCGATCGCGATGTCGAAAAACACGCCGGAATTGAAAAAGCATGTCAACGCTTCAATCAAAACAATCAATGACAAGGATTTGCTGAAAGGTTATCAAAAAGAAGCCAATGAATTGATGTTCCAAGGCGAGCAATCATTTCTGCAAAAATATGGTCCTTACTATTTAAATGGTGCGAAGTATACGATTTTGCTGGCCTTTGTAGGTGTTTTATTTGGTTTGATCTTTGGTAGTTTATTAGCCTTGATGAAGCTGAGCAAGAGCAAACTCCTGAAGGCTTTGGCGGTTATCTACATCGAATATGTTCGGGGAACACCGTTATTAGTTCAAATCTTTATCGTGTATTTCGGAACCGGCGTAATCGGTTTAGACTTGTCGAAATTACTGGCTGGTTGTATCGCGGTTTCACTGAACAGTGCGGCCTATGTCGCAGAAATCGTGCGGGCAGGGATCAACGCCGTCAACAAGGGTCAAATGGAAGCCGCTCGTTCTTTAGGGATGAACCAAAAAGAAGCGATGCGTTATATCGTCTTCCCGCAAGCCATCAAGAATATCTTGCCGGCATTAGGAAATGAGTTCGTAACGATCATCAAGGAATCATCTGTCGTTTCGGTTATCGGGGTGTCGGAATTGATCTTCCAAACAGGTGTGGTGCAGGGCGCCAGCTTCAAGCCGTTCTTACCATACGTGCTGGTTTCGCTGATCTACTTTGTCTTGACCTTCTGTATTTCCCGTCTATTAGGGTTAGTTGAAAGGAGAATGGGTCTGAATGATTAATGTAAAACAACTGTCAAAAAGTTTTGGTGATAATGAAGTCTTAAAATCCATCGATCTAACGGTCAAGGAAGGGGAAGTAGTGGTAATCATCGGTCCTTCCGGCAGCGGGAAAAGTACAATTTTACGCTGCTTGAACTTACTGGAGGAACCAACCTCCGGTGAGATCTTTTTCGAAGGGCAGAATATTACCGCCCCTGACAGCAATATCGACCAGATTCGCCAAAAAATGGGCATGGTGTTCCAAAGCTTTAACCTGTTTCCCCATATGAGTGTGGCGGAAAATCTAACGATCACACCAGTAAAAATCAAAAAAGAAGATCCAACCAAAGCCAAAGAAGCAGCTTTGGCGTTATTAGATCAAGTAGGTTTGAAGGAAAAAGCCGACAGCTACCCATCGAGTTTATCCGGCGGGCAGCAGCAGCGGGTGGCGATCGCAAGAGCATTAGCCATGAATCCGGATGTGATGCTCTTTGACGAACCGACTTCAGCGCTTGATCCGGAAATGGTCGGAGAAGTGTTGGCTGTTATGCAGGATCTAGCTAAAAAGGGCATGACCATGGTAGTGGTGACTCACGAGATGGGCTTTGCCAAAGAGGTGGCGGATCGTGTGATCTTTATGGCGGATGGCGTCATTCAAGAAGAAGGTACCCCAGAGGAAATCTTTGATCATCCGCAAAATAGTCGGACTCAGGATTTCTTGAATAAGGTATTGTAATAAGAGGCGGAGGAATCAGGATGGATAAAAGTAAAATCGCGCGACGCTTTCAGCAGCCGGCAGAGAATTTGCTGATGAAGATCGCTGTTTTAGCAAAAGAAAAAGAAGATATTATTGATTTGTCGATCGGCGATCCAGATTTGATCACCAATCCGGCAATCATTGAAGCGGCTTATACTGATGTGAAAAAGGGTGCGACGAATTACACGGCACCTGACGGCAGTAAGGAATTTTTACAGACCGTCGTCGATTTTTATCAGAAGAAATATGATCTGAACTTTCAAATCAATCAGGTTCGGGCGACGGTTGGTGCTTTGCATGGCATGTATCTAGTGATGCAGGTGCTGCTTGATCCCGGCGATGAAGTGATTATTCATGAGCCGTATTTTTCACCGTATCGCGAACAGGTTACTCTATCTGGCGGAACACCGGTTTTTGTTCCGACGTATGAGGAAAATGGCTTTCAATTAGATGTTGCGGATTTAAAGGCCGCCATCACGGATCGAACGAAGGCGATCATCATTAATTCGCCGAATAATCCAACGGGGGCGGTTTTTTCCGAGGCGACCTTGAAGCAAATCGCGGAAGTCGCCATCGAAAATGAGCTCTTCATTATTTCCGATGAAATCTACGAAGACTTTGCCTTTAAAGAAAAATTTGTGCCGATGGCGCGGCTTGCGCCGGAAAATACGATCACGATCAGCGGCGTGTCGAAGGGCTTCGCTATGACTGGCTGGCGCTTAGGCTACATGGTCGCACCGGCATACATCAATCAAGTCGCAGGTATGATTAACGAAAGCATTACTTACTCCGCACCGACAGCATCACAGCGCGGCGGGATTTACGCGTTGAAGCATTATGAGGAGCTGGTTCCGCCGACGGTAGCGATTTTTAAGGAACGTTTGGCTTATATTGAAAAAAGAGTGGCGGAAATTCCATATTTGACCTTGCCATCAGTTACCGGCAGCATGTATGCTTTTATTAATATCAGTAAAAGCGGACTCGATTCAGTGACATTTGTGGAAAAAGTTCTGGAACAAAGCGGCGTGCTGTTCGTTCCGGGAAAAGCCTTCGGGGAAAATGTGGGGGACGACTATATTCGTCTGGCAGCCACACAGCCGCTGGAGGTTTTAGCAGAGGCCTTTGATCGATTGGCGAAGCTAAGCTTTTAGCTCGCAAAAGGCGGCACGTTCTGAGAGGTATTTCTTTACTGGTCTTATTATAGTAGAGACAGGAGGAAAATGAATGGAATGGTTAGATCATTTCAATAAAAGTATTGCTTATGTGGAGGAGAATTTAGCGGGTGCGATCGATTTGGACAAGGCGGCGCAATTGGCCCAGTGCTCCAGCTATCATTATCAGCGGATGTTTTCTTATATCGCGGGAGTCACGTTAGGTGAGTACATTCGGCGGCGCAGGATGAGTCTGGCGGGAGTCGATCTGCAGCGGGGCGAGAAAGTCATCGATGTTGCTGCGAAATATGAGTATGATTCTCCCACGTCTTTTAATCGGGTGTTCAAGGGTGTCCACGGAATCACGCCGAAAGAAGCCAAGCAAGCAGGTGCAAAATTGACTAGCTATCCCATGCTGACCTTCAAACTTACAGTAAGGGGAGTACACGCGATGGAATATCAATTAATCGACAAAGAAGCTTTTCACGTAACGGGACTTGGATTGAAAATCGAACAGAACATGGAGGTGGCCCAAAAGCGGATTCCAGAATTTTGGAACGAAGTGGCTGCTAGCGGCGAATTGCAAAAATTGCTGCCAATCATGGATCAAAACAATCCGGGTGTCTTAGGTGTCAGCTTAATGACTTCGGAAATCCAAGATAAGTGGGAGTATGTGATCGGTGTCGTCAGCGAAGACAAGGCAGAAGGCTTTGAGCAATATGAGATACCTGCTGCGAAATGGGCGATTTTCTCAGGAACAGGACCAATGCCGGGAGCGATCCAAGAGCTGCAGACGCAAGTCTTTCAGGAGTGGCTGCCGACCTCTGGCTTTGAATACGACGAGCTGCCGGATATTGAATTGTATCTGGATGCTAATCCGGAAAATGCTCAATTCCAAGTCTGGCTGCCGGTTCGGACGAAATAAAGAAGAAGCTGTTCGAGAGCGAACAGCTTCTTTTTTTTATGGTCGTTAGGCTAAAGAAAAGCGAAGTTCATTTTAGCGATTCGCTTGGCCAGCGGCTTCCACACTAAAACATTAACGAGCATCAGAAGTACAAAACAACCAAAAATCGGAAAGGTCATGGTACCGATGGAAAGCAAGTTATGAAACAATGCCGCCGCTGCAAAGCTACCGATGGTGGTCGTGCTGACCAAGAACAGCCGCAAGGAATTAAAGGGCTGGCATGATTTCATCACCGCAAAACAGCTGATACCCAGCAGCAGATAATACATCAGTGTCCGTGAATCTAGCGCAGTGAAGAAAAATTGACCAAACAGCCAGACCAAGACAACGTTGAACAGCACTAAAATTCCGCTAGGCAGCGCTCGTTTGATGGCAGTCGGTAAAAAGCGGCCTTGGATTTTTCGATTATCCGCTTCAAAGGATAGGAAGAAGGAAGGATAGCCTTCGATCGCCAAATCGATTAACGTGATCTGGAGCGGAATGAATGGAAATGTTGAGACTGTTAAAATACAGAACAGCGAGACCAGCAGCGAGTAAATGGTTTTGATAAAGAAAACACCTGAAGAACGGGTGATATTGTTAATCACTCGTCGGCCTTCAAAAATAATCGCCGGCAAACTGCCGAAATTTGAATCCAGCAAAACGACGTCGGCAATTTGCCGCGTAGCGTCGTCGCCTTCAGCCATGGCGATGGAAATATCGGCTTCTCGCAAAGCGAGAATATCATTCACGCCATCGCCTGTCATCCCGACCGTCTGCTCCTGTGATTTCAATTCGTGGATCAGCAGTTTTTTCTGCTGGGGAGTCACGCGACCGAAAATGGAGTGGCTGTGAGCAAGTTCGCGAATCTCTGCTTCTTCTGAATAATTTGAAAGATCGATCGCCTTTTGATAATCGACAAAGCCGGCTTTTTCAGCGATCGCCGATACCGTCTTAGGGTTATCGCCTGAAATAATCTTCAACTCGACACCTTGTTCGGTTAAAAAGTTCAAGGTGTCTTTGGCGTTTGCTCGAATCGGATCGCTCAAGGTCAGAAAAGCAATCGGTGATAGACCAGCCGGCTGGTCTGAGATCCCGCTCGATGATAAAGCGATCAAAAGAATGCGCAGACCGGCTTCTTGATAGTGCTGAATGATCGCGGGATTTTCCTCGGCCGACAAAAGATTCTCTGGTGAGCCTAAGTACAAGGTAATGTTGCTTTCGAAGGTCACTGCGCCGTATTTTCGTTCAGAGGAGAAGGGAAGCACTTGTTTCGCTGGAACTGGTGCACCTTCTCCAAAATAATGATTCAAGGCCTGTGCGGTGGGATTGCTGTCCTCGGTGGCCGCTAAATAGCTGGTCATCAAAGTAGGAAGGGTGCTGCGATATGTTTCGTCTAAAAGATAGAGATTTTCTACCTGCATGTTCCCCTCGGTCAATGTTCCGGTCTTATCCAAGCAAAGAACGTCCATATGAGCTAAATTTTCGATGGCGTACATGTTTTGTACGAGCACTTGCTTTTTGGCCAGCTTTAAGACGCCGGTGGTCAAGGCGATGCTGATCAGTAAGACTAAGCCCTTCGGCAGCATACCTAAAAGAGCCGCGACAGAAGCCACGACCGCCGTATAAGTCGAGCTGTCCCGCAGAAAGAAGGCTTCGATGAAAAGCAAGATCCCGATAGGCAGAATAATGAAGCTGGTAAACTTCGAGATTTTTTGGATCGACTGGATCAGCTCAGATTTGATTGGTTTAGCCGCTTTGGTTTCATTGATGATTTTGGCGGCGTAATTCTCTGCTCCGACGTGCTGCACTTCTGCCAGCAGTTGTCCGCTGGTTAAATAACTGCCCGATAAAATTTCGGCGCCCGCTTTTTTGACGATTGTATCGGATTCGCCCGTCAGCAGAGATTCATTGACTTCGGCTAAACCATCTAAGACCCGCATATCGCTGGGTATTTGTTCCCCAGCCTTTAACAGGACGTGATCTCCTAAGACCAGTTGATCGGGGGCGATGGCTTGTTTCTTTCCGTCTCGGATAACGGTGATGTCGTTTTGAGCCAAGAGGGTCAAACGGTCGACCATTTTCTTGGCGCGAAGCTCTTGAACGATGCCGATAATGATATTCAGGATGATGATCGAGATAAAAAACATGTTGCTGTAGGCTTTCACCGCGAATAAACAAGCCGCTAAAAGAAAATTCAGCAGGTTGAACAGCGTCAGGGTGTTTTCACGAATGATCGTGCCGGTGGATTTCGCCGGGTTCATCCGGTAGTCGTTGGTTTGTCCAGCGGCGATCCGCTCCTTGACCTGTTTTTCGGTTAAGCCGGTAAATGATTGCATAAATAAATTCCTCCAAAGCAGTTAAGTTTATCGATAAGTCCTATGATAAAAAAGAAAAGCAAATAAACTAGTCGGAAAGGATAAACAATTTATAAACTATTTATTAATACTTCTTTTATTTTTACGAAAATACGAAGTCTTCGTGTTAAATAAGAGGATAGCAATGTAAAAAGAACAGACGGGGTGACAGCAGGTGACGATTCGCCAGCGGCTTTATTTTTCGAATATATTGATGATTGTTATGCCGATCGTTTTGACCGGCATTGTTTTAGCCGGACTGTTTTTCATTTTTTCCGAGACCTTTGGCAGTGATTTTTTGAATCAATGGCAGGAAAATGAAATTTACGCCAAGGAATATGAACACATCGAAGAGCTACAGGAGCAGTTTGAGGCCGATAAAATCACGGAAGCTCAATTGGAGAAAAAAATCAGTCAGCTAGCCGAAAATTTCCCCAGTGATGATATCAGTGCCCTGCTTTATGACGAAAATCAAACGCTGCTTCAGCGAGAAGGGACTTATCAAGAGGATGAAATCGTACGGAGCATGCTGAAAAATCCTGAGCAGTACACCCTCGTGGTCAATAAGGTGCTGCTGAATCGCTTTAATGTCGGTCGGTTTCGGATTTTACTGATTAATCAGAATTATCATATGAATCTGGAAGAAAAGATCTTGGATAGCAAACACACGATTCTCTTTGTCGCTTTAATAACAATTCTTTGTGTGATCCTTTTTGTGATCATGACGAATTATATTTTAGCGCGCTTTATTTTTCGCCCGATCAATGAAGGCTTGAATGCCTTATTAAGCGGTGTCCAGCAGATTCGCGACGGCAACCTCGGCTGGCGGACGGAATATCAAAGTGAAGACGAATTTCGTCCGGTCGTTAACAGTCTTAATGAGATGGCCGAACGTCTGGAAACGCTGGTGAACGAACAAGAAAAGAATAGTGAGAATCGCAAAGAACTGATCGCGGGCATTTCTCACGATCTGCGAACCCCGTTGACTGCTGTTAAGGCATATGTGGAAGGGCTGGAAAAGGGTGTCGCAACGACGCCTGCGATGCGGAATAAGTATTTACAGACCCTCACGAAAAAGACGGATGAACTGACTCATTTAGTCGATCAGCTGTTTCTTTTTTCCAAGATTGATCTGGGAGATTTCGCTTTACGGATTCAAACCGTCAATATCGGCAAATACTTGGCTGAATTGATTGAGGGTATTACGGATGAATATCAGGAACGCGGCTTGACCATTCTGTTGGGTGTCCATTCGTTTCAAACACAGGTCGAAATCGATCCTGAACAGCTGCGTAATGTGATCATCAATATTGTTGAAAATACCTTAAAATATGGTGCGCCGACAGACAATCAGCTGTTGATCGAACAATATGAGCAATCAGAACAGGTGGTTATCACCTTTAGCGACAACGGTCCGGGTGTGCCTGAAGCGCAGCAGGAAAAGCTGTTTGATGTTTTCTATCGGGGAGATCAAGCTCGAACACAGCCGGGAAAAGGCAGCGGCTTAGGTCTGGCGATCGCTCGGAGGGTAGTTGAAAGTCAGGCGGGAACGATCGAAGCGCGGACGTCAGCAAGCGGCGGTCTGCAAATAAGGATTCATTTGCCGATCGCACCAAAAGAATAAGTCCGTATATAAATAGTAGAAAAAAGGATTTGAGGGGAATAGCAGCCATGAAGAATATTTTGATCATTGAAGACGATGAAGCGATTGCGGATATTGTGCAGGACTTTTTAACGATCAACGGCTTTGAAAGCACCATCGTTCATGATGGGGCCGCCGGCTTGACCGCGGCTTTGAACAAAGAATATGATTTGATTTTGCTGGATGTGATGCTGCCGGGAATGGATGGGATCGAGGTTCTAAAGAAAATTCGCAGCGAACTCTTGGTGCCGATCCTCTTAGTAACCGCTAAAAATGAGGAGCTCGATAAATTACGCGGTCTGGGACTTGGCGCGGATGACTACATCAGCAAGCCGTTTTCGCCGACAGAATTAGTCGCACGCGTTCGGGCCAACCTTGCGCAGTTCGAACGTTTAAACAAGCAGGAGGTGCCCGCGCCAAAGGAACACACAATCGGTACAGGCGACATCGTGATCCAGCCGCAAGCAATGAAGGTCTTTGTGGGAGGAAAAGAAGTGGCGATGAAGCATAAGGAATTTGAGCTGCTGCTGTTTTTGATGGAGAATATCCAGCATGTTTTCAGCAAAGAGGAGCTCTATGAAACGATCTGGGGAATGGAATCCATCGGAGAGATTCGCACGGTAGCGGTCCACATCAATCGTCTGCGAGAAAAAATCGAGGAGAATCCTTCAGAGCCGACTCATATCCAAACCGTGTGGGGTGCCGGGTATCGATTCGTACCATAAATACGCGACTTGGTTCAATGAGCCAAGTTTTTTTTGTTATCGCCGCGATGTTAATTTGCTATAATCGACATGCTTACTAATGTTGCGATCATCAAGAGGGAGGGACAAGGATGAAAGAAATCATTGAGGAAATCAAGGCGTACGTTCCATTTACCGAAGAAGAGGCGGCGGATAAAAAGCTGTTTTTAGATAAGTTGCAGTTTCAAGAACATTTACTGACGCGAGAAAACACAGACTATCACTTTTCTTCATCGGCTTGGGTCGTTAATCCGACGTATGACAAGGTGCTGATGGTTTACCATAATATTTACCAATCCTATTCTTGGACGGGCGGTCATGCGGATGGCTGCGGCGATCTTTTGCAGGTCGCTAAAAAGGAATTAGAAGAGGAGACGGGGCTCAAGGAATATCGATTACTCCATGAGGGGTTGTTTGCCTTTGATATTTTGCCGGTCCATGCCCACTACAAAAGAGGGCAGTTTATTAAGGAGCATTATCATATTAATACGACCTATCTTTTTATGGCGCCGGAAGATCAGGCGCTGCAGGTTAAGGAAGACGAGAACAGTGATGTGAAATGGATCGATGTTACGACTATTGATCAGGCCGTCGCGGAAGAAGAAATGCGCCCGTATTATCATAGAATGATCGAAAAGGCACTGTTGCTGAAAAAGCAGCCTTAGCAGGTTCAGTCATTTTACGATATACTATTCCTAAATGGAATATAAAAGCATGGATGGGAGTGAGACGATGGATCAGCAGAAATTGCAGCTGTTTCTTGATTTGACGGAAACCTTGAACTATACGGAAACGGCTGAGCGGAACTATATGACGCAGGGAAATGTCTCGAAGAAAATCAGCGCACTGGAAAAAGAGCTGCAGGTACCGCTCTTTGACCGCAGCAATCGTCAGATTCGACTGACAGAGGAAGGCCAGCTGCTATTGCCGAATATCAGAAGAATTGTCCGAGATTATCAGAGCTTGGCGGATACCTTAACCGAATATCGTGAGAAAAAAGAGCGGGTGCTGACCGTTCATACGATCCCGACGATGCCGAATTATTTGGGCTTTGATCTATTAACGATCTTTTTGAAGCAGCATCCCGAGATTCATCTGAATTTAAAGGAATCCGAAGCGATGGCGCTGGGGGACTTTGAAATTGAAAAGAATACGGTCTATTTCTTCCGCTCATTAAAGGAGCAGGCGGGGAAAAATGCTATTAATACTGAAAAGGATCGCTTTGTAGCGGTCGTGCCGAAGAGTCATCCGTTAGCGGCAAAGGCAACGATCCCGCTTGCAGAACTGGCGGAGGAAAACTTTTTGCTATTGGGCTTGCCCTCCAGTCCGTATTATTCCGTGGAGGAGCTTTGCCGCGAAGCCGGCTTTATTCCTAAAATTGACTATCAAGGAACGCGGATCGACTTGATTTTACGCATGATCGAGGAAGGTTTAGGCGTCTCGCTGATCATGGAAAAGTCGTTAGGCAGCTCGTTGTCTAAGGAATTAGTCGTTCGTGGCATTGAGCCGACTAAAGAAAGCTTTTTGAATTTTTATCTATCGGAAGCCGCCGATGCGCCTGCGCCGAAGGAATTCTTCAAATTTTTACAAGCTAATATTCCAAACTAGAATAGTATCGTATGAAAGCCGAATTGTATTGCGTCATGGATGAGCCTAAGCTTAGCTTATGAACATGACAACAATACAAGGAGGCTTTTTTTATGTATGATTTGCGAAAAGTTTTAGCTGAATTAAAGGAAATGCCGGGAGAATACCATGAAACGGATGTGGCAGTCGATCCCCATGCAGAATTATCCGGTGTTTACCGTTATATCGGAGCTGGCGGAACGGTTCAACGGCCGACCAAAGAAGGACCTGCCATGATGTTTAACAACGTCAAAGGATTTCCCGATACACGTGTATTGATCGGAATTATCGCTAGTCGTGATCGCGTGGGGAAAATCCTGCACCATGATCCGAAGCATTTAGGCCGATTATTGAAGGATTCGGTGCAAAATCCTGTCAAGCCGGTGAAAGTTTCAAAGGCCGAGGCTCCGGCACAGGAAGTCGTTCATTTGGCGAGTGATGAAGGCTTTGATATTCGCAAAATTTTAGCGGCACCAACGAATACGGAATATGATGCTGGACCATACATCACGATGGGTGTAGTTTATGGCTCTGATCCTGATAAAACCATGAGTGATGTGACGATTCATCGGATGGTCTTAGAAGACGAAGACACGATCGGGATGTATATCATGCCCGGCGGTCGCCATATCGGTCATTTCCAAAAACAATACGAAGCGTTGAATCAGCCAATGCCGATCACGATCAATATCGGGCTGGACCCGGCGATTTCCATCGGAACGACCTTTGAGCCGCCTACTACACCGCTTGGCTACAACGAATTATGGGTAGCGGGTGCTTTGCGTCAAGAACCTGTTCAATTAGTCGACGGCGTGGCAGTCGATGAAGTCGGGATCGCCCGCTCGGAATTTATTATTGAAGCGGAGATTTTGCCCCATCAAACGATCCAAGAGGATATCAACACTAATACGGGTAAAGCGATGCCGGAATTCCCCGGGTACAATGGCGATGCGAATCCGGCAGTCAACGTGGTGAAGGTCAAGGCGATCACCCATCGCAAAGATCGTCCGATCATGCAGACAACGATCGGTCCTTCCGAAGAACATGTGTCGATGGCGGGGATTCCGACTGAGGCCAGCATTTTAGATTTAGTCGACAAGGCGATTCCCGGAAAAGTCACCAACGTTTACAATCCACCAGCAGGCGGCGGGAAGTTAATGTCGATTTTACAGATTCACAAGGAAACGGAAGCAGATGAAGGGATTCAGCGTCAAGCGGCGATTTTGGCCCTGTCAGCCTTTAAGGAATTAAAGACCGTTATCTTGGTGGATGATGATGTCGATATTTTTGATATGAATGATGTGATGTGGACCTTGAATACTCGTTTCCAAGGCGATCAGGACATTATTGTGCTGCCAGGGATGCGGAATCATCCATTGGACCCGTCTGAACGGCCGGAATATAATCCAACCTCGATTCGCTTCCGCGGAATGAGCAGCAAAACTATCTTAGACGGCACGGTTCCTTTTGATTTGAAGGCTGATTTTATTCGGGCAGAGTTCAAAGAAGTGGCTGATTGGGAAAAATATTTGAAGTAGGTGAAGCAGATGAAAAAGCGTATCGTTATTGGAATCAGCGGGGCATCGGGGATTATTTACGCCATCGATCTGATCAAGCGCCTGAAGGACGATCCCACGATCGAAACCCATGGGATCATCAGTGATTGGGCGAAGCAAAATTTGAAGCTGGAATCAGATCTGAGCTTGCAGGAGCTGGAGGGGATGCTGGATTATCATTACAGTAACCGTGATCTAGGTGCGGCAGTTGCCAGCGGGTCATTTTTAACGGATGGCATGGTGATTGTACCGGCAAGCATGAAAACAGTCGCCGGTATTTCGATGGGCTTTGGCGACAGCCTGATTTCTCGAGCAGCGGATGTGACCTTGAAGGAACAACGCAAGCTGATTTTAGTTCCGCGGGAGACGCCGTTGAACGCGATTCATTTAGAGAATCTAACCAAACTAGCGCGGTTGGGCGTCCAAATCATTCCGCCGGTCCCAGCATTTTACAGCCAACCAAAGACGATTGATGATATCGTGGCTCATCAGTCGATGAAATTGATGGATGCTTTAGGGATCGAAAACCACGTCTCAGGACGGTGGAAAGAGCATGAGTAAAACCTTTACTAGTAAGCAAGCCGACTATGCGATCACGTTGCGGGCTGAATGGATCGGCAACGATTTGTTCCTGTGCCTTTTCGGCGGAGACACGCCTCATATTGGTACGGTGACTACCTTTTCAAGTGAGACGGAAAAACATGTCCAACGCTTTCCCAGTCATGACGGGCGTTTTCATAAAGATGACGTCTTGGCGGAGCTGCTGCTAGAACAGATCGCGGGTGAATTACCGGGAAACTGTGTCATTACGGCCGGTGTGCATGTGGATCATATCTCCAAGGAACAGATCGAGGCTTCGTTTTCCATGACCGCAGAACTTGCGGAAGCACTCAAGCTTTGGCTTTCAGAGCACACATTAGCGAAAGAACCGCTTTATAAATAAGCAAAACGAACTGTCTGGCGAATGCTGGGCAGTTTTTTTGCAGAAATGTGACATATGTCCTAATTGTTTTTTCGGAAGGGCAATAGAATAAGGGCATAGGAGGTGCTGAAAATGATGATCCTTATTCTATTGATCCTGATGATCGCCATGTTTATGAGCAGAAAGCAAAAGGTCCAAGCTCAAGCACGCTACTGGGAACGCATCAACGAATTTGAAGCCCAACGAAAAGAACAAATCTTAGCGACTGCTATTAAGCTGGAGCGGCGTAAAACGGCGGATTCCAGTATTGAGAAAAAGTGGCAGCGGGCTAGTTAAGTATTTTTGCTCTGGCGGATGTCATTTGTTTAAGCTTTCAGTTAAAATGATTGAAAACGACAAAGGATAATCAGCGAATGATGACATACGAACTGAAAGAATTGCCGGCTTTTTCCGTGATCGGTTTAGAGCAGGAATTGACGAAGCAAAAAAGCAAAAACCTTGAACGCTGCATGGCATTTTGGCCAGCCTTCAATCACCAGCTGAAAAATCATCGCCTGAGCCAGCAAAAGGGCAATTGGACAAAGTTTGCCTTTATGGAGCGGCGTGAAGGGCGGCTGTATTACTATTGCGCGATCCCGCGTCCAACGAGTCTGTCGGCGGATTTTCTGCTGAAGGAGATACCTGCGGGTAAATATTTGGTGGTGGCGCATCAAGGGGCGATGGACCGAATCTATGCTACGTATGAAGAAATTTATCAAGTGCTTATTCCGAAGCTGGGACTGACCCTCGCGCAGCGGGATTTTCTGCACTTTGAGAAATACGGCGCCCAATTTCATTGGAATCGAGCCGACTCGATCATTGAGATCTGGGTTCCGATTAAGGCTTAAAACACTCGAGGGAGTGTTTTTTTTGTGGGCTTTATTGTCACGGAGGGGCTTTTCTCGTATAGTTTAGTGAAGGGGTGATGTAAATGATTGAATTAATTGGTGTAACCAAAGTTTATGGAGATAAAAAAGCGCTGGATAATTTGAGCTTAACGATCAAAGACGGCGAGATTTTCGGTTTTTTAGGGCACAATGGTGCGGGAAAATCGACGACGATAAAAAGTTTAGTCAGCATTATTGAACCGACGAATGGTGAAATTCTCTTTGATGGCAAGAACATGAAGGAGGATCGGCTGGGGATCAAAAAGAAGATCGCCTACGTACCGGATTCGCCGGACATGTTTTTGCAGCTGACGGCCAATGAATACTGGGACTTGATCTCAGCGGCCTATGAATTGAAGGGGCAGGAACAACGGCGGCAGGAGCTGATCGAATTGTTTGATCTCGTGGGTCACGAGGACGAAACGTTGGAAAGCTTCTCTCATGGGATGCGGCAAAAAACGATCATCATCGGGGCGCTGCTGCCTGATCCGGATATTTGGATCTTGGATGAGCCGCTGCAGGGCTTGGACCCGCAGGCCGCATTTGATCTGAAGGAAATGATTAAGCGTCATGCGGAAAAGGGCAAAACGGTGATTTTTTCTACCCACGTCTTAGACACCGCGCAGCAATTATGCGATGAGCTGGCGATTTTGAAAAAAGGCGAGCTGATCTACAATGGCTCGGTGGACAATCTGCTGCAGGATTACCCGAATGAATCGCTGGAAAGCGTCTACCTCAAGATGGCGGGGCGGCAAGCGGACGGTGATCTGATTTCAGAGATTGAGGAGGATGCTCATGAATAGCGGGATCATCAAGCGTTTGATCGCGGTGAACATGCTCTATGTCAATCCGTCATCGACGAATCAAATCCGCAAAAAAGGCCGCAAAGGAAAACAAGTCATCCGCAGCATCATCCAGCAATACCTGCTGTCGGGTGTGATCTTTTTAGCGATTTATGGCGCAACGATGGTGTTGATCGATTTCGCGCGGCTGCCGGGCTTTTTCACCTATTATATGGCCCTGTTCGCACTGATCGGTTTTTCTCAATCGCTATCTGCGATTTTTAACGTGTTCTTTGAAAGTAAGGATCTGCAGGATTATTTGCCACTGCCGATCAAGCAGGGAGAAGTCTTTATCGCAAAATTCTTGGCGGTGGGGATGACGATCGTGCCATTTTTACTGCCGCTGTTGATTTTATTTTTCTTAACAGCTTTTAAAAGCGGCTACTCCATTGTGTTGGCAGTGATCGGAGCGATCCTGCTGTTTTTGATCTTCTTCATTTTATTGTTTAGTCTGTGCAGTTTGATCGTTTTTGGCATGACCAAAACCAAGCTGTTTCGCCGTCACAAAAAGCTGTTTACCAGCTTGATGCTGGGCTTTTCGATGCTCGTTTCAGTAGGCGGGATCTTAGCAATCAACTTTACCCAAAACTCGATGGATCACTCGGCAGGAGTTCCTGATCGCCATCCATTTGCGATTTTCATGCCGTTTTATCATGTAATGCATGAGCTGCTTTCTATTAAAGGACTGCTGCCGTTAGCGGGCTTGCTGGTTTTGACCGGGCTACTGCTGCTGGCGCTGCGCTTTTTCGTGGTTCCTAGTCTGTATGAGCAATTCAGTGATGAGGGCTCTCATACAGTGGCGACCAAACGCAAACGAAAAAGCAATCAATCCTTGAAAAAGCAACTAGCCAGCTACAATTATCAGCTGCTGAAAAATCCCAACCTGATCATGCAGGTCCTGACCTCATCGCTGATCATGCCGATCGTGATGGTGGGAACGATGATTACCACCAGTCCCGTCAGCTTGAGCACCTTGGGACTGAAGTTCATGGGCGTATTTTTCGTCTGCGGGATCGTTTTTGCATGTATTACTTTGAATCAAACCTCATTTGTCAGCAATCTGATCTCATTGGATCGGGAGAATTTCTCCTTTATCCAATCACTGCCGCTGTCATTGGAAAAATACCTGCGGCAAAAGTTTTGGGTCGGCTGCAAGCTTCAAATGTGCATCTCAGGCGGTGTCGGTGTCATCATGGCAATCGTGCTGAAGCTGCCGATCTTCCTGCTGTTGGCCTTTGTGGTGGGAATATTATGGGGTACGTATTTGCTGTCGCTGTACTTTTTCAGCCGCGATTATCGCTTGTTGAACCTGACCTGGACGAATGTCAGTCAGCTTTTCACGCGCGGTGTCGGCAATTACGGGCTGATGCTGTGGATGTTCGGCACCATATTTGTAGGAGCGATCTTGATCGCGCTGTATGTGGTCGGCGTTTTGATGAACTTTAATCCGCTCGTGCTAAATGGCGGGGTGATGATCTGGCTGGCGATCCTGTCTGGAGCGTGGCTGTGGATCAACCATAGTAATTTTTGGAAAAAGCTGAGAAACTAGTTAATAGAAAGATGCCCTTTTAGAAATCATGTTATCAACTTACGCATATCAACAAATAAAACATTAGCAGTCAGCTTGGTAACAGCCAAGAAAAAAAGAGGTGTTCAATGGACAAATTTTGTCTGTTGAACACCTTTTTTAGCTGTAAAAGTAAAGGGAAAACTATACATATAAAATCAAAAGATCGGACTGCTGAAAATAATATCTCCCTTATCGTAACGGTGGCGGGTCTGGGAATACTCAAAAGGGCGAACATCGGATAAGTAAGCCACCTGATTAATCTCAAGCACCGGATCAATCTCTTTACATTCCAAGTATTGCTTGTCATAAGCGTCGGGGCGATCGGCAAGGTATTGATGCAGGCGGAAGAATTAATGGAGGGGAATTAATAGATGGAAGAGCAGGATTTGGAAGCCATCATGGGCTTGATCATCTTCAGCGGTAATGCCAAAAGTGATGCGATGGAAGCAATCCAAGCAGCAAAAGCCGGTGATTTCGATGAAGCACAGGTAAAAATCCAATCAGCGGAAAAGTCGCTAGTAGAGGCTCATCATTCTCAAACAGCCCTATTAAGTAAAGAGGCGCAGGGGGAAAATATGAAGGTGACCTTGTTAGCAGTCCACAGCCAAGATCATTTAATGACCTCGATCGCGTTTACTGATCTGGCTAAGGAAATTATTGACCTGTATCAGTATCAAGGGGAAGCAATCAAAGGATAAACGGTCTTTAAAGCTAAGCAAAGCACGTCAGAGTGAAGCAGTCTTCAGTTTGGCGTGCTTTTTTAGTTCTTGAAAGAAATTTGTTAAGCAAATCATTTACAACTGGTAATTATGCCTGCTGGATTTATTTACCACGGTGATATCTCCTTTGTCGTAGCGATGTCTTGTTTGGGAATACTCGAAGGGAATATCGTTGTCCAAATATACGGTTTGTTCGATTTCCAGCACGGGATCGTCGCTTTGACAATCTAAATACTCAATATCATATTGATCCGGTTTGTCTGCTTTGATTCGGCGATGTGATTGTCCAAAATCGAGATGCAAGGTTTCCTGAATGTATTGATAAACAGATTTTTTTAGGATTTCTTCAGTGATTCCCGGAATCAGAAGCACGGGCATGATCGTATATTCAAGTGCTAAAGGCTCGCCGTCTAACATCCGCAGGCGAATAATGTCGTAAATTGGATCATTTTTGCTGATTCGCAGCTTTTCTTGCTCTTTTTCAGTGGGGAAGCTGACGCTAAATGAGATGATCTTGCTGTCTAGCTGTCCAAGATGTCCTAATTTTTTAGTCATACCGCCATAGATACTCGCGTCGTAATCGTAAACGGACTCTGGCCCTTTTACAAAAGAACCAGAACCTTGGCGGCTTTCGATGAATCCTTCGATCTGCAAGCTTTTTAACGCTTTTTGAATCGTTACGCGACTTGTGCGGTAGATTTTTGCAAGTTCAGCTTGATTAGGTAGTCTCGTTTCTTTGGGATAGATGCCGTCGATGATCTTCTTTCGTAGATCGATAGCAATATCTTGATAGTAGGCCATAGGCTATTTCTCCTTAAAAATAAATTTGAAAAGTACAAGGTTTACAAATTGTTCCTCGAAGCTGGTGGTGAGTTTACAAATCGAAATGTGTGTATTAAATTAACGATGTAATCGATTACTAAACAGGCTATTCATCTAAATGATTCTTCTTTTTCCAGTAAGTTGTAAAGGAAGTATATCATATTTGGAAACGTATGATTCAGACTCATTTTATAATAGGAGGAGTATTATGAACAATGGTTTTATGGGGAAAATGACAGATGTTTTAGGAAAATTTGCGACGAAGGTCAATTCATTACGATACATCATGGTGATCAAGAACGCTTTTGCATCGTTGATCCCAGTAATCATTACCGGGGCATTTGGGACACTATTTTCGGCGATGGTTTTCGACAATGAAAATGGTCTGGCACGAATCAGTGCGTTGAGTTTCTTAGCTGAGCTGAAGCCAATCTCAGCAGCAGTCAGCTATGTCACATTAAGCTTTTTGACGATTTATGCGGTTTTTTTGATTGGTATTGAATTAGCAAAGCTGAATAATGTGAAGGGGATATTTCCAGGAATTATTGCTGTGATGAGCTATCTATCGGTAAATCCGTTTGTCTATGAATTTGTCAATGCCGACAATGTCAAAGTGATCGCCGAGAATGTTTTGGCGAAGCAATATACCGATACCAAAGGGCTTTTTCTAGGGATGTTTGTAGCGATCGCTTCGATTGAGCTGTATTGCTGGCTAGGCAGACAGGATCGGTTGAAATTGAAGATGCCGGATACCGTTCCTACCAATGTCTCTGAAAGCTTTTCGGCATTGTTTCCTACGATATTAACGGTTTCTATTATCGCAACAGTCGGCTTTATCGTAAAAGCGCTTACGGGAATGTACGCCTATGATATTATCTATAATATTGTTCAACGACCACTAGAAGGAATCGTTCAAGGATTACCCGGTATTTTGTTACTGATGTTTATTGCTCAGGTATTCTGGGTAATCGGGATTCACGGGAATCAGATGGTGAAGCCTGTTCGCGAACCGCTGCTTTTAGCAGCAATCGCTGTCAACACAGAAGCCTTTGAAGCAGGTAAAGAGATTCCAAATATTATTACGATGCCCTTTTGGGATATGTATATGAGTATGGGCGGCTCGGGAGTCACAATTGGGCTGTTGATTGCAATCTTACTAGTCAGCAAAAGAGATGACATGAAGGAAATTACGAAATTGTCGCTTGCTCCCGGAATTTTTAATATCAACGAGCCAGTGATTTTCGGAATGCCTATCATGCTCAATCCGATCTTAGCGATTCCCTTTATCATCACCCCGTTGATCACAGGAACGATCGGTTATGTGGCAACGTCACTTGGGTTTGCGGCAAAGGCAGTGGTGATGGTTCCTTGGCCGATGCCGCCGATTGTGAATGCGTACTTGGCTACCGCAGGAGATATTGGTGCCGTGATCACCCAAATCGTTTGTATAGCAGTGTCAATCTTAATCTATCTGCCATTTGTAAAAATATCGAATAAGGCGACCACTGAAGTTGCTTGATCCTAGGAGGACAATCATGAAAGTTAGAATTCCAGAAAACTTTATCATCGGAGCGGCATCGTCTGCTTGGCAAACAGAGGGGTGGAAAGGCAAAAAAGAAGGCCAAGATTCCTTTATCGACAGCTGGTATAAAAATGAGAAATTTGTATGGCATGAGGGCTATGGCCCAGCGGTTGCTACGAATTTTTATGAATACTACGATCAGGACATTCAGTTGATGAAAGAGATCCATTTGACCCATTACCGTACGTCAATTAATTGGTCACGTTTCTTTACGGACTATGAAAAATTGGTCGTTGATGAAGAGTATGCTAAACATATTGATGATGTCATTAATCAACAAATTCAAGCTGGTGTTGAACCGATGATTTGTTTGGAGCACTATGAGGTTCCAAAATATCTGATGGATAAATACGACGGCTGGTCATCAAAAAAAGTCTTAGAGTTATATGTTCAGTATGCAAAAATCGCATTTGAACGCTATGGAGATCGTGTAAAGCATTGGTTTACTTTTAATGAACCGATTGTTGTTCAAACACGCTGCTATTTAGATGCGCTGCGTTGGCCTCATGAACAGAATACCAAAAAATGGATGCTCTGGAATTATCATAAAGCATTGGCGACCGCCCGAGCAGTGGAGCTTTATCATCAACTTGATTTTGATGGACGAATCGGCTGTATCCTGAATCCTGAAATGGTGTATTCAAGATCAAGCTCAAAGGAAGATATCAAAGCAGCGAAGATGTATGACCTGTTTTTCAATAAAGTCTTTTTCGATCCAATGATCAACGGTGTCTATTCGGAAGAGCTCATCACTCTGTGTAAAGAGCACGACATCTATTTTGACCCAACAGAAGAAGAATTACTGACAATCAAAGAAAATACGGTCGATTTTTTGGGAATCAATCAATATTATCCGAAGCGTGTTCGAGCTCCGCGTTACCAATGGAACGAAAACACTCCTTTTCATCCTGAACAGTATTATGAAACCTTCGACCTGCCCGGCAAACAAATGAATAATTCTCGAGGCTGGGAAATTTATCCGGAGATCATGTACGATATCTCGATGTATCTCAAGAATAATTATTCGCCAATTCCTTGGTTAATAACAGAAAATGGGATGGGACGTGAACAGGAGGAACGATATAAAGACGAGAAAGGTATTGTACAAGATGATTATCGTATCGAGTATATTTCCAAGCATCTCCACCAACTGCTCCGTGGAATCGAAGATGGATCAACTTGTGAGGGATACATGCTGTGGGCCTTTACTGACTGTGTCTCGCCGATGAACGCTTTTAAAAATCGTTACGGACTCGTTCGGATTGAATTGGATGAAGAGAGAACACGATCCTTGAAAAAATCGGCTTACTGGTACCGCTCATTAATAGATGAACGGATATTAGCAATAGAAGAGAGCGATGAGTTCAAATAAGTTCATACAGCGAGCTTCTGATCAGAGATGATCAGAAGCTTTTTCTTATTAATCGCTTATCCAATCGAAACAAAATTGTTGAGAAAACCAAGCAAAATGCGCTCGATAAGATTAAATTATCGGTGTTTTTTGATTGATAATTAATGGAGTTAGAATGGCAGTTTAATAAAATTATTTAAATGGTTTTTTCATAATTTGGCGTGTTTGGAAGGTTAAGCCTGTCTCTTATACACATCTAGATGTGTATAAGAGACAGGGTTATACTTGTTGTAACGGGAGGCGATTGTATG
>NZ_NGLG01000002.1:647452-657937 GCF_002140655.1 Enterococcus sp. 3H8_DIV0648 | reverse complement strand
CTTTTATTAGTAAATTCGCTGTACTTTTTTAATTTTAAATAAAGTTGTTGGATAAAAGGATAGCGTTTTCGTTTTTTTGCGTAGTCAAAATAAGTCATGATATAACACGCTTTTTTCGCGGGTCGCAGAAAAGATAAAAAAACAAGTTCGATTCGGATTTCACGAAGTCTTGGATTATAGTTATTTTATCATTTCCCGTGAAGGTTTCTTTTTATTAAATTGTTCTTTTTATGAAAGCAATTGTCTGAAAATTTCGACAATGCACTTTCTTGCGCTTCGTGTTTTTTCATTGTAGAGTTACATTTAGGGTCTGCTCGTTACTAAAAGATTCTTGCTCAATTAATAACTAATTGATGGGATGAATACGGTAGAAGAAGGAGTACCTGAGACAAAATTGAATAGGAGTGGTTTCAATGTCCAAAGCAGAAAAAGGCATGACGCTTGGCGCTCTGGTCATGATGATCTTTACCTCAGTTTTTGGGTTTGCTAACGGTCCAGTAGCATTCTACTTGATGGGGTACGGCTCAATCGTCTTTTATGTCATTGCTGCGATTCTATTTTTCATTCCTTTTGCCCTAATGATGGCTGAATTCGGTTCAACGATCAAAGGCGAAAACAGCGGGATGTATAAATGGTTGGAAGTCAGCGTAGGTCCACGTTTCGCGTTTATCGGAACATTCATGTGGTTTGCATCTTACGTTGTCTGGATGGTATCTACATCATCAAAAGTTTGGATTCCCTTTACAACGGCCTTTGCCGGAAGTGACCAAACGCAAAAATTAAGCATGTTTGGTTTGAACTCGACTCAATTAGTTGGGATCTTAGCCTGCGTGTGGATGATCATCGTTACTTTAGTCTCGATCAAAGGGGTTAAAGGAATTGTCAAGATCACCAGTCTTGGCGGTTTGGCGGTAACTAGTTTAAACGTTGTTTTAATCGTGATTTCTGGTATTATTTTGGTTGTTAATGGCGGACATTTAGCTCAACCATTCGACCACATTTTACATTCTCCAAATCCTAGTTACCAAAGTCCGATCGGCTTGTTAGGTTTTGCGGTATTCGCGATCTTCGCTTACGGCGGTTTAGAAGCTGTTGGTGGGATGGTTGATAAAACCCGTAATCCAGAAAAAACATTCCCTAAAGCGGTCGTTCTTTCTGCCTTGATCATTTCGATTGGTTACGCATTAGGAATCTTCCTATGGGGCGTAAGCACGAACTGGCAAGATGTTTTATCAGGCAATTCAACAAACTTGGGTAATATTTCTTACGTAATGATGAACAACTTAGGGGTTGAATTTGGTAAAGGCATCGGCCTTAGTCAAGCAGCTGCTATCAGTATGGGTAACTGGTTTGCTCGTTATACTGGTCTAGGGATGTTCTTAGCGTATAGTGGTGCTTTCTTTACTTTGACGTATTCTCCATTGAAGACGTTGATCATGGGTACACCGAAGAAATTATGGCCTAAGAAATTTACTGAATTAAACGAAAACGGTATGCCAAGCTATGCAATGTGGGCACAATGTGCGCTCGTTGTTGCAATCATCTTGATTGCCTCATTTGCTACACCAGATCCATCAGCGTTTTATAACATTTTGACCTTGATGGCGAACGTTTCTATGACTCTACCTTACTTGTTCTTGATTTATGCATTCCCTAAATTCAAGAAAAAAGAAGGCTTGGAACGTCCATTCGAAGTGTACAAATCTCAAAGCATGACCATGGCAATCAGTGTGGTAGTCTTCTTATTAGTATTGGGCGCGAATGTCTTCACGATCTTCCAACCAATCATCGAAGGTGCCGGCGCACGCGATACTCTTTGGATGATCGCAGGGCCAGTTGGCTTTACAGTAGTTGGTATTGCACTTTACCAAAACTATGTACGCCGTTCGAAAGCTGAATAATATAAAATAAAAATCTCCCGGCGAATAATCGCTGGGAGATTTTTTTGCATTTAAAAAGGTTATACTTGTTGTAACGGGAGGCGATTGTATGAAAAAAATGGATGTTGAAGTTAAAAAAATTGGTAATTCTGTCGGTATTATTTTCCCAAAAAAAGCCCAGATGAATGAAGGCGATAAATTTACTTTGCGATCCTTCAATAAAACCTATGTGTTAACTCCTAAAATCAATGATATCTACTATAGTGACGAATTTTGGGGTAATGTCAGAAACGAGATGACAAAAGAAGAGACTGAATGGGATGAATTCAATTCTTTACCTTCGGAGGTAATTGATTAATGTATATACCTCGTCAAAGAGATGTTGTATTTATTAATTTTGATCCTTCATTGGGGTCTGAGATTAAGAAGAGAAGACCGGCTGTCGTTGTAACTAACTATGAGTTTAATCGATGGACCGGATTTTGTTATGTCTGTCCAATTTCTTCAACAAAAAGAAAAGCGCCGCTGTATGTTGATTTAAAGACAATGAATTCGAAAGTAAGTGGACAAATATCCGTACATCAGATGCGTTCATTAGATTTCAGTAAACGAAACATAGAAAAAAGAGATATGTATGAAGTTGGCTGTTTTTCAGAAATTTTAGAAAGAATCGAAGCTTTTGTATCAATTGAAAACTAAAAAGGCTCACATGCAATAGCTGATGATTGTATAGTGACGAATAGAAAGTTTAACTGCAAAAGAGACTGCTGATAAAGACGATAAAACAAGTTCGACTTTATTATTTAAAAATGTTTATTTAAAGACCGAAATCTCCCGGCGAATATTCGCTGGGAGATTTTTTTGCGCTATTCCACAGGCTTCAAGGCGGTAGCGAAATCTATTCGACTGATGCGGAGATTAAGATAGGCCTGAACCAGCAGCATACAGCCAAATAAAACGAGACTGGCAAGTGTCAAGCTTTGAAAGGTGATATGCGGCAAATACTGCTGCTGATCGGTAGAAACCATCGCCACATAGGCTTTGAGAAACAGCCAGCCCGCGGGCAATCCTAACAGCCAACCAATCACCGTTAATAATGAAGTTTCTAAAAAGGATAGAGAGAGGACTTCCCGCTTCGTGAAGCCCAAGACCTTCAGCGTGGCGAATTCGATGAACCGCTCGGAAAAGATCAGTAAATGACAGTTCAGCATAATGGTGATCCCTAAAGCCAATGCCGCGAGAATCAATAGCGTGACAATCATGAGGATTCCCTCAAGCAGCTTTTGAGAGTCTTCGAATTGCTGCTGCTTGTCGTTTCTGCTGGCGATCAAAGGCATCTCCGGCAGCTGATCCTTCTTAGGCAGCAGGAGGCTTTGCGGCTCAAAGGTTTGCTGGAGGTTCTCCCAGACTGCCTGTGAAAAGAAGAGGCCCTGCGGTGAAGAAATAGGAACGATTGTTTTGATATAGACTGGAAAAATCTGCTGTTGCAGCTTGATATACACCGTATCCTTTGGTTTTACCTTGAGCTTTTTTGCAAGTGCATCCGAGAGGCCGACTTGATTGGCGGCTAAGTCCTGCAAATCAAGTGCAGGAATCGCCAGCTCATTGCCATCTGACACGATGGTGGCTTTGGTCGCTTGTTCTTCGGAATCCTTCAGCAGCTTGATATTTTGCTGCTCCAGCCATTGATAATCCGTGATCGTTTCTGCTGTCGCGGTTCTTTCCTGAGCATTCAAGGGCTTTTTAAACGTGACTTTTTCTTCGTAGCGGTAGGTATCATTAAAGATTGAGTCTAAGGAAAAATTGATGGAATCCTTGATCCCCAGAGCCGCGATCAACAGCAGCATGCAGCCCAGCGCACCGAAAATCCCCAGCACCGCCCGCCGCCGATTTCTTTGGATGTCCCGCAGTGTCCATTGCAGGGCAAAAGGCAGGTGAGCCCAGAGCTTTGTATGCTCCAGCCAGACTCGTTTGAACCGTTGATTTGACTGCTTTTGCATGATTTTTGCCGGCAGCTGTCCAATAAGCGGCAGTACCGGAAGCAAGGTGATCAGCATGTTCAACAAAGTGACTACTGCGACCATAAGGTACCCAAGGGAAGTGCGGACCTCCAGCCAAGCCGGGACCGAAAATTGATTGCCGATGGCTGTTAGTAAAGCGGGAGAAAGCAGTTTGGGTCCGAGAAGGCAGCCGAGACTCGCGCCAAAAAGGGTCACGATCATGCCAAAGGATAAATAATGGAGCAGGACCGTGCGGTGGCTGAAGCCTTGTGCTTTCAAAACGGCGATTTGTAGCTGCTGCTGTTTGACGAAGCGCCGCATCGTGGCTTCCATCGTGATCAATGTCAGCAGCAGGAACAAACTTGAAAAGAGAAAAGCCAGACGCTGGATTTGCGTGACGCGATCAAAGAAGATCGAAAGTCCCGAAGTATCCTGTGGCTGGTTCAATTCCAGATAGTCTGCTGTCCAAATATCCGCTAACTCTTTTTCCAGCCAAGGAGTATTGCTGTTTTTCTTGGTTTTCACCAAGAGCTGATGAACAGGATAGAGCCGCAAATGCTCAAAGGACTGCTGGGAAAGGTAAGCATAGCCGCTTTTTTTGTGGTTCGGCAGTGGTTGATCTTCGCTGGCAGTATGGTAGATGAATTCTGGCTGGCGCACCGTTCCTAAAATTTCATAGGATGTATTCTCGATCAAAAAAGTTTCACCAAGGTGATAGTGACGTGCCTGAAAGAAATCCTCATCCAGCCAAATTCCGGCTCGATCCGTAAGCTTTGCTCCTCGAATTACCTGTGGTCTGCTGATGGCTGAGTGATTGAAGGTGAGGACTGTCAATGAGAATTTGTCGGTCTGATAACGTCCAATCGATCGTCGGTCGACCTGCTTGACGTTTTCCAGCTTGTTCATTTCCTGCTCCTTTTCGGCGTTGAACCTTGCGACAGATAAGACATTATCGGCCAAACGACTATCCTTTACAAATTCCTTGCCAGTCGCATCCATTTGCTGGCTCAGATGGAAAATACCCGTAAAAATGAAGAGGCAAATGAAGCTCATGAGAAAGACCGAGAGGAAACTGATCCAGTTTTTGCGGAGATCGCGAAAGGTTTTACGTACCATTACCACTTCACCTCATCGATCTGCAGCGGCTGATTTTGCCGAATGTTTTCAACAATTGCACCGTCCTTTAAATGCAGCACACGATCAGCGATTTGCGCGATCGAGGCATTGTGAGTCACGACGATGATCGTATGTCCGTGAATTACCGCCATTTCTTTTAGTAGGTGGAGAACCTGCTTTCCAGTTTCGCTGTCTAAGGCTCCGGTCGGCTCATCACACAAAATCAGCTGCGGATTTTTGCAGACAGCACGAGCGATGGAGACCCGCTGCTGTTCACCGCCGGAAAGCTCCTGCGGGAAATTGGTTAGTCGATGAGAGAGCTGAACTTTTTCAAGAATGTCCGCGGCTTGAAAGGGATTCTCGGCGATTTTTTGCGCAATCGCCACATTTTCTAAAGCCGTCAAAGTCGGAATCAAATTATAAAATTGGAAGATGAAGCCGACATTTTTGCGGCGATAATCGGTCAATTCCTTTTCCTGATAGCGATGGATCGGCTCTTCTTGAACAAACAGTTCGCCGCCAGTCGGCTGATCCATGCCGCCTAAAAGGTTCAGCAGCGTTGTTTTTCCAGACCCGCTGGGACCTAGAATCACTGTGAATTCACCCTTATCGAGGCAAAACGAAATATCTGTTAAGGCCGGAATCTCTGTTGTTGCTGTTCGGTAACTCTTTTTTAACTTCTTTGCTTGAATGTAAGCCATGGTATCCCTCCTGATTGAACACTGTGTTGATTTTTTATGTTTTATAGTCTAAGCTGAAATCACAGGTTGGACAACGAACAATCTTTCAACGAGTGTTCAAAAGTTAAACAGTTCGCAAGAGATTGTTCAAAAATTCAACAGATCAGGTCAAATTGTTGGAGGAAAAGATGTCGAATAAAACAGATCGAACAAAGATACATATCATCCAGACCTTTTTTGCGATGATGAATGAAATGGGCTTTGACAAAATCACCGTAGCGAATTTGTCAAAACGGGCAGAAATCAATCGCGGCACGTTTTATCACCACTTTCCAGATAAATACGCGGTCCTAGAAGAGGTGGAGGAGGAGATATATTCTACTTTCAAGCAGGTCCTGACTGACCATGTCGGCTGGGCGGTGACGGAGAAAATCGAGTTATTCGGCCGCGATCAAGTAGAGAAACTTTTCAAGGAAGCCTGTTTGGTGGTTATGAATTACTTATATGAGCGAAAAGAAACGGCGCAAACACTGTTGGGAGAATACGGCCGTCCGCAATTTATCGAAAAACTTGAGCGAGCGTATATCTCTGCGGTCCAAGAAAAGATCCGCCTGAATCCGCGAGAGTTTAGCGAATCGGAAAAATTGCAGCAGGAGTTTATTTATCATGGCGCGATTGCGATCGTTAAGCGCTGGATTCGAAGCGGCGACAAGGAATCACCGGAGGAAATTGCCCGGGTCATCTCAAAATGTATGACGACACCGCCGATCGAGATTTTTGAGTCGATTGAACGGAGATAAATACTTTTTAGTTAGACGGCTGAACGGTCAAGAAGGAGAGCCGAATGAAGGAAAAGGCGATGTTGAAAATCATAGGACTGCTGGTAATACTCCAGTTTTTACGGCTGGGATTAAAGCAGCTATTTTTCTTATTCATTAAGCGGACGAATTTTTCAGACCATCTTGCTTCCATGTTCAGCTTCCTGCTGTTGACGGCTCTTATTGTAGTAATCTGCAAACGGCAGAAGATTGCATTGACCAATTTCCCGCCAAGGTTTAGTAGGCGCTACTTTTTGCGACAGGCATCGTCGGTCTTTTATTAGTGACAACGCCGGCATACTATTCAGGTGGAATTGAAGCGATCCTGCTCTTAATCTATAGTAGTATCGTGACGCCGATTTTTGAGGAACTGATTTTCAGAAGGTATGTCTGGAATCAACTAAGTGTTATTTTTAAATGATCAGTACCAGTTTATTTATGATCGTCAGTTCTATTTTGCATCTGGCATTTGGGCTATTTTGATTCATTGGCCTTCCGCGTCGGAGAGGGCTTGCCAGAAGCACTGATTTGGACGGTAATTATCGGCTTATGCTACGGTTTAGTCTTGGGCTTGCTGCGCTTGCGAACGAAAAATTGCTATTCGACGATGCTGCTGCATGGTGCGATGAATATTTTTGGTCGTTGAGTGATAAATTATAAAACATTGATAGATCAAGTTTTTTGGGTTTGATAAAGACTTTTGACAAGGTAAAAATGAACGATGACAAAGAGTTTTGCTGGTGAGAATCAGCGGGCTGTCTTATGGTGAGGATGAAGGAGCGGATGAAATGAATTTAAGCAAACAGATCAAACGATTACGCGAAGAGGCGGGTTTTTCCCAAGAGGAATTATCAGAAAAAATCTATGTTTCTCGACAGACGATTTCGAATTGGGAGAATGAACGGAGCTATCCGGACATCCATAATCTGTTATTGCTGAGTGTTCTTTTTAACGTGACTTTAGACGAACTTGTCAAAGGAGACGTGGAAACGATGAAAAAAGTGATTAAAAAAGATGAGATGAATAAGTACAGCTACATTATGGGCGGCACGATTTTGGCAGCAGCGATTTCTTTCGGTCCAGTTTGGAAGATTTTCGGCGATGTCGGTCTGTTGATCCCGCTTATTCTTTGGGCGATCGGGATGTGGGCGGCAATAAAGATTGAGAAAATCAAAAAGGAAAAGAACGTCAAAACCTACAAGGAGATCGTTGCCTATATGGAAGGCGAGGATGTAGAACAGGCACGAGCAGAACGAAGCGCTGGAAAAGATCTGCTGTCGAAAACAATGATCGTGGTCGTTTTCGCTGCGGTCGCATTGGCGATTGTGTTATTGAGTCTGTGGGTTAGCGGGATGTTTTAAGAATTTAAAAAAAGCGGCTAAAAAGGTTGTGATATCAATCTTTTAGCCGCTTTTTTGCTGTCAAATTTTCACTTTTGGGTGCACATTTCTTTATTATTAATAATAAATCTGGGTTATTTTTTTTACGTTTTTTTGTTTTTTTTGAGCCAGGTTGCGGTATGATGTTTTTGAGGAAAAATGAAAACGTATACAGAGAAGTGTGAGGGAGCGATTTATCATGAAAAAGAACGTACAAACCAAACCATTAAGTCAAATGCAGCTGTTCGTTACCAAACGCAGTACACTGGAGCAGAAAATTATCAGCTATTTTGAACATACTAAAAATGTGTCTATGGTCATCCAGTATGCGGTGGCGATCATGATTAAAAATGCACTGGTTTTAAGCGATTATTCCGATTTCTTAAAGGATTTGGTCCGTGAGCTGTTTCTGACAGCGGAACCAAGCGATGTGCTGCGGGAAAATCTCCCTTATTTCAAACCTTACTTCAAAAGCGGCGAGTTTGACACCGTCGTTCATCGACTTTTCAGTAATAAAAAGGCCTATCTTAAATTTTCCGAGGAAGCTCGTTTAACTAGCAAACATCTTCATTCCGTTATCCAAGCACCGACTGAAATCTCTAAATATAATTACTATCTGGTGGCTGTTTTTAAGGCAACCAACGGGAAAAGACATACCTGGACATTAAGAGATATCAATCCTGCGGTGACCACAGAAGAGGTAGGAGAGCAAACCTATAAGCTGTTGGAACTGTTGACGACCCTTCCGCTTTTTGAACAGGGGGATAGCTGGAAATTCGCGCAATACGTCAAGTTTGATTATTTTAAAAATGCCAAGGTCATGCATCATGAAGCACCGAAGGAAGAACTAGAAGAAATAATCGAGCCTAAAGCAGCGCTGCAACAAAAACAGCCGGAATCCGCCCAAATTTCCGAGGAACCGACAGAAGAAGCCGAAGAAGAACTTACAATCATGGTGCCTCACGGCTTTGATCCGCGAACCTTGAGCGATGCCGAAGCATGGGCCTTAGTGCAAGCTCATTTACCGGAAGGAAAAAGGCTGGAGGAGATGGCGGTTGTATTTGTTGAGCGTCCGGCTGAGCCGTCAGAAGAACAGGAACCAGCCTTTGTACCGCCGACTATTTCCGACTTTGTGCAGCAGTCCCATGTTCAGAAATCCGAAGAACAGCCTGCAGTCGATGTCGCTGAGCCGCCTAAACCAGAGCCCGTTAAAGAACGAACCCGTAAAAATCGCCCCCTCAGCGGAAGCCAACTGGCTGCTCAGAGTCTGATCAACAGCAGGGGAAGCCGTCAAGAGGGAACCGCAGGCAAAACCAGCAAGAAAAATAAGCATAAGGGAAAAAACGGCAAGAATCGAAAAAGGAAAAAACGATAAAAATAGGCTTAAACCTTTTGTAACCTGATGTGAGGATTATTTGTGGTGGAGTCAAACTGAACTTTCCGTTGATTCGGGAATAGTCGAGGAAAGCAGATATCCGTCGCTTTTTTCGGAGTGGCCAGGAGTGAAAAGGATAAATAAATAGAACCACCGACTTGATTCTGTTCAAGCCGGTGGTTTGTTTTGCGCTGTTTTAGCTTTTCGATGTTGAATTTTAAACCTTGTTTGTTAACCAATTTCCTTTTGATCGATCCGGTGACTGTTTAAGAACCACTGGCGATGATAATCGCCTACCAATGCGGTGAAAGGATAAGGGGTTATTCCATGGTCATCCAGCTGATCTTCTAAATAGTTCTTCAAAACCCACGGATCTTCAATATAGTGGACCGATAGATTCAAGGTAGCCTCGATCACATCAGTTGTTGTGTGCAAATCTTGTGCGACTTGTTCAAGGCTTAAACCTGTGCGCTTAAAATTTTCTTGGAGCTCTCTTTTTGTGTTGGTGACTTGTTGAGGGGTTAATGACATTGTACTCGCTTCTTTCTTTTAAAATAAACAGTTGTAATTAAAACTATCCACAGCATACGCCCTTTTAAAATACTTGTCAAATAAATAGTTGTGATTTAAACTGTTGTTAAAGAAATGAGGGAGCGTATGATTTCGCAACGTGATGATTTAGCTGAAAAAATTTATGCGATCAGTGTTTTGCAGCAAAATTTTGTGATAGAACAGTTGAAAACTTTGCATTTAAATGGGTTGCAATCCCGCAGTCTGAGCTTCATCGCGGAGCATTCAGGGACGATGCAGCGGGACTTGGCAAATTATTTAGGCAAGCAGCAAGCGACAGTCACTAATATTTTGAAGGTTTTGGAGGAGCGGGAATTGATCTACCGCGAAATCCCGAAAAACAATGAACGGCAAAAAAATATTTATCTGACGACAGAAGGCGAGGAGATGGTTAAAAAAGTCCAGGCGATCTTCCAAGAGCTGGGAAAACACATCGAATCAGCATTCTCACCAGAAGAACAGCAGCAATTCACGCAGTTTTTAAAAAGAGCAGAAGAGCAATTGACGTAGCGAAAAGGCTGCGTCTTTTTTTATCATTTTTTGCGTAAGTAGAATCGCATTCGTTACAAAGAAGAATGAGAGCCACAGCCAAAAAAAACTGCAAGTTATGTTTTTCACAAATCTGTTTTGAATGAAGAATGAATATTTCTTTCCTATAAAAGGGTGT
>NZ_NGLG01000002.1:640531-647274 GCF_002140655.1 Enterococcus sp. 3H8_DIV0648 | reverse complement strand
TGAATATTTCTTTCCTATAAAAGGGTGTTAAATTTCATTTTATGTAAGCAAGAATGAAAATTTCTGAGAAAAATCTAGATTACAGTGAAATTAATTTAAAATTAGCCTTTTATCATTTAAAGACATCTGTTATAATTGTCATCACATCTTGATGCAGGATAGCTGATTTAATGCAAGGCGTTTTAGCAGTATCGAGACGTGGTTTCAACATGAAAATTTCTACTATATAAAGAAAAAGGATGCCAGTTCCTCTCTTAGCAGTTTGCTTTTAACGAATCGCTAATTATCTGTAGAACGAAAGAAACGTTCAGAAAACTAGAGGAATGGTATACGGCTTGAAAATGGGTATGAATTTTTCTTTTAAGAAAAATTGATTCTATAAATATGAAAAAGGATGCCAGTTCCTCTTTTAGCAGTTTGCTTTTAACGAATCGCTAATTATCTGTAGAACGAAAGAAACGTTCAGAAAACTAGAGGAATGGTATACGGCTTGAAAATGAGTTCAAATTTTTCTAACAGAAAAATTTTTACTATATAAAGAAAAAGGAGAGAATAAGTATGACGATTTATAATTTTTCTGCAGGTCCCGCAGTACTACCGAAAGCTGTGTTGGAGATCGCACAGTCCGAGATGCTTGATTACAAAAATAGCGGCATGTCGGTGATGGAGCTGAGTCATCGTTCCTCCTTGTTTGAAGAAATCATTCAATCAGCTGAAAGCTTGCTGAGAGAATTGATGGCGATCCCAGACAATTACAAGGTCTTATTTTTACAGGGCGGTGCGAGCTTGCAATTTACGATGGTGCCTTTGAACTTGGCGCAGGGCAAAAAAGCCTTGTATGTCAACACGGGTTCTTGGTCGAAAAAAGCCATCAGTGCAGCCAAAGCGCTGGATAATGTCGAGGTGGAAGTGATCGCCTCTAGTGAAGATAAGAATTTTACTTACATTCCAGAAATGCCGTCAGCTGTCGATCAAGACGCAGCCTACGTGCATATTACAACGAATAATACGATCGAAGGAACGGCGTTTGCCAAGATTCCGAACTTTGGCAAGGTGCCGGTTGTGGCGGATATGTCATCGAACATTTTAGCCAATGACTATAAAGTAGAAGACTTTGGCGTGATCTATGCTGGGGCACAGAAAAATATCGGCCCGGCTGGATTGACTGTCGTGATCATTCGTGAAGATTTGCTCAATCAAGAAGCGATCTTTGCGCCGATGCTGGATTATGCGTTGCAGGCGAAAAACAATTCGCTATATAATACACCGCCGACTTACAGCATCTATATCGCGAAATTAGTCTTTGAATGGGTGAAGGCTCAAGGCGGCGTTGCGGGTATTACGCAAAAGGATCAGCAAAAAGCGCAGCTATTATATGACGCGATCGAAAAATCTAGCTTATTTACCAGCCCAGTAGAAAAGGGCAGTCGTTCAATTACCAATATTCCGTTTGTCACAGGCGATGAAGCGTTAGACAAAGCCTTCAACCAAGCGGCTTTAGCGCAAGGCTTTGAGAATTTGAAGGGTCACCGTTCCGTTGGCGGAATGCGGGCAAGTCTTTACAATGCTTTTCCCGTCGAAGGTGTCGAAGCGCTGGTAGCATTCATGGCGCAGTTTGAAAAGGAAAATGGAGGGAATTAAATGTTTCAGATCAAAACATTCAACGCGATCGCCCCTGAAGGGATGGAGCGTTTCGATAAAGAAAATTACCGCATCAATGAAAGCGAAGAACCAGACGGCATTATTTTGCGCAGCCAAAAGCTGCATGACTACGATTTTCCTAAAACCGTCTTAGGCGTTGCGCGGGCAGGTGCTGGGACCAACAATATTCCAGTCAAAGAATGCACAGAAAAGGGCATCGTCGTCTTCAATACGCCGGGTGCCAATGCCAACGCGGTAAAAGAATTAGTGGTAGCGAGCCTGCTGCTATCTGTTCGCCCGATGGTCCAAGGAATCAGCTGGGTGCAAACCTTAGAAGGCGATAATGTCGATGAACAGGCTGAAGCGCAAAAGGCGCAATTTGCCGGAACAGAATTAGAAGGCAAAAAGCTGGGTGTCATCGGCTTAGGTTCGATTGGCGCGATGGTAGCCAACGACGCGTACCGTTTAGGAATGGAAGTTACCGGCTACGACCCATACGTTTCTGTCGATACGGCTTGGAGCATTTCTCGTCGGGTGAAACGGGCGAAGGATTTGAAGGAAGTCTTGACTAACTGTGATTTCGTGACGATCCACGTACCGTTGACTGACAGCACACATCATTTAATCGGTACCGAAGAATTGATGCAAATGAAGAAAACTGCGCATTTATTCAATTTTGCCCGCGGCGAGATCGTGGATACCGATGCGGTCGTGAAGGCTGTGAACGAAGAGCGAATCGCTGGGTTTACGACTGACTTTGCGGAGGAAAAGCTACTCCACAATGATAAAATTACTGTGCTGCCGCATTTAGGCGCATCAACAGAAGAAGCAGAAGTGAACTGCGCGAAAATGGCGGCGCGCGGCTTGAAGCGTTTCTTAGAAACAGGTGTCATTAAACGTTCGGTTAATTTCCCAAATGTGGAAATGGCCTTCGATTCACCTTACCGCATCACCATCATCAACCGGAACGTGCCGAATATGTTGGGATTGATCGCATCAGAGATCGCTTCTTTAGACGTCAATATCGACAACATGGTCAATCGCGGGAAAGACGATCACGCTTATACGCTGGTGGATGTTTCTGAGACCGATCCAGCTAAGATCGATGCGATCGTGGAGCAATTAAGCAAAAATGACGGCATCGTCCGTGTTCGCGCTATCAAGCGGGATGAGGAGAGTGAATTCTAATGGTTCAAGTTCATCCATTTAAAGGCATTCGCCCAGCTAAAGAATTGGCGGACAAAGTAGCCGCTTTACCTTACGACGTTGTGAATTCGCAGGAAGCCAAAGACTTCGCGGCGGATAATCCTTACAGCTATTTTCATATCGACAAAGCAGAGATCGATCTGCCAGCGGACCTTTCACCCTATGATGAACAGGTCTACCAAAAAGCGGCGGATAATCTAGCGATGTTTTTAGAAAAGGGCTGGCTGTTCAAAGAGGACGCTGCCTACTTCTATCTCTACGAATTGGTGATGGACGGCCGCAGCCAAACAGGGATCGTGGCTTGTACCGCAATCAGCGATTATATCGATGAAAAAATCAAGAAGCACGAATTTACCCGTCACGAAAAAGAAATCGATCGGATGAACCATATCCGTATTTGTGACGCCAACACTAGTCCGATCTTTCTGAGCTACCGACCACAAGCCGCGATCCAGACGATCATCAAGGATTGGCAAACGACCCATGCGCCGGTTTATGATTTCACCAGCTATCACGAGGTGACTCATCGTGTTTGGGTAATCGATCAGGCCGAAGCGATCGAAAAATTGACGACACTATTTACCGAAGTGGACGCCTTATATATCGCAGACGGCCATCATCGGACCGAATCAGCAGTGAAGATCGGCTTGGAAAAACGTGAGTCCGGTGAACAAAATCCGGAAACAGAACAATTCCTGTCAATCATCTTCCCAGAAGATGAACTGGCGATCTGGGAATACAACCGCGTGCTGAAAACAGCGCCGCCAGCCGATTTCACGGATCGTTTGAAGGAGAACTATCAAGTTACGAAAACCGGCATCAAAAAGCCTGAAAAAGCCGGCGACTGCCAGTTATACGACGGTACTGCCTGGTATACCTTAACCATCAAACCAGATAAGGTACCGAATGATCCGGTAGAAAAACTAGATGTGGCACTCTTGCAAAAGTACGTGCTGGAGGATATCTTCGGCATTGACGACATTCGCACCGATAAACGGATCGATTTTGTCGGCGGGATTCGAGGCACCGAGGAGCTGGAAAAATTAGTCGATTCCGACGAGTGGAAACTAGCCTTTTCGATGTATCCAACCCAAATGACCGATCTATTAGACGTAGCCGATGCCAAGAAAATCATGCCGCCCAAGTCAACCTGGTTTGAACCAAAATTACTAAGCGGACTATTCCTGCACGATTTAGAAACAAAATAGATAGTGGAAGCCCCTCGAAAAATTTCGAGGGGCTTTTTTAATGCGTTGGACGCGTAATTTAAGCGAAAACAAAAAAAGAGGAATCGTTTTTCTACTATCCCTCTCATTTCATTCGTCGTATAAGCAACTTTTTACCGTATACGACGAACTTTGGTTTCTAACTCCGATTTTGAGGTATCCTAACAGTAACTTAACTATTAGGAGGAATTACATTATGGCAGGAGCAATTACAGTCACACCCGAACAGCTGAAATCACAGGCGAAGGTCTATCAACAAGCCTCAGCTCAAATAGAGGACGCGATCCGCAAAGTCAATTCAATGAACCAAACGATTTCCCAACAATGGCAAGGGGAAGCCTTCCGAGCATACTTGGAGCAATACAACCAATTAGAAGGCAACGTGAAACAAATGGAAGAATTGCTGGAAAGCATCCATGGACAACTAAACAAATACGCGGATACCGTAGCAGAGCGCGACCGCCAAGATGCTGGATCATTCGGCTTAAATTAATCAAACATGAGAGCATCAGTACATTGCGTGCTGGTGCTTTTTTCAAAAAGGAGTGAAAGAGATGGCTGGTGGAGATATAAAAAGTAATTTAGGAGAGGCTCAGCAACATGCTAGTGCATTGAAAAGCGCAGTTGGGATGTTAGGACAAGGAAGTACTGCATCTAGCGATTCTCAAACAACCGTAGCTGGTAATTCAGATGCGCAACAAGCGATCGCTTCCGTATCAAGTGCTGTAGCAAGTGTGACCAGTGCAATAAATAATGCTTCAGGAAATATCAATAGCGTCGCTAAAAATTTTAAAGCACTTGATGATGCTGGTTCCCAGATGTTTAATCGGAGGACGTTCTAATGTCAGAAGATAAGTTATCGAAGCTGCAATCAAAAGAACGAGAACTTGTGCGAAAGACCGAGCAGCTGCAAGCAGAAGAACGACAAGTCCATCGGGTCAAGGAAGGTTACGTCGATCATTTTCGCCGTTCTCAGCATTTCTTTTCTGATTTGCAGGAGCATTTTCGCAAACATGAAGGAAGTCGTCGCTTTGAAGAACTATCCATCGAGTTTCGACGTCAGTCAAATAAATTGATGGAGGGCTTTGAAGCCGGAAGCCAAGCACTCAAAAAAGAACGACGACAACATGAGGATGCGTTAGATGATGTTTTGCGAAGTAAACAACGCCTACGACAAAAAGAGAAGGAGTCTGATCAATGAGCGGAATCGAAATGTACGTTGGAAAATCACAATCACAAGCGTCCAGTGTTAGCGCGATGTGCAAGAGTAAGACGGCTGGTTATAAGCAGCTGCAAACAGCGATTAATGGGTTTATCAATAATAGTCCTGGCTTAACTGGTCAAACCTATAATTCTGCGAAAAGTTATTTTTCTGCCGTCCTTTTACCATTGGTCAAAGGTGCTGAATTGTTAACGGAGGCAGTAGAGGAAGCGTGCAAGAAGTTTCCAGAACAATATGTTTCAGAGGTAGACAGTGCTGATCTGAAGGAATCGGAGCTTGAGCAAAAAATCCAACAAGCCAATCGATTGATTCAACAATCAAAAAATGCCTATGATAACTTGAACCGCTTGGATCTTCCAGCAAATATAAAAGCACCAATGATGTCTACGGCGACTCTAACGCAAATGTTTCAAAAAACAGCAAAAGATGAGTTAGAAAAGAAGCTGCAAAAACTCCGCGCATTTGATGCAAGCTCACCATCTATTTTCTCAGAGATATCGGCGTTGGAACAAGCGGTCAAACAAGGGGCAGCACAAGCAGGAAAAAGCTGGAATAGCGGCACAGGAACCTTTACGATTCCCAGTGATGCGGAAATGGGCTGGGCTAAGTCCATCGAGCAACGACGCTTTGCTAAAGAATATGGCATCGAACGACCTGCCGGAATGAGCGATAAGGAGTACGAGGTCTATCTCACAAAGATGCAGGCGCAAGAAAAAGATTTGCGAGTAAAAGACGGCTGGGATAAATCTGCCATCAAGGCGTATTTCCAAGAAGCCAATAAACAAACAAAAGATTTATCTGCGGCGAATGCGATGAAGAAAGTAGCAGAGATGTATGGACAGACTCGATTAGCAGGCTCTGATCTCTTCATACAAATGTGGAATGCTTGGGATACTGGGACTCAGTTTGATGCAGAACGCAAACTGAATGTACTGTTAAATATTGTACAAGTGACGAGTACCTTACCAAATGATCCGAAAGCAGTTGCTGATTTGCTAAGCCGATTCGATAAAAAACTAGCTCCAGATAATAAGTTTTGGCGTGATTTAGCGAACGAGGTACAAAAGGCTTTCCCAGAGCCCAATCCATTGTCAGGAGAGTTTGGGAAACAAATCAATAATCTTCGCTATGTTATTTCTGCACAACAAGCACAGTATGTTCGTGATAACTTTAAGGGAGCTACCGATCAAGAGAAGCTGGCGAAATTTCTAAGCGGCTGTAAAGACTATAATTTATGGGAATCAGATCGTCTGCATCAGAAAAAAGCTGATAACGGAAAAGGAGATTGGCCAGATGGTTATGAAGGCGGAAATATAAAAATTGTTGTTGATTTTAATAGTGAATTCATTTTGAATGGTAAGGGCAGATTTCAAAATGTTATCGATCCGGAAGGTGCTAGTGAGAATGGCGTTGTTAATGGAGCAAGCTTTAATTATGCGAATAAGAAT
>NZ_NGLG01000002.1:637852-640431 GCF_002140655.1 Enterococcus sp. 3H8_DIV0648 | reverse complement strand
TAAAAGATGTCTTTTTGATTTCAGTATGCAGCGGATTTCTTATTCAGATAAATCGGACCATCGCTTCTTAATTTGTTGTATAATAACTATAACAAAAGCAAGGAGGTTTAGACATGTATAATGACTGTCTCTTATACACATCTAGATGTGTATAAGAGACAGGATAAATCGGACCATCGCTTCTTAATTTGTTGTATAATAACTATAACAAAAGCAAGGAGGTTTAGACATGTATAATGATGAGCGGCTTGAAATTGACCGCAAACGAAAATTGCGTTACGTCACCGTTTATGAAAACTTGTATGAGTTGATTAAAAATGGGACGTATCCCCTTGATTCACAACTTCCGCCCGAAAATACTTTAGCCAAACAAATGGGTGTTTCGAGAATGACGCTTAGACAAGCGTTACAGTTTTTACAAGATGATGGCGTTATCAAAATAATCAAAGGAAAAGGAAACTTTGTTATCAGCAACTCTTCTAAATGGACTTCAGGCTTAGAGACTATCGCAAATCCGATCTACACTTGTCTCGATGCAGAGGTAGATGAAGTGGAAATTGACTTTCATATCGAGCCTTCTACCGAGTATACAAATGAGATCCTGCAAAGAAAAGTAGCCGTAGTTGTCTTCATTGATCGTTGGTATAAGTCTAAGGGAACACCGGTCGCATTTACTTTTTCGACGATGCCTGTAGAGGTTTTAACCGAAAAAGAGATCGATCTCAAAGATATTGAGTCCTTTAAGGCTTTCCTCAACGAACAAATTTATCGCGATGCTAAGCATACAAAGCTCCAAGTTCAATATTCGACTGTTGGAAATATTTCTGCGATAAGGTATAAAATCTCTGAAAAAGACCAATTCTACTTAGTTCAAGAAGAAATCTATTTAGACGATAAGCTTCCTTCTCTGCATAATAAACACTATCTCCCAATCGATAAAAGTCATATCGAAATCAATGGCGTTAAAAATTCTTAGACAATCTGAAAAAGATTGTCTTTTTTTATTGACAAACTAGTGTAACCGCTTTACTATACATGTATAGATATTTTATAGATGTGTATAAGAGACAGACTATAAACAAACTATACGTACTGGCGATTCGCCTCCGAAAATTTATGAAAATGATGAACCATTAAAAATTTCCACTAAAAAAATCCCAAATTCGATCGAAGAATTTCTATCTCAATATAGTCAAAAAGTTGAGAGTTCCGATGCTAGTAAGAATAATTAGTTGAAACCGGACAAGGTGTGATTGTCGAAGTTTACTGGGAATGCTCCCATGCATGAATCAGTAGTAGAGAAGTCGATTAAGGCTTCTCTTTTTTACGGTTCATCTCATTTCATTCGTCGTATAAGCAACTTTTTACCGTATACGACGAACTTTGGTTTCTTGTTCCGAAGTTGGGTTATCCTAACAGTAACTTAACTGAAACAGGTACATTTAATTATACGTTTTTGGCGGAGTATCAGGCGATGTTTGAATCGAAGTCAAATTCAAAAAAGGAGAAATTATGAAACGAGAATTGAACAAGTGGAATGTTTTAAAAACTGCAGTTGTGCTGTTGGTGGCGACGTTCAGCTTGACAGCATGTAGCGAGAAGGGGAGCACCGCGGATGAATCTTCAAAGAGCAAGCTTGGAGAGAATAAGCAGGTAATTTCAGAAAAAGTATCTGCTATCAAAATGGCTGAAGAAGATTACGGAGATGCTCAAATTTTTGGGATTTGGTTAGGTGAAGAAGGAGACCCTGAAAGCGAGGGTGCGCAAGAGATAGCGGCTGCTCAAGAGCCAGTTATTAAAGATTTGGGTGATGTGAAGAATGCAGGAACAAAGGCGATCGGCTATTTTTCAGTTCCAGAAAAGGCAAAAGTCACTCAAAATGAAGAAGGAACGATTTTAAACGTCGTTGGTGCAAAAAATCATTTTAAACTTATCGCTCAATTCGTTCCCAAAGAAGAAGTAGCTAAAGAAAGTAAGGAAGACAGAGTGCGACCTCTTGCTCAACAAGTCATTACTGGATACGCCAGTGATTTTTCGTATGTGGCAAGTTATCCTTTTGGAAAAGGGTTTGAAGTGAACAATCTAGAAGTTCAACTCAATAGCAGCTTTCTATCTGAACTTCCAAAACTTGGTGGTAAGACGCCAGATGGAGCTAGTGTTATCGTTATTCCTAAAGGTGAGGATTATGTCGTATTTCTTCTTATGGGCGATAATGCAGAAGTTAATGGCAGTACAATGGATGCCAATATATATTATCTACTGGCTGGTACGTATCAGGCAGAAAAGCCTAAATAATGAGACTCTTTTTCAAAAATTGTATGGCCATGAAGGACGTATTATTGATCTGTGAGCGAGATTACTCATTTGCCAGATAAATTAGAATGTCAGTTAAGGAAAGAAAAAATAATGTTGAGACGATATTAAGTTAAAAGCTATCTACGAAAACTAAAAACTCAATCAATAAGGATCAAAAAGTGCAGCGGTGGTAAAATACGGCTGCGCTTTTTTTGTTATGAACAACCTGTAGCTTCGGTTTTCCTTATCAAACGAACGCTTAAAAATGTCTCTTATACACATCT
>NZ_NGLG01000002.1:629288-637328 GCF_002140655.1 Enterococcus sp. 3H8_DIV0648 | reverse complement strand
ACGAACGCTTAAAAAATTTAATAATAATTTTGAAAAAAGAATTCTCAGCAGCTCATTTACAATAATATGTCATTGACTATAATGTGTGTCACACAGTATAATATTTTTGAAGAGGTGAGAAGATGACTGATAAAGATATCGTACAAAGCTATATCACAGAGTTGAAAAGGGGAAACTTGGTTTTGGCTGTCTTAGGCAGTTTATCGAAGCCTCATTACGGCTACGCGCTTTTGCAGACGCTGCAGGGAAAAGGGATTGAGATCGAAGCGAATACGCTATATCCTTTGCTGCGGCGTTTAGAGAAGCAGGAGCTGCTGAAAAGTGACTGGGATACGACCGAAAGCAGACCGCGGAAGTATTATTCCATCAGTTCAATAGGGATTAGGGTGCGGTCTGAGTTGTTGGAGGAATGGAAAGAAATGCAAAAGAATATTGCAGAAATCTATCTGGGGGAATAAAAAATGGAAAATTGGATCGATCGCTATGTTTTTGCGGTGGTAGAACATCTGCCGGAAAAGGAACGAGCTGAGGTAGAGCGAGAATTAAGAAGTAATATCTATGACATGCTGTCGGAAAATCCGAGTGAAGCAGAAATTGAGAACGTGCTGCAAAAAATGGGTTCGCCTGAAGTGTTGGCTGAGGAGTATCGACAAAATCCGCGCTACTTGATTTCGCCGCAGGTTTACAATGAGTATATTCGTCTCTTGAAGCTACTGGTCCCGATTATTGGTATCTTAACTGCGATTATTGGCGCCGTGTCGGGAGGCGTTGAGGTTCTTCAAGGAAGTAGTCAATCAGTCAATAAAATTATCCAAAGTATCATTCAAAGTGGAATCGAAAGTGGTGTTTCAGGGGTACTGCAAACGCTGGTCTGGACGACGATCGGTTTTGTGATCGCTGAACGAACGGGTGTCTTTGAAAAGCGCAAAACGACGGAATGGAAATTATCTGATCTGGCACCGGTCACTGTTGAAAAAGCTATTCCGATCTCAGATGCGGTAGCCGAATTGGCTGTGACGATCTTTTTTGGCGGGCTATTAATTTTATGGGCCTTGGATATTTTGCCAAGCGGGACTTTCATTTCCGGTAGTGGAATCGTTGATGAGCCGTTGTTTAGTCAAAGCTTTGTTTTCTTTCTGATTCCTGTTTTGATCGTGGGGATTGCACTGACTGTGATCGTTAATATTTATAAGCTGATTGATCGGCGTTGGACCAATCGGGTATGTGCATGGGAGATTGCGGATAACGCGATCACCGCAGTAATGTGGGTAATCCTGCTGATGCATCAGAATATTTTCAGTTCCGAACTGGTGGCTTCTCTTAGCGAACGCAAATGGTCAGAAGGGGATATCATTCATTATATTTCGATCGGCGAAACGGGGAAAATCCGACTGATTCTAGCAGCGATCATCGTTATTGTATCGCTGATCCAAATTGGTGCAGTCTTTTATCATCGGGCCAAAACGACTTCTTTCCAACAGAATTACTATCGGAAAAGCGCGTAAGTAAAACAGGGTTTGATTTAAAAACCAGCCCGATTGTTTCCTTTTTATCCTCAGCGGTTGCGGCAGTCAGGAAGTAAAAGGGACTAATGCCAGCACACAAATAAAGGTAGACGACAAAACAGAAGTGCCTGAGGACGTAAAGAATATAAATGACGAATTAGCACGAGTTTTAGCGTTTAATAAGGCTAAAAAGCCAAATAGCGACCTAAAATTTATTGAAGAAATGATCCTTGAAAAAGATCACAAAGTAAAAATAACCGTCACTGAGCCTTTTGCCGTCTTTCGATCATTCAAGCAGAGACGTAAAATAATCAATAATGCACAGAACTTGGCGATCCCAATCATTGGCTATCATCTAAGCTTGACAGAAAAGCAAAACTTGAAGGGGCTTCCTACTAGCGTCGTAACAGAAAATGGCCTATCGGGAAAATCCCTCAAAGGAGACAATTATGATTTTGACTGGTTTCAGACTATAAATAACAGCGAGCTAAAAGGCGAGAAAAAATGAAAAACTCTAGACATGGTTTGTAAAAACGCTGTGTCTAGAGCCTTTTTTTGTCCAAATTTTCGTCTCTGAGGTATTCTAATATCGGAGGCGTGACACATGAAGAAAGCAGCGAATTATTTTAGTGAAAACAAATTACTCAGTATCTCATTACTGTTAGCGATCATCAGCTGTTTAGTCGGTCGTTTTTCGGCTGATTTTATTGATTATAAGGTGATTTTCAGCTTATTTGGCTTAATGCTATTGATCCAAGGCTTTGAGCAGGTAGGACTCTTGCGGTTCGTTGCCCAGAAATTATTGCATTATTCGAAAAATAGTCGGCAACTGGTTCAGCTGATGCTCCTTTTGTCGTTAGTTGGTTCGATGTTTTTGACAAATGATGTGGCGATTTTGACGCTGCTGCCGATCTACTTTAAACTGTTGTCGGTTTTACCAAAATTCAAAGGACGCTTGTTAGGCAGTGTCTTGATTATCGTCGCGGCGAATCTAGGAAGCAGCTTCTTTCCCTTTGGCAATCCGCAAAATCTGTATTTGTACGATTATTATCATGTGCCGTTGGGGCAGTTTTTGAGCTGGATGTCCTTGGTGCTGCTGGTTAGTTTCATTTCACTAGGAGCATTGACCCTGTTAGTGGCAAAGGATTCGTTGGCGGAGATAGACCTTGATGAACGGCGGATTGATCGCAAGGAAACGGCCTTGCTGGCGGGCTTGATGCTGGTGATGATCTTGGTGGTGCTGGACGTTTTGCCTTATCAATGGGTCATTCCCATCGTCGCGCTAATCGTGGTATTTTATCGTCGTGAATTGTTCAAGACAGTGGACTATGGCTTACTGCTGACCTTTGTTTGTTTCTTTATTATCGTGGGAAATATCGGCGAGGCCCAGTTTATCAAAAGTTTTTTACAAGCTCTAAGCGGCAAACAAATCTACTTGGCAGGCTTAGGATTGAGCCAAATCATCTCGAATGTACCGGCAGCATTTCTGATCGCGCCGTTTACTACCAATCAGCAGGCGGTTATTTTAGGGGTGAATATCGGCGGGTTAGGGACGTTGCTGGCATCGCTAGCGAATCTGATCGGCTACAATTTGTTCCGGGCTTACTATCCTGCTGAAACCAAAAAATTCTTCGGTTTGTTCTGTGCCGTCAATTTTGGTCTGCTGCTATTTTTGGGGACGATCTTTTATTTCTTCATCCATTAGAAAGCGCCAAGAATTCCTAAAAATCAGCTAAGTTTCTTATGGGAATTCATCCAAAAACCATGAAACCGCTTTAAATCATGTTAAGCTGATTCTGTAAGAAATGATTGAGGGGGATTTGCGATGAAAGATAAGACAAAATTAATTCATGGCTACCATGCCTTTGACGATGAAACCGGCGCTTCATCGATTCCGATTTATCAATGTTCGACCTTTAAACAAGCATCCATCAAGGATGGACAAGCTTATACGTACTCCCGTTTTGGCAATCCTACCAGAACGGCTTTAGAAGAAGCGGTCGCTGCTTTAGAAGATGGCAAATACGCTACTGCCTTCGCCTCAGGAATGGGTGCGATCTCGGCTGTGCTGTTGAGCTTTAATCAAGGCGACCATCTAGTGATGTGCAAGAGCATTTACGGCGGGACCTTCCAGTTGGTCAATGAAGTCATGAACCGTTTCGGTATCGAAGTGACCTTCGTTGATGAAACCAAGCTCGACGAATGGGAGCATGCGATTCGGCCGAATACCCGAGGACTCTATTTAGAAACACCGTCGAATCCGCTGCTGTCAGTGACGGATATTGCAGGAGTGGTGGCGATCGCTAAAGAACATCATTTGGTGACCATGATCGATAATACCTTTATGACGCCGCAATTTCAAAAGCCATTAGCTATGGGCGTCGATGTAGTGATCCACAGCGCGACTAAATTTATCAACGGACACAGCGATGTCGTGGCGGGCTTAGTCGTCACCAATGATGAAGAATGGCACGATCAGATCAAGCTGCAGCAAAAAGTTTTAGGCGGCATCTTAGGCGTCGAGGATTGTTGGCTAACGATGCGAGGACTGAAAACGATGGGCTTGCGGATGGAACAAAGCGCCCGCAGCGCAGAAAAAATCAGCCAAATGCTGGAAGCTCATCCAGTCGTAAAAAAAGTCCATTACCCAGGTTTGCCGAGCCATCCCGGTTATGAAGTTCATCAAAAACAGGCAACCTCTGGCGGCGCGGTTCTATCCTTTGAGCTCGCCAGTCAAGAAGCCGTTTATACCTTTGCGGATGCTTTGCAGATCCCGATCGCGGCCGTAAGTCTCGGCGGAGTAGAATCGATTCTATCCTATCCGGTTACTATGAGCCATGCCTGTGTACCAAAGGAAGAACGCGACAAACAGGGCGTAACAGAAGGGCTGCTGCGACTGTCAGTCGGCATCGAAGATACAGAAGATTTGATCGCAGACCTAGAACAAGCCTTAGCTAAAGTTCGAGTAACGGTGAAATAGACACGTAGAAAAGGTCTAGAAAAATTAATTATTGGTCTTGCTTCATCAAAAGACGATTTTGTATTTTCTTTGGAATACAAAATCGCCTTTTTTTTGTGTATTAGCTAATCGTAATTAGCATCAGACATTATTCAGTTTTTTCTTGCTTGTTTGGAAGATCAAAAGTGCAAATAAACTAACAACACTTAATAGAAAGAAAATATTTTGGTAAGTGCTCAAATTTGCGGCAGTGGAGAATAGGTTTAGTTTATCTGTTGCACGGCTGGCAATCAATTTTCCGCAGACTGCAACCCCTAGTGAGCCACTGATATTAATCGATAAATCATTCAATCCGATACCGCGGCCAATTTCATTTGATGGTAAAGTACTTGTTACGGTATCCAAGAGGGGCGAGTATAGTGTGTTAAATCCCACGAAAAAGAAAATACCACTGATACCTAAAATGATTGTGCCCTGACCAATGAATAATCCCGCTAATACTAATCCCACTGTAATTAATAGAATCCCTAAAAGAATCGTGTTCTCACGTCCGATTTTTTTGGTGATTTTGTCACCTACACCGCCAACGATCGCCGCGGCAATATAAGCCGGAAGGAGGATATAGGAAACAAGTGAAAGTGGCTCCTTCAATCCATCGGTTACAACAAAAGTACTCACAAAGGAAAAGGCGAACTGAACAAGATAAATACTGATCACTACTGTTAAAGCACGAATATAGCGCTTATTTTCTTTGAAAAATTGAGGAGTAATAAAAGCTTGGTCATTCCGACTGATATAAAATAGGAAAATGAAGGTTAAACCAATCATCACTAACAAGAAAGGAAGCCTTAACCCATCTACAAACAGTGTCAGAAAGACGATCATCCCGCTAAATAGAATCAAACCAATAAAATCGACCTTTTTCTTTTCTCCTTGCTGCTCAACTGGAGCATATTTCATTACAAGCGGTATGAACAGCATCGAGCACAAAGGAATCAATAGTAGAACCTGCCAAGGAACATAGGTCGTAATGATCCCTCCTACTAGCACACCAGCTGCTTGTGCAACCTGAAAGCAAGCGGTGAAATACGCAAAATATTTAATCTTGGTATTTCCCTCAAGATAGCGAGACGCGATAACTAGATAAAGCGAGCTTATCGCAGCTTGTCCCATTGTTTGAGTCGCTCTGGCTACAACAATCATGCCGTAGTTTCCTTGAAAAACAAATCCCCAAACCGAACCTAAGCTCAACATCGAAATCCCAAAAATCAGCAGCTTTTTGACGGGAATATAATCCGAAAGGGTGCCATAAATCACACTGCAAACACCAAGTGTGATCGTCGTGATCGTTGCTTGAATACTCGCTGTACTAGCAGAAATACTGAAATTTGCGGCAATTAAAGGTGAGACAGTAACAAATGCTTGGACCATCAAATTCGACAAAACAAATAAAATCAGCAGGCCGGGCATTAATTTTTTTACATCACCATTTGTTTGTTCGTTAGACAACATTTTCTCTTCCATCATGTCTTCTCCTTTGCTAATTCTGAAACAGCGTCTCTAACGTATGACAGAGACCTGTAACTACCTTTGCCGAATCGACATCAATACAGACCTGAACATTTGGGGTATCATCGCGCAATTTTTCAGTAACGCCAATCGTTCTTCCAATAGAAGCGCCTTGTGTTTCGACCGTCATAAATAAGGGCAGCATCGTGAAATATTCTGGGTGGATCGCTGCTGCCACGGCCGACGGATCATGGAGACAGCAACCATTTAGATAAGGAGCTATTTCTTCATGGACATGGATATAGTGGTCGACAATATCTGCATATTTTTCTCCTGCTTGACTAGCCGTTTTTCTCCAACGCTCGGTATCAGAATAGTGGAGGACAGACCGCATTGTCACATCTAATCCGACCATAATTATCGGTGTACCGCTTTCAAAAAGCAGTTTTGCCGCTTCAGGATCTTGTGAGATATTTGCTTCCGCAAATGGACTGACATTTCCTGGAACTGTTAGCGCGCCGCCCATGATAACTACTTGTCCAATTTCTTTAGACAAGTCTGGGTACAATTTGAGCGCTTTGCCTAGATTGGTCATAGGCCCCGTTGCGATGATTGATAGTTCATTCTTGTACTTCTTCACTGAGTCAATAATGAAATTTACGCCGCTTTGCGGTTCGAAGGTACGTTTAGCAGAGTGAAGGGCAATTTCTCCCACACCATTTTGCCCATGAATCTTTGCACTGATGTCTAAACGATCAAATTTCGTCTTGTTTAAGGCATGTTCTTCGCCCATAAAAACTGGAATATCTGTTCTGTTTAGTATTTCCAACAGGTTTAAAACATTTTCTACACCTTGTTTAGTATAAACATTGCCATAAGTCCCAACGACACCAATGACCTCTAATTCTTCTGATCCAACAGCGTAGGCTAGAGCCATAGCATCATCAATCCCAGTGTCAATATCCAAAATCACTTTCTTCATTTTCCATACTCCTTTGTTGAATAAATTTTGGTACTGCATAGACTACCAACCGGTTTGTAGTTTTCAGCAAGTGTTACAAATAAAATATACATGTATAAAATATCTATACATGTATAGTAAAGCGGTTACACTAGTTTGTCAATAAAAAAAGACAATCTTTTTCAGATTGTCTAAGAATTTTTAACGCCATTGATTTCGATATGACTTTTATCGATTGGGAGATAGTGTTTATTATGCAGAGAAGGAAGCTTATCGTCTAAATAGATTTCTTCTTGAACTAAGTAGAATTGGTCTTTTTCAGAGATTTTATACCTTATCGCAGAAATATTTCCAACAGTCGAATATTGAACTTGGAGCTTTGTATGCTTAGCATCGCGATAAATTTGTTCGTTGAGGAAAGCCTTAAAGGACTCAATATCTTTGAGATCGATCTCTTTTTCGGTTAAAACCTCTACAGGCATCGTCGAAAAAGTAAATGCGACCGGTGTTCCCTTAGACTTATACCAACGATCAATGAAGACAACTACGGCTACTTTTCTTTGCAGGATCTCATTTGTATACTCGGTAGAAGGCTCGATATGAAAGTCAATTTCCACTTCATCTACCTCTGCATCGAGACAAGTGTAGATCGGATTTGCGATAGTCTCTAAGCCTGAAGTCCATTTAGAAGAGTTGCTGATAACAAAGTTTCCTTTTCCTTTGATTATTTTGATAACGCCATCATCTTGTAAAAACTGTAACGCTTGTCTAAGCGTCATTCTCGAAACACCCATTTGTTTGGCTAAAGTATTTTCGGGCGGAAGTTGTGAATCAAGGGGATACGTCCCATTTTTAATCAACTCATACAAGTTTTCATAAACGGTGACGTAACGCAATTTTCGTTTGCGGTCAATTTCAAGCCGCTCATCATTATACATGTCTAAACCTCCTTGCTTTTGTTATAGTTATTATACAACAAATTAAGAAGCGATGGTCCGATTTATCTGAATAAGAAATCCGCTGCATACTGAAATCAAAAAGACATCTTTTATTTTTCAGAAAAATGAATACCTTAATATGAACTAGTTGCGAGTCCGACTTTAGAC
>NZ_NGLG01000002.1:621833-628509 GCF_002140655.1 Enterococcus sp. 3H8_DIV0648 | reverse complement strand
AGTTGCGAGTCCGACTTTAGACAGTTTAAATCGTTCAAAAAGAAATCTAGGATCTTTCACCAATTAAAAAGTCAGAAAAACTAGTCGGATCGTATACGTAGCGAAAATAAACCTCATTTTTCGAATTTCAGAAAAATGAATACCTTAATATGAACTAGTTCGGTATAATGGTATCATCTCTTGGAGGAAGTGAGCATTGATGGAAAATTTTTTTCGTCCTGAAATAATTATCGCAATTGTATTAGCGATTCTGATCGTCTTTTTTGTTCTATTTCGGATAATGAAGCGGCGGCAACAAGTTAAGACGGAAACGGAGACGCTGCGCAAACCTGAGCGGACTGCGGATGGCCCGGCGGTCATGGCGGCTTCGCTGAGTATATTGCAATCTTATAAAAATAATCTAAACAAATACGGCTACCCCTATTTTCAAGAAACCACGCCGTTTGTTTTGCAGCAGCTAAGAGCAGAAGCGGATAGTTTGGTGATTGAAACGAAGGCGAACCAGCAGATTTTTGACCTGTTGCAGGAGAATTATCACGGGTTGGCGGATTTCCAGCAAGTCTCGATAACGGATGTGAAAAAGCTGGAGCTGGAAGTGTTGAATCATGTCAATAAAACCATCATCACGTGGCGGAATTATTTGAGAGAAGTTGGTGAAAGCAATGGCTAAAGCGACGGATACCGAAGTTTACCAACTGCTGAAAGAGTGGCAGATTCCTTATGATCGCGTCGATCACAAGGCGGTTTATACAGTAGCGGAAATCGACTTTTCAATCGACGGCAGTGATGTAAAAAATTTATTGATGAAGAGCAAGAAGACTAAAAAGTATTACTTCGTGATTTGTCCGGGGCAAAAACGGCTGGACATCAAAGCGCTTGCTAAAGTATTAGGGGAAAGTCAATTATCCTTCGCTTCAGAAGCAGAGCTTTTTGAGCTGCTTGGTTTAGAGCGGGGGTCTGTGACACCGTTAGCCTTGCCCCATGATACAGAACATCAGATCACGCTGGTTATCGATGAAGCGATCGATCAATCAGAAAAAATCGGTTTTCATCCCAACACCAATACGGCAACTTTAGTGATTACCTTTCGTGATTTCCAACGATTTCTAAAAAAGCTGGCGATCGAACCTCAATATGTAGCTATCCCAGCAAAGCAGCCCGAAGTTTAAACTTCGGGCTGTTTTTTGCAACAAAAAAGCCTCGCAGCGAACCTGCGAGGCTTTAACATTTTTTACCGCATCTTCAATCGACGGCGAATCCCATCCACACGCGGGCCTAATAATTTATCAGCCATTCGTGTTTTCAGGGCTAGGATCATATAGGTGAATCCGCCAAAGGCTGCGACGATTAAAATAATGATCATGGATTGCATTTTTGAATCCGAGCTCAAGATCATTTCACAACCAAATTTCACAACGAAGGCGACGACACCCATAATCAGCGACATCACTGTGACTTTAGCGATGGCTGTCATGGTTTCTCTAAATGGAAATTGCGTGATGACATGGATTCGGTCCAACAAGAACATATTTGCGACTAAGAATCCTACGAATGTCGCAATCAGTGGACCATAAGCTTCGAACATATACGTCAATGGGAATTGCGTCACGATTTTGACAAAAATCCCGATACATAAAAACCAGACCGCCTGCATATTGCCGTCCAAGCCTTGCAGCATCGTTGAACAGACCATGAACAGTCCCATCATGATTCCCACCACACAAGAGGCGGCTAATAATTGGGAACCAAGCAGATTAGGCCAGTAGAACAAAGTATTCAACGGATAAGCCAAGACAAACATCCCGACAGTCGCCGGCATCATGACAAAGAAGAGCAATTGAATATTATTCGTTACCAATTTTGCTAAGCCTTCGTGGTCTTTTTTCGTGTAGCGTTCCGTGATTAACGGCAGACCAGCCGTTGCCATCGCAGTCCCAAGAGCGATCACGACCATCGTCAATTTATCCGGATTGGCAGAGATCAGCGCAAAGAGATCGGCATTTTTCGCGGCAGAATAATCCGTCACGATCGACATGATTTTTTCAAAGGAATACTGATCGATCAACTTGAAAATACTGATGGCACTGCCGACGATAATAAAAGGGATCGCCTGCTGAATCATCTGTAAAATCAATTGACGGCCAGAAAAGGTAATCTGATTATTGCTTTCTTTGATCAACTCACGAAAGGCTGTCCGTTCCTTGAGCAGCGAGAACAATAGAACCCCCATCGCGAAGGCCACACCGATAAAGGCAGCGAAGGTTGAATGAACCACCGCCGTTTTGTAGCTGCCGTTGTTGATCTGCATAATAATGAAAGCCGAAGCCAGCATGTAGCAGACCCGAGCGATTTGTTCGACGATTTGAGAAATCGCATAAGGCTTCATGTTGTTGTTTCCTTGGAAAAAGCCGCGAATTACACTCATGGCAGGGAAGATCAACAGCACGACACTCAATGAGCGCATCACCGGAACTAAATCGGCATTTCCTTGAGACAGGTAAGGAGCGCCTAAGAACATAATGGCGGCACAAATCACACCGCCGATGGTCATCAGCCGCATCGTATAGAATAGTAGTTTTTTACTTAAGCCGTATTCGTTCATTGAATTGTAGCGGGCGGTCTGTTTCGCTACCGCCGCTGGAATCCCGGCAGTCGAGATCATTAAAAAGAGGGCATAAACATTGTAGCCCTTAGTGTATAAATAGTTGGCCTCTAAACCATGGGGCTGCATCCAAGCGATCCATGGAATCACATAAACCGCGCCTAATAACCGTGAGAAGATATTGCCGACCGTCAGCCAAGCCGTGCTTTGCACCATTTTTTCTTGGGCAGTGGCTTGTTTTTTCGGTTCTATTTCAGGTGTCTGCGGCGCACTTTCTTCAGGTTCTTTTTTTTGCGGCGGAACCGCGTCATTATGATAACGAGCGACCCGTGACCGCGAAGGATTCAGTTCGTTATCGTGTCTATTTTTATCAGTCATATAAACCAGCTTTCTGCAACAGTGTCCTCCATATTTTACCTGTTCTCTCCTCTAGTTACAATCCTGTGCTGTAATCTTTAAGATTTCGGAATAAAGGTGTTGATATGACTCGCGAAACTTTCAAGATTGCGTGTTTGAATATAGACTGATCCGCGGCCACGAAATTCATTTACGACGCCTTCGCCGGTCTTAAAGCCAAAGGTTCCTGATGCCACCCGGATGTTGTAGTCCAGTGAACTGGTCCAAGCGATTACATGCTGGTTATCGATGATCGCCGGCTCGCGGCCATCCAGCTCAATTTTTTCAATATCACCAAAGGCCGAAACGAGAATTTGCCCGCTGCCGGTGGTTTCCATGACGAAAAGTCCGCCGGTGCCGCCTAACAGAGCACCCGAAAGTTTTTGCCGCTTCATTTGGTAGTTTACGTTTTCCTCACTGGCAAGAAACGCGCCGGTATTCAAGCGCCAATGCTCTGCACCAACATCCAAGGCAAAGATTTTTCCCGGTACAGCAGGTGCCACTGCGATCATCGCTCCGTTGGAATGAGCGGTAGCGGTACTGATAAAGAAGCTTTCGCCACTGGTCACTGAGCGGCCTAAAGCACTCAAAGCGCCGCCGAGTCCTTTCTTACCATTGGTGTTCATTTGCCCTTCCAGCTCGATATCTCCCAGCTCGTAGACCATCGCGCCTGGTTCGATCCGTAATTTTTCGCCTTGCTGTAAATGAACCTTTGCGATCGGCGCAAAGGTACTGTTTGATAATTCGTAATTCATCGTAAAACTCCCTTCAAAGACATTTGCTAAAATTATAGCATTTTACGTATCTTTTCTGTGAGATTTTGATAAGATTGTAAAAAGGGAAGAAAATGGAGGAGAAGGTATGGAGATTCTAGCTTTTGAGCAGGTTCAGTTTATTCGCCAACAGACCGCGCTATTGCAGGACATCAATTGGCGGATCGAAGCTGGGGAGGACTGGGCTGTTTTAGGTCTGAACGGTGCAGGAAAGAGCCTGATGCTGAACATGATCTCAGGCAATTTATGGCCATCCAGCGGAAAATTAACCGTTTTAGGTGAGGTTTTCGGCGAAACGTCGATCCCTGATCTGACTAAAAGAATCGGCTGGGTAAGCCAATCGCTGCAGGAGCGGATTCATCGCGAAGAGCAGGCGGAATACATCGTGTTATCAGGGAAATTTGCCAGCATCGGAATTTATCAGAATTATTCGGAAGCCGACATGGCTGAGGCGAAGCAGCTCTTAATCTCGCTGGGGGCCAAAAAGCTGATTGGAAAAGTCTATCAGGTACTCTCTCAAGGGGAGAAGCAGATCGTTTTGATTGCGCGGGCTTTGATGGCTAAGCCGGAGCTTTTGATTTTAGACGAACCTTGTAACGGATTGGACTTATTTGCCCGAGAAGACCTATTGTCCCGCATCAAAAAGATGAAGCAGGCGGCGGACGCGCCCAGCTTGTTATACGTGACACACCACACAGAGGAGATCCTGCCGCTGCTGAATCACGTACTGATGATCCGCGATGGCAAAATTTTTAAACAAGGAAAAAGAGCAGAATTACTCAATGAAACGGTATTGAATGACTTTTATCAACGACCGATCGCTATCCACGAGATGAAGGATGATCGAATGATGGTCATTCCTAAATAATGGAAGTTCCTCAATTTGAGGGGCTTTTTTTGTGTCTGGAAGTAATTGATAAAAATATCGCAAAAAAAATAAGCGGTCTATTTACTGGCCCAAAAATTAAGGTAGAAGAAAGATGATGTGAATATATTCCGCTAGTTATTAACCCGAAAATAGTTGGCGTTCCCTTTCTATAATTGGGTTTCAAGTTATTTTTATTTTCTAATGTTGATTTGTTTAAGAGACTTAACTAGAATTTAATCGTTGATGTATAGGGGTAATTTATTCGTTTTGCAGATATTTGATCTCGTTTTAGAATCAGAAAATATTTGAATAAGTGTTATAATAAACGTGACTATGCAAGAAAAGGAGGATTTTAACGTGAAGAAAGGTGTCTATTTATTTTCGGTAGCACTGTTGGGGGTATCTCTTTGTCCAAGTTCAGTTTTTGCGGATGAGGCAGTTGAAGCTGCCGCGACTTCAGAAGTAACGGCTGAGTTTGTCGAAAGTCCGGTGAATCAGGTGACTGAAGCAGCAGAAACGGTTGAACCGGACAAACAAGCTGTTTTACCCGAGGAAGCAGGCAGTCAAGCGGTTGTCAGCAACGATCCGGCAGAGCCTAGCAACGAAGCCCTCTCTGAAAGTGTTCCTGAAACAACTGTCGAGGCAGTCCAAGAACCAACTCCAAACGTCGAAACTGAAGTTACTAAGATAGAAGAATCCCCCGCAGTCCAACAAGCCGCAGTTGAAAAATCAGAATCCGCAAAAACGACTGACACAGAACCGGTAACTCCTGTCGCGCAAACAGAGACAAGAGCGTTGTTTGCCGCAGCTCAAATGTTAAAGGACGATTATGACGGAAAAATTACCGATCATGAGAAAACCTCCACTGATGAGAATGCCAAGATCAGTTCCGAATACAATTTCATGCCGAATTTTGACAATCTCGCAGGCATCCTTGTTGAAGGAGCGACGGACTATAAAGAAAACAGAACGTCTATCACTTTTGATTTAGAGATTGCTGCTCCTAATACAATTCGTGTGACCTATAAAAATGTTGGTACTTATAATGGAAAAGTCATTGACATGAAGGTGACAGTCAAGGATTGGACGATCCTTTCCAGCAGCTATTACAGCAGCCAGCTAGTACTTTATAAAAGCAATGGGATCACGATGCGGGGGATCAAGGATGTTCACTTAAACTACTCCTTCATTGATAACTTGACAGGCAAAGAGGTTCCAATTTCGGGCTTCTTTAATTTTACGGATATTGATCTAAGTCAAAGTATCGATCTTTTTGACAACAACAATGTGCAGAATTTCTATGTTACAAAAGGGAATATGCTGTATTACAAGGTTCATAACGGCTACATCAAAATCGGTGAAATCAACGGAGGTGGTACAGTTGATACAAATATGGATTACTGGCTGACCTATACCTACAAAAATATTTCTAACTTTGATGTTCGTTATAACCAAGAATACGAGACAGGAGCTCTCTTTGCATACTCCTATCAGGCACCGGTAGTAATCGAGGAATCACTTCCAATAGAAATTATACCAGTTGTACCAAATGTACCAGATGTACCGGAGAAAGAAGTGGAAACACCAGCTAAGGAAATGCCCATACCTGAAAAGAAAACACCAACCAAAGTAACGGTGAAAGAAAAAAACAAGCTGGTTCAGCTGGTGGCGCAAAGACCGGTCTTAACAGCAGCAACTAAAACGATTGGGCTTCCAGCTACGCAGCCCGTAACAGAAACTGCACCGGTTCTCCAAGTCGAGCAAAGAAGATTGCCGCAAACCAACGAGAAGAAAGCATCGATTTTTACCACTTTAGGTGGCACAGCGCTAGTTTTTCTCTCGGGACTATTCATAAAAAAGAAGAAAACCGATAAAGAATAAAATCAAGCAAGTGAAACCGCCCATTGTTTGCAAGACAATGGGCGGTTTTTAGTATGGACCAAAGAATTATCAAAAATTTCGATAAAGATCGTAATCAATTTTCAGGAGTGCGAAAGTTTAAAATTAAAGTGTGAATATCTATTTGTATACACATCT
>NZ_NGLG01000002.1:613836-614306 GCF_002140655.1 Enterococcus sp. 3H8_DIV0648 | reverse complement strand
AATTAGTACATTGGAAATTAGATAGGGGTGGTAGAGTGTTTACATATGATAAAGACGACGAAATGTATGTTGTAGAAATTGAAGGATTAACCTTTTGTTGCGAAGAAATTCAAAATGGATCAGAAGCGACTGTCAAAAAGTTAGTTGAGGCTTATCAAAATAGGTTTTCAAACATTGTTTCGTTTATGCTTCCAGAACTGGAAGAGTTTTATGGAAATCTAACGATAGACGAGGTAGTCAAGAATCTAGGAAAAGCAACAATCAATTTAGATAACAACCAAGTGACATATGCAGAACAGACCTTAGATAACACTCATATTTTCTGCTATGAATTTGACGATAATTTTAACGAGCTATATTATTTCAGCATAGATGGCTAACGGTCAATTTATTTACCTGTCTCTTATACACATCTAGATGTGTATAAGAGACAGGTGCTCAAATTTGCGGCAGTGGAGAATAGGTTTAGT
>NZ_NGLG01000002.1:607535-613736 GCF_002140655.1 Enterococcus sp. 3H8_DIV0648 | reverse complement strand
GGTATTTAATAAAAGGAGGACGTTTTATGTTTAGAAAAAGTGTTCATTTGTTTTCAGTAGCACTCCTAGGGTTAGCGTTAGTTCCCGGCAATGCTTGGGCTGACGAAGTGGTGGAGCCAGCTGCGCAGAGTGTAACGACAGAATTAATTGAAAGCCCTGCCACAGTAGCGGAACAACCAGCTCCAGAAGCAGAAGTTGGAATTCAGCCGGAAGCAGAAGCGGCAGTCGTAGAGCCGGAGATTACGGAGCCTTCAGCAGTAGATCAAGCAGAAGCGGCTGAAGAATCATCCGAGACATCCGAGACCGAACCAGAAGAAACAGCAACACCTAATCCAGAAGCGGCAAACCCAGAGCAAGCGGCAGAGCCGATAGCCGCTGTACAGTCGAAAGCAGCGCGGGCAGCCGCACCGGCCTTGAAAGATGACTATGATGGGAAAATCGTCGATCACGAAAAAGCGATCACGGATGAAAAAGCCAAAATCCCAGCCGATTACAATTTTATGCCGAACTTTGATCACCTTGATGACATCATTGTGAACTCTAACGGGGGTTATCAAGATGATACAACCTCATTCCTGTTTGATTTGAAGCAGGAAACAGCGAACTCGATTACTGTGATCTATAAAAACGTCGGGACTTACAATGGAAAAGTGATCGATATGAAAGTAACGGTCAAAGACTGGACGGTATTTGCGGGCAGCCGTTACAATCAGCTTTATATTCACAAAAAGAATGGGATCATGATGTGGGGGATCAGCGACGTTCGTTTAAATTATTCATTTCTTGATAATCTAACATCTGCTGCTGTAAATGTTTCGGGCTTCTTCAATTTCACCGACATCGACCTGCAGCAAAGTATCGATTTGTTCGATAATAACAACGTGAAGAATTATTATGTTACCAAGGGGAACCAGCTGTACTTTAAAACGCATAACGGCTATATCAAAATCGGCGAAATCAACCGAACACGCACCGATGATGGTGACGAGGATTATTGGCTAACCTATACGTATAACAATGTGTCGAATTTTGACGTTCGTTACAATCAAGATTACGAATCTGGCGCAGTCTTCAATTACACGTATCAAGCGCCGGTCGTGATTGAAAAAACTCCGACAAAGCCAGAAATCAAAGAGCCGGAAATTATCGAGGAAGCACCAAAAGAAGAAATTACAGTTGACGAGCCTAAAGAAGCAAAAACAGAAACAACTACAGTCAACCTTGCTGCAAAGACAGAAAAAGTTGAACCCGTAAAAGCAGAAATCAAAGAAGCGGTAAAAGAAGCAGAACCGTTGAAGCAGGCTGTGTTGCCCCAAACAAATGATCAAAGCAGTTCGATCTTCGCGATTTTAGGGGGGACTTGTCTATTCCTGTTAGGAGCGCTATTTTTTAATAAGAAAAAAGTCTAAAGTAATCAAAAACAAGTAAACTCGACTGTAGACCAAGTGATTTATCTGAGAGACACTGCGTATTAGCAAAATATGTAGTGTTCCTTTTTGTTATAATTAGTACATTGGAAATTAGATAGGGGTGGTAGAGTGTTTACATCTGTCTCTTATACACATCTAGATGTGTATATAAATGTTATAATAAGATTTGATATTTATTATAAAGGAGGTCGTTTTATGGCGAAGAAGAGTATTTATTTGTTTTCAACAGTGATTTTAGGCTTTTCGCTGGCACCAATTTCTGTCTGGGGGGATGAAATCACTGAACCAACAGCAAATAATGTTACGACAGAACTAATAGAAAGCCCTAGTAGTGCAAGTCCTGTTTCAGAAGCTGAGCAGCCAATAGAACCAGCAGCTGCTGCTGAGACGACAGAACAGACGAGCGAAATAGCAGCGACTGAACCAGTATCAGAAATCAACACAGAGGTGCCAGAGTATAGCGAGACACCTGAGCTTCCTGTCGAACCCGCTAAAGCTGACAGTATCGCCGAGGAAGCACAGCCGCTGGAGGAGCAAGAACCGGCTCCGTCAACGGAACCAGAGATCACTGAGGCAGCCGAACCTGAACCAACCGACGCAACCGTAAGCACCAGAGCGGCCAAAACAGCTTTAAAGAATGATTATGATGGAAAAATCGTGGACCACAACAAGGCGATCACGGATGAAACTACTAAGATTCCTGATGCGTACGAATTTATGCCGAATTTTGCCAATGTAAAGGATATCGTGATCGGCGGTACGAAGAATTACACTACTGACGGCTATTCTTATGTATTTGATTTAGATACGGAGAAGCCCAATACGATCACCGTCACCTATAAAAATGTCGGGACCTACAATGGAAAAGTGATCGATATGCGCATCACAGTCAAGGGCTGGACCGCGCTGGCAGGAAGACAGGTGCTTTACATCAATAAGGATAATGGGATCACCATGAAAGGGATCAGCGATGTCTTACTGAATTATGCGTTTCTTGATCAATTGACCGCAAGTCCCGTAAAACTATCCGGTTTCTTCAATTTTACAGATATTGATTTTGAACAAAGCATCGACCTGTTCAACAACAATAATATTCAAAATTTCTATGTGGCCAAAAATAATCAGCTGTATTTTAAAGTTCATAATGACTATATCAAGATCGGCGAGATCAACAATCACAAGACGAATCATTACGATATGCGTTATTGGCTGACCTATACCTATAAAAATGTTTCAAACTTTGATGTGCGCTACAATCAGGATTATGAAACGGACGCAGTTTTTAACTATTCCTTCAAGCTGCCTTTGTCCATGAACGCTCCCGGTTTCGTTGATCCAACGATCCCGCTCGATGTCGAAATGCCGGATGAGCTAAATCCAGCAGCGAATACGAATCAAGAGCCAGCAGCAAATCCAACTGCGACCAGCGGAAAAACACCCGAAGCGGCCTCGATTCTGGCAGAATCTGCTGAAAGGGAGAAAATTTCTGTAGCTCAAGCAACGCAAACGGAGCTGCCAAAAACCAACGAGCAGATCCGTTCAGTTTTCACTCTCATTGGTGGTGCGTGTATCTTTCTGTTCACTGCACTCTTTTTAAATAAGAAAAAAGTGTAACAAAAACCTGCTGAAAAAATCAGCAGGTTTTTCATTAACTTAATTCAGTCTCCGGAATCTCGGCTAGATAATGATCGACTGTATTTAACAGCTCGGTCATTTTTTCATAGTCAAAGGGTGAGGCGAGGTGACCTAACTGGACTGTCTCCAAAAAGGTCTTGGTACCGCCGACGCGACAAATCGCAAGATAATCTTCCCAAGCGGTCGGGTCCTTTTCAACGATCGCGCGTTCCCAAAATTGCAACGCGCAAACCTGCGCTAAGGTGTAGTCGATGTAATAGAAGGGCGATTCAAAAATGTGTCCTTGACGATACCAATAAATCCCGCGAGCTAAGGCTTCGGATTCTTGATAATTATTTTCCGGGCAATAAAGCTGCTCCAGCTCGCGCCAGCGATTTTTCCGTTTTGCAGGCGACCAGTCAGGATGCAAATAAACCTCTTCTTGAAAATGATCCACCAAGGCACCGTAAGGTAAGAATTGCAGGGCGCTGCTCAAATGAGCGAATTTGTATTTCTCGCTGTCTGTGCCGAAAAATTTATCCATCCAAGGCCACGTCAAAAATTCCATACTCATCGAGTGGATCTCAGCAGTATCCGAAGTCGGAAAGACCAGCTCAGTTTCTTCGATCCAGCTTGAGAGATAGGTTTGGAAGGCGTGACCTGCTTCGTGAGTCAAAACATCGACATCTTCCGAGGTACCGTTGAAATTAGCAAAGATAAAAGGCACTTTAAATTCATCGATATATTCACAGTAGCCGCCGCTTTGCTTGCCGGGACGGCTAATCAAATCTAGCAATTCCTGTTGGATCATTTTATCGAAAAATGCACCTGTCTCTGGGGATAATTCGTGATACATAGTCTGGGCCTGTTGGACTAACGCTTCAGCGTTTGCCTGCGGTCGCGGGTTGCCGTCAGGAAAAACCAGCGGCAGATCATAATAGTTCAATCTTTCAAGACCTAACCGCTCTTGCTGCCGCTGATAGAGCCTTTGGTTGATGGGAACAACTTTTTCGAGAATAAAGCGGCGAAAATCCTGCAGCTGAGAACGATCATAGCCCCAGCGGTTCATTTGGCGATCGCCGTACTCAACGAAATGATCAAAGCCTAATTTTTGCGCCTGCTGATGACGAATGTGTACCATCTGATCAAAAATCGTATCAAGTTCCTGTTCATGGGCAACAAAAAAGTCTTCATAGGCTTTTTGCGCCGCTTGGCGTATTTCACGATCCGGTTCGGTAAAAAAGGCCGACAATTCAGAAAGGGTTCGCACTTTTCCGTCAAATTCGATTTCGGCTGATGCGATCAACGTGCTGTATTGACTGACAACATCATTTTCCTGCTGCATTAATACGATCACAGATTCAGCCATCAGGTGTGATTGATCCTCCGCAAAAAGAAAGAGCGTTCCCGGAAAATCTTTTTCCAATTGCGGACGGAAAGGGGAGTCCAGCAGACTTTCGTAAAAGTGTTTGTGAATCTGGTTCACGATCGGTTCGTTGTAATCCCAAAATTCATTCTCAATCCCGTAATAGTGATCATTGGTATCGATCGAAAAACGGATAGAGGCTATTTTAAAATTTTTGAAGAGGTCGCTGCGCAAATGGTTCAGTTCGTGCAGTGTTTGTTTCGCATCTGAATAATCACTTGCTTCAATAAATTGCTGCACGCAAGTGATAAAGTCGATTTCGTATTGAGCAAGATCAGGGTTTTCGTAGGGAAAATCAGAAAAAAGCATGGTGGACCTCCTATAATAAAAAGAATTCAATTAATTATAACAAAAAAACCTGCCAGCAGACGCTGACAGGTTCTTCCTGTTTTTTAAGAGTTCATCATTAATTCTTCGTTTAACAATTCATCGATTGGTGTGTAATCCATCGCTAAATCTTTAGCTACAGCTTCGATCGTCAGTTTGCCATTGTAAGTATTGACGCCGCGGCGAAGTGCCAAGTTGTCTTTCAATAATTCTTCTAATGAATTATTTGCTAATAAGTTAGCATAGTTCATTGTGCTGTTGCTTAATGCGTAAGTAGCGGTTTGCGGAACAGCTCCCGGCATATTGGCTACAGCATAGTGAACGACACCTTCTTTAACATAAGTCGGATCATCGTGAGTCGTTACCCGATCTTCTGTTTCAAAGATTCCGCCTTGGTCAATCGCCACATCGACGATTACTGAATGATCAGGAATATTAGCGACCATTTCTCTAGAAACTAAAGTCGGTGCTTTGTGTCCTGGGATCAAAACAGCGCCGATAACTAAATCAGCTGTTTTCAGACATTCTTGGATGTTGAAGCTGTTTGACATCATGGTTTGAACCCGGTTGCCAAAGATAATATCCAATTCTTTCAGACGTGGAACGCTGACATCTAGGATCGTTACGTTGGCACCTAAACCTAAAGCTAATTTTGCAGCATTCAAGCCAACAACGCCGCCACCGATAACGACAACATTTCCACGTCGTACGCCTGGTACGCCGGATAGCAAGATACCTTTTCCGCCGTTGACACGTTCTAGATAGTTGGCACCGATTTGAGCCGCCATACGTCCAGCAATCTCACTCATTGGTGCAAGTAATGGCAATGTGTTGTCTGCCGGTTGAACATTTTCGTAAGCAATTGCATTGACACCGCTGTTGACTAAAGCTTCTGTTAAAGGTTTGTTTGCAGCTAAATGCAGATAAGTGAATAGTAATAATCCTTTACGGAAATATTGATATTCTTCGGGAAGCGGCTCTTTAACTTTCATGACCATATCCGCTGCCCAAACATCAGCAGCATTTTCGATCATCGTTGCACCTGCGGCAGCATATTCTTCGTCTGTGATCGCAGAACCTTTGCCGGCATCTTTTTCAACTAACACTTGATGACCACGATTTGTCAGATCAAATACTCCAGATGGGGGAAGGGCAACACGGTTTTCATTGTTCTTGATTTCTTTTGGAATTCCAATAATCATTTGACACACTCCTTCTTAACGATTCGTATACGAAGTGGATTCGCTTACATATTAATTGTACAGGTTTTCCAAACAATTTCAACTAAGAATTCGCAAAGTATTTAATGGCGCTGAATGATTGTGACCAAATGAAATCCTTTACATATTCTAATAGAAGGAATATTCAGCTTAACAACTTCCTATCGAGTGGAGGCCTATAAAA
>NZ_NGLG01000002.1:580354-607402 GCF_002140655.1 Enterococcus sp. 3H8_DIV0648 | reverse complement strand
AAATATTTGCGAAAACGAGGATTACTAGCGATAATAAGTAGAAGGATATTAAGGAGCGAAGTCACTATGCCGGATAATCAACGAATTGATCTATTGAAAGAGCAAGTCAGCTTTCTTGAAGCTCGCTTGACTCGCTACGAAGAATTATTGAACGGACCCACGCTAAAGCGGATCATTTTTGGAGGCGGACGCCGAGCCAAACTCAGTATCGCCGAGATCGTGATTGGCCTGATCGTGTTACTATATACACTATTTAGAATGGAATTAAGCGTTATTTTCGCTGTGATCGTCATTTTATCGCTAGCCGTCATCTTGTTTTCAGCGATCCAGTTAAATCTGATCCGCAAGAAAAATGGTAAGGACAAATATCAGCGGATGATCGACAGCCTGACAGCAGAAAAAGCGTCGATGGATAAAGAGCTGACGCGTTTAAGAGAAGAAAAAGAAGGACTTGAGTAACCCTACTCAAGTCCTTTTTCGATTAATCTTACTGTGAATTGTGTATCTTCTAAGATAATTTGGTCGATCATTTTTTGAATTCTATTGATTGAATGGACGCTGGGGCAAAGTTCTACGGCGATGATCGGTGTTTTGCAATTTGGAACATCGAAGGTGGAAGTGCTGATGACAATATCATATTCTTCGAAAACTTTTCGATAGCTTGTACTATGTAATTGTTTGACATTGATCTGGTGAATTGCATAATTTCCTCTAAGAGAAAGACGCAAAAGCTCAGCCATTAAACTTTCCTGCATTTTAGAATCACTGGAAACGATCAGCAGATTGACTGTTTTATCGATTTGTTTCAGTCCGGTCAAACAACTAGGGACCGTAGCGATAATTTGATAAATATAATTGTCGATAAACTCCGGTGATTTAAATAGACGGTATTCTTCTGTGAATTTAATCACTAAATTACGCAGCTGATGGACACAGTGAGCATGAAAGGTATCCAATAGGTTCAGACATTCCCTTTTTCGATCCTGCAGCACACTGATAAATTCTTTCGTGTTCGCATGGAAGAGATGTTGATTGATCAAAATCGTTGCCAGCTGCTCCTTTTGAAGCTCCGTCAAAGGATGGACCAGCATCTTACTCAGCTTTTCCGCAAAGATAAAATGCGTCTCATAGTGATAGGCCGTATAAGGATTTGTTTCTAATACTCGTGCGGTTTGCTCTTCTCCCAATAAAAACAAATCAGAATAGAGCAGCCAGAAGCTTTCCTTCATGATGTCTTCAGAATAAAAGATATCCATTTCTTTTCGTAAAAAGTAGTTAAAATTATTGATCGCCCGCTGACTAGGAACATTGATGGCGGTGGATCGCAATATCCGCGAAGTCATATGATGTTCATTTGAGATTCGAACCAAACTGATAAAGAAGGACAAGTTCAAACGATTATACTGAGCCAATGATGTTTTTAACTGATTATTGGCGATCATCGAGCGAACGACCTCGTCTCCAAAATGGAAAAATTCAGAGCTGAAAGGCGTGTCCTCTCGAAGGGCTTTTTTTTCTGAGAAATACAAGAAATATAAATGGCGAATGGCGATTTCATTTCCGGTCAATCGGAACGGCCGGCGTCTAACATTTATTTTCCATTCTGACAGCACCTCCTGCAAATTGTTCATGGCGGCCTGAACGGTGCTCAGGCTGCAGAATAATCGTTTTGAAAGATCGATTAAAGAGTGGGATTCTTCATAGAAAAGCACCTCTAAAATCTTAAATGACAATGAATTGGTGAGCATGGTTGAAATAAGGACATCAAGCGTGGCATTATCCTTTAATTCAAAGTGATAAAGACTGTTTTCGCGAACGACTTTATAATAGTCGCTTTGCTTATTGATCGCGCGAATATCGTTTAACACAATTGGGATGGTACACTGAATAATTTCTGCCAGCTCTTCACTTGAACGAGGTCGTTGAGAATAGTACAGCGTCTCAATCAGTTGCAATTGACGCTGATTTTCTCGTTTCAATAGTCGGTGTAAGTTCATTAGATAGTTCCTTTCGTGATGGTAATAAATCAAAATCATTAATAAAATTTTGAATCCGATCAAAATCTCTTGCGGTCGGGTAAGCATTGATTGCGATTACCGGACAGGCGGATCGCAAACCGGTCATGGTCACATTGGTTACGATCAGGTCATAGTTCTTTGTCAGCCTAGTTAGCTGCTGCTGTAAAATATATGGTGTTTCAAAATATTCATAGATCACTGATCCCTTGATATACGCGGGAAAAATAGATTGCCAAAAACGCTCGTGAGAATTAGAGGCATCCGATAATAAAAGCACTCGAATATGTTTATCAAACTTAGTAAGGCGCTGGAAGATATTGTTGATGGCAGTGACCAAGCAGCCAAGATAAAGCGGCAAGAAGTCTTCTTTTTCTTGAGGAATCAAAAAATCACGGATCACATTTTTAAGCCGCCTTAATTCTGGACTATATTTTTTATCCGTCAGATTCATAATCAATCTATCGGACTCCTGCACGATTTCCAGCGGGCATTTATCCGGATAGAAGCAGAATAGTTCATTTCCTAATAGCCGCATCGCTTCCACCATCTCCTCCTGTGAAAGCGGGACCGTCAATAGAGTGTTGACTTCTTCCAATAAAAAATGATGCGTTTCATAAAAACTTGCTAGATTTTTATTCTTTTTATGAACAATCGATTGCTGCTTGCGGTTTAAGATCAGTTGATGGCTAAACAACGGCCACAAGCATTCCTTCAAGTCGGTCTCTGTGAAGGTAAGATCGGTTTCTTGCCTGATCAATCGAACTAATCGGGGAAGCTCTTTTGCTTTTGGAATTACTAACCCGCTGTCTTTATAAAGTCGTTTGATCTTGTGATTCTTATTCAAGCGTCGCAAGGCGATCAAGAAGCTATGCATCAAGCGAAAATGAAGGTTCATATTATTCTTGATTTCATTATCTAGCAAAATTTGACGAATCAGCTGATCGACAGCCTTCACTAATCTAAGCGAAAACTTATAATTAGAAAACGGAACCCGCGCTTCTTTAAAGAAAATATAATAAAAGTGGCGAATCGCTAATTCATCTCCTTTGATCATGAGCGGGCGTTTAAGGAGTTCCAGATCCCATTCTGCTAAGAGCTCCCTAGTGGTGATCAGATAACGCTGCATATTAGAAGAGCTACAGTTTAGCTGTTTGGCAGTAGTTTGGATGCTCTCATTTTCTTCAAAAAGGAGACATTCGATAATTTGATATTCTAGATTGCTGCGGATCATGTAAGAATAGACCGCATCGATCGAAGCATTGTCAGCAAATTCAATAGAATAAAGTCTTTTATCTTTATTAATGCTAAATGGCAGGTCGTCTCCAGTTAAGAAACGCAGATCATTGAGCAGTACAGGCAGTGAACATCCCAGCTCATCCATAAATTGATAGGAAGATAATGGTTCTTTTGCAAAATAAAGCATTTCAATAATTCGCAGTCTTCGGATGTTATCCTTTTTCATTAACCCTCTTAAATTCATAAGTGAAAACTCCTCGAATATTTTTTTATTTAATATAATGTTAAAAGAGTGTTAAAACAAGCCTGCAATTCTTAATTTGCTGTCATTTTTGTTATTTAACAAACTATGATTAAGAATAATTATAATTAAGGATACCAATTTAATAAGGAAAAATACAAATGAATTAAAAGAATTTTTACTAAATTTTTTATTTTTTTAATTCGCAATTAAAAAAATCGAAAAAAGTGGAAAAACGAAAAAAAATTAAATAGAGTTTTAAGTGTTGCCTTTCTCGCCAATAACGAATAGAATTATCTATGGAATACATTAAAAAAGATAGTGGAGGCTATACATTATGATCAATAAACAAAGTTTAGTTGAACAAGTAGCAGAAAAGACTGGATTGACAAAAAAAGACGCAACATCAGCGGTAGATGCATTATTTGATGGTATCCAAACATCGTTGAAAGCTGGCGAAAAAGTGCAAGTTATCGGCTTTGGTAACTTCGAAGTACGCGAACGTGCTGCCCGTAAAGGCCGCAACCCTCAAACAGGTGAAGAAATCACCATCGCAGCTAGCAAATCACCTGCTTTTAAAGCTGGTAAGCAATTAAAAGACGCTGTAAAATAGCAAGCAATTACCCGCTCATAATGAGCGGGTTTTTTTGTGTTTTCGGGTGGAAAATCCATAAAAATATCTAAAAAAAAGTTTGTGAATTCAAAATTTCTTGTATCTTTTGAAGAAAAAGAGTATATGTTTAAACAGTGAAAATTTTGGAGGAGACACATGTTTAATTTTCTGCCACATTCAATTTTGCAAATGAGTGCGATCTTTTTATCGATTGTCATCGAAGCAATTCCATTTGTTTTATTAGGTTGTATTATTTCCGGAGCGTTGCAAGTTTTTCTAACACCGGAACGTGTAAAAAAAATCTTACCTAGAAATAAATTTTTGGCCATCCTTGTCGGTTCCTTTTTAGGTTTCTTTTTTCCATCGTGTGAATGCGGTATCGTACCGATCGTTACACAGTTCATGCGTAAAGGGGTACCGGAGCACACCGCATTTGCGTTTATGGTGACGGCTCCCATTATCAACCCCATCGTATTGTTTTCAACCTACATCGCCTTTGGCAATAGTCTGAAGTTTGCTTTACTAAGAGCGCTGGGCAGTTTCATCGTCGCTTTGATCATTGGGTCATGGATCGCGTATTTCAATCGTTCACCGATCATGAAATCAGAGCTGCATCACCATGAAGACCATCACCACGAGGCAGCGGACAAGCCATCTTTTGGCGGGAAAGTTTGGTCGGTCTTAGTTCACGGTATCGATGAATTTTTTGACACGGGGCGCTATTTGATTATCGGTGCGCTGATTGCCAGCGGGATGCAGGTCTTCTTGCCTACGCAATTTATGATGCAGCTGACTTCTTCGAAAATCATCGGTATCTTAGTGATGCTGATCTTAGCCTTTACGATGTCTCTTTGCTCAGAAGCAGATGCTTTTGTCGGTTCCTCTTTATTGAGTTTGTTTGGAACTAACGCGATCGTGGCTTTTCTCGTTTTTGGTCCAATGGTGGATATCAAAAACTTGATGATGATGAAGCGCAGCTTTCATGGAAAATTTATTCTGCAATTGATTGCGTTGATCAGCGTGATCGTTACGATCTATGCGTTAGTGATTTAGGAAGAAGAAGGGGGAAGATCAATGATACGTTTTCTAATTTTATCAGGCTATTTCGAATTAATGATGTACCTGCAGGTTTCTGGAAAATTGGATCAATACATTAATGTGCATTATCGCTACCTGATTTTTCTGACGATGTTTTTGTCCTTGCTGTTAGCCCTTGTTCAGTTGAAAATCTGGGCCGGTAGTGAAAAACAGCAGGGGCATACGCATCATGATGGACACGATCATGGACTGACGAAGCCTTATCAACGAGCGATCGCCTATCTATTGCTGGTGTTGCCTTTAGTTGTAGGGACACTGTTTCCCACGATCAGCCTAGATACGACGATAGTTGAAGCGAAGGGATTCAGTTTTCCTGTCAGCAAGGAATCGGTGGGCGATCCTGAAATGAACACCCAGTATTTGAAGCCGGATACCAGCATTTATTACAATAAAAGCGACTATAATGATCAAATGGCGCAGTTGATGAAAAAATATGAAGCGGACCAAAAATTGGCGGTCACCGACGAAAATTACTTAGAGGTGATGGAATTAATCTATAACTATCCTAATTCCTTTGTCGGCAAAAAGATTTCTTTCAATGGATTCGTGTATGAAGCCAATAAGAATAATCAGAAATATGATTTTCTATTCCGCTTCGGGATCATTCACTGTGTTGCGGATTCAGGCGTGTTTGGTTTAATGACCAAATTGCCGGATAATATGACCGTGAAGAATAATCAGTGGCTGCATGTCGAAGGGACGATCACGCTAGATTTCTTTGAACCTTTCGATCGTCAAATCCCATCGGTCGAGGTCAGCAGTGCACAAACGGTTGACGCACCAAAAAATCAATATGTCTATCGAGCATTTTAATAATAGGGTCTTCTGTCATTCAGGAGACTCTTTTTTTCTGCCGAAAGCTTTATCCCAAGATAGTTGGCGAAAGGCGATAATTTTCTAGTATAATAAAAAGAAAAAGTAGAAGGAACTATAATGACAAATAAAATTTTTCTAGTAGAAGATGATGCGACGATCGTTTCGGTAATCCAGCAGCATTTAACGCAGTGGGGGCTGGACTGTGCTGTCGCAACTGATTTCCAGCATGTCTTTGATGATTACCAGAAGGCACAGCCGGATTTAGTAATTCTGGATATTTCCTTACCCTATTTTAACGGCTTTTATTGGTGTCAGGAGATTCGAAAGGTTTCTGAGGTGCCAATCATTTTTCTATCCTCGGCCAAGGATCAAATGAATCAGGTGATGGCGTTGAATATGGGGGCGGATGAATTTATCGAGAAGCCCTTTGAGCTGACCATCTTATTGGCGAAAATTCAGGCATTATTGCGGCGCAGTTATCAATACGGGCAGCAGCTGTCTTATGCTTTTGGCGAGTATCAGTTTGTGCCGGCGATTAATCAGATTCAATCGGCGAACGATCACCTGCCGTTAACACCAAATGAATCGCGGATTTTAAGTGTTCTATTTGCGACACAAGGGCAAATTGTTCCGCGGGAGCAGATTATCGAGACGCTTTGGCAAAGCGATGATTTTATTGACAATAATACATTGGCAGTCAACCTGACCCGCTTGCGCAAAAAGCTGAAGGATTTTGGAATCGATGGTCTGATTCAAACGGTCAAAAACAAGGGTTATTTAATAGAGGGAAAAAGATGAAATTAGTAAAAAGCTTTCTTTATGAACGGCGAATTATCTATGGGATGTATCTAGTTTTTTGGGGTCTGATTTTTTTGACCTTTTACCTTTATGAGTTTAGTTTCGCGCCTTTTTTTGATGGTTGGCTGTTTACGGCGTTCGTGTTGGTAGTCTATTCACTCGTGTCCTTTTATCGTTCGTTTCGCAAACAGAAACAATTGGAGCTGTTAGCGACCAAGGATTTACAATTAAGCAATTTAGTTTTCCTGCCGAAAGCGGCAACTTTGAGTGAACAGACCTATCAGGAGGTCTTGCGGCTAGTTTTAGAAAATAAAAATCAGGAGCAGGAAGAGTTGCAGCAAAAACAACGAGCGATGCTGGATGATTTCGGCTTATGGCTGCATCAAATCAAAACACCGGTGGCGGCATTAGACCTCTTGATCCAATCAGGACAGCTAGATCCGCGGACAATGAAGAATGAAGTCTTCAAAATCAATGAATACCTGCAAATGATCTTAAATTACATGCGTCAAAATCTAGATCAGGCAGATTTGGTTTTTCAACAACTATCGATAGAAAAGATCATAAAATCAGTCGTAAAAAAATATGCGACTTTTTTCTCCCAAAAGGATTTAAGCTTGCAGCTGGGAAATCTCGAAGGGCGAGTCTATTCCGATCAAAAATGGCTGATTTTTATTTTAGAGCAGGTCATATTTAACGCGATTAAATATACGGAAAACGGCACGATCAGTATTTCTTTTTCTGACAATCAGTTAACGATCCAAGATACCGGAATAGGGATTCGATCAGAAGATTTACCGCGGGTTTTTGAAAAAGGTTACACCGGTATGAATGGCAGAGAGCAGCAAAGAGCGAGCGGACTTGGGTTGTATCTCAGTCAAGAGGCAGCCGAGAAATTAGGCTGCCGCCTTTATATTGAGTCACAGGTAAAAAAGGGGACGACGGTCACGATCGTCTTTCCAGAAGAAATTTCCGCTTTTGAATAAATCCAAACTTTCATAATTGTAAGTTTGGATTTATTTTCGTAAGTAGTGTTTTTACAGGCAAGATTCTATGATGAAGTAGAGGAATTAACCAGACGTATTTTGGTTAGTGACTGACTACTTCAAAAGAATTAGGGGGAATGCAGAATGAATGAACTATTAAAAGTTGAAAGCGTCAAAAAAGTTTATCAAACTCAATTCAAAGGAATGCCTGTAGAAGCATTGCGCAATATTGATCTATCAGTTGATAAGGGTGACTATGTAGCGATCATGGGAGAATCCGGTTCAGGCAAAAGTACTCTGTTGAATTTGATCGCGACCTTAGACAAACCATCTGCGGGAACGATTTTATTAGATGGGATGGATCTGAATACTATCAAGGAGAAAAACGCGGCCGCTTTTCGGCGCGATCATCTAGGTTTTGTCTTTCAGGATTTCAACTTACTGGACACTTTTTCCGTGAAGGACAATATTTTACTTCCATTGGTTTTATCGCAAACGCCGGTCAAACAATTGATGAACGAGCTGAAACCAGTTGTAAAGGCGTTAGGCATCGAAAAACTATTGGAAAAATATCCTTATGAACTATCCGGCGGTCAAAAACAACGGGTAGCTGTGGCGAGAGCGATCATTACCAATCCGGACCTGCTATTGGCTGATGAGCCGACGGGAGCTTTAGATTCAAAAACTTCTGAACAGCTGCTGCAAATTTTTCAACGCTTGAATCACAATGGACAGACGATTTTAATGGTGACTCATAGTTCGATCGCAGCTAGTCATGCGCGCCGCGTACTTTTTATCAAGGATGGTCAGGTGTATCATCAGCTATATCGTGGGAACAAGGATAACTATGAGTTTCTGGAAACGATCAACGAGACATTGACGGCCTTGCTTTCAAAGGAGGCGTAGCAGAATGTTCTATGGAAAACTAGCCTTTACCAACTTAAGAAAAAATCATCGCGGCTATTTGCCGTTTCTGATCTCGATGCTGTTTTTAGTGGCGATTAATACGATGACCCAGATTATTGTGAATAATGATGGGATGCGTTCTTTACCCGGCGGTGGTTCCGCGAGCGCAATGTTTGGTCTAGGGCACATCATTATTATAATTTTTACTGTGATCTTCTCTTTTTATACGAATAGTTTCTTGTTGAAGCAGCGAAAGAAAGAGCTGGGCCTTTACAATATCTTAGGACTAGGCAAACGCGAGCTTTATCAGCTATTAGTCTGGGAATCCTTGTTTAGTTTTTTAATCGTGATTGTCAGCGGCTTGATTACAGGCTTAGTTTTATCGAAATTAGCCTTTCTAGTATTGCATCGTATGATCGGGGTTGGAGCTGATTTTGTCTTTAAAATCATGCCTGAAAGTTTAGGCTTCGTTACGATGCTGTTTGCGGCGATCTTCTTCTTATTGTTCTTGATCAATTGTTTGCAGATTAAGCGAACAAATCCGATCACACTTTTACAAGGCGGCAAAAAAGGGGAGCAGGAACCAAAAGCACGATGGTTGTTAGCGATCATAGGTTTAGTCTGTATAGTTAGTGCGTATTGGATTGCTGTGACGATCGAATCGCCATTGAATGCCTTGAACTTGTTCTTCGTGGCTGTCGTTTTAGTAATTTTCGGTACCTATTTCTTATTTACTGCTGGAAGCATTGCTTTGTTAAAGCTGCTAAAAAAGAATAAGCGCTTTTATTATAAAACGAACCATTTCATTTCCGTCTCAAGCATGATGTATCGAATGAAGCAAAATGCTGCTGGATTAGCCAGTATTTGTATTCTATCGACGATGGTGTTAGTCACTGTAGCCACTACGACAAGCCTTTATCTCGGCAAGAAGGATGTTGAGGAGTCGCGTTATTCACGAGATATTGCGATTAAAACAAACATTCAGCCTGAGCAAGTAAAAAAAATCATCAGCAAGGTCAGCGCTGAAAAGCAGGTGCCAATCAAAGACCAAGTCTATTTGACAACGACACAAAGTATTATGTTTTCTCCAAAGGCTGACTCTTATAAATATATGGACTTGAATGGTTACTATAGTGCAGGATCTTCTACTGCTGTTATGATGCTTTTTATGACAGCACAGGAATACGAAAAACAAACGAAGGAAAAGTCGAAATTGAATGAAGATGAGATCTACTTCTATCCAGTCAGCGGCGATCATAAATCAGATCAATTAAAATTTAAAAATCAAAGCTTCAAAATCAAAAAGCGAATCAATGAATTTCCGGGAATCAATCAACAAGTTGAATTAACTGATTCCTTTGTGGTAGTCATGGCAAATCAAAATGTTATTGATCGCTGTTTGAATAGCTGGATTCCAAAAAAAGCTGATACTAAGGATCGACTCCCTAAGTATAATTTTCTATTCAATATTGAGGTGAGGGGAGAAAAGAAACAGATCGAATTTGCTCAGACATTGCGAAACGAGCTGCAGCAGGGATTAGGTGAAGGACAGTATACTTTTGATGATAAAGCAACCTTTGTCTCCGAAAATCGCTTGATTACCGCAGGCTTTATGTTCCTAGGAATTATCTTTGGGGCGACATTCATTTTGGCTACGGCCTTGATTATTTACTACAAGCAAATCTCTGAAGGGATGGATGATCGTGAGCGGTTTGAAATCTTACAGAAAGTGGGAATGGGGCACAAAGAGGTAAGAAAGACGATTCGCAGTCAAGTATTAATGGTGTTTTCTTTCCCGCTGCTGATCGCAGTTATCCATTTGGCCTTTGCTTTTCCAATCATTCGGAAACTGCTCGTTTTGTTTGGACTGGTAAATTGGCAATTGTTCTTGCTGATTTGCGGGATCGTTACAATTGTTTTTGCGATTCTCTACTTTATCGTCTATCGCCTGACCGCCCGCAGCTATTATCAATTAGTTGAGCGGAAGAGCTAAAAAAGCATTGGTCATTGGGAACTGACCTAAAATACTGAGACAGTGATAAAAAAGCATTTTCCTAGGCTGCTGATTCCCGATATTCTACTGGTGATCGGTAGCCTAGTTTTTGTTGAATTCGCTGTTCATTATAATAAGTAATGTATTCTTTTACGGTTTCTATTACAATAGATGTAGGCTCATTCGTGAGCTCATCTAAGTAGAACGTTTCAGACTTTAGTGAGGCATGAAACGATTCGATGCAGGCGTTATCTGACGGTGTTCCTTTTCGGGACATACTCATGGTAATGCCTTTTGTTTTTACTTGTTCCTGATAATCATAAGAGGTGTAAACCGAACCTTGATCACTATGCAATAAGCAATCCAGTGTGTCTGGTAGTTGATCCAGTGTATCGAGAACAAACGAAGTATCTTGTTTATCTCCAATCGTATAGGCAATAATTTCACCATTATATAAATCCATGATTGAGGATAAGTACAATAATTTTTGCCCAAAAGGAAGGTAGGTAATATCCGTAACCAACTTTTTTAAAGGAGCTTCTGCTGTAAATTCTCTGTTTAATTTATTTTCGTACACTTTATAAGGAGTTCCGACTTTCCGGTGTTTTTTCGGTTTTACGCGACAATTCCAATGATATTTTTGCATGATTCTCTGAACCGTATTTTTACTTACCTTGCGAGAGGGAGTGATCAAAGCGGCAACTTTTCGGTAACCATATCTAAATTTATTTTCCACACAGACACGTTGAATAGCTGCTTCGAGTTCTGTCAACTCTCCTAAGCATGGACGTTGTACCCAACGATAATAAGTGGAGCGCGAAATATTAAAGAGTTGGCATAACGCCGTGATAGTTATTTTCCCTTTCAGTTGTTTGGCTAATTCTACAACTAGTTTCGGTTCCACGTCCTTTCCAATTCTTTGTACTTTTTTAGCACTTCAACTTGCATTTTCAAGAATCTATTTTCGTTTAGTAAGTACTCTTCAGTCGTTAAGTCTTCCGGACCTTTACCCAACGAATATTGTTTTCCGACTGGTTGAATAAACCGATGATTTTCTCCATTTCGAAACCACCGCCACCACGTTTCTATTTGCGTTTTATTTTTGATACCAAGATCTTCCATGATCGTTTTTACAGGGATTTTCTTCTGCTTCATTTGAATAGCTTTTTCCTTAATTTCAATTGGGTAAGCAACTCTAGTTCCCATATAAAAAACACCTCCATATTAAATTCATTTTAACGTGAATTCAACTAGAGATGCTTTTTTATTTTGTTTCAGTTTAATGGGTCAGTTCCTTGTGACCAATGCTTTTTTGCTATAACAAATAGGTTCGATCAAAGGTAATACTCAGTTTAGCTGGTTCGCTTTGGGTAATGAAGCGGCTGCTGATTTGGTCCTGCAGCTGCGAATTTGTGATTTTCTTTAAATCTTCAGGAACCACTAAGTCAAAATGGATCGTTTCTGGTGTGGTCGTTTTATCTACCCGTAAATCATGAAACCGCAGCTGTTGATGAATGTCTTTCAAAATTTTCTTTAATTCAGGAGCGATTCGTTTAAAATCAGGATCATCGATCGGGTAAGGATCGAGGTGGCAAACAAGGTCGACCCCCAAATTTTGTTTTACATCATATTCGATGGTATCGATCACCTCATGTGCGTGTGGCAGACTCCAGTCTTGATTTACTTCAATATGAACAGAAGCAAAAACACTATTGGGTCCATAGCTGTGGATCAGCAAATCATGATAGCCGATGATATCGGGGTAGTTATCCAAGTGCTTGCGAATCGCTAAAACCTCTTCGTCACGAGGACGAACCCCCATCAAATCGTTAATAAAGCCCATGATCATTTTGATCCCTGAATAAATAATATATAGAGCAATCAAAAATCCGATATAGCCATCAATACGCCAGCCGCTGAGCCATTCGATGATCGCAGAAATCAGAACGGCGATGGTAGTATAGACATCATTGATACTATCTTGAGCGGTAGCCTTTAAGGTATCGGAGTTAATTTCACGTCCCAATCTGCGATACATATACGATTGCCAAAACTTCATTAAAATCGACAGGCTCAAAACAATATAAACAATTGGAGAAAGCAGCACACTGCTTGGATGCAGTATCTTAACAAAAGAACTATCTAAAAAGCGAAATCCGACATAGGTCACCAAAATGGAAATGACGAAGCCGCTGATGTATTCAAAGCGTTCATGACCATAGGGGTGATCTTCATCGGCTGGTTTGCCGGCAATCTTAAAACCGACGAGAGTAATAAAAGAAGAGGCGGTATCAGATAAGTTGTTCATCGCGTCCGCCATGATCGAGACACTTCCTGAAAGCGAGCCAATAAAAAATTTGGCAAGGAAGAGTATCAGGTTTGAGATCAAACCTAAGATTCCTGCCAAAATTCCAACACTGGTTCGTTTATTTCCCTTCCAACGCTCTGTAATTTTATTTATCAAAAATGTCAGCATAAAAAAATCATCCTTATCATTCAATTACTACTAGTATAACTGAAATCCTAGACAATAAGAAGTCAAATCCACTGTTCAACAAAATAGGTAAACTTCAAATATATAAAGTTTACCGAAAAACCTAAGATCTATTTCGAGATTTTTTAATAGAAAATTTGCGGATATCTCAGCCATTTAAAATGAAAACACTTTATAATAAATGATAAGAGATTCAATAATGGAGGTATGATCATGGAAAATCAGGTAGATATAACATTATGGAAAATTCAAACGAGCAATGTTGTCACCGCATTAGAAGATTTCATCGAAGACTGGAAAGTATCTCATAATAGTGATCTAGATGAATACCTGCGCAGCTATCCGGGGTATTTCAAAAGTGATGAGCCTACCCGTGAGGCGATTCGCCTTGTACTGGGCTACGCGAAAGAGCTGATGGATGGGAAACGAGACAGTGTTGGTTTTTATGAAAATAAAATTTGGCGCACAGAAAATGGTGAGAGTGTCCGCATGACACATTTCCATGAACGATCAATTTCAAAACTGATGCAAAAAATTGTAAAAGAGAAAGTTTAGTGGACAACGAGCCTAAATAGTCAGCTATTTAGGTTCGTTGCATTTTTATTATATAGAAGTGTTCAAATGATGTATAATCTTGGATCTGTCTCTTATACACATCTAGATGTGTATAAGAGACAGGTTCAGCATTTTGCGAACAAGTTCTTTTTTTCACTTAATTGACAGCGCTTTCATAACGTGAGTATATTGAAGCTGTAAGATACATACACGGATGTATGTAAAAATGAAAGGGGCTTAAGAAAATGGCAATTGAACAAATGGTAGAACGGGCACGTGTCGCAATGGAGGAAATCAGTGGCTATGATCAGGCGCAAGTAGATAAGATGCTTTATACGATTTCAAAGGCAGTTTTTGAACAAGCCGAACCGTTAGCGAAGTTAGCGATCGAAGAAACTCGTTTGGGACGTTTGGATCACAAGATCGGTAAAAACCAAGGCATGGCAACCAATATTTTTGCTAGTTTAAAGAATAAGCCATCTGTTGGTGTCATTAAAGAAATTCCTGAAGAAGGCTTGATTGAGATCGCCCATCCAAGAGGTGTGATCGGATCAGTAACGCCAACAACAAATCCGACGATCACCCCGTTAGGTAATGGCTTAATGGCATTGAAGGGCAGAAATGCAATGATCGTTTCACCGCATCCTCGCTCGAAGAAAACGACTAAGGAAACAATTGAACTGATGCGAGAAGCGCTTGTTAGTGTGGGAGCGCCCCGGGATTTATTGCAAGTCATTGAAGAACCGAGTATTGAATTGTCACAGGAATTAATGAGATCAGTCGACTTGATCGTAGCTACCGGAGGTCCAGGCTTGGTGAAATCGGCTTATTCAAGCGGCCATCCAGCTTATGGCGTAGGACCGGGTAATGTGCAGGCAATTTTGGATCGTGATTTTGATGTGGAAGCCGCTGCAGAATTATCTGTGATCGGTCGCTCCTTTGATAATGGGATCGTATGTGCCTGCCAGCAAAGCTTGTTCTATCCAGCAGAAAAAGAAGCGGAAGTTCTTGAAGCTTTACGAGGAAAACAAGCAGCAGTCATCACCGATGAAGCGGATTTGGAAAAATTGCGAAACACACTCTTTATTGAAGGAAAAGCCAATCCAGACATGATCGGCCAAGATCCAAAAGTCATCGCTGATGCGGCGGGTGTGGAAATTCCGGCAGATAGCCAGATTATTGCTGTGAAAGTTGAGGCAGTCGGCAAGGAAGAATTGTTCTGCAAGGAAAAAATGGCGCCCGTTCTAGCGTTGAAGAGCTACGATAAATTTGAAGAGGCGGTTGCCTTTGCCCGTGAAAATCTATTACTGGAAGGTGCGGGACATTCGGCTGGCTTGTTCAGTCATACGAAAGAGCATCAAATTTATGCAGGAGAAGTGCTGCCAGTCAGCCGCGTAGTCATTAATCAGCCCACCATTGACGCAGGCGGATCGCCAGCAAACGGATTGAATCCAACTGTTTCACTTGGCTGCGGCTCTTGGGGCAATAATATTATTTCGGAAAACTTGACCTATACCCATTTGATCAATATCTCGCGGGTTGCGATGCCGATTCCGCCAAAACATGATGGACATCCATGGGATTAGGTGAGCGGCATGCAAAAATTTGATGAATTACTCGCCAATTTTGCTAGTGAACAAAAAATTCGCATCGGAGTCGTTTGTGCCAATGATGAGGTTACGATCCAATCGGTTTTTAACGAAAAGGTTCGAGAGTATTTAGAACCAATCTTGATTGGTGACGAGACGAGAATAAACGAAATTTTAACAAAGCATCATTTTTCTGCCCGAATAGTTTCCGCAGATACCGAGGAAAAGTGTGCTGCTGTCGGCGTGGAAATGGTTCGCAAAAATGAGATCGACTTTTTAATGAAGGGGCACATCCAAACACGAACCTTCTTAAAAGCCGTAGTGGATCGTGAAAAAGGCATCGCTACCAGCGGTTTACTGAGCCATGTCGCATTAAATGAAATCCCCGCTTACCACAAGCTTCTGTTGACGACCGATGGCGGAATGGTCACGGCACCAAGCAAAGTGGACAAGAAAATTTTGATCAAGCATGGGATCGAAGTCATGAACAAAATCGGGGTCAAAAAACCAAAAGTTGGTTTATTGGCAGCGGCGGAGAAGGTCAATCCTAAAATTTCCTCAAGTGTGGAAGCGGAAGAAATCATGTTGGAAATGCAAGAGGAAGCACCAGACAGCTGCTACATTGATGGACCTATCTCGTTAGATCTTTCGTTAAGTAAAGAAGTAGCGGCGATCAAACATTATGAAAGTCCCGTTGCAGGTGATGCAGATATTGTGGTAGGGCCAGACATTACCACGATGAATGTTTTAGGAAAAAGCTTGACGATTTTGGCTGGCGCGAAGATGGCTGGCTTGATCATGGGCGCCAGTGTACCGATCGTTATGGTGTCGCGTGGTTCGACGGAAGAGGAAAAAGCCTATTCGATTTTAGTCGCTATGTATTGCAGCAAGAGGTGAGAGCAGATGAAAATTTTAGCAATTAACCCCGGATCAACATCCACCAAGGTTTCCTATTATGTGGATGGGGAGATCGTCAAGGAACAGGGCATCTCTCATTCGACAGAGGAATTACGAAAATTTCAAAACGTCGTTGATCAAATGGAATTTCGGCGAGACATCCTATTAGCGTTTATGGAAAAGGAAGGGATCGATCCCAAGGAATTAGACGCTGTGGCTGGTCGCGGCGGAAGTTTGCCGCCGGTGACTTCTGGCGCTTATGAAGTCAATGATGAGATGATCGATTATTTGAAGAACGTGACGCAAATCGAGCATCCTTCCAATTTAGGAGCGATTCTGGCCAATGAGATCAAAGAACAGGGCAGCGAAAAAACGATCGCCTTGATTTATGATCCGGTGTCTGTGGACGAATTTGAAGAGGTGGCTCGTATTTCAGGCTTGAAGGGAATCGAACGAAAAAGTATCGGTCATGCCTTGAACATGCGGGCGGTGGCAATGAAGGTTGCAAGGGAAGAAGGCTTTGACTATCAAAAAGCCACACTGATCGTGGCTCACTTAGGCGGAGGAAATACCATCAGCATTCATCACAAAGGGAAAATGATCGATTTGATCTCAGACGATGAAGGGCCGTTTTCAACTGAGCGGACAGGCGGTTTGCCGTTGAAATATTTGATGCCGCTGTGCTATGAGCATTCGTTGAAGGAAATGCTGCGGATCTACAAACGTGAAGGCGGCTTGAAGTCTTATGCAGGCACGAGTGATGCACGAAAAATCGAAGAACGGATTCTGGCAGGCGATGAAGAATTAAAAACAGTCTATGACGGCTACATTTATCAAATCGCCAAGGGAATCGGCAGTTTAGCAACAGTGACAAATGGCGCAGTGGATCGAATTGCCTTAACTGGCGGTGTTGCATATTCGGAAATGGTTGTCTCGGAGCTGAAGAAAAAAGTTGGTTTTATCGCACCGATTATTGCCGTACCAGGCGAGCACGAGATGATCGCTTTATCAAAAGGAGCGGAACGCGTGGTCTTAGGGGAAGAAGAACTGAAACAATTTATTATCACTAACGATAAATAGTTAAAAAAATAGTTCAAATTGGGAAAGGAGTAACACGAATGAAAATCAAAGCAGCATTGGTAAAGGAAAAAGGAGCGCCATATGAAATCACCGAGTTGGAATTAGCAGAGGTCGGATCAAAAGATGTCCTAGTAAAAATCGTAGCGTCAGGCTTATGCCGATCAGATTATGGCGAAAGAAACGGCAACAGCATCAACTTCCCGAATGTTTTAGGACATGAAGGTGCGGGGATCGTTGAAAAAGTCGGAAATGCAGTAACCTCAGTCGAACCTGGCGATCATGTGATTTTATCTTATGCTTACTGTGGAGAATGTAAACATTGCGTGGAAGGTCATCCATCTTCATGTGAAAAATGGTTCACTGTCAATAATTTAGGAAAAAATCCGCGGGGAGAATTCATTTTGCATACGGAGGATGGTACGGATGTCAATAACTTCTTTAACCAATCTTCTTTCTCAACCTATAGTTTGACGGAAGAATCGAACGTTGTAAAAGTCGATAAGGACGTTGATTTACGCTTGCTAGGACCATTAGGCTGCGGACTTGGAACCGGAAGCGGCGCGGTCTTGAGCGTATTGCAGCCAAGAGTTGGAGAAGGCATCGCTATTTTCGGAACTGGCGCGGTAGGCTTCTCCGCGGTAATGGCAGCGAAAATCGCCGGCTGTTATCCAATTGTAGCGATTGATATCAATGATCAGCGGTTAGCAAAAGCAAAAGAATTAGGCGCAAGCCATATTTTCAATAGTAAGGAAGAAGATCCTGAAGCATTCATCAAGGAGTTAACTGATGGCAGAGGGTTAGATTATGTAATTGATTCAACCGGTGTCGGACCAGTGATGACTAAGGCCCTTCATTCTGTCAGCAACTCTGGGACTTTCGTGCCGTTAGCAGTGACTCAGAAAAACTTTGAAGTGAATACCTTCTTCGACTTAGTATTCGGAAATAAAAAAGTGCGGGGCGTTCTGATCGGGGATACGATCGCTAAATATCATTTGCCGAACTTGATAGAGTTCTACAAACGCGGCGAATTCCCATTCGATCAATTTGTTAAATATTATGATTTCGAAAACATCAATCAGGCGGAAGCAGATTCTATTAGTGGTGAGGTTATCAAGGCAGTTGTGGTAATGGACAAAGAGTATCAGCCACCCAAATGATAGGAGGGGGACAAAATGAAAAAAGGGGACATTGTTTGGGGTCTTCTGCTAGCGGGATTACTGGTGCTCTTTGTGATACCTGCGACTAGAGATCCAATACTAGCGGCAAGCGGTGCCCACCCCTATATCGGCGGCTTCATCCAATTTGCGATTTTAGCCACGATGGGCGATCTTTTTGGCAAACGTATCGCAGCTGGTGAATATCAGTTTTCATCGCAAGTCTTTTTACGAGCAATCGTTTGGGGCATTATCGGCTGTATGGTGACATTAGTCTTCCCAGTCTTTATGGGCGGTGCCGGTCTGGCGCAAGCAGGGAAGCTGCTGCCGTTTGCCGGAGTGTCCGTTGCGCAGGCTTTTTGTGGAAGCAGCATCATGAATCTGACCTTTGCGCCGGCGATGAATACCTTTCATCGAATCATGGAGCTGTGGATCGAAACATCGGCAGCTAAGGAGCCGGTGAGCTTGAAGGGATTGATCGGCAAAATTGATTGGACAGCCTTTGTTACCTTTAATTGGCTGAAAGTCGGGATTTGTTTCTGGATTCCGGTTCACACGATCGTCTTTCTCTTACCGGAGAATGTTCGCGTAGTGGTAGCGGCCTTCAGTTCGATCGCTCTGGGAATCATTCTTTCCTTTGCATCGAAAAAGGGCAGCAGTTCAGCTGAAATGACTGAAAAAGAAGTCGTTTAATCAGTAAAATCAAAAACAGCCTTTGTCTAGTTAGTGGACAAAGGCTGTTTGTTTTATTGGATTTTATCTAAGATCAATTGGGCACAGTCGATCTGGTTAGGGATATTGCCGTCTTCATCTTTAACGCGCCAAATATCCGGAGTGATTTCATCAACCACATACATTTTTCCATCAGTGTCATAACCAATTTCAATTTTGAAATCGATTAAGGTCAAGTTCATTTCGGCTAAAGCATCTTTAAGGACGGTGCCGACTTTGGTCAAAATGTCTAAGGCTTCGTCGTATTGACCAGGTTTTAAAATACCTTTCATTCGGCACAAACGATCGGTAATCAAGGGATCACCTTGCTCATCGTCTTTCAACGTTACTTCCAAATAAGGCGGGTCGAATGGCAGGCCTTCTGGCAAAGTAAAGCGGCGGCACATACTGCCGGCTGTAAAGTAGCGCAAAACAAATTCCAAATTCGGTACTGTCAATTGGCGCACCTTCATGATACCTTTTTCGATATCCGCGTCTAAATAGTGAGTAGGGATATCATTTTTTTCCATCAGCTCAAAAAAGTATTTGGAAACAGTCAAGCCGACTTTTCCTTTACCTGCGACACTGCCGCCGACTGTGTTGGAGCCTGGGTCAAAGACGCCATCTTCACCGGTTGCGCTGTCTTTGAACAATAAGTAGACTTCCTTATTTTCTTCATCTAGTAAGACTGTTTTTGTTTTGCCATCGTACAATTCTTTCATGTTTTCCCGCCTTCTCTGAAATATCCAGTGTTTTCAAAAATGATAACATTAGATATTTTGACTGTCGATGGTTTTTCGGGTTTTAACGAAAAAAATCTGAATAAAGTTCGGTTTTTGCTTGTTTTCTGTTTGGAATACGATTTTAAATTCATATAAGCAATTTTTTGTTCGCATTTCCGTCATGAGAATTATTTAACTTCCCTAGTAAACCGCTTACATGATATATTAGATAGTAGAGAATGCTGTGAATAATTGCAAAGTTGTGAGTAAAGAAAGGGGCAGTGAAATGTACGAGATCAAAGATTTGTCAGGTGTAGAGTTCCAAAAGATCGCCGCGTGTATGAGAGAAGCTTTTTCCGATTACTATGTAAAAATGGAGCTGGGAGATGAGGCGCTCAATCATCGTTTTCAGAGTGAAAATGTCCAGTATGATTTATCCTGCGGGGCCTTTGTCGGTGATGAGCTAGTAGCTGTTTTGCTGAATGCAGTGGGAGAATACAATGGTGAAAAGGTGGCCTTTGATGCAGCGACGGGAGTTGTTCCGGCCCATCGGCGTAAAGGACTTTATTCTAAAATGATGGATTTTTGCATGGCGTTACTGACGCAGCATGATTTTGCCTATTATGGTCTGGAGGTGATCCAAACCAATGCGCCAGCGGTGGCGACATACCAAAAAATGGGGTTGGATGTCATCAAGGAATATGCTTGTTTCCGTGGAAATGCAAAAGATACCGCAGAGGGAACGGAGGATTTTCAAGAACTGCCAATCACAGAGTTTCCGTTGGAGTCACTGTCCGCTTTGCAACATGATGCACCTTCGTTTGAAAATCGAACCGAAATTTTACGGGCCTTTCCCGCTGATTATCTGATCATGTTTACCGGACCCGCGGAGCATTGCGATGCGTTTATCATTTACCAAAAGGATAATGGGCACGTGAAGCAATGGGGCAGACGCGAAGGAAAGCTGTCGGAATTAGGACGATTGATGGTCAACCTAAGCGGACGTTACCAAGATGTTCGCCTGCATAATATTAATTTTACTGATCAAGCATGGATCGAAGAGTTGGAGAAGCTGGGCTTTGATCATTTTTGCGATCAATATGAGATGAAAATGGATTGTTAAATAAAACCCGCTAAAATTTCTTTTAGCGGGTATATCCATGTCTGGCTTCACGAACTAGCTTTTCTACACAACGGTGTGACCCAGCCAGTTGCTGCTAAATTAGCATTAAGCAGAACTAGCATATCGGCAATAAGCAAAAATATTTCGAAATTTGAGAAGCAATCTAGAAATATTTTGGTCTTATTGCTGTGAGACACAGCGATTGGTTTTTGGAGCTGATGTGGAACAGTACCTACTTGGTGCTCAAAAGCTGAGCGAGTTCGCAAAGCCTTTCTTATGGGTTGATATGCAGTTCCATTTCCGGAGCGTTGACGATCGTATCCTTCACAGGGCAGGTTTTCTCAATAAAGGCTACGAGGTCTTTTATTTCTTCATCGGTATTATCGGCATCGATGTAGTAGTTCGTGATGATTTTTGAAAAACCGACCTTTACATCTGGCTTGCCCTTTAAGCGGTCTGAATCGATCTCGCCGATAATTTCCACGCGCATAGAATTCAGCTTGATCTTTTTGGCTTGATAAAAGAACCGAACCACCATCATTTTACAGGCACCCAGTGAACAAAGGAGGGCTTCTAGCGGGTTCATAGCCTCGTTGGTACCGCCTACATTTTCTGGTTCATCGATCATAAATTCAAATCCGCGAGCGGAGCATTTCAGCTGCAAACCACCTAAAGATTCCACCTCTGCTTTTAAAAGTTGCTTTGCCATAAAAAATACCTCCTAGTCGTTTCCTTAATCATACGATTTTTTCTCAGAGAATTAAATAACTTGTGCAATTTTTCTCAATATTTCATTTTTTGCAAAGTTTTCATTGAAAATATTATGAAAATCTTGTATGATACCCTTACATTATGGCCTCGGCCAAGAAGGAAGGAAACCTATGAAATCGGATTTATTTATGGAAATTGAAGAAACACCTGCGACTGAAAGCGAAAAGCATGTGAAAACTCACTCAACTATGATGTCCCAGCTGGAGTATTCAATCAGTAAAAAAATTGATTTGTTTAATTCGAGTTTGCCTCGTTATGCAGTACGTTCAATGTTTGCCTGTTTATTTTTGGCGTTAGGAACGGCTATTGCTTTTTATATTGCCATCCGCATGCAAGAAGCGATTCCAGGTTTGGAAAAGATGGCGTATGCCTTCATGTTTAGCTGGTCATTAGTGATGATCTTATTCATGAATGCTGAATTAGGAACATCCAATATGTTATACACTACGATCGGTGTGTACAAGAAAAAAATGTCGGTTTCCTTTGCTTTAAAATTATTGTTTACCTGTATTTTGTTCAATTTGATCGGCGGAGTGTTGTGCGGGTATTTGTTATCACTAACAGCACCTTTTGGACATTTAGAAGCTGATAACTATATGTTTACAGGGATTGCCTCTAAACTGACAAAATCAACGGGTCAGATTTTAGTAGAGGGAATGTTTGCCAATATCGTGGTAAACACCGCGGTCTTAGTTAGTCTGCGCATGAAGGATGATGCTGCGAAGGTGATGTCGATCATCTTTATTATCTTCATCTTTGCCTTCTTAGGTTTTGAGCACGTGATCGCTAACTTCCCAGCCTTTTCATTGGCGTATTTTTCTTCTCATGGAACAATTGCTGAAATGACTGCGGGAAATGTGGCGCACAATTTATTCTTCACCTTGATTGGAAATTTCGTCGGCGGAGGCTTAGTCATGGGGCTTGGCTACGCATGGCTGAATAATACAGATTCAAAATATGTCGATTAGAAAATAGTAATCCATTTTAATAGATAAAAAGAATCCACGAGAATCGAATTCGATTTTCGTGGATTTATTTTTTTACTGGTTGAAAGGCGATTATTTCTTTAAGATTCCCTTTACTAGCTGATTCATCCCAAAGTGTGTGATTCGTGGATGATTTCTTGCTGTCCATACCATCATACGGTCGCGTAAGGAATAGTAATAGCGAAATTTCGGTTTAGCATCGGTCGCTGCTTGGTAAAATACTTCAGCGAGTTCTTTAGAAGTAGCGTCCAAATTGATATTATTCAACATATTTCCGATCCCCTCCACGAGTTTCTTATAAGGGGAGTCAGGTTTGAGATTCTCTTTGGCATTTTTCATGGCAATCTCACTCCATGCTGATTGAGTTCCGCCAGGCTGGACGATAACAGAGCGTATCCCGAATTGTCTGACTTCAGTATCCAGCACGTCGGACCATTGCTGAAGAGCTGCTTTTGAAGCATGATAATGCGCCCCAAGCGGCACATAGCCATTTCCGCCTGTTGAACTAATATTGACGATTCGCCCTGATTGCTGTTTTCTCATTGTGGGCAAAACTAATTGAGCCAGATTGACCGCGGCAAAGTAGTTTACTTTGAATTGATACAAGGCATTCGAATAGCTTATTTCCTCAGTAGGACCATATTCTCCATACCCGGCATTGTTGATAAGGACATCGATTCTTCCAAATTTTTGCAGCGCAAATTGAACAAAAGCTTCGTTTGAAGAGACATCAGAAACATCAAGTTTGACTGCCGAGATATTTTTATCAGCGGGAATTTTTTCTACTCTACGTGCACCGGCAACGACAGAGTAGCCCTTCTCGGCAAATAGTTTAGCTGCTTCAAAACCCATTCCGTTGGAGGCGCCAGTGATTAAAACTACTTTTTTCATAAAATATTTCCCCTTCCAGAAGGTTACGTTTGTAACGATCTTGATGAGATTATATAATCTAATAAAGCGCAGAACAAGCAATGCGGCATCATAAGTTACACATCAATCAATATGTAACGATCAAGGAGGAAGCTTATGGGGAAAACAAATTATTCAATCTCATTACAAGAAGATAGCAAGAATTTTATTACCGAAGCCACACTGCAATTACTTGAAGCCAAGTCATATACCAAACTGACTGTAATGGAGGTCGTCAAGCGAGCAGGCGTTTCGCGCATGGCCTTCTACAGAAATTTTGAATCGATTGAAGATGTATTGAAGCAATATTATAGTCCAAAATTCGAAACGTTCTTTGATAAAGTCAAGCAGACTAATGTTAATGAAATGGAGGAGCTTGAGCTTCTTACGGAATTTTTTTCAGTCATGAAAAATGATCTGAAAAAATCGATCGATCATGAGTATGATAGTATTTTCTTCGATATTCTCAGCAAGCAAACAGAGTTGTTTATCCAACCTAAGAATCGACTGGAATATTATCAAACGAAATACATTACTTCGGGAACTTTTGCGGTTTGGAAGGCATGGTTATCAGAGGATGATGGGACCTCATTGGCGGAGATGGGTGCTTTGTTAAGCTATCTAACGAAAGATCGTTATTAATCTTATCCGGCAACTGTTAAGAAACGAAGCTTAGCATTTTGTATTGCGAATCTTGATCAGGGAGCCTATAGTTTAAGTAATGAATGTAAATGAGGAGGTTGTTATATGGATTTGTATTCAAGTATTTTTACCCGCAAGTCGACTCGTAATTTTAATTCCACCCCGTTGTCGGAGAATAAATTGAGTGAAATTAAAAGCTTTATTGAGTCGGTCAAGCCGCTTTTACCAGACGCGAAAATCACTTATAAGCTGGTAGGGCCAGAGGAGGTCAAAGGGATGGCGATTCCTAAGGCGCCGCATTATTTTCTGATCTATGGCAAGGAGCAGCCGTTGAAAAATACCTGTGCCGGTTTCTTGTTCCAGCATGTGGATCTTTTTCTTTTTGCTCAGGGCTATGCGGCTCGCTGGTTAGGAATGATGAAACCAAAGGAAGCAAATGCTGATTATATTATTGGCATAGCGTTTGGAAATCCAGAGGAACCTGTGAGTCGAACGCTGGCAGATTTTGACCGGAAATCGTTAAAGGAAATCTCAGAGGGAAGTGATCCGAGAATTGAAGCAGCTCGCTTGGCGCCTTCTGGGTTAAATGGTCAGCCGTGGTATTTTGTTGCCAACAACGGTGTGATCTATGTCTATTGCAAGAAAAAAATCAATGGTCTGCCTGGTATGATGTACAAATTGACGGATCTGGATGTGGGGATCGCGCTTTGTCATTTGGCGGTGGCAACTGAGCACAGCGGCAAAGCTTTTGAATTTGTCATGACAAAGGGCGCGCCGGCTGCTCCAGATGGTTATGTTTATTTAGGAACGGTGAAGTAGAAAAATCCTCAAACATTTTTTGTTTGAGGATTTTTTAATGGCTGGATTAAGTTAATAATGCGGATAAATCTAATTGCAGAACCTCTTTCATGACAAAAGGGGTCTTTTTGCGATAAGCAGATGCGCCGCTTTCGAATAGGGCAAAAAGTCGATCGCCTTCAACGTAAATTTGTTCTAAATAAGGGGGCGTGGCGATAATTTTGATCGCTTGGTTCAAATCGGAAAAATCAGTCGTGTGCTGGATATCAAAGACAAAGATTTGTCCGGGCTGCTTGCCCCAAGATTGAGAAAGCAGCAGAAAATTTTTATAAAAGGTCACGCCCTGAATTTTTTGCGGGATCGCTAAAGTGCCAAAGGGTGATTCTACCAACGTGTTGTTTGACGAAGCGGTTAAATCTCCATGATCGTCGATTGGGTAACAGACAACTTTCCCTACAGTATTCAAAGCAAATAGAGCAACGACCAGTAACCCGTGATCGTAGGTGATCGCAGAAGCCCGCGGCAGTTCCTTCAAGGTGAATTTTTGCTGGTACGCAATCGGTCCAGCGCCTTCAGTGTATGTTTCGACGTCTTCAAGGCGGATGGCGGTCACTGACGCATGTTTTCCAGCGGAATTACTGATCCAAATTTTTTGATGGCGCGGGTCATAGGCTAAGCCGCCAGCGTGGGGCAGATCGGGTAAAACGATCGTTTTGATCCGAAGCCCAGTGATGCGATCCAATACATAGATGACGGAGTTGTGGCGATGATCATGACAATAAGCCGAGATCAGCAGATATTTTTCCGTTAAAGTCAGACCTTGAGGTGTCATGGAGGGACAATCGACTGGTTCATTTTTTAAGTTAAGGGTGCTGGCTTTTTTCAAGCCGGGAACTTGATACGTTTGTTCTGCCGCAGCATCGAAAAAGGCTGGAAAAGCCTGCCAAATATTTCTGCGATTGTAAAAAGACCCTGACAAAAAATGACGCAGCCATTTCATGAAGCTAAAAAATAATTTTTTCATCGCTCTTTCCTCCAGTTTCTTTATTCTAGCAATTTATCGCGCTGGAGGACAGTCAAAGGAGTTCGGAAAAAAATTTTGATCAAAGAACATTGACAAAAGGAAAAAAAGCGCGTAGTATTCTAAAAAAATATGAGTCATACAAAAGAGAAGTAACATAGATGAGCCTTTTCAGAGAGCTGATGGTGCTGTGAATCAGTAGGGATTATTATGCGAATGGACTTTTGGACGAAGTTTTGAATCCTTAGTAGGAACTTCCGGGAACTCCCGATACAGAGTAAGGTCGTTGTTGGACGACTGAATGAGAAATGCCCTGTTTGGCATACCATTGAGGTGGCACCGTGGAATCCCCGCCCTCAAACCAAAGCTTATTTTTGGTTTGAGGGCTTTTTTTTGCGAGTTCCACTTGGTACTTTCAGTACCTTAGTGGAATCGTATGCGCAGTGAAAATAAGACTCATTTTTCGCGGTTTTCGAAAAATGAATTCCTCAAAACGAACTAGCTGCGAGTTCCACTTATTGCCTCAGTACCTTAGTGGAATCGTATGCGCAGTGAAAATCAGACTCATTTTTCGCGCTTTATGAAAAATGAACTCCCTAAAATGAACTAGCTGCGAGTTCCAATCAGTACTTTCAGTACCTTAGTGGAATCGTATGCGTGGTGAGAATCAAACTCATTTTTCATGATTTTGGAAAAATGATGCCATTAACTCGAGGTAGCTGTCAGTCAAACTTTTCGCAGTTCTATAAAGTAGGAGACTCAATTCTAGGTTTTAAGGATAAATCGTTCAAGCTGTTTAGTTTGATGATATGCGCAGTGAAAACCAAACTCATTTTTCACGGTTTTGGAAAAATGAATCCCTTGAAATGAACTAGCTGTCAGTTCAGTCAC
>NZ_NGLG01000002.1:571434-580254 GCF_002140655.1 Enterococcus sp. 3H8_DIV0648 | reverse complement strand
AATATGAGTCATACAAAAGAGAAGTAACATAGATGAGCCTTTTCAGAGAGCTGATGGTGCTGTGAATCAGTAGGGATTATTATGCGAATGGACTTTTGGACGAAGTTTTGAATCCTTAGTAGGAACTTCCGGGAACTCCCGATACAGAGTAAGGTCGTTGTTGGACGACTGAATGAGAAATGCCCTGTTTGGCATACCATTGAGGTGGCACCGTGGAATCCCCGCCCTCAAACCAAAGCTTATTTTTGGTTTGAGGGCTTTTTTTTGCGAGTTCCACTTGGTACTTTCAGTACCTTAGTGGAATCGTATGCGCAGTGAAAATAAGACTCATTTTTCGCGGTTTTCGAAAAATGAATTCCTCAAAACGAACTAGCTGCGAGTTCCACTTATTGCCTCAGTACCTTAGTGGAATCGTATGCGCAGTGAAAATCAGACTCATTTTTCGCGCTTTATGAAAAATGAACTCCCTAAAATGAACTAGCTGCGAGTTCCAATCAGTACTTTCAGTACCTTAGTGGAATCGTATGCGTGGTGAGAATCAAACTCATTTTTCATGATTTTGGAAAAATGATGCCATTAACTCGAGGTAGCTGTCAGTCAAACTTTTCGCAGTTCTATAAAGTAGGAGACTCAATTCTAGGTTTTAAGGATAAATCGTTCAAGCTGTTTAGTTTGATGATATGCGCAGTGAAAACCAAACTCATTTTTCACGGTTTTGGAAAAATGAATCCCTTGAAATGAACTAGCTGTCAGTTCAGTCACAATCTACAAGGTAAGTTTTAAAAAATTAATCAAACCAAATCATAAGCAAGAGAAGTAGCTAGGAAAGAAAAAATCACAGAAAGTTTCGGTTGATGAGAAGAAACATTTTTTCCCTAGTGAATGGACTTGTTGGAGCGTTCTTGAAAAGCAGTAGGGAACGACGGGAGCTCCCGTTACAGAGTGCGGTCGTTGTTGGACGATTAGAGTTGCTGTTTGCGAACAGTAAAAAGAGGTGGTACCGTGCTATTTGCGCCCTCAAACCAGAGTTTCTTTGGTTTGGGGGCTTTTTTTGTCGAATTTTTACTTTAAAAACTATTTTACAAGGAGTCCTATTATGAAAAAAATAAAATTATTAACCGATCAAAAATTAAACCCGTTAACGATTTATTACAGTTTGAAAACGGAGGGAACTTGTTTATTTGAACGAAAGGCTGAAGCACAGAATTATGCGATCATCGCCTTTGATCCGGTTAGGCGCTTAACGTTTCAAAATGGAGAATTTCACAATGGGATTGAGAGCTATCCCTGTGAAGATCCATTAAAAGAACTGGAAAAATATGTATTGAACGAAGAGGCTCCTCAACCAGATTTGCCCTTTCAAGGCGGAGCGCTGGGATATGTCGGCTATGACGTGGCGGCTTGCTATGAGAATATCGGGGAGCAGCCGAAAGATGAGCTGGATGTTCCTGATCTGCAATTTTATCTTTATGAATCGTATGTGATCTATGACCACCAGCAAGAAACCTGCACCTTAGTCATAGGAAACAGCTACAGTCATGATTCGGAAGCGAGGCTAGACAGGCGGATGAAGGAAGCTGAGCGAAGGCTTCAACAACCAGCAGCACTCCCGACGCTAGAAATGAAGCCCTTGCACTTTACGAGTAATTTCTCTCAGGCGGAGTTTGAAGCAATTGTAAAACAAGCGCAGACAAAAATTATAGAAGGCGATCTGTTTCAAGTCGTTCCTTCACAGCGGTTGACGGCCGAATTTTTGATCGATCCTTTTACTTATTATCGGCAGTTGAGGCAAAGCAATCCTTCCGCTTATTTGTATTATCTGGATTTTCCCGATGTTCAGGTGATCGGCAGTTCACCCGAGAGTTTAGTGACGGTCGAAGGGGAGCTGGTCACAACAAATCCAATCGCTGGAACGAGAAAACGCGGAGCAAGTGAACGAGAAGATGACGCGTTAGCGGAAGAATTACAAAATGATCCGAAAGAAATCGCGGAGCATCGTATGCTGGTGGATCTCGGCAGGAATGATCTTGGAAAAGTCGCCATCCGCGGAACCGTCACCGTGCCGACTTACTTAACGATCGAACGTTACCGATTCGTGATGCATCTGGTTTCGGTCGTGACAGGCAAATTAAAACCAGAGCATACAGCGATGGACGCACTGAAAGCCACTCTGCCGGCAGGAACCGTCAGCGGCGCACCAAAAATTCGAGCGATGACCCGCATCTATCAATGGGAGACGGTCAAGCGTTCGATCTATGCGGGAGCGGTGGGATTTTTAGATCAAAACGATCAAGCGGATTTTGCGATCGCGATTCGTACTATGGTCGTGAAGGATCAGCGGGCACATGTTCAAGCAGGTGCCGGGATCGTTTATGATTCGGAGCCAACTAGTGAGTATTTTGAAACGCTACAAAAAGCCAAGGCGTTGATGGAGGTGGGAAAATGATTTTATTGGTCGATAATTATGATTCGTTTACCTATAATCTGGTGCAGCTATTACCAGAGGAGGTAACGATTTTACGCAACGATGATCCGAAATTATTTGCCGCAGCGGAAGAAGCTTCGGCGATCGTCCTTTCACCGGGACCGGGCAGACCAGCAGAAGCTGGAAAAAGCGAAATGCTGATCCGCCGGTTTTATCGCAGGAAACCGATTTTGGGAATTTGTTTAGGCCATCAGGCGATTGGGGAAGTCTTCGGCGGAAAAATCGTCAGTGCACCAACGATCATGCACGGCAAGCAATCTCGTCTGAAAGGTCGTGAGGAGCGACAGGTTATGCGATACCATTCGCTGATGATTGATCCAAAGGAAGTGCCGCAGGATTTGGAAGTAACCGCTGAAGCTGACGGCTGTATCATGGCGATTCGCCATAGGCGGTATCCGGTGTATGGCTTGCAATTTCATCCAGAATCGATCGGAACAGAGAACGGCGCAAGCTATCTTCAGAAATTTTTACAGAAAGCAGGGATTTAAATGCAGGAATTATTTGAAAAGGTCTATCGCGGAAATGATTTAACGATTAAAGAAATGCAGCAGCTGGGAAAGGCAATCTTTGAGCAGCAACTGAGTGACAGCCAAATCAGCGGCTTATTAGTAGGCTTGAAGGTAAAAGGAGTAGCGGCGACAGAGCTGACGGGTTTAGCACAGGTCATGCAGGGAAAGGGAACTCCGATGCTATCCGCACCAGCAGGGGTGATGGATAATTGCGGCACCGGCGGCGATCATTCCCACAGCTTCAATATCAGCACCACGGCCGCTTTTGTTTTGGCAGGCGGCGGGATTCCTATGGCAAAGCACGGCAATCGCAGCATTTCCAGCAAATCCGGCAGCGCTGATGTACTCGAAGCGCTGGGTGTCTCGTTGACGGTCAGCCCGAGGAAAATCGATTACTTACTGAAGGAAGCGGGGATCGCCTTTTTGTTCGCGCCGACTTTACATCCGGCGATGGGAGCGGTGATGCATATTCGCAAAGAGCTGGCGACACCGACGATTTTTAATTTGTTAGGGCCGATCATCAATCCCTATCCATTGGAGCATCAGCTGATGGGCACATATGCGGGAGATTCTTTGGTTGAAACGGCGAAAACTTTAGGGCAATTAGGCCGTCAAAGAGCCATCGTCGTTCATGGTCATGGCGGCATGGATGAGGCAAACTTAGCTGGCACGACACATTGTGCGCTGTATCAGGATGGCGCTGTGGAGGAATTTAGCTTCGATCCGGAAGAGGCCGGCTTCAAACGAGTGCCTATGTCGGGAATCGTCGGCGGTTCGGTTGAAAAAAATAAAGAGATTCTGCTTTCCGTCTTGCAGGGTGTGCCTTCTGCTTATTATGAAACAGTTTTGCTGAACGCGGGCCTAGGCTTCTTAGCTAGTGGACGGGTAAAAAGTTTAACAGATGGCATCGCCGCCGAGGCGGAGCAATCAATATTATCTGGTGCGGCTTATGATCGGCTCCAGCAATTGCTGGCGAAACAGCAGGAGGTGGCATAAGTGGATTTTTTAACAACGATTTTAAACGAGAAAAAACAGGAAGTCGAAAATCTCACCGCCGTTCAAGCCGTACCGACAAAACAGCGGGCGTCCTTTTATCAAACGGTGAAGGAGCAGCCAGAAAAGATGCACGTCATCGGTGAAATCAAACGCGCCTCTCCTTCAAAAGGAGCGATCAATGAAGGCGTCGATATTTTGAAGCAGGCCCAGTATTATCAGCAGGCGGGTGTCAGTGCCATCTCGGTTTTGACCGACCCGGTTTTCTTCAAGGGCAGGATCAATGATCTGGCGGCGATTGCTCAGGTAGTTGACGTGCCGATCTTATGCAAGGACTTCATCATTGATGAACGGCAATTAGACCGCGCGAAAAAAGCTGGGGCCAGTATCGTGCTATTGATCGTCGCCGCTTTGTCAGCGAAACGATTAGCTGAGCTTTATCAAGGAGCGGAGTCTCGCGGGTTGGAGGTCTTAGTGGAGGTGCATGACGCGGCTGAATTAGAACAGGCGCAAGCGATCGGCGCGAAAATCATCGGGATCAACAATCGGAACTTAAAGACCTTCGAGGTTTCCCTCGAAACAAGCGTGGAGCTGGCTCAGCCTGAAAGTCCAACCGTCTATATTAGCGAGTCGGGCTTTAAAACAGGCGCAGACGTTGAAACAGTCAAACAGAATTATCACGGAGTATTAGTAGGCGAAACCTTGATGCGGGCAAACGATCCGGCGGAGAAAATCAGAGAATTGCAGGTGAGCAGAGCATGACGCAAATCAAGATTTGCGGGTTGAAAAATATTGCGGCGATCGATGCAGCGGTGCAGGCGGGAGCTGATTATCTTGGGTTTGTTTTCGCAGAGAGTCCGCGGAAGGTGCGGCCTGAAGAAGTTCGAAGGCTGACGAAGGATTTACCAGAGACAATCAAGAAAGTCGGGGTGTTCGTTTCGCCGCTGCAGGCCGAAGTGGAGGAGATCGTAGAAATTGCTGGCTTGGACCTGATCCAAATTCACGGAAAGAGTGAACTGATCAAACTTTCCCGCCCGATCATTCGTGCTTTCAGCATCCACGATCAGGCCTCGATCTATTTTTACCAATATCCGCATCTTTTATTGGATGCCCCGCCAGCTAAATTAATGGGGGGAAATGGTCAAACCTTTGATTGGCGTTTAGTCGATCAGCGGCATCTTCCCAAGGATAAGCTCTGGTTGGCAGGCGGACTGACTGCTGAAAACGTCGGTGAAGCGATCAGCTATTTCCAGCCGCAGGTGGTGGATGTTTCCAGCGGAGTAGAAACGGCTGGTGAAAAGGATTTGGCTAAAATCCAGACTTTCTGTCAGGCAGTCAAAGCAGCAGATAAACAAATCTACGATCTATAAAAAAATTAAGGAGTGATTCCATGTACCAAGAACCAAATCAAGCAGGCTTTTACGGAGAATACGGCGGCAAGTTCGTCCCCGAAACATTAATGTACGCGGTCCAAGAATTAGAAGAGACCTATGAGGCTTCCAAACAGGACCCGGAATTTCAGAAAGAGCTGAAATATTATTTGAAGCAATATGTCGGACGGGAAAATCCGCTTTACTTTGCGGAACGTTTAACCAAGGAACTGGGCGGTGCCAAGATTTATTTGAAGCGCGAGGATCTAAACCATACAGGCGCTCACAAGATTAATAATGCTTTGGGCCAAGTTTTGCTGGCGAAGAAGATGGGGAAACGCAAGGTGGTCGCTGAGACCGGAGCGGGTCAGCATGGGGTGGCAACGGCGACCGCTGCCGCACTTTTCGGGATGGAATGTACGATCTTTATGGGAGAGATCGATGTGAAGCGGCAAGCTCTGAACGTTTTTCGGATGGAGCTCTTAGGCGCCAAAGTAGAAAGTGTGACCTCCGGCAGTAAAACCTTGAAGGACGCGGTGAACGAGGCGCTGCGCTATTGGGTGGCAACTGTTGAGGATACTCATTATGTGATGGGGTCTGTCTTAGGTCCGCATCCGTTTCCTGAGATTGTGCGGGATTATCAAAGCGTGATCGGTATCGAGACGCGGAGACAAATTTTAGCAGCGGAGGGTTGTTTGCCTGATTTGGTGATGGCCTGTGTCGGCGGCGGAAGCAACGCGATGGGGATGTTTTATCCCTTCATTGAAGATGAAGCGGTTCGTCTGATGGGGGTGGAGGCTTCGGGGCATGGATTGGATACACAGGAGCATGCGGCTTCGATTAATAAGGGAAGTGTCGGGATTTTGCATGGCGCTAAGATGCACCTATTGCAAGACGATGATGGACAGGTGCTGGAGGCCTTCTCGATCTCAGCCGGACTTGACTATCCCGGTATCGGACCGGAGCATTCTTTCTTACACGATATTGGTCGGGCGGAGTATGCGGCGATCAATGATGAAGAAGCGGTCGAGGCCTTTCATTATCTTTCACGCTTGGAGGGGATCATTCCGGCGTTGGAAAGCTCTCACGCCTTAGCGCAAGTCATGAAGGTGGCACCGACGATGGAAAAAGATCAAATTATCGTTATGAACCTTTCCGGCCGCGGCGATAAGGATGTTCAACAAATCAAAGAACGAATGGAGGCAGCAAAATGAAGCCATTGACAAAAATCTTAAAAAGCAGAGCGGAGACAGAAAAATTATTCGTCCCTTATATCATGGCGGGGGCGCAGGGATTAGATAAATTAGAAGAAGAAATAGCGATGCTGGTGGACCAAGGAGCTGCGGCGATTGAATTAGGGGTGCCTTTTTCTGATCCAGTCGCAGATGGACCAACGATTCAGGCGGCGGGATTACGGGCCTTTGCCCAGCAGGTTACGTTAAAGAAGCTAATCGAAAAATTGCAAGGGTTTCGGTCGGGGGCTCCGCTGATCTTGATGGGCTACAGTAATTCCTTTTTCCATTACGGTATCAAGGAATTAGTGGAGGACTTGCAGGATACCGATGTTCAGGGCTTTATTATTCCCGATTTACCTTATGAGCATCGTGATCTGGTGCTGCCTGATTTAGGCGATTTGGCGTTATTGATCTTAGTCTCGCTGACAAGTCCAAAAGAGCGGATCGAACAATTAGTGGCGGAGGCAGAAGGGTTTATTTACGCGGTAACAGTTAATGGGATCACAGGGACGGGGCAGGATTTCCGCAGCGATTTGCTGGATCATTTGGCGGAAGTTAAGAGTTTTAGTCAGATTCCTGTTTTGGCCGGCTTTGGAATTTCCACCAATGAGCAGGTGAAAAGCTTCCAGCAGGTCTGCGACGGCGTGGTGATCGGCTCCAAAATCGTGCAGTCATTAGCAGAACAAGGCACCGAAAAAACCGGTGAACTGGTAGCGGAGATCATTCAATAGGATTTCATTTGGTGTTTATTTTTATTAGCGTTATACTTGAAGTACCATGAAAAGGAGCGTGTTTCAAGTATGACAAAAAGAGTAAAAGGTTCATGTACCACTGTACTAGTCGGAAAGAAAGCATCAATCGATGGCTCAACTATTATTTCAAGGAACGATGACGGGCACGAAGCTCTAGACCCGCAACGTTTTGTGGTGGTTCAACCAGAAGATCAGCCTAGACATTATCAAGCAGTCATCAGCGGCGTGAAGGTTGAATTACCGGACAATCCACTGCGCTACACTTCTACGCCAAACGCCATCTTAACGAACGGTATTTGGCCTGCGGCTGGGATCAACAGTGAAAATATTGCGATGTCCGCAACCGAAACAATTACGACCAATCCCCGCATCCAAGGACTTGATCCGTATGTAGAAGGCGGCATCGGTGAAGAAGATCTCGTGACGCTAGTATTGCCTTACATCCATAGCGCAAAAGAAGGCGTAGAACGTTTAGGCGCATTACTAAAAGAATATGGAACCTATGAACCAAATGGGATCGCCTTTTCCGATCAAGACGAAGTTTGGTGGCTAGAAACCATCGGCGGCCATCACTGGGCAGCCGTTCGCATTCCAGATGATGCCTATGTGGTTGCGCCAAACCGCATGAACATCGACGACTTTGATTTCGATTCAGCAGATACACTTTGCTCCGACGATCTAAAAGCGTTGATCGAAGACAATCATTTGAATCCTGATTTTGAAGGCTACAATTTGCGTCATATTTTTGGCAGTGCTTCTATTAAAGATACGGTTTACAACAATCCACGTGCTTGGTACGGTCAAAAATATTTCACTCCAGAAGTGGAACAAGACCCAATGGATCAAGATTTGCCATTCATTTGCCGCGCAAACCGCAAGATTTCGATCGAAGATGTGAAATTCGTATTGAGTTCTCACTTTGAAAATACCAAATACGATCCTTACGGTGACGGTACCGAAGCAGAAAAAACGCTGATCCGTCCAATCGGGATCAACCGGAACCACAATGTGCACATTTTACAAATCCGCAACAATGTACCAGCTGAAATCGCCGGTGTTCATTGGTTAGCTTATGGTGCGAATACCTTTAATACGGTCGTGCCATTCTACTCAAATGTCAACGACACGCCAGCTTGCTACAAAGATGCGACCGGTACTTTTGATTTGAACAATATGTACTGGTTAAGCTGTGCCACTGCCTTACTTGGTGATACGGATTACAATTTCTATGTAGATTTCCGCAATACCTTTGAATTGGAAGCAATGTCTGTCTACCGCGGCATTCAAAATGCCACCGATAAAGCCGTTGCCGATCAAGATGACGCACAAAAATTCTTGGAAGCTGCCAATGAAAAATTAGCAGACGAATCCTTGAAACGTCAAACCAAACTATTTGGCGACATGGTCATCTCCGGTTCAGAACATATGAAATTACGATATAATTTGAATGATTAATCGTAATAAATGATTAAAGGC
>NZ_NGLG01000002.1:569437-570756 GCF_002140655.1 Enterococcus sp. 3H8_DIV0648 | reverse complement strand
AAATTATATACTCTGATGAATATTTCAATGATAGTTCGATATGATAATAGAAATTTAACTTTCCTTTGATTGCTAAGGACGGTGGCATTTTAGAACGACGAGGACATACAGAAATGGCAATTGATTTAGCGCGGTTAACAGGAAGTGTAGAGGCTACTTATATATGTAAGATTTTGAATGAAGATGGGACAATAGCGTGTTTAGTTGATTTACGTAAATTGGCTGATGAGTGGTACCTGTCCTTGCTTACAATTGATGATCTTGCAGATTATGTTATCAAGGAGCAATTGATCTCTGTTGCATTGCCAACAAAATATGGCGATTTTGATTTAGAGCTGTATGAGCATTCTTTGAAAAGAGAGAAGCTGCTTTTGTCAAAAGGAGACGTTAGAATTTTTTTAAAACCATTGCTAGTTCGACTTCATTCTGATTGCTTTACCGATGATGTTTCTGGTTTTAAGTGATGTGACTGTGGTGAACAATTGGAAGTGACAATGAAGCTGATCGAAGAAGGGAGGCATTTTGCATTTACGCTTAGAAGGCCGAGGCATCGGATTAAAAAAATTGTGGGCATATCAATTGCAAGAGCATGCTCGCGATACTTATGACGCAAATGTAGAATTAGGTTTTGCCCCTGACGAACGGGATTATAGTTTTGCAGCAGAAATGCCTCGGTCATTGGGAATAACACAAATCAGACTGTTAACCAATAATCCAGATAAAGTAACTGAGTTGCGAAAACATGGGAACGAGGTAGTTGAACAGATTGCGTTAGAAACACAACCACTGAAGGAAAATATCGTTTATCTAAAAACCAAGCGAGATAAATTTCAACATTGCTTATCTAAAATATAAAAAAGGAGAAATAATATTATGACAGTTTTTGAAGGGATTTTTCAAGTGGAAGAAGGAAGAGTCGCAATCGTTGTATTACGTTTTAATGAGTTTATCACATCTAAATTATTATCAGGTGCAGAAGGCAATTTAATTCGGCATGGTCTCAAAGTTGAGAATATTGATGCTTACTGGGTGCCTGGGGCGTTTGAAATCTCCTTTGCCGTTTAAAATAAGAAATATGACGGTATTATTACACTAGGTGCGGTGAATCGTGGGGCAACAACTCACTACGAGCTAGTCTCAAATGAGGTGGCTAAGGGCGTTGCACAAATTGGATTGAAATCAGACATACCCATTATGTTTAGGGTAATCACGACGAAACAATCGAACAAGCCATTGAACGGTCAGGCACCAAAGCTGGGAACAAGGGGAGCAAAGCAGCGTAAGGATTATTAGAGATAATCTCATTGAATAACCTAAAC
>NZ_NGLG01000002.1:563872-564970 GCF_002140655.1 Enterococcus sp. 3H8_DIV0648 | reverse complement strand
GCTGGTAATCATAACAATAAAGCGAGGAGAGTAATTCTCTGTTGCAATCTCCTGAAAAAATAGGATTAGAACCAAATAGGATTTTTACCTGAAGGGCATCAATGGATGAAATATGAGGTGATAATATGATTTTACGATATAAAAAAATGTTCTCCGATAAACGAATTTATATTCGAATATTAGTATCATTGATCACTTTTTTACTTTTATTTTTTAGCGTCGCGTCTGTCAGCTATTTCCTTTTACCTGAAGGGATTCTTAAAGAGACAAATCCATTATCCAATTTTTCAACATCAACTGACCTTATTGAATCAACGATCCAAATTTTTCTCTATAACTCAATCTCTGTCATTGTTATGAGCTTTGCAAGTCTATTCGCTTTTTCAAATCGAAACGACTCTTTTTTATCGTACGGCTATTTAGGATTGAGTACTCAATTTTTAATCAACGGGATTATTTTAGGAACTTGGTCATTTTCAGTAACAAATCAAGCTGCACCTAGTCTAACTATGAGACTTTTACGAACTTTTGACCTTTTTCATCGATCAGGTTTATGGGAGATGATAGGGCAACTGCTGATTGTTGCTGCTTTAGCAAGGATATCATTCATTCGATCTAATAGAAAAGAAATCGAGAATACACCTTTTAAAGAAATTCGACTTAGTAAGGCGGAATGCCTAACAATTGTTTCAGGCTTAGTATTGATGTTTTTAGGAGCTTTTATTGAAAGCTATGCGATCATCTATGACAGATAATTAAAGTAAGAGTATAAAAAACTTCTAAATCAGATTTTCCATCTATGTATGTGCTATTTTTAAACAATTTGTAATTGGGGAGAAAGGGTAATTGATAGGCGAATTTTCAGCTCCTGTAGCTACTCAAATAATCTGTGATTTAGAAATAACCATATAAGTAATTCATTAGCATAGGAACAATAAATATGAAAGTAATAAAGCTATCTCGAAAAAAGGAGATGAAAAATGTTTGAAAAGGATCTAAATTTGTTTAGGGAAAATGATCGTATACTATTGAAAGCAAAGGAATTCCTGTGCTTGTCACCAAGTCTGCACTTGAGAAAATATATTTCTAATTATAATA
>NZ_NGLG01000002.1:556811-558602 GCF_002140655.1 Enterococcus sp. 3H8_DIV0648 | reverse complement strand
GTAAGAATACAATGCGGACTTTTTATCTTTAGGTCCGACTTTAAATATGTCTAAGTTCCTAAGTTTAGTAAGTAAGCGTCATATACCATGGTGTATTTAAAAGCCCAGCGTCCAATCCTATAGAATAAGGAGAACGCTGAGCTTCTCTAAAGTTTGCTAATAGTTAGTTTAACAATCATTGCAGGAGGAAACGAGACACTTTGCTATATGACACTTACGGTTAATCACACATTTTGTTTAGAATGATAGTGAAGGGAAAGGAAGCTAGAACTAATGATTAATCCAGAGAATGCTCAGATAAATTGTTCCTATAGGCTAAATTTGCGATTCTATAGCTCAAAGTATAGGTAGTAAAGATTTTTATAGGTATCATCATTCCAACTTGTATACTTCTTGTAGTTAACAATACCCAGAATCCCTTGTCAGTCATCATGTACACCCAGTATGTACTCAACAATAAACTGACAAACACTCCTGTCAACAAACAAGCGACACTGATTCTAATGAAATTTCTAGTTTTTTTATAAAGTATTAATCCATAGATTAGGCCGCTTAGAAATGCTGAAATTGTATATCCAGGAAAATATATGCCTAACCCTTGTGGCAAGAGAAAGGAGCCGATAATATCGGATATTCCTGAGCTAAAGGCCGCATATACAGGACCTAATAGGATTGCATTAATTATTAAGGGAACAAATGAAAAATTAATTGAGATAATTGGCGTCATGAACCCTAGCCGTCCTAAAATTACCTCAAGTCCTACTAATAATGCTGCGAGTGTTAATTTTCTAGTTTTACTACTAATCATAAGTCAACTCCGTTCTATTTTTGTACCACTGGATAATTATTATCGAATTGCAATCCAAAATTCACACTTTGAACAGTAAACTTTTGGATCATCCAAAACTTCTTTTAACGGATACACCTTCATTTCTGCAATTTGTGCTTCTTCAAAGCCACTAAAAGGAAGCCATTCAGTAAAAAATCGTCTATTGGCCTCTTCGTATGTCAATAATTCATCACCAAAATAAGTAAATACTGCCCATTTGGAGGTAGGTAGAGTAACTGCAGTCATACCTTTAGGCACTGACTTATTAGTACGAATCGCAAGGTAATAGGATGGTCCGTTCTCATCTTCTTTGATTAATCCACAAATGTCCGATTCTGTACTGTCTTCAAGCTCTATAATCTTTTTTATTACACCAACTGATGCCGCATTTAACCAAAATTTTCCATAATATTTCTCATATTGACTTACATCTTTCGGTAAAGACGTTCTTACGCCAACAAAGCGCATTTCCTCCCGTTTTTCTACTCTATACCTCAAATTACTAGCTCTGTTCATTGAGATGGATAGATGTATTCGTGGAAATGAGTTCATTTCTGTACCAGGAATTCTTGCTTGTGAGGGGGAAACTCCATGGATATCTCGAAAAGCTCTATGGAATGAGGTAGGAGAAACATAATTGTACTTGGCACCGATTTCTTGAACTTTCATATCACTATTTTGTAAATCAAATGCAGCAAGAGTCATCCTTCGTTGTCGAGCGTACTCGCTTAAAGTCATTCCAGTAACGTACGAAAACATCCTTTGAAAATAGTTTTTAGAACAAAGAGCTATTCTCGCAGCCTCATCAAAGGAAATATCATTAGTCAAATTATCCTCAATGTAATCGATAGCATTGAGAAATCTTTTTATCCAATCCATTTGCCACACCATCCTTTAGTCATTGTTAATTTAATCTGTCATCATATTATCATGTGAGAAATCTCTTTTCTTCTCTTTGCCGA
>NZ_NGLG01000002.1:549870-551239 GCF_002140655.1 Enterococcus sp. 3H8_DIV0648 | reverse complement strand
ATGTTAGATAAGCTTTTTTCAAAGGGCTTGGATATGGAATCATTTTTGAATAGTGGAAAAGAAACTTTCGAAAACAGTTTTAACACCGACGTGACGATTTTTGTTCCAGTAATATTTGCTGGTTTTTTTCTAGGACCTGATTTTACTAATCGAACGCTCCAACAAAAAATAGCAAGTGGACACAGCAGGGTAAATATAGTTGTTTCTAAAACACTTTTTTTTATCAGTACATCTGCTTTTATCATGTTACTATCTCCTATAATAACTACGGGGATAGTGACTTATATGAATGGCTGGGGAGAACACTTTGAAATTTCCTATTATTTGCGAGTACTTGTCCTTGCTTTTTTATCAAATAGCGCATCATCATCATTTCTTTTATTAATCTCCTTTTTATGTCGAGACACATCGAAAATTCTGTTAATCTCAACCACTCTCACCCTTTTTTTTGTCGAACTCGGTGATTTATTGATTTCGGATTTTGGATTGTTAGGACTAATTTATAAGTACAGTTCGGCTAATCAAATTTCCATTTTCTTGAAGCATAATTTTTCCCACTTAAATTTGTTGCAGGTTATGCTTCCAATCCTTTGTATTTGGATATTTTGCTTGCTTACAACAATCCTTTTTTTTGAGCAATTAGATTTGAATTAATCAGAGGGGATGATGAAGAAATGCCCATTGTAATTATCTTAATAATCATCATTGTCTCTCTTGTCTTTTCTATTTTTCTTTTAAAAAGAGACATAAAAAAGATAGACCTTCAATTGAGAGATATGGATCTAGACCGAAATCAACTAACTGGGTTGAGTCTAGCCGATACGACAGTGAATTCATTAGCTGAGACGATAAATCGGACAATTTTAAATCAAAAAGAAGAACGAATCGCTGAAATAAAGAAGGAAAGAGAATTAAAGGAGACTATTTCAAATATTTCTCATGATTTAAGAACCCCCCTAACAGCTATTATAGGTTATCTTCAATTGCTTGAGCGAGAAGCACTATCTAAAGATCAACGAGAATTTGTTCGAGTTAGTCTGGAGAAATCAATGACTATGAAAAACCTAACTCAGTCATTTTTTGAACTTTCTTATTATGAATCTCAAAATATTGAACTCGATTTAAGAAAAATTAACCTAAGTAACTTAGTAATAGAAGGAATTTTACAAGAAACATCTAATTTTGAGAAATACACCATTACACCGAAGTTTGATATTCAAGAAGACTGCTGGGTTTATAAAGATGAAAGACTCTTGGTAAGACTCTTACAAAATTTAATTTCAAATGTTTTGCAGCATGGGAAAGAATCTGTACACTTTGTTCTTTCTCAAAAAGAGGAGACGATTTTGACAATTACCAATAAATATGA
>NZ_NGLG01000002.1:549495-549770 GCF_002140655.1 Enterococcus sp. 3H8_DIV0648 | reverse complement strand
GAGCGTCTCGTGGGCTCGGAGATGTGTATAAGAGACTTTCTTATTACTGGGAGTCGTTTATGCGCGCAGATAATTCAAACTGAGTCAACGGCAGAAATCAAAGGTTCTTTAGAAGAATTAGATCGTTACATTTTAAGTAACAATTACGAACATGCAGATCGCTACTTTCGGGAAATCTATTTAAATAGCAGTCATGAAAAGAAGGGGAGAAGTGGTACAAGAATTCTAAGATGTAATATAAGCAAGGCAGCTGATCAAAAATATAAAGCTAAATC
>NZ_NGLG01000002.1:542862-544608 GCF_002140655.1 Enterococcus sp. 3H8_DIV0648 | reverse complement strand
AGGGTGATTATTTGACGATACTGGTACTTAAGCTATGACATAAGTAGTGCCATTGGTGCTTAGTACTATTGCAATTGTTATTTCCCATTTCAAAAGCAGAAGTTGAGGAAGAAATTAGCGTTTTGGCAAAGGATGGAGAAATTTTGTGTAGAAATAAATCGAAAAGGTGGATTTAAAGTGGAAGTTATTAATTTGAATGAAAAGTTTAGTCAATGGTAGTTTGGAAGGCTATCAAATAAAAATAGCAAAATTTAAAGATGAATTTATTTGGCATACCCACGAAAAGGAAGATGAGTTCTTCCTTGTGATTTCTGGAAGAGTCGATTTACATGTAAAGCAAAACGGAAAAGTGGAAGTATTTACCTTGAATGATGGGGAGGGGTTGGTAGTGCCTCAAGGAATTGAACATATGCCGGTGTCTAAGGGGATTTCTAATGTTTTGCTTTTTGAACCGGCCACCACATTGAACACTGGAAATGTTATAAACGAAATGACTGTTGAAGAGATTGAAAAGATTTAATCTAAGCTAGAGACCTTCTGAGATTCATTTACAATTAGCAACAATAACTATTTAATTACTCGAAAAATCTATCCTCAAATTTTGAAAAGGTATTCTTATAGAGCTTTTGGAGATCCGGTAGCTTGGGCTGCCGGATCTCTTTTTTGTCCGTCTCTCATTAAATGAAGTCATGGATGCGAATTATGCTGCACCTAAAAATTCCTTGATAAATGTCACAAAAGATAGAGTTATTAAACGATCATCAACAATTTGGTGTGTTAAGAAAATGAACAAGTTCTTACGTTTTTCAAAAATTCGAGATTACTAGCTGCTCTTTTAAAAACTCAATGAATAGTTGGAAATTGGTCTGGACTCTCTAGTGACTAGATGAAGTATAGTAATTTTTTAGTGAATAGATAATATAAGAAGGAAAAAAATCATTAAAAGCGATTGAAATGAGTTCTTTTGAAATTCAGCTCGATCTATCAACTAATTTAGGAAAAGGAGTGAAGTGCAATATGATGTTTATTATTTTGATTCTTTGCATTCTTTTACTGGGAATATTGACTATTATAGTTAAAAGTCCTGGTAGGCTTTCACCATTGAGAGATGAAAAAGGTAGAGATATTCCCAATGCTATTTCTGAAAAAATTTGGATAGATGTGAATGGAACCAAACAAGGAATGTTCATTAGGGGTGAGAAACCGAATAATCCGATATTATTATATCTTCATGGTGGGCCCGGAACACCGATGCTTCAATTTATCGATTACATGGAAAAAAGCGAACGATTGGAGAAGGATTATACGGTGTGTTATTGGGATCAACGTGGTTCGGGCATGTCGTATAATAGAGCAACTGAACCATCAGAATTGACAATTGATCAAATGATTGAGGATACTTTTGTAGTTACAGAGTATCTTCGAGTTCGATTTAAGCAGAAAAAGATTTTACTGTTAGGACATTCTTGGGGATCATATCTGGGAATAAAAACAATTGAAAAGTATCCCCATAGTTACTGGGCATATGTTGGTGTGGGTCAGGTAACTGATCAACGAGAATCTGAACGATTAGCTTACAAGTATATGATGCAGCGCGCTGAGGAGGAGAATGATTCTGATGTTATCGCGAGGTTATCAAAATTTAATCCAGATGCAAAAGATTTTCCTCAGCTCGATTATCTAGTAAAAGGTAGAACAAAGATTTTAAACAAATATGGGATTGGTCATTTACATCAAGGGTTAAAA
>NZ_NGLG01000002.1:535988-538821 GCF_002140655.1 Enterococcus sp. 3H8_DIV0648 | reverse complement strand
TTAGCCTATTTGGTAGGTATCTACATATTTTAATATGTTTAGATATAAAAAAGAAAAATTAAGGGAGAGAAGTAGTAATGAAAAAGGTATTAGCAAGTGTTTTAGTAAGTGCAACAGTGTTAGGTTTTGGATTATCAGGTGTGACAGCTTTTGCTGATGACACAGGTGATGATGCTCAAACAGATATCGGAATTGGGTTTACTGATTATTCACCAGGTACTCGACCTGGAGATTTGGAAATCAAATGGGCTCCAAAAACTTTTGATTTTGGTTTGACGAACGAAGTAGCTAATTCCGCTGAAGTGTATTCGGAAGATACTGGAAAAAACAAATACATTGTTGTCAATGATGTACGTGATAAGACGGATGGTGTTTGGAAACTTACCGCTGGTTTAAGCAAACTACAAAGTGGTTCTATTGAATTAGTTGGGGCTGAATTAAAGTTTGATGCTGGTAAAAAAGGTTATCAAGGAACAGCAACTCCAGAAGTTCCTGGTTCAATCATTGATGGAACAGGTACCGCTGTAGTTAACGACGCACAGTACACATTAGCACAAGGCGCAACTGCGATCGACGTAATGCATGATGAAGGTGCCGCTGGCAAAACACATCAAGGTTTCTCAGTTCTTGAAATGGAGAACATCGAGTTATCAGTACCAAAAGGATCAGCAGCTTCCGGACGTCAGTACTCTGGTAAAATAAACTGGACTTTGGAAGATACGATTTAATTGTATAGAGGTGAGCAGGATACTAAATTCCTGCTCCTTCTTTTTCGGAGGATGATATGGTTAAATACTTTTGTAAAAAATATATTCCAAAATTCTTTTTCGGTTTACTAGTCATTTCACTGATTTTTACGTTTCCAGTTCATAGTTTTGCAGATTCAGATGATAAGGACAAAACAGAGCAAAGCCCAGCTGGATTTACAGTGGAAAGTATCATTCCAGATAATCAAGTGGATACCACGAAAACCTACTTTCATTTGGCATTACAACCAAATTCACCTCAAACGATTCAAGTGAAAATTAGAAGTCTAAAAAAGGAACCTGTTACAGTTGCTATTGATGTTCATAATGCAGTAAGTAGTTCTGTAGGGGCGATAGATTATGCTCAAAATGATCCTCAGTTAGATCCAAGTCTAAGTAAGCCGATCACAAGTTTTGTAAAAGTTAAAAGTAAAGATGTAGTTGTTCAAAATTTTGAAGAGAAAATCGTAGAAATCGATATCAATCCGCCAAAAAAAGCATTTTCTGGTGTAAAGCTGGGATCACTTCGATTTACGAATAAAGAAGAAGCAAAAAAACGAAAGAACGAGCTAAGTGCCGAATATGCATATGTAATAGCATTGATGGTTACTGAAGACGAAAAACCTTTCAATCACGGAGCAAACCTACATTTGAAAAATGTAAAATTACGTTTGTCTAATGGACGAAAAGTGATTGCGGCAAAGATTCAAAATGATCAACCTAAAGTTTTACAGAAGATGAAAATTAGTGGTCAAATTATAAATAAGGGGAACAATAAAAAGCTGTTTAATGAATCAATGGAAAATTTCTCGGTTGCACCAAATTCGAATTTCAATTTTGAAATTCCAGTAGGCGTCGAATATTTTAAACCGGGAACCTATGTATTCAAGGGGAAAGCTGAAGGAGATGATCGCATTTGGAAATGGGAGAGGACATTTACAGTCGATAAAGAAGAGGCTAATGAAACAGAAGAGAAATCGGTCTTTAAGATCACAGTTCCTAAATGGGTGCCTTGGGTAGCAATAGTTTTAATAATTGGAATGGTTGTTCTATTTGTTTATCTGTTTAGAAGACAGAATCAATGGAAAAAAGAAAGGGAGTGAAGGTTGTGAGAAAGATGAAATATGTTGTTTTGATAATTGCGACAAGTCTTTCATTTTGCATTCCGGCCTTTGCATCTGATCAAACAAGCAGTATCAATATTAGAATTAGTGAGGCGGATAATAATAAAACTCCGGAATCTTTTATTCAGAAGGAAAAACCAATGAACGTACTCCCACTGACTAGCGGAAGAGATATTGTGGCATCAAGTAGTCGGAAACGACTTCCACAAACAGGAGATCAAACCGGAATGGGCCTTTTAGAGTCTTTGGGTATGTTATGTTTAGTCATTTACTTTTGGTTGTACGTATTCTTCCGATTGAGATTGGAGGATGAAAATGATTAATTCAAAAGCGTTGAAATTGTGTCTTGTGTTGTTGTTTTTACCTGTAAACTCATACGAAGCAATTTCTACAACTCAATCCAGTGGTTCTTACAAAGTAGAATCCTCTGTTGAAAGTAGTGAAGCTTCGATTGAATCCGCTGCGAGCGATCTTGTTGAAAGTAGCAAGGAATCGACAAGTAATACATCAAAGGATACTGAATCTCATTCAAAAGAAACGACTGAATCAAGCGCACAAACCAGTGAAAAGAAAAGCACTAACGATAAAAGCATTAAACCTCTTGCAAGTACAGTACTCGTGGAAGGAAAACCCGGGGACTCGAAACCATATGATATTGATAGTGTTCTGGCGGCCGCGTTGAGAGCAAATTACATGAACATTGTCGGATCCGGTGCAATCACTAAAGAAAATCTCGCCAAATTAACAGAGGTTGATTTGCAGGATAGGAAGCTGGTCTCTTTAAAGGGACTTGAATTTGCCACTGGATTAATGACAATAGATGTTACTCTTAATAGAGAATTGGCAGAAATTGGTTTTGATCTTGGAAAGTTGAAACAATTGAAAACACTCAAATGCGCAAACACTGGAATCGTGAATTTGGATGTCAGCAAGAACACAGAACTAATAGAGTTAGATTGTAGT
>NZ_NGLG01000002.1:533543-535559 GCF_002140655.1 Enterococcus sp. 3H8_DIV0648 | reverse complement strand
TAGAAGAAATAAATTGTAGTAATAACAGTATCCGGGAAATAGATGTAAGCACCTGCAGTCAGCTTAAAAAACTGAATATATCTAAGAACTTATTGGAAAGTCTTGACTTAGTAAAGGCCATAAGTTTGACTACTCTTGATTGCTCCCAAAATAAAATAGGGTCCATTCAGTTTAGCGAGAACACGAAACTAAAAACGGTAAACTGTTCTACTAATCAATTGAAAGAGTTTGATTATGACAAACTGCCAGTCGTAGAAGATTTAAATATTTCCGCCAATCAACTTAGTCGTCTGGATATAAGTAATCACGATAAGTTGAGGAAGTTGACGGCTAATGACAATGAACTCACGACAATCCAAACGAGCCCAAATGACACTTTAGCAAATCTGCAGTTAGAAAATAACAATATTTCGGATATCGGACCATTGAATAATTTGAAGAATATAAATACATTGGGCTTATCTCAAAATCAAATTACTGATATAAGGCCTTTATATGGACTGGAGGAATTAGGAAATTTTTATATTAGGGATCAAGATATTAAGGTACCTGTTCCGAAAGTAGTTAACAGGAGGACTACATTAGATATCTTCAAAACTACTTCACAAAAAGGTTTGGAGCTGCCGGATTTTCCAACAATATATAATAGCTATACAATCAATGGTGATTTGATTGAACTTCACGATATTACGCCGGTTATTCTAAACGAAGGATCATTTGAATTTTCCTATAATCCGTATTCAATTAAAGAAGGAGCGTTATGGTATGGAGCTAAATATTATACCGGAACAGTGACCTTTCTGGAAACAAGTGAGTTATCCAGTGTTTTGGAACCAGAAAAGCATAAGTTCAATGATGGTGAAAAAATAAATTGGACATTGAAAATTAAAAATGAATTGAAGAAAAAGGCAACAAACATCAAAGTCAAAATGGATTCAAACTCTGAATTTATAATCGATCCTGAAAGTACTAAAGTAGCAGGAACGGATTCCTCCGTGTCTATTGCTGATGGGATAGATTTAGAAGATTTGGCGACCAACGAAGAGGTAACGATAACATTTTCTGCTACCATGAGTGGAAAAGCCGACGAGCTAGTTGAACCGACAGGTGAAGTAACGTGGGAAGCTGAGACAGTAAATAGCCCATATTCAAACATCATTAATGGAAAGGGAATCAAAGGGGCGGAGCCTGAACAAATCGATCATCCAGACAAAGAAAATGATTTGGTAATATTATCTACTCCAAGAATGTTTCATTTTGGATTATTTAACTGGAGTACCGACGATTTTGATAACAGAAACCTAGATGCTCAAAAATACCATCATCTTTCTAATGTCACAAATACTGGATTTTATGTTCGTATCAAGCAGAATAAGACGACCAACTGGTCATTATCAGCCGGACTTTCTGAATTCACAGATGAAAAAGGCTCACCAATGCCAGGGACTGTTGGGACTAGACTGAGTATTGCTAAACCTACAGTAGAACGAGTTCTGAATCATGAAACACATGAAGAAAAGATAGTGACGAATCCAGAAAACCCGCCAACCCTTAATCAAGATTTATCTTTTTATGCAGGAAGTTCGGCTAAAACTATCCTTAGTGGTGCAACTAATAGTGGTACAGACCAGAACGTTTGGCAAGTTCGAATTCCATTCAAAAGTGTAACATTATCGCTACCGACCAATTCTGGACTTTTGAAAAAAGACTTTAGTGCAAGTTTTACATGGTCTTTAAATGACACACCATAAAGGAGGAAAAGTATTTGTCAATTACTAATTGGATTATATTATTCCTACTGATAGCGATAATTAGTTTCATGGGTTTCCTTTATTTCTTTATCAAAGATAGCCAATTGCGCCTACGTTCTAAAGTATCAATAGCAGCGCTAAACTTGTTGTTCGATGTGGGATTACTTTTCATTACAATAATCGCCTGTTGTTCAGCTCTATTTCTATATTTAAATTGGCAGGAACAATTGAATTACTTTTTATCATGATAATCGCGGGTAATCAC
>NZ_NGLG01000002.1:525181-530150 GCF_002140655.1 Enterococcus sp. 3H8_DIV0648 | reverse complement strand
GGTTATTAGATGAAAAGAATAGTAATCGTGGAAGATGATCTCAATCTAAACGATGGCATCAAGTTGGCACTTCATCAGTCAGATTATCAAATCAGTCAATGTACAAAAATTGAAGACGCCCATTCTTTATTCGCCAGAGAACGCATCGACTTGATCCTGCTTGATATCAATCTGCCTGACGGTTCAGGGATCGATTTTCTAAAAAAAGTTCGCTTATCCAGTGATATTCCAATCATCATGATCAGCGCTAATGATCTAGAATCGGATATCATTATCGGATTGGAGCTAGGGGCGAATGATTATATAACTAAGCCTTTCAGCTTGATGGTCTTACGGGCTCGGGTGGCTGTTCAATTAAGGGAAAAACAGAGCAGTGGTATTTTTACTTCGGAGGAGTATCATTTTGATTTTGAAAAAATGTGCTTTTATGTACAGAATCAGCTTACGGAATTAAGCAAGACGGAACAGCGTTTATTGAGATTATTGATTGCTAATAGAGGAACAGTTTTAAAACGTTCCTATTTAATTGATGAAATTTGGGCGGGAGAAAGTGAGTTTGTCGATGAACATGCTCTTACAGTTACCATCAATCGCCTAAGGGAAAAACTGGAAAGAAACCCAAATCATTCACAGCACATTACAACAGCCTATGGTCTGGGCTATTCGTGGAGATAGATATGGTAAAACTGCTTTTGGTTTTGATCGTTTTGTTTATGGTATTGATCATTTATTTCAATAAGCGTGAGGAAAAATTGTTATTTCGGCTTAGCAAGATGATTGACGCAGCCAACGCTGGCAGCTTAAAAGTAACTAAATATAGCGAGACACAATTCTCATCGATCGAAAACGACTTGTTTCGTTTTTTAACAGATCGAACGACAACGGAGGAAAGACTCCGTCAGCAAAAAAATTCAGTTCAATCTTTGATTGCAGACATTTCCCATCAAACAGGGACACCATTGGCAAATATCTCACTATACTCACAATTACTAGAGGAGAAATATGGTGATTCAAAGGAAGTGTCTGCACTTCGAAGACAATCAGAGAAACTGGATTTCTTGATCAAAGCTTTGATCAAAATGTCCCGCCTGGAAAATGGGATCATTCAGCCGAATGTCAGTCAATGTTCTCTTGCTGTTTTGCTAAAAGCAGTCGAAGAAGCGGTAAGAGAAAAGGCACTGGATAAACAGATTGTGATCGTATATGAGCCAGTCGATGATCTTTCGGCTATTTTTGACTTGAAATGGACAACGGAAGCATTAGTGAATATTTTGGAAAATGCTATAAAATACTCGCTGGAGTTTGGAAAAATTATTGTGAAGGCAGAGTCGTACTCTCTGTTTACCAGAATCACAATATCAGACAATGGGATCGGCATTCGTGAAGAGGAACAAAATAAGATTTTTCAGCGCTTTTATCGGAGTGCCGATGTAAGAGAAAAGGAAGGCATTGGGCTCGGTCTTTATTTAACCAGACAAATCATCGAAGCTCAAAAAGGCTATATTCGAGTCCAGTCAACACTAAACAAAGGCTCAGATTTTTCAGTATTTTTGCCGCAAAAATAAAATCTCTCAGAACTGTGAGATTGTGGAAACAACTTTTATAGATTGACTTGATAATGTCTGTATTGTAGGGAACAACGCAGACATTTTTTATATGGGGTGAGAAAAATGAATATCGTGGAAGTTCGAAATGTGGTGAAAAATTATATGAAGGGTCAGACAGTTACGCATGCTCTAAAAGGAGTCGATTTGAGTATTCCGAAAGGGGAGTTTCTTGCTATTGTTGGAACAAGCGGAAGCGGGAAATCAACGCTGCTGCATATTTTAGGCGGATTGGATCAGCCGACCAGCGGCGAAGTTATGATCCAAGGGAATGATTTAGGTCTGCTTTCAGATGAAGAACTAACTATTTTCAGACGACGCAACATTGGCTTTGTTTTTCAAAAATACAATTTGGTTCCAATGCTGAGTGTTTGGGAAAACATTACGATTCCCATTCGACTAGATGGGAGTGAGATCGATCAGGAGTATGTGCAGGAAATTATTCGTGTTTTAGGTTTAACAGAGAAGCAGGACGAGTTTCCGAATAATTTATCCGGCGGACAGCAGCAACGAGTAGCGATCGCTCGCGCCTTGGCAATAAAGCCAGCAATTATTTTTGCGGATGAACCTACGGGAAATCTGGACACGAGGACCAGTAGGGAAGTGCTGGGCCTCTTGCGTATCACCAGCCAACGGTTCAACCAAACAATGGTAATGATCACTCATGATGAAGAAATCGCTCAGTTGGCGGATCGAGTGATTCGTTTGGAAGATGGGCAATTTCTCTCAGCTTCAGAACGAGGATGGTCGTGATGAAAAAAGTAAAAAATAGAAAGACGCTATTAGAAATTTGTCTTCGCTTTATTCGTGCCTATCGGAAAAACACCTTAGCGCTGTTGCTAAGTTTTATTTTGACGATTAGTCTGATCGTTAGTATTTTTACTCTGCTTCATACCAATCAGCAAATCACGGAGAAACAGAACTTATTTATCTATACAGCAATGGACTATGAGATCAATGAGCTGAATGCCAAGCAAATAAAGCAATTGGAAAATGATCCAGCGATTGAGCATCTAGGTTTAAGTCGAGAAGTAGCAAAGGTTCAAACAGCAGGAAATCAACGAGGAAATCTAGTAGCAGCGAACCCAACAGAAATTCTTACGGTTTCCACTATGCTTAAGGGGCGGATGCCCAAGAAGTCAGGGGAGATCGTTGCTGAAAAGTGGACGCTATTGAATCTGGGACTCCATCCGACCGTCGGGCAAAAATTCAAACTGCCTATTGCTGGAAAAGGGAAGGAAGCTATCGAATTAGAGCTCGTAGGGATCATCAATGATCTCGCCTTCAATAAACGTTCGGCCAGTCTTACGCTCTATACCTTTTTTGATTTTTCGAGTATGGGGAATCAGCTACAGACTGCTCGTTTCGCTTTTAAGCCGGGAGTAGATAAAGAGCACCAACGAAAAGAGCTCCAAAGAAAACTAGGCTTACATAAAAAACAGTTCAGCCCAAATGTCTGGAAAAGCAGCTCCACCGCATCATTTCTATTGGACTTAGAGATCGGTATCCTGTTGCTCGTTGTTTGTTTGTCGATCGTTTATGGGATTTATCGTGTAGCCTTGATGACTCGAAAAAATCAATATGGCATCTTTCGAGCGATCGGGTTAACCAAAAACCAGATACGTCAGCTGGTCATCTATGAATTATTTCTCCTCTTTTTTGCTGCTCTTCCGCTTGGCGTGCTGCTAGGCTGGGGCACATCTCATTTAGTGACTGTACTATCTAAAGACCAGATGATGGAGATATTTTTCTGGGGCAAAGCAGATAGATTTGATTTAGTCATTCCTTATCTGCCGATCGCTGTTTGCCTGTTGGCATTTGTTTTTGCTTTGCTTCTAATTGGGCTGATTGCTAGTAAAATTATCAATAAGGAAGGAATCATCGAAACGATTTTTAATAGCGGGCAGCAGAATATGAGGACTTTTTCTGTCAATCACCAAACGAGAATCCCTATTGCTTGGGATTTAGCACGTAAATATATTGCTCAAGACATTCGCACGACGATTTATATTATTGTCTCACTGACCATCGGAAGCTGTCTGTTTATGGGGCTGCTGTATCAGTCTGATTTAGCCAACCAAACTCAGCAGATCAAGATCGATACCGATTTTTTTAGTAGTGATTTTATCATGAGTACCAATGATGATCGCACACCGAATGTTGGGATCACACAAAAAACGCTAAAAAAAATCTGCGCAATTGGCAACGTCAATGCAGTGGAAACGCAAAGTGCTCTTCCCATCCAAGTAAGGGACACTGGTCTGAAGCGCAACATTTCGTTTATTGATCAGCAAAATAAAAATATCAAAAAATCATACGGTTTTGAGCTACACGGCAAGAATCACGCAGGTAAGGAAGTCTATCGGACCAAATTGAAAGGCTATAATGCAGCTGCATTGAAAAAACTTCAAAATTATTGGCTTAAGGGAACGCGAGATTTTAGCAAGCTAAAAGAAAATGAGGTTATCGTGGCGATGCCAACGACAAGTGAATCTGGCAGATCGAAGGACATGGTCGGCTTTTTCAAAAATGGTCGACCAATCATGGACTATCAAATCAACGATTCGCTCAAGATCAGTTATCGAGAAGATCTCAACACAGCCGATCCTGAGTATTGGACTTTTTCCGATATGAACCAAAAATATATCGATAAACACTATAAGATCGCGTCGATTGTCTATTATACTTATATGCCGATTGTCTCCCAGCTGGAGCAGATCTATCCTTTGCTGATAACGTCAGAAACCCACTTTAAAAATGTTATCCCGAAGCCAGCGTATGAAACAATCAATCTTCACGCTAATCCGGATCTTTCAAAGAAAGGACAGACCGAGATTGAGAATCAACTAATCCATCTAGCGGTGAAAAACCAAAATGTGACAGCTAGAAGTATGATCGATGAAAAAGAACAGTTGTATTCGATATATCACAAAGAGCGTGTCTACGTTTTTGGGATTGCCTTTGTCGTCTTTATTTTAGCGATCACCAACTTGATTAACAGTTTAAAATATCGCATTGAAACGCGCAAAAGAGAGCTTTTTCTCTTTAAGGCGATTGGGATGACCTATCGAGATTTCAGCAAAATCATTCTGCTTGAAAATATCTTTTTCGTTGCTGCTGCGCTGCTAATTACGATCATTGGTTCATCCCCAATCATGAAAGCCCTGTACCAAAAGAATCAGATGTATCTTTTAGGAAAAAGCTATCAATTCCCATTTCTGAATTATCTGGTGATTTCGGGAGCATCACTTATTATCTGCTTAGTAGTTAGCAGTTATCTTACAGGGTATTTGAAAAAGACAAGTATTTTGGAAGAAATGAATCGCATAGAGTAAATGAGGTTAGTTTGTTTTTAACGTATGGAA
>NZ_NGLG01000002.1:520210-521417 GCF_002140655.1 Enterococcus sp. 3H8_DIV0648 | reverse complement strand
AATCATTGTTTTATCATTTTGCAATCTACAATAACTCACGAAGCCTATTCTTCAAAAATTGAGGAATAGGTTTTTTTATTACAGATACCTCGTATTTTATGATGTCAATTTCATGGTTGAAAGAAAAATGATATTTACGTGATGTTGATTCAACTTAATATTGTCATCTATTCTTTAGAATTTTATGTGTAGGAGGTCAGAACTTTCAATGATGGGATTACAGTAAAACCCCGAAACAGGCATACTTACAACTTCAGAAGGAAGATTTTTTTGCTCTTTATTTGAAGTTAAAACAATTAAAAGAGAAAAATAGTGAAGAAGACTTTCCGATGATACAGATATTCTTAGCGAAAGATGATCAAACAATCGTTAAAAACTTAATGATTTTACATCAATCTGAAGACTTCTCTGTAACGCGTACCGCTCCAAGTCTACTTTATTGCTTCAGTTAAGTATTGATGTTTTAGGATCTGATAACCATTATTCTTCTTGGCAATAATTCCCTCATCGTTTAATTGTTTAAACAAACGCATTAGGTGTCGATAGCTCATGCCTATAGTTGCAGCTACATCTTGATAATTATCAAAGAAAAATCCTTTGTATTCGGCTTGTAATATATAAGAACATAATCGCTGTTCACCTGATTTTAATGCATTTGAGACATAACTATTTGTACATTCAAACAATTTTTCCGAAAGATCAATTGCTAGAGAGTTCATAAATACAACATTATCTAGTAACTCTTTTCTGTTATGTTTGTAAGGTATTGAGATACACTCAAATGGGGATACTGCAATAACAGAGGCTGTTGCTGTTGGGTAGTTCATCATCAGTTCAACATCACCAATAAGACCACTAGATACGTAATAGGATAGTATAAGGTTATTTCCATTACTATCAAACGAACAAATTTTTGCTTTACCAGTTAGAACCAGTAGTAGAGTAGAAATACTATCGCCTTCTGACCAAACCTTTTCTCCTGGATTATATTGAAAATGTTCGCAACATTTAAGACTTTCCTTGGAAAGTCCATATTTTGATAAAAGAGTTTCATGAACTTTATTTAGTTGTGATTTTTTCATTTGGACACCTCAATTTATTATGACATATGTCCTAATAAATTGACAACCCTTTCATTAAAATGGTGATATGGAATGGAGGTATCATCATGATTTTAATAATTTTCGTTCTTCTCATTGTTATGTTA
>NZ_NGLG01000002.1:517679-518510 GCF_002140655.1 Enterococcus sp. 3H8_DIV0648 | reverse complement strand
ACAAGATAAATACAGAGAACGTAAGTATGGAATCGAAAACACTCAGATCCAGCCTAATTATTTTGTTAACGTCTTATAGCAAAGTATCTCGTTTCCTACTGTGATGATTGTTAAGCTAACGATATCAACTACAGAAAGTTTATTAATATGGAGGAAAAAGTTGTTCTTATTCAGATCGTGGATCGAAATCCGTCTATGACACCTACTGCTCCAGCGAAAGCTAAACCTGCTGAGCGAGTCAAATTGAGACAAGCTGAGACTATACTTATGATGGGACGGACAAATACATTTTCGCTACGATCATGAAAGAGTTGAGTATCCATACTTTTCGACTGCACTCACGTACCTAATGTCTTTTTGCTTTGTGTAAATTGGATACACTGCTTTGTATCAAAGAATGAAGGAACTTTTAGTACCTTATCAACTAGCAGAACTTGAAAATAGATGACGTCTGTTTCAAAGAAACGTGTTAAAGTTAGTGCACTCATCATCGAAGATTCTCTTTTAGCAGGAAACTCCGAACTAAAACAAAAGCTATCATCAGAACTCTTTGAGTTGCGAAATCGTACCATATTTGACTCCAAGCGATTAGATTAATCTAGTTGCTCAGTCATCTCCCTATCAACAATAGTGGTGATGATTTGCTGAGAAAGGCAAGAGAAGAGGGCGTTGCCATTAAGCTTAAGGATCAACGGTAAGATAAACACGTACTTCCCGCTAAGATTGGAATAAAAAATCATGGCGGAAAGCAGGATGCTTTTATCTATAATGGCACGAGTCAAAACCGTGTGCAATATGCGAATCATTTGTAGGATGCTCAATATTTCAATT
>NZ_NGLG01000002.1:468216-516825 GCF_002140655.1 Enterococcus sp. 3H8_DIV0648 | reverse complement strand
TATCGATTGTAACATAATAGCCCCCTACAATTAGATTATACTTAATTGTCTTGTATGTAATTCAGCGTTTTTTTCCGAATCGTTAATTAGTGAACCTTAGTAACCATTATTACAGTATTGTGATATGTGTCAATGCTATTGAGGTTTTATGCTACAAAGCCTACATTGATAGAGACTTTATATGAAGTAGTTCATAACTTTCAAAATAAACTCATGCTCCAATTTTGATTTTATGGCCTAGATACCCAGTTTCGGATGTATTTTGTCCGAAACAAATAAACTACCTGCTACACAGGTAAAAGATAAGTGGTTTTACCACCAAAAATACCATTCCTTTACAATAAGAGTGTTCAGGCTCAAAAAGAAAGGAATGGTATTTTTTGTAAACAAAGCAAACAGCTTAGCGCACACTAAATGGATGTGTAAATATCACATTGTTTTCACTCCAAAGTTTAGACGAAAAGTGATCTACAATCAAGTGAGAAAAGATTTAATAGAGATTTTTCAACGCTTGTGCAAGTATAAAAGGATAGAGATTATTGAAGGACATATGATGCCAGATAACGCTCATCTTTTAGTGAGTATTCCACCGAAAACGAGTGTATCAAATTTTGCAGGGTATCTGAAAGGAAAGAGCGCACTGATGATCTTCGAAAAACATGCCAATTTGAGATATAAGTATGGAAATCGAAAATTTTGGGCAGAACGTTATTGGTAAGTACGGTGGGATTGAATGTATATTAGAGAGCAGGCGTAACACGACCAAGCAGTCGACAAATTGAATGTAAGAGAGTATGAATATCCATTTTCAGATGGAAGATTTCGAAAAAATAAACCAGTTTAACTGGTTGTGAAAGTGGCAAAGATACGGATACTGAACAATGTGAAGGGTAACGTCTTGAGATGTAGTCATAGCAACAAGGGGTTTTACCTGCAGAGCAAACCACCCGTTTTCACGGGTGTTTTTGATTTGTTCATCATTTCATTTTATGTCGCTGATACAATTCGTCGACGGTATCGTAGCGATGAATCGTCCCTCCACCGGCTATGATACTGATCTCACAGTCACGTTCGATGGCGCGGGCTTGTTTGCTGAGCCGCGTTAAATCCTTGAAATCATAAAAACTAAGCAGATCAGTCGTCGCCAAGTCGATCGATAAATCTTCTTTTAGCGAGCTTTGCAGGCTGCCGGCGGTCAAAAAGGCCAAGGCAGCATTGCCAGTTTGTTCGCAGCTATAGATTTTGTTGAAGCTGGAGCAGACCTCCTCATACCAGCTGGCGGTTTGATGATAGTCGGGTTTTGAGCTGGGAATTTCGGCAGTTAAAACGGGTTCTGGATAACGAGCTTCTGGTTGATGCAAAAACGCACATGTTGACGTAAATAGTTTTTTAGCAGCCTGTTGTAATACTGGTAACGTTTGAGCTTGTAGGATGGCCTGATAGCCTTGCAAAAATTTCTCAGGCAGTGCGTCCATTTTTTGCAGTTCTTGATATTGTTCCTTCATTCCTTTATGGAAATAGGTTTGATTTTGATAGGCGATACTTTCAGAAAGTGAACTTAATTGTTTAGCAGCTAATTCTCTGGCAAAGCTGAGACTATCGGTGTGCTGAATTTTTTGATTAAGCTTGCCAGCCTTTGTCAAACGCGCAATTGCTCGTTCTTGCATTAGCTGTTTGTCCGCCAGCTGCCGCTGCATTTGTTTTTGCAAATCCTCAAAACGCTGCAGTTCCTGCGGTGAATAGCTGTAAATTACCCGAGAATCACCTAGTAAAGGCGATAAACTGTTTTTGAAATCGGCAATCTCCTCCAATATTTCCCATGACAAAGGGAAGATATCATAACCGATCCCTTTTAAAATGAAGGTTTCCGACAGCTCGTGATTTTTTGAGCGGGGAATGTAGAACACGTCGACATCGGAAAGCGCTGTGGCATTTCCAGTGACGTAGGAGCCGTAGCACACGACCAAAGCGATTTCCTCGGCTAAGTGATTCGTTCGCTGAGTTATATAGGTTAAAACTTGCTCTTGAAGCTTCATAAAAACTCCTTTCCATAGGCTTTTTAACTAACTATAGCATGGATCAAAAATAAGAAGAACGGTTTTCCAGTGGAAAATCGGCAAATTATCCGAGATTTTTGTCAAGCTATTTTTGCGTATTTCTAAAAAAAGTCAAAAAATGGCACACTTTTTGGACAAAATGTGCCAACCATCAAAACCCAATTGACTTTGCTGCTTTTCTGGGAGTATCGTTTAAGCGTGATCACAAGCAAACAAGGAGGCGACAATATGTTAGACAAGAAGCTGACAATCGAAAAAATATTCAGATTAAAGAGAAAAACCATCGAGAAACGTCTGATGGATTATTACGAAGAGACTCGCGATGAAAATGGGACAGTCCAGATATTGATCGCGCTTCAGGTGCGAGATGAGTTGGGGACAGCGGATTTTTCCTTTTTCTTGAAGGACTTAGTTCATCATCTATTCTTAAAAACTAAATCAACCCGTGCATTGCGCCGCTATTATATTTACTTTAAGGAATATTTTGACGGAAAGGATTGGCGTTTGATAACGCTGCGCCTATTTCCGGCTAAAACCTTTTTCGCTGAAAAGCTGGAGGAATTATATACGCAATTCATCAAGGAGCCGCTGCAAGGATTAGCGGGCTCATGACAGATAAAACAAGCCGAAGAATAAAAATGCTAAAACGAAAGGAAGAAAAGCATGTTAAGTTTAGCCGCAACTTTTGAAAACAGTGAAGGAAAAACACACCGCTGGCGCATGAAGGACCCAGATCCCAATAAGCCTAATGACGCCATCAAAGCGACGCTAGAAAAATTAACGACACTCAATCTATTTGAAAAAGACGGTGTCAAGTTATTCCAAAAAGTCACTGGTGCGAAATTTATCGAGAAAATCGTGACACCCGTTTTTAATAAAGAGCAAGAAGAGACAGTCTCTGAACCAATTAAAGAGGAGGTTCCGGTTGTTGAACCAATCGTTGAACCAATCGTTGAACCAATCGTTGAACCAATCGTTGAGCCCGTTGTCGAAGTCGCAGAAAATTCTGCCGAACTGCCCCGCGATCTGCAAAAATTGATCGTGAAAAAGGAAATGATCGAACCCGAACTTATGCGCCTTGTATTTAAGCTGCCTGAAGGCGTCGAAGAAGGAGATATGAACCAAATGGAAGCTGTGTCGTTAATGATGGCACTCAAGCCGCAGAACAGCACTATTGTGGACCTTGATCAGGATGAGAAACATCCAGACCGCTTCATCCTGACTATCAGGATCGATGAACCTGCCCCCAAGGCGACGCAATCGCCCCTCGTAAAAGGAAAGCGAAGGCGGATGTTAGGCTGGCTTAAAGAATAAACTATTTTGAATCCAACACTAGTCATGGCAGAAATTGCCTTGAGGGAATAACTAGTGCGCACGTTATTCCTTTCTTTGACTTGATTACCTGATCCGAAAGCAGCGTTTGGCTTGAAAAAAAGCGGCTTTCGGTTTCAGGTTCTTTGGCATACATTCATTTCAAGTCGTCTGCGAAGGTAAATCACTTTCTACCTGCTATACTAAAAAAATACCAACATGTTCCAGTTTAGCAAAAAAAGGGAGAGAAGCAGCGATGAAAAAAGCAGTATTGATTGTCAATCCCAGCTCTGGGAATGAAGAGGCGAAGGATTACAAGAAGCAGGCTCAAGAAAAATTGGAAAGCTTTTTTGATGAAGTAGAGGTACGAGAGACAGAACAGGGCGGCGACGCGACGAAATTTGCCCGCGAAGCTGCTGAGGAAAAGGTCGACAGTGTCTTTGCGATGGGCGGCGATGGAACGGTCAATGAAGCGATCAGCGGTCTGGCTGAGCAGGAGTATCGGCCGAAATTCGGCTTTTTCCCGCTGGGGACAGTGAATGATTTGGCGCGCTCCTTGAATATTTCGATGGACCCTGAAGAGGCGATCGCGTCTTTGGATGTGGAGCGAAAAACCGCCTTGGATATCGGCAAGCTCAACGACGACTATTTCATGAACATCGTGTCTGTCGGCAGTATTCCAGAAGCCATCAGCGATGTGGACGTGGAGGAAAAGACGAAGTTTGGCAAGCTGGCGTATTTTGTCAATGGCGTCAAAGAGGTCTTCAATGATGAACATTATCATTTTACTTTAGAAATCGATGGCGAAAAGACGGAGATCGAAAGTAGTGCGGTGGTGATCGTGCTAACGCGGACGATCGGCGGCTTTACTCATATCGTTCCAGAGGCGAAAAATAATGACGGCAATCTGTATTTGCTGTATCTAAAGGATCAAAGCATCGCGGATCGGCTGAAGAGTGTGCCGGATATTGTTAAGGGCGTGGATCAATCCACCGAAAATATCGGTTATCGACCATTTAAGGAAGGCCGTTTGACGGTGAAAGAGGACGCGGATCTGCATCCGAGTGTTGATGGCGATGAGGGGCCGGCGCTGCCGTTGTCGTTTAAAGTATTGCCGCAGCATTTGGAAGTTTATTATGGCGGAGAATAAATTTTAAAGAAGTCGTTCGATCATAGTGATCGGGCGGCTATTTTTTTTTGGCAATCCCAATCTAAATTTCTCATTAAAAATTCTCGCCAAAATGCGACTAAAAGTGAGAGTGTTTATCAGTAAAAGCAGATTGGGACGGATTTTTTCGGCAGAATTCAGCAATTTTTTTCACTAAAATAGTTTTTTTCCTTTTTCCTCAAATTTCGTAAAAGGAAAGCGCATAGGCTGAACATTTGGCAATTTATTTGTTAAGGATTATAGTTAGTACAGAAAGGGTTTTTATTTTAGTTTTGTTATTCACAATTGTAGGGGAGGAATTAAAATGGATATAGTGACGTTGGCCCGTTTTCAGTTCGCCATGACGACGGTTTTTCACTTTTTCTTCGTGCCATTCTCGATCGGGATGGTTTTGGTTGTAGCCATTATGGAAACTTTATATGTTAAAACGAAAAATGAAAAATATCGGCAATTGGCGAAATTCTGGGGAAATATTTTCCTATTGAGTTTTGCGGTGGGCGTCGTGACTGGGATCATCCAAGAGTTTCAATTTGGGATGAACTGGTCAGATTATTCACGGTTCGTCGGAGATATTTTTGGCGCGCCGTTAGCAATAGAGGCTTTATTGGCCTTCTTCATGGAGTCGACATTCTTAGGACTCTGGATTTTTACGTGGGATCGGGTAAAACCGGGCCTGCATCTGGTTTTTATTTGGTTAGTAACGATTGCTTCGATGTTATCGGCCTTCTGGATTTTAGCGGCAAACAGCTTTATGCAGCATCCAGTCGGTTATACCCTTCGTAACGGACGAGCAGAAATGACTGACTTTGGTGCGGTGATCGCCAATCCAAAAGTATGGTATGAATTTGGCCACGTAATCGCAGCAGCGATCACGATGGGCGGGATGATCGCGGCAGGACTTGCGGCCTTCCAATTGTTAAAACGCAAAGAACCTCAGATGCGGGAATTCTTCATGAAATCAATGCGGATCGGCCTTGTGATCACTTTATTTGGTTCGATCATGGTTTTAGGTGCAGGAGATGCGCAAATGAAGGCCTTGATTGAAGGTCAGCCGATGAAATTTGCGGCGATGGAAGGAACCTACGAGGATACAGGAGACCCGGCGGCGTGGACCTTGATCGCTTGGGACAATGAGCGGGAGCATAAGCAGGTATTTGGTGTGCAAATCCCCTATATGCTAAGTATTCTTTCTTATAATAAACCATCTGGTTCCATCAAAGGGATGGATACTGTTAACAAAGAATTGGTCGAAAAATACGGCGACCGCAATTATTATCCGCCGGTAAATGTCTTGTTCTGGAATTTCCGGATCATGGCCGGCTTTGGTATGCTAATGTTGTTAGTAGCGATTCTGGGCTTGTTCTTCACCCGGAAGAAGAAACCGATCCTTTATGAAAAACGCTGGATGCTGTGGGTCATGGGGCTTTGTACCTTTGCGCCGTTTTTGGCAAATACCGCTGGTTGGCTAGTCACTGAATTAGGACGTTATCCATGGACTGTTTATGGCTTGTTTACTATTGAGGACAGTGTTTCGCCGAATGTTTCGGTCGCTTCATTATTAACATCAAATATCATTTACTTCCTATTGTTCTCAGGCTTGGCGGTAACGATGATTTATTTAGTCAAACGAGAATTAAACAAAGGACCAGGACTTGATCAAATGAATCAGGACACGGATTCAACTGATCCTTTCGACAAGGGGGCGTTCACTCATGAGTAGTTTACAGTTATTATGGTTTTTATTGATCGGCGTCCTGTTTTCCGGCTTCTTCTTTTTAGAAGGCTTTGACTTTGGTGTCGGCATGTCGGTACAGACGTTAGCTCATGATGAGCATGAAAAAGATCAGATCGTAGAAACGATCGGACCGGTTTGGGATGGCAATGAGGTTTGGCTGTTGACGGCCGGCGGAGCGATGTTCGCATCATTTCCATATTGGTACGCGTCATTGTTCAGTGGGTATTACTTGATTCTGTTTATTATTTTGTTCGGTTTGATTATCCGGGGCGTGTCTTTTGAGTTCCGCAGTCATATGCCGAAGGAACACAAACAGCTCTGGAACTGGACATTGAGTATCGGCAGTTTTCTTGTCCCATTCTTTTTCGGCGTCTTGTTCATTAGTATGATCCAAGGCATGCCGTTAGATGCGAATCACAATATGATGGCGACCTTTACGGATTACATCAACTTGTACTCCATCGTCGGCGGGGTAGCGTTGACTTTATTGTGCTACCTGCACGGACTGAATTATATCGCGTTGCGCACAGAAGGTCCGGTTCGTTATCGGGCAAAAAATTACGCGCAATTCTTATATGGCGTACTGTACGTTGGCTTGGTGGCATTTGCGGTGCTGATGTATTTCAAAACCGATTTCTTCCAAAACAACTTTGCGGTTACGTTGATTTTACTCGCTGTGATCGTGCTGCTTACAGTGATCGCGAATGTTTCTGTCTTTAGAAATAAGGAAATGCTGGCGTTTATTACTAGCGGTTTGACCTTGATTGCTTTAGTGGCTTTATTGTTCAGCGGCTTGTTCCCGCGGGTCTTGATCAGCTCGATCCCCGGCAATGACCTGTTGATTGAAAATGCTTCATCAAGTCCGTATACGTTGAAGATCATGTCATATATTTCATTGACGATCTTACCGTTCGTATTAGGTTATACGGCATGGACGTACTACATTTTCCGTAAACGGATCAAACATCCCCATGAAGTTGAAGCACAATCTGGATATTAGGATGTCAGTCCAGCTTTTAGCAGAATAAAAAGTGGAGCCTCAAACACAAAATATAGCTCCAATTAACACCCAAGCAGTTTAGCTGGATGATATACGGCATGACAATCAAACTCATTTTTCGTCTTTTTGAAAAATGAATACATTAAAAGGAATTAGGATGTCAGTCCAGCTTTTAGCAGGATAAAAAAGAGGAGCCTCAAACGCATAATTTTGCACTGACTAACATATAAGCAGTTTAGCTGGATGATATACGGCACGACAATCGAACTCATTTTTCGCATTTAGAAAAATGAATACATTAATAGGAATTAGGATGTCAGTCCAGCTTTTTGCAGAATAAAAAAGAGGAGCATCAAACGTATAATTCTGCTCATATAAACACCCAAACAGTTTAGCTGGATGATATACGGCACGACAATCAAACTCATTTTTCGTCTTTTTTGAAAAATGAATACATTAATAGGAATTAGGATGTCAGTCCAGCTTTTAGCAGAATAAAAAAGAGGAGCATCAAACACAGAAGTATGCTCTTACTAACATGCAAGCAGTTTAGCTGGATGATATACGGCATGACAATCAAACTCATTTTTCGTTTTTTGAAAAATGAATACATTAATAGGAATTAGGAGCTCAACCATGATCGACAAGAAGTTATTACAACTTCCCGGTATCAAAAAAATTCTGATGTTGCTTGCAGGATCTGCTGTCCTGCAAGCAATCTTTATAATTGGGCAAGCGTACGGCTTAGCGATGGCGATTACTCATTTATGGAACGGGGAAGGATTAAACAACCAAATCAACTGGCTAGTGCTGTTCTTTGCTTCCTTCGCGCTGCGGCACCTGATGACTTATCTGCGGGAGCATTTTTTAGAAGAGTATGCTTACCAGCAAGCCAAAGATCTGCGGAGTCAATTGCTGCGGAAGATATTTCGCTTAGGCCCTGAGGTCGTGCAGAAGCAGGGGACCGGCAGCGTGGTCACCACCGCACTGGATGGGATCAATCAGGTGGAGGAATACCTGCATTTGATTCTGCCGAAAATGCTGAATATGATGATCATTCCATGGATTTTATTAGTCGCGATCTTTTTGCTGGACTGGGAATCTGGGGTGGTCTTATTGATCGTCTTTCCGTTGATCATTATTTTTATGATCATCTTGGGCTATGCGGCGCAAAGCAAGGCGGACAAACAATACACGGTCTTTCAAATTTTGTCGAACCACTTTATTGATTCGCTGCGGGGGATCGACACCTTGAAATTCTTCGGCATCAGCAAGCAATACAGCAAGAGCATCTATACGACGAGCGAACGCTTCCGCAAGGCGACCATGAGCACGTTGAAGGTCGCGATCCTTTCGACCTTCGCGTTGGATTTCTTTACGACATTATCGGTGGCTGTGGTCGCGGTCATGTTGGGGCTGCGTTTGATTAATGAAGCGATCTTCTTATTTCCAGCGTTGACGGTATTGATCTTGGCGCCGGAGTATTTTCTGCCGATTCGCGATTTTTCTAGTGATTATCATGCGACTTTGGACGGGAAAAATGCGATGGATGACGTTAATCAGATTCTGGAATTATCAGAGAGTCAGACTGCGACGATCGATTTGCCAACGTGGTCAAATGATAGCCGATTGACGGTAGATATGCGTTACAACTATGCGGAAAAACTAGGTGCAGAGGTTGATTTTACCGTACAAGGCTATAAAAAAATCGGGATCATCGGGATGAGCGGGTCAGGAAAATCTACCCTGATTAATTTGCTGAGCGGCTTCTTGCGACCGGATGAAAGTCAGATCAGCTTGAATGAGCAGACTATACCGGCTTTTGACCAGCCGCAGTGGCAGGAACAGCTCATTTATATTCCGCAAAATCCCTATATTTTCCAACGCTCGGTCCGGGAAAATATCGCCTTTTATCATCCGCAGGCCAGCGATGAGGAAATATTGAAGGCCGTTGAAGTTACCGGCTTAACAGAATTATTGCAGGAATTGCCGGAAGGCTTAGACACGATTTTAGGCGAAGGCGCGCGGACGTTAAGCGGGGGACAAGCGCAACGGATCGCATTAGCACGAGCCTTCTTGGATCAAGAGCGGAAGATTTTATTGTTCGATGAACCGACAGCTCACTTGGATATTGAAACAGAAGTGGAATTAAAGGAACGAATGCTTCCTTTGATGGAAAATCATTTGGTGTTCTTTGCGACTCATCGCCTGCATTGGCTGGCGGAAATGGATTATCTGCTGGTGATGGATCATGGCAAGCTGGTGGAGCAGGGAACCTTGGAAGAATTGAAACAAAAAAATGGCGCCTTTACAACATTGAGTCAGGCATTGCGAGGTGATGAGGCATGAATCGAATCGGCTTATTCCAAGCCTTAAAAACAGACGAATGGGTCAAACCCTTTTTCAAGCAGTACAAGAAATCGCTGTTTCTAGCACTGACCTTAGGCTTCATCACGTTCTTTTGTGCCGGTGCCTTGATGTTCAACTCAGGCTTTTTGATCAGTCGGGCGGCTTCTTTACCAGAGAATATTCTGCTGATCTATGTACCAATCGTTTTGACGCGAGCATTCGGGATCGGGCGGCCAGTCTTTCGTTATGTCGAACGTCTAGTCAGTCACAACTGGGTCTTGAAGATGACGTCGAACTTACGAGTGAAGCTGTATGATTCATTGGAGCAGGACGCGATCTTTTTCAAACAGAATCATCGCACAGGTGATATTCTCGGTTTGCTTTCTGAGGATATCAACCATATTCAAAACCTGTATCTGCGGACGATCTTCCCAACGATCATCGCGTGGCTGCTGTATGTCTTTATCATTATCGGGATCGGCTATTTTTCACCCTTCTTCGCTTTGGCGATGCTGCTGCTTTTAGGGATCGTGGTATTTTTACTGCCATTGTGGTCTGTGATCATCAACGGTGCACGGCAGGAACAGCAGAAGCAAATGAAAAATCAGCTATATAGCGATTTGACGGATAATGTTTTAGGCGTGTCCGATTGGATTTTTAGTCAACGGGGGCAGGATTATGTGAACCACCATGAAGAATCCGAAGAAGCCCTGCGTGAAGTCAATCGTAAGCTGCAAAGCTTCCAGCGCAAACGCAATTTCATTTTGCAATTGATGTTTGGCGTGATCACGATCGCGCTGTTATTCTGGACCAGTCGTCAATTTCCCGGAAATCATGGGGGAGCCGCAAACTGGATTGCGGCATTTGTGTTATCGGTCTTTCCATTGATCGATGCCTTTGCGCCGCTGCCGGCTGCCGCACAAGAAACCAACAGCTATCAAGACTCCATCAAAAATTTGAACGATCTGCCGGCAATTCAGGAGCAGCAGACAGTCGCGCCGACCGTTTCTGGTCCATTGACCTTGAAGATCGATCAGCTGCATTATCATTATCCTGAAAGCAAAAAGGACGTGTTATCAGGCGTTGATCTGACCTTGCGTCCAGGGCAGAAAATCGCGATTTTAGGACGAAGCGGCTCAGGCAAGAGTACGTTAGCCAATTTGATTCGCGGCGATCTGCGGGCAACTGAGGGGGCAATCACGCTGAATGGCGAGGAGACTTACAAGTTCGGCGACGACATCAGCCAATACTTAGGAGTTATCCATCAAACGCCGTACTTATTCCATACTACGATCGCGAATAATCTGCGAATCGGAAATGAAGCGGCGGCAGATGTGGAGCTTTGGCAAGTCTTGACTCGTGTCGGTCTGAAAGAGCTGGTGGAAAATTTACCAGAAGGTCTAGAAACGATGGTGGATGAAGCCGGTCTGCGCTTTTCTGGCGGCGAGCGGCAACGTTTAGCCTTAGCCCGAATTTTGCTGCAGGAGGCACCGATTATTTTATTAGATGAACCAACCGTCGGACTTGATCCGGTGACAGAACAAGCGTTGATCAATACCTTTTTCCATGAGCTTCAAGGAAAAACGGTCATCTGGATCACCCATCATCTGCAGGGGATCGATGCGATGGATCAGGTCATCTTTATCGAAGACGGCCACCTAACAATGCAAGGCAGTCCCGCTGACTTAGAACAAAGCAACGCCCATTATCGAAAGCTGAAACAAATCGATAAAGGGATTATATAAAGTGGAAGCCTCTCCGGTATTCGTCTGGAGAGGCTTCTGCTATTTGTGAGTAAAATAATCTCACTTTTCCCCTTGACTCCCACGTTACGTGCTGGTCCATACTAGTATTAAAGAAAGAGCTACGAGGAGGAATTTATTATGGCAAGACCAACGACAAAAAACGATTTACTGCAAGCAGGCAGCGAGGGCTACAAGAAAATGAGCGATTTGCTGGGCTCGCTCCCAACAGAAAGCCTAAATGCGACCTTTACTTTTGATGTCGAAAAGGAAAAACAAGCTCATTGGAAACGGGACAAAAACCTGCGGGATGTCTTGATTCACTTATATGAATGGCATCAACTGCTGCTGAATTGGGTCAAGGCGAATCAGGCAGGCAAGGCGCAGCAATTTTTAAAAGAAGGCTATAACTGGAAAAACTATGGTGCGATGAATATCGAATTTTGGGAGAAGCACCAAACCACCAGCTATGAAGAAGCTCGTCAATTGTTGGATGAAAGCCATCAGCAGGTAATGGAGCTGGCGGACACTTTTACTAATGATGAGCTATTTTCAAAAGGTGTCTTTCCATGGGTAGGCGGCAGTCCGCTAGGCAGCTACTTTGTTTCAGCCACTTCAAGTCACTATGATTGGGCCGCGAAGAAAATCAGAAAGTTCAAGAAGTCGTTATAAACGATGGATGAAGAGCAGCGTGATCTGCTCTTTTTTGGAATTGATTTAACGAGCTAAAAATATCGCAAACAAGATATTTAGAAATATCCTACCACTTGTCTCTAGGCGAATGACTGACCATGTGTTTTTCTGGTACAATTAAAGAAAATGCAGGTTGGAGGCAGGATATGAAAAAGAGCAAGGTTGTTTTAGCTGCTGGCGTTCTAGGTGCCGCGGCGATCATAATGAAGAAGAAGCTGGGAAATGAAACCGTCACCAAGCATCTGATCCCGCGTCATTGGGACGAACAGGAGATCGAGGAACGGCTGCAGGACTTCACTCAAAAATTAGCTGCAGGAGAGGAAGAAGTGCTAGAAGCCTTCGTTTTGGGTAAGGAAGGCAAGCATTTTACTCCTTTAAAAGGGCAAAAATTAACCTTTTTAACAGCGCGTTTCATGAGTCTATATAAGATCAAAGGCGATAGCCGCAATAATCTGCGGGGGTTAGTCACTTATCGTGTGGCGACACCGAAAAAAGAGTACACCTATTTGCTCCAAGTCGCTCGGCTAGCAGACGGCGAAAAGCTGGACTGGTATATCCAGAAAATCATTCAGCAAGATCATGGCATCAAATACCCTAATCAATATTTGCTGCAGCTGACACCGGTTCGACCGAATGAGGAGCTTTGCCAAATCGAAACGGACGCGGGAACGATCACTCTGCGGGTTTTCCAGCAGGACGCACCGAAGGCAGTCAAAAATTGGCGCGGGCTTGCCAAAAGAGGCTTCTATGATGGCACACCGTTTGCACGAGTAATCAAGGATTTTGTGATTCAAGGCGGCGCATTGGATGGTTCCGGCGAAGAAGCTCAGTCGATCTACGGCGGCTATTTTGAAGATGAGGTCGATGAAGGCCTGTATCATTTTGATGGCGCGGTTTGCTTCGGCAATCATGGACCGAATACCAATGGCAATCAGTTCTACATCGTGGAGCGCAATCATGTCGATCAGGAACAATTGTATCGCATGAACCTGCCGCTGAAGGTTCGTTCCCACTATGAAGCAGTCGGCGGCATTCCAGAGCTGGACGGACGTTACACGGTTTTTGGTCAAGTGATTGAAGGCATGCCAGTCGTGCGCGCAATCGCTAGTCAAATGACCGATGAAAAGGATGCGCCGTTAGAGCCAATAATGATCCAGAAAATCAGCTTTAAAAAAGCAAGTCAGAATTAATCTGGCTTGCTTTTTTCAGCTTAAATTCAGTTGTAACTCCCCGCTATTTACTTCGATTAAACCGCTTTGAAGTCAGCAAGTAAAGCAGAATCAACACCAGCAGAATAATCATCCGCAGTATCGCAGGCGGACTCCAGACAAAAATGACGAATGCGGCGATTAATAGGTAGAGCAAGGTAGCATAGACCATAGAAACGCTCCTTCAGTTATTTTATATAGGACAGAAGTTCGTTCTTTCTCCAATATACCGACAAAAAAAGTTAAGGAATGCTTAAATCAGCTTCCCTAACTCTCTTTATAATACCATATTTTTGGAGACAATTCAAGATTGTCTTTTTTTCGTGATTGTGCTATTTAGTCTCTGAAAGGGGCGGATGAAGAAATGGCACAGTTTGACTTAACGTTATTTAACCAGTTCTTAGCGCAGCAAAACGACAACCCGCGAACGGTGATTAATCACGCACTGCAGGCGAACCAAAAGAGTTTTCAATTATCGGTGGCAGATTTTACCGAGCTTGCTGAGGAACGCAAGCAGCTTTTTACGGAGCATCATTTAGTGGATTTTAGTTGGCAGAATGCGCAAGCGTTGGCAGGCTTTTTAGCTGAGGAAGCCATTTTTTACAAAAGCGATTTTCTAGTGCATCTGTCGGTCTGCCAAGCGCTCTTTTATTATTTGCGTTCTTATCATCCCGGTTGTGTAACGGATCAAGAGATCTTGGAAGCAATCGAAGCACGCTATCAGAAGTATCAAGGGGATTTGGAAATGCTGCAGGGCTCATTTGAAGATTTCCCGGAATTGGAGGCGGACGAATGAAAAATGAATTATTAGATCCGGCTTTCTATCCTTTTTTCATGAAGAAACTGCAGGAGCGGCTGAGCGGTTCCAGCGTCATGCCGGTGGATCAGGCGGAAAGAATCCAGCAATCCATCGAATTTGTCTTAGCCAACGGAGAAGCAGGGAACTTGTCCGAACGTTTTGAGCAGGGGAAAGATCAGCTGAAACAGCGCTTAGCCCAGCTCCAAGAACTATATCAAGCGATTCAGGAGAATTATCAAAGCTTTGGCATCGAATCATTAGAGGAGAGCCTAGCTGAAATCGACAACTTTTTCTCGGCGTATGATCTTGAGTTTGGTGCCGCTGAAGTCGATCAGGCCTTTTTGGACTATCAGCTGGCCGAAGCTGTACCGGCTGATTTTGTCGGACTCGATTTCTATGAGCGCTATTTGCACAATTTAGCGGCTGAAGTCTTTTTCCTAAAGCAAATTCCTGAAACACAAGTTTATGAACTGCTGGAGCATTATCAGCAGGATTTAGGTTTTGATTATCGTACCGATGTGAACAATCTATTCGAGATCGTCTTTAAACAAATGATCGGCAAACTGCTTCTTGGGAAAAAAGCGATCCATACTTTATTGCTAAATCAAATTGAAGCTCAATATGTTTTAGGCCGGATCAAGGACCAAACGGACTTCCCAGAGCTGGAACAGCTTTTTCAGCAAAATGATTATTATCGCCGAATATTCGCTCACTTTCAGCTAACGGTTCAACGGCTGCTGGTGCCTGAGAGCGCTGTTCACTTCTTTGTGGTGACCAAGGATAGGAAGAAGCGCCTAGAATTGCCGCCTGCAATGACCGCCAGCCGCTTCAATCAGCTAATGGAAGCTTATTCTATCGCGGATAAACAAGAGAAAATCCGATTGATTACCAGTGAAATTTCAGCTCCAGCAGATTTTGAAGAATATGTGGAAATATCAGCAGAAAGCATGGAGTTTTATAAAAATCTTTTAAAGGAGTTCGATAAAGACTTTATAAAGGTTCTTTTAATCTTTGAAATGAACAAACTCGACTATACATCATACGCGGAAATCGTTGGTACGAAAGAGTTCGATGAGTTTTCGGAACTTTTAAAAGATTATATAAAAACTCTTCCAGAAGATGAACTTTCGGCCTTATTTAGAGCAGTAGATGAGTATCAATTACTCCTTGATGACTTCTCCTAGATAGGATTGAACCAGTTAAATACATCACAATTAATAAATTCACTAATAATCTGCTCGACCAGATTTGTTTCCAGAATGGAAAGTTATGAAATAATTAGTTGGAATCCTATTAAACTAGCAACTTCTATCAAATAATATAATATCAAACGTTATTTAATGAGCAGTATTCAACGGAAATAGCCATTTATCCATTAAGTTGTAGGCAAATAGCAAAGAGCTTTTTGCTTAGGAGGCAATGGAAAATGAGTACCTATTTAAAATTTATCGTAATCGCCGCGCTTTTCATTAGTACTGGCGCCGCATCCGTATTGGCAGACTCGCAAGCGAGTTCATCAAGTACGACGAGTCAAACAACAGTCAAACAATCGTCAACCAAAAAAGCCGAAGCTTCGACAGAAAAATCTTCTGCGGCTTCATCTAGTCAAGCAGCCAGCAGTTCGACCGCTGCAAGTGAATCATCTACGCAAGCAAGTGAAGTTCCAGCGGTTGCCAGCAGTTCTGAAGAAGTAAATGCACAGGCAGCACCAACCGTTGAATCAACGGAAGCGAATGATCGACCAGCACCAACAGTTAATGAAGCAGAGACGACAAATGAAACAACGGCTCCAGCTGAAGAAAATCAAAATGCCGCAAATCCTGCACCGACATCAATACAAGCAGATCAGTTAATGGTCAATGGACAATTGATCTCTTATGCAAATGCGGGGCAAGGAAATGGTCAAGCGATCATTGATGCCAATCCCAATGTAGTCGCAACATGGGGCGGCGCCGCTGTACAATCTGGAAATGACGGAGTCAACACTCATTTCATTGGTCATAACCCAGGAATTTTTAATGTCTTATTCTCAGTAGGCACTGGCGCAACGATCGAAGTATCCGATGGTTCAAACAATGTAACGTCATATACTGTTTCGCAAATCGTGACCGTGGATGATTCCGGTATCGCCGAAGACGGCACTGATTATTGGGATCAAATTACAGGCACTGGCGGCGGTGAACGCATCACGTTACAAACCTGTATCAACGACGACTACAACTTAATTGTTTTCGCCAATAAATAAACAGCAAAGAGCAGTCCCGTAATTAGTTTCTACGGGACTGCTCTTTTTTATTGATTCATTATTTTCTCAGAGAAATAGATTTCTTGGGCGGTCCTTAATTTCAGATTGCCCAGCTCCTTCAGATGCTTGCGGGCCGAATTCTTTTGCACCGCAACGATTAGGTTCAATAGGTTTTCGCGATCGGAGGCCGAGAAGAAATTGTTCACGATCAGCACATTGTCATTATCATACCCATCGATCGGATTATTGCTCAAGACAATGTCGTATGAAGCAAAGTTTTCGAAATCATCGGGTCCGGTTGCAATAACTGGTTCTTTGAAAGTATCAACGACGATCCGCTTACTATAATTAGCGATCAAAAAGTCCTGCAGCATTTCCGCATGCTTCCGACCTAAATCACTGATTACCAGAATCGTGACTTTTCGGCGTAATTTTTCTAAGTGCACCGGCAAATGAGACCATTCCTTCATTAATACGAAAAAGACATTGTTCAGACGAATGTCCGTCCACAGCTCCGGCGATTTCTTCTCGATATCCTTCAAGTGAATCTTGACTAAGGAAGAGAAGATCGGGTAGACCAGCTGGATTTCACGGGCGAACTTTTGATGCTTATCAAACAGCATGATCTGGCGATACGGATAGAAATTATACTCCACATACCAAGACATCATCTCCTGCATGATTTTTCGTTTGTCATCACGCTCCAGCGGATATTCGATCGCCTGCGAGATATTTTTCAAGAAGGTGTCGATCTTACTGTTGATCCGCACGATTTGTTCCGGATTGTCCCAATTATAAAACTCATGATAAACCGTTCGGCTGATTTCCTTGTACCATTTTTGCGGTAATTTAAAGTCCGTTCCAGCTAGCAGATGCTCCGCAAAGGGCCGGCTGAAATCTAAGACCTTATCAATCGTATCGTCTTCTTCCTCATAGACGCTTTCCGGTAAATAGAACCCTTGATGCATGCGATTTAGAGTCACCATAAATAAATAAGCGGCCTCTTGAATCTCGCGATCGTCTAAGGAGACGTCAAAATCCGTCGAGGTACGCATGATGAAACAAGTCGTTTCTTCATGATTTAGTGTAAAAGGCCATTGGTTGACCCCATAAGCTTCCGTATAATACTGCTGGTAAAAGAAACGCACCCAGCGTTCATCAGGTCCGACGACTCGAAAGGGCGAACGTTCCAATTGCAGACCGCGCCGCTTTAAAAACTCTTCTAAAGCATTGACCATTCGATAAAAGGACGCCTCGCTCATGAACAATTCATTGATCCAGTAATCCGCATCTTGATTCGATTCATACAGCATTTTTTCCAAAAATTGAAACTCAAGGGATTCTTGGAAAATCTTGCCATAGACATTCCCAAGCTTATTGGAGGTAATGTTGTTCAAGCGGACACCCTGAAATTTTGAATACTCGATATAAATATAGTCTCCCCAAAACTCATTGATAAAGTCAATGTCAGAAAGAAGCGTTTTGACAGAGCAATCAACGGTTCTGGCGGCTTCTTTAATATCGCACCAAGAAGGCAGCTGATCCAAAAACTCAACGAACTGGATTCGTCGATTAGTAGAGGAGTTAAGTAATTGTTTCATATTTGACTCCTTTCAAAATAATTATTTTCCATTACAATTTTACCGATTTTCTTCAAAAAAAGCGAGTCATTTAGTTAGATAATAGGGAAAATTGTCAAAAATGAAGAATTATTTCACGTATTTTCTTACTGAATGCTATGGTATGATAGAAAAAAATGGAGGAGCGAAACAATCGTGATTAACTTACAAAAAACAGCAGCACCCCAATTAGATAAAGACGTTCTGCCAGTCCAACTGACTGATGAAACAATGGACATCCGCAAAGCCAGTTTATTAAAGAAAATGCAGGCAGATAATTTTGATGCCGTCGTGATATACGCTGATCTGGAGCATGGCGGCAATTTTGAATATTTCACCGGCTTTGTCCCGCGCTTTGAAGAAGCCTTATTGGTCATTCATCAATCCGGCGAAGCCTACTTAGTTTTAGGCAACGAAAATCTGAATAAGGTTCCTTTTGCCCGGATCGCAGCGACAGCAGTCCATCTGCCGCATTTTTCACTGCCGAATCAACCGATGCACACAGCGTTAAGTGTGCCGGCGATTTTGAAGCAAACTAAGCTTGATCAGGCTGCTTCGATCGGCTTGATCGGCTGGAAGAACTTCACCAGCCAGCATGATGACAATGCCGCACTATATGACCTGCCATACTTTTTAGTAGACGGGCTAAAACAAGCGGCTCCTGAAGCAAGCTTTAAGAATGCGGCGTATTTGATGATCGGTGAAAACGGTCTGCGCACAACCAACAACGCCAACGAGATCGCCCACTACGAATTTGGCGCCATGCTTGCTGGAAATTGTATCCTAAACGCTATGGATCAGTTGGCAGTCGGAAAAAGCGAAATGGAGATCGGCGCCTATCTGAATGATTTTGGTCAAACGCCGAGTGTCGTAACGATCATGGCAACAGGCGCGCGTTTTGAGAAAGCGAACCTGTATCCGACAGAGAAGAAAATCCAGCTGGGGGATCGAATTTCCATGACCAGCGGCTATAAAGGCGGCCTGCAAAGTCGCGGCGGTTACGCCGTCCACACCAGCGAAGAATTACCTGAAGCGGAACAAGATTATTTGGATCGTGTCGCCAAGCCTTACTTCAATGCAGTTAAGACTTGGTTCGAGACCATCGCTATCGATATGCAGGGCGCAAATTTATACGATAAAATCGAAGAGGTCTTACCTAAAGAGCAATATGGCTGGCATTTGAATCCCGGTCATTTATGCGGGGATGAAGAGTGGCTGGCTTCACCGATTTATCCTGATTCAAGCGAAAAAATCAAAAACGGCATGCTTTTCCAATTCGATATCATTCCTTCGGTTCCAGGCTATTCTGGTGCCAGCTGTGAAGGCGGTGTTGTTTTGGCAGATGAACATCTGCGTGCTGTTATTCAAAACGAGTATCCAGAGATGTGGTCCCGCATGCAAGCACGCCGCAGCTATTTAATAGAAGAAATCGGAATTCAGTTAAGTGAAGAAGTCTTGCCGATGAGCAATGCGGCGGCCTATTATCGCCCATTTTTCCTAAATAAAGAGTCAGCTTTATCAGCTGTCTAAGTTATAAGATCCTCAAGGGAGAGTCCTTTGGGGATTTTTTTCATTTTATACAAAAATTTTAAAGTTTAAGGACTAATACTTTAGACTGATTTTGTTAAATATTTAAGCATTTCATTATAAATGTGTTATAGTTTAATTAGACAGGCAGTCGGTCAAAAAAGAAAAGGGATGAGAAGAATGCGTGTATCAAAGGATCCAACGGTGCGGAAAAATGAAATTCTGGATATTGCCGGTAAGCTTTTTGCCGAAAAGGGATTTGATCAAACCAGCACTGGAGAAATTATTGCTCAAGCAGGAATTGCCAGAGGAACTTTGTATTATCACTTTCAATCAAAGGAAGAAATCATGGATGCCTTAGTGGAACGAACGACCAATGAATTGTTTACAGCGGCTAAGCAGGCGTCAGACGATTTATCGCTTCCCATTTTTCAACGCTTTATTCAAACCGTCCTTGCACTGCGTTTGGATACTTCAGCGGAGGAAGGCCAAGACATGATGGATTTTGTCCATCGACCGCAAAACGCGTTGATGCATCAAAAGGTTCAAGCAGCAGTGGTAAAGGAAATTACGCCAGTGCTGACGAGAATTGTGGAAGAGGGGATTGAACAGGGGCTCTTTCAGACAGAATATCCTTATGAAGCGGTGGAAATGGCCATGATTTATGCCAACACCGTTTTCGATGCGCAGGAATTAGCATCAAGCGAAGAAATGAAAGTGCAGCGTGTAAATGGCTTCTTTTATCTTTTAGAACGAATGTTAGGTGTCGAAGAAGGGCTTTTAGCAAAAGAAATGGAGGGTATGTTTGATTAATATGTGGGAGAAAATGAAGGAGGAACGGGTAATATGTATGGCAGGTTAATTACAAATGACATCAAAAAAAGTAAGCTGGTGACAGCGGCAACGACGATTTTTATTGCGATCACCGCAATGCTGGTCTCGTTAGCCGCGATTCTAGTCATCAATTTGGCAGGCTCGATCGATGGGATGATGGAGCGGGCAAAGACACCGCATTTCATGCAAATGCATTCAGGGCAGATCGACCAAAGAAAAATGGAGGACTTTGCGAGATCACAGCCGAATCTGGCGGATTGGCAGGTTTTGGATTTTTTAAATGTCGATAATACAGAGCTGTTCATCGCTGGAAAGCCAATGACCGACAGCGTTCAGGATAACGGCTTTTCGGTTCAAAGTAAAAAATTTGATTTTTTAGTTGATACGAAGGATCAGATCATTCAGCCAAAGGTCGGCGAGGTCTATTTGCCGATCATTTATGAGCGTGAAGGAATTGCGAAAAAAGGAGATTTACTGGAGGTAAAGGGACATAAGCTAATCGTCGCCGGCTTCCTGCGGGATTCTCAGATGAACGCGTCGCTTTCTTCGTCGAAACGCTTCATTGTGAATCAAAAGGATTATCAAATGCTGGAAAAATACGGCAACGTCGAATACCTGATCGAATATCGCTTAAAAGATCTTGATAAAATCAGTGATTTTGAAAAGGCGTATATCAAAGCAGAACTGCCAGCCAATGGTCCCGCCTTGACACATACCTTATTCCGCATGATGAATGCGTTATCCGACGGCATCATGATCGCTATTATTTTACTTGTCAGCTTATTGATGTTAGCGGTGGCTTTTTTATGCATTCGTTTTACGCTTTTATCAAAAATTGAGGACGACTATCCAGAGATTGGTGTGTTAAAAGCGATCGGGTTAAGAAATTCAGATATCAAGCGTTTATATTTAGCGAAATATACGGCGATCGGGTTGGTCGGCTGTTTATTGGGCTATCTGCTTTCGTTTGCTTTTCGCGGTATTCTGCTGGAAAACATCCAGCTGTATATGGGTAAGAGCGGGAATCAGGGATTGTCTATGCTTGTTGGTCTTTTAGGGACGGTTTTGATTTTCTTCGGCGTTTTATTGTATGTCAATCTAGTGCTGCGCCGCTTCCGCAAAATTTCAGCCGCATCGGCGATTCGTTTTGGCGTTTCGCAAGAGAAGGTTCGCGGCGGCAAAGGGCTGAAAATTGCTGGACGTTCCTTCCCGAAAGTGAATGGTCTGTTAGGGATCAAGGATGTATTGTCGCGGAAAAAATTGTATGTGACGTTGTTTACAGTGCTGCTGCTGTCTTCGTTTATTTTGATTTTGCCGCAGAATCTATATAGTACAGTTTCGTCTCAAAGCTTCTCGCGTTACATGGGAATCGGACAATCTGATCTGCGTTTAGATATCCAGCAAACAAAAAATATTCCTGAGAAAACAGCAGAAATCATGGATACGCTGAATCAGGACAAACAAATAAGTAATTCTGTTGCTTTGACTACCAAAGCCTTCTCGCTGATCAAAAATGGCAAGGCCGAGGATCAGTTGAAGATCGAACTCGGCGATCACACGATTTTTCCAGTCGAGTATGCCGAAGGTGAAGCACCGCAGAAAACCAATCAGATCGCTTTATCCAGTTCGCTGTCTGATGACCTGGAGAAACCCTTAAATAGTACATTAACGGTACGAACCTCAAAAGGCGATCGCAAGCTGAAGGTTTGCGGCATTTATTCCGACGTTACCAATGGCGGCAAGACCGCCAAAGCCATGTTCACTGATCAAAAAGCTGCGACAATGTGGTGTACGATCAGCGGAAATGTGAAGGGCAGCGTTACACCAAGTGAAAAAGCCAAAGAATACAGTTCGAAATTCAACTATGCCAAGGTTTCAGATATCAAGCATTACATGCAGCAGACGTTTGGTTCAACGATTCAAACAGTCGCGACCGCTGCGAAAGTGGCAGTGATCGTGGCATTAGTCATCACCGCCTTGATCGTATTATTGTTTATCAAGATGCTGCTGGCAAAAGATCGCCATGAGATCGCCGTTTTACAGGCGCTAGGCTTTACCAGCCGCGATATTCGCCAGCAATATTTTATGCGTTCCTTGGTGATCGTCGTATTAGGGACGATTATTGGAACCCTGCTGGCAAGTACATTGGGAGGACAGGTAGCGGGTATCGCCATGTCTATGATGGGTGTCACCACCTTCCGCTTTACGATTAATCCGCTGGTCAGCTTTGTCTTATGTCCGTTAGGCATGCTGCTGGTAACCTTGCTGGCAACGACGCTAGCGACCGCTTCATTACAAAAAATAAAAATCAGCGATAATATAAAGGAATGATGACGATGAAAAAAATGATTGTTGGAACCAATATTGAAAAATCTTTTGGACAAGAAAAAGTCCTGCGCAATGTTTCTGTGGAGATCGCTCCCGGTGAATTTGTCTCCATCATGGGACCTTCCGGCTCAGGAAAAACTACCTTGATGTTTGCTTTAAGCGGGATGGATGAGATCGATGCCGGCAGCGTTCAGTTTGACGGCAAAGAATTAGCCGCTCTTTCTGAAAATGCCTTAGCCGACCTGCGAAGAAAACAAATGGGCTTTGTTTTTCAGCAGCCGACGCTGTTAAAAAATCTAAATGTATTAGACAATATCGTTTTACCCGCCCAAAAAGGCAATGAAAAGCAAGCCAAGGCCTTGAAGGAAAAAGGACAAGAATTAATGAAGAGAATGGGCATCGCCGGCTTAGAGCAAAGAGATATTACGCAAGTCTCCGGCGGTCAGTTGCAGCGGGCCGGTATCTGCCGCGCACTGATGGGCGATCCGCAAATTATTTTCGGGGATGAGCCGACAGGAGCCTTGAACTCCAAGTCAGCACAAGAAATCATGGACATCCTAGCTGAGATCAATCAACAGGAAACAGCAGTCTGCTTAGTGACCCATGACGCGAAAGTCGCTGCTCAAACCCAACGTGTTCTGTTCATGAGCGACGGTCAGATCGTGAGCGAACTCCATTTTTCACCAGATGACAAACAAAATCTGGAGGAACGAATGGTAAAGGTTACCGAGAAAATGCGGGAAATCGAGATTTAAATCTTTGATTAGTAAGAAGGGACTGCGTTGAAGCACCTAACGCAGTTCTTTTTTGTCATTTATCAACTACCTTCTGCATGATATGCTAGTTAACGAGAGGAGGGCATCACATGATCGAAAGCAGACTATTGCAGATTCTTTTTATTCTATTGGAAAATGGGTCGGTGACGGCACCGGAGCTGGCTGAAAAATTCGAAGTATCTGCCCGCACGATTTATCGTGATATTGACGCGCTGAGTGCGGCAGGTGTTCCGGTTTATGCAGTCAGAGGCAAGGGCGGCGGCATTTTTATTCAGGAAAACTATGTTATGGACAAGACGCTATTTTCTGATGAAGAACAAAAGGCGATCCTGATCGCTCTCCAAAATCTGAATCTGACTGAGGGCGCTGCCACGAGTTCATTAGTTGAAAAACTAAGCACACTTTTTCAAAAGGAACGACTTGATTGGCTGGAGATCGATTTTTCCGATTGGACCGGCTTGCGCAATCATTTCTTCGACGAGCTTCAAGAAGCAATCCTGTCTCAAAAAGTGATCCAAATAAATTATTTAAGCAGTCAGGGACAACTCACTGAACGAGAATTGGAGCCGCTGAAATTAGTTTTTCGCGATAAGGCTTGGTACCTCTACGCGTTTTGTCGTTTGAGAGAAAATGACCGACTCTTCAAAATTTCCCGAATACGGGAATTAAACCTCCTAGACGAAACATTCAAACGAACCGTGCCTGCTAAAGTATTCTCACAAAAACCAACACCGCCGAAAAAGGTGGTCGAGCTGACACTTTTATTTGATGCCGGAGCGGCGTATCGAGTACAAGAAGAATTTAATGACATCGTGCAAAACGAAGACGGAAGCTCGGTCGTAGTCATTAAATTTGCGGATGACGAATCAACCATGAACTATCTCTTTTCATTTGGCGATCATTTAGAAATATTAGAACCGCAAACGTATCGCAATAAAATGGCTGAACGGATTGAAAAGCTGTTGAACAAATACCGAACTTGACATTCGCTGACGAGTTTCACTTGCTAAACTGACATTAAAGGAGGCATTTTAATGAAACCAATATTAAAGAATCAAGCTGAATTTCCCACCGTTGAGAACTTAGCCAAGCACCTATCGAAGGAAAATCTTAGTCTTTACCAGCAGCTTTTAACGGTGCTGCACGAAAATTCCTATATGGAAGACTGGAACTACTACAAAGATGGACATAACTGGTTAAGCAAAATACTATTCAAAAAGAAAAATCTCGGCTGGATCTCGATCTGGGAGACTGGTGTAAAGGTCAACGTTTTTTTCAGTGAACGCGTGTGGCCACTGCTGGTCGCAAATGAATTATTCGCTAAGCTCGAAGCCAACGAGGCGTCCATTCAAAAAAATGGCAAGTTAAACACGGTGTTGATCCCGATCCAAGATCAAGCCAGTTTGCAAACAGCCGTTGAATTAGTGAATTTCAAGAAAAAACTAAAATAAGCATAAATTGGAAGTGCTGGAGAGCTTGAGTCATCGACCCTCCAGCACTTTTTTGCATTTTTTTAGACAAAGACCGAAATCATGTTCAAATATCAACCACCTGGTGGATAGGATTAAAGAGGTGCTTTTTCTACAATAGGTATGTAAGGAGGAGAGCGTCTATGAAATCATTAATAGAAGTTAAAAATTTAGCAAAGAGCTACAAAGATAAGCAGGTTATTCACGGAATATCCTTTGCGATATATGAAGGGGAAATTCTTTGTCTTTTAGGACCGAATGGCGCATCAAAAAGTACAACGATCAATATTTTGTGCGGCGCGCTTGGGTATGATGCCGGAGAAGTGACCTGTAATGGTGTACCGATCGATCAAAATTTGCAAGGCTTTAAGCAACAGCTGGGGGTTGTTCCGCAAGACTTAGCTCTGTATGAAGACTTGACGGCTGAAAAGAATGTGCAGTTTTTTGCATCTTTGTATGGGCTAAAGGGAAAAGAGCTGGAGGCGGGCGTTGCGTTTGCCTTAACATCAGTCGGACTAAATGAACATCGGAAGGAAAAGGTCGCGACTTTTTCCGGCGGGATGAAGCGAAGATTGAACATCGCCTGTGCGATCGCTCACCGGCCGGCGCTGCTGATTATGGATGAACCAACGGTAGGAATTGATCCTCAATCCAGAAATCACATCTTGAATGCAATCAAAAAAATGCAGCTGAAGGGAATGACCGTCCTTTATACCACCCATTATATGGAAGAGGTAGAGGAAATATCTTCTCGGATCATTATTATGGATCACGGCCGAATCATTGCAGAAGGAACCAAGGAAGCATTAAAGGAAAAAAATGATGAACGAAAAATCACGATTGAGATCAGTGATTCAAAAGAAATTTCAGCAGATGCCTTTTATCAAATTGAAGGAGTAAAAGAGGTCTCCTTGAATGAGGACGAGCTGATGATTACTTCGATCAAGGGAATTGAGAATCTCGATCATATCATCGCTAAGCTGATCAGGCTGCAGCAGAAAATCCAAAACATCGTTGTGCAAGAAGCCAATCTGGAAACGATCTTCTTGGATTTAACGGGACGCTCCTTAAGAGATTAAGTGGTTGAAGGAGGAAAAATTGATGTATCGACTAGTTAGAATTATTCAGCGTGACACGCTCAATCTATTAACAAATCCAATGTGGATATTCTTCAGCTTGATGTTCCCATTATTACTGGTGGCCATCTTAGGATTTCTAACGGAAGGCTTATATGGCGACTATTTTACGAGTTATGATTATTACGGTGTCACTTTTATGTTGTTTTCGGCAATGTATGCGGCGACTTTTTCTGCGAACAGTTTTATGGAAGAAAAAATCAAGCAGGCGAACCTGCGCATCGTTTATTCACCCATTCTCAATTGGTTTATTCCCTTTTCTAAGGTTGTGGCGACCTTTATTTTCACGACGATCTTTTATACTATCGCCGCTGTGATTTGTCATTTGCTGTTTCATATCAGATTTGGTTCGGAAAACCTGCTGCAAATCTGGCTTTTATTTATAGGAATGAATCTGCTGTTCAGCTGCATCGGTGTTTTGATGTGCTGCATCTTTAAAAGTGAAGGAGTTGCCAATCAAATTCTCAGCACTTTGACTGCGGCGTTGGCAATGCTCTCAGGCTTTATCTTTCCCATCGCCAATTTGGGAGAGACATTTGTCAAAATCAGCAGGTGGCTGCCTACCGCAAAAGTCGCACAAGCTGTCTTTGAAATGATTTACGATCAAAACACAGCAAGCTTTTTTCCAGTATTTTCACTGCTGCTGATTGGTTCTATTTTGATTTTAGGGCTGTCAATCATTCTTTTTAGAGGGGAGGAATATGTATGATCGCGATGCTGAAAAATGATTGGGCCAGAATTTGGCAAAACAAAGCACGGCTATTCGTCATGCTAGGGCTGGTTTTAGTCTCGATTTTTCTAGCCGTTTTTGTCAGCAGTAAAGGGAATTTTTCGACAAAAATCGGAATGATTGGTGCCGAAAAGCAGGAGCTTGTTTCCGATACCGTCAAAATCGAGCACCTATCCAAAGAACCTGAAAAGTCCGCTCTCGCTTTAGGTACCTATGATGCGGTCGTTGACATGCGGAGCGGCACACCGATAATCTCAACATTCAAGGGTGAGAAATATAAAAAAGAGTTAGCAGAGTATCTCAAAAATCCGCAAGCTGTCCAAACCAGTGAAAAAAGCGGGGAGGGGATCGGCAGTAAGATCATCGGCTATATGCTGATGTTTGTGCTGATGTCCAGCGTGACTAATATGCTGCTGTTCAGTGAGGATAAAGAAAAGCATATTATGGAACGAATCACTACCACACCGATCAGTTTTACTAAATTGTTCGTGAACTATTCATTGTTTTCTTGGCTGCTGCTTTTCATTCCGAATCTCTTGATCATTGGAGGGATTTCCCTCTTTGGCTTGACTGATATCGGGCTCTCCATAGTGAATTACGCGATTTTGCTCGGCGTGATTGCATTATTTGCGACAGCTTTTTCGATTTGCAACGCTTCGTTTTTCCAAGTAGCCGATAGCGCAAGCATGCTGGGGTCGATGATCATGATGATCACCACCATCTTATCGGGCAGCTTCTTTTCACTAGATAACGGCAATAAATTCTTTAACAGCTTGATTCATTGGCTGCCGCAAAAACAATTTTTGGAGCTTGTCCATAATATTGAAGCTGGGCAAAGCTATAGCGGGAACATTCAGCGGCTGTTTTATTTGGTTGGTTTCAGTCTGGTATTGATGAGTATTGCAGTCTTTAAAACCAGAAAAGAATATGTTCGCAGCTAAATTAACTGATATACTAAGGGTAATTTATTCGTGGAAGGAAAACCTTTATGGGAAAACACTTATCAGCTAATCGCGTGAAAGCACCAGAAACGCTTGAAAAATCTGTTACTAGAAAAATCTTGGCCGATAAAATCCAAACAGGACTGCAAAAAAAGCTGATGATTTTAGAGGCCGGAGCAGGGCACGGAAAAACCACCGCTATTCGAGAAGCACTTAACCAATTGCCGGCGGATCACTGGCAATGGCTGACACTTAATGAGGATTGCAACCACCTTGTCGTTTTTTGGAGCTACCTGATTGAAGCGTTGAAGAAGCAATTAGGTTCAATGAGAGAAGAACTGATGGTCTATTTTCAAACCAGTATGAATCCTGAAAATATCGAAGAATTTGTTTCTTATTTAGTGAATAGTTTGACGCTGGAGACAAGCGATCATCTCGTCTTGGATGATTTTCATACGATCCAAAACAAGGAAGTTCTTCGTTCATTCGAGCTATTCCTAGAAGAGCTGCCCGAAAATTTACATGTGGTCATAACCACCAGATATCAGCCAGATGTATACTTAACGAAATTTTTGTTGGCGGAGCAGCTTCAGTATATTCGCGAAGAAGATTTTCTTTTATCTGATGACGAAGGCCGGTCCTTTATTCAGCAAAATTCGCGTGAAAAGCTTTCGCAGGAAACCACCCGCTATTTACTTGAAACGGCGAAGGGCTGGATCGGCGGCTTAAAGCTGTTGATCGCCATTAAAAAAATCAATCAGCCGCAAGCGCAAAAGATCAGCTTTGAAAATAAAATTCTTTCGGATTATTTAGCAAAAGAGATATTAGGGGATTTATCGGAGGAAGAACAGGAATTTTTAGTAATCTCCGGCTATTTTCCCTTTATCTATCCCAATCTAAGTCAGCAAATTTTTCCAACGACTGATTTCTCGTCAATGATCGAGAGCCTGCAGGAAAAGAATCTAATGATCACCTGTATTGATAATGAAGAGCAGCGCTATACTTTTCATCCGATCCTTAAAGAGTATCTGGTGAAAGAATTCCAGTCACTGCCTATTCAACAGCGGACCGCCGTAAAAAAACAAACCGCGTCAGTGTTTATCACGGATGGTTATTTAGATGAAGGCGTGGCCTTATTATTTGAACTGGGGGAATATCAGCCGTTGATGAAATTGATCGTGGAAAACGAACAATCCTTTCGGCGAATCTATTATATCGAGCAGATCCCTAAAGAAGTCGCCTTGACGAACATTGATTTTGCTTTTCAAAAGTTCGTTTATTACTATTCGAATCTTGAATATGACAACTGCTATGAATTGATCGATGAGCTGGAAACGAAATATCCAGATCAAAAAGAAATTCGGGCGTTGAGCGGGATTAAATTAATGCTGGGTTCTGATTATACCACCACGTCGCAAACTCCGAATACGATTCAGGAAATCGAGCAATTGAAATTGGATGATGTTTCCAAGGCATTGATTTTTTTGAAAAGTGCGATGATTCTCTTTTTTAAAGAAAACTATCAGCAAGCCAAACAATTTATTGAGGCGAGTGCAAAACTGAATCAGAAAAGCAAAAATAATTTCTTAATGTACTTCAATCAAACCCTGCTCGCTCAAATTTACGAAGAGACGGGGGAGTTGGACAAGGGCTTGGCGATCCTGACAAAGGTTCACCAGAAATTAGACGGCATGGGCTTTAATTCAAAGATGAGGGAGAACTATCAAGTCAGTTTTTATATCACCATCACAGGCATTCATTTGAAGCAGCTTAATTTAGACGCCGCAGCAGAAACCTTGAAAAAGGCGAATACGAACAAACATCCCCATGTGCGCGCGTCTTATTTGTATAATTTGGCAGAACTATATTATCTTTCCGGCGATGAAGAACAGGGCTGGAAAACCTTTAAAGAAATGGAATTTGGTGCAACCGGAAGCTATAGTAATCCATTTACGCAATCTGGGATTATGAAATATGCCTTAAAAGCAGGTCAGCTGCCTGGTTATTATGAGGAAAATTTTATCGAGACCTTCCAACAGCATCCCGAGCTTCACAATATGGCTTATCAATTATTCTATGCCATGATCTTGTTAAAAAGAGGGGACTATCAAGATTGTCTGCAAATAACGGATCAAATTTTGGAAAAAAGTCGAAAGCAGCGGATCTATTCAAAAATAATTGAAGCAAATCTGTTAAAACTTTCAGTCTTATTAAAGCTGAAGGGGAATCATTCCAGACAGCTGCTCAATATTTATTATGAATGCCTCTATTATAGTAGTGAAAATCAGATCCTTAATGACTTTTTTCTCTTCCGGCAAGAAATCGAGGAGCTTATAAAGCGCATGAAGACGGAGATTGAAGCCAATCTAGAACCAAGAGAACGAGCATTTCATCATAAGATAATCGACTTATGCTGTACCAGTTCGCATTCGCTGTTAACCGAACGAGAAATCGAGATTCTAGCTGAAATGGCAAAAGGACTTACGAACAAAGCAATCGCTGATAAGCTGTTTATTTCGGTAGCAACCGTCAAAACACATATCTTGAACATTTATCGCAAATTAGAAGTCAACTCACGAGTCACCGCAGTCGATAAAGCTAAACAACTGCAAATACTTTAAAATAATCCATAAGAACGTAAGCTTCATTATGTTTTTATGGATTGTTTTTTTTTTCTGCATTTACGGATTAAAAAGTTTTACCAGCTAATTCGGTTAGTTGATTGGTTATGAAGAGATGATAGTGCTTGTTTATGGTTTGAGAATAATGTTAGTTTTTCTCAAACCATAAACTAAGTAAAATAGAAGAGCTGATTAAACCGCGGATTCGATTAAATCAATGATCATAGTTTTTATGAAATATATTTTGTGTATTACAAAAAAGCTTCAGCAGTTTATTTTTTAGCTGAGATCGATGAAACATAAAGTCCAAATCAATTTTAAAACGTTAAGCGGCAGCAATATCAATGACGTATCGACACGAGCAATCTAACACGAGTTCAGTTGATTGGTTGTACGATCGTGCGCGTATCAGCTGATCACAGAACGACGTTTGACAGCAAATCGAGACTGACTAAGGTCGAAAATACATCTGACGGCCGTCAATAATCGGACTGTAATAAAGGAAGCAACCTTAGATGAAACGCAGCAAGTTATCCTGGATTCAGCGGTTGAAGCCGGTGTTAATGAGAAATCATGTTTTCGTAACAATATCTATTTTCCCGAAAGCATAGATTTTTATTTGTCTAGCTGAGCCAAATATGGCTTAAATACGCTTTTTAAGGACTGATAAATGCTTTTGTTGAATGCACGAAATTCCTTAATCATTAAGTAAATCAACCTTAGTTCAACGATTATTAATCATTCATTTCATAAAATTTGCTGTTAAATCAATGCTTTTTGGCGAAAATTCCAATCAAATCAATCGCTTAATTCATAAAAATGTATCGAGCAAAGCCAATTTTAAATTTGCTATCAATCGATTTTTTTTTCGCTGCGCCTCTCCTTTTATTGGTTATTAGTTATTTTATGTTTTTTGAATGTTCTTTATGCTTTATAAAAAGAACCATTTTTCAGCAATATATAAACTGTTGTTTAATGCCTATCGCCTAACCTTCTTTCAATTTAAGTTATTTTATAATTGACAAATTGGTATATACCTATTATAGTATAGATAGAGAGTTTCACCTCTCTCCTACTAAAAAAATCGAAAGGACTGAATCCCATGAGTCGTGAACTATTAAGAGAACGATATGAAAAAGAATTCGAAAAGCTCCCCGACTTCATCCAAAAATACCTTTTGTATTTGGAAGCCATCCCTCGTTCAACCAATACGTTGTATGAATACTCCAAAGAATATCGGCGCTTTCTCAGTTGGCTTTCTTCCGAAAATATAATTTGTGTGAATGATATTTCAGAGATTTGCTTAGAAGATTTTGAAAGACTGAATAAAGATAAAATTGTTTTGTACAAGTCCTTTTTAAATCAATCCCCTAAACGAACGTTTGAAGGAAAGTCAGAAAATGATGTCTCTCAATCTCCCTTGAGCGAAAGAAATACTCATCGTTTGAAGGTTACTGTGCAAAGAAGTATCACTGCCCTTCGTTCCCTTTTTAAATATTTAGCAAATGAAGAGATCGAAGAATTTGATGAAAGGACCGGTGAATATATTATTCGGCCAATGCTTCGAAGAAATATCATGGTTAATATTGAAAATGGCGGTGTGGATGCTTCTGATGCTGTGAGAAAAGACAAAATAGAAAAAATGCTCTACCTAGATTCTGATGCGATCGATTTTGTCGACTACGTTTATTCAGGCTACGGCAACACCTTGACCTCACGTCAAGCTAAGACTGCTTATGAAAAAAATCGCATCCGAGACACGGCGATTCTAGCACTGTTTCTTGGATCAGGCATCCGTTTGTCTGAATTAGTCAATACCAACGTCAGTGATCTCAATTACGATGGCTTGTATATTCAGGTTCAGCGCAAAGGCGATACTATGGACCATGCGATGATCTCACCGATTTTTATCGATTATATTCAGGAATATATCGATCAGCGAAAAAATCTATACAATGCAGATGATTCCGTGCCGGTCCTTTTTCTAACCAAACACAAAAATGTCGCTAAACGAATGGAAGGCGGCTCAATCGAAAAAATGATCGACAAGTACTCCACCGCTTTTGGCAAACGCACGACTCCCCATAAGCTTCGCCACAGTGTCGGCACGATGGCCTTCCGAAAGACGAAAAATCTCAAAACCGTCAGCGAAATCTTAGGCCAGCGCGGCACATCCGCGACAGAAATCTATACCCATATCGTCAAAAAAGAAAAACGTTCAGTCATTGATGATTTGTGGACGTAAAAGCAAAGAGGACATTCCACCCGGAATGTCCTTCGTTTATTGTCGAGATTACACGTAAAAGCCTATTTTCTCTCATCATAAAAAAGCAAAGTAAGATCGAGAAGACCTTGCTTTGCCTTTAAAAAATGTTGCTAATATATTTCTTCTTATAGTTCTAAATTATGATTGCTACAAGCTCACTGACTGCCTTAAGAACAGTTTTATGGGAAATGTCAGTGGCATAGTGATATTGGGATTGATAATTCGCCCATAGTTTTTGCTGGAATCCTGACAGACTGATTTCGGTTAAAATTTCTAAGGACTGCTTGATATCGAACACGGAACCTCGTTTGTTTTTCGTATTGATGAGCGCAGTTGTTAAAATAGTGTAGTCAATCTGATCTGCTTTCATTTTACTTAGGATAAATACATCATAAAAGTCACGAGGACGAGTTGTTGCTACGCCACGGGAAAGAATTGTTTCAAGCTTTTCCGCAAGAACATTTTCGACAGGATACGACCATAATTCAATACGTTGATCATCGAAAAGTCGTCTGAAGCGAAAATCGATTTCCTTTGGAGTAATAGCATCTCCCGTTGTAACGTCAATTGTTATGATCTCATGTATGCGTTCAAAATCAGCTGCTAATTTTAGTTTAAAACCAGGATAATCATCTGTTTCTCGAATCTCTTCAACCCCAATGACAGAAAGCTTAAAGGAGACTTCTGTAGGTATGTTCACGATTTGGTGTGCGATCTCAAGTAGCTTTTCTGGTGTCAGTTCAAATCCTTTTATAGTTGCATCTAAATCCATAGTAGCTCGCAGATCCAGACCAATCAAGCTGCCGATCAAGTAACCACCTTTAATTATAAAGTTGTCCTTGTATTTCGAAGCTGCAATTTTTTCTAAAAAAATTTCGATTAGGTAATTTTGTTGAACCTGCCGAGCAGATACTCCCTTTTCCTTGGCAAGTTGCTTAATTTTCGCTTTATAGCTCATTGCATTTTTAAAGATCATAGCAAAACTCCCATGTAATCGTGCATTTTTTGTTCAACACCAAAAAGTTTGGCATATTCAAACAGTTTATTGATATCGTTTTTATTCCTGGCATAACGTTTTAAAGCTGGGATTAGTTGTTCCATATCGGCTTCATATCTTGGCTTGATCAGATCAACTAAGGTGCGTTCTATTTCATAAACGATAATTTCATTCCCATTACGATACAACGCTGTTTTTCCAACATCAAGATTTTTCGATATCAAGATTGGACGAATGTCTTCATCTTTGATACGCTTCGATGATGTTCCTTGCGGGAAAGTCATTGTGATCCTAATCGGTGCTCTGTCAGAATAGCCTAATAGATACAATGCGGTTTCGTGCGAATAGATACCGCTTGGAAAACGATGTTGCAAGAGGAAGAAGTCATCAACGTATCCGTCTTCGGTAACATAAACGCCATGTTGTACTTTGGTCAATTTACCCTCATCTTCAAGGTCTTTCAATACACTTCGGTAAATTCCCGCCTCAGTCAGCTGCTTTGTTAATATAATACCGTTATTGTCAGCAGCCATTCTTAAAACCATTTCTTTTTTGGTCATAGCAAACCCTACTTTCGTGCTATATTCATGCTGATATTATAGCATAAAAGTAGGGTTAGTGTTTTGTTACTTTTCTTTATAAAATTCGATACATAATTTTAGAAGATTTTTAATGTTATAATCATCAAAAATTGATTGGCTGGCTCAACGACCAGACACAAGGTTGACAGTAATTTTTGAATAAAAAAAGTTCCAATTCTACTATTATATATAGTAAAATTGGAACTTTTATTTTAATGCTTGTTAATCAACTATATTCCGCGATAAATTGATTGATGGTCGCTGCAACTTCTTCGGCACTGGAGCCGATGGCTGGGTGCCCTGGTTTTTCAAAGATTTTGAATTGTCCTTGAACAACTTCGCCAACGATGGCTTGGTACTCCCTTTCGATATTGGGCCGAATCATCTCATCTCTTTTTGTAGCGGTCAGAAGTAATGGTGCTTGTAAAATTTGCAGGGAATCAAAGAACAGCTCTCTTCGGGAAATGATCAAGCGCCACATAGAGTCTGTGTCTCTTTCGACCACTTCCTTCCAGTCCTCCCCAATGCACCAATGGTAAAATTTTGAGGCTTCAGGGTCGGCCATTGTTGATGAACGTTCGGCTAATAATGCTTCGTCAAAGCCGTCATGAAATGTTCGCCCGTCGAAGCTGTCGGCGGTGACGGTCGCAATAAGATCGGGTCTTAGAAAAGCTGTGTTGATGGCTACCCAAGCGCCGCCGCTAGTTCCGACTAAATTGGCATCACGCAGGTTTAAATGTTCCAGTAAAGCAATCGTCTGACGGGCTTCATCTTTCCAAAGTTCTGTGGGGAATTTATCCAACCGATCGGACTGGCCATAGCCTAAAAAATCAATCAAAATCACTTGAAAGTTCTTATAAAGAGGCAGCATAGGAGTAAATAACTTTGAAGACGAGGTATTTCCATGCAAAAATACAAGCGGCTTTCCTTCTCCGATTGTCTCGTAAAAAATTTTCTTTCCTTTGTAGCTAAAGAAACTCATTACAATCCCTCCTTAAAGCTTAATCCATTCATTTTTAGTATAGCAAGAAAAGCCAACGATAAGGATCATTGGCTTCAGTAATAATTCTTAGGAAATATTAAAAAAATGAATTAAAGATTTTTTCTTGCTGCGAGTCCCATTACACTTCGTTTTCTACCCGCATTTGTTTGAAGATTCTGATTGAAAAGATTGCGATCAAAACAGTGACAAGTGAAGTGGCAACAATCAAAACCAGCAGCATTTCTGTCGAAGCCGCGGCCGCAAAACCACCGTACATGACCTGCCCTAAAGGAATTGCCAATGTTGTTACGATCATGACCAATGACATGATGCGGCCCAGCAACGCCTTATCAGAAACTAATTGAATATAAACGATCAATTGGACTGAAGCGACTGTGACCACACCCATTGCACTTGCGACGATGATCGTCATGATCCAAAAAGCTACTGTCGGATCTTGAATCAAACCAAATGGAATCACTAATAAGCCAAATAGGATCGCGACTAAAATCAAATTTTTAGAAATACTTGTTTCATTTAGTCGATTGGCAATGATGCCGTAAATGACAGTCCCCAGCAAGCTTCCGATAGCTAAGATGGTATTCATTAAACCAAACTGCGCGTCGCTGACTCCCAGCTGGATTCGTGAAACATATGGAATGATTACTTGAATGAATGAAGCTAAGAAAAAGTTTAACAGAAAAGCCACGATGGCTACTTTAACAATGACCTTTTGGGCTTTTAAATAATGAGTCACTTCTTTTAAATCCCCAACCACGACCTGCAAAAGCGTACCGTTCATAGCAGCCTGCGTTTGCTTAGGGATATTTAATACGACTTCACAAAGAATTGCTATCAAAAATAGCCCCCCAGTAATTGCGAAAATTTGATAAACAGCATCAAATCGATAAATAATTCCGGCAATGATTGGCCCCAATACAGTCCCTAACGTTCCGATTGAACTAATAATGCCATTAGCACGCGGAATTTCTTCTTCTGAACAAATCACTGGGATAGCCGATTGTACAACCGGTGTTTCGAAAGCCGAAACCATACCGATGATGACAGTCAGAATGCCAATCGCTGTCACTGGGTCAGCTAGTCGAGTGACTAAAAACAGCCCTACGGATAAAACTAGATACAGACAATCCATCAGCAGCATTAAATTTCTTTTTGGCAGACGATCTGCTAATACTCCGCAAAATGGTAAACAAATCAGTCGTCCGATGATCGATAGTGAAGCAATCACGCTAAATGTCAAAGCCGATTTCGTAATATCTAATACATACAAAGAAATGACAAACTGAACGATCGTCGTTCCTAAAACAGAAAATAATTGACTCCCGATTAGTAAATTAAAATTTTTATTTTTTCTCATAATAAACTCCCTGCTTTCCTGATACTTAAGCGACAACCTCAAAAACTAGTGATATTTCAAATAATACATTTACATACCTACCGTTGGTATCTATTTATTTAAAAAAAATAGCTGATTATTTGCTATCTTTTTTAATATACTCAAACATTTTGTAGGCTTCTGTCATAATCTCTTCATTAAAAATCGGAATACCGACACCGTCGAACAATTTCTTGGTGAAAAGAACCTTTCGTTTAAGCTGTTCCTCGGTAAAAACGGTGAGATGCAGCCCAATCCAGGAATTCAGATTCATCATCAAAACATCTGCAACCTCTTCAGGATATTCTGTCTCAATCGAACCGTCTGCTATTCCCTCTTCCACGATTTTCTTGATTTCAGGAATCACTACTTGAAACATTTCGATAAACTGTTCACCGATAAAACGCGGACTGCGCAGTGTCACAGCGGCTGAATAATTCAGCTTCATGCGGGAATAATCTGTAAAGGCATCTAAGATCGCACTTTGCAGCCTTTCCATCCCGGTGTTCCCCTTATGCTTCCTCAAGCTTTCTTCGGCAGTTTCGGCCGGCTCAATGATCGTTTCAAAAATCTCAAATTTGGATTTGAAATGCTGATAGATCGCTCCTTTGGTCATTCCCCCTAAACCATTCACAATGTCTTGGATGGAGGTATTGTCGTAGCCCTTTTCTAAAAATAGTTTTTTCGAAACGTCTAAGATTTTCTGTCTGGTTTCTTCCGGATTTTTCCCTCGCGGCATTTTCTCAACTCCTAACATACCACTGGTATCTATTTAAGACTATAGACTGGTTTGGGCTAATTGTCAAACGGTTTTTAATAATTGTTTTTTGAAATATCTTGTTTGCGATATTAATAGTCCGTTTATCTCTTGCAGGAACCTTCTACTGTCCCTTTCATTCCCCGTGCAGATTTACATGAAAAAGAGCTAGCTGAACAGTGATCCTTCAACTAGCTCTACTTTCTTACCTAAATAATTATTGAGGAATCTTTCTATTATTCACTCTTATTAAATAAAGGAGAAAGCTGTTCACTATTTTCAGTGAAAATATCTAATAGGGTTTTATTCCAGTGGCGCGCATCCTTGGTTGAGCTGCCAAATACATAATCTTCTTGACCATAATCAATCGCATCAAAACCTGGAATGGCTTTTTTAGCGTTTTCCGTTCGATAGTTAGCGGCATCGGCTAATGAGAAGGAAATGTTGCTCGTATCGCTATACTTGACCCAACTGCTGATATCAGTGCCTGTTGCTTCTGTATCGGTGCCATTTTCGGTTTGCGGTTCTGCTTGAGCTTTTTTAATTTCAGCTGCGCCGTCGACATATTCTCCATACATTTGATCAACGTAGAGACTGAAGGAATTACCTAGCACCTCAGATGGTACGTGCCCGCCGTCCCATTGCCATTCAATCGTCGCATCCACTCCTGCGTTCAACCAAGCAATTTGCAAATTCAAGGATGTAAACATTGACATATCGCCCTCAGCAGCGCCCATGACAATCTTCGACCATGTTGGATTTTCAGTGTCCTCTGCGTCAATATAATTCAGCGGATTGTACAGATCGACAAGATTGTTTCCATATTTGTCCCCTGCTTTGATTTCTGCAATATCGGTTTTATAAGCTTCCAGCATTTCTTCAAAGGTCTCATAGTTAGCAGAATCAACACCGCCTGTTGCGGATTGTGAAGTGCCTGCATCGGGTGTTCCGACTGCACCTGCCCCACCTTGCATGTTCGGCATGCCAGCTCCACCAGGCATTCCTCCAGTTGGTCCGCCGCCTGTAGGCCCGCCCATTCCGCCAGGTCCGTTTTCGGTACTTGTACTCTTCGCATAGCGTCCTTCAATAAACGCCGTTGATCGATCCTCAGAACTCATGGCCGCGACTTCTTCATCGCTTAGCGCTGTTCCATCTTCGTTGAACCAAGTCCAGCCCTCCGAATAATCAAGATTGTCTAAATACCATTGAAGATTTTCCGTGAATTCCGCCAGATACAGATCCAAATAAGTCCCGTAATAGCCATTTGTTTCAGGGTATTTTTCTAAGTCATATTTTATCGATAATTTCACAGTATCTTTCTTATCACCGTCACCATTTAGATCAAAGCCGATCTCAGCTTCTGACACAGAGAGGTTTTGATCATTGATATAATCCATATAACTTGTTGACAGATATTCGGCTAATTGACTTTGGAAGGTGCTGCCGAACTCATACGTACTATCTAAGAAATATTCAAAGCCCATCGCAGCATCAGCCTCAGCTAAAGGCGTGATAGCACTGTATGCGATACAGCCCCAAGCCCCGTCTGACAGTTCTTGATCTTTTCCATCGATACTGACTGTGGTGGAATAAGTGCCGTCCGTGTTTTCGTAAACGCCGACTGCTCCCGCTTCAATCTCGTAATCGTAATAATCAGAATTGTTCGAAGTCGCCGCAAACATTGTCGCATGAGCGCCGCCGCCCGATCCCCCAGTAGAAACGAGATAGTCAGCGCTGCCGGGCAGATTTCCCAGCAAAATATTGTATTTGACATAGCGAGCCGCATTTTTCTGATCCACTAAACATAATGGCGCATCACCAGTATAATACGTTTCGCCCGCTTCATCTGTGGCAGTATCCTGTTTTCCACGATTCCCACAGGCTACATTAATGTAGCCGTCACTGGCATAGGTAGTCGCGGCGTCAGAGTTGGTGGACGAGCTGTAGCCGGCTGCCCCAGTATTTAAAATGACCGGAGCTGTCTTGGCAGTGTAGACTTGTCCATTGGTACTGGTGACTTTAGCGTCATAGTCGATCACCAATGAGCCTTTGACCGCTTCGGAATAGCTGTCATTAGTAACATCGGCGGTTCCATCATCATTCGTGTCGATCCCTGTAACGTAAGCACCCGGAATGCAGACTGACACGCCTTGCTGATCTTCAATCTCAGGATTCGTGACCGTAGTGACCGAAGTGACCGAAGTCAAGACCCAGGCATCATCATCCTTCGTATACCTCCACTCCTGCCCTTCATTGTTTTTCAAATTCAAGGCTTCTTCAATGCTCGTTTTGCTTGCCGCATCCTTCAATTCGGTCGTGCTCGCCTTTGTTTCTTCTTTTTCTTCTGTCTTTGCTTCTTCTTCACTGGTACTTACCGTGGTCGTATCGGCGCTGTTGCAGCCTCCCAGCAATAAGACGCTTGCGATAACCGTGATACCTATTAAAGCTATTTTTTTATTCATTACTTCTCCTCCTCAGGATGATCATCGCAGAAAATCGTATCTGAGTTCACAAGCGATGATACGTTGGTTGTTCGCGTTACTTTTTCTAAACTCAACTTAACCAACTTCCCTTAAAGAAATCTTAAGTAAAGATTCGAGGATCAGCCATAAAAAAAGTTGAAAGAAAAGACAGTCTGAGCGCCCATCTTTCTTCCAACGATATTCCTATTTTCTACTTTTCTTTTCCAGCTCCAGCAAATATTGTTTCCGTTCCAAGCCGCCCGCATAGCCGGTCAGATTTCCGTCACTGCCGATGACGCGATGACAAGGAATGACAATCGCGATTTTGTTCGTGCCATTCGCACGTCCAACTGCCCGTACCTTATTTTTATCACCTAAACGCAGCGCGATGTCACGATAACTCAAAGTCTCACCGCTGGGGATCGTTTCTAAGATTTTCCAGACCTCTTTTTGGAAAGGTGAACCATCATAAAACAGCGGCAATGAGAATTCTGTTCGCTCACCTCTAAAATACTCGTCCAATTGTTGTTCCACTTGCTGGTTGATAATCGTTTGACCATAGATGATCCGAAAATTATATTTTACCCGCAGCTGCTCGATCTCTCGTTCCAAACCGCGACGATCCTCAAACTCCAATAAATATAAGTATTCATCATCGCTCAGGCTCAGCATTCGTCCAATCGGTGTCGAAATAAACGACGCGTTCAATGGTCGTGCCGCGACTTTTTTCGCGGGATTTCCCATAATCTGGGTAAAAGCATCATTAAATCCGCTGGAAGATTCATAACCTAATTCAAGCTGTTGGTCGATCACTTTGCTGCCGCGGCTAATCTCTTTGAAGGCCAAGCCCATCCGGCGAGCTCGTGCGTATTGAACAAAGGTCATATTGTAGACCTCTTTAAATTTTCGGCGGGCCGTCGCCGAGTTCAAACCAATCGCAGAAAAATCAGTTTCCTTCCAACGCTTTTCCGGATGTTCCTCCACTGCATTGACCAATAATTGGACCTCTTCCGGGATCGCCTGCGGAAACGAGAGCGGCTGGCAAATTTTACATGGCCGATAGCCTGCTAACAAGGCCTCCTCTGCTGTCGGATAAAATTCGCAATTTTCGAACTTTGGTTTTCTGGCACGACATGTAGGATGACAGAAAATCCCGGTCGTTTTAATGCCGGCAAAGAAAATGCCATCATAATTTCGGTCCTTTTCCTTTAATGCCTGATAGTACTCTTCCTGTTTTTTCTTTGAAGTAATCATGAGTACTCCCTCCCCTGCTTTACTCTTAAAGTATACGTCTGGTTTTTTAGAATATCTTTCGAAAAATGAACAACTATTTTTATTTCCAGTATGCATTAAATAACGAACAATAGATTTATCGGATTGTTTCATGGATAATTGGCATCCATAAAATAACTGTCGTTTGACAACGGTTCGTCGCTGTCTTATACTTTTAGTTATAAAGGAGTTGGCAGCCATGAATCAACAAGAAGCCAATCGACGGATGGAGGAGGAAATCCAATTTTTCCCCTGGTTCGTCCAAAATTATTTTCGAAAAAAGAGCGGTGATCAATATTCTTCCATCACCTTATATGAATACGCCAAGGAATACCGGCGCTTTTTAACTTGGCTGATCCAAGAAGGCTTTTCCTCAGCCGAAAAGCTGTCCGAGATTACTTTGGCAGAATTTGCGGCACTTTGGCCGGAAGATTTGGAATTTTATAAAGCCCATCTGGTGAAGGCGCCGAAAATCTTAAAGGAATCCACCAAAAAAAGACTGGAAGAAAGCGAACAGGCTCTCCCCTTGCGGCAAAATGCTACCGTTCAACGAGGCGTTACTGCTTTGCGCTCACTTTTCAGCTATCTAAGTGAAGCGATTGACCGCAAGACCGGCAAACCTTATCTTGAACACAATATGATGGGAAAAGTCGCAAATGTCAAGGATAATAAAACGATGGCCGAACGCGGGGCGGCAATTGAGAAAAAACTCTTCTTGGATGAAGAAGCCTTGGATTTTCTGGATTTTGTCGAAAAGCGTTATATCGATACCTTGGAATCTCGACAAGCGATCACTGCTTTTAAGAAAAACCAAGTGAGGGATCTGGCGATTATCGGGCTTTTTCTGGGAACCGGCATGCGTCTATCTGAACTGGTGAACATGAATGTGTCGGATCTTGATCTGAATGCCGGAGAAGCGCGAGTCTATCGTAAAGGCGGAAAGTGGGATATGGTAGTCATTTCCTCCATCGCTATCGAATATTTGACCGATTATCTGACACAACGGAATCAGCTTTATCAGCCAGACGAGAATGAAACGGCGCTTTTTCTGACTCGCTATCGCGGCAAGGCCAAACGAATTGCCAGTGGTGCCGTCGAGGCCATGGTGGGCAAATATTCAGAAGCCTTCAAAATCAAAATCTCGCCCCATAAATTGCGCCACTCAGTAGCGACCCAGTTATACAGCAAAACCAACTCGCTCGTTCAAGTCGCAGAACAGCTGGGACAATCCGGCACTTCGGCGACGACCGTCTACACACATATCGCAGGTAAGCAAAAACGCGATGCGATGAATGATTTATGGACGTGAAGTTGAAAGAAAATGAAAAGGATCAGCTGGCTATAGAAGTCAGCTGATCCTTTTTTTACACGCAGTCAAAACTCCAATTTAATTGCCTTTGCGGATTTAGAGTAATCATTTTTTCAAAGCTCTTCTCAGGTATCATATCTAACATGATTTCTTTAAAATCAGTTAGGATGTAATCTAGTCCGGGGCTTCCATGATAGGACTTGTGATATTTTTTTCTACCCATGTCCCCTGCTAAACAAATAAAGTCTTCATATCCTGATTTCACTAATTCAGTAAGTAAATTCGCATGAATTTCATCTTTATTCTCTAAATCACGTCCAACATGATCAAAACTTAGACTTGCTCCTTGATCACAAAGTCTTTTTAAATATTCCACGTCATTCATTAGGTCACAATGACTTAAACAAATCTGTTCAATATCAGCACCACTTTTTCGGAGTAATTGAAGCTGTTCCAACCCCATTGATCCTTGATCACAATGAGTAATCATTGGAATACGCGTGTCCCTTTGAACCTCTCCAACAATTTCGATGATCCGTTTTTCCTTATTTGTCACCTGATTTAAGCTGGTACCAATCTTCATAGCTGACGGAAGAAGTTCATGCGATGAAACCCCATTAACAATTTCTTGAATCAGAAAATCATAAATTTCTTGATTAGAAAGTTCGTCCACCCAAGTTGGTAAAAACTCCTCTTTATGAAATCCAGTCACAAACAAGATGTTAGTTCCCGTTTCACGAGCAATTTTTTCTAATGCAATCGGGTTGCGTCCGTAATTAACAGGAGTTAAATCTACCAATGTATGTCCTCCTGCTTTGGTAAAACGCCCTACCTCTTCAATCGTTCTGTCAATGTCATCAAGAGTATAGTCCTGATATTTAGGTAACTCATTAGGCACTACATAAAGATGTTCATGAATGTATGTGGTCCCTATTTCTTCAACTAAGCCTAAAACTGTTCGATACATACTATTTACCTTCTACCATTCAGCAATCGTTCCATCATAGTTTTTCCATGATGGATTTGTCCAAACGAGTCCCTCTCGTGCAATTTCTTTAATTCGATCTTCGTCCATTTCTAAACCCAGTCCTGGTTTTTCTGGAATATCTACGAAGCCATCTTTAAATTGAAAGATTTCTTTATTTTTTACAAAGTCTAATAAATCAAACCCCTTATTGTAATGGATTCCTAGACTTTGTTCCTGGATGAAAACATTTGGTACACAAGTGTCAAGCTGTAAAGTTGCCGCTAATGCAATTGGCCCATATGGTGCATGGGGAGCAACCGCCATATCGTAAGCTTCAGCCATAGCCGCGATTTTTCTTGCTTCTAGAATTCCACCGCAAAGTGCTACGTCAGGTTGAATAATGCTGATAGCACCTTGTTTGAAAATATTCTTAAATTGCCATCTCGTATATAATCTTTCTCCTGTGGCCAATGGAACTGAGATGGAATCAGCGATTTCTTTAAAATATTCTTCATTTTCTGGTAATACAACTTCTTCTAAAAACATCGGATGGTATTCTTCTAAAGCTTTAGCCAGTACCTTCGCCATCGGCTTATGCACTCTGCCATGAAAATCGATGCCGATTTCCAACGCGTCACCAAATTTATTCCTGATAGAAGCCACTCTGTCCACAACTTCGTTTATTTTTTTAAAGGAATCAATATAATGTAGTTCACTTGTTCCGTTCATTTTAACAGCGGTGAACCCTCGATCAACACGATCTTGTGCTTGTTCTAAAACGTCTTGAGGACGATCTCCTCCGATCCACGAGTATACCTTGATCTTATCTCTGGCAGCTCCTCCAAGGAATTCATATATCGGTAAATTTAAGGCTTTACCTTTGATATCCCATAAGGCCATTTCTAATCCTGAAACAATCGTTCCGTTAATAGGACCGCCTCTAAAAAATGAACGATGCAATTCTTGAAATAATCGCTCGATTTGGAATGGATTTCTTCCTAATAAACGATTCCCGATTTCATAAGCACCGGCAACGACAGTTTCTGTTTTCGTACCAGAGATCATTTCGCCCCAACCATCTATTCCCTCATCTGTCGAAATCTTGACAAAAACCCATCTTGGCTTAACTTTATAAACAGTAATTGCTGATATTTTCAATGAAATTCACCTTTTTCTGATTAAAATAAATTACTAAGGAATTCTGAGATTTTCATCAAAATGAACCCAATGATATGACCTCCTGCATCTTCAGTCGAAATCGCTGTCATTCCTTCTGGCATTTGAAACCCTCCAGAAATCGCTAATTGGGTATGAATATCTGCCAAATTGGTCGCAATCAATAGAACGCAAGCGGTAATGACTGTCGTCGATAAAATTCCTCTAAAAATGTTTCCTTTTGAAAATGCTACTGGCCAGGCCGATAACCACATTGCTTGGTAAGCAATATCCGAAATAGGGAGAAGTTTATTTCCTGGTAAAACAGCAGCTAGAACCAGCGTTATTGGTACCATAATGATTCCTGTGGCAATAGCACTTGAATTTGCTACAGTCAATGCTGCGTCCACCCCCATTGTAAAATTGTTGTTAGGAAATTTTTTATTTAATAATTCCTTCACTGAATTTGCGAATGGTAATAGACCCTCCATTAAAATCTGCATCATTTTTGGTGTTAAAAGCATTGTTGCTGCGGTACTCATACCAACAATTAGAATCTGCCCAACATCTTCTCCTGCCAAAATACCAATGATCAAACCAATAATAAAACCCATAAACAATGGTTCACCAACAAAACCAAAACGACTTTGAATTTTTTCTGGACGAGCATCAATTTTATTTATTCCTGGAATAACATCCCAAACTTTGTTTAGCAGCCATGCTATAGGTGCCCACCCGACTGAATTGGCCGTTGGAAAGTTCACCCCTTCAAGCTCAAAATAATCTTCCACTAATGGTGTCGTCCAATCTGCTAATTTGAAACTAATAATTGCATCGACTCCACCTGCAACTAATGCGAATGCAACATTTTTTCCTGTCGCATAATAAACAAGTGCTGCTACAAAAATATAATGGTTGTAACTCCAAAAATCGACCATTACGGTATTAGTCGTTTTGGTTACTAGCATCAAAACATTAATTCCTAATACAATGAAAACCATTACTGCTGCCAAGGGAAAGGCCCATGTGGCTGCCGCACGAGCTGGCCAACCAACATCCATGATACTTGTTTGAATTCCCCAATTAGTTACCATAGATTGAACCGACGGACCAACTTGAGCGACAAACCAATTAATTACAATATTGACTCCCGCAAAGCCTACTCCGATTGTCAGCGCAGATTTTAGCAATATATTCATTTTGATTCTAAAAATCAAACCTAAGATAAAAATAATGATGGGCATCATTACCATTGGACCCAATTGGGCTATCCAATTCAATCCATCTACAACAACATTCATTTTCTCTCCTCCTCAATAGTTAGTCTGCTTTTAAAGCCTCCAAAACTAAATTCGCTGCCTTTTCTTCATTTACGCCAGTAACAAAAGGTGTTCCAGAGATGACTTTTACCCCTTGAGTGACATTTTCTTGCAGTTTCCCTGTTGGTACAATGAAGTCCACATCATTCGTTGCCAAAGCTCCTTGGACTTCCGAAAATTTTATTTGCAGGACACGAGGTTCTGGCAATCCATTTTTTTGGGCAATTTCTTTGATCTTATTTGTCGCCATTGTTGAAGTGATCATTGATGAAGCACATGCTACGATAACAGTTTTTTGAGACATAATTAATTCCTCCTAAATTTTAATTGTTTATTTGAAAGTGCTGTAGGACTTCTTTTGGTTCTTGGGCTGCGATCATTTCTTTTAGAACTCTTTGATTGGTGATGATTTCCATTAATTCTTTTAAGATATCTGGTTGTTTTTCAGGATTATCAAAAAGAATTTGGACAATAATGCTTACTTCGACTGTTTTCTCCGGCTCATCCATTCTAAAAAAAGCAATCGGAGTCTTTAATACAGTGATAAAAATATCGGTTGTTCGCGAAAACTGATAATCTGTGTGAGGAATAGCGATATTAATCTCGCCAGTTGCTAAACCTGTAGGATAAATTTCTTCTCTGTTTATAATAGAAGTCGAATAGCCCTCATTTACCAACCCAGCTGACAAAAGCTGTTCCCCCATTTTTTTTAAATAGTCTTCTCTATTTTTGTATTGTTGATTAAGCTTGATATTTTCTAGTTTAATCGGCAACATTGTCATACCCCGTTTCCTTCTTATTTAATGGACTCTAAAAAGTTCTTTACAGAATCTTTTAAAGCTTCTACATCTCTATTCTTTATATCTTCCTTTCGAAACATAGAAGAACCGATTCCTAAATAAGCAGCCCCATTGTTTAAATATTCTGCAGCATTTTCGATAGTGATTCCGCCAACAGCCATTAGGCGCTGCTTGCCATAAGGACCCTGCAGCTGCTTAAAAAAATCTGGCCCCACAACGGTTGCTGGAAAGATCTTCACAATATCGGCTCCCTTCATGAACAGGTCACTAACTTCAGACGGAGTGAATGCTGCTGGAACGGTGATGACATTGTGCTGTTTTGCAAGGGCCAGCGTTTCTTGATCCATTTTTTCTGGAGCCAGCATGAAGCGCGCTCCATGTTCAATTGCTTCTTTAGCTTCTTCATAGTCCAAGACTGTACCCACACCTATAAAAATTTGATCGCCAAACTTTTTAGTTCCCTCTGAAATAATTTTTAGATAATCAGGATTGTTCGTCGTCACCTCTACGCCAACTTGTTTATCAAAGCTACTCAACATTTCAATAATCATCATAGCTTCTTCGTAAGAGTAGCCTCTCAATATGACCGTTATCTTTGGGTATTCTTCTGTTTTCATTTTTACCTCCTTTTGAAACATTTATAGCTCTTTAATTATCTGATGGATCTGGTCGATAGATTGAGCTTGAAGCAACTCGTGCTGAAGTGCTGAATCTTTTGCTAGTTTTACTACTTGGTTTATCGCCAAAATATGCTGATCTGAATTTGTAAGAGCAAACGGAATAATAAAGTGAACCGAATGATTTCCCGGAAATTCGATCGGGATTGGACTAACTAGCAAACTCGCACCTTGACTAATTACTCCGTTTTCCGGCAACGTATGCGGAATAGCAATGGCTTCGTTGATAAAATAGTGAGCATCTTCATCTGACATTTGTTCTAATAAAAACTCGACATACTCTTCAACGACTATTTTTTGATCTAAAAGTGGTTTGCAGGCTTTTTTTAGTGCTTCCTGCCAAGAAAGACTGTCCGTCATTTCCACAGAATGAATAATATTTTCCTTAGTAATGTAGCTTGAGAGAGGCAAATAATTCGTCGATACTTTCGGCTTTTCTATTGTCTCCAAAGCGTTAGAAGTACTGAACAAATATTTTGAAAGCTCGTTGAACAGATTTTCTTCATTCATTATTTGGGAATATTTCTTCATGATTGAGATAATATCGGTTGTTTGTTTTACAACATTGTTCAATGAAAAATCTCTTAACACTTTGATTCGCAACCTAGATTTTTCTGTGTCACTCATCAATGGTTGAACGACATAATTAGGAATATCATCTCCTATTGGAATATTGCTGAAAATAAGATCAAACTCTTGCGAGAACTTATTTAGATCCCGAATTGACGAGGTCGTTAAAAACTGAATCTCTGGAAAAAGCTCCTCTAAATTTTGCTTCATTAAATTAGCGACGATCATCCCATTGCTGCACACGACTACTGCCCGTTTACGAGCTTTATTACCGACCATTGGCGTATTCAATATTTCTCCGCCGAAATAAAATGAAATTAAGCGCAATTCATTATCCGGCATTTCTCTGCCTAAGTATTCTTCAATCGGTGCAATGCAATCTTTCAAAATTTCATAGACTGTTCGAATCTCTAAATTGCTCGTTGAAATACTTTCCAAATCCACATCATCGAATGGTACTCCATATTTAATACGATAAAACGCTGGTTTTAAATGGAAAAATAAGCGATGAGCCAGCGCGGTCTTATTCAAGAGATTCAAGGTAGATTTGTTTTCAAAAATGGTAATCGTCTCATGGATCGCTTCGAATATTTTCGTATCAGTCATATTAGATTTGTTAAAGATCGTGTTAGCTGAAAGAAGCGCTAAGGTTATCCAGGAAACATCTGATTGATCGCGAATCGGAAACTCTACCTGTTCGATCACTTGACCAACAAAATCATTTTCAAAAGAATGGATGATCTTGTCTGTTTCCTTATCCTCTTTTTTCATCTGAAAACGAAGTCCAAAAATATTAATCAAGAAATAGAGC
>NZ_NGLG01000002.1:461155-468116 GCF_002140655.1 Enterococcus sp. 3H8_DIV0648 | reverse complement strand
TTTTCATACTCCGAAATCACCTGCAGTGTTTTAGTTTTTATATTTGTAAAATACCGATCGATCTCTCTTAATCCTTTTCTTCTCCGAGTTAGTTGATTTACTATCGAAATAATTAAATAGTTGATTTTCTTTTGACTGCCAATTATTTGATAGCCCTTTCCAGGAAGATAATCTAAAAAGCAGAAGTGAGCTTCAAGCAGTTCCTTGCACTTTCTCAAGTCCAACAAAACAGTGTTTCTACTGACTTTCATAAAGTCAGAAATATCCTCTACCCCAACCTTCCCCGTCTCAATTAAAATCAGTAACATTTCCATTTGATATCGCGTCTCTGGCTCTGTATAGTCCTCTACATTTGGAAATTCATTTTTCTCTTTTGGTAATTGTTTTTGCTGTCTCTTATACACATCTAGATGTGTATAAGAGACAGAATAAGGATTTCTCGGGTACCCAGCATGCCTATCATTCCTCCTTATGCTTTCATTTTAAGTGTTATCCATTTGAACTTGGAAGTCCAACTTTTGTTTGACTCGATCGAGTATCTAACAAAAAGATAGGTTCAACACAATTTTTGTTCTTCTCAAACGATTAACTTCTCCAATATTAGTTCCATCCACTAACTTCAAAAAAGACTAAAGCAGGTTGGTTAACACTCCTGTTTAACAGAAAAAAACGCTGCTGAGAATCCTTTCGTGATTTCCCAGCAACGCTTGATCTATTAATCAGTTATTACATAATCTGCTGCACCAACTGTTTAGCTTTTTTAGAGACTAAACTAGCTCCACCTTGGTGCAAAAGTCTTAATCCGGCTATATCACTTCCGACACCTACACAGCAGGCTCCGGCATGAAGAAAGTCTGCCGCATTTTCTTCGTTGATTCCACCTACTGCCATGATTTCAATTTGGTCTAGCGGCCCTTTGACTTGTTTGATAAACGTAGGTGTTAAGGTAACCGCAGGAAAAACTTTGACAATTCTTGCACCGGCTTCCCAGGCCTGAATAATTTCTGATGGAGTAAAGACGCCAGGAACGGCTAAGACATTGTATTTCTGACACATTCGAATCACATCTATATGAAGGGTTGGAGATAAGATGAAATCGGCGCCTGCCAAGATGGCACTTCTGGCAGTTTCTGTATCAAGGACGGTTCCTGCGCCAATAATTACAGCGTCACCGTATTCCCGCTTCAAAATAGCGATGATTTCAGCAGCATTCGGGGTGTTAAAAGCCACTTCGATGATTGACACACCGCCATTTATTAATGCCCCGGTGATCTCCTGTGCCTCTGCTGCCGTGACTTTTCGTATGATTCCGCAAATTTTTTTCTGCTTCATTTTTTGTAATATTTCTAAGTCCTTCATCTGCAATTGCTCCTTACCATTCAGCCATGGTCCCATCGTAATTTTTCCACTTTGGATTTGACCAGCTTAAATCTTCTACTGCTACTTCTCGAATCAGCTCTTCATTCATCTCAATTCCTAATCCGGGTCCTTTCGGTACTTCTGCAAACCCGTCGTTATAGTGGAAAATCTCTTTGTTTTTCACGAAATCTAACAGATCAAAGCCTTTATTATAGTGAATGCCGAGGCTTTGCTCTTGGATGAAAACATTTTGCGTACAGGCATCAATTTGGAATGTCGCGGCTAGAGCAACTGGCCCATATGGCGCATGGGGTGCTGCTGCGATATCATAGGCTTCAGCCATTGCGCAGATTTTTTTGGTCTCCAAGATTCCTCCGCACAAAGCGGCATCTGGTTGGATAATATCGACTGCTCCGCTGGTTATTAATCGCTTGTAATCCCAGCGATTGCAAAGTCTTTCGCCAGTGGCTAATGGGATATTCGTTCGTTGGGCGAGATCGATAAAGGCTTCTTCATTTTCCGGCAGGACGGGTTCTTCGATAAACATCGGCTTAAAGGCTTCTAATTCCTTAATCAAGGTTTTGGCCATGGCCTTATGGACACGTCCATGAAAATCAATCCCGACTTGCAGGTCCATCCCGACTGAATCGCGAATCGCCTGCATATTGTTCAATACCTTCTCTACTTTGTCGTAGCTGTCAATGTAGTGCATCTCCTCAGTAGCTAACAGCTTTACGGCTTTAAAACCGCGTGAACGGCGGTCCAAGGCATCTTCGCCAACTTTATCCGGCCGATCTCCGCCGATCCAAGAGTAGACCATCAAGCGATCACGCACTTTTCCCCCCAGTAAATCATAGACTGGGGCATTGTAATATTTCCCTTTGATATCCCACAACGCCATCTCAATACCTGAAACAGCCGTCATATGAACGGGTCCACCTCTGAAGAAGAAGCGATACATTAATTGCCAGTGCCGCTCAATTTCCATCGGGTCTTTTCCTATCAGATACTCGCTTGTTTCTTTAATACAGTTGACGACAGTCTCGGTTCTTGTCCCGCCGATACATTCGCCCCAACCAGAAATTCCTTCGTCCGTATTGACCTTCACAAAAATCCAGCGGGGTTTTACTTTAAATACTTCAATATCTACAATTTTCATTTATCGCGTGCTCCTTATTCCATAAGATTTGCCGCTTAGTGCGGCGATCACATTACAGACGACCTTGATTCTTTTTGCCATAAGAGCCTCCCAACATAAAAGGGGCAAGTCTTTAATAGACCCGCCCCAAGGTTCTTGCTACGCCTCTTCGGCTGGTTCTTCTACGCCTAAAATAAAGTTGCTGATTGCAGGCTTTTTCTTAACGACATACATGATTCCTAAAATCACCGCAATAGCTATCGCAACAAGCACAGGACTTTGTCCGATAAAATAGAACAAAGATTGCAGCGGACGTTGATCCGCTCCTACTTGAGCAGCCCCCGTATCAGCCATATCAAAGCCCATCGAACCGGCAATTCCAGCAAAGACTGGAGAAATGATCGTTGATCCGTACAACGTTAAAATTACGGCAACTGTGGTTGAGATATAAGAAGCGATGATGTTGCCTTTCATGACTACCGCACAGCCAGCTGCTAAGAAGAACGGTGTTACGCCTAAATCAGCGAGCATTAGAAACTTATTGCCCGGCAATAAAAAGATCAAAGCCACCGTTGTGATCATCGTTAATAATCCCACCGTAATAGCATCCGGATGACCGACAGTTAATGCGCCGTCCATTCCGAAATGAAGGGTGCGATCGTTCCCTTTGTTCTGAAGCACTTCCCGGACACGATCACTTAGCGTGCGGAAACCTTCCAGCAAGGCCGCTGTTGCTTTAGGGTACAGATAAATAAATGCGCCTGTCCCAACACCTAGTTTCAAAATATTTGACCAAGTTTCCAAATCGGCTAAACGATTAAACCAAGCAACGATCCCAATCAGCACAGCTACTAAGAATCCCACAACAATTTGATCGCCAAACAGCCCTAATTTAGAGCGAATCGCTTCGGAGTTGGCTTTGATTTTCGTGATTCCAAGCAGCTCAAGCGGTTTCCGTAAAATCATCGCCACGATTGTTCCCCCATGAAAGGTAATATGAGAGATTGAAATATTCGGCAAGCCAAAGAATTTTTGACAAATCGGCGCGGTGAAATCCGCCAATAAAAGCAGCGCGATCTCAAGCGCAACTGCAACGGCTAAACCTTGAAAATAGCTGCCATGCTGGTAGTAGATTAAACTACCTGTAAATGCAAGGACCCAATAATTCCAAATATCTAAATTTAACGTATCCGTCAGGCGGACCTTCAATAGCAGGAAATTCACTGCTAAGCCCACCGGAATGATCGCCGCTCCAATCGAAGTCGAATAGCTTAATGCCGACAAGATTCCCCAGCCTGTATCTAAATACGGCAGCTCGATGCCCGTTGAAGTAACCATGTCTTGCACAGCGCCGCCCATCAGACCTAAGAAGAATGGATTCAAAATTGAAATCAGTGCATTTAAGCCGATACCGATGTAAATGGCAGATTTGACTGCTTTTGCGATCGGTACCCTTAAAAATAGTTCAACGACAAAGATAAGCACCGGCAGCATGATCGCCGCTCCAAAGTTGCTCATCACAAATTTAAATGTTTCCATAAACTGCTCCATTTTTTAACTCCTCCTTTAAACCTATTTTAAAGCGGCTAAAACGTCATCTAACATTTGCTCTTTTCCAAGGCCCGTCAGAAGCGGAACCCCGCTGAATACTGGAATGCTATGAGGATTCACAAAATCGGTCCCCGAGGTAGAGACGACCATGTCATAATAATCATCTTTGATCAATTCATTGACTTCCTGTACTTTCTTCTGTGCCAGTTCAACCCGCACCCCTTTTTCATCAAACATTTCTTTCAAGGTTTGTAAGACCATCGTTGATGTTGCTGCACCATTTCCACATACGACTAAAATATTTTTCTTTTCCATAATCATTTACCTGCCTTTTCTAAAGTATCAAAAACGTTTAAAATTTCATCTGAATTTGTTGCTTGCACTAATTCTGCTACCTTTTCATTGTCTTGCAAGAGAAGCATCAATGTCTGCAAAGTATTTACTTGCTTTAATCCCTCATCAACCGCCAACATAAAGACTAAACGTACATCCACCACTGCTTTAAAGTCATCCATCCGATTAAATGTCACCGCGTTTGACAATGTTGCTACCGAAATTACGGGTTTGTTCACATAACTCATTTCACTATGAGGAATGGCACAGCCATAAACTTCTAATTGCAGACCAGTCGGACTAGCTGCTTCTCTGGCCAGCACACCTTCTATATAGCCTTCTTTCACATACCCTTGCTCATGCATCGCCGTAGACATCTTTTTCAGCAACTCGTTTTTATCCGCTGCAGCCACTTGGCAATGAACAAGATCGCGATTCAACAGACTTGCGATATCACCCATCTTAAACCTCCTTTTCTGCTTGTTCTTACAAATAAATCTTAGCTAAGTTGAGCTTCCACTATCAATAGACGTTTTAAGGGAAACAGTTCCACAAATAATCTGATTGTGGAACTGTCTCCCTAGAATACGAATTCTATTTAGTTGGAAACAAGATCTTCTTCAAGGCTTCAACGTCAACGATCGATTTGATCTCATTTAATAAGGACTCATTTGAAATAATCTTAAATAGTTGTTCAAAGAAGCTTCTGTGAAATTCGACATCCTTCTGATTGACCGCCGTCAAAAAGACCAGATCAACCTGATGACCGCTCCATTCGATTGTTTGTTCTAACTTTATTATCAGAATACACGAATGAATTACATGATCCGATGATCCGTGAGGCAATGCGATCCCTCTGCCTAAAGTGGTCGGTATCGTTTGTTCCCTCGTTAAAGCTGATGGGCCGAAGTCTTTATCGACAAAGCCCTTTTCCTCCAATAAGGCAGAATACGTAGTAATCAGTTCTTCTTTCGTAGACAGTTGATCCCGATAATAAAGGAAGCTGTCCTTCAAAGTATCGGCACTTCCCGCCAACTTTTCATATTCTCTGTTGATGATCCAATTGCCAATGACACTCATACTGCCCTCGTTCAGCAGCTCAGTGACACTCACGGTAGGCACATTCTCATAGCGGATGATGGCAGAGGTGGCATTGAAGATTACATCAGCCTCATTGCACTGCGGAGAAAGCTTGTCACTGGAAACTCTTTCAATGATTTTAATTTCAGGAAACGCTTTTTGAATATTACTGGCTAAAAACGAGGTAACCGCTTGCCCCTCATCACAGACAAAAATCGTCTTAATATATCCTTGTTTCGAATTTCGATTCATAGCCGCAATGATATGCAGGCAGACAAACCCAATTTCCGCATCATTAAAACTAATTTCCTCCGCCTTTTCAATGATGCCGATACCAGTCAATACTGACACGTAAACATCGGTATGCTGCAGCTGAATTTGTTTCAGCAGAGGATTCTCAATTTGAATCCCATAGCGAACCCTTCGGATAGCCGGCAAGATATGATCCAGCAGATTCTTTTTCAGTTCTTCATCACTCGTCAGCTCAACACCTAGCCCGCTTTCAACAAATAAGATAAACTCATGGAAAACCTGCTCATCCAATAAAACCGCGTCTTCTTTTGTCTTTTGATTGATCCGCCTAGTCGATAAGATAATTTCCGTTAAGTCCTTGTGCTCATAAAGGCTGTACTCCAAATTGAACACCTCATCAATTTGAAAGATGATCAAATGAGCAACCAAATGCTCGCGGATCGATTCGTCGATCGCGTTATCGGTCTGAATAAACTTCCCTAGTTTCATTCGACTGATCTTAATACACAGTTTAGTGACCAAAATCTCATAATCATAATTGGTAAAACGTTCATTTAGATTGAGTTCGGCCTTATCGATCATATCAATAGCAAAATCAAGAATCGTATGATCAAAAATCTTTTTTAATCTTTTCTTGATCGGCAAATAAATGCCGGAAGCTTGATGCCCCAGCTGATCTGGCTTATCAATGATGATTTTTTGCAAAATGATATTTCGAAAGAGTTCGCGAATCTTTTCTTCCTTACCCGCTAACTCAAACCCGCTGGCTCGATTCTTTGAAAGCTTGACCTCAAACTGCGCAACAAAACGCTCCGTTTCTTTAATTACCGCATCCAGATTACTGGAATCACGATATAAAATGGCGGCCAGCTCCTCTTTTTTCACCCCGTCTTTTGATTGCAGCAAAACTAAACAGATTTTCTCAAAATCATTCGAATCCACCAGACTTGAGGGTAAGAGTAATTTGTCTGTCCGCAATAATTCATATAAGGTATTGGCTAATTTCTTTCGCTGGTCGCTGCTGGCAATTAAACGAATCCCCACATGCTCTTTTCTTTCAATGGTCGCATTTCCCAATATTTTCCTGATTTCAAGGGACTTCAAGTCTTTTAAGACCGTTTTTGTAGAAACGCCGGTAAGCTCAGCTAATTTTCGCGAGTTCGTGTATTCTTCTTTCGGCTGTTCAAGCAAATAGGTTGCTACTTGCAAAATCCGCTGCATTTTACTCATCTTTATCCCCTTCAATTT
>NZ_NGLG01000002.1:460360-460927 GCF_002140655.1 Enterococcus sp. 3H8_DIV0648 | reverse complement strand
TCAACATTTCGATGGTGGCCTGGTCATCTTTCGTTTTATAATAAAAATTGCGGATACGTTTTTCCAATGTTCGACGCGATAATCTGAATAATTGCGCTTTACTTAGTCCATGTTCCTTCAAAAGTCTTCCTCCTTTCAAGCTAGTTTTTATTAATTATCATTTGAGATATCTACAACACCAAAATACCTGTCTCTTATACACATCTAGATGTGTATAAGAGACAGTCTACAATCAATAGGCTTTTGGTGGAAATAAGTTCTTCAATAGCTTCAATAGTAGACCTCTATTCCAAAACTCCAACCTTTTAAATTAACAGTTATTAGCTAAGTTTAAGCATCTCATAATTTGACGATAGTTAACAGCTCCTTATGCAAAAAAGGAATGCACACATTCACTATTATTATAGGTCTCTTATACACATCTAGATGTGTATAAGAGACAGACCGTGAAGTTACCATCTATGTATCTCCATAGTGGTTACTTACACGGTTTTGTAGAACCTGTCTCTTATACACATCTAGATGTGTATAATGTATCTCCATAGTGGTTACTTACACGGTTTTGTA
>NZ_NGLG01000002.1:453039-460246 GCF_002140655.1 Enterococcus sp. 3H8_DIV0648 | reverse complement strand
ATTATTATAGAGCATATTGACCTGCTAAAAATAAAAAATCGCTGTAAATACTGTTGCGAATACAATAAAGTGAACACAGAAAAAGATCGTACATGCTTAAAAATTTAAGCTCGTACGATCTTTTTTGAAGTTATACACTATGTAAGACTAGTGATAACTTTATCCTGTTTGCTTTTTATAACTATGCACCGGAGAAGACTCCGTTTACTTTTTGCTATGGCTTATCCAGATTATGCGCCGCAATCTGAAAAGCTTGATTGATAATCAATATGCTCCGCTGCTGGAATCAGTAACGACATGACGATATAGAGAATGATTGGTGCGCCAATGAATGTAAGACTAGCGAACACATAGAGAATACGAGCAACCGTAGGATCAATCCCGAAATACTCCGCAATACCAGCTAACGTCCCTGTAAATACCCGATCATTTTGTGATTTTGTCAACATTTTTTTCATTTTGATTCTCTCCCTTTTCCTATTCCTAATTTGATTTAGCAGGAACTCGACCCAATTATTGAATTCCTTTTTTCCACTCGCGATGTGTTTTTATCTTATGTCTATATTATGCACGAGGTTTGACGTTTAGTCATAGGGCCGAAGGAGGATTTTCTCGGTAGTCATTTAGTCTGAGTTTTACTAAGACGCTTTCTTTGATTAGAAGAGAAAAAGTAACCCATCCACCCGTGAAAACGGGTGGATGGGTTACTTAGGGATAGAAATTTCTAAAATAGAGCCTATCTATCAATTGTTTTTCTAAACTAATTCTTCATTAGGATACGTCAATCCCCATTGTTCTCGTGCTTGATCCATTATTCCGATGACACATTTCGTTACTTCTCGTACATCCATTTCGTTTGAATCACTTTCCAAATAGCGATTGACTGTTTCAACTTCGCAATTAAAAACGTCTCTCTCATCACCAAATTTGAGTTTTTCCACTCTCCCATCATTCCAAAAGATTACCGCTTCTTCTGCTCTAGGGAAATCATTGATTGTAATATAAGCTTTTTCTCCACTAATAATGATCTGTTTAGGCATTTTTCCTCTAAAAGAAATCATTGCTGAAGCAAGGATGCCTTCTTCATTGATTAGCGAAAAAACAGATTTTTCATCTACTCCAGTTTCAGACATCACTACTTCTGTATTTAACAGTTTCGTTTGTGTTCCTAAGAAATATACTACAGCTGAAAGAGCATATGTTCCGATATCAAATAATGCTCCACCACCTTTTTTACGATCAAAAAAGCGATTAGTAGCGTTAAATTCCTTCATACTACCAAAAGTCACATTGACTCCACTTATTTTTCCAAGCATTCCTGATTCAATCATTTGTTTAATTTTTGAAAATAGCGGCATATAAAAAAGTGTGATTCCTTCAATAACTACCAACTGTTTTTCTTTTGCAACGGATTGAACATGCGCTAATTGAGCACTATTTAAAGTCATTACCTTCTCACAGATAATATGTTTCCCTGCTTGAAGAGCTTGAATCATCAAAGGATAGTGTGTTTGATTTGGTGTTCCGATGTAAACACCCTCGATTTTTGGATTTTTTACCATATCTTCGAAATCAGTATATTGTTTTTCAATCTGATGTAGTTTGGTAAAATTATCCAGTGCTTGTGGCTGAATATCAAAAACAGCTACGATCGAATACTTTTTACGATCAATTTTTGAAACAAAGTCGCTAGCTGCAAAACCAGTACCTGCAATTCCCCAATTTAAAATTTCCATCTGTTTCTCCTCAATGTTAGTAAGATAATTTAACCGATAATAGATCATAAGGTTTCACTACGAAGTTTTGATCTATTTCTTCTTCTAGAGCATTCACAATTACTGGATGCTTTCCCTCAAAATACTCTTTTCTTATTCGAACATCTGACCCTGTCGCATTAGATAAACGGACAATATACTTTTTATCTTTTTCAAAAAAGGATGGATAAATTGCTGAAACAGTTAAACCATCTAGCTCAAGCAGTCCGTCTTCCTGTAACTCTAATAACGATTCTTCCCGCTCTTGAATTTTATTGTCTAATCGGTAAATAAAATGATTCAGCGTTTGTGCTTGATAGCTAATCGTTTGCTCAGAGATTATCGACAGCGTTTCTTCTACTTGTTTTTCATCAAATGAGCCCTGATGTAAGTCAAAAGCAAAATCAAAGCTGCGCAATCCAGAGAACTGGGCCAATGGTGTTTCGTGCATAACATGGCCTTGATTCGTAGTATCACCACTCGCTCTTCCAGTTCGCCACAATAAATCGGGTTTGCCAAATTGACCTGTACTGGCGAATAGTGTAATAAATATTTTGTCCTCACTGTGTTCGTATTCCTTCAATCCATGGCCATAAAAATCAAAAGCTCTTTCCTGATTCGCTAGGGAAAGCGTCTTATCGAAAATATTTAATGGAGCAGGATATTCTGGATAGCTATCTATATTCACTTCATCAACACGATTATTCTTTAAATGTCCCGCAGTCACACCTTCATACGTATGACCTTGTTTAATTTTCGGATCAAAAACTAAACGAACACGATGAGATAGGACCTGATTATCGATTTCTACAGACCCTTCAATTACTGAGCTGTCATCATTCATATTCAAGGTTGCTTGATATTTGACTACTCGATGATCGCCCTTTGGATTTTGTCTATCAGCCAAATCCAAAGGCAATGCGGTTTGACCATAGATAATTAATTTTTGTGAATGACTCGTTGCTTTCTTTTCTACATAATCAAAAGGTAAATCAACTTCGTAGTCTCCTCGCAATGGAGAAAAGTCATACGTATCCCCATCATTAGCGCAATCAACTAATCGGATAAAATCGGTAATCTTTTCCCCTTGAAACGTTGCAGAAAGGTGACCGCTCGCAAACCGAAGTTCTATAAAGTCATTCTTTATTGCGACATCGTCTCCCGATTTTATCGATTGATACTCCGCCATCGGCTTAGTACTCTCTTCAAAATTCAATACTTTGAAACCTAGCCCTGGAACTGATAACTTAACCATCACATCTAATTCCAAATATTCTGGCTCAGTTAAATAGAATTTTCCTTCTGGTTTTTCAATCAAAATGTCTTCTCGTGCGGTATATTTTTTTTCATGTGCAATCCACGCATCCTCAGCCTGTGGAAAGCGAATATTTTTTGATTGTGAGATTATTTTTATTTTGAAGTATTTATTTCGTGTCTTTGCAGCAGTATTAATCACAAGAACTTGATTTTCAGTTAGTCGTAATTTTCTTGCTAACTTTTTAGTGATTACATTTTCAATTCCATCTGCCATTTCCTCTGCTTCTTTATATCGATGTAAAATATCCGCAGCGACATTATCGTAAACACATCCTCCCAAACTATCATGAGCTTGTGAAGCAAGAACTTTTTTCCATACTTTTATAAGCAGTTCTTGCGATAATTGAATCTCATATTTTTGAGCCAAAACATAAAGCGGTTCAATCCGTCTCAATAACTTTTGTTCCAATTGATAATTAGCAAGTTTGATATCCATACGAACTGATGAAATCGTTCGATGAATCCGAGCGTAGGCAGGTAATCGAAATTCTCCCTGATAAACAGGTAGATTCTTTTTCTCTTTTACTTTTTCTAGAAACTCTGGAAAAGTACTGATTTTATAGGTGTGTTTACTTTTTTTATTGATCTCCTTCAGTTTGGATTGCAACTGCCGGACAATGGCCTGCTGATCTCCTCCGGCAGGTACTAAAATATCCTCATGCTCCTGAAATTGATTGACAAAATCAATGTACCCATCCATGCGATTATCAATATATTCTTGAGTAGTTTGCATATTTGGAGTACATCCGTAACCTTGAGGAATATTCATAGCATAGACTTCTTTTTCGCCTAAACCTTTCCATTTGAAATAGGGCGTACTCACCTGTTTTGAAAAATCAATTCCTCGCCAGAAAATTAGATTATCCAGTCCTATTTGCTGCAGTAGTGTCGGCATCTGTGCATTGAAGCCAAACGTATCTGGAATGTATCCTATCGGCATTGCTTCACCATATCGTTTACAATCTCTGACGCCGACTATTGCATTTCGAATCAATGATTCTCCATCGACTAACAAACAATCACTCTGAGTAAACCATGGTCCAATGAACAATTGCTGTTTAGCAATTAGTTCCTTCACTCTGCTCTCATTCTCTGGATATAGTTCTAAATACTCATTCAAAATAGAGCTTTGAGCATCTAAACAAAAATTTGCTTCTGGATGCTGCTCTAATTCATCTAAAACATCAGAAAACACTTCATCACTCAGTATAAGTGCATCTGCATTTGTAAAATACCATTCTCGATCCCAATGTGTTTGATTAACTACGTACCCAGTTGTCATTTTTTTCTACCTGCTTCTTCTTTTTAGTTGCTAAATAATCACGAATTACAATATTTCCAATAGCCACAAATAGCACTCCTGCTAATAATGAAAGGAGATATGGCACCAAACCTTGGACTAGCGGCCAACCCCAAAACTGAGGAATCGGGAACCAAATTTCTACTCCAAAAAGTGTTGCTAACACTGCTGCCAGCGCCGATCCTAACAAGTTCAAAGGAATCGTAATCAACGGGTTTTTCAAGGCAAATGGAATCGCTCCTTCGCTAATCCCAATTATTCCTGAAATGAAGGACGTATAGCCATCTGCTTCCATGCTTTCGTCATAAATATCTCTTTTGAAAACATATTGATTTAAGATTACAGACAGTCCGATTCCTAATGGCGGAATAATACATCCTAAAATATTGGCTGTCATCGGAAATGACTGGTTTGCCGCTAATGTCATCGTTACTGCAAAGGCAGCCTTGTTTACTGGTCCGCCCATATCAAATGCTGTGGCCATTGCTATCACAATTGCAATCACATAGGTTCCTGTAGATTTGCTAATCACGTCGAATAATAAATTATTTAGCCCACCGCCAATTGGTTCAAAAATATACAGATTCAATACGTAGACCAATAAAATACTTAGTAATGGAATAATCAGCATTGGTTTTAATGACTGAATATTCTTTGGAAGTTTAATTTTGTTGTTCAAGAATCTACAAAAGTAACCTGCTACAAAACCAATCGCGATCGCTCCTAAGAAGCCTGATGGTGTTTGATTTTCTTGTCCTGTTAATGCGTAGATCATACCGCCTGCTAATCCACCGCCAATAAATCCTGCTGTCATCCCTACTTTCCCGGCAATTGCATTCGCCATAAAAGCAGCTAGAACTGGGTACATTAAACTAAAAATGAATCCACCAAATGAATTTAGATAATAGAGAAAAGAAACTGCTCCATTAGAACTCGTCGCATTTATCGCATCACCAATTGTTCCACCTTCAATTCCAAAGAACATACCACCGATTTGTGGGATGGCAGTCATTAATCCTGCGCCAACAACAATCGGAATCATATATGAAATACCACTCATTAATGATTGGTAAAGTTCCGTTCCTAAAGACTTCTTCTCTGACATATTAGAATCAAGTGACTGTTCCGAGTGATAGTTTCCTGCTGGTTGATCGATCACTTGTTTGATTAAGGAAGTAGCGTCTTTAATAGGTGCTGCCACCTTGGTTTTGATATAAGGAACATTTTCGTAATGAGCCATATTTTGTGGTTCTATGTCTGTTGCGACAATTAGTCCTTTCGCTCTTCTCACATCTGATAGTGCAGGTCGGTCTTCAATACCGTTTGCTCCTTGTTTTTCAACAATTACTTCGTAGCCTAATTCTGCACCTGCTTTTTCTAACGCCTCAGCTGCCATATAGGTATGAGCAATCCCTGTCGCACACGCTGTTACTCCCAATACGAGCCCTTTACTCTCTCGAATTTCTTCCTTCGGTTCCTGTTTATTAGTGAGTTCTAACAGTGTCATAACCTCTTCTGAAGTATTTGCATTCTTAATCCCATTTACAAACTCCGGATTCATTAGCGATCGTGATAATTGAGCTAATAAATCTATATGTGTTGTCCCTGTTTGTTGCTTAGGAATTGCCAATAAGAAAATTAGAGAAACTCTATTTGATGAATCCAAACTCTCCCAATCGTTAATTGAATTTTTTAAACGAATAATAACAAAAACTGGCTTATTGATTGTTTCTGATTTCGCGTGAGGTATGGCAATTCCATTTTCTAATCCAGTCGGACTTTCTGCCTCTCGATGATACAATGCGTTAATAAATACTTTTTTATCTTGAATAATACCTTGAATCAACAGCTCTTCCGCGACTGCTTTAAACACGTCATCTTTACTAGCGTAACCCTTATCTAGCATGATTAGATCATTGGTAGTCAGCTCGCTAAGTTTCATTTTCATCTCCTACTTTCCTTAGTTATGATGGTACAACAAAAATATAACACCCTCTAAAAGAAAGCGCTTTTACTAAATCAAAGTAAAATTTTACTTTATTAATTATTGTGATATAATACGCGAGATTGGAGGAACCAAATATGGCCTTGATTAAATATTTTCCTAACGCAGATACCCAATTAACCTACGCTGAATCATTGATCCTTGATTATCTCGAGGATCATTTAGAGAATATTTCTTCTATCACGATCACGAAGACTGCTGAAGATAATAATGTTAGTACGACTACTGTTGTTCGTCTCTGTAAAAAACTAAAAGTTAACAGTTTTTCGCGTCTGAAATTTTTATTAGAAGAAATCTATCACGAACAGAATCTTTCAGTAAGTTATGATTTTTACGACTCCATTGAACAAAATTTTAACGAGACGCTGAAACATAATTCAAATTCAACAATTGAAGAAGTTAGTCAATTATTGAAAAATAGGCTGCAAATCTATATTTTTGCAATTGGCTTAAGCAAAGCTTGTGGAGATTACTTAGAGTTAGCTCTACAGCAGCTGGGGTTAAATTGTTCATTAATTTATGATCACCAAGTTATCTGGAGTTTTGATCGGCCAACAATTCCAAACTCTTTAGCGATATTTATTTCAAATAGCGGAGAGTCAAAAGAATTGATTTCCTTACTGAATCGCATCAAAGAAAATGAGGATTTGACCACTTTATCTCTAGTGAACCAACCAAACAGTCAAATGGAAAAATTGACGGATTATTCACTTCATGGATATGTTGCCCCGGTTGTAATCAATGAATCAGATTTTTCTCCACACTTTTCTTTGATCCTACTAATTGATCTTGTTATCCAAAACTATCTCAAAACTAATTGACTCTTTCATG
>NZ_NGLG01000002.1:416598-452606 GCF_002140655.1 Enterococcus sp. 3H8_DIV0648 | reverse complement strand
ATGTTTTCTTGTTTTTCTTATATAAGAATTACTTATATTATCTTTCAGGCAAACTTAAAATTAGAAAAGGAAAAACCGTGAAGTTACCATCTATGTATCTCCATAGTGGTTACTTACACGGTTTTGTAGAACTATCTAATTCATGGAATTGCACATTCCCTCTGTTACCCATAATATATAATGATATCCCCTCAAAAGCCACAGCAGAAAAAAGAATCAGCTTCCATTCGGACAATCTCTCGATAATTTCTTCTACCCAGTTGCACCGACAATAAGTGATATTTTTTGATTTTCATTTACACACATCAATTTTACACACTCTTTTCAGTTTATTGACAGTAACTTTACATTCATTGATTATCCTTAGTCTTGTAACAAACCAAATAACTAGAACAAGGAGAATCTTATGAATGTGAAAAAAGTGACTTTATCATGTGTGGCAGCTTCAATGATTATTCTATTGGGCGGATATTCTGTTAGTAAAGCGGCTGAAAAATCGAGTGAGCCGAAAACGGTGCTATCCCCTGAGAAAAATACGAGTAAAAAAATTGTGATGATTGGTGCTGCCAACACAAGAGACTTGGGTGGCATCGTCACAAAAGACGGAGCAAGTATTAAAAAGAATAAATTGATTCGTTCAGGTGAGTTGGCTGATCTTGTTCCTTTGGATAAAGAACGGCTGGTGAATGACTTCAAGCTAACCAACATCGTGGATCTGCGAACAGATAGTGAGGTTGCTTCTAAGCCCGATCCGGAAATCGAGAATGTCAAAAATTTCCACTATGGTGTGATGAAAGACAGCGGTGGTACAGCTAGTCAAGAGGACTTTTATAAAAACTTAGACAAAGTTAATGGCGTTGAATACATGGAGAAAATCAATGAAGAACTCGTGACAGATCCTACTGCCCGTGAGAATTACAAGAAATTTTTTGATGTATTGTTAGCGTCTGAAAATGGCTCTACCCTCTGGCATTGTACCGCTGGAAAGGATCGCGCCGGTTTTGCGACGATGCTTGTGTTAAGTGCTTTAGGTGTGGATAAGAAGAGTATTTTTGAGGACTATCTATTGTCTAATAAATATCGGAAGTCAGAAAACGAAAAAACGATCGAACAGGTCAAAGAAGCCACCAATGATAATAAAGAGGCAGTCGAAAATATTACAGCCATGATGGAAGTTCGCAAGAGTTACTTACAAACAGCCTACGACACAATGGAAAAAGAATATGGCGGCGTCAATGGGTATTTGAAAAAAGGATTGGGTCTGACCAATAAGGACATTTCCAATTTGAAAGCTATCTATTTAACAAAGAATTGATTATCAACCTACCAATCAACTCCATGCCAAATAGCCCGCTAGAAAGCGGGCTAAAAATTTCTGTAAGCAAGTCGTTAAACGATTCGATTTCACCTCATACCAACGTTGGATTTCTTGATGAGGTGCAAGCTATCGGCTATTCTCGTTTACGAATCCGATCGAGTAATCGCTTGCGTTTTTTCTTAGGTTTTTCTGGCGGGGATTGGGTAATGGCGGGGACTTCTGCCGTTACTGCTCCCTCTTCTATCTTCACTGTTATGATCATCCTAGCCGGAACAGACTGATCATCGATCTCCACGTTTAGTGGTGTCGCATTGGGCGGCACACAGGCTGCCAATAGACTGATGGCTTGGTTTTCATCTAATGACCATGGATCGAACCCTTTAGGAAGCTCAACAGTCTGAATCAATAAACCAGGTTCGGGACTAGCTTCTGTGATGGTCAAATCTTGCGGTATTTGACTGTTCTCTAAGTTCGCCATCGCTTGAACGGATTTCAGCGGCTCTTCCTCTACTGACAATGGTTCTGCCTCTGTTAGTTCCATCGCAGGTTCCATCATCATGATCGATGGGTCCTGTGCTTGTGTTCGTTCATCAAAAACTTCTTCAACGGTTTTCTCGATCACCGTCGCGTGCAAGACCTCTTTATATAAACCCACCCCATCTTTTTCAAACAGGTCGAGCTTCGTTAATTTTGTTAAGGCTGTTTTGATTTGTTCCGCCGTTTTGGTCGGATCAAAGTTTTTAAAGCGTAGATGACGGGATTTGCCATTGCTATCCGCAAATTCTGCATCCAAAGTAAGTGTTGTTATCATATCCTTCATTCCCTTTCTTTTTTGTTTTTTTAACCTCCTTTCTCAACGCGCCGTCATGATTCTGCTAATCCTGACAAAGGTTCTTTAATGACTTGTGAATAGACATGCTCCAGCTTTTCAGCGATAAATGTTTGCGCTGGGAATAATTTAACCGATAATAATTGCCAATCTTTTGCTCCAAAATATTCGGAGAAATATCTATAATAACGCCGCATAGCAGCAGTCGATCTGGTTTTTAAGAAGATATGCTGAACGAGTGCGCGCAGTACATTAGAAAAATCCGCTTCACACAATTCATTTCTTACCTGAAGTGTGATCAACATTTCGATGGTGGCCTGGTCATCTTTCGTTTTATAATAAAAATTGCGGATACGTTTTTCCAATGTTCGACGCGATAATCTGAATAATTGCGCTTTACTTAGTCCATGTTCCTTCAAAAGTCTTCCTCCTTTCAAGCTAGTTTTTATTAATTATCATTTGAGATATCTACAACACCAAAATACTCCTTTTGCAATAGATTTCCCACTCCAATAAATTAATATTTATTAAAGTAAAGTAATTATCAGGAGATAATCGCCGTCATATCAAGTTTTTCCTCATCTTAAAAAAAATGAATGCCTTTTCAAAAAAATCATAGATTGTTCATTTGACGCTATTGATCTTTATTTAGTATTTCGTTATGGTCTGTACCAATGTGTTTACATTTTCCAGTTCTATGTACATTTATAAATGGATTCCTGAGTCAAATTTTGTTGTTCTATTAAAATAAATGTTACTATTAAGTCATAATGAAGCTGAGGATGGAGAATATTATGAAAAATAAGCTTTTTACGCTATTCGGGACATTTTTAACTGTGCTATTTATCATTTTCGTTGCCAATTCTACAAAGGTGTTAGCTGCCGAGAGTCCTTTTCCATATGAATCAACGAATGCTGGAAACTACATCGGTAATGGAGTGGCAAATGGAGATACTTATAATTATAGCTATACCAGCACTAGCCAAATACCTGTAGATTCTGAAGGCTTTGTAAACTATCAGGATCAAGCCTATGTTAAAAAGACTGTTAAAGCGAATCCGCAAAAGCAGGGCTTGTTTGATGTCACTTTAGATATCAAAGGAAATCAACTTCCCCACCCTCCTTTAGATGTTGTGCTGGTTATCGACTACTCTTCTTCCATGCAGGGTGAGAAATTGACCAATACTTTAAAAGGGCTGCAAGAGTTCGGAACAGAATTAGGGGACTCCTTGTCTAACGGCGTTGTTCAAATCGGTATTGTCGCCTATAACAGAGATATGTATTCTACAAATGGCTTTACTAACGATATGAATGAATTACAGAACTTTTTGACGAGCACCGCTCAAAGTCACACAGGCACCTTTATCCAAAAAGGATTAATCGCCGGTCAGGAACTTTTATTGAATCAAGGCAGACCAAATGCTGAGAAAATCTTGATTCATATCGGGGATGGCAGTGCCAATCGCAGCTATCTGCCCGCTGTTGGTGCAACGTCTTATCCCAACACAGGTGAAATTACCGATTATAACGGCTTTCATACCGCTAACTATGTGAAGGATTTTCAAACCACTTCGGAAAAATTCAATACTAGTGACACGATCTCAGATTCAAATGGTACTAAGGTTGAAAAAGAAATTGTGACCGATGCTACGCTAGGAACGACCGTAGCTCTAAAAGAGTCTGGAATTACCACTTATTCTATCGGTACTGCTCCTACTGCTAGAGGAGAATATATTGCACGGAATATCGCGGACAAAGAAAGTCACTATCGCCCGATCGATGAGAACCTGCTAGAATTAGGCGATGCGCTAAAAACTATCATAAACGCGGTCACTAAAACCATTCCCAACGGCACCGTAACTGATCCAATGGGAAAGGATATCCTACTGCAAGGCAGCGGAAACTTTTCTAAAACAAATTACTCAGCTACTGGTTGGAAAAAGGATTCTGACGGAAACTGGCAATCAACAAAGGTGCTAACAAGAAACTTAGAAGTGAATGAACAAAATCAAGTAATCACACTTTCAAATTTTGCTCTAGGGGCAAATGAGCGGATTACTGTGACCTATCAGATTCGACTGAATACGGAAGCGACCGATTTTAAAGGGGAATTCTGGTATTTCTGTAATCAGCGGACGACCTTAGACCCAACAAGCACTGGTTCGTCGCTTTTGGATTTCCCAATCCCTTCCATTAAAGCACCTACTGTCAAACTTAGTTTAGAGAAACAATGGAAAGATGCACCAGAAGCAGTTATTCCCGATAAAATAGATTATCAGGTAATCAGAACGCCTCTAATTACTCCTGCTGCATGGACAGCTTCGGATACGTTATCTCTGACAAAGGAAAAGAACTTTAAAGCAACGCTTTCCACTGTTCCGATTCTAAGCGTCAATAATGATCTGCCTTTATATAACAACGCTGGTGAGACGATCAGCTACAGTGTCAATGAAGTGAATATTCCGGAGGGATTTGATTTTTCACTGAATCAAGAGAACAATCATTTCACCCTGATCAACACGTATAAGGAAACTAGTACCAGCACTACCGAATCAAGCAGTTCTGAAAGTACCTCTCAGAGTTCTACTAGCGACTCAAACAGCTCTGAATCAAGTACAACTGTAGTTACCTCTACGGAATCGACCGTCATTGAAACAAGTGAATCGTCAAGAAAACCGGCAGTCATCAAAACAACTAGCGCATCAGGTAAAAGTTATCCTAAGACAAATGATGAACGGGCTAGTAAGATTTGGATGCTTATAGGAACCAGCTTACTGGGAGCCTCCCTCTACCTTTTGAAGAAATTTAATTAGAAAATAACAACGCCCAGTCAATTGAGTTGACTGGGCGTTGTTTAGTTTATCGCATATTTACTCGTTTGTTTTCTTCAACCAGCTCAGCAAGCGCTCTGCCACTTGCTGGTCTTGATCGTGGATCGTGGATTTTCCATCGCCTTTTTGCGCACCGTAGGAACCGAAGCCGGCGTGGTTGCCGCCTGCTATTTCTTGATAATCGGTGTTTTTAGGCAGCTCCTTTTTAGCTTTTTGGTAGGCGTCCTGATTTAACACTTGGTCATTTTCGGCTGTCAGTGACAGTACCGGGATATTTTTATCCGCCAAGCTGCCTTTTTCATCTGGATAACTGGCTAAGAAGAACACACCTTTTAGTTGCTTGCCCTGTTCTTGCGCGAAGCGGCTGGCCATCACACCGCCTAAAGAATGGCCTCCTAGGATATAATCGCGATTCGACTGTTCAGAAAGAACTTTCTCGCCGCGATTGGGTGCCAAAACCGCCAAATCCAGCGGCATTTTTAGGACATAGACTGGATAACCAGCCTTTGCGACTGTTTGTGCCCACGAGCTGTAGCTTTCTGGAGCAACCAGTGCCCCAGGATAGAAAATGATCATCGGATTGGATTTATCCTCAGCAGGAAAATAAAGCCAATCACTGCTGCTCTCGGCTTTTTCAGCGATTTGCTCAGCATTATTTGTAGGAGAATAGGTCTGCGTTTTTAAGTATGCCAGTCCGCCGCCAATCACGACGACTAGTCCGATAACCACAATCAGAAGGATTTTTTTCCATTTCTTCACTTCAATCGTTCCTTTCTTTCGTCGCTATCATACCATTTTCTTCTTCGCAGCAAAAATATCTCATCCTCTATTCCTGGTCCTCCTGCAGCGTTCTCTTTAATTCCTGTAAAAAGAATTTCCCCATTTCTGTTTGCTTCCGCATTCGATTCGTGATGACTACTAAGGAATGCACATCGGCATCTTGCAAAGGGCGTAAGACGATCTGATCTTTGGTTAATCCTCTGATGATTCCCAGCCCAGAGGCATAAGCATCAGAGGCCGCTAATAAATTCATTAGCGTTCCCCGGTCGTTAGTATAGTAATTCGCCCGTTCTTTGGATACGCCGATCGGGTCTTCGTTTAGATGGGCGGAGCCGTGGTCTTCTTGAATAAAACGAACCTGCGGATACGCGGACAGCTCCGCTTTCGTGATCATCCTTTTGGCGGCAAGCGGATGATGCGCACCTAAATAGATATGAGTGGAAAAATTTCCCAACACCTCAAAATTCAGGCTTTCTTGACTGAAATAGCGCTCCAGCATACGTTTGCTTTGGGGATTAAGGTAGATAATTCCCAGCTCGCTTTCAAAATCGCGAATACTTTCAAGAATTCTTTTCGTTGTTGTTTCATTCAAATAGAAATTTTGACAGACCGACTGAAATTTTTCTGTGACCTTCACGAAAGGCTCATAGAGAAAATCGTAATGCTGGGAACTGACCGTAAAGCTTTTCTTAGTTCCCAGTAAAAAGTGCTGCTCCATTTCCTCCACCTGCGCCAAGATTCTTTTAGCATAGATCAAAAAATCACTGCCGGCTTCTGTCAGACAAGTCCCAGATTTTGATCGATGAAAAAGCTGAACATCCAGCTCACTTTCCAGCTCTTTGATGGAACTGGAAAGACTGGGCTGGGTCACGAATAGCTCCTTGGCCGCCTGACTAAAGCTGCCGACCTTCGCAATGGTCTGAACATAGCGATACTGCTGTAAGTTCATTTGCCCCCTCCTTCTTAATGATCAAACGCACTGAAGCCTTGGACTAAGTCGTTTAACAAGTCTTGGCTATCCTCTATGCCGACTGAAAGACGCAGCAGGTTCGTGGTCAGCCCGTAGGATTCGCGAACCTCTTCTGGAATATCCGCATGGGTTTGCGTGGTTGGATAGGTGATCAATGTCTCTACTCCGCCCAAGCTTTCCGCAAAGGTGATCAGCTTCAAACGTGCCAAAAACGCGTCGATTTTACTGGCATCTTTAACATAAAAGCTGATCATGCCGCCAATGCCGGGATAAAGCACCTTTTCGATCTGCGGATAGGATTTCAAGGCTTTAGCGATTTCCTGCGCATTGAGTTCCTGTTGTTCAAAGCGAATTTTCAAAGTTTTTAAACTGCGAATAAACAACCAGCTGTCAAAGCTTGATAAGGTTGGTCCAGTGGTATTGCTTAACCACGCCAAACGTTCACCTACCTCATGCTCCTTCGCCACCACGACCCCTGCCAATAAATCATTGTGTCCGCTTAAAAATTTCGTTCCCGAGTGAACTACGATATCCGCCCCTTCTTTGATAGGCTGCTGCCTTAACGGCGTGGAAAACGTATTGTCCACGATCAAACAGGCCTGATATTTGTGGGCAAGCTTAGCCGTATCCGCGATGGAAACTTCCTGCATCAGCGGATTGGTCGGTGTTTCTAGGAAGATCGCGTCGATGGTTTCGGTCAGTTGCTCTTTCAGACTCGTAAAGTCATCAAAATAATGAAAGACAGAGTCGTTCTGACGTTCCAATTCTTTGAAATAACGATAGCTGCCGCCATAAAGATCGCGGGAAACTAAAAATTCACTTTGCGCCGGAAAGTAATTGAACACTAATTGGATCGCGCTCATCCCTGAGCTGGTGACGATCCCCTGACTTCCGCCTTCTAATTTGGCTAAAGCTTCCTCTAAAATCGTTCTTGTCGGATTTTTCGTTCGTGTATAATCATAGCCGGTACTCTCGCCCAGCCCCGGATGAGAAAATGTCGTCGATAAATAAATCGGCGCCGACACCGCTCCTGTTTGCTTGTCTTGATGATTGCCGATTTGTGCCAGCTCTGTCGCTGTATGATAGCCCATGTTAATTTCCCCCTTTAAGCTTATGATCGAGAGTCAATAAATGCTTGACCGCTGTCTCGATATTTTCTGTACTTGTCGCCAAATTGATCCGAATAAAGCCCTTTGTCTCGGGCGAAAACCACTCTCCATAGTCGATCGCCAAGCCTGCTTGGTCTTGAATAAAAAATTTCATGTCTAAGCTTGGCAGCCACTCTCTTAGATCCAGCCAAGCTAAATAGGTTCCTTGAAGCTCGCTGATTTTGATTTCAGGAATTTCCGTGGTTAATTGTTGCTTCAACAGCTGATAATTCCCTTCTACAATCGTTAGCAGTCCTTCCAGCCATTCATCGCCTGTTGCATAAGCCGCCTGCGCCGCAATTTGACCCAGCACACTAATTCCTGTTTGACGATGAAGCTTTTCCCATGCTTGATAGGTCTTCCGTAGATTTTCAGCCGGCAGCCAAATATGCGCGTTAAGCAATGAAGCCAAATTAAACGTTTTTGACGGCGCGTTGCATACGATCAAATGGTCCAAAAAGTCCAATTCCGCGGCGATCGTTAAAGCCGAGCAAAAAGTATTCCCCGGCAAAATCAAATCCGAATGAATCTCATCTGAAATAACCAGCACATCATATTTCTGACACAAGGAGAGCAGTTTCTTCAGCTCCGCTTTTTCCCAGACCCGTCCAACCGGATTATGAGGCGAGCAAAGAATGAACAGCTTGATCGTATTTTCCTTCAGTTGTTTTTCAAAATGTTCAAAATCGATCCGATACCCCGCTTCGGTTTCAATCAGCTCTGAGGTTACTAAGCGCCGCTTTTGATTATTCACAACATCAAAAAATGGATAGTAAACCGGCGGCTGAATCAAAATCTGATCCCCTTCAGCAGTAAAACAGGCGATCAGATCATAGATGCCCTGTACCACACCAGAGGTAAAGTGCAGCCACTCTGCTTGAAATAAAGTCTGCTCATGGCGGCTTTGCCAACCTTGATAGGCTGAAAAATAATCGTTTGGCGTGAAGGAATAGCCAAACACACCGTGATCAATTCTTTCAGTCAGTGCGGCTTGAACAGATTCAGGCACTGAAAAATCCATATCCGCTACCCAAAGCGGCAATAAATCTGCTGCGCCATAACGCTCCTCCAAGGCATCCCACTTTAAAGAATCGGTTCCTTTTCTTTTTCGATAATACGTTTGAATAAATTCTGCTGCTTCCATCCGCTCACTCCTTTTCCAAATAAAAAACGCCCCTTTGTCAATTGACAAAGGGACGGATCAGACCGTGTTACCACCCAAATTCGTATTATAAAAATACCTCGACAGTTCCAAATGAAACTCGGTGAAGTAACGGTCACTGCCGTCTAACAAGCGTTAACCCGTTAGAAAACTCAGAGCTCATCTTCATTGAGTTTGCCATGTCCTCTTTCTCACCAGCCGAGGTCTCTGTATCAAGCAGCGTCAATTACTCTTCTCTTCAACGTTCTATTATTGAAATTTATCTAATTATAATCGTTTTGCCATCAATGTCAAATGGTAAGTGAAAATTATCCCGCCTTAATATCGCCATGCAGCACATTTTTAGTATTGTGGTAAATATGCTTTGCCACCTCGGCATTGTTCATCGTGTAAAGATGGATGCCGGAAACATCCTGTGTCGTCAGATCCACGATTTGATCAATGGCATAAGCCAAGCCCGCTTCTCTAAGCGCGATCGGGTCATGTTCATATTTTTCTAAAATAGCTAAGAATTTTCGCGGCAGCTTGGTATTCGTCGTTTTGATCAAGCGTAACGCCTGATTTCGATTAACGATCGGCATGATCCCAGCCAAGATCGGTACCTTAATATCCGCCAAGTAGCAGGACTCTTGGAAGTGATAAAATAATTCGTTGTCAAAAAACAACTGGGTAATCAGCTGTTCGCAGCCGACCGAAACCTTGTGTTTCAGATTTTTTATATCCTCCAGCCGATTTTGAGATTCCGGATGTGTTTCAGGATAGCAGGCGCCGCTGATATGAAAATGCGGCGCTTCTTTTTTAACGTAATCAATCAGATCACTAGCATAGGTAAAATCCTGTTTAGGCGGCAAGTCAGGAAGAATATCTCCCCGCAACGCTAAAATCTGATCGATCCCGATCTGGTCTAACTGCGTCACAAGTTCAGCCAACTGCGCTTGGCTCAAATAAGCCGCCGGTAAGTGAGCGATCGTGGGAACGTTGAGCTCCTTATGGATATAATTTGCGACCTTCAGTGTTGTTTCTTCGATCGTCTGGCGATTATTGCTGCAGGTGACACTGATAAAATCAGGTTGCAGCAGCTGCAATTCCTTCAAGGTTTTGAAAAGCTTCTCCGAACCAATTTGCGTATTAGGCGGGAAAACTTCAAAGGATAGTGTACTGGACATAGGCTACAATTCCTCTCTGACTTGCTTCACCGCTTCTGTCATATTGGTCAAGCTTGCAGTCGTTTCAGGGATGCCGCGTGTTTTCAAACCGCAATCCGGGTTGATCCAAACCTTTTCTAAAGGAACCTTTGCCAAAATTTTACTGATCGTCTGCTTGATTTCAGCTACTGAAGGCACCCGCGGCGAGTGAATGTCGTAAACACCAGGACCGACAGCGGTTCGGAAATTCTGCTGCTTCAGTTCATCTAAGATCGCTAGATTCGAACGAGATGCTTCAAAAGAGATCACATCCGCATCCATTTGATCAATCGCCGGAATAATATCCGTGAACTCGCTATAGCACATATGAGTATGGATTTGGGTCGTCGCCTGCACTTTGCTGTGGACTAAGCGGAATGCGGGAATGGACCAATCCAAATATTCCGTGTACCAATCAGTTTTTCTTAATGGCAGTTTTTCTCGTAAAGCCGCTTCATCGATTTGAATCACCCGAATCCCGTTCTTCTCCAAATCCAGCACTTCTTCTTGGATTGCTAAAGCGATTTGCAAAGTAGAATCCTTCAAGCTGATATCTTCTCGCGGAAATGACCAATTCAAAATAGTCACTGGTCCCGTAAGCATTCCTTTCACGATTTTGTCCGTTTGCTTTTGAGCATAGGTCGACCATTTTACGGTGATTGGTTTTTCGCGAGCCACATCGCCCCAAATAATCGGCGGCTTCACTCCTCTGGTCCCATACGATTGCACCCAGCCATTCTTGCTAAACAGGTAGCCGGATAAATTTTGCCCGAAGTATTCCACCATGTCATTGCGTTCGAACTCACCATGGACCAATACGTCTAAGCCGATTTTCTCCTGCCATTCCAGCCATTCATTGATCTGCTGGGCAATAAACTGATCGTAGACCTCTTCGGTGATTTCTTGTCGTTTGTACTTTGCCCGCGTCAGCTTGACCTCTCTAGTTTGCGGAAATGAGCCGATTGTCGTCGTTGGCAATACGGGATAATCAAATGCGGCTTTTTGGATAGTTTCTCTTTGCTCAAAAGCAGGCTTACGAAGATAATCCTTTTCCGTTAGAGCCTTGATCTTTGCTTGAACTGCTTGATTTTCAGTGAAGCGGCTTCCGGCAAATAATGCTTGATTCGTCTTTAAGGCTTCATCAGAGCCAGCTAAACTATTCGCCAGATTCACAAGCTCTGCTAATTTTTCCTTCGCAAAGGCAAAATGCTGGTTGATCTCTGCTGAAAAAGTTTCATTCTCCGTCGTAAAGGGCACATGCAAAAGCGAGCATGAAGTAGTTAATACCAGCTGGTCATGGTTAATTTGTTTAAGAACGTCAAGAGTCTGCTGGTAATTATTGCGCCAGATATTTTTTCCATTCACCACTCCGGCAAACAGCACTTTGTCTTGAGGAAAGCCTCGTTTAACTAATTCCAGCGTTTTTCGACCTTCAACAAAGTCTAAACCGATACCAGCAAACGGTAATGACACAACTGTGTCATAGGCATCGCGAATATCGCCAAAATAGCTTTGCAGCAGGACTTTTATCTTTTGATCTGCTAACAATTCTTGATAAATCCCTTGAAATTCTGTCAGCTCTTCTTTCGTTACATCCTTCACTAAGCTAGGTTCGTCTAATTGAATCCACTCGGCTCCTAAGTCTGCCAACTTTTCAAAAATCTCTTTGTACGCCTTAATCAACTCGCCGATAATTTTTTCGCGGTCTACTCCTTGATCAAACTCGCTGAGCTGCAGCAAGGTGAATGGGCCAATAATTACTGGACGAGTATCTATTCCTAACGCCTTTGCCTCATGATATTCCCTAAAAATCTTATCGCCGCTGACAAAAATCGTTGTCTCTTTTTCAAATTTAGGTACAATGTAGTGATAATTCGTGTTGAACCACTTTTTCATCGGCCGGGCCTTGATGTCGCCTTTTTCTCCTTGATAGCCCCGCGCCAACGCAAAATACTTTTCACTTTCTGTTAAATTCAGCGCCGTCACTTCCTGCGGTACGATGTTCAATAGGCAGGCTGTATCTAATGTTGTGTCATAAAAAGAAAAATCATTGCTGGGAATTCCGTCTATCCCGCTCTTTTTAATCAGCTGCCAATGCTTCTGCCGCAAATCCTTCGCAAAAGCCTCCAGCTCGTCAATCGCCAGCTCCCCTCTAAAATATTTTTCAGTCGCAAATTTTAATTCTCTATTTTCGCCAATTCTAGGAAATCCAATAATTGCTGTCTTCATACATTTTCCTCCTCCAGTTGTGTTACGGAACACAATAGCACGCTTTTTTTCCCTTGAATAACTGAAAAAAGTAATAACTAGTTATAGCCAATAACTATAACCTCCGTTATACTCTTTAAAAAAAGAGGTGAAGCCATGCGCTTGCAGCAACTAGTTTATTTTGAAAAAATCATCGAAAAAGGCTCGATCAATGAAGCCGCCAAAGCCCTGTTCCTGACCCAGCCCAGCCTATCGAATGCCTTAAAAGAGCTCGAGGAGGAGATGAATGTGCAATTGCTTGTGCGAAATAAGCAGGGCATCATTCCCACCTCTGAAGGCCGCGAATTTCTGATTTATTGCCGCCAAATTTTAGATCAAGTCAATCTGCTGGAGGAAAAATTCAAAAACGAACCTCTGCGGAAACAAAATTTTTCAGTATCGGCCCAGCACTATGCCTTCGTAGTCCATGCTTTCGTCGAATTGTTGCGCACAGTTCATGCCGATGAGTACAATTTCACATTGCGGGAAACAGAAACGGAAAATATTTTTGATGACTTAGCCAGCTTTAAAAGCGAGCTGGGGATATTATATTTAAATTCTTTCAATCGTCAGGTGATGACCAAGCTGTTCAAGGAAAAAGGCTTGGTGTTCACTCCGCTGTTTGATGCCAAGCCCCATGTTTTCGTCAGCCGCAGTAATCCTTTAGTAGCGAAGAAATCATTAAAGCTGACCGATCTTGAGGATTATCCTTATTTATCCTACGAGCAAGGAGAAACAAATTCCTTTTATTTTTCCGAGGAAATTCTCAGCACTTGGGATCGCAAAAAGAACATCAAAGTCAGCGACCGCGCGACGATCTTCAATCTCATGGTCGGACTAAACGGCTATACCATCAGCTCCGGCATCATCAGCAGCGAATTGAACGACGATAAAATCGTCGCGATCCCGTTAGAATATGATGACGTGATCACTTTAGGCTGGATCAAACAGCAGCAGCTAGAGCTCAGCCCGTTGGCGCAAACCTATTTAGAACTGCTGAAGGATCATATTCGCGGATATGGCTTTGAGATTATTGAGTAATCCAAAAAATGCAGCTCACCTTCTCTTTTTGAGAATCGAGCTGCATTTTTTGGTTATTGCTGTTAGAAATGTAATTGAAAAACGGAAATTTCCGGCGGTACTCCCATTCGAGCATGGATCGCCGTCGTGCCTAAGCCTGTATTCACGTATAATTTCGTGTGATCGCTGAGTTCGTACATCCCGCGAATGTATTTTTCGGCCAGAACGTTTTTTACTTGATAAAATGGCAGACGCACCTGACCGCCATGGCTGTGACCGGCTAATACTAATTGCGTATTAGTTCCGATAAAGCCATCGGCTACATCCGGTTCGTGAGTAAGTAAAACGGAGTAATCATATCTTTGGCGATAACTCAAGGTTTCTTCGATGGAGGGCGCGCCTAACAAAGAATCATCCAGCCCGCCGATAAAAACTTTTTTCCCATTGGCTAACGAAATCGTTTCACCTGCGTTTTTCAACACTTCAAAATTTGCTACATTCATGACTCGTTCATAGATTCTCGCGGCTCCCCCACCATAATCATGATTGCCCCAAACGGCATATTTCCCAATCGTCGCCTTCATTTGACTAAGCTTATCTATAATTTCCTGTTCGTGATTGTATTGTGCGTAATTATCAAACAAATCTCCGGTAAACACGATCACATCCGGCTTTTCTTTATTGGCTTTGCGAATCACCTTATCTAAGCGTTTTGTGGCATAGCTTTCGGAGACTTGAATATCAGAAAGCTGAAGCACCTTTAATTCCTTCGGTAGGGAGGTGTCGCCAAGCTGAAAGCGATGAACCACCACCAAGTTTGGTTCGATTTTGAATGCATAGATAGGAATAAACAGCAGCACGCACAGCATTCCTAATAAAATTTTTTTTAACATAATCTCTTCCCTCTTATCTATTTTAATGTGAGCCAATTTTTTATTTGATGGAGCGTTATTACCGCCAGTATTCCACCTGAAATGAGCAATGCAGCTGTCAAGAATCCGATAATCACTTTTCTTTTCGTTTGATTTGTCATATATTCTCCTCCTTGCAAAAAAAGAATATAAAACAATTATGCAAAACCTGTGCAAAAAAAAATCGAACGAACACCCGACTATCACCTTCGATAATCTGTGCTCATTCGACTATAAATCTTCTTTTAGCCCTCGATTGGCAGAACAACGGTTGCGATAAAACAATGATCGTCCTGTTGCAGCATTAATTCTCCTCCCAGGAGCTTTAGGGTTTGTTCCACAATTGAAAGCCCCAGCCCGGTGCCTGATAAATGATTGTTGCGGGACTCCTCACCCACAACGAAGGGTTCCGCCAGCTGTGAAAATTGCTTAGGAGACATTTCAGCAGCTTTATTTACAAATATTAACTGATACTGTTCCCCCTGCTTTTTGCCAATGATCCGCATTTGCTTATCCAAGCTGTATTTCATTGCATTAGTCAACAAATTCGACAACACCATCCGCATCAATTGTTCATTGGTCTCAAGCTGGCAATCCACGACCTCAAGCTCGATGGTAAACTTTTGATCGATCAATTGTTGCTGCACCAGTTCTTTTTCGATTAAAGGCTTAATCGCTATTTTTTCAAATTGAATCGTTTCCTTCATCTGCTGACTATAGGCCAAAAGATTGACCACTAACTCGTTCATATTGACTAGCTGCTGATCGACATCTGCCAAAAATGTCGGATTTTCTAATCCCAGCTGTTCACCGTCAACTAATAGCTGCATCACGGATAAAGGTGTTTTTAATTCATGCGCCAAATTAGATGAGAAAGCCTTCAACTGATCGTTGCGTTCCAGCATTTCCATTTCATGCTGCGAAAGCGAGCGTTTCATCTGATTAATTGATTGACTCAAATTGCCCAGCTCATTCTCTTCCTGAACATCGGAAGCCGCAAAATTCAATTTAGAAATAGTTCGGGTCGTTTGTTCCAAACGGCGGATCGGTTCGATAATCTGCTTTCTTACCAAAAGGACGATCAGTCCAAACAGCAATCCCAAAAAGAGTATCGTGGCCGCAATTACTATCGGAAAGAGCGTTTGGATCGCGGCTTGAAAATCGGGAATACTGGTCCCAATTAAATAAAACGTCTGCCCTTGCGTAAAGAAAATCGTATAAAAGTCATTGCGCTGACGATTCTGGCTATACAGCCGTTGGACCGATCGTCCTTTTTTTACCGCCTCGGTAGTAGTTTGATCGATCCAAAAGCGATTAAGCGCGATCCCCTTTTGATTCAAGCGAAAAGTAATATCACTCGTCAGCTCTTCTTCCGAGACAGAAGTCTTGTTATCCACCGCTACCACGACAAGATCATCAGGTATCTGATCCTCATGTCCTGTTTGGATCAGCTTTTGAGCTTCTTTGACCGGCTGCTCCATTTTCCAATAATAATAAGTCGGAAAGCCCCAGCGATAAAAGAGCGTAATAAACAAAAAGAGCAGAATAAAAATAAGGGCGACGCGTTGAATAAATGCCCGTGTCAAATTACTTTTTGGAAATTTCAAGCCGATACCCTATGCCATAAACAGTTTGAATAAACTCTTTGCCTATTTTTTCTCGCAAAATACGAATAAAACTGTCGACGGTCCTTTCATCATTCTCGTGATCCAAGCCCCAAACAGCTAACAGAATCTGCTCGCGCGTCAAAGGCAATCCCTGATTCTGATATAGATAATACAGCATTTCATACTCTCGATTTGTTAAACTCAGCTGCACTCCATTTAACAGCACACGTTTTTCATTCGGGATAAAGACAAGCGGCTGATTCATATCCTGATGGATCACACCCAATAATTTTGCGACTCGCGTTAAAAGAACCTGCGCATGAAACGGCTTCGCCAAATAATCATCGACACCAGTCAGCAGCGCCTGCACCTCATCTTCCGGCAGATTCTTGGCCGTCAGCATTAAAATTTTGATATTGCGCTCACGCTTCATGCTCTTTGCCACATCCAAGCCGTTCATTTTTGGCATCATCCAATCCAAAATAACCAGATCAAAGCTCTCTTCGTAAAATTTTTCCAACGCCGCTTCGCCATCGCTGGCTTCCACCACTGTATAGCCGGCTTTTTCAAAAAACTTTCTCAGTAATTCGCGCATCTTATCTTCGTCTTCGCATAATAAAATCTTCAATGTCAATCAAACCCTCATTCCTGCTTGTGAGTAATCACTATCAGATGTAACGATAGCTCTATGGACTTCCCGTTTCAATCTTTTCGAAAGCAAGTCATCGTAATCTTATGAATTACCTAAAAAATAAAAAAAGTGATCCTGCTCAATTAAGAGCGGATCACTTTGATGACTAAAGTTCGATTTTTATGACTTCACAGGAAAGATCGGCTGAGTGCTGCTGAATCAAGTCTTGAATCAGTTCCTCAAGACTCACCTCCGAACGCCACGAGATGCCGCAGCCTGCTGATAATTTACGGGGGATCGGCATCAATCGTCCCTCGATCTTAGTTTGCTTGCACAAGCTTGAAAATTGCAGTGCATCATATTCCGTTTCGAAAGTCACGATTAGCCATTCCTTTGACACTACAAATCTCTCCTTACCTCACTATTTTGCGGAAGCTTCCATTTTCTTGCCTAAATTTGTAAAGGCAATAATAAAAAGTAAAACGATCGATAAAATGATCGCGATCCGTCCAAAATCAGTCGTTCCCTCCGCAGAAGAAGCCAGACCGAAATTATGGGCAAAGGCCGCACCGACAAGCATCCCGATCACCGTGACACCGGCATCCGAAGACCCTTGACCAGTTAAAATCAACTGTCTCAACGGACAACCGCTCAGCAGCACACCAGCAAAACCAACCACATACAAGCCTAAAATGTTCCATAGATGTTCTGTATGAGCGATCGGCTGATTCGCAAAGCTCAAATTAAAATTCCCCGTTGCCACATTATAAATCAAAACCACCACAAATAATGTCAGTACACCAGTGATTCTATTAAAGTTCTTCATCAAAAAGACATCGCGGATACTTCCAGAAAAACAAATCGCTGACAGCTGTGCCAAACCGCCAAAAACCAACCCGCCGATCAATGAAATCATGACAGGCGCATGAAAGCTTCCTGGACCTTCTTTACTCATCGCAAAGAGTGACGGAACAATTAAAAATAATACGAACAATGCTAAGAAGAAGCCTGGTACCATAAAGCCGCTAGATGTTTTTGTATCCTGTGGTTTGCCTAACGTATAGCCCTTTTTCAAAAACAGACTTCCGGTAAATACACCGCCAACAAAACCAATTAAGCCCACATAAGCATTCAAATCGCCGCCGCTCATTCGCAGAACCATGCGTAGCGGACAGCCGAGAAATACCAATGCACCAATCATCATCATAAAGCCTAGTAAAAACCGCGTTCCAGTAGAAGAACCGCTTCTGGCTTTGAACTCTTTTCGCGGAATCGCCATCAGCATCGCACCAAAGATGATCCCGATTATTTCAGGTCTTAAATATTGAACAGGCGGTGCTCCGTGAAGCTTCGCAGAGCCTGCGATATCTCGAATAAAACAAGCCACACAAATCGCCATATTTGCCGGATTACCAAAATAAGCAAGCATAATTGCAATGAGTCCAAATCCCAATCCTGTCGTCAAATACATTTTCTTATTTGCCATTGATTATTACCCCTTTTGACTAATTTTTTGTAAAGCCTTGATTGCTTCCCAAATTTCAAACTCAGTCGTAAAGGAGGAAAAACTAAACCGAACAACTCCTTGTTCTTTTGTTCCTAATGCCTCATGCATCAGCGGTGCACAATGACCGCCAGAGCGAGTGGCGATCCCATATTCATAAGATAATAAATCACTAATCTCCGCCGAGTCTCTTTGACCAAGATTCAGCGACACGATCGGACAACGCTCTTTTACGGAAAAGTCGCCGTAAACGATCACATCAGCAATCGTTAAAACCTCTTGATAAAAAAGTTGTGTTAGCTGCCGCGTTTTTTGATTCAACTTTTCAAGCGTTTCGTCAAGCAAATAATCAACACCGGCTCCTAAACCAGCAATCCCATGACCATTCAAAGTCCCGGCTTCTAAAGCTGTGGGCATCATGGCTGGATGCTCAGGATTAAAAGTGTCAATACCGCTGCCGCCGACTTTTAAAGGGCGCAACGAAATTCCCGGGCGTACATAAAGTCCGCCGGTTCCCTGTGGTCCATAAAGACTTTTATGTCCCGTAAAGCACAAAAGATCAATTTTTAACGCTTGAACATCGATTGGCAGAACCCCGGCCGATTGCGAAGCATCGACAACTAAATAGATACCGTGCTTTTGACAAATGTCACTAACTTTTTTCAAATCGACTACATTGCCGGTTACGTTAGACGCATGCGTCGCGATAATTGCTTTGGTATTCTCTTGTATCGCCGGTTCAATGGCTGCATAATTCAGCGTCCCCTTTTTGTCTGCTGGAATAATCGTTACCTCGAGCCCTTTTTCCTTTTGCAGCCGGTATAACGGACGCAAAACAGAGTTATGCTCCAATGCAGTTGTGATCACATGATCCGAACCAGTAAGTAGTCCTTCAATCGCCAAGTTCAAACTCTCAGTCGCACCTGATGTAAAAACAATTTGCCGCGCCTGCTCGCCATTAAACAGCTGGCATAAGGATTGGCGCGCTTGAAAAATCACCTCAGACGACTTCAACGAATCCTCATGAACCCCTCGGCCAGAATTTCCTAATTGAGTTAATGCCGTGGTCACTGCCTGAATCACAGCCTCCGGTTTTTTTAATGTTGTTGCGGAGTTGTCTAAATAAATCATTGTTCATTTCTCCTCTTGTTGTAAACAGTTCCCAATTAGCATGGGAACGACTAGTTTGAGCAGGAAACATAAAGTGCTTCTTAGAAACTTCTAAGTAGAGACTTTCTCACAGTCAAGTAAAAGCAGTTATAGACTTCTGCATCATTCCCACCCCCAAACATTTTTAAAACAAAAGAGAAATATCGTTCAACGAATCACAATATAAGTGTAGCGGATAGTCCCTGCTAAAGTAAAGGTGAAATACGTTATTTCTCTATATTGGTATAGGCGGTGAAAAATTACATTTTAACTATTTTTCTCTATTAACCAGAGAACAGCCTCTTCCTCTGCTGTTTTTCATTTTTCTAGTGAAGTTTCTATTGCTAATTGATAAACTTAATAAAAAAGCAGTGGAGGTATGATTTTGGAAAAGGGAAAAAAGATTTCGCCGATCGATTTTCTATGGTTGGCACTATATGCTTTTGCGGGGTTTAGTTTGGAATTGATTCTTGGTATGGTAACCAACGGCTTGAGTTTGACGATGAATGCGATTTTGACCGCTCTTTTATGGTCGGGCGTTTCGCTCTTTTTAGTTCATTATGCAAAGAAGCGGTTCGATTTTGATGTCTTTAGTGTGACCCAGCCCCTTGATAAGAATAGGCTGCTGCCGATCATCGGTCTGGTAGTTACAGTGATCATTGTCACTTCGATCGGTTTCGGCGGCTTCAAACCCCTGGTTGAATTTAATGGGGAGTTAGAGAAAAGCCTGAGTGCGCTTATTTTTCGGACGCTGTATTACTTAGCAGAATGCAGCTTGATTGTTTTGGTGATCGCCTTTGGACAGAAATTTTTCGAAGCGCAGTTTGACTTATCGGACCGTTTTCCTAGTGGTGGATTATTACTGGCTATCACATGGGGACTGATTCATTTTCTGTTGCAGGGATTCAGCGGTGGATTGTATACGATCTTTTTCGCCTTCGTAGCTGGGCTCATCTTTCTTCTTTGTCAAAAAGATCTGCGCTGGACGTATCTTTTTGTGGCGATTGCATTTATTCTTTAATATAAATAGAAGAAAAGTTTTTTAGCTTTAGCTATTTATTCATAGGTACGCTGGTCTTCTACCTACTTTTTTGTTCTAAGATCAGGACCTTTTATCTGGTGATTGCTAGTGTAGATTTATGATTGATGAATCGGTTAAAGCTGCAGGGGCATGAATGTCTCTGCTTTTTTGTGGTCTGTTGATTAAAATTTTCATGAGATTTTCGTTGGCATACGTTAATAATTGGGATATAATTCTACTATTAAGGACCTTTTATAAAGGCTTTAAAAAAAAGAAGAAGGAGTTGTTTCTCTTGAGAATATTTGAAGGATCAGGTGTTGCATTAGTTACCCCAATGAAAGCCGATGGTGCCGTTGATTATAAGAAGTTAGAGGAATTAGTCGAATGGCAAATCAGCGAGGGCACCGATGCGATCATCGCTTGCGGAACTACTGGTGAGGCCTCTACCCTAGCCAATGACGAACATATCGCTGTGATTGAAACGGTCGTCAAAAAGGTCAACGGACGCATCCCAGTTATCGCAGGAACTGGTGTAAATGACACTCAGCACGCCATCGAGTTGTCTACCGGTGCGGAAAAAGTCGGTGCCGATGCCTTATTGATCGTGACTCCTTACTATAATAAAGCATCAGACGAAGGGCTATTCTTACATTATCAAAAAATCGCACAGAGCGTGAAACTGCCGATTATCTTATACTCTGTCGCTTCACGTACAAATATGAATATCGCACCGCAAATGGTTAAACGCTTAGCGGAGATTCCGAATGTGGTAGCCATCAAAGAAGCCAGCGGAAATATTTCCCAGATTGCTGAGATTGCACGCATCATGCCTGATGATTTCACGATTTATTCCGGCAATGACGATCAAGTTCTGCCAATCATGGCGCTTGGCGGCAAAGGTTCGATCTCAACGATTGCCAACATCGCACCACGCCAAACACATGAACTGACCCAAGCCTTATTAGACGGTGATTTCCCGTTGGCTAAAACACTGCAATTGGCACAGCTGCCTTTGATCCATGCGATCTTCTGCGAAGTGAATCCAATTCCAGTTAAAACAGGCGTCGGTCTATTAGGCAAAATCGAACCGAACTTCCGCCTTCCGCTTTCAGCGGCTAAAGCAGAAACGGTTGAAGGCTTGAAAAAGGAAATGGCAGCATACGGTCTGGAGGTTGCTAACTAAATGATCGATATTATTTTAAGCGGCGCCAATGGTCGAATGGGCCAAGTCCTGCAGACAATGATTGCACAACAGCCTGAAATGCAAGTCGTTGCGGGAATCGATCGGGAAGAATTTGAAGCGGACTTCCCTGCTTACCAATCCATTGCCGATTGTCAGGTCGAGGCGGATGTAATTATTGATTTTTCTCATTATTCCGCAGTGCCGGCGGTATTGGATTATGCCGCGGCCAAAAAAATACCAGTGGTTGTAGCTACGACTGGTTTGACGGATGAAATCAAGGCGCAAATCGCAAAAACTGCGGAACAAACAGCCGTTTTCTTCTCAGCGAATATGTCCTTAGGAATCAATTTATTAGCCAAAGCGATTCGTGAGATCACCCCTGTTTTAGAGGATGAATTCAATATCGAAATCGTAGAAAAACACCACAATCAGAAAAAGGATTCCCCAAGCGGTACGGCGCTTTTACTGGCCGATGCAGTCAACGACGCAGTGGAAGAAAAGAAAACCTACATCTATGGCCGTCATGGCAATGATTTAGAAAATCCTTTATCGGAGTTGGGCATCCACGCTGTTCGCGGCGGAACGATTCCGGGAGAACATACAGTGATCTATGCAGGTCCTGACGAGTTGATTGAGTTGAATCATTTAGCTTTATCGCGTAATATTTTTGCTAGCGGCGCAGTGAAAGCCGCAAAATACGTCAGTGATAAGACCACCGGTTTGTATGACATGGAGAAATTAATCGACGAGAGTTGATTTTTTCTTGAGCTAAAAAGAATTACATTGACACAAGAAATGAGGAATTTGATGACTTTAACCGATCCCTATGAAATTGCAAAATATATCAAAAACGCCGAAAAAATGACGCCTGTTAAAGCCTATGTTCAAGGAGACTTAACCGGTATCACAAAAGAAAAGGTTCAATTTTTCGGACAAGAAAAGACCTGGATCTTGATTGGTGAAAGTCAGGCCGTACAAGAAGTTTTGAATGAGCAGCAAGCAAAAATCATTGAAGTGCATGTTGAAAATGACCGCAGAAATTCAGCGATCCCGATGTTGGATATCTCAAGCGTCAATGCCCGGATCGAACCAGGTGCATTGATCCGTGATCGTGTAGAAATTGGTGATAAAGCGGTCATCATGATGGGAGCTGTCATTAATATTGGCGCTTCAATCGGTGAAAGCACCATGATCGATATGGGTGCCATCTTAGGCGCACGTGCAACTGTTGGAAAACATGCTCATATTGGTGCGGGAGCTGTGTTGGCTGGTGTACTCGAGCCGCCTAGTGCCTCACCAGTTGTGGTGGAAGATAATGTCTTAGTTGGTGCCAATGCCGTTATTTTAGAAGGTATCCATATCGGAAAAGATGCCGTCGTTGCAGCTGGCGCTGTCGTTACTAAAGACGTCCCTGCTGGAGCAGTAGTCGCTGGTACTCCTGCGAAGATCATCAAAATGAAAGACGAGATCGATCCAGGAAAAACCGAATTTTTAGATGATTTGAGATAAAATAAACAGTAACGAAATGAACTTTCAATTTCGTTACTGTTTTTATTTAGCCCTAAATTCTGGAAAAATGCTTAAACGATAAGACTCCTATTGGGATAAAATAGAGACTCCAGACTAGCAGGACGGCTATTCCGATCCAATCACCGCCTGCCATATCCGGTTTGAATAAACCAAACATCGGCATAAAAAAGCAGCTGACAAAGAAAATCCCATGGACAAGCAACATTGCTTTTAGCCATTTATCCACTTTACTTTGAACATTCAGCGTCAATCCTGCAAAAAAAGTAGCCAGTGACATCAAGCCGTAACCCAGCATATCATAATTGAAAAAGAGACCAAATTGTTGAAAATCAAGTAGTGTTAAAGCCTCATGCGATAATCTCCCTGCATGAACAGTAGTAATTTGCGCGTAGTAAACCAGCAAAATCAATGTAGCGTACACAATCGCAAAACCTACTGAAACATACCCCGCCAATTTCACATCACTCGTTGCAAAAAAACAAAACGAACTAATCATCGGCACAAAACTAAAAGCGATAAAAATGGCGCTAAAATAACTAAAAAAATCCGAACCAGCGAGCATTGCTAGTGCAAAACTAAAAACAGCAAATACATTTACCAAGGATGAAAGCTTCGCAATTTTTCTATTCACTCACTCACGCCCTTTCGGTATTTGCTAGCATTGTGCTAACTAGCTTTTTTATATATGCTTCACGATCGCTGACTTTTTCAAAATCATAACCAAGTAAATCCTTCACCGCTTCGCAGCCTAAAAAAGCGACCTGCATTGCAGCCGTAAGTACAAAAGAAAGGAATGCTTTATCCCTTTCATCAGAAGTGCTCGTCAAGGCATTCCTAAAACCGTATTGAGTGAATGCGGAATTGCTCTTTGGCGTATAATTTTGCAGATCTGATAATATTGATATTTTGGCAATCGCCGAATGCTCAAACAAAAAATTGAATACATGTGTTGCCCAAGCCGTTAAACGTTCCTTGTCAGTTAAATAAACTTTTGTCGTATCGAAATTAGAAATGACCTCACCAATAATCCGCTGAACACAAATCGCAATCAGCTTCTCTTTACTACCAAAATGATAATTAATCAAACCTAAGCCGATATTTGCTCGTGTTGCAATTACTCGAGCAGTAATTCGATCAACTTTTCCATCGTTTTCCTCGATTAACTCTGTGGTAACCTGAATAATGGTTTCTTTAAGACTATTTTTCTCAGCCATCCTGCCACCTCCCTGAACAATGTTCAATCACATTATACTGAACGTTGTTCAATATGTCGATATCTTTTTGAAACAATAAAAACTCTAAGGAAGAAAATCCTCAGTACGCTCAATTCTATTTGATTAAAAGTCTTCTTTCATTCGAAATGAGAATCGAGATTTTTTTGATAAAACTGGATTCATTCTTATTAAAACATTCAAAAATGAGATTTGTCTGAATCAAATAACAGCTTTTTTCTTATTCCTACTGCACTTTTCACGAAGTATGCTATAATACTAACGATTAATACAACTCTTAAAAGAAAGTGACTGAAAAATACTCGTGAATTTAAAAAGTATTAAAAAATCAATCAAGCTTCGTAACAAACAAATCAGCAAAACATTTGCCCAAGTGGAAGAAACACTGGCAAATCACATCCACAGTGATGTAAAAATCTATTTTGACAAGGCTAAACCGCATCAGCTCCACCTAGAGGAAAAAACTCCTGACGGTAAAACACGTCATATCCAAAGTGCCGAGCAAGACCGCTCATTCAAAGAATTGGTCGATGCACATATTCAAAAACCGCAAACCAACACGCTGAATCAATTGACTAACAGCATCTACAACTTATGGTCAGAAAGCTTCAAATCTGCAACACCTGCTGCTAATGAAGACACTGACAAAGCAGCTGAACTGGCTCAAGATATCTTGGCTGATGTAGTCAAAGAACCGGCGAGCGCTGGTGTAACTGCTGAACAGGCGGAAGCATTGAATCAATCGTTGAAGTCTAAATCAAACTATTCTGCCGAATGGTCAGATGCAGACCAAGCAATCGAAGTTTTCTACAACCCGCCTAAAAAAGACCGTCAATTACTAGCAACGGTCGCAGCCGATCAAACGATCACTTACACGGATGCTCTATCGACAAAACGTGTAATGAAAAAAGAATTACCAGACATGATCGCAGCTGTCTTAGCATAGTGAAAATCCCGCCATCTGATTTGATGGCGGGATTTTTTTGCTATTTATTTCAAGACGCCGTGGAAAAAGATCGCTATTGCTTGTTCTAAATTATCTTTTCGGACTTCTTTTGGTGCATCCAAATAAGCCGAGATTAAAATAAATAATTGACGAACCGCAAATTCAGTATCGAGGGAAGCTCTGATCTTCGTTTCGTTTTCAAAAACATCTAAAAACGGTTTCTTGTAAGAATCACTCCAGAGAGTAAAAAGCTTGTTTGCTGTTTCCGGATTCAGCGTATGCTGAATATCATGCATCATCATGAACAGACTGAAAGGATGTCTTTGCTGGAGATAGAAAGCCATCGCCATGATTTTCTCTTCGAAGTTGGTGTTCTTGGCGGATAACTCGCGCAAATTCTCCCCGACCTCAGCTGCTAAACGCTGCATCACTTGATAATAAATATTTTCCTTGTTTTTAAAATGATAATAGATGTTTGGTTGCGTAATTCCCAGAATCTTCGCGATTTGCCGAGTAGATGTGTCATTGTACCCTTGTTTCATAAATAATTCTTCGGCAACATCCAAAATCTCTTCATACATCGAATCGCCCCATTTTTCCTTTGGTACAACCATTATACGCTATCTGCTTGTTGCTCGTCTGGGGAAACTGCTTTTTCCTCCAATTTGCCATCCTTCATTTCTAAAATTCGATCACAGAATTTCACTAAGCGCGTGTCATGAGTCACCATGATCGTCGCCTTATTTTTTTCTTTGGTTTCCTTGGCTAGAATCTTAACGACCTCATATGCTTTTTCCGAATCCAAACTAGCGGTTGGTTCATCTGCTAATATAATCGTTGGATCATGATATAACGCACGGGCGATCGCGACACGCTGTCGTTCCCCACCGGAAAGCTCTTCGGGATATTTATTTTCTAAGCTGGCGATTCCTAGTTGTTCGAATAATTTTTCTGCGACGGCTGAATTATCATTTTTACTGACCTTATCGACTAATTTCAGCTGCTTTTTAACTGTTAAAAACGGGACTAAGTTAGATGCCTGCAAGATAAAGCCGATTTCTTTAAAGCGTAATTTGGCCCGTTCCTTTTCTTTTTTTTCACTAAAATCTTCATCATTGATCAACACCTCGCCGGCAGACGGTGATTGCAACCCTCCTGCGATCGTTAAAAACGTACTTTTCCCGGACCCGGAAGGACCGATAATGGCGACAAACTCTCCTTTTTCTACTGAAAAGTTTGTTTCCTTTAATGCTTCGATCGTCGAGTCGCCATCTTTGAAGTTTTTTTCTACTTGTTTAAATTCAATTGCACTCATGCTTTTTCCTCCTATTAACTAGAATGACACATCCTGCTTTATGAAACGGCAAAAGGTTGAACAGACGACCTAGCCGATTGCTTTCAATGGATCGATCTTAACAATAGTTCGTACTGAGAAGAACGCTCCGATCAATGCGACTAAGATCATCAAGAGACTAATGCTGCCAAAAAACAGCATGTTAACCTGAAATGGCACTGCATCCGGCAATACCAAGGCTGTTCCTAACGTGGCGCCTAACCCAATCACAACCCCGACTGTTGCCAGTAAAAAGGTTTGGGCGATCACCGAATTGGAAATATAGCGGCTGGAAATCCCCTGTGCCTTCATCACACCAAAAATTTCCGCTTTCTGCATCGTTAATACGTAGATAAAAATACCGATCACGATGGCCGCGATCACGATCAAGAAACCGATCATAAATCCAAAGGTCAACACCTGTGCGTTATAGCCCGGTAAATCATTGATAAAGCTTTTGATGCTGATTTTGTCTAAGTCATCGGGAACTGATCGCACTTTTCCGCGAGTGATGATCGCATTGATCCGGGTATTTCCACTCGTTCCTTGTGTTTCAAACCGGATTTCCTGATACGCTCCGATCGTTGTGTAAAGCACCGGGGCTACATTAAATTTCGCATTATCTGTAAAGCCAACGATTTTCAACGTTTTATCATTGCCGGCCATTTTAACCGTTTCGCCGATTTTCAAATTATATTGATCCTTCAGCGAAATATCAGCGACGGCTTCATCATCCGAAGAAAACATTTTTCCGCTGGTCAGCTTAGGCGCTAAAAACTGATCCTTGTCAATCCCGAAAAAACTGACATCAATTTTTTCTCCGCTATCCCCTTTTATGACGCCGGCTGTTTGGGCAAGATATGCTTTTTTATCTGCTTTCACCTCATCAAAGGTTTTCAACGGGATCATCGACATATTTAAATTATTATTCGCCTCTTCCGTCAAAAGAATATTATCCGCATTCCATTTATCCACCGCTGTCCGATTGTCCTGCGCCAGCCCATAGGCTAACCCCGTCAAAAAGAACACCAAATAGGCAATCAGAAACATTACGCCCATCACTAACGTGTAGCGCAGCTTGGAATGTTTGATTTCATTTATTGCTAAAAACATAATTATGACCTCCACTTATCACTTGATAAAATTACGGTAACACGATTAATTTTTTTAGGAAAATAATTTGCTTGGCGCGAATTGGAAAAAATTCTCTTTTGAAATCCTCTAGTCATTTTGCAAATGGGCCGGATTATTCTGGAAATTAAGAGAAACTGGACATACTTTGTCAAGATTTGTATTGTACACTGAAATTAAAGGAGGTTAGACGATGAATATTAAACAGGAGATTGAAAAAACGATCGAGGCAGACGCCCAAATTCGTTTGAACGATATTACTATCGATCCGCTATCAATCAAAGCGATCATGATCAACGAGGTGGTCCCCGCTTATCCTGAAAATGATTTCTATGGATCAGAAGACGCCGCTTATCTGGAAACGACGATCCCTTTATTTCAAAAGGCCGGCATTGAGGCCACAAACATTCAGGAAATTTTGGAGCATGGAATCTATATCACCAACGCGATCAAAACACCTAAGACCGAAACGACGATCGATAATGCCGCTATCGAAAGAAGTCTCCCCTATTTGGAAACAGAGTTGGCCCTTTTTCCAAATGTCAAAGTCATTATGCTGATGGGGGATGTCGCAAAGAAATGCTTTAACCGAATAACTAAAAAAGCTACCAAGAAAAATGCCGTCCCGGCAATCTCTACCTACAAGCTGCGCCACAGTGAGCTTTTTTATCAAACTATCCGAATCATGCCTTCATACATCATGACCGGTAAAAATATTTTGATTGAAAAATCAAAAGTCCAAATGGCAGCAGAAGATCTAGCGATTATGTTTGAGATAATTTCGGATTAAAATATTCACAAAAAAACGACTATCCCCCAATAATGGGATAGTCGTTTTTCTACTAAAAGAATCAAGTTCACACCAACATCTTAATTTCTCCCTGACACCAGTTCATGTTTCCGATTGTTAAGCCAGCAGTTCTTTGAAGCCTGCTTCCAAGCTGACTAACGGTCTGCCGAGTGCTTTTTCGAAGTCGTCAGACACCACGTCCAATTGATCATTTTTTATGTCGTATTGGAAGGACAAGAACATTTCTGCCACGGGTTGAGGCATGCCGCTGCCAACTAAATTATCAATAAAGCCTTGATCGTCTGATCTCACCACTTCAAAATCTTTTCCTGTCGCTTTTTTCAAAGCTTCTGCCAATGCATCATAGCTTACCGGTTTGCCAGAGAGTTCCAGAATCGCTGGATATTCCGTTCCAGCTAACGCCTTTGCGGCTACTTCCGCATATTCTCTTTTCAGTGCCCAGCCAGTTTTTCCGTTTTCAGCCGCATAAACAAATTTTCCATTGTTCAAGGCCGCGCCAGCAATCGGCATTTCATTTTCTAAATACCAGTTATTCCGTAAAAAAGTATCGGCGATGCCTGATTTTTCGATCAATCGTTCAGTAAAGATATGGTCCGCTGCTAAAGGACTGGTTGCTTTATCCGCACCAGCAAAACTTGTATAAGCGATGTAAGCAACACCAGCTTCTTTTGCGGCTTCCACTACATTGGCATGTTCTTCTTGACGATTCCCCGGAGCGCCAGAAACAAATAGTAAACGATCGATTCCTTCCAGCGCCTGTTTCATTGAATCCTTATCTGCATAATCACCAATGCGGATGTTCAAGCCCGCTTCTTTTAAAGCTGCGCCCTTTTCTTCGCTTCGTACTAAGGCATAAATGTCAGCAGTCGGCACACTTTCCTTCAAAAAATCTAACGCATAACTACCAAATCCACCAGTTGCTCCTGTTACTAAATACTTCATGTTATCCACTCCTTATTTTTAGCTGTATATTTATAATTTACACCTATAATCATAAGTAGTATGATAAGATATGTCAAGAGAGAAATTTTGAAAGGACCGAAAAAAATGAAATATTCGATACAATTCAGTGATGCTATCCATATTATTGCTTATATCGAAATCTATAAAGGAACCGATGTCCTATCTAGTGAAATGATCGCTAGAAGTGTCGAAACGAATCCGGCAAATGTCCGAAAAATCATGAGTCAATTAAAAAAATCTGGTCTGATCATTACCCAAGTTGGAAAACCGAATCCGACTCTGGCAAAGCGCCCCGAAGAGATCACGCTGCTAGATATTTATAAAAGCATCGAAGGAAATACCAACCTGATCCAAGTCGATCCGAAAACCAATCCTGATTGTATCGTCGGTGCAAATATTCAGGATGTATTGAATGAAAAATACGATGAGCTGCAGAAAAAAGTAGAAGAAGAAATGAACGAGATCACCCTCGATAGCTTGGTCCATAAAATCGCAAAGCTGGAAATAGAAAAAAGACCTGAAAATGAATCTGTTTTAAAAAAATTTCTATGAAACGGCAAAAAAATGTGCGCTTTCCGCAAAACGGAAGCGCACATTTTTATTTCCAAATTATTCATCCTCATCATCAAGGCCTTGAGCAGCCAAGTAGGAATTTACATAGATTATTTGTTCTTGGCCTTCTTGAATGGCCTTTTCCAGAAAAGCAGGCTCGACATACTCATCGCCTAAGCCAAGCAATACAGTGATGATCAACGGCAAGTTCATTCCTGTAATAACATGGACATGCGGATTAGAAAGATACGGGACAAATGCTTGATTGACCGAGCCGCCTAAAAGGTCGGTAAAAATGATTGCCTCGTCCTCTTCCGTCAAGTCATCCAGTTGTACAGCAATTTCTTCTTCAACAGGGATATTTTGCGTATAGGCCGCAATCGTAACAATCTCGGCTGAATTCGGCATAATAAATTTTACCGTTTCTTCCAACCCTTTTGCAAAATTCAAGTGGCTCGCAAAGATAATTTTTCTCATCGTTCCTTCTACCTCTCATGATTTTTCTTCATGCAGTTTACTCCTTCAGCTCAGCCGAAGCATTTATATTTTTCACTGATTGGCGCGTAATTAATTCACCATTGACGCTCGTATACTGACCAGTAAAGCTTTCAGAAATATTTGCGATCAATTTGTTAATCGCAATCACCCCTTTTTCTGTATGGTCGATTCGAATAGTTGTTAGCGGCGGTTCCACTAAGGATGCAAAGGCGATATCATCAATACCAACGACTGATAATTCAATCTGCTGCTCCTTTAAAAAATTAATCAGTTCAATCGCCAAGAAATCTTCAGAAACAACTACCGCTGTCAAATTTTTTAGAACCTCAAGATAGGCTTCAAAACCGATCTCTTTTGAGCGCTCGATCTTATGCAATTCGGAGATGCCGTTTTCCGTTAAGGCTTTTTTATAACCTGCGTACCGCTGTTCGTTGACGCTTGGTTCATTTTCCAAAAAGCCTCTTGAAACAAAGCCAATTTTTTTATGCCCATTTTCAATCAAATGGTTTGTCGCGATCGCTTCTAGTTCTGCGTCCTCGGTGTTAACAAACATCGTATTGGGATTAGACAAAGCCGTTCTAAGATCAGGGGCATCCAAGACCGTGTCGATATAAACCACAGGAACTTCTAGCAATGAATCAATCTCTTTGAATAAATTAGAGGGAACTCCCACGATCACGAAGCCGGCAAACTGCCAGTTCGTTTGGATCTTGATCAGGTCCTCGACATTTTGGACATTATGAAACAGCACGAAATAGTCTTGTTTTTTTGCTTCATATTCGACCCCTGACAAGATTTCGGAGACGAAGGGATTGACGATATCTTTGCTGTGGCGCTTTGAATAGTAAATCAAACCAATTAATTTACTAGGTGCCTTGACCAAAGAACGTGCATTCAAATTGGGGGTATAATTGTATTTTTTTATGATTGAGTTGATCAACGCGAGTTTTTCTTTACTAACTCGATGGGAGCGATTATTAATGACATTCGATACAGTTGTCACGGACACTCCAGCCTCTTCGGCAATTTTCTTTATAGTTACCTTCATCAATAACCAACCTTCCTCATTAGGGTTCTGTTACTCAATTAAATAGCACATTTCCATCAGCATAGTCCGAATCGCCGGATTCTCAAGTGTTTCGATGTAGCTTGAGAATTTTCGTGAATCTGAAAAAGCGGTCGGTAGAAAACGGAATATTTCTTTTTTCTTCTCATAATCCAATTTTGTAAATTGAAGCTTTTTCATAATTAGTGCTTCCACTTGGGCATTTTGATTTTCTTCAGTATTATGAATAACGATTTCAATCGTTCGATCTTCCGGAATCAGACCCTCTGGATCATTTACAGTATAAGTCAACTCTTTCATTTTATCATCATAATGGAAAACAGTCTCAGCAATTTTTGATTCAACGTGTTCAAACATTGAATACTCATTATTCATTCCCGGAAAGACTTGGACACTGATTTTCTTCGGCAGAATTTCGGGATCACCCATGTAATCTTTGCTTAATGGAACAATTCCGCCGGCTTTAACAAAGACTGGAATAGAATCAAAATCGCGACAGACCTTGATTTTTGTTCCGCCGGGATATCTTAAACCAGTGAAGAAATCGTACCAAACACCTTCCGGCAGCCATACTTCCTCCATACTCATCTGGGTATCAGCAGTAGTTGGTGTCGTAATCGGTGCTACAAACATTTCGCTCCCAAATAGGTATTGATTTGGGAAATTGTAAGCCTCGCGCTCTTCAGGATATTGATAATACATTGGTTCGATCAACGCTCTTCCTGAGATGCTTGTATGATAGTTCGCTGTATCAAGATACGGGATCAGCTCTCCCCGAAGTCGCAAGAAATTACTCATCGCATGTTCAACTTGAAGCGGGAAATTCCATGGCTCTTTCCCAACAAAAGGATTATCGTAGCTGTGGAGACGATTGATCGGACTGAATACGCCAAATTGCAGCCAACGCAAGGATAATTCCGCATCATAGGCTCCGCGATAATGCCCGCCAATATCATGACTCCACCAAGTGTAGCCGATATTTGTCGCTGTCGCTGTAAAATAAGGCTGAAATGCTAACGATGCCCAAGTGATTTGACTATCACCAGAAAAACCTAGCGGATAGCGATGCGATCCTGGTCCGGCATAACGTGAAAGCAACAGTCCATCACCACCATGTCGTTTGCTATTATCGAGAAAATGATAATGGTTCAATGCCCATAGTGGCTCTACTTTGGTTTTATCGCGACTAGCCCCCTGCTGCCAATCCACCCACCAAAAATCCACGCCTTGTTCTTCAATCGGATGATGGACATCGGTGAAATAGCTTTCTCTAAATAAGGGATTATTAAAATCAAAGTTCGCTGGCTCTTCAGCAGCTTGATCAAGACCCATCCGTTTTGCGACCGCCGGATAGCTGTCTTCAAATGCGCGAATCCCCGCCGCGGGATGAACATTCAGGGTTACATGCTTGCCTCTTTGATGCAGTTCGGTCAATAGGGCCTTGGGATCAGGGAATAATTCTTTGTTCCAAGAATAACCTGTCCAAGCTGAACCAAAACGTTTCGGAATCTCAGTTTTATGCCAATCCATATCGATTACAGAAACACTGATAGGGATTCCTTCTTCCTCAAAGCGATCCATTAATTCCAAATAGGAAGCTTGAGTATACTTATAATAGCGACTCCACCAATTCCCTAAAGCATAGCGCGGGATCAATGGGGTTTTTCCAGATAAACGATAGTAATCCTGAAGCGCCTTACGATAATCCCGACCGTAAGCAAAATAATAGCCGTCAACTTCTTGAGGATTTCGCGGTGCGAACTCATCTTCTAAGAGCACGAAGGAGTTGGTATCGTCAATGTAGCTAAAACCATCTTTGCTTTGAATCCCTGGATCTAACGGAATCGCTCCGTCCACATTATCCAAGGTTTCAACTGTTCCTAGTAGATTTTTTTTATCCTTTTCGCCAAAATACCATCTGGAAAAATACGTTCCATAGTTATACTTGGCATCAATGTAGAGATTTGAGCCATTGAATTCTCCTCCATCATAATATAAATGGAAGGAATCCGTTTCAATTTCCACTAAGTGTCCGCCGCTATTCTCTTTCACCGTATAGTCTACTTTGCCAAAATCTCTTTCTTGAACGAATTGAGTCGGCCGATCTTCAAAAACACCCGTTTTCGAATATTCCAAGCGACATAATTTGCTGGTAATTACCGTGAAGCGATAGTCCGCTCCTTGGATAATATTCATTTGTTATCCTCCTAGAGTCCTTCATCAAATATGAGATGCACGATCCCATTTTTGATGATTCGTTATAATTTTTTGATTTTTATTAAGCTGGTGTCAAAATTCCTAAAAAAGCGCCTACCATTGAAAGTACGATCAGCAGCACGATGATTCTCGTCGTTGTCCATCGCTTACTTCCAATCAATTTGTAAACTATTACCGTCAGTAAAACCGGTAATAGTGCCGGCATGATTTTATCCAAAACATCGGCTTGAAGCGGCAGCTTGACTGCTCCAGTCTTAAACGTTAGTCCTGTTTGTACTTTTACTGCTGTAGATATCAATGCACCCACGACTGTTAAGCCCATGACTGAGGCTGCTTCGGTAAAGATCGCCAGTTTTTCACCTAACGTTGTAACCAGCTTCACCCCTGATGAATAGCCCAGATCCCAAAGCTTTAATTTTACAAAGGCAAAAATGATATTGAACACAAGCCAGATAATCGCACCGACTGGATTCCCCTCCAAAGCCATATAACCAGAAATCGAACCCAAAATAGTCGGGATTAGAATCCAAATCAACGTATCCCCGATTCCAGCAAACGGTCCCATTAAAGAAGTTTTCAGTGACTGAACGGACTCGATCGATTTCCCACCATCACGTTCTTCAATCGCCAGACTGGCACCAAGAATGATATTTGCCATGGCTGTCGTGGTATTAAAATATTTAAAATGGTTGTTTAACGATTCGATATAATCTTTATCATCGGGATAAATCTTTCTCAACGCCTTGTTCAAAGAAAATACAACTGCTGGTCCTTGTTGTGTTTCGTAATTAAAATTGTTTACTCCCATAAACATGTACCGCAAGGCTGCTCTATGACGCTCTTTCTTTGTAAGAATCGGTTGGCTCACTGATTGATTTTCCGGATTATTCATCATAATCATCACCCTCCACTTGAGTATTGACTGTTCCATTGGTCGCTGCTGCCGATTTGTTCATTTCAATATTGAAAATCAAGTAAGCGGCACCAAAACCTAATAGGCCAATTGCTAAGACTGGCAAATTTAGATACGCTGAAAAGACAAAGCCAGCAACTAAAAAGGTCAAATATTTTTTGGTTGGCATATAATGAAGCAGCAGTGCCACCCCGACGACCGGCAGCATCCCGCCGGCAATATTCAAGCCATTGGTCATCCACTTTGGAATCACCTTTAAAATAAGTTCAACTGCTCCAGTTCCGAAGAACACCATGATCGTCGTTGGAATAATTTGTTTCAGTGCAAAAAATAATGGTCCCACACATAACCAGAAATTCATTTTTTTGAATTGTCCGGCGTTAGCGGCCTCTTTGGCCTTCATAGCAAAACCTGTATTGATCATTTTTACTAACACGTCTAGCTGAATCGCTAACATCCCAACTGGCAAGCCAACTGCTAAAGCGGCACCAGTTCCTATCCCTGTTCGGACTGCGACAAATGTTCCAATAATCGTTGCCAGTCCATAATCTGGAACGGACGAGCCGCCCAAACCAGCGACCCCTAAATTCATTAATTGAAATGTGCCGGCAATAATCATCGCCGTTTGCATATCTCCCATAATCAAACCAGCAAATAATCCAATAATTGCAGGAAAACCTGTTATCACGGCGATTCCTTGTACATCCAATGTCATTACTACGGCCAAAAGTATAATTAAAATATTTTGTAGAAATTCCGGCATTGAGCGAAGCGTTTTCATTCTATTTATAAACTAAAGAACTGCTATAAGGCACATCTTGATCATCCGGTACATATTTTACAAATACAGGAACCCCTAATCGTTTGATCGTTTCCAGCTCGTCTTTTTCTTTTTCAGTTAATGAAATGAATTTTGAAATTTTTTCTTTTCCTTCTGCATCAAACATGATTCCTAAATCAACTCTTGGAATCTCGATTCCTTCTTCTAAAAAACGAATAATTGTTTCAGGCTGACGAACAATCAGAAAAACTTTCTGCGAATCATAGTTTCCATTTTTAAAATTCTGAATTGCCTTTTCCGTATTAATAATGCTCATACCCGTTCCCGTTGGTTTTGATAAGCGCATCGCGGCTTTTTGAACTTCATCCTGACTAACCAGATCATCCACTACCATGTATCGTTTCGGTTGAAGATGGGCGAACCACTGATTCACAACAATCCCATGAATCATTCTTTGATCAATCCTAGCTACAGCAATCGGCATAACAATCTCTCCTTTAATTTTTTAGTTTAACGTTAAACTATTTATGAGGTTATTAT
>NZ_NGLG01000002.1:397569-411044 GCF_002140655.1 Enterococcus sp. 3H8_DIV0648 | reverse complement strand
AGATGTGTATAAGAGACAGCGTGCATTCAAATTGGGGGTATAATTGTATTTTTTTATGATTGAGTTGATCAACGCGAGTTTTTCTTTACTAACTCGATGGGAGCGATTATTAATCTGTCTCTTATACACATCTCGATTATTAATGACATTCGATACAGTTGTCACGGACACTCCAGCCTCTTCGGCAATATACACATCTAGATGTGTATAAGAGACAGGGCTGGAGTGTCCGTGACAACTGTATAGTTTTTCTTTACTAACTCGATGGGAGCGATTATTAATGACATTCGATACAGTTGTCACGGACACTCCAGCCTCTTCGTCTAGATGTGTATAAGAGACAGATATATTAGCTCACCTTTCGCTTTCTAAATTTCACCAAAATAATAATTGAAAGGATAAGCAGACAAACTTTGGTGATAGGAATACTCCCCATCGCAAAGAGGATGATACTTTGTATAACATAAGCATTCATTTTCAGGAGGCCAGCGATCAACGGCAGAAACAGAGCAAAAATTTCTACGATATAAAAAATCAATGAAATCAGCACCCATCTTCGTTTTTCTGGGTACTCCTTATTTAACCGAAAACAAATAATCTCACAAATAAATCCGACGATATGCAGAAAACCAATAAAAAATGGCAATCCGATAAATGGCGTCAAAATGAGCATACCTCGTGAAGCGATCGTAAAGAAGCCGACACTGACTAGCAAGATGAAGCTGACGATCGAATAAATAAGCGTATAAACAGCAGTGGCCTTGGTAAAATTTATCATAGTAATCTCCTTTTATATAACCTATAAAACCAGTATACGATAAATCATCCAGATATAATCCAACAAATGAAAACAATAAAAAATCCATCAAGAAATCATCCTGCGATCACTTGATGGACTTTCTAGTATTCATTTAGAAATAATTTCACTTCAATAATCCTTTTTTCACAGCAGGCATATCTGAGTGATCAACATAATTTGAGCCGTTCTTTCCCTTATTATGTCGTTTGGCTTTGCCATTCTTGGTCAGCTTTACGCGCTTTTTTATGCCGCTGTGTGATTTCATCTTAGGCATTCGTTAACTCCTTTTAGCATCCATTCACTTTAAGAAATTACTACCCAAGATAAGGTGGAATCACCATTTCCATCTTCAAGCCCCCTTTAGATAAAAAACGATTCTCTTCTACAACAAAATTATCTGCTTTCGATAATCTTATTGTAAAAAAGAATCGTTTGATAAACTTCTGAATTCTTGCTCTATTTTATCGGGATACAAATATCCATTTGAACATAACCTGCTTCCCAATCAATCCTGCGATAAATATTCAAGCCGTAATTTTCTTTCATATGATACTCACTTTGCGGCAGCCAAATGGTAAAAAGCCCTTGAGCGGCTGAAAAGATTTCCTCAATCGTTCCTTGAAAAGGAAAGACCGCGCATTTTCCCGCTTCGATGATCTTCGTATTCTCACTATCAAAAACCTCATCCACCGTAAAACACAGATCGCAAATACTATTATCAAAAACTGCCAAAGAAGGATCGTTATAATATTTTTCAATCATCACCGACGTTTCATCATAATAGGCATTCTCGGCGATAAAGCTTGACCACTCCTGCTTCAAGTTGACATAGCTTCCGAGCTTCCGTTCAAAAACAACTAACAGGTCATTTAATTCGCGAATCTCAATTTTTTGCTGATAGGCTTCATAAGAAGACAACGTCTCTTGTTTTTGCGGATTGAAGGGATTGGGCACTTTGTTAGCCTTGATCGTTTTGCGAAAATTTACCGGCGACTGATCGTATAATTCTTTAAATACAGAACTATAATTTGACGCACTATACCCATAATCCAGACCAATCTCCGAAATTTGCTTGTCTTTTTTCAGCTTTAAATCAATCGCACTCTGTTCGATCTTCATTCGTTTGATGAACGAATAGACACTCTCACCCGTCACCTCTTTAAAGGTTCGACAAAAATAATACTTCGAATAAGAAAGCTGCTTCGCCACGTCGGCAATCGTAAGCGGTTCAGCTAAATGAGCCAAAATATAGTCGATGCTATCGTTTATTAACGCTCTCTTGTCCATTTTGCTGCCCCCCATGATTGATTTCTCTCTCAATTTTAACAAGAAATCAGTCTCTCTGCCGAATCTTTTATTGGGAAACATTTGCTAAAACCAAATTATTTCTCCGGCACAGTCAGCTCGCCGCTGATAATTTTCTCCTTCGCTTCTGCAACAGCTTTTGCTGCTTCATCGGATAGCTGTCCCTTTGTCAGATCAACACCCTCTTCTTTCAAGCCGAAAGTCAGATGCTTGCCGCCCGGGAATTTATCGTTATACGCTGTTTCCGCAAATTCTTTGACCGCGGCTCCCACATTCTTTTTCGTAGATGTTAGCGTGAAATTTCCCGTTTCTCCATTTTCTAGTTTATAGTCGCCTTCATCTTCTTGGTCCCGATCCACACCGATGACCCAGACTTTTTTGCTATAATCATTTTCATTGCGGGCTTTCGCTTCTTGGAACACGCCGGCGCCTGTGCTTCCGGCAGCTTGGTATAGAATATCTGCGCCATCTTTATACATCGAAGCGGCGATGGCTTTGCCTTTATCTGGCGAGTCATAGGAGGCTGCATACTGAACGTTCACTGCTACTTCCTTATTCTGAGCCTCCGCACCAGCCTTCACTCCAGCTTCGAATCCACTTTGGAAGCGCTGAATGACTGGGCCCTCCATTCCGCCAATAAAACCAACTTTATTGCTTTTCGTCGTATAAGCAGCGGCTAAGCCTGCTAGGTAAGCACTTTCCTGATCTTTAAAGGTAGCTGATGAAATGTTCTTTTTACCTGTAATTTCGCCATCTACTAAGGCAAAATTCAATTCGGGATTGGCTTTTGCGGCATTTTTTAATTCTTCCGCTTGCAAATAGCTTAAACTGATAATCGTAGTGAAGCCGTTTTTTATCGCCTGATCGATATTGGTACTATTGTCCTCTGGATTGTTCGTTTCGATATACGTAAAATCTTTTTTCGCCGTCAGCTGTTTTTCTTTTCCCCAAGCTTCAAGCCCTTCCCAGCCAGCTTGGTTAAAGGAACGATCATCGACTCCGCCAAATCCTAAGACCAACGCAATTTTACTCGTTTCCTTTTCGGCTTTTTTCTCTCCGCTCGTTTGTGAACAGCCAACCAAAACTGCACATGAAGCTAAAAATAGTAATGATACCAGAAATTTTTTCAACACTCTTCTCTCCTTTTTGTGTCTTGACACTTCTAACTTTTAAAAGTATAGCATACCGATATATCGAACACTATCTGTTTTCGGCAGATTCTCTTCTTCTCAAAACAAAAAAATCACCCTGCAAGAATACTCAAGGTGATTTAAGTGGTTGATCTATTTAGTTTTTATGGTCGGGCAGGATTGCTGAGATTTTCAGCCAAATCCTCCAGTGCATCAAAATCATGAATCAAATAATAGTTCTTCTTTTTTTCGATAATATTCGCTTCTCGAAAATTGGTGATCGTTCGTAAAAGGTGGCGATAACTGACATTTAAAATAGACGCGCAAGTTGTCAGGCGAAATGAAAAACGGTCGTCTTCGTGATTCGTCAAAATGAATTTCGCTAAGCGAGTTTCCACAGGCTCCGTTAATGAATTCGCCAGATTAATTCCTGAGTTTAGCCGATAACTCAATAGCTGACAGATATTCTGTAAAAAGCGAACATCCTGCTGCAGCTGCGTCCGGTATTTATTTAACGGAATACTGAGACAGATACAATTCGATACAGCCTTCACACTGCTTTTTGGCAATAAGCCCCATAAGGAAGAGGCCTCCCCTATTGGTGTCGCGGGCTTGGCATGATCGATACAAATATTTTGCGTATCTGAGGAATAAGAATAAACCATAACCGTACCCTCCACTAAAAAGTACAGATAATCAGAAGCCGTTCCCGCATGAATGAGGTGCTCTTCCTTTTCGAAATAGTGCAAAGAAGCCATCGTCAAAAGATCTGAATCCATATATTCTTGCAAATGATGCAGCTCGATATAAGCAGACAGCTGCTCGGCATCCTGAATTTTTTTCATGGAAAAAACCACCTCTAAGAGTTTTTCTTCATTATAGCTTATAATGATTTCATGCTCAATACGAACGATCCATTGTGTTCGATTGTAAATTGTATGTAAAAATTGTGTAAAATAGGACGTGCGTCACTTCATTATTTTTGATTCCTTGCTATGATTTAGACGTAGTAGAAATTACATCCAATAGGAGGAGAAAAATGCAGTTCAAACAGTTAGCAAAAGGGTTTATCGGAGTGATGTTACTTACGGCTTTAGCTGGGTGCGGTTCTGGTAAAACAAGCAGTTCAGAAAAAGACACGAAAGAAAAGTTGGTCGTACAATTTGTCCCGACGAACAACGACGGCAGTATGGAAGCTAAGGCAAAACCTTTCGCCAAATACTTATCGAAAAAATTAGATCGTGAAGTTGAAGTAACGCTGGCGACAGATTATTCGACGATCGTTGAAGCGATGTCTTCTGGTCAAGTGGATGTTGGTATCATGCCCCCTGCCGCTTATGTGCAAGCAAAAGACGCTAAGGCTGCTGAAGCGATTTTGACCTCGCAGCTTGGTGATTACGATCAAGAAACCGGCTTGCCGCTAAAAGATAAGCTGACCAATACCTTTAAAGGCGAAGTTTTAGTTCGTGCGGACAGTGATATGACCAAATTGACTGATCTTAAAGGAAAAAATATCGCTACATTGAGTCCTAACTCGGCCAGCGGCTATATTTATCCTGTGGCGGAATTAAAAGACGCTGGTGTAGATCCTACGACCGATGCGAAAATGACTACTGTTAATGATATCCCAAGTGAAATTACTGCTGTATTGAATAAACAAATGGATGCGGCCTTTGTTTTTGAAGGCGCGCGAAATGTCTTTGCCTCAGGTTTTTCTGATAATGATTTGTTTAAAGACTTGAAGGTCCTATATTTGACTGAAGGCGACATTCCAAATGACGCTATCGCGGTTCAACCAGATATGTCCAAGGACTTAAAAGCGGAAATCAAGAAAACCTTCCTTAATATGAAGGATGATGAAGACGGCGCGGAAGCCATGTCTTTATGGGGACATCAAGGCTATGAAGAAGCTGCGGACTCTGCCTACGATACAATCAGAGATTACACGAAAAAAGCAGCGGATTAAGAGATTAATAAGTGTCAGTGAATTTTATTCACTGGCACTTTAAAAAACGGAGATAGATAATGATAATTTTTGACAATGTTTCGAAGGTTTATCCCAACGGTGTCGTTGGTCTCAAGGATATCAATCTAACCATTGAAGATGGTGAATTTGTGTCCATTATCGGATTGAGCGGTGCGGGAAAAAGTACCCTGCTGCGCAGCATCAATCGTTTAGTCAGCACCACCAAAGGCGATATTCGTATCAACGGGACCTCTATTACAAAAGCAAATAAAAAAGAATTGCGCATGATCCGCCGTCAAATCGGTTTGATCTCCCAAAGCTTTAATTTGGTGAAACGCAGTACCGTTCAGAAGAATGTCTTGTCCGGTCGCTTGGGCTATTACTCGACTTGGAAAAGTATTTTCGGACTCTTTACCAAAGAAGATTATCAGCAAACAAAAGAAGCGTTGGAAACAGTCGGCTTGTCAGACAAATTGCAGACCCGCAGCGACGAGCTCAGCGGCGGGCAGCAGCAGCGGGTGTCGATTGCCCGCGCATTAGTTCAGCAGGCGCCCATTATTTTAGCTGATGAACCGGTGGCTTCTTTGGACCCGATCACGACGCAAAAAGTCATGGAGGATTTGAAAAAAATCAATCAAACCATGAATAAGACGGTCATCGTCAATCTTCATTCGGTTCCGCTTGCTCGTGAGTTTTCGACACGCGTGATCGCCTTGAATGCCGGACAGGTCGTCTTTGACGGAGCACCTGAGGCGTTGACCGATGAACGGTTGAATCAGATCTATGGCAAAGCAATTTTTGAAGAAAAGGCAGGCGAAATCAATGAGCTTGAAAGAGACTGTTCACTTTAAATGGTATAAGCACCTGCTTATTCTGCTGTTTCTAATCGCTTGCTTTCAAGGAAGTGCATGGATCACGACCGCAGATTTTTCTCAGGTCTTCAATAATTCCAGCCAAATGACGGCTTTCTTATCACGGTTTATCCATCCTGACTTCAGCTATTTGCCAAAATTAGTAGAACCGATGGTTAAAACATTGCAGATGTCCTTACTAGGAACTGTCATTGGGCTGCTTTTCGCGATTCCAGTGAGTTTTTTAGCAACCACTGTAGTGACTGAAAATCGGTGGCTGTCGACTATTTTTCGCTTTCTTTTAGGCTTGGTTCGTACGATCCCTACGCTGCTGTTAGCTGCACTTTTTGTTGCTATTTTTGGGATCGGTGAAGCGACAGGTGTTTTGACTATCGCTGTTTTCACCTTTGGGATGGTGTCGCAATTAATGTTCCAAGCAATCGAGACGATCGATTTCGGTCCGATCGAAGCTGCCTCGGCAGTCGGCGCCAATAAAATGCAGATCGCTGTCTGGTCGATTACTCCGCAAGTATTGAGTCAATTTGCCAGTTATGCGTTTTACGCATTTGAGGTCAATGTTCGCGCTTCTACCGTTCTTGGCTATGTTGGTGCCGGCGGGATCGGCGTCATTTTGAATTCATCACTGGCTTTATTGAATTATGAGCGGGTGTCGATTATTATTCTGACGATTTTGCTTACGGTCGCTATCGTTGATAAATTAAGCGAGCGTGTTAGGAGGTCCCTGCTATGATGATTCGCGAGATGAATAGAAAGACGATCGTTTCGCTGGTCGTATTGGTCATTCTTGTTGTGCTATCAGCGGCGACGCTGGACTACTCCGGCTTGAGTACCTTCTCCCCTGCAATGGGATTGGACGTTCTGCGCGGTTTAGGACAGCCTGACTGGGGCTTTTTCTACGACGGCAGCGGCGAAGATTTGATGAGTCTGCTTTTACTGACGATCGGGATCGCTTGTTTAGGAACGATGATTGCGACGGTTTTAGCTATTCCTATCACTTTGATCAGCGCAGCGAACTTATGGCAGGCGCATCCTTGGGTAACGAAATTAGGAAAATTTATTTGTAATGTTTTGCGGGCATTCCCTGAATTGGTGTTTGCGATCATTTTCGTCAAAGTAGTCGGTCCAGGTCCGTTTGCCGGAGTAATGGCGATCGGTGTTCACCAAATCGGGATGCTGGGGAAATTATTTACCGAAGAAATGGAAGCGATGGATGAACGGCTGGTTGAAGAAATGCATGCCGTAGGCGCAAATTTTTGGCAGACGATTTTTTATGTCCGCATTCCCTACCTAATGCCGATCTATTGTTCCTTAGCATTGAACCATTTTGAAATTGCTGTCCGTAGTGCCGCAACCCTCGGTCTCGTTGGCGCTGGCGGAATTGGCGCACCGCTGATTTTTGCGATTCAAACCCGTTCTTGGAGCAAGGTCAGCATTATTTTGATCGGTGTCGTTGTTACCGTGTTTATTTTGGACCAAATAACCGGAATCATAAGAAAGAAATTGAGATAACATGAATATATTGCACATATCAGATATACATTTTCGCAGAAAGTACGAGGCCTGTGATGAAGGCTATAAAGGCATGCTGGCTAAGATGCAGAATCCATTGATTCCACTGGAAAAATGTTTGACACACCTGCAGCAGCAGACCACGCTTGATCTAGTAGTCATCAGTGGAGATTTGACAGAAGACGGCGAAATAGAAGATTATCGTTATTTACGGAAGTGGCTGAAACACCAATTAGGCGATACCGAAATCATTGTGACGCTAGGAAATCACGATATCAAAGAACATTTCAGAGTCGGTTGGTGCGCGGAGGAAGCTTCTTCCGCGCCATACAATCAAGTAGTGACGCTGCCCGACTTCACAGTGATTTCCTTCGACAACTCATGCTATGGCTATGCCGATGGTATTGTTGATGAAGGTCAATTTCAATGGCTAGAGAAAACCTTGGAGCAAGTGAAAAACCAGCCAATCGTAATAGTCACCCACCATCATTTGCTGCCGCAGCAAAGCAGTATTTCGAATTGGCCGGGGACTGAACGATTTCTGGAGCTGATCGCGCCTTTTGATATTCGCTGTATCCTGAATGGTCATACCCATCATACTTTCAGTGATGAAATTAACGGCATTCCCTATTTTACGGTGTCCAGTATGTCCTTTGTCGGTGAAGATGAAGGCGGCGGCTTTGTCCGTTTTGAGGAGCGTCATGGCTACAATCTTTACCAGCTCCAACAAGGAAGAGTGATCCAGCAAACATCAGAGAACTTTATTCCAGGTCATGTGCTAAAAACACTGCATATGACTAAATAACTTAATGAGGCCGATCGCAGCGAATGCTTCGGCCTCTTCTGTGTCATTGATGCAGAGTTAATACATATGATAACTAAGGAGACATAAGCATGAAACTTACTTTTCTTGAAACCAGCGATATGCACGGCTACGTTTATCCGACCGATTATTCTGGTAAGCAAAATCTAGCATTTGGCGCTGCCAAAGTTGCTGCTAAACTAAAAGAATTACGAGCGCAAGCCGCTGGACCGGTAATTGCAATCGAGAATGGTGATTTCATTCAAGGCTCCCCGTTGAGTTATTATCTTGCCAAAGAGAAATCTTCTGCTAAAGAACTGACGAAGCTGATTAATCTGATGGATTATGATGTTCAAGTAATCGGAAATCATGAGTTTAACTATGGCATTGATTATTTAAAGGAAGCCATTGAAAGTTATCATGCACCAGTACTGGCCGCAAATATTTTAAATGAAGCTGGACAGCCCTATTTCGGCCAAGCCTACACAATTATTGAAAAGGCTGGAATAAAAATTGCCATCTTAGGCTTAACCACAGAATACATCCCCCACTGGGAAAAACCGGAAACTCTCGCAGGTTTAACTTTTGCGAATATCGTTGAAACAGCCAAGAAATATGTTCCGCTTTTAAACCAGCAGGCAGATTTAGTAATCGTCAGTTATCATGGCGGCTTCGAAAAGGATCTAACAACGGGCGAAGCAACCGAAGCATTGACCGGAGAAAATGAGGGTTACAAACTTTTACAGGAAGTTGAGGGCATCGATGCCCTTTTTACTGGTCATCAGCACCGGACGATCGCTGCAAAAATCAATGGTGTTCCAGTCGTCCAGCCCGGCTACCGAGGCAATCACATTGGAGAAATCCAATTGACGATTGAAAAAAATGGCGACCAAGTCATGGTCGTTGATAGTCACGCCGCCTTGCATACTGTCGAGAATGTGGCAGCCGATCCGCAGATACTCTCGGCGATCAAACCGCTAGAATTAGAATTGGAGCGTTGGCTGGATCAAACTTTAGGAAAAGTTGAAGGCGACATGCGCATCACGGACCCTATGCAGGCGCGTTTGGAAGAACACCCCTATGTCGAATTTATCAATCGGGTGCAATTATCTGCCAGCGGAGCGGAGATTTCCGGCACTGCGCTGTTCAATAATGAAGGCAAGGGCTTTGGCAAAACGATCACGATGCGAGATGTCATTACTAACTATATCTATCCAAATACATTGGCCGTCATTAAGGTCAACGGTGCCGAACTGCGAGCAGCGTTGGAACAATCCGCCAACTACCTCGCCGTGGAAAATGACCAGATCGTCTTCAATCCGGCGTATATCCAGCCTAAACCGCAATACTATAATTATGATATGTATGAAGGCATTCAGTACACGATCGATATGAATCAACCAGCCGGACAACGAATTACGGAGCTGTGTTTCCATGACCACCCCATTACCGCTGAACAAGAATTTGAACTGGTGACCAATCAATACCGTGCAATCGGCGGCGGAAACTATGAAATGTTCGGCGCAGATAAAATCGTACGGGAAATCCAAATCGACATGACGGAATTGATTGCGGAGTATTTGAAAAAGCATCCAATAATCAAGGCTGAAGTCGATCATAATTTTAATGTGATTTTGTAAAAAACAGCAGTCGAAAAACCTTCAAAAAGTTTTTCGCCTGCTGTTTTATTTTCTAAATTGAGCATCGTATAAATTACGATACGCGCCGCCTCTTGCCATTAACTCTTCATGAGTCCCCTGTTCTAAGATTCCCTCAGAGCTGACAACCACGATCCGAGTCGCATGTTTAATCGACGCTAATCGATGAGCGATGATCATAGTCGTTCGTCCTTTGGCTAACGAGTTCAAGGACTCCTGAATCACCTGCTCCGTTTCGGTATCTAACGCCGAGGTCGCTTCATCTAAAATCAAGATCGGCGGATTTTTCAAGAACATGCGGGCAATCGCGACCCGCTGTTTTTGACCACCAGAGAGTTTAACGCCTCGTTCCCCGATCTGCGTGTCGATTCCCTCCGGCATTTGTTCTAAGACAACATCAAGGTGCGCCAATTTGGCCGCGGTCCGAATCTCTTCTTCACTCGCATCTAAACGTCCATAAGCAATATTTTCGCGGATACTTCCCGGAAATAGAAAAACATCCTGCTGCACGATGCCGATTTGGTTGCGCAACGAAGTCAGTGTCATGTCGCGAATCGGGATGCGATCGATAGTTATTTCGCCACCTGTCACCTCGTAAAAACGCGGCAGCAAATTACACAACGTCGTTTTCCCTGATCCGCTTTGTCCAACGAAAGCCACCGTCTCTCCTGTTTTAATCGAAAGATTGATATGGTTCAACACTTTTTTTCCATCAGCGTAAGAAAACGACACATCATCGTAATGGATGTCGCCGGATAAATGAGTCACATCTACCGCATCAGGCTGATCAATAATAGTCGGCTTTTTGTCCAATTCTTCCGTCAGCCGTTTAAAGCCGGCGATGCCCTTTGGATAACTTTCGATCATATTATTGACCTTTTCGATTGGCCGCACAAAAACATTCGCCAGCAAAATAAACCCAACAAATTGTCCGTTTGTCAATTCTCCTTGAATCACATAATACGAACCAAAAATCAGCGTAAACAAATTAATTAGACGAATCAATAAATAATTATAGGCCGAGCTGATCGCCATGATTCGGTAAAATAGGATTTTCGATTTGCGATAGGCCTCGCTCAAGCCTCCAAACCGATGATACTCATATTCTTCGTTGGCAAAGGATTGTGTCACACGAATCCCGCTGACTGAAGCTTCAACGCCCGCATTAAACTCTCCCAAATCTTCATAAATCCGCGTATTTACATTGGTCATTTTTTTATTAAAAAACACTAAAGCAATCGTAATCAGCGGCAAGACGGCAAAAGTGGCAAGGGCTAATTTCGCATGGGTGTTAAGCATTAATAAAAAGGACCCGACCAGTGTCATGATCGTGATAAAAATATCTTCTGGACCATGGTGAGCAACCTCGGAAATTTCAAACAGGTCCGTCGTCAGCCGGCTGATCAACTTTCCTGTTTTTTGATTGTCGTAATATTCATAGGGCTGGGTCTGCAAATGGGCAAATAACTCCCGCCGCATATCCGTTTCAATGTTGACGCCCAATTTATGTCCAAAAAACACCACGATATATTGAAGAATCGTGTTTAGCACATAAAATAAAAAGAGCGCCAAACAGGCTAGCAAAATAATCCGAAACTCCTTTTGCGGCATAATTTTGTCAATGACCTGATTCACCGCAACAGGAAAAGCCAGCTCCAATAATCCAGCAAATACCGCACAGGTGAAATCTAAAATAAACAGTCCTTTATACGGACGATAATAACTAAAAAAACGCTTTAACATCTTTGAACTCCTTTTTTTCTATTTAAATAAGTATAACAGATACTCAGCAAATTTTTTCCGCTAAAAAAGCTGTCAATACGATCGTATCAACAGCCTTTATCTTATTTCATATTAACTAAACTTCTTTAGGAAAGCGAACAACAAAAGTGGTTCCTTCATTTTTCTGACTTACCACCTCAATCGAACCATTGTGCAACCGCACTAATTCCTTCACGATCGACAGGCCAAGTCCTGACTCGCCTATCTTGGTATTTTTTCTGGACGGGTCGGCTTTGTAATAACGATCCCAGATATTTTTCTGCTCCTCCACTGTCATTCCGATCCCGTCATCTTCAACTGAGACAATCACATCGCTATCGGTTTCCTTGATGTCCACCTTTATTTCGCCGTCCTCAGTGAACTGGATGGCATTTTGAATAATGTTTACCATGATTTGAATAAAGCGATCGCGATCAGCAAAGACTTCGACCGGACCTTCATTTAATAAAATGACTTGATCATTCATCGAAGCTGCCTTTTTACTTAATTGAGCGACAATATTTTTGATTGCCTCGGCAGCATCAAAATGAGTCTCAGACAAAGTGATTTGATGGCTTCTGATATTTTCGTAATCCAAATTCTGCTTCACTAAGCGAATCAAACGATCCGTTTCGTTTTGCATCAATGACACAGCTTTTCCTTTTTGACTTTCTGGAATCGCCCCATATTCAAAGCCTTCCAATAATCCTTTAATCGTCGTCAATGGCGTCCGCATCTCATGGGAGGTATTGGCCATAAACTGTTTCCGCAATTCCTCCTGCCGGATGATTTCCTTCTCGTTCACCTGCAAAGCCACCGCCATCTTATTGAAATCATGGGCCAGCTCATTAAACTCGTCCTTATTATTTTTCTCTTCGATCTCGATTTCGTAATTTCCATTTGCGATTTGATTGACCGCCCGCTTTAGATCATTGATTTTCTTGACTTGTCCAGCCGCCAACGCAAAGCTGATCGCCCCGCCAAATAACGAAGAAATAATAAAGCCCTTCAGCAAATTATCCGAAATCAGTTTTTCACTATATTCCAAATCCTTGGCTGACTTTGAGGCAATGAGTACACCGTTAAATTCATTGGAAACATTCCGATTCGAAAGAATATAGGAGGTCTGATTAGGCTTTCCATCAAGATCATACTTGATGGTTTTAGAGATATTTTCGCCTTGTTTGAGCCTTTCCCACTCCGAATCATCTAATAAGGATTTTTGAAGCTCAATGTTTTTCTCTGGATAAATGATATTTTTTTGACTATCAATTAATACAAACTTGATCTGTTGATTCGCTAAAACTTGTTCTGCATTAAACAAATAATAGGGTAGTATCTCTTCCCTGCTTAAGTTGCCATAGGGTTCGGAATAAGAATCGGATAAATCTGTATGAAAACCATTTAACGTGGCATTGACAGATTTTATATACTTCATAATTTCGTTATAGTTCTGAGCAGCCAATGTCCGCTTATTAATATTCGTAAAAGACACACCGATCAAGACCACGGTTAAAATAATAAGCAACCAAAAAGCTAATAACTGCTGATACAAATATCTCATAGGAATCCTCTTCTATTCAGTTTATTGATTACCCTTACAATAACTTATTATCAAATTAAAATCTCATTATTCATTGAAATTTCAAAGAATATTCCTATTTAAATAAAGG
>NZ_NGLG01000002.1:384905-397469 GCF_002140655.1 Enterococcus sp. 3H8_DIV0648 | reverse complement strand
AAATAAAGGTTTATCTTGCCAAAAACTATTAACTTTAGCATCACAAACCAAACCAGCTTTTCTATCTTCCGCCTGCATGCTACACTTGAAGTAATTTGAAACAAATGTGAGGTGTTGGTGTGATAAATGAAAAACAAACATTGGATACGGCATTACGATTAAAAAAAGCTGTGAGAGATCAGCGTTCGATTGAATCGGCAGAAATTCAGTCCTACCTAGAAAATTCAGAGGTCATTGCACAAATTTTAGCTGAGCCTTTCCGAACGGATACCTTCACTGGTCTGCGGAAATTGGAATTTTTATTGATCGAGCTTTCAGAGATTCCTTATTTTGAACGTTTGGATCAGGTTCAGACAATGCTGGACACCTTGTATACCCATACCAATTTTGATGAAGGCTTCTCATTAACTGGAAAGCAAGCAGGCGTCTTAGCCTGCCATAATGCGCTTTGTACCCTGATCTTCCTTCGTGCTGGAAAAAAAGAGTGGGCAGAAAATGGTATTCAGTGGATCATTTCCTACTTGCCTTTTGCTAAGACTGAGCCGTCAAGCTGGCAGGACAAAGACCTCTTTCAGCGCTTTGGCAGATGTGTCGGAAATTCTCCTTGCTATGACGGCTTGGTAAAATCAGTCAAGGCCCTTTCAGAATACGCTGCTAAATATGGTGACTTTCCAGGTCTTCAAGCAAAATTGAAACAGGGGCTGGATTATATTTTGGCCCATCGTGTGATTTTTCACCAGAACAGCGAGGACTATTTATATAATGATTTAGTCACACTTTTCTACCCTTATCCCTATCGAACAAATATCATCGAGGTTTTAGGCGTTATCAAGCAGGAAAAACTGCTGGATCGGCCGGAATGTCAGGCGGCTAAGGATTTTTTGAAAACCAAGCAGCTGAATAATGGTAATTGGCAGCCAGAAAAGATTTTTATGAAAAGCTCATGGGTGCCCTTTGATCAACTAAAGAAACCCGGAGTCTGGATCACCGACGAAATTGACTGGCTGTTAGCTGATGAATGACAAAAAGAGAGGACAATGACGTGAAAAAACAGTAATTGTCCTCTCTTCTATTTAAATTAGTGGCTCAAATGATAATACTCTTCTTCCATCCGCTGCATTCTTTCCCGTTCCTTCTTGTTGTACCAAGGCGAAACAGTGAAGGCCAGCACATCATTGATCAGATAAACCGAGCTGTTGACGAACATCGCCAAGCTTGCCGAGCCATGTCTGAATGACATATACCAAAGAACCATTTGCGCAAGCCCAGAAGCCAGCCACCAGAAATATTGATTATTGTAGCGCAGAAAGCTGATGATTCCCGCGCTCAAACTAATTGAAAAAGCAATAGCATCGATCCAAGGCCGCGGATCATCCGTAAAGCGCTGAATCAAAAAGCCCGAAACAAAATAGACCACGATCGTACTGATAATTGCTGTGAACCACGTTTTTCCGGTAAACTTGCGGATCTTCGCCGCCATATTGTGATTCCACTCTTTACTTAGCAAGACAGGAATATCCAGTGTGATCATATAAGCGATCTGTTCGCCGATGCTTAAATAATTTTTTGCCGAATACCCTACATAAATAAAGCAGATCGCAGAAATGATTCCTAAAATACCATTGACCGATTTCGCCGCATTAATAGAAAGAATACATAATACACCTAAAGTCGTTCCGATAAATGTGATCACCGTAAGCAGTGTGGTCGGCCGATTGACTAAGGTCATCACCTGACAGCCCAGACTAAAGAAAAATAAATAATAATTTTGCTGCGGCCAGCCTTTTAATTGGTGAAGTAAAAACTTGAAATAATTAAACATGATTGACTCCTTCTAAAAACGGTCGTTCTTTATTTGCTCAGAAAAATAGAACTACTAAAAAATCCCCTTTTCAATATTTCCCTTTGAATAATAATTAGAGTTCTTAAACTCCAACAAATTTAATTTATTTGTTTCCTCCTTGATCTGCTTGATAACAGTTTCAGCCGCCTGCGGATCAGCTACAAAATCATAGCGGTCGCCGTCGATCTGAATTTTCGGACAGATCGTAAAGCTGTCGTACCATTTTTCATAGCGATCATTCACCATCCGATAATAATCGAAAAGCTCAGGATTCGTAGCAATCTGTTCATAGTCCCGACCGCGTTTTTCGATCCGTTCTAACATCACATCGAAAGAAACCTTAATATGAACCAATAAATCCGGTCTTTTTTTCGGTGCGGCAAGCTCCAATTCCTTTAACATCGTATCTAACAAATTATCGTATTGCAGAACTTCTTCTTTGTTCACTCGGCCAAGGTCAGCGTTCAAATGAAAAAGCAGACTATCTTCATAAATCGAACGATCCAATACATTATCGGCCTGCTGCAACGCATCCTTCATTGCCAAGAAGCGTTTATTTAAGAAAAAAATCTGCAGCAAAAAAGTATATTTTTCTGGATTCGAGTAAAACAATGGCAGCACCTCATTGTCATCCACATTTTCGTAAAATGGCCTTGAGTTCATCTCCTGCGATAACATATCTGTCAGGCTGCTTTTACCCGCGCCGATCGTGCCAGCTATAAGTAGCATCGTTTCATCCATCCCTTCATAGTAAACTAAATTTTTCTTTCAAACCTTGATAATAGTACTCCTAATTCTCCGGGAAGTAAAGACTAGATTTTGTGTGTTTTTAGTGATATGCGGAAAAACAATACCATATATAGTGTTTTCAGTTTCAAGATAATGAAGGTGCTTTCTTGCCCAATCACAAAAGAAAACCCCTTTGCTTTGGCAAAGAGGTTCAATGATTAATAATCAAATTGACGATAGTAACGGCGAATATCTAATGGATGACAATTCAATTTCTCAACATGGGCGTCGATACGCTGTGTTACACAATGCATCAATAGATGCGGCAGCACTCGACCGCGATTTTTTTCGCTGATGCCTTCAATTGGATAATCTTTTGAATCGATAAACGTATAGTTTCCACAAATCCGCGGCAATAAATTTTTCACCCGTTCCGCTAATGGACGTTGCTCATCTTCACCTAAGAACAAGGTTACCGGCGTCGTTTCATCTACAATTTCTAAGGTGCCGTGCAGGAATTCTGCAGCATGGATCGATTTTGAGCGCAGCCAGCTTTGTTCTTCCCAATAGCACATCGCGTATGAATAAACTGCGCCCCACTGGTTGCCGGCTCCAACAAAATAATGCATGTCATCATGGCGATGTTTTTCAGCAAATTCTCGGCCAAAGTCTTCGGCTTGTTTTTCAGCCTCAACTAGTCCTTTTGGTAAATATTTTTCTAATTCGGCATAATATTCGGCATAATCTGGGAAATCCCCATTATTGTGCATCAGGCGATCAGCTGCCATAAAGAATTTGATCTGTTCTGTTCCCGGAGCTGGATACGTAATCACATGATCGCAGCTTTCAGCAAGGCTTGTTCCAGCTGTATCAACAAAGCCTAGCAGCGTTGCTCCAACTTCTTTGATTTCAGCGACGGCCTTCACGACTTCTTCCGTTGTCCCAGTCACCGAAGAAAGAATCACCAACGAATCCTTAGTCAGTCTGCGGTTGCCAGTAGTGTAATATTCCGCTGCATGCTGTACGTAGACCGGCAGATCACTGCGTCCATTGATATACGTTACCGCCTGCATAGCTGAGGCATAAGTCCCGCCAATGCCTAGATAATAAATATTGTCGTAGCCTTTTTCCCAAACCTCATCAATAATTTTTTCTACCTGCGGACGTAATTCTAGGGCTCCTTGAATATCGTCAATCTGCTGCTGCTCATTAAATTTCAACATGTCTTTATCTCCTCAAAATTTATATTTTACTTTTTAATACTGAATCAAAATCATCAAAAATCCGTTTGCTCAAATCAATTCCCTTCGCCGTTGCCGTACGATAAGCCAGCAGTTGAAATGGAATGATTAATAATAATGGAGAAAAAATCTCCGAAACACTAACATCTAAGCCCAAAACATTCTGATCAGAGCTTTTTTCTGTCGTCACCTTCAAAACAATACCGACATATTCATTCATATAATCTGCCAATGCTTGTGACCGAGCTTGATTGCTGCTTGGCGTTTCAATAAAGAACAGTGTATGTTCCCAATCGGCCTCTAAATAAGGACCGTGCATATAAGCCTCCAGCTCGAAGCCTTGACTTGGCCGGCGAACCGTCTCGGTGAACTTCGTTTCAAATTCCTTCGCTGTTCCCCAATTCGGACCATAACCTAATGCGACAAAACGTCCGCCAAGTTTTAATAGCTGTTCATGTTTTTCAAAAAAGTCATTAGATTGGTCGATCACACTTTGAATATTGCTGATTACTTCATGCAGCTCTTGCTTTAATTCCTTCAAACGTCCCTCATCGATCTGGGCTTTAGACACCCCGACTTTGATCGCCAGCAAAATCAGCTGCAAGACCGTTGCCGAAAAACCTTTCGTGACAAAGCCGACCGTTTCGATCCCCATATTAAGATCAATCACTTGGTCAGCGACATCAGCAATCGGACTCTCTCCATCACTTGTCAAAACGATCCGCTGAATCTCGCTATTAGCCAGCTTCTTCATCGCATCGATAGTAGAAGCACTTTTGCCGCTTTGAGAGACACCGATAATCGTGTCGGTGCTTTTTATTAATCGACCATAATGATTGAAATTATAAGGTTCCTCAATCGTAATACTGACATCCGCGATTTTTTCAAAAGCGATCTTAACGGATAGACATGCATTATATGAAGAGCCGGTCGCTAAAATTGTTACAGTGTGCATTTTCGCAAGCTTGAAATCACTAGAAAAATCATAGTCATTCAAAATCTTCGTCAATGCTTCTTGCTCTTGATTGATGTAATCAAGCATCGTCATCGTTGCCATACTATCCCTCCATTTTTAAAAGAAGCCGATCCATGAGCCCAGGATTCCGAAAATAGCCAAGCCCAATAAAATCGTCAGAGCTTTAACTTCTTTTTTCAATAAATAGAAGACTGCTCCAAAGGCACCTAGCGATAGAATTCTTGGGACGATGTCGTCAAAAATACTTTGGACTGTCACCGCATTTTCACCTGTACCGATCTTCAAAGGAATATTGATATCGATCATGGAGGCTGTCATACCGCCGACCACCATCAAACCAATGATTGAAGCACCTAGTGTCAAGCTGCCCATCATGCCGTTTTCTTGGATTTTCTTTAAGAAGCCGGTACCCAGCTTATATCCCCACCCAGTACCAAAATAGCGGAACAATAAATGTGGAATATTAAAAATCAGCACGAACAAGATCGGTCCTAAAATATTTCCCTGCATCGCTAATGAAGTCCCAACACCGGTAGCGATCAAACGCAAGGTTCCCCAGAAAAACGAATCGCCGATCCCAGCTAATGGTCCCATCAAAGATGTTTTGATGTTATCAATCGTCGAAACATCAAAACTCGGATCATTCGCATTTTCCTCTTCCATCGCTGCATTGATCCCTAAGATCAAGGTTACGATATGCGGCGTCGTATTAAAGAATTCCAAGTGGCGCTTCAATGCCGAAGACATGCTTTCTTTGGTCTTGTATAACTTCTTCAAAATAGGAATCATCGCGTAGCAATAAGCCAGATTCATTTGACGTTCGTAGTTCCAAGAAAACTCCATTTGGAAAGAACGCCAAAACACTTTACTCAAATCCTTCTTAGTGATTTTCAACTCATTATTCTCATTAGAAGTCATCATCATCCACTACCTCCCCGGTTGAAGTTTGCGCAGTATTATTCTGCGCACCACGCACGTTCATAATATTTACGACAACGACTGCCACGATCGCACCGAAAATAGCGATCCCCGTCACCGGAATTTCTAAATAAGCAGCCAGCGCAAAGCCTAAGAAGAAGTATGGCGCAACCTGTTTGTTGATCAGCAAGCGAGCAAGCATCGCAAACCCTAGTGCCGGGATCAAGCCAGTCGCCACGGATAATCCGTGCTGAATAAAATCAGGAATCATATCCAATAAATTACCGATCGTTTTACTACCCACCATAAATGAGATCATCACGACTAGACCAAGCATCAAAGAAAGTCCAAAACCGGCCGTCAAATGCATCCGTTCAACACCTTTATAGTCTCCATCTTCCGCATACTTATCAGCTTTTTGGTTCATGATCGGAATCAAGATCCCAAGATAAATATTTTTCAAAATCAATGTCAGTGTCGCAATCGGCAACCCCAACAGCAAAGCAGTCTCCGTGCCGGCACCAGCCGTGATGGCAAAAGCCGTTCCTAAAACACCGCCTGTAACAACATCCGGCGGAATCGCTGCGCCTACAGAGAATGAACCAATAAATGCTAATTCCAATGTCGCTCCCATAATAATGCCAGCCTTGATATCACCTAATACGATCCCGGTAAATAACCCCGTAACGATCGGACGAGATAACAAAGAGGTACCTAACGCGTACTCAGACTGAGCGATAAATGCGACCACTCCAAGTAAAATTGCTTGAATGAGCATATTTTTCAACCTTTCTTTTTAAAGAACTTCAGTAACAGCCACTTTTTTATCTGTCGGGACTTGTCGAATTTCAACTTCGATCCCTTTATCTACCATTTCCTTCAGTAACGTCTCCTCTTCAGGCAAAACATTCACTGCTTTTCCGATACTTCGCGTTCCCTCTTTGGCTTTGATTCCGCCTAAGTTGATTTTTTGGATCTGCGGATAAGCGTCGGCTAGTTTTTTTGCGTCGGCAATTGATTCCACTACGATAAATAATTTGTATTTATCTGTGACGCCGCTTTGTAAAGCTGCGATCGAATCCTCGATATTCTTAATGACTAATTTTACGCCCTGCGGTTTAGCCAGTTTGATGGTCGTTTTTCGCAGCTCATTTACCGGAACATCATCATTGGCGATCAAAATACAATCAGCCCCTAAGCCCTGTGTCCACGAAAAGGCAACTTGCCCATGAAGCAAACGATGATCCACTCTTGTTAATAAAATCATTTTTATCCCTCCGTTTTTAATTAAAATTCCTCTTCTTCTAATTCGCCGCTGATCAGCGGATTGCAAAATTGAATCGACTGCTTGGACGTTTCCAATGACGCTTCAATCAGCTTCGGAAGTGATTCCGCTTGCTGAAGCTGCATGGATAATTCCACCAAAAATGGTAAATTCATTCCAGCTACCAAATAAAAATTTGACCGATCGATATGTGCTAAGAATTCATTATTGACACTGCCGCCGAATATATCCGTTACGACCACTAATTCATACTCTCGATAACGCTCCATTAGTTCCTTTACTTCTTTTTCTAAATCAAAGCTTTCCGTCAAATAGCAATCCAGCGCTTCAATCGCAAGCTGGTTTCCGCAAATCAGCTCCAAAGAAGAATTTATTCCCGACGCTAACTTCCCATGTGACGCTAGAACTAGCTTTCTTTCCAATACTATTCACCTCTCAATCTCCTCTACACCTTAATAAAAGCAAGCGGTGTGCCAACTTTAGTGGCGCACCGCCTGCTTTTACTAAAACTCTTCATCTGTCATGGATGTATCTGCATTTTTATAGACAATATCAAAAATATAAGCGATCTCAGAATCAGGGATCGTGACACTATAATCCTTCTCAATGACACTAAAGGCCTGTTTGATGATTTCCAGCAGTTCTTTTTGACACTGATACAAATCGGAATAACCTTCATAGGTTTCGATCGGCACATTTCGGATCAGGCGCTCGATCAAACAGCTGACATGAACATACAGCGCCAGTTTTTTGGCGTTCGAAAGCTGGATTCTCCCAGCTAATTCCAAATCGCGCATAAAGAGATCCACTTCGCTCATGACTTTGTCCGTATCCAGAATTGTCACTGAATCGATGACTTTTTCCAGAGAGAAATTACGAATCACATTCGTATTGAAAATCTGATTTTCCTCTGCTGTCATCACTGGTGCCAGCCATTCGGTTAATACTTTTTGTTCATCCCCTGAGATTAATTCCTCCAATGATAAATACGGCATCTCTGGAATTTTCGGATCATCGGTTCCAATGATTCCTAAAACGTCATAGATAGAAAAAACTGTCTCATCCAGCTTTTTTTCCTCCAAGACACGGTATTCATACGGCAGTATCTTCAGCTCACATGTGCCAGGCAGACTTTTCTCAAGTAAATGACAGATCTGAGTCGCCGTTCCGATGCCTGTTTGGCAAGTGGTCAATAACGCCTTGGTCCGGTTTTCCTCTGGATAAATGATTTCCCAGTCAAAAGTCGCTTCCGCCGCCGATTTACTGGCCAGTTCCGCTAATGTTCGCTGATGCTTGATATTTTCTCCAATCGCAATTGCCAGCGGAGTGGTGACATTATTCATGATAACGATCGGTACATTGATCTGTTTAGGAAAATATTGGTAAATTTCCTTGAGGCTGCCCATATCGACTAAGATCACTAAGCCATTGGAAATATCGTTGTTTTCACTATAATCCAATATTTCCTCTGCGATTTGCTGGGGTGTGACATCCAGCGGCATATCAAAGGATTCAAAAATATCTTTGCCTAAAAAGCGATTCGCCACATTGGCGATACTGCTGGCTGTCGCATAGCCATGAGCCACAATCACGGCCTTCGCCATCCCCTGTTCCTTTGTCCAATCAGCTTTTTTCAAGTACAACGTCAAAACGATTCGATCCATCGCTGATATTTCGATATCGATCTTGGGTCTGCATAGCTCGAGGATTCGCTGGACGTAATGATAGCTGGCAGGATAGGCCTCCGAAATCTGTAATTCAAGCTGACGAATCAGCTCCATGATTTGATTGTCCTCCGGAAACCAGCGATTGGCGCCTCTTTGAAATAAATAGTAGCCCACCGCATACACACTGTTCCCATTGAACTTGATTTGATAGGCACTTTCCATCTGACGGAAGGTTTCCCGAACATATTGAGTCAAATAAAGCAGCATCTCATGCTTCTGCTGGCGATCCGTTTCAAACAGCAGGTAATCAAACAACTGATCCACGATTTCCTTCAGCTTCAAATGACAGTCATTCAGCTCACCATGAGATTTCTGATATTCCAGAATCATTTTAGTAAACGAATCTTCCACTCGTTTTTGACTTTGCGTATTTTTCAGCATCAAATTATCTAGTCTTGAATCACTATGGATCACTATCTCCTCCGGCAGTGATGTCTGCAAGTTTTGAGTATTCATAGAAAGCAGTGATTCAGGCAGATGATAAATCGTTAGTTTGATCTGCTGACTATCCTTAGCTTCAGACAGAGCCTTGGCTGCCATGACCCTGATAATATTTTTCAGCTCACCGATATTGCCTTTGAAATTTCCGCTGGCTAACAGCTCCAGCGTTTGCCCTGTAATCATCAGCTCACGCTTGATTTTCGCCTGCTCGCTGATCAAGAAGGAATAGATCAGTTCCAAACGCTCGTTTCTCGCTCTTTGCTGCAAGGCTGGAATCGTTACTTGAATTGGAATCCGGCGAATAAATGTATTTAAGAACGTACTCGTCAAATCTTCCGTTGTCGCAAAAAACAATCGCGTGCGAACCTTAATCGGATGATTCGTATCTCCCATGCGATAAATTTCACCTTGGTCTAAATAGGTGAAAAGCTTTTCCTGTCCTTCAGCATTCAAGCGGTGAACCTCATCTAAAAACAAAATCCCGCCATCCGCCGCTTCAAAAGCCCCTTTACGATCAGACTCGGCGCCTGTATAGGCACCTTTGACACTGCCGAACAGATTACTAGTCAATAGCTCCGGATTATTAGCATACTGAGCGCAATTTAACGTGATAAACGGCGCATCCTCCGGCAGAAGCTCCTTTTGAATGCAATAATGATGGATCAATTTTACTAAATAGCTTTTCCCGGTACCACTCTCTCCGTTGATCAACACAGGCAAGCCACCATCCGGATAATTTAGCGCTGCCTTGATTTGATCAATCACGCGATTCAAGCTCTTATCATGACCAATCAAGAGAGAAAAGAAATCCTGTTCTTTCCCGAACATCGGCTGCTCAGCCAAAACAGCTTGAACGCTTTCATAATAATTTTCGTTCAAAGCAAAGAACTGCTTTTCAAAAGCCCCTTTATGAAAATAATAAACCGGCCGCGAATTTATTTTTACCAACTGTCCACTTTCAGTCAGCTGATTCAGATACTGGCTCACGGTATTTCGTTTTACTTTAAAAATTTCCGCCAATTTTGAAGCGGTAAACAATTCGCTCAAATCATCTAAATTGAGAAAAGCTGTTTGATTCTTCAAATAATTCAATAGTTCCTCTTTCATAGACTTTCCCCCTTCCCTTTATATTAAAAAAAGCCAGAATAAAGTCAATCTTATCTTTTTTAATTCAAAATTAAAAAAATCGAAAAAAGCCTTTTTCACTGTTATTTATAACGAAGCTTTCTACTATACAGTAAGCAATCAGCGTGCCAAGCAGTGTCTGTGATTTTCACTTTTAGACACTATGCAAAAAAGAAAAAAAGTTCAACACTTCGAAAGAACTTTTAGACTGTTGGGAAGAGTGTTGAGTAAATTTATTCTTTATACTAAAGAGTAGACTATGCTCCTCAAATTAATAAAATAAAAAAAAGGCCCTGTACTTAATGTACATAGACCTATTTGAAATTCACTAAAATATTACGAGATGACTGAACTGGCTATAACTCTTTCTTCTCAAGAATTTTAAGCGATAGTAGATAAGAGAGCACACCGACTACTCCTCCCGCAACAACTCCTCCTGTCAACATTAACCAAAGCGGTGTATCAGAGATTCGTTGTAAAATCGCATTTAGATCGATCCCTAATTTTGCGATCACTGATTTGCCTAAGTAAGCACAAAAGAAAATCACTGCCATCAAAAGAATCATGATCATTCGACTTTTCTGTTCCCCGAATTTGAAGTAAACAGGCATCATCAAGCTAATGTAAAATAAGCCGACGATGAAAAGACTAACTAAAGTAAGCCCAAATTCTTCTAGATTGACTGTTTTTCCTTGAATACCCGTCATGCTAAAAACAATTACCACAGAAATCACTAAAGCCAAGATTGAACCAATAAGCGCTAACGAATATTTTTGTAAAGCATATTTTTTTCGCGAGATTGGTAAAGTAAACAAAAAGGCTAAGCCGTGATTCATCTCATCATAAGTAACCGTGGTAAAAATCAAGGTAACAAAGAAAAAGAGCATCAAAGCCGGTACGATCGCCAAACTTTCAAGATTATAAGAATTCATTACCGTCAGAAAAATAATCGCTAAGAAAAATAATTTTTGTTTTGCTAGTAATTGGAGATCCTTCACATACAACCCTTTCATTTTAATTTCCTCCCATCATCATTAAAACAATTTCATCAATATTGGCTTTTTCAACCACAACTTCCGGATAATTTTCACGATAAAATTGGCGCTGTTTCGTCAAACATTGATACCCAAAGCTGGCGGGGAAAGTCTTCTCGATATAGGCCTTATCCAGATCACTATATTGATCGGTAGTCACTTTCAGAATGCCATATTCGTCTAATAATACATCCGTATCCTCATTCAAAATAATTTTTCCTTGATCAATAAAATACAAAGAATCGCAAAGCTGCTCCAAATCTGTTGAAATATGTGAACTGATCAAAATACTGCGGGAATCATCTTGCTCAAGATACTCTTGCAAAAGACTCAATATTTCTCCGCGAGCGATAACATCCAAGCCAGCAGTCGGCTCATCCAAAATCAACAGCTCTGCTTTGTGACTGATCGCGATCAAGACATTTAGCCGAGCCTTCATTCCGGTGGAAAAATCCTTTACCGGTTTGTTTAAAGGAAGCTGAAAATCCTCACATTTAGCTAAGAAAAAGTCTTTTTCAAATTGAGGATAGAAATTTTGCAGCATGGAAGTAATTTCTTTGATCGAAAAAAGTTCATTAAAGCCTGATTCAGCTAGCGAAATTCCCAAGCGCTGCCGATCCTTATCCGTAATTTTATCAATGGGCTTCCCGAAAAGCTCGACAGTTCCTCCTTCATGAGGAATCAACCCCAGAGCGATTTTGAACGCTGTACTTTTCCCCGCGCCGTTTCGTCCAACTAATCCGACGATTTGTCCTTTAGAAAGAGTCAAAGAACAATCCAATTGAAAATCTTGATAGTCTTTTTTTACATTTTTTAGTGTAAGCATTATGATCCCTCCAGTATTAGTTCCAGCAGTTCCTTCAAGTCTTGATCGCTCATTCCTACCAGCCGTGCCTTCGTGACTATTTCTTCCAGTTCGTTTTGGATCGCTTTGAGCTGCTCCTCCCATTTCAATGATGGATTAACTCCGCAAACAAAGCTTCCTTTTCCGTGGACTGTGGCGATCATCCCCTCTTGATCCAACGCGTCATAGGCTTTTTTAACTGTCAACGCGCTGATTTTCAGCTCTTTTGCCAAAGACCGAACCGAAGGCAATGGATCATTTTCTTCCAGCTCACCTTTAATAATCGCTCCTTTTATCTGTTCTACCAGCTGCTCGTAGATGGGCGTCATCGATGAGTGTTGAATAATTAATTTCATGACCAATTCACCTCTTCGTAAACAGTGTATAACAGTATATATCAG
>NZ_NGLG01000002.1:381969-384805 GCF_002140655.1 Enterococcus sp. 3H8_DIV0648 | reverse complement strand
GTGTATAACAGTATATATCAGTTGTCAATGTCAGAATTTTTTTGCTTCTATTTTTTTATAGTAAGCACCAAAGGAATCTGCCAAAATAAAGATAGCAATTTCAAAATTCCGGTCACACCCGACCGCTTTATTTGTCTAAATAGTAAAGGAGGTAAAAAAAATGGAAATTAATCAGGAAAAACAGCTAATCCAAGCTTCATTGGATGGAGATACCGATTCGCTGGCAGTTTTACTAGCGGAGGTGAAAAACAGCGTATTCAATCTTTCCTTACGAATGTTGGGAAATGTTTTTGATGCTGAAGATGCCACGCAGGAAATATTACTAAAAGCTGCCACGAACCTTTCAGCTTTTAATCAGCAAAGCCGTTTTAATACCTGGGTTTACCGAATCGCAGTCAACTATCTGATCAATGATCACAAAAAGCGCGCGTTTCGCGAACAACTGACCTTTGATCTTATGGGGAAGGATCTTGAGCAGCCCGCTCCAAAGCTTGATCAGCAATTTTGCGAGCTAGAAGAAACAGAATTGGCAGAAGAACTGAAGCTCTCGTGTACCAATATCATGCTGCAATGTCTCAGTCCGCAAGATCGGTGTGTTTTCATCTTAGGGACGATGTTTAAAATGAACAGTCAGCTAGCTGGCGATTTACTCCAGATGTCCCCTGCAACTTATCGAAAAAAACTTTCCCGCATAAGAATCAGAATGGGAAATTTTTTGAATATCTATTGCGGAGTTGCTGGCGGAAGCTGCGAGTGCAAAAAAAGAATCCCTTTTGCGATTCAGCAAAAGCGACTCAACCCGTCACAACTCGATTATTCATCTTTAAAAAAATTGGATCTGGCAGAAATTATGCAGCAGAAAAGCAATATGGAGTTTTTAGATGAGCAAACCCTTTTATTTGAAACTTTGACTCACTACCAATCAGCCTTTGACCCTCAGAAATTTTTGAAAGAATTGCTGGGATCAAAACAATTATCAGAATTAATCGCCGAGGAGGCTGTTTTATGACCTATGAAAAAATATTTAACTACTTGGCGGCACTAGAGCAAAATAATCATCAGGAATGGTTTCACGAGACAAAACAAGAACGAATGAACGCAGTCGCAGAATTCAATCAATTGGTCGACGCTCTTTCACAGCAACTTCATGAAAAAGATCCGGAAATCCCTTTGATTTCAGCGAAAAAGCTGACGTTCAAACTGAATCGTGATACCCGATTCAGTCACGATAAATCACCCTATAATCCTGTCTTCCGTGCCCATATCGGACCAAATGGAAAAGCGCCAATCCCTTGCGGCTATTTCATCTTTTTGAAACCAAACAATCAGTCCTTCTTAGGCGGTGGTTTATTTGCGGATATGTTTTCTGAAGCCACCGACCTGATCCGCCAAGCTCTGATCGAACACGAGACAGAATTTTTAACGATCATCGAAAAAAAAGAATTCAAAAAATATTACCATGTGATGGGTAAGCAGTTAAAACGAATGCCGCGAGGATATGAAGCTTATGCCGATTCTCCAATTGCTGAATATCTGAAATTTAAGAATATGTATCTGGAACTTCACATAGGCGATCAGGAAATTCTCACATCAGACTATTTTGTTCAAGAAACCGTTGGAAAATTTCTATTGATGAAAGAGTTCAATCACTTTTTAAATGCTGCACTAAAGAATTTTCATTTCCCCGAACGAAAATGAGCTAAGACAAAAACAGCCACCCGCTTGCTAAACGGCTGGCTGTTTGTTTATCTCACCACTACGGCAGATTTTCTTAAATTATAACTTGCTTCGAACTTGCTGGCGGATACCCAGTATTTTCCAGAATTCGGATCAGAGATGTGATAGGTATTGTTCGATTCGTTGAAGCCATCCAAGGTGACGATATGCGCATTATCGATTCCCGTTCCCCACCAATATTTTCCATAAGCGGGCTTCGCGTAATTACCGGTCACGTAAACAACGACTGGATTGCCTTTACGTAATTCATCCTTCAATGTTTCAACGGAACTGCCAGAAATGTCGGAAACTTTTCCATATTTATTTCCCCATTGCGCCAATGGTTTTGCATAAATTGATTGATAAACATCATTCATGATTCTATCTGGCTTTCCAGCAAATCCATTATTAGGATTATTATTAGACGATAACGGCATTTCCTTGATAAAGCTTTTCAAATTATAGTTTTTAGCGTAGCCTTTCTTCTGCAAAGCCTGCAAGAGTGACGCCGCTTCACACCCCATCGGATAACCACTACTATTTTGATTGATATATGGTGCGTTTAATAAAACGTAAGAAACAGCTTTTTTTGTACCGCCCTCGTTTAAGTAGCCTTGCCATTTTCCTTTATCATCATATAATGATAAATATTTTGATCCATTAAAGTGACGGTACCAGCCTGTTACCTTATATGTTTTCAAATACATATTCTTTGTTGAAATGCCATTTTTGAAATTGAAATCTTTCCAAATCGTCCAATTGTCTTTAGTCACTGTGATGTATTGATTAGTAGAGTTCCATTTTCCACCTTGATTATTAACGACCTGTGCGCCGTCTTCATTCAAATATCCTTGCCATTTCCCATTATTGTCATAAACGGATAAATATCTTGATCCATTAAAGTGACGGTACCAACCAGTTACTCGATATGTGCGTTGGTACAAGTTTTTTGTTGAAATGCCATTTTTGAAATTAAAATCTTTCCAAATCGTCCAATTGTCTTTAGCCACTGTGATGTATTGATTCGTAGAATTCCATTTTCCACCTTGATTATTAACGACCTGTGCGCCGTCTTCATTCAAATATCCTTGCCATTTCCCATTATTGTCATAAACGGATA
>NZ_NGLG01000002.1:370670-381211 GCF_002140655.1 Enterococcus sp. 3H8_DIV0648 | reverse complement strand
GCTAATCTCTTGTGCCGAAAATGTCTTTTGATAGTTCGCATAAGCATCATTAATTACTTCACCATCTATGTTACTTAAAAGAACATAGTTTTCATCACTGATTGAAACAAAAAACTTTTCACCCAGAGGAGTTGCTTTGGAAACTTCTGTCGTTTCTTTTGAACTGAGTGTCTCTTCTGTTTTTTCTTTTTCTGGTTGTGATGATGTAGTTGTTGGCACCGAAGAATCTATTGAATCCTCAGTCATTTCTTTAAAAGTAACTGTTGCACTTTGTGTCGAACTGAGTTCTACCTTTATATCACTAGACGAGTCAATTTCATCTGCATAGTATTTAAAACTAAATAGTGGTAAACAAACAATTATTATTAGAAACGCATTCCAAAACCCTTTTCTGTTTTTCATACACTCCATTAAATAACCCCCTAAGATTATTTAACTTCCTCCCTTACTTTTCCTGTTTCCATTAAAAGTATTTTATCATATTTAATATCACTAATGTCCAAAGATTCGATACTCCTTGTAACAACGAAAATGTTTTACTTTTTTTGAAAAAATAGCATCGGATATTCTTCGGATTATTCTGATAACGTCTAGACAACATCGGTGAGCTAACCTCAATAATACTATTGCTTACTCTCAATAAATTAGAAGCTTGCTTTTTTTATTAAAAAAAGCCATCAGAATAACTGATGACTTTCAGGAAAATAAATATCTCTTCTTATTTTTGATGCTCTAATTCCACGGCTGCCTCTTTGGTATCTTTGGTCTGAATAGCTAGTGAAACAATCCCAGCCAAAATGAATACTAAGGCAATAAAACTGAATGCTCCACCATAAGAACCGCTCGCATTAACCAGCCAGCCAATGATCATTGGTGCAAAGAAGCCGCCGGAAACGCCGATCGCATTAATAATCGAATATTTAGTAGAAACTTCTCGTTCAGCAAAAAGCTTCACTGGCAAACTCATCAACGTAGCGAAACTGATACTGGCTGCCGCCACTGCGATTGCCAAAAAGATCATACTTAAAACTAAAGAGTGACTTCTAGCCAGCAAGAAAGCGACTATTGCCCCCATTGTCGATGCAACTAAAATGACCTGCTTTTCTCGATTTTTAAAATAGCGACCAATCATCGAACCGGCAAACATCGCACTAATCATCATTACCAAACCGATCAACGCACTCATCATCGCCATTTTATTCATCGTCAAACTAAATTCATCTACTAAATAGGAAGCAATCCAACCGGTCATGCCGTAGACAGCCGCATTAATGAAAAAGGCCGCAAACACCATGATCCAAACATTTCGATCTTTAATCACCTCAAAGAAGGAAATATTGGCTTGATTAGCAGAAACGATTGGCTTTCCCGACGATTTTGGAATTCCTTTGATCATCAATAGACCAATCACTATTACGATCCCGCCATAAATAAAGTACGTCATTTTCCAGCCTACTAAGGTTAATAACGGGGCGACCAATATTGGGCCGACGATCCCGGCAAAACCAGAAGATGCGATCATAGAAGATTGAACCGGACCTCGTTTATCTGGCTCCACTTCCTTTGTCACGAAGGCACTGACCGCCGACGGATACCCAGCATGTGCAAATGAGCCTGCGGCAAAACGAACAAACAGTAAATATAAAAAGGAAAATCCCATTCCTAAGCAAATCATCAAAAGTCCGATCAAGAATACCGCAAAAATCATGATCTTACGACTGCCCAAACGATTGCCTAAAAAACCGAAAGGAATCTGAAATAGCGTATAACCTAAGAAAAAGGCACTCAAAATCAATCCCTTTTGTCCTGCATCAATTCCTAAGTCTTGTGCAATCGGAATTACTGACAAACTGATAATATTTTTATCAAGATAAACACAAGTATAGCCTAGGAATATCAAGATCAACGAACGATTTATTTTGCTTTTCCCCATAGGCTTAGACGCTTTCTAAATAGCTCAAGGCAGCTTCGACATAAACATTTGCACCAAATTCTAATACACTTTCATCTAAGACGATTTTGGGATTGTGCAGCATTAATTCTGTATCTGCAGCTGTAATAAACATTGTTGTAGTTGGGATTTGATGACTGATTTCGCCAAAATCTTCACTTCCCATCATCGGCACGGCCATAGGCGATTGTTTTAAAACATTTGAAGGAAAGACTTTTTCTAATCCGGCCTTGACAGTCTCAGTTACGTTCTGATCAATTTCATTACTGCAGCAGCCATTCGTGAAATCGATCGTGACCTTTGCTCCAAAGGCCTGTCCGATCGCTTCAGAAATTTCTACCATTCTTTTCTTGATTTGTTGACGGACTTCTTCTTTTAACGTCCGCAGTGTTCCTTTCATAAATGCTGAATTAGGAATGACATTGGAAGACCCTGGTGTACCGCCAACAAATTCGCCGATCGTCAATACGAAACGTTCAGCCGAACTAATTTCCCGAGCAGAAAGGGTTTGCAGTGCATCATAAATTTTGGTAGCCACATTGATTGGATCGATCGAAACTTCCGGCATTGAACCATGACTGCCGACGCCTTCAACATTAATCTCGAACCAATCCGCACTAGCCATAAAGGTTCCAGCTGGTGCTACAAAAACATTTCCTAATGGCAAATCTTTAAACGGAAAGACATGAATCATCACACCGGCGTCAACCTTAGGATTTTCTAATAGACCTGCGTCTAAACAATCCTTCGCTCCTTGCAAAATTTCTTCACCAGGTTGGAAAAGTAATTTCACAGTACCTTTCAATTCGCTCTCTCGTTCCTTTAAAATTTTCGCAGCACCCAATAGCATAGTGGTATGCATATCGTGTCCGCAAGCATGCATTGCACCATTTACTGAACGGAAAGGCAGATCGTTATCTTCTGTTAATGGAAGCGCATCCATATCTCCTCGCAATAAGAATACTCGCTCTCCTTGGCCTATGGTGCAAGTGATACCCATTTCACCGCAAGCTTGCGGCTCGTACCCGTACTCCACTAATTTTTGCCAAACGAATTTCTTAGTGGCCGGCAGATCCATTCCAACCTCTGGATTTTGGTGCAGATGACGACGGATTTCTACCAATTCTTGTTGCATTGATGTTTCTTTGTTCATTTTGATTCCCCCTTTGAAAAAGAGGATAGCACAATATCGATCTTAATAATTTCTTTTTTTGGAAAGGTCGCAAAAAAAAAACAGCATGTTTTCATTTTAGGTGTAATTTTAAATAAAAAAAGAGCCAGTTTCACCTGACTCTTCAAATTATTTAAAAGGACTATTTTATTTTTAATTCCGCTAATTGTTTTTCAATTTCTTCCTCTTTGGCATCTGCTGCCAACAAGGCGCAAGCAGTATAAGCACTTTCGACCAAGGCGGTATCAAATAATGTAACCTTTTTATCAGTCATTTCAATAGCCATTTCCAAATTCATTTTTGCACTGCCAAGATCATAAAAAGCTAATAACTCATCAGCAGAATTTTCCTCGATGGCTTGTGAGATTCGCTCCATCGATGTTCCAATACCGCCATCTTCCAGACCTCCGGCAGTTGTAACAGGAACATCCTTTGCGACTTCACCAATCAATCTTTTCAGTCCTTCGGGAATTTCCTTCGTATGAGAAACTAATACGACGCCTCTACTCATTGAAAACACCTGCCTCGATCATCGACTCAAAGAAATAAGCTGACGACATTGCACCAGGATCAATATGACCAATCGAACGCTCGCCGACATAGGATGCACGTCCTTTTGTTGCTTTCATATTTTTTGTTGTTTCAACAAGAATTTCGATCGTTGCTGGGTTCAAAGTACCGTTATTTAAATTTTCGACTGCAGGTACCCATAAATCTAGCATAGTCTTTTCTCCGGCCGTCGAATTTCCACGCTTTTCGATACCAGCGATGGCTGCCTTCAGCAGCATTTCTGGATCACTTGTCTCTTTGCTGGCCTTCATCATTTCCATCATAGCTGTTCCATATAGAGGACCTGATGCCCCACCAACTTTGCTGATCAGCGCCATGGCAGTTGCTTTGAAAATATCCGGCAGCTCGCCAGACAGATCCGCCGCCATTACCGCGTCCATGCCGCGAGCCATATTATTCCCGTGGTCGCCGTCGCCGATCGGTGTATCTAGTTCACTTAAATAATCCTTTTTGATTTGAATCTTTTCATTGAATAATTCTAATGTTTTACGCAAATTTTCTGGTGTAAACATGATGTGCCTCCCTATTCGTGCTAATATCGTCTATCATTCTGACGTAAGTTATTCGAAATGACAGCCTTAAATATTTTTTGTTCTTCCTGCGATAATTACCAAGCGATTGTATGAACCGGCTCGTTTAATAATCGTAAGCGTTCATCATCCAATTTGATCATCGTGATTGATGCGCCTGCCATTTCAAGAGAAGTCATATAGTTGCCGACTTTATTAAAAGTAAGCTCAATTCCTTCTTCGGCAAGGATACTCTTTGCATCATTGAACATAATAAATAGTTCCATCAATGGTGTTGCTCCCATGCCATTGACAAATAGTCCGTATTTATCGCCTTTTTGCCAATTGAATTCGGCTTTCAGTTTGCCAATAATTTCTTTGGCGATGTCGTAAGACGGTTTGATTTTTTCTCGACGATAGCCGGGTTCACCATGAATCCCAACACCGAATTCGATTTCATCATCTGCTAAAACAAAACCAGGTTTGCCAACTTCTGGAACGGTCGCGCCAGACAAAGCGATCCCTACTGTTTTGATGTCTTTCACTAACTCTTTACCATAACTAGCCAATTCTGAAACTGCTTTTCCTTCACGGGCCATACCGCCTAAAATTTTATGCACTAACACTGTTCCGGCAACCCCGCGGCGCCCTTGTGTATATGTGCTGTCTTCAACGGCGATATCGTCATCCACCAAGACCGAATCTACTTCAATATCATCCATTTCAGCCAAGTCTTTTGCCATATCAAAGTTCATCACATCGCCGGAATAGTTTTTAACGATCATCAACGTCCCTTTGCCCTTGTCCGTTGCCTTAATCGCTTCGTGAATTTGATCTGGTGTTGGTGAAGTGAAGACCTGTCCGCATACCGCGGCACTCAACATGCCATCGCCTACAAAACCGGCATGAGACGGTTCATGACCACTGCCTCCGCCGCTGACCAATGCGACCTGATCAAAGTCATCACTGCGGGCAACAACTAATGTTTCGGGAACTTGCTTCACATAATCTGGATACGCGCCAACTAATCCACTGACCATTTCTTCCACGACATTTTTCGGATCATTGATTATTTTTTTCACTTATTTTTCCTCCTTAATTCGCTTCAGGTATTTTTTCCTTCATAATCTTCTCTCAACAAACCATAAACAAACGTGTCCTGCCAAAGCGGTGTTCCGTCTGCTGCTTGATTGAAGAAGATATTTTTTCTTAAATGACCTTCTCTTTTGAAGCCTAATTTTTCTAATAACTTCCAAGAAGCTTGATTATCTGGGTGACATTCCGCAAATACTCGATGAGCCCCTTGTGCGAAGATTCGATCGATCATCATCGAAACAGCTTCATAGGCATAGCCTTGATGTTGGAAGTCATAATGAAAGACAAATCCGACTTCCCAGCTATCTTGTATAACTTCCTCAAGATAAATGTTGCCGATCACTTTATTTTTCAGACACACTGCCCAAAACACCTCAGACTCGCTATGATTCTGAGCGATCTCAATACTTTGCACCTGATTGATCGGTTCATAGGGTTCATATTTCACCACCCGCGGATCTGATAGATACTCCAATAAATCAGGCCAGTCTCCTGGCACAAATCTTCTAATGGTTAGTCGTTTTGTTCTTATCGTTTTCGTCCCTTTCGTAAAATTTCGTTCTGCATTAAAAACACACTAGGGTAATAGACAGATTCTATTACCCTAAAAAACTTACATTGGTAAAGCCATAAACAACAACGCAGCTAGAATGCCGCCAATAATTGGACCAACGACCGGAACCCATGAATAGCCCCAGTCAGAACCGCCTTTATTGGGAATCGGTAAGAATGCATGGGCGATCCGCGGACCTAAGTCCCGAGCTGGGTTGATTGCATAACCAGTGGTTCCACCCAATGATAACCCAATAACTAAAATCAAAATGCCGACAGCAATTGGATTTAGTCCATCACCAAATTTACTCATGCCAAAGGTCAATAATGCAAAAACTAACACGAACGTTCCAATGATTTCACTAATTAAGTTAGCACCTAAACTGCGAATCGCGGGACCGGTCGAGAATACACCTAGAATTGTGGCTTGATCTTTGGTTTCTTTCCAGTGGGGATAGTAATGAATATAGACTAAAACAGCCCCAATAATCGCACCGATCATTTGCCCCAGAATATAAGGAACAACCATATCCCAGCCAATTTTTCCGGCAATCGCCATTCCGATTGTAACTGCCGGGTTCAAATGGGCAAATGACATGTAGCCTGCAGCATAAGCACCAATCGTAACAGCGGCACCCCAACCTAATGTGATCGCGATCCAGCCAGCTCCTTCTGCCTTCGTTTTGCGTAAACTTACACCAGCTACGACACCATCACCTAGTAATACTAAAACCATCGTTCCAATAATTTCACCGATAACCTGCGTTGACATACTCGTGTCCATAAACTCATCCCCTTTAATTTTTGTTACTATGTCAGCTGCTCAGTAAATTTTTTCTCTCATAAAAATTTAGTTGCGCTGTGCAGCTGACGTATTAACTTATTTTTCCTTTGGTTGATGTTTATATTGCATCGTCGCTTGAACGGCTTCTTGCCAGCCTTTGTAAAGATCCTCGGTCACATCTTTATCCATTTCTGGTTCGTAGCGTTGACCATCAGCAGCAAATTTCTTGATTTCATCGACATCTTTCCAATAGCCGACCGCCAAACCTGCTAGATAAGCCACCCCTAATGCAGTGGTTTCCAGATAAGGTGCACGCTCTACTGGTGTTTGTAAAATGTCTGCTTGGAATTGCAGCAATAGATCATTTTTCGATGCACCGCCATCCACACGCAATAGTTTAATATCTGTACCAGAATCTTTGTTCATAGTTTTTACAACATCAGCCGTTTGATAAGCTAATGATTCAAGGGTTGCCCGAATGAAATGTTCCTTCGTGGTTCCCCGAGTCAATCCGAAGATCGCACCACGGGCTTGTTGATCCCAATAAGGTGCGCCAAGCCCAGTGAAGGCTGGAACGACATACACATTTTCACTGCTGTCTACACGTTTTGCGTAATCTTCAGATTGCGGTGCTTTTTGGAACATCCGCAAACCATCTCGCAGCCATTGAATCGCAGACCCGGCTACGAAAACACTTCCTTCTAAGGCATAAGTTACTTTGCCATCAATGCCGTAGCCAATGGTCGTTAATAATCCATTTTCAGAAAGAATTGGTTCTTCGCCCGTATTCATGACGATAAAGGCTCCTGTTCCATAAGTGTTCTTAACCATCCCTTTATCAAAGGCCAACTGTCCCACCAAAGCGGCTTGCTGATCACCTGCCATACCGGCAATTGGAACTTTATTTCCATAGAAATGATAATCTGCTGTATAGCCATAAATTTCTGAATTGGACTTAACTTCTGGCAGTATTTCTTTCGGAATATCTAATAGATCTAGAATCTCTTGATCCCATTTCAAATCATAAATGTTGTACATCATAGTCCGGCTGGCATTGGTGTAGTCAGAAACATGAGCTTCTCCGCCTGTCAGTTTCCAAACGAGCCATGTATCAATTGTTCCAAATAATAATTCGCCTTTTTTTGCCCGTTCACGTGAACCTTCAACATGATCCAAGATCCATTTAACCTTTGTCGCTGAGAAATAAGAATCGATCAGTAATCCCGTCTTCTTCTGGATCATTTCTGAATGACCTTGTTCCTTCAAGTCATCAGCGATATCACTAGTTTGTTTTGATTGCCAGACGATTGCATTATAGATTGGATGGCCGGTTTCCTTTTCCCAAATGACTGTTGTTTCACGTTGGTTGGTAATACCGATTCCTTCAATTTGATCTGGTTTCAATCCGCCTTCGATTAAAGCCCCTGCAATAACTGATTGAACTGAGTTCCAAATCTCATTTGCATCATGTTCTACCCAGCCTGGTTTTGGAAAATGCTGCGTAAATTCTTTCTGAGAAGAACTTACCTCCTTACCTGCTTTGTCGAATACGATTGCCCTGCTTGACGTTGTTCCTTGATCGATTGACATGATATAAGACTCCATGTTCCCACTCCTTTTATCTATTATTTAATGCTTTTTAAATCCGTTAATTGAGTTTCTTTGATTTGCTGCTCTAATTCAGATTGATAGGTTTCCTTTGTTTTAGAATCCCAGTCAAAATAATCCGCCATAGCATCCACAACGGCATCTTTGATTTCCATCAAGCGATGGCTGATAAACAGCATGTAATTGGTGCGGCGTAATAAATAATCCACCGGTGTCAAGGTCATCTCAGCTTCCATTGAGTAACGTAAGCACATTGATTCAGCTAATGAAAGACCTGCGAAGCTTTCCTGATCCTTCAAAGCGAAAACTTTCTCCGCGTTTGATCCATAAAGTTCTGCGATATATTTGGCATCCTCAGCGTTTAAGCCTTTCGCTTCACCTTTTTTAGCAATTTTTTCTAATTCTTCATCAACGTTCTGGGCATCGATTTCTCCACCGGAAACTGGGTATTTTTCTGAATCAACTAATTCAAATTTGCTATCAGACAATAAAGAGATAATTTTCTTCATCGCCCCAGTCGCCATCAAGCGATAATCAGTCAGCTTGCCGCCAGATAAAATCAAAAGTCCATCATCGGCAATCGTCAAATCACTGCCGCGAGAAACTGCGGATGGATTATCTTTCGGTTCCTCTTTGGCCGCATCCGTGATCGTTTTTTCTACTGCAGAACGAGACTGCTTGCCATTGGCGTAATCTTCGGCTGCATGAATAATTTTCTCGAAGTTCTCGTCGCTGATTTTTTCCTTTTTCGTTCCATTGTAGTCGCCGCCTGCTTCACTGATCAAAGGACGCAGACCTGCCCAAGCAGCCTCAATGTCCTCTACCGTCAGATTTACTTTTGGATAGCGGCGATTGACGATTTTCAATAAATAATCAACATCTTCTTGTTCAACTGTTGGATGATTAAAATCTCCTTGATAATCTGTATCAGTCGTACCAAAATACGTTTTACTTTCTCTAGGGATCACAAAGATCATCCGACCATCATTCTCACCAGTATCAAAATACGTTGGCTGCGGAACTTTCAGTTTTTCTCCGTCAACAACTAAATGAACACCTTTTGTTGGACGCATATGGGGTTTATGATCGATTTTTTTATCCAGCTTGTTCACGATATCGGACCATGGTCCGGTTGTATTGATAACCAATTTACTATTAATAGTAACTATTTGATCGTTTAATACATCTTTGGCCTTCACACCGGAAACTTTTCCTTGATCATCGTGAAGGATTTCTTCTACTTTCATGCGGCTTACAGCAATTGCGCCGTCAGCGACTGCCCGCTTGATATTTTCAATCACTAAACGAGCATCATTGTTGCGATAGTCTAAGTAAACACCGCCGCCTAATAATCCATCTGATGCCAGTTGCGGTTCTCTTTCCAAAATTTCTTCTTTACTCAACATATAATTTGCATATTTGCCGCCTGTAATTCCTGCTAAGTGATCATACAAATCCATCGCCACTTTGACAGAGAATAGATTGAAGGTTGAGCCTGGCTCATCATAGATTGGCAAAATCATTGGGTCCGCTTTCGGAATATGCGGAGCAACTCCCTGAATAATCGCACGTTCACTAACCGTATCGGCTACTACTTCGACATCAAAGGTTTTAAGATAACGTAATCCTCCATGAACCAGCTTGGTGGATCGGGAAGAAGTCCCCTCTGCAAAATCCTGCATCTCTAGTAACGCCACCGATAATCCTGATGCCGCTGCCTGCAACGCTACACCCGCTCCAGTGATCCCACCGCCAATGATTACTAAATCAAAGGTTTGATCACTCAATTTTTGAATCATTTTCGATCGCTCTCGAAAAGAAAACATGGATAAACACCTCGTTCCGTTTTAATGAATTATTTTTCTTGGGGAAAAATAGTTTGATTGTCTCTACGCCTACCATCCTACTAAACTTTTGTTTCATAGTTTGGATTGACTTTGATTAACTCCCTCGACAACTGACTAACTGCGAAAAGTTGGACTGGCAACCTCGTTCCTTCATAATGAATTATTTTTCTTGGAGAAAAATAGTTTGATTGTCTCTACGCCTACCATCCTACTAAACTTTTGTTTCATAGTTTGGATTGACTTTGATTAACTACTTCAACAACTGACTAACTGCGAAAAGTTGGACTGGCAACCTCGTTCCTTCATACATGATTTATTTCTCTATGGAATTGACTTAAAAATGAGCTGTGAAGTTAAACATCCCCTTTTTAGAACAAATAATGGTTTATTAGAACTTACAAAATCAGTGTATCATAACGAAAAACGCTTTCAAAAAATTTGGATTGTAAATTAT
>NZ_NGLG01000002.1:369883-370533 GCF_002140655.1 Enterococcus sp. 3H8_DIV0648 | reverse complement strand
CTTGGAGAAAAATAGTTTGATTGTCTCTACGCCTGTCTCTTATACACATCTAGATGTGTATAAGAGACAGGATAAACTATTTATATAGAGATATGATTTTTTTGACTGGGGGTATGATCGAATGAGAGCCTTCTCTTTATTAAAAAAATTTACTATCGTTCTGCTGATTTATTTCCTCTATTTTGGTTTGTGTGTCTGCTTTTACAATATTCATCAGATTAACGCGGTTGCTAAAGATGCTGAAAAAGATGCGACGAAATCTCTGAAATCACTGTATAATCATAAAATTCAAAATGAATCTGTTTGTGTCACTGCTGAGCTGGATCAAGCATTGGCTCTGCGTTGCCAATTAATTGATGAAGCCAAGGAATCACTCCTCATTTCCCAATACGCCATTTCTAATGATGATAGCGGACTGATTATTGTGGGAAAATTGTTAGCGGCCGCACAACGCGGTGTAAAAATCAAGCTGCTTTTAAATGGTTTGGCGACAGAAATGAGTATCACGAGTCGGATTCCTTTCGAAATCTTTCGTGAGAAAGAAAATATTGAAGTGAAAACGATCGGTGGTCTTAATCTTTTCAAGCCGTGGGAAATCAATAATGTCTTACACGATAAATTGATTCTAGTTGACGATAATTATTTTATTT
>NZ_NGLG01000002.1:366627-367722 GCF_002140655.1 Enterococcus sp. 3H8_DIV0648 | reverse complement strand
AAGTTAAACATCCCCTTTTTAGAACAAATAATGGTTTATTAGAACTTACAAAATCAGTGTATCATAACGAAAAACGCTTTCAAAAAATTTGGATTGTAAATTATTGCTCCTGTCTCTTATACACATCTAGATGTGTATAAGAGACAAGATTATGAGGCAACCTATGACTTTGATTTGATTATTAAAATAGATGGTCCCTCATCAAAAAATTCTTTGATCAAACAAGGAAAAATATACTTTAATGAGCTCTGGCACTCCCCTTATACCTATGATAGATCACATTCTTCCCGTCCATTTACTGGAAAAGCACTAAGCAACTTAGCAAATGAAATCCGCAAAGCGAATAATCGACATGAAAAAATCCTGCGTCAGGAAATTCTCTCAACGTTAGACTTTCATCCAATCAATGCGGGATTGTTGATCCATAACCCAGTTGGGAAACTAGTTAAAAAACCTGTGCTCTGGCAGCAGCTCCTTCGCTTTGTCGAAGAATCCAAAGAGGCGACTTTACAAAGCCCTTATGTCATCATTTCAGATAAAATGAATCAATTTCATACAAAACAACTGCCTGATAAATTGACTTTGATTACCAACTCAGCAGCCACTTCGCCAAACCTGTTCGCTTATGCGGGTTATTTACAGCAAAAAGAGGAACTGCTGAAGCAAATGGAGATTTGGGAATATCAAGGAGATGGCTCTCTTCATCATAAAGCCCTGCTGCTGGATCAAACGATCGGCGCCGTTGGTTCCTTTAATCTGGATTCTCGCTCGACTTTTTTAAGCAGCGAAAATATGGTATTTATTGAAAGTCCTGGCTTCCATGATCAGCTTGAAAAGATCATGCAGGAGTATCAAGCCGAAAGTCTGCAGGTCAAAAATCTAACCACCTATAAAAAAAGCGACCAGCATCGCCGAATCGTTCATCCTACAAAGCAAAAACTATTGAACCTGATCAGTAAGATCATTAAACCTTTGGAATTTCTTTTATAAAACAGCGCAAAACGGTTTTGTGCTGTTTTATTGCTGTCTCTTATACACATCTAGATGTGTATAAGAGACAGATATAAGACTCCATGTTCCCACTCCTTTTATCTA
>NZ_NGLG01000002.1:330670-366527 GCF_002140655.1 Enterococcus sp. 3H8_DIV0648 | reverse complement strand
TTCTACTATTGAATTACGTTATAATTGAAGTAATACTTTTTAAGCGCAAGGAGGCCGCCATGAAAATTTTGATTATTGAAGATAATCAGCAAATCGTCAAAGTTTTGACTCGTTACTTAAATGAAGCCAATTATGAAACTGCCGTGGTTTACGATGGAAAAGATGCTCTCCCCTACTTTGATAGTCATTCGGTCGATTTTATTCTTTTGGACATTATGCTTCCTCATGTGAACGGCTTTGATATTTGCCAGCAGATTCGCGAAAAATCCACCGTTCCGATTATTATGATCACCGCTAAATCTGAGGATGCCGATCGAATTTTAGGATTGGAAGTTGGCGCGGATGATTATATTATCAAACCTTTTTCACCTAAGGAAGTCCTCTATCGGATCAAAGCGATCATGCGGCGGATTGATTTTGAAAAAGGAACCATAACGAAATCCTTGAACTTAGGTTCAATACGCCTGCTGCTGGAAAATCGCCAAGCAATCGTCAACAATCATGAAATTAAACTGACTAAAAAAGAATTTGAGCTGCTCGTTTTATTCGCAAAGTACCCGAACAAGGTCTTTACCCGCGATAATCTGCTGGATGCTGTTTGGGGCTATGATTATTATGGTGACAGCCGCACCGTCGACAGTCATATCAAACGGCTGCGGGCAAAATTGAAAAATGCCGGAGTTGAAGACTGCCAAATCGAAACCGTTTGGGGAGCTAGCTATCGAATCGAGGTCACGCCATGAAAAAAATTACGATTCGTCTGATTAAACAATTTGTGGCACTCTTGCTGTTTTTTGCGCTGATGATTGCCTTTTTCTTTGGGATTCTTTTTGCTAAACAAACAGAGGATCTCCATCTTGAGGAAATGACTCATCGCAGTGAATTAATCAGTAACACACTTTCGGATTATTTTGCGGGTGCTCCGCTGGTACATTCGAATCATGGAAGCGGGTCAAATGGGTATGGGGCTTTTTTGCGTTTTTTGAATCAAATTGCTGGGGAAGATATTTGGATTTTAGATGAACAGCTGGATTCTCTGATCGATTATGCTCATCATAATCAAAAGCAAGTACCTGCTGGGATGAATAAGTCCGTTGAAAAAGCTTTTCGCACTAAAAAAATGCAGGTCGCAAAAAGCCGTAAGTTTTTCCAATTGCAGGAGCTTAGTGTCGTCACACCGATTCTTTTAGATGGTGAAGTTGAGGGTGTCGTATTGATGCACTCGAAGGTCGATGCTATTCATAAAAATCAACTGTCAGGCTATTTGATGCTGCTGATGAGTTTGCTGGTTTCTGTTTTGATTGCGAGTTTACTGGCTTGGCGGCTCTCAAAACGATTCGTCAAGCCGATTGAAGATATGCGAAATTACGCAGACCAATTAACGCAGGAAAATTATCAGGCACCGCTTGAGATCAATACCCGCGATGAGCTGCAAGAGCTTGGTGACCAGTTGACACACTTGTGTCATCGTTTGGCTGAAGCTAAACAGGCGCGTGAAGGCAAAGAACAAGCTGAAAAAGATTTTCTCTCACAAATTTCTCATGAATTACGAACACCGGTCATGGTGATTAAAAGTTCATTAGAGGCAATCAACGAAGGTCTGCTGACCACCGATGAAGAAAAAGCGTATTTAAAGCAGCTTTTACTGGAAAGTACGGATTTGGAGCGCTTAGTCAATGATCTTTTAGAGCTGAGTCGTTTGCAATCAACGGATTTTCAGCTGCAAAAAGAAACGATCAATCCTTTAGATTGTATTGAGGATGCCTTACGCCGCTACCGATTGCCATTAAAAGAAAAGAATCAGCAGGCGCACCTAGCTAACCAATTGACCGAACCAAAAATGATTCACGGCGATTATTTAAGAATTACGCAAGCATTGAAAATTCTGCTAGATAACGCAAATAAATATGCTCCCGCAGATTCTATTATTGAGTTGAAAATTGCTGAGCAGGAAAAATTTTTAGCCATTACGATTGAAAATTCTTTAGATCAGCAAATTTCGGATGTCTCTCGCCTCTTTGATTCATTTCAACGAGGAGATCGAAATCAAACTTCAGGAACAGGTCTTGGCCTAGCCATCGCAAAGCAAGTCATTCGCCGACACCAAGGTGAAATTTATGCAGAAACCGATCAAGACAAATTTAAAATCACGATTTTGCTGCCTAGTCTCTAATTGCCACACTTTTGCCATAATTTCCTTTTATTCTATAGTTGAGGAGGAGATTTATATGGGAAAAAAGAAACTCGCAATTAGTTTGTTGGTCTTCGCGGGCGTTTTAAGTTTTTCGGAAACGAAAGTCGAAGCTGCAAATCAGCACCACCTACTCAACCAGATGCATTATCATGCGATTAACAATATTTATAAGCCAGCGCAAAATTGTGCCGTTTTACAAAATCGCATCCTAGATCAATATTGCAAACAACCAACCACAAAAGTCGCCTATCAACACGTGCAGAAAAATACACAACAAGCAACTCAACAACAGGCGAATCAACAGCAGGCTGCCCAACAACAAGCCACTCAACAACAGGCAGTTCAACAACAGGCAGTTCAACAACAGGCTGTCCAACAGCAGGAAGCAGCCCAACAACAAGCGGCCCAGCAACAAGCGGCCCAACAACAGGCGGCTCAACAACAGGCAGCCCAAAAACAAGCTGCCCAGCAACAAGCAGCCCAGCAACAAGCAGCCCAGCAACAAGCTGTCCAACAGCAGCAACGTACCCATCACAATTACACACCGCAACAAGCGACCGGTCATCATAATCGGCACCATTAAAAGAAACCAGCAAAATTTCGACGTGAAATTTTGCTGGTTTCTTCTATTATAATAGTGAACGACTACCTATCTTTTCTGGCTCTCAAAGCGGATAAAATTGACACAGTATCAATCACTTCCTGCAAGGCTGCACCCAATAATGCTGGAATGATGCCGGTACTTGCAATTAACATCAAAATTATACAAATCACGAGTCCGATCAATACGGACTGACGAGCGATCCGCATCGTATCTTGCGATAAGCGGACAGCTTCTGACACTCGACTTAGATCGTCCTTCAAAATCACGGCATCGGCACTTTCGCTGGCCGCGGTTGAACCATGAGCGCCCAGCGCAATGCCCACATCTGCGACTGCCAACGCTGGAGCATCATTCACGCCATCGCCTACCATGATTCCTGGTCGATCTCCGTCATTTAACGTTTTTAATACATTAATCTTTTCTTCCGGCAAGCATTCTGCATGCACTTCTGTTATTCCTACCTCATGGGCGATTTGCTTAGCGATCGATTGATGATCGCCGGTAAGCATGATGGTTTTCTTAATTCCCAAGTCATTCAACGCTTTGATGGTATCGGCGGATTCTTTGCGAACGATATCGGTAAATGTGATGTAGCCGATATATTGATTATCGATGGAAACATAGACTGCCGTATGTTCATTGGTTAATTCAATTGGCGAACCGGCAAAAGAAGCTTTCCCGACGCGAATGTTTTTGTCATTTACCTTTGCTTGGATTCCTTGACCTGTGATTTCTTCCAACTCAGTAACAGGGAACAAGTCGAATTTTTTCTCTTTTGCAAAGGCGACTAATGAACGAGCCAAAATATGACTAGACTCTTGTTCGCCGCTGGCCGCATAGGTGATTAAGTCTTCTTTTGAAAAATGATCAGAAGCAACCTCGATATCTTCTACTGAAAGCTTCCCTTCCGTCAGGGTCCCCGTTTTATCGAAGGCGATGCTTTTTGCGTTTGCTAATTTTTCAATCGTTGTTCCGGTTTTAACAACGATCCCATTTCGGCTTGAACGGCTCATACCTGCAACTAATGCCACCGGTGCTGCCAAAATCAACGGACATGGTGAAGCAACCACTAACACTTCCGCGAAACGAACGGGATCTTTTGAAACAAACCAAGCAATACCGCCAATTACATAGGCGATAATCGTGAAAGGAACCGCGTAACGATCGGCCAAGCGGACAAAGTGAGCCGGTTTTGCTTCTGATTCCTTGACCAATTTTACCAATGTCTGATATTGACTGTCTTTGGCTGCCTTCGTTACTTTAAACCGCAAGGCCGCGTCACCATTAATCGAGCCAGACATTAATTCATCATTTTGTTTCTTTTCGATGGGCTTAGATTCTCCTGTCAATGACGACTCATCCACAAAAGATTCACCTTCTACGACTCGTCCATCAACCGGCACTAATTCTCCCGGTTTTACTAAAATCAAATTACCAACTTCGACTTCTTCAACCGCAAGATCAGTGATTTCCTCGCCTTTTAGTCGATGTGCAGTTTGCGGTGAATTATCTAAAAGCGACCGTAATTCACGACTTGCTTGATGACTGGCATAATCTTCTAAGCTGTCGCCGCCAGTTAGCATAATCAAAACCATCAGACTTGCCCAATATTCACCGACTAAGAGCGTAGCCACGATCGCGGTAATCGCTAAAATATCTACGCCGTATTTTCCTGAACGCAATGTCTCGATCATTCCAATCAGCATAGTGACTGTCATGATCCCACCAACAATAGCCACTAACCAAAAAGCTAAGCGATTCTGATGAAAACCAAACTCCAAAATCAATGCGACGATCCCGATCATCACAGTTAATAAAAACTTCTTTATATTACTCATACGAGCGCCTCCAATTTTCTTCAATATCAGATTAGCACTCTGATATTCTAATTGAAAATAAGAACACCTTAATGAGAAAGATAATCATTAACAGCTTACAAACGTTCACCCTCACTTTAAAATAACTATAATTAAGCGCTTTATATTTTTAACTAGATAACTTCATAATTCGATAGCAAATCCAGTCCTTCGTTTGATGACTGGCAACTAAATCAAGTCCTAAATTTGCTAAATAGATTTGAAATTTATCGACCTCTGCAAAATCTGGCAAATAGTATTTTACTTTGGAGCGTTCGCAAGCAATCCAACATTCACCACTTGGTACTAAAATCCGTTCTATCTCCATCAATGCTTGATCTAGCTGTTCCCAGTGAAAATGGGTCTGAAAGGCAAAAATCAAGTCAAAAAAATCTGACGGATATTCGGTTTTGTCGATGCTCATTTCTTCGAACGTCGCTGAGGCTGAATAATGCTTACTGGCTTCGAGAATCGCTGTTTTGGAACAATCGATGCCATAGATTTGACTAGTAGGAAAATGTTGATGAAGATAGTTGGTTGAAGCGCCGTTTCCAACGCCAATATCTAAAATATTTTTAGGCGTAGGCCTGTTCACAAAGCTTAATGTCCAACTAACCATTGGTAAATAAGCGCGATTCCAGATTCGCATCATCCAAGTTCCGATCTTTCCACTAGGATTTTTCGATTGTCTGATTAAACTTTTAAAAATTAAATATAAAGCAAGTCCGCAAATAACTATCAGTAAGAAAATGATGATGGACACCTCCCCTGTTTTTATCTTAGTGTACTAAAAGAAGGGATAATAAAAAACCAAACAATCAAAATACGCTCAATTTCTCAAGTATTTGATCGTTTGGCTTTTAGTTTGCGATGTTTTCTTATTGTTCCGATCGATGGTCACGCAGGCGATAGCCTACACCGATCTCCGTAATCAAGTATTCAGGCTTCAACGTATCCTGTTCGATTTTTTTGCGGATGTTGGACATATTTACCCGCAGTGTTTGGGAATCATCACTATAAGGTCCCCAGACTTCTGTCATTAACGTTTGATAGGTGACCACCTTGCCTAATTGGCGAAACATCAGCGCTAAAATGCGATATTCATTTTTAGTCAGATGAATCTCATGATTGTCCTTATAAACCAATTGCTTTTCGAAATCGATTTTCAGATTTTTATTTTCTACAATAGTTAATGCTTCAGTCTGAACGTTTTGATGACGTAAGGCTGTGCGAATCCGCGCCAGTAACTCATTCGTACCAAATGGCTTGGTCACATAGTCATCTGCCCCTAAATCCAGCGCCTTCACTTTTTCTTCCTCATTATTTCTGGCAGAGATAATAATGATCGGCAGGTGCATCCGTTTGCGAAGAATTTTCAGCAGATCGATCCCGTCAATATCAGGCAGCCCCAAGTCTAACAAGACCAAATCAATCGATGTTGTTTGAAAAGCGGTCAATGCTTCCATTCCTGTACTGGCGACCGTTAATTGATAGCGTTCCTGCTCTAAAACAACCTCCATAAAATCCGTGATATTTAGATCATCTTCGATTAATAAAATGGATTGCTTCATAAACATCCCCTCACTTCAAATAAATTCTAACCAGTGTTCTACCTGCGCCTACGGTCATTTCCATTTTGCCATTATGAGCATGGATGATCGTTTTGACGATACTCAAGCCGATTCCCAAGCCATTTTTTGAATCTACCGGGACTTCATTTGCGCTAGCTAAGTTTGACTGGATTTTTTGAAATTGCTTCAATGGCATTTCACCGTGATTTTCGATTTCAAAGACTGTCTGGCCCTTTTCCTGATAAACGATCAGTTTAACCGGTTGATTTTTTTCTCCATGACGAAAGGCATTTTCCACCAGATTGAATAATGCCTGCTCGATCAAAATAGGATCTGCTTGAATAAAAATGACCTCTGACGGCAGTTGAATCTCGACTTGACCATCGGGATAAACTTTTTTTAAGTGCTTATAAACCGCTTCGATGATTTCTTCCACCGGTTCAGCCGTTTTCGTGACCTTCATCGTATCCATGTTGATACGAGTAATTGATAATAAATTTTCAACCATGCGAATCAGCCATTGTGACTCTTCTTGAATATCCTTTAACAGCTTTTGACGCGTCTCTTCTTTTAAATCAGTTCCGACGCCTAATGTTTCAGCAATCCCTGAGATTACTGTCAGCGGTGTTCGTAAATCATGGGAAACTGCTCGTAAAAGATTGCTGCGAACTTTTTCCCGCTCGTTTTCCAGTTCAACTTGTTCTTTTTCTTCCTTCAATTCCGTTTGTTCTAAAATAACGGCGATCTGAGTCAATACCAGCTTCAAATAGTTGAGTTGATCATTTTCTAATTCGAGATTGGCATTTCGTTCAATGCCTAATACCGCTAATGTTTTTCCGCTTGCGATGATCGGCAGATAAAATCCTTTGGCCCCAATCAAGGTGTCTGTGCCATTGCCGGCTTCTTTTTGATTTTTTGCAGCCCAAAAGGCAACGGCCGCTTCATCTTTATTTGCCAAAATCGTTTGCTTTTCAGCGACACAATGAACACTCTCTACTTTAGCCAAACGATCAAAAATGATCACTTCACGTTCTAGCAATCGTGATAAATACGTCGCAGAAATATCGAGAATCTGTTTTCGGCTTTCTGCTAAAACGTACTGCTTGTTTAATTCATATAAAATTTCCATCTGATGCTCTTTTTCCATCGAACTGTCGGCTTGTTTTTTCAAACGAACCATCAAATTACTGATCATCAGGGCGACCACCAGCATGATTAATAAAGTGATCGGATAGCCTTGCTTGTAGACCGTTAGTGAATACAAAGGCTCCACGAAAAACCAGTTGAAAGACAAGACACCTAATATAGAAGAAAGTGAGCTCCAAAAATAGCCTGAGGTAGTTCGAGCTACTAATAAGATGAAGAAAATATAAATTAGCATCAAATTTTGATCACCGATATGCAGGTATTGCATCAATTCCGTCACGATCGTCGCTAAGATGACAGCACCGATCGCAATTCCGAAGTCTTTTCCTCCACCTTCGATCACCTTGCGGGTCTTAAAGAACCAGGTTTGCTTTTCCTCACTAAAGGGAATCAAATGGAGCTCCGTATCATTCAAGCGCTTCAGCAAGCGATCATCGAAGGCTTCGGTAAAAATTTTTTCATACCAAGGCTGACGCAGATTCTTTCCCATGATAATATCGGTGACCCCGGTCATTTTGGCAAATTCAACGATCGTCTCAAAGCTGTCATCTTCCTCAATGCTGATCACCTCGGCTCCTAATTTTTCCGCCAAAGGAATGTTGGTAGACGTATTTTCTTGAGTGCGAACCTGAATCACCGTCCACTCCGCAGCTAATCCTTGAGCCAAACGCGCTGTCCAGCGAATACATTTTTCGGTCATTTTAGGAAAAGCATCGTTCACCACTGTCAGTAATTTACTTTGAATGCCAATTGTTTTTCCGCTGATCCGGTTAATATGATCCGATGCTCGTTGAATCGCCAAGCCCCGCAGCTGATCCAGCTTTTGCGGAATAAAGAAGTTTCTCAACGCCCGTCTGGCATTTTCATTGGCGTAGATTTTTCCCTGCTCCAAGCGTTCGATCAGCTCGTCCGGTTCCACATCGATCACTTTTATCGTTGCCCGCTGCAAAAAAGTGTCCGGCACGGTTTCCTTGACCTCGATTCCGGTAACCTCTTCAACGATATCATTCAGGCTTTCGATATGCTGAACATTGACCGTGGTGAAAACATCGATGCCGGCATTCAGCAGTTCATCCACATCTTGATATCGTTTACGATTTCGCGACCCTTCCGCGTTGGTATGAGCCAGTTCATCGATCAGAACAATTTCAGGCTTCTGCTGAATGATCCGATCAATATCCGGCTCCGTTAAGATCATTTGCTTATATAAAATTTTTTTCGGCGGAATTTGCGGTAGTCCTTCTAATAATCGATTAGTGTCCGGCCGATCATGAGGTTCGATGTAGCCGACCATTACATTTTTCCCCATCAGCAATAACTCATGAGCTTCTGCCAGCATCCCATACGTTTTTCCGACACCTGCCGCAAATCCGAAAAATACTCGCAGCCGTCCCCGTCGTCCATCGCCTAATTGTTTTTCCTCTGATGCTTGCATCATCGCCCCTCCCTTCTTTTTTGCATAACAATTCTCTAACCAAGTGGTTAGAGAATCTTTTGGTATTATGCCTCTAGTTTATCTAATGCGAGGTTCAACTGCAAAACATTGACATACTTTCGTTCAGAAAACCAATCCTTCTGACTATGCTCATCGATGACTTTATGAATTGCCTGCTGAGACAGTCCGCGTTCCTTGGCAATCCGAGCAACCTGAAATTCAGCCGCTGCCAAGCTGATATCCGGGTCCACGCCGCTGGCAGAAGCCGTTACGAGATCGTTGGGAACTCTTTTTTCTGTTGGATTTTTTGTTAATTCGGCCGCTGTACGTTTTTCGACCAATTGCTTTTGCTCCGCTGAAACCGGCGAAAGCTGGCTAACCTTTTCGCTGCGTCCAGAGAAATATTTCGCTTGATCAAAGTTCTGTCCGATCAATTTTGACCCGACGACCTGATCATTGACCGTTACTTGGCTGCCGTTGGCTTGCTCTGAAAAGAATAATTGGCCAATGCCGGTGACCACAACAGTATACAGTCCGCCAAAGACGATCAAACTCAAAATCAGAAAACGCAAGCTGCCTAGAATACTTTTTTTCATTGTTCTTGCTCCTTTTTATAAAATGATCAGTGAAAGGATCACATCAATGACCTTGATAAAGATAAAGGGTGCGATGATTCCGCCAAGTCCATAGATCAGCAAATTGTGCCGTAAAATTTGACTGGCAGGTTTTTCCTGATACTTCACCCCTTTTAATGCTAGCGGGATCAAAGCTACGATGACCACCGCGTTATAAATGACCGCCGACAGAATCGCTGTTAAAGGACTGCCTAACCCCATGATGTTCAAGCGATCCAATTGCGGATAAATACTGTAAAACAACACGGGAATCACCGCGAAATATTTCGCGATATCATTGGCGATACTAAAGGTCGTTAAGGCCCCGCGCGTCATCAATAATTGTTTACCGATCTGAACTACCTGCAGCAGTTTGGTTGGACTGGAATCCAAGTCGATCATATTTCCGGCTTCTTTTGCCGCTTGAGTTCCGGTATTCATCGCCATCGCCACATCCGCCTGAGCCAATGCCGGTGCATCATTGGTACCATCGCCAGTCATTGCTACTAAATGACCTTTTTCTTGATAGTCGCGAATCAGGTCCATTTTATTTTCAGGCGTTGCTTCGGCTAGAAAATCATCCACGCCCGCTTCTGCCGCAATCGCTGCTGCGGTCAAAGGATTATCTCCAGTGATCATAATCGTCTTGATCCCCATCTTGCGCATATCGGCGAATTTATCCTTCACGCCATTTTTGACAATATCCTTTAAGTAAACAACGCCCATCACGCGATTATTTTTTACGACGACTAATGGTGTGCCGCCTGCGCGAGCGATTTTATCCACGAGCGTGTCGCATTCCGGCGGATAGACTTCACCTTTAGATTGCACATATTTTTTCATTGTATCCGCGGCACCTTTACGAATTTCATCTCCGCGATAATCAATCCCGCTCATTCGTGTTTTCGCACTGAAGTCGATAAATTTAACTTCTGATTGCTGAAATTCTCTTTCCCGCAAATTAAACCGTTCTTTTGCTAAGATCACGATGCTGCGACCTTCCGCTGTTTCATCGGCCAAGGACGATAATTGTGCCGCATCGGCAAGCTGCTCTTCACTGACACCATGAACTGGCAAAAATTCGCTCGCCCGGCGATTTCCCAATGTAATGGTTCCTGTTTTGTCCAGTAAAAGAACGTCCACGTCACCTGCCGCTTCGATCGCACGACCACTCATAGCAATTACGTTTTCTTTAGTCAAACGGCTCATGCCGGCGATACCGATCGAAGAAATCAAGGCGCCGATTGTTGTCGGTGCCAAGCAAATCAGCAAAGCAATCACAATAATCATGGATAAGGCTTCCCCTTTTCCTGATAACTGACTGCTAAAAGCGGTAAAGGGTACCAATGTGATGGACACGGTTAAGAAAATAATCGTCAAGGTGATCAAAAAAATCTGCAAGCCGATCTCATTCGGCGTCTTTTTTCGTTGGGTCCCTTCTACCATAGCGATCATTTTATCTAAAAAGGATTGACCGTTTTCCGAAGTTACCCGAATCACCAAATAATCAGAAACAACAGTCGTACCGCCAGTTACTGCACTGCGGTCGCCGCCAGATTCGCGGATCACTGGCGCCGATTCACCGGTGATGGCACTCTCATCCACTGAAGCGGCACCTTCAATCACATCGCCGTCAGCTGGAATCTGCTCTCCAGCGCGGACATAAACCAAGTCGCCCCGCTTCAAATCAGAAGAACGTAATTCTGTGAAATTTTCGTCTTTGATATCGGCTAGACTCGTAATTTTATACGTCATGACTTCTTTTTTGGCCTGTTTCAAGCTATCGGCCTGGGCTTTGCCTCGTCCTTCTGCCACAGCTTCGGCGAAATTGGCGAAAAGCAGCGTCAACCAGAGAAAAACAGTTATCGAAATGCTGAACCACACTGGCACACGCATTGGATAAAAGCATAATACCGTAGTGATGATCGCGCCTAGATAGACGACGAACATCACAGGATTTTTGATTTGTTGGCGCGGATCTAATTTTTTAAAGGATTGGCCCGCTGCCCATTGATAGATTTTCTTCATTTTCACTCACTCCATCTATTTCATCGTAAAGAATTCAGCGATTGGGCCAAGCGCTAAGGCTGGCAAGAAGCTTAATGCGCCAATCACCAAAATAACAATAATCAGCATGGAAACAAAGGTTGGGCTGACTGTCGATAATGTCCCCGAGCTTAAAGCCGCCTTCTTTTTACTTCCCATGTTTTCGGCTAAGAACAGGATCGCGATGATCGGCAAATAGCGGGAAATGACCATCATTAAGCTGCCTAAAATATTTAGGAATGGCGTATCGGCCAATAAGCCGCCAAAAGCACTACCATTATTGTTCGCTAATGACGTTGCACCATACAGCAATTCACTGAAGGCATGAGGCCTGCTATTCGTCAGCCAAGCCAGCACATCAGGATGTACTACCAATGCCATCGCTCCAAAAAGCGTCAGCATCAACGGTGTTAAGATCACCAGACTGGCCATTTTGATATCGAAGGCTTCGATTTTCTTCCCTAAGTATTCCGGTGTGCGGCCGACTAAAAGTCCGGCAATAAAGACTGCCAACAGTAAAAATGCCAGCATCCCATAAAGTCCGCTGCCGACTCCGCCGAAAATGATTTCTCCCAGCTGCATCAAAAACAGCGGGATCGCACCGCCAAGCGGAGTAAAGCTATCCATCATCGCATTGACAGAGCCGTTCGAGGCTGCCGTCGTTCCCACCGACCATAAGCTTGACCAGCCGACACCGAAACGGATTTCTTTTCCTTCCAAATTGGTGGAGCCAAGCACTCGTGCAAATTCTGGTCCATAATATTCGCTGAATGCCACACCGATAAAAGCTAGTAATAGGAAAAACAAAGAGACGACCATAATAGTCCGACCTTGTTTCCAATCCTTGACCCAAAAACCAAAGGCAAAGATTAACGCCGCTGGAATCAGCAGAATCGCAATATTTTCTAAAAAGTTAGAAAACAGTGTCGGATTTTCGAAAGGATACGCCGAGTTGGCACCGAAAAAGCCGCCGCCGTTGGTACCTAACTGCTTGATCGCAACCTGACTAGCGACTGGTCCCAAATACAGCCAGAGACTTTTCCCTTCCAAGCCTTGATAAGCCGCCCCTGTTTTGAAGGATTGGACTGTTCCTTGCGAAATCAATAGAACGGCAAAAATCATTGCTAACGGAAGCAGGATATAGACTAAACTGCGGGTCAAATCCTGCCAAAAGTTTCCTAAAGCTTTCTTTCTCACCTGTGAAAGTCCGCGAAGCAACGCCACCAAGACAGACAGCCCCACGCCTGCTGATACAAAATTTTGAACGGTCAAACCAAACATTTGCGATGTGTTTGATAAGGTCGTCTCACCAGCGTATGCCTGCCAGTTGGTGTTCGTCACAAAGCTTGCTGCCGTATTAATGGCTAAAGGCAGCGATAAATTTTTTACTGCCGAACCTCCCGGCAGAAAATGCTGCGTCATTAAGAGTACGACCAGCAAGATAAAAGAAAAAAGACTTAACATGACCACATTCATCGCATAGCGTTTTGCCGACATTTCTTTTTTGCTGATGGGACCGATCGCTTTATAAAACAGCTCCTCGACCGGTCGTAAAAAGCGGACACCTTTGGGAATTTTCCCCTGCATGATTTCCTTGATGTACCAGCCTAACGGCAAGGCCAAACCTAATAAAATAAATAGGAAAAATAATCCTTGATAAATTACACTGCTCATAGCTCTTCCCCCTTAAATAAAAACCAGAAAAGATAGCTCATTAATAAGAGGCCAATCAATCCTAAAATAATCGTCATTTCATTTCTCTTCCTTTCAAATCGGTCCACTAAAAAGCGCCACGCTATCCTTTACCCTGTAAGCATAAAAAAAAAGACCTAAAGATAGTGTGAAACTTGCCCTCATTTCTTTACACTATCTTTATATGGTCTTTTTATTTGAAATTTTAAAAAGTCGTAACGTTGAAATTCTGGTAAAACTCCCCATGTTCACAAGTGAATTTCAAGACGGTGAAATCCGGTAATCCTCCGCCCTTTTCATAATAAATCTGATAATCATCCTGCCAAAAGTCAATCTTCTCAGGCTCTTTCGTTAAAACCTGCATCTCCCCCAGCAAGCTGATCCCAGTAAATGCGGCCGCATCATAAAAGTACAAACAGGCTTTAGCATTATCCAAGAATTGCTTTACTTTATTGGAAGAAGTATTCGTGTGAAGATAAAACGTATTTTCCTCCACTTTTATCGGCTTCAGCATCGCCCGAATCATTGGAAACCCATCTTGTGTGACTGATCCTAAAAAACAAAGACTCCCATTTTCTATCAACCGTACCCATTCTTTTTCGTAATCCATCTCCTACTCCTTTGCTTTTTATCCAGTATTTCAAAAACGAAGCAAAAAAACAAGATAAGCCATAAACTTATCTTGCTCACTCTTTTTGATAGATCAGAATATCGCCCGGCTGGCAATCAAGGACTTCGCAAATTTTTTCTAAGGTTGAAAAACGAATCGCGCTGACCTTGCCATTTTTTAACCGAGAGAGATTGGCGGTCGTGATGCCAACTTCATCAGCCAAATCATTCAGCTTCATCTTTTTCTTTACCATCTCAAGGTCTAATTGAACTTGAATTCCCATTGTGTCCACTCCTTAGACCGTGTCATCGGATAATTTTTGTAAGGCCATGCCATATTTGAACATCCCTGTCATGCAGAGCATGAGCAGTCCAAAAATAAACATCTCGCCTATTTTAAAGCTGAAAAAGTTCGCGTTTGGCGAGGCAAACGAGAGAATGATAGAATACAGCGGTTCTTGAATAAGCGCTAGCAAAATGATTCCGAATGAAACAATCGTCAATCGGCGTGTCTGCTTTTCGCTAAAGGGTGTCTTCTCAAGCCAAATATCCAATAAAACATTACTACCGATAAACAGTAAAATTGCCGCAACGAATAATCCGAATGACTCAGCAGTAATTTGAGCTAGACCGATCTGTGAATTTGTAAACTTCGCTAAACTACCACTGCTGGTTCCAATCAAAGCAAAGCCTAATGAAGAATCTCTGCTCACTTCAAACGTTCCATTTAGATAACTGCTAATTTTCACAAAAATAGAAACAACTGCAACTAGTGCCATAAATTTTAGAACCCAATTTAACGCGCCGCATAGATTTTGAAATCTTCTCACATTCATCGTCATGCCCTCCCTTTCAATAATAGTTCAGCATGGATATTAACGATTAACAATCTTTTTTTGTCGTTAAACGATAATTTATTATTGATTATCAAAATACGCATCAAAAAAGCACGCCAGCTTCGATAACTGGCGTGCTTGCTAATTATTCTTTGACTGTTTTGTAGACATCGCTGTCCTTTGTTTCTTTGAACAGCTTGAAGCAAACAAAAGAGATTACAAGTACTAACCCGCTGATCAGTAATAACGGTATAAAGATCGAAGCGTTCGTTTGCTTGAACAATAGACCCATCATTAATTGACCAAGGGGAACCGCGCATTGACAAACCGCAATTACGGTTGCCATGATTTTTCCCAAATTTTCTTTAGGAGTGATGCGCTGAATCAACGAGATCATATAAACAGAGATCGCGCTAAGCATCATCCCGATCACAATTTCCATCAAAATGACGATCATAAAGCCAACGCCGGTTCCAGTGATGCTCAGAAGAATATTCATGACCAATAAGGCAATTCCTGAATACATAAAGGTCCGGTAAAAATTGTTAAACTTCAAGTTTTTAGTCAGCGGACCAGCGAACACTGCGCCAATAATACTTGATAGACTAAAGACTGCCATCCCGACACCGTACATCGTATCATTTACCTGCAGCGTCATTCGCAAAATCACCGGCAAGCCGACGATGAAAAATGAAGTCAGTACAAAATTGATCGATGCGGCCATAATGATGGTCTTAAAAATTACTTGATTGTTCTTTACTTCTCGAAAGCCATCCTTTAAGTCGGCCGTTAAAATTTCTAAGACCGTTCCCGGTGATTGCTCGCGTTTTTCAAATGGAATCTTCAAGAAGCTTTCGATGATCGCCGCTGCTGCGAAGAAGAAAATACTGCTGCCGACCAGCATGTTTGCACCAACTAATCCATAAAAAATCCCGCCAATGATCGGCGCAATTACATTTGACAATTGTAAAATACCGTTAGATAAGCCATTGATTTTTTCTAAATCCTTTTCCTCTACCAACAAAGGAATACTGGCTCCTACAACAGGTGTATCAAAGCTTCCGACAATCGCTAAAATGAAAAGCAAAAAGCCGATCGCCAAAACGGATTCTGAAGTTCCGATTACTAAAAAGAGCAATCCGGCGATAATCGCATTGGCGACATCCATCAGCACCATCAACATTTTCCGATCAAAACGATCCGCGATCGCACCGCCGATCGGCGCAAATAGTACCGGAATACTTGAAATCGCCAATACTGTCGCAAAAATATCTGCTCTTCCTGTAACATCTAATACAAACAACGACAAAGCAAATCGTAAAATTGCCCCGCCAAACACTGAAATAAATTGCCCCAACATTAAAAATGTAATATTTTGTTTATTCCCTTTCACACTTTTACCCACTCTCTTTTAATTGATATGTTTATCTTAACGAAATCTTAATCTAAGAACATCAGCCTAAAGCCTTATTATTTTCTAATCCTAAACTAAGAAATCAACCCATAATGCCTTAGCCCTTCTAGGACCCCATTCTCCGTTTGTGCCACATAACTGGCAGAAGCTTTCAGCTCGTCTGTGCCCTGTGCCATCGCGATCCCGTGATCGACTAATTGAAACATACTCAAATCATTATTTTGATCGCCAAAGGCATAGGTTTCAAGCTGCGTACCAGCCATCGAATCCAATAGTTTTTGGATTGCTGTCCCTTTTGAAACATTTTTCGGCAGCACATCGATTGCTAAAGGAGCGAAGCGAACAATATCCGCCACGGCGTTCAACTCGTCACGTAGTTTTTCTTCCTGTTCAGCAGCCAGATAGAGATTCATAAAATTGACTGGGTTCGTTTGATAGAAATTCGCAGAAACTGGAACGTCTGAGATGCCCATATAAGCTGCATGCTCCTTAACAATTTCCGACAAATTGGTAATCGCGAACCCTTGTTGGTTAAAAAAACCAGCGGTTAGCCGATTATTTTCAGCGATCGTTAAAACGGCCTCGATCTCTGGTTGAGAAAACTTGGCATTTTGGATCGTTTTTCCTGCGAAACGAACGTAGCAACCATTAGATAAAATGAAATGCTCCGTCTGCAGCACTGCTAACAGCTCCTGCACTTCATAATAGCTGCGGCCTGTCGCAATAATCGGCAAGACCTCATTTTCTCTCAGCTTGCTAAAAGCTGCAACCACCTCCTGCTCTACTTGCAGGCTTCCCCCATTACATAAAGTCCCGTCTAAATCAAAAAAAGCCAACTTCTTCATACAGATCATCCTTCCAAAATTTATTTTAAAGGATGCAAAGACATTTTCTAGGTAGACAAAAAGAGGAAAAGTCAATGCATCACAAATACACTGAACCTTTCCCCTCGGATTTTTTATATCAATAGGTGCCTTTTACATTTGATAAAAGATGAAGCCCTCGGTCGCAGTCCTCGTTTGAGCGGAACCCTAGCTCCAGTTTTCCAGTTCAACGAAAATCATACCATGAGGTGAACGCAAGAAGCAACCACCTAAAAGGACCAAGCAGCGAAAACAGTGCTTGGTCCTTTCTTAATTATTTGTTCCTTCTTCGGAAATAAAGAATTCCAGCTGCGATGATGACAACAATCCCTGCTGCCAATAACCATGGATTACGAGTATCGTTCGTCTTCGGATAACTTCCTGTTGTTGTTCCCGAAGAACGTTTTGACCCGCTGGATCGATGCGTTGATTTGGAGGAATGTTGTGTTTTTGGAATTTCCTTATTCACAAATTTTCCTGCATCGACTGTCGTTGGTTGATTTTCTTTAGCAGAAGAAATGGTAAATTCACGTTTTTCCTTGCTTATGGTATAGCCTGTCGGTGCTTTTGCTTCTTTAAAGTAATAGTCGCCGGGTGAAAGTCCCGTCACTGAGATTTGACCGTTTTGATCAGAAGTATACTCACCAACCTGCTGGCCGTCTGCATGATACAAGCTGAAGACCGCACCAGCCAAAGCTTTATCTGATTGCGAAACTTTTTGTAATTTCACAGAGCCTTGGTAGTTGATAAAGTCAGCTAACACGATTGTTTCTGGTTTCTCTGATGCTTTCGCCGAAACATTGAAGGAAACTTTCTTCTTATTTAACAAATAATTCTTTGGTGCTTTTGTTTCGACTAATTGATACTCACCAGGAACCAATCCAGCAGCAAAAACTTTGCCGTCTTTGTCCGAAATAAGTTTCTTCGTTTCTTTGCCTGCTGAATTTAGGACTGTTTGGACCTGACCCTTGTCGTCCTGAATTTCAAATTCGGCGTCTTTCAACACTTTGCCATCTTCGCCTTTTTTCGTGACTGTAACAGAACCACGATAGTTAATGAAGTCTCCCAGACTAACTTTGTCTGGTTTGCCTATCTGGCCTGTGATTTCAAAGGGATGAGGCTTGGTATCCAAGATATAGCCTTCCGGTGCTTTGGTTTCAACAAGGACATAGTGCCCTTGTTCCAAACCTTGGAAGTAAATCTCGCCTTTTTCGTCAGTGGTGACTTTAATGATTTCATTGCGCTTACGATCTTTCACTGTAAGCGGCGCACCTTCTGGCTGATTCTGAGCGTTTGCTCGATAAACTTGGTACTCTGCCCCTTTCAAGGCTTCCTTCTGTTCATTTACTTTTCGACCAACCACGCCGGACTCGTAATTATTGAAGTCAAGATTATCAACATTAGGATCTTGATCCGCATTTTCTTTTACGACAAAGTAAATCGGTTGTTCATTAACAATATAGCCGGGAGCCGCTTCAACTTCTCTTAACATGTAGTAGCCCGCGCCTAAACCTGAAATATCTAAAATTCCATCTTCAGGTACCACGATCGTTCTTACATATTTCTGATCCCCATTTTCAATGTGGAACAGTTCAAATTCTGCGCCAGCAATCGACCCGCCGTCACCAACTTTTGTAATTTGTGCTTTCCCGCGGAAATTTTGAAAATCTCCTAACTCTTCGATCTCTGGTTTGCCGTTTGCACGATCATCAATAACAACTTTGATTAACGCTGGATTGATCACATAATCAGAGCCATCCGCCACTGTCGGGGCTTTGGTTTCTTGATAGTAATACGTTCCCGGCGCTAGATCATTAAATGTGACTGTTCCGTTTTTATCACTGACGGCTTTTTGTACCACGGTTGTTTTATTTTCTTGATAAAGGGTAAACTCGGCACCTGCCAAGCCTTCGCCATCTGTATTGCGTTTGACGATCTGGAATGCGCCTTGGTAGTTGATAAAGTCTGATAATTCGATCGTCGATACTGTTCCTTTATGCGAGGCATCTATCGTAAAGGGAATTTTCTTTTTGTTTATTAAGTAATCCTCTGGCGCCTTCGTTTCAACAAGGGTGTAATTGCCTGGGGCTAAATTATCAACGTGCACCTTTCCTTCGTTGTCTGACTTAATTGGCGCTTGGTTGATTTTGTTGTCGTTGCTATCCAGCAGATTAAATTCCGCGTCTTCTAATCGCTTGCCCAATTGGTCCTTCTTCACAAATTCTACAGAACCTTTATAGTTGGTTAATTCTAGTGCTGAGCCATCTGGTTGAGTCGTCACTGTTTCAGGTTTGTCATGGGAAGTATCCTCGATCGTGAAAGGTACTTCTGTGGTGTTGATGACATAGCCATTTGGTGCTTTGGTTTCGACAAACTTGTAATCGCCAGGTGCTAATCCCGTCACAGTCACTTTTCCGTCTGCCTGTGAGACTAATGGCTGCTGATTCACTTTTTTACCGGTGCTGTCGATCACATCGAACTCGGCTCCAGCCAGCGGATTGCCCTCGCTGTCTTTTTTGGTAAGTTCAGCAGAGCCTTGATAATTTTTGTAATCCAGATGAATCGTCGGTATTTGGTGATCACTGTTGCGATAAACTACAAATCGGATTGGGTCATTATTTAAAACGTATCCGTTCGGTGCCTCAATCTCTGTAATGCGATAGATACCTAATGGCAAGCTATCAATTACTAAAAGCCCATCACTATTTAATCGATCCGGATTTAATTCCACAGGTTCCCAAAGTGAATGATTCGGCATTAAATTGCTGAAATGTTCCAGCTTGAATCGTGCCCCGGTTTGGATATCGCCGCCAAACTTGATCGGATCGCCGTTTTCATCGGTCTTTTGCAAAATGACCTTATTGCGCTCATTTGGAATCGTTAAAGCTGCCGCGTTTTCTGCCGATGTTTTATCATCCACTGTGATACGGCGGCCATCGACCAAATCATCTGAAATCGTAAAGCCTTTTGGTGCAGCCGTTTCAATCAGCAGGTATTCGCCATAGGGCAGGTTGCCGAAAATGATTTGACCACTCTCGTTTACTTCACCTTCCCGTATAAGCTGGGTCTTAGTCGTATTCCAAAGCTGGAACTTGGCTCCGCTTAACGGCGTTTTTCCATCCGCTTCAGTTTTTTGGATCACTAATTTCCCTTTTTTACCGGTTGCTGAGCCGCCGCTATGGTTGATCTCCACGGTGACGTCTTTGTCATCGCCGCCTGAGATTGTTTGCTCATTGTCGCCTGAGACTGTAATTTTGTTTGAAACGGTATCTTTATTCCCGCTAGTAGTTGAAGTGATGTAGCTGCGATATTCCAACTGATAGGCTGTATCGATCTTTTTAGTTAAATTAATCGTCATAACCTGCTTACCAGTCTCGTTATCAGTTGTCACGTCAATGGTATAATCCGTTTTTTCCTTCAGCGGCTTGTCATAGTTTGGGGTGATCGTTCCATCCTCTGCTACAATTGTTTCATATAATTTGATCGAATCTGGATCAATCACCTGATTGTCTGATGGTTCATCTTTAATGACGACATGATCTAAAGTCGACTGCGACGGATTGATGACTGCTTGCCAATTGACGTAATCGGGATTTTCACTATCCTGTGCACCAGTCTTTTGAGCATACTGTCCGCCATTTTTGATCCCGACTTCGCCAATCACATCGCGCTCATCCCCATCATTTTCATATTGAGCGACATTGGTATATTGGTTAGAGCCTGCGATGATTTTCCCTTCAACAGAAGTTTCAAACTCGATCAAATAAGTTTTATCTACATTATCGGGAAAATCAATCTGCAAGGTCTGATCATTGGAACTGCTTGGCTCCTCAATTTGTTTCATCTCATCATTAACCACTGTTTCTGGCTCTTTCTTAACCACGGTTCCGTCTTTACTGACTTCTGCTTCATAGACCTTGACTGACCCTGCAACATAGTCTTGATTTTCTTTTATTTGGTCTAATAATTGAGCATTATTTAAAATGTTACGGCTGTGATTGACCGCGATCGTCCATTTAATTCGTTTCGTCTGAGCATTATAGATACCGTTCTTTTGAGCATTTAATTGGAAGGGGTCCTCTGGTTTAAAATCCTTATCGTCATCAGATGTATGCTTGCCGCCGTGCTCATCTTCCCAGTCAGCCTGCATATTATTCTTGAAGCGGTCCATGTTGGGATTTACAGGATCTAACAGACTGACATCAAAATTCGTATGGTAGTTAATTTCCAGCTCTGAATCAGTCGGATTATAATCATCTTTGAAAACGACTTTAAAGCCGATCTCATTCGTACCGGAGCTATTCGTCAACAATTCCAGCGTATAATCCTGACCAGGTACCAACACTTGATTCTTAGTAACATCGCGAATCTCAAAATCCGGTGTCAAATCTTCATTGATCGCCATGGATAACCCAGGGATTGGTGTATAGGTATCGGTTAATATTAGATTTTCCATGTGGTAGCGGTTTTTATTGACGCTGATCTTCCAGCCGACCTTTTTATCCGCATAATTAATATCGGTAATGTCTTTGATGACATTTTGCTGCTGAGCCGTCCCTTTATCGCCATCGGTATTTCCAGTACCAGTCGTCACATTGTTCGTGACTTGTGTCGGATCAGTGACGATTCCATTGACTGCCGTCTTGTATTCGACTTTTACCGCTCCATCGACGTCGTGTAAAAATTTGATAACAAAGCCTTCACCATCGGGATTTGGTTCTAACACATAATCCGTTCCCTCAGACAGCGGTTCGCCTTTAACTTCTTTTCCGTTTTCATCAAAGGTAATCGGATAAAGCTTTATCGAGCCATCCACGAGATCCATATTCTTGCTGATCGTGTCCGTGATGATCGCATCGTCTTTCGAAATTTTCTTTTCATTATAGTTATACTTGATCGCCCACTCAAATTCCTGTTTGTTGGGATCGTAGCCCACCATGTCTTTTTCAACTGGTTTGCCAAAATTAGTGGTGACCGTGGCCTTCGCATCGATCCCGTCGTCATTATTTTTATCTGTCAGCTGCGCGTTGTTGGTAAAGCTGACCTTTCCGCCTTCATCTGGCTTCGCAGAATCACTAATGTCTGTTTGATAGACTAACCGATAGGCGCTATTGGTTTCTCCCAAAATTGTTACGTTGCCATTTGCATCCACTGTGTATTCGTCTGGATTAAGCTCGCGCCCAACCTCTTTGACCGTACCATCTAGATTCATGACCAGTTCCATGACTTTGACCGATTTGTACTCAATTCCATCCGGCCATTTTTCTGTGATCGTCGGTTCGTCTAAATGATTCATTGATTGATTAAAGTCTACGGTCCACTCTACACTGCTTGGATTTGGGGTACGATCGAAATGACCCTCCTTGTCGATCGATTGATTGGTATTGGGGCGAATTTCAATATCTACTGGCGGTAGGTCGTCTTCGACAGGATAATGAATCGTGATATCTCCCGGTCCGTCAATGTGCTCCTTTTTAAATTCTGTATCAAAGAAAAAGTTTCCATTGATGTCGCTTTGATTCTTCACCTCTTCAGTAAACTCAAACCGAATATTGCCATCTAAATCAATCGTATATTTAGCGTAAACTTCTCCATCGCTATTTTTTAGTTCACCGGTTTGAACTTGCTTTGGCCGTAATTCTTCCGGCAATTTGAAATCAAAATAATCGCCAGGCTCGATTTGCTGGCGGACATCCTCTGGGATACTCCATGAATAGAAAATCCGTACAGTTGTTTCAGCCGTTACCGGCGGTTCAACCACATCACCATTTTCATTCAAATAAACCAGATTTGATTCGGTCAGGATCGTGCCGTCGCCATTTGGAAAATACTCGCGAATGTCTGTTGGACCTTCTGCGCGGACCGCTTTCTTCTGTTTATCAGCTTCATTTTTCGTCGTTTCTGAAGTTTGCGGCTGGTTTGCAGCTTCTGAACTTGCTGTTTCTTCTTTTAGCGAACTAGTGGCTGCCGTTTTTTCTGCGCTGCTGGCTTCAGTGCTTTCGATGGTTTTACCCGAAGTCTGCTCCGGTTTTTGCTCAAATTCATAGGAAAGCTTTTGCTGCTGGTGATGCAGCTCTAATGTCGTCAGTCCGTTTGGATCTTTTACTGTTAAATGAAGGATTCCACTTCCAGTTGCCGAAATAGGTACAACGATCGTTTGCTCGCTCTCGACTGTGAGCGGAAGCGACTTTCCAGCTTGTTCCAAAACAGCTTGCTGAATCACAGGCTGAGAAGCAGTGATTTTCTCGCTTCCTTGATCCCCTTCAGTCACAATCGCGACATCTAATTGATCGTCCGTTTGTCCTTTACTGATTTTTTCAAGCTTCAAGGCAGGCTGATTTCTCGTTTCTGCCAAAGCAGTTAACGGTGTCAGCGAATTAATCAGGATCAACGCAGTCATAAAGCTGTAGATGAGCTTTTCGAAGACTTTTTTGTTTAACATTTTCACACCTCATACGTCATTTTTTTCAACTAGTTTCAGTTATACCAAATTTTTTTTGGTGTAATTTTCAAAAAGTGCGCCGTTCTGGAACGTTTTTTGAAAAGCAAAAAACTAGCTTTTTCGTTTTTCTGCTGATATTTCTTCTAGTACCTGATTGATTCGTGCTAAATCTGTCATTGATAATTTTTTACTGACAACTACCACCTGCGCCTCAGAGTAGGCCTTTTTCAAATCCTTCAAGATCCCGGTAGTTAATAAGACATCCGCATGCTGATTATTCGTCTCAAAAATATCAGTGATCGTCACATTATATAAATAGCTGAAATAGCCGCGTAATTGCCGAATGAAGCTTTTGGTCATCAGGCTGGGCATATCGCTTTCAACTAACATCGTCATCGGAACCTCATACTTGCATGGAGCATCAAAAAATAAAATATTCTTTAGATATGGGATCAATAGGAAATCTTTTTCCAAGAAAATGGGGTTTTTAGATTCCGCATACAATTCTTCCACAAAGCAATCAGTCTTTTCGATCAATTGCGGGTAGCGTTCAGCAAAGATCGAGTGATAGGTATTCCCTGTCATATCCGTGTTGAAGCCTTTAAAGTACATCGCAAAGAAATGACTGCTTAAAATATAATTGCGAAAACGCAAATAATCTTCATTTCTAATAGGAAAGAACTCGTCTTGAAAACGAGCAAGCATTAATTCTGTTGCCTTAAAAATCTCGGTCTCCTGATTCTGCTGCTGCTGGAATAAATCATCCACGATCGCTTCTTTAAACACTTCAATGGTTTTAGACATCGACACCCAAACTAAGAAGAAAAAGGGAATCTCCGCTTGCTTTGTATTGAGCGTTCCTTGATGCCGACTCATGATTCGTTCGAATCCCGGATACAACGCATTCGCGGTTATTTGATTTTCCAGTTCAGCGGGCATCTTTAAAATATTGCCCTTTCTTGTTCGAATAATCGTCTCCGCAAAAATATAAGCCAACTGCTTTTTGTACGTATAAGGGATATTGGGATACACGGTAAATTCACTATTCAACACTTCCTCGACATATTCATCGATTAGTTGTTCGTCCACATAGCTAAACGGCCAGCTGCTTCCGCGATAGATACTCCAGAAAAAAATCACCATAAACATCCGAATCTGATACTCTTCTCCCTGCAATTGGAAATTTTCTCTTTCTACCTCGAGCTGATAGCGCGCCAGCAGCTTTTGGACCTTAGTTAGATCTCGTCGAACCGTGGATTCGCTGATGAAGTGCTGCATGGCATAGTTTCGGACACTGTCAAATTCCCCGACAATTAACGCCCTTAACAGAACCACCGTCGAACAGTTTCGCACGATCTCCGTTACGAGGTAGTAAACATCCGCATCTAAAGCGACAACTAGCCGAACACCTTTGCCTTTAGATTGCTGAAAAGAAAACTTTTCTGAGGGCAGATCAGCGATTTTTTCAGCCAGACTGCTGATGACACTTAAAGTCATTCTTTTACTCAATCCCAGCTTCTCACTCAGCCATTCGCGAGTGACCCACCGGCCATTTCGATCATTGAGCAATAAAACCATCCGGCGTTGATGAAACGTCCCGCGATCAAACAGCTCCTCAAAAAAATCTTTTTTTGTTGTAAGCATTTCTTCATCCCATCCCTAGAGATTCTTTGCATTTTCTCTCTTCTATTATTTATTAAGAATAGTAAAAAAATGAGAAAAATGGTATTTTAACGCTCGAAGATCCCTCAATAATTCATTAGAAACCTTTTAGGCAAAAAAAATCACGGATTGCTCCGTGATTTTTGCTTAGATTTCCGCCATCCAAACCGGTTCAAACTGATTGCCGTCCAGATCCGTTACTTCCAAGCTATACATCTGATCTTCTTCAATACCCATGTCTACTGAAAAATAATCTCCGCCATTAGCCCTCGCTGCTTCCGCAATTTGTTTCACTTTATCGGGACTTTCAACCGAAAATGCGGTAAGTGTTCCACTTTGTCCTTTTGTGTCAGTAATTTTTTTATCCTTTAGAAATTGACTATAAAAATCATGATTCAGCAGCATGATCCAAAAATGATCATCCCACATCATGGAGCTGGACTGTTCGTTGGAGAAATCTTCATTCTTCTTGAAACCAAGTGCTTCATAAAATTTGGTGGAGGCCGCTACATCTTTTACCGGGTAATTAACAAATACCATCGTTGCCATCTTGCTCACTCCTTTAAGTTTTCGTCTATTATGCAAGATGGATGGGATTATGGCAAAGAAAGCGCTTGTAGAAAAGGTAACGAGAGGCAATTGATCCAATTCTTTTAATATAAAAAAGACCAGCCAATTATTCATCAGCTAGTCTCTGTCGTCTTTAAAGATGATCGCTTAACCATTCCTATGAAAAAACGAACCAATTATTGGGATTTTCTTGATTGATCAGAATTCCCCGCAGCATCTCTTCGCAGGCCTGTTGAGATCCAGGCTGCTTTAGGATGCGAAAAATTGAGATCGCCTGTTCGCAGTTTTGTTTTCCTGTTTCAAGTGAACCGGAAATGATTTTTACCCACCCTTGATAAAAAAGCAGCTTCGTATTATTTAATAAATCACCCTGATCATAAAGCAATGTCTCGGCTTCTGCCAGCGCTTCTTTTGCCCATGTCAATTTCCGAAAGTTTATGAACGTCGAACAGGACCCGAATAATAATTCAAACTTCATTTGCTGCATAATTTGAATGCCTGCTTCCTTCTGTGTTCGAGAAACAGCTGTTCGTAACAACTGATGGACCGTTTCGACTGGAAAGCTGAATTGAAAAAAGCGGAAGATCTGCACTTCGAAGACGCCCCAATTTTCTACATTATAGAGATGGTTTACAACCGGCTTTGACAGTTGATGAAGCTCCGCGAATAATTCGTCAATCGCTGCGGTCTTTCCCTGATCCCGATCATCATTCAACTGATAATTTAAACTTAGCAATTGACATAAAAGAAACAAGAACTCATCGCCCTGCGTTTGGTGATTGAAGTTCTTTTTCAGTGCATCCATTTGTTGGATTCCTCTGGCAAAATCCCGCGACTCATTCGTCTTTCTATTGTATTTGAAAATTTGATTCAAATAATAGGTAAATTGACCGGTCATGTAAAAAGGACGATCAGAAAGATATTCATAAGGCTCATCACCGCGAGCCTTTGCTCGCAAATAAAGAAACTCTTCCATTGAAACATTGAGCCGCTCCAATAAATGCTCCAACCGATGAAAGCTGATCTTCGAATCACCCTTTTCAAACTTACTGATAAAGGATCGACTATTGATCTCATCGGCTAGGTTCTGCAAGCTTAGCCCGCGTTCCTTGCGCAGCTCCCGAAAAATTTTCCCCTCCATCGTTTTTCCTCCTTCAAATTCCACTATAGTAGAATTTCCGCTTTATTTCAGTGTAAGTTATCTATACTGAATGAACAAGTTGAATTTTAGGAGGACACACATGAGACTGGCGACAATCGATGACTTACCAGCTATGACTGATTTTATTTACGAGCGCTTTTCAAAGCTTGAATATTTTACTTTTTTAACGGAAGGTATGGAGGATCAAGAAGCATTTCTCAAAAAGCTCATTATCGCAGAGCTGCCGCTGTTGATAAAATATGGGGAAATTCGTTTATACGGCGAACCGCTTGCGGGGCTCATCAGCGGAATTCCCTCAAAGGATTTTACCTTGATGCGGCAAATTATCTGCTCCTTTCCAGTTCGGAAAATCATCAGGACGATCCCGAAAAAGGAGCAAAAGCAGTTTATGCGGAAAAATAAGCAGATCGGAGAAATCCATTACTCGCTCCCATGGCATAAGAAATATTCAAAAAACAGCTATTATATCTCCCAGATCGCCGTGGCGAAAGAGGCTAAAGGGACCGGACTCTTGCGTGAGATGCTGACGCCGATTATGGCGGATTGCCAAAAAAAGAACATGGATATTGTTCTTGAAACAATGAATGAGGCAAATGTACCGATTTATCAGCACTTCGGCTTTGAGTTGGTCGAATTTCATCACAGCTCCAGTGTCCCCTTTGATGAATATTGCTTCATTAAAAGAGCGACTTGAGTTAAAAAGGAGAAACCTGCCATGATTTGATTGGCAGGTCTCTCCTTTTTTATCTAATTAATAAGTTTCGCTGACAAGGGGCAGTCTGCCAAGTCGGCGGCTTTGGGCATCCTCTGCATTTTCTTGCGATATTGGTTCGGTGAGAGGTGATATTTTTCTTTGAATCGTTTGCTGAAATAAGCGGAATTGTTGAAGCCGCATTGAAAGGCGATTGCTGTGATCGAATCATTAGTCTGATACAAACGGATCGCGGCCGTCGTTAAGCGCAGGTCGTTTAAATACTGGCTAAAGGAAAAATCAGCGACTTGAAAAACTTTTTGCAGCGTGCGGATCGAGGTCTGGCAATAGTCGGCGGTTTGTTCGATCGTCAGACGATCGTCCTGCAAGTTCCTCCGCATGAAATCGGTCGCGATTACTAGCAGCTCATTGTAATTTTTGCGTTCTAAAAAAGGTGCAGTCTCGGAAAGCCACTCGCAAAAGAGCTGGATGAAATGCTTTAACAGCAAGCGGTTTTCCTCTTCTGAGCAAGCGGAAAATTGTTCAGTGATCTGAAAGATCATTTCTAATAAAACTCGGCCCATCCCCTTTTCAGCGTCGATGATCCGGCTGGTCATTGAATCAGGCAGCAGCTTTTCTGTTTGGCAATCCTGCTGAATAAAGAGATTGATCCCTTCCGTCTTTTTTTCCCGTTGGTATTTGCTGGTTGCCCGCAAATCGAAAATCCCAATCGTGTAATCCTTTAAAATACTCGTGTTTGTGCCATCTGTGTGCCGTTCAAAGCCATTTCTGATAAAGCGAAAGCCTAAGTAGCCTTTTTGCTCTTCGGTGCAGCGGGTGAAAATCCCTTGGGAACGATCGACGATACTGTGGGTCAAGACAATGCGGTCCAATTGATAAATTCTGGAAACAGACAGGGTTTCTTGGGGACTATTGATCGTGTAGCGATAATTCAACTGAGACAAGCCGTTTGAATAATCCTGTGATTTAGAAAATCGCGTGCAATGAATTCCTCTTTCTGTCATCTGCTTTTTTCCGCTCCCCTCGCGTAATAGTTATATTCCTCGGGCGCCAAAATCATAGCGTTCTTCATCAGATATTCTATACTTAAATTATACTATTTGTTCAACTTTTCACAACTACATTTAATGAAGGAGGAATTGTTCTATGTCCGCAAATTTTAAGCATTTGTTTTCCCCGCTAAAAGTTGGTTCTGTTGAAATTCCCAATCGGATCGCGATGATGCCGATGGGTGTGTTCTCGCCCCGTTTACTGAGTACCGAGACTGTTGCCTACACTAAAGAAGGCGCCGACTACTACATTGAAAGAGCTAAAGGCGGCACCGGCCTGATCATTACCGGTTTGATGCCGGTGGTGGCAAATATGGGCTTTTGTATTTTAAGCAATCCAGAGGGCTATGTCAGAGAGATGAAGTATTTGATGGATGGCGTTCATGATGCTGGCGGAAAAGTATTCGTTCAATTGACTGCGTTGACTGGGCGGGCGAATCATGGTCTAGTCGGTATCTGCCCCGCTCCCGCTCCGATCCAAAACGTTTGGGACCCGACGAAAACCGATCGCGGTATGTCCAAAGAGGAGATCAAAGAATATGTCGAAAACTTTGCCAAAGGCGCCAAACTGGTGCAAGAAGCTGGCGGCGACGGCGTTGAAATCCACGCGGTTCACGAAGGCTATTTGCTGGATCAATTTGCCATCTCCTTCTTTAACCGACGGACTGATGAATACGGCGGCTCACTAGATAATCGTCTGCGAATCATCAAAGAAATCGTTGAAGCCATCAAAGCAGCCTGCGGAGAGGACTTCCCTGTTTCTATGCGCTACAGTGTCAAAAGCTATGTGAAAGACTTTAACCGCGGGGCGCTTCCCGGTGAGACCTTCGAGGAAAAAGGCCGTGATTATGAAGAATCCTTCATCGTTGCGAAAAAGCTAGAGGAATTCGGCTATGACATGCTGAACTGCGACAACGGCAGCTATGACTCTTGGTTCTGGGCACATCCGCCAATGTATATGCCGAAAGCCTGCAATTTAGAAGACGTGATGAAGGTGAAGGAAGTTGTTTCTATTCCGGTAGCTTGTGCCGGCAGATTCGATGATCCGGCCTTAGCCGATCAAGTGATCGCCGACGGAAAAATAGATGTTATGGGGATGGGACGGCCGCTGTTGGCTGATCCATATGCGCCAAATAAATTTGCGGAAGGTCGCTTGGACGATGTTCGGCCATGTATTTATTGCCATCAAGGCTGTTTGGGTCGGATTTTCCAATTCAAGGACATTTCCTGTGCGGTCAATCCTGCCTGCGGTCGGGAAAAGAGCTACGCTTTGACTCCTGCTGAAACGAAGAAAAATGTTTTGGTCGTTGGCGGCGGGATCGGCGGCATGGAAGCGGCGCGTGTTGCTGCGATTCGCGGGCATGCGGTTGATTTATTTGAGAAAACCGATCAGCTAGGCGGCGTGTTTGTAGCCGCGGCAACCCCTGACTTCAAAGAAGACGATCGCCAGCTATTGGCTTGGTACAAGAAGCAAATGAAGGATCTGGAAATAAATGTTCAGCTGAACAGCGAAATCACTGAGGCGCAAACAAAGGGCTACGATGAAATCTTCGTTGCCACCGGCGCAAATGAACGCCGCTTGGCTACTCCAGGATTTGAAGATGAGCATGTGACTTACGCCATTGAGGCACTGCGCTATAAAGAAATCGCAGGCGAAAATGTGGTAGTAGTCGGCGGCGGCTTGACTGGCTGCGAAATTGCTTATGATCTGGCGAAAAAAGGCAAGAAAGTGACGATCGTTGAAGCCAGCGAAACGATTTTGAACGCCTTTGGTTTATCCGCAGCCAATTACAACATGATGATGGAGCTGTTGGATTACTACCAAGTCACTGTTTTGAAGAATTCGGTGGTCGATAAATTCGCTGACGGCACCGCCTATGTGACAGAAACGGTCAAGAACTATCCGAACGTCGCAAATCGCGCTCAGCACATGTTTGCTCTAGGCGTTCAAGGTATGCCGAAAGCACATGAAATCCCAGCCGATGACATCATCGTTTCTGTTGGTTACACTCCTGATGATGCGTTGTATCAAGCGATCCAAGCCGAGAATGTCCACTTGATCGGCGATGCCAAGAACCCAACCAATGTCATGGATGCCATCTGGGCAGCCTATGAAGCGGCTATGAATGTGTAAATTTAAAAATTCCAAGCTCGGATGTTGAGCTTGGAATTTTTTTTTAGTGATAATTTCTCTTTCCCTCTTCATATTTGTTTCCATTATCAGGTGAAATTAGACTAACTTCGTATCTTTTATGTTTTCCATCGCTTGATCAAAGTATGAATCAGCCTCAAATATTTTTCCATGTGTTATCAAAGTCGAAACTATAAACAATATTTCTATTAGATTCTAATCATTTAGATCGATTTATTTCTTGAAGGTCTTAAATTCGTCTCTCTGAACATGACGATAACCTTCGCGCGCGACTTTATTACATATATTTTCGGAGCTCCTCACCCCCTCTGATTCGTCTGTCAAGTCACCTAAAATAGCTTTGCTGTTAGATTTCTTAGTCTTAGTAAATCTAGAAGAGAAAGCAATCCATTTCTAAACACCCTTTATGATGAATGAAAAGAAGAATATAATGGACTTAGCTTTAAGAAAAGAGGTTTTTATTTTGACAAAAGATAAAATAATTGGCGCTTCGATGATAGCTGCAGTTTTAATATCAAGCATTCTTTTCTTCAATGTAAAAGGCGTTTGGATGATTCCAGTTGTTATTTGTGTTGTCGCCCCAATGTGTCTTCTACAATATGATAGATTTATAAAAGACAGCAAAAGTCTTAAAGACTATTTTTACGCAATCACTTCCCTAATTTATTTATGGATATGTTACCTGAATAACGTGATCAGTTTGTTCCATTGTCTTTTTATGACCTTCCTATTCCTTGTTCCTTTTGTTATGGGAATCACAAAAATAGTGAGAAAAAGTGATGTAAGGATATGAATATTTCTTTACTCTAATGGATTGCCTCAACTTTGAATCTTGATCTCACGAGAAGAACTTGTTTACTCGCAGCAGAACTTAGCTTTACCAATTTCCAAGATTCATAGTGCCGAAGTCTGATGTTTATCATCGTTGCTGCTCGAAAGCTTTATAGTCGTCGTGAATGTCTTAGTGACTATAAAGCTAAATCAATGGTTCTTGAAAATTGGTTGGAGGGAGATTTTCTAGCAAAGAGATTGGATAACTTGTTTAACGCTATAAAGTCCCTTTTTTTCAAGTTGCTAGTTAAAAAAAAGACACATCGGCTCAACGATGTGTCTTAAAGAATACATTCATTTTCTTGCATAACTTGACAGGCAAGTCACAAGGACTTCCTTCTTATTCTTTACTAGCCCCACTTTCAACGTAAGCCATATTTCCAACTTCATTCACTTTGAACTTGCCGTTCTTGTAGGTGATTTTAGTAACACTGGCATTGGCCAACTGTCCGCCCTCCGGTGTTTCATCTGTCATGTCGGAAATCATTGATAGGATCGACATGCCGTGTGCAACCACGAGAACATTGCCGCCGCCTTCTTTAGCTGTTTCCTCTGCGATCGACTTCAATTCCTTTTGCATCCGTTCTTTGACGGTGTCCCACTCCTCAGACATGCCGGACTTATCGATTTTCTTTAACGCCCCCAGCATTTCCGGAACAGAGGATTCGCCAGAGCCGATAGCCTTCATATACTCCTCGTAGGAATCATAGCCCAGCTCTTTTCCGGCATCGCCCCACATGACTTCATCGTGTTCGCCCTCATAGGAACCAAAACAAACCTCCCGCAAGTTTTTACTTTTCTTCACGGCTACGTCTGACTGTCCATTGTTTTTAAGCGCCAGCCGCGCAGTCTCGCGAGCCCGTCCAGCATCACTTGAATAGGCAGAAGTAAAGCTGATCTGCTCCTTCTTCAATCCTTTACCTAATTGCTCCGCAACCTTCACACCATCATCTGTTAACGGCGTATCCGACCACCCTTGCGCTCGATGAACCGTATTGAACATCGTTTTTCCATGGCGCGTTACATAGAAGACTACCTCACTATTTTTATCCGCGTTCTCTTTTGACTCATTCGTATTTGCCCCTCCGGTACTGCAACCGGCAAAAATCAATAAAGTTACCAACAACATACTAAAAATTGCTTTGAATTTCTTGTGCATTTCGTTTTCTCTCCTTAATCAATGACTTAAATTTCAACTATTTTTTCTGATGGAATCCTCTGTTTCCCCCTTTCCAAAATAAAAAACCCAATGACGGCACGACAAATAAACGTGCTCATCATCAGGTTTAGCTTGCAGCAAAGCAATCACTATCCATCAGAAAAAATATTTTGAACCACTTTTAACAAAGCCAAAAATCCTCTTGATTGAAGCCTATGCTAAATCTTCCCCATTAGTCGCAATCACTTTTTTATACCAATAGAAGCTGTCTTTGCGGCTGCGATCAAAACTTCCATTTCCTTCATCATCTTTATCCACATAAATGAAGCCGTAGCGTTTCGACATTTCACCTGTTCCGCCGGAAACCAAATCGATACAGCCCCAAGGCGTGTAACCAATCAGATCAACGCCGTCTTCCACCGCTTTACCCATTTCCTCGATATGCCGACGAACATAATCGATGCGATAATCATCATGGATTGAACCATCGGCCTCAACCTGATCGACCGCACCCAAACCATTTTCCACGATCATCAACGGAATTTCATAGCGATCGTATAATTCATTCAAGGTGAAATGCAGTCCGACCGGATCGATCTGCCAGCCCCATTCACTCGTTTCTAAGTAATTATTTTTCACGCCACCAAACAAATTCCCGCCGACGCGATCGCCGTTTTCATCAAGATCCGCCGTCACACAGCTGGTCATGTAATACGAGAAGGTATAGTAATCAACGGTGCCCTCTTTTAGAATTTCTTCATCGCCTGCTGTAAATTCCAGCTGGATATTATGCTTCGCAAAATAATTCTTCATATAATAAGGATATTTACCCTTTACTTGGACATCGCCGCAGAACCAATTCAGCTTTTTCACCAGCTCTTGATTAGCCAAAACGTCTTCCGGTTTACAGGTCAGCGGGTACATGGTCATGTAGGCCAGCATACAGCCAATTTGAAAATCCGGATTGATCTGATGACCGATTTTTACTGCCTTGGCACTGGCGATAAACATGTGGTGCAAAGCTTGGAAACGCCGTGCTTCATCGTCCTCTTCATCCAAGATCCCTAATAAATTTCTGCCCCCCAAAGGCAACGTGCCGAAGTTGATCTCGTTAAAGGTCAGCCAGTATTTCACTTTATCTTTGTAACGCTCGAATAAGGTCGTCGCATAGTTTACGAAAAAGTCGATCGTCTTGCGATTTGCGAAACCGCCATAGTTTTCAGCCAACGCATAAGGCAATTCAAAATGACTGATCGTCACTAACGGTTCGATCCCATATTTTTTGCATTCATCAAAAACTTTGTCGTAAAAAGCTAAGCCCGCTTCGTTTGGTTCCGTCTCATCACCTTTAGGAAAAATCCGTGACCAAGCGATACTCAAACGGAAAACTTTAAAGCCCATTTCCGCAAATAACGCGATGTCTTCTTGATAGCGATGATAAAAATCGATCCCATCGTGATTAGGATAATAGCCGTCTGGTTCGATCGTCGGCGTCATCACCCGATGTTTGTGCAATCCGCCGGCACGCATATGATCAGGAATACTTTCCCCTTTGCCGTCTACGTCCCAAGCCCCTTCACATTGATTGGCTGCTGTTGCGCCGCCCCATAAAAAATCCTTTGAAAATGCCATTTGTTTTTCCTCACTTCATTCAAATTTTGGGTGATTGCTCCTAAAAACGTCAAAAACCTGTCGACAAATAAAGCGCTCCTCACGCTCGATTTATCAACAGGTTTAGCTTGCTCTAAGCAATCACTATCCATTTATATTTCATTCCACAAGAATTATAACACTACGTAATCAAAAGTTGCAAACGCTTTTTTAATGATTCTAATTGAAAAAACGTTCCTGCATTTCCACCACTTGTGTTTTCAATTCCCGCGCATTGCTTTTGGCCTTTTCCAGCGAATCGATCAAATTATCGCAGGCCGTGATGATGCTGTCATCTGGATCGGTGGGATTAAGCAGTGTTTTGATCGTATCCTGCTTTTCCTGATCGATCGCATTCAGCATGCGCAAAATCGCCGCCAAGGAATATTTCGCAGATCTCAAAGTACGAATAATCTTTAGGCGTTTGATATCTTCATTATCATAGGTTCGATAATTATTTTTGCTTCTTTTAATCGTAAGCAGCCCGTTTCGCTCCCAATTTCGCAACGCTTCTGAGGTCACACCTAAATACTCGGCAGCCTCACTTCTGGTAAGTAAAAGCGGTTCGTCTTCCGTTTTGCCAGCAAGCAGCTCTTCTGCTACGTTGATTACGTCATGGGCATCGGCGATTTCCTGATCGACTAATTCCAGATAACGATCAAGCAAAGACTGCGCTTCTTCAAAATCATAGCGTGCCACTGCCTTGACCATCTCCACCATTGTCAGCCTCAGCCCCGATTGCAGCACCTCGATTTGAAAGGCGACTTGAGCGATTTTGATCGTCTCGATATGATAATCCGTAAAAACACGGTAGCCGTTTTCCGCCCTAGGAGGAATGGGGATCAGCTCCCACTCCTCGTAACGACGGATCGTATTCGGATGTAGTCCGACAATATTTGCTACCTCGGCTGTACGATAAGTTTTCATCTTGATTTCCTCAATCTTTAACTAAAAGTGTCAGTTCATGCAAGGCTCTGGAGCAGCTGGTATACAGGCAGTTGCTTTTTTCCTTCAGCTGGCGAGAACGAATATCCGGCAAGATCACCTGATCGAACTCTAAGCCTTTGGCAAATTGCAGCGTGGTTAAAATGATGCCTTCCGCAATTTTCTTCGTGTCCTTTTCAAAACGAACCAGCTGCTCCTCTGGAAAAGCAGCTTCGATCTTCGCTGCTTCCTGCCAATTCTGACAAATTATACCACAAGATTTATGGTCGCTTGCTTTGAAATCCCTGATTTTTTTAGCTAAATATTCTCTATTGTAGGCGTGCACCTCGACTTCTTTTCCATGACGCTCCACCGGTTGGATTTCCTCGCCGTCGTCAATAAAGCGTTTGGCAAATTCCATGATTTCAAAGCTTGAGCGATAGCTGGTAACGAATTTCAGCAAGCGCGTCTTGGAAAGTGCCGCCTGAAGCTCACCAAGAAAATCGTCGTCACTGGAAACAAGCATCTGATGAACATCCCCGCAAATCGTTTTTTGACAAGGAAACAAACGATCAATCACCGAAAGCTGCAGCACAGAATAATCCTGCATTTCATCGATCACCAAATGTTGAACCTGTTTATTGGGCTTGATCCCCTCAATCAT
>NZ_NGLG01000002.1:312998-330570 GCF_002140655.1 Enterococcus sp. 3H8_DIV0648 | reverse complement strand
CTTGCTCTAAGCAATCACTATCCATTTATATTTCCACATCTAGATGTGTATAAGAGACAGATAATGGACTTAGCTTTAAGAAAAGAGGTTTTTATTTTGACAAAAGATAAAATAATTGGCGCTTCGATGATAGCTGCAGTTTTAATATCAAGCATTCTTTTCTTCAATGTAAAAGGCGTTTGGATGATTCCAGTTGTTATTTGTGTTGTCGCCCCAATGTGTCTTCTACAATATGATAGTCTAGATGTGTATAAGAGACATGTTTATTGGGCTTGATCCCCTCAATCATTATTTTAAAAAATAAATACGGAAACAAATCAGAATAGCTGATAACATGCTTTTTCTTGGCATATTCTAAATTGTTTGCGGCTAAAAATTTGTAGTAGTCGGTTAAACTACCCATGGTATGGATTATTTTCTTGAAGTGCAGCTCTAGCTGTTTGGTAAATTTTTCGCGGCGCAATTCCGATACACGTTTACTAAAGAAGCTGGAAAGCTCTTGGATAAGCTCAAACAAACTTTGCTCCGGCTGCTGATCGATGACTCGCTTGATTTCTGCTGGTGAGATCCGTTGATCATCGATCCTAACTTCTGCCGCAAAAAGCTGGCGCTTCAACTCCTCACCGTGACTTTGCAGCTTTTCAAAAAAGGCTTTTGATTGTTTATAACGGTAATTCCTCGCCTGCTGCGAACTGGGATCTTCTAGGACCTCTCTCAACTCATCTTGGCGATCAGTTATCCGATATTTTTCATCAATGAACAGCGTCGCAAGACTGACAATGTCGACTTGCGGCAGCTCATCTTCTCCCAGCTCCGGCAAAACCGTGGAAATATAATCCGCAAACACCTGATTCGGCGATACGATCAAAATATCCGACGCGGACAATTCCTCCTTCTTCTGATAGAGCAGATAGGCCATGCGATGAAGCGCGATCGACGTTTTCCCCGAACCCGCGACACCTTGGATGATCAGATTCTTGGTCTTGGTATCTCGAATCGCCGCGTTTTGTTCTCTTTGAATCGTGTGGATGATGGTCTTCATTTCATTGGAGGTGCTTTTGCCAAGTTCTCGCATAAGCAGCTCATCGTTAATGGCATCATTAGTATCCACCACAAAGTTGATTCGACCGTTTTTAATTTCAAATTGCCGCTTTAACTGCAGCTTTCCGTGAAATTTTTGATTATGGGATTCGTAAAAGGCCTCACCAAGGGAAAAATCATAATAAAGCGAAGAAATCGGTGCCCGCCAATCGTAAATCAACTGTTCACCGTACTGATCCGCAAAGCCGTAACGGCCGATATAAAAATCCTCCGACTCGTCGTCTTCGGCAAATTGAAAAGCGATCTTGCTGAAATAAGGTGTCTCTTTTTGGTAATTCAGCTTTTTCAGCACATTTGCTTCCAAAACGCTTCGACTGTCGATGAATTTCAAGTTTTGCTGGTGATTGTAAACTTCATATTTATCCAATTCATTTTTATAATCGATCGTATAATGCTTCAGCTCTTTGTAATTCGCCTCATTGGTATTCAACATCGCTTCAACTTCTTTGATCTTTTGTTTCAGTTTGCTGGTAACATCTGTCAAATAGTGCTCTTCAATCGTTGATATCATCCAATCCTCCCCTTTCGTCAGTCTTCATCTTAGCAGAGGGACTTAGGGTTGGGGTTATAGTGGAGGGTTTGAAAATAAAAGAACAGCACAAATAAACGAGAGATATCTGGTACAACTCGTTTCTCTACTATTAATAAGCCCATTCAATTATCTATTGATCGAATACCAACGTTGGATTTTGATCCGATCGGACTCTATTCTTTAGGCTTATACTTGTTAAAGCGTTCTAACAGCTTATGATTGATCGGTTTGCTTCTCCTCTTTTTGACTATTTCCTGATCGTCTTTTTTGGCTTTGGGTTCCTCTTTTATCTCTGTGCAGACCACATTTTCTCCCTCAGATGCTTCTGCAATTAATGGCGCCAGCGCTGGTTTTTCCAGCTCTTCATAGGAAATCCCCTTTAGGACCGGCTGCTCCGGTAAAACCTCCGCAACCATCGTTGTTAATTCAGCTTCCGACATGGTAAGAATATCTGCTTCTGCTGGAAAATCCAGCTCCATCTGAGTGATACCAGCTTCATCTTCATCAGCAATCCGTATCGTAAAACCCTTTTTAGACACTTCAAGAGTGGAATTTTCTTCTATTTTATAAGCAGAGATTGTGTCAGCCGCAAATTGGGCAGACCACTCCGTCATAACCGCTTCATCGACCTCGCCAAATATCGTTGTTTCGGTCACTTCGACAAATTTGGCCCCAACAACTTTTTGAAATAATCTTGTCGTTCCCTTTTCGAACAAGCTCATTTTCGTAAATTTCTCCAGCGCTGCTTTGATTTCTTTCGGTGATTTATTTGAAGCTGGCTCATCCATACTCCAGCGATGTTTTTTGCCTAGGCTATTTTCAAATACAGCGACTACTTTTCGCATCTTTTGCCTCCTTGCTTAGCGATTTTCCTCTGATCCTACTCATCAAGACCCTGCTAACCCTTGTAAGGGTCCTTCAATAAATTGAGTATAGAGAGCTTTTAATTTATTAACGACGACATCCTTTAGAGAAAATAGACGGATCGTTAACTGCTTCCATTCTTTTGCATCAAAGTATTCCTTGAAATATATATAATAACGGCGCAAAGCGCTGGTAGTTTTTGTTTTTAAGAAAATGTCGCGGACAAGTGACTTCATAAAAAATGAAAGATCCGCTACGCCCAGTTCATCACGAACTTGAATCGCAATTAAATATTTAAGTGTGCTTTTTTCGTCACGGGTCTCTTGATAAAAATTAGTAAGGCGCTTTTCGAGCGTCTTCGGTTTTAAATTAAAAATCTGGCGTACATTGAATAATTGCTCGTTCATCTTGTAATATCCTTTCTACTTTTTTTCGTTGTCGACACCTAGACTTTAATCCTAATCTGCAAATACTGTCAACACGAGAAAATTTTTATTTCGCTGAAATTTAGGAATTCACAAATGAACAAGACCGTAATGTCAACGCTCAGCAAAACAAAAAAAAGAAACTTTTTTATTTTGATATTTTTGATTAAAAAATTAGAAAAAACCCTATCAACCAAATGGCGTATACGCGAAAAAACAACAATATCTTCCACGCACAAAAATCTCTTAAATAAGCTGATAACACGCCATCCAGCGCTTTTTTTCGTTCATTAAATGAATCGCTCAGAATTTTCACTACTTTGTGAATTTGCATATTTCACTCTTTCTCTACAAAATGATGAAGGCTGTTTCACTGATAAAATCAGGGCACCTTATTTTCATGTATTCTGATCGCTATCGCCAACCTATTTTCAAGTCAGCAAATGTTTTTACGAATAAGGATGCGTTCTCAACTTCTATTTGATAGTATTTAAGTAATGAATGAACTGGAGGAAAAAATGACTAAGAAGCTATTTTTGATGCGTCACGGCGAAACATTATTCAATCAATTGAAAAAAGTTCAAGGAGCCTGCGACTCTCCTTTGACAGAAAAAGGGATTCAGCAAGCCCGTTTAGCGCGAGAATATTTTCAAGAACGCAATATTCAATTCGACCACCTGTACGCCTCTACCCAAGAGCGTGCCTGTGATACCTTGGAGATCGTTACTGGCAGTAAAAATTATCAACGGCTGAAGGAACTAAAAGAAATGGGCTTCGGCTCCTTTGAGGGCGAGCAGCAGTTTTTGCAACCCCTTGGCCCGGAATACTTTGATTCCTTCTATCTTCAGTTTGGCGGCGAATCCATGTCTGGAGTCCAAAAAAGAATCACGGCTGCCCTGCATCAAATCATGGCTAAAGACGATCATCAGAATGTCTTAGCTGTCTCCCATAACGGAGCCTGCATCAGCTTTCTTCAAACGATTTGGCAAGGCGACGGCAATGAACTGGTTCGGGCGTTTCCAAATTGCGCGATCTTTATCCTAAATTATGCAGACGAAAAGTTTCAACTAGAGGATATTATTGATCCAGCAACGAAACAAAGCATTTTATAAATAACAAATCAACCATGTAATATTGTGCGCAAAAAGCGTCTGGCTCAGTTATTGAGTCAGACGCTTTTTTGCTTAAATTTTTTACGAAAAACGAGTAGCTCATTACTTTTGCTAAGTTGAAAATCCCATTGATTATGTCAATTACTTCTCTCGATCTGGATTTCATTTATCCCAAACCGTTCTGCCAGATTTTGCGTCTCAACGATTCGACCAATCCTTGTATACGAAAAATTTGTTTCAAAGGATTGATAAAAAATAACTAAAGTGTCATCTCCGTACAGCATCACGTCACCTGCTTTGATCTTCTCAACTCGCGTCGCATTAGTCGGAAGACTTTGAGGAAGATCATAATATTTTTCATTTTGATGCAGGTCATGCATCCTGAATTTTTTCGGCAGGATCATTCGTAATTTTTCCGCCGTTTGGTTCTGCTCTAGCTTTACTTGGAACTCGTCTCCGTTGATCCGTAATCGCATGATTTCTTCGTTCTCCTCTTTACTGAATACTGTTGATTCGTTTGTCCGCGAATAATCAGGCGAAGAGCAGCCGGCAAAAGCGCTCAAACAAACTCCCATTATTCCGATCAAAAAGAATCTTTGGAGAAATGTCATTTCCATCAACTCCGCTAGCACTTGAAAGCTTCTATATTAATTAAATACTCTGCTTGGCCGGACGCAACAAGACCTCGCTGATCGTTACATGCTCGGGTTGTTCGATCGCATACAAGACTGCCTGCGCTACATCCTCTGATGATAAACTAAAGCCGGCCTTCCCCGCTGTTTCTCGCAGCGCTGCCTCTGTCGATTCGTCGCCGACGGTGCTGAATAATTCAGAGGCGACCATTCCCGGCGAAATAATCGTCGAACGAATCCCGTTTTCCAGCTCTTCCTGCCGTAAGCCTTCCATGATCGCTCTGACTGCATATTTTGTTCCGTTATACACGGCTGAACCCGGATAGACGACATGTCCTGCCACCGAGTCTGTCGAAATGATCAATCCCGCCTGTTGTTTTTGCATGATCGGCAAAACGGCCCCGATTCCATTCAGCACACCCATAATGTTGATATCTAGCATCTTTTGCCAGCTCTTATACTCTAGCTTCGCGAGATTTCCCTGCGGCATGATCCCGGCGTTGTTATACATCACATCGATTCGGCCGAATTTTTCCAACGCCAAATCAATTACCTTTTGGACTTGCTGCCGATCGGTCACATCCGCCTTTTGGTAAAAAACATCTTTGCCTAATGTACCCGCTAAAGCTTTGATGCGCTCTTCCCGACGAGCTGCCAGAACAAGCTTTGCGCCTTTACTGGCTAATAGTTTTGCGGTGGCTTCTCCAATACCTGATGATGCGCCCATAATAATAATTACTTTTTCTGAAATAGCTGTCATTGTTATTCCCCTTTTCATTTTTAGTAGCTGGTTTTAGATTTATACAGTGCTTCTGACTTTTCGCAAAGTTAAATTTCTTTGATTACTTTAGCTGGCGTTCCGGCGACGATCACATTGTCCGGTACATCCTTCGTGACGGTCGAATCCGCAGCAACGACCGCATTTTTTCCGATGGTCACACCAGGAAGAACCGTGACGTTGGCACCCAGCCAAGCATTTTCTTCGATCTTGACCGCAGCTACCGACAGACCTCTGCGCTTAGTGGGATCAATCAGGTGGTTGACGGTAATAATCCGGCACATAGGACCGATCAGAACGTAGTCCTCAATCACGATCCCGCCTAAATCAACGAAGGTTACGTTTTGATTGATAAAAATATCTTTTCCAAAAGAAATATGCTTGCCAAAATCTGTATAAAACGGCTGAGAAATCGTTACAGAAGCATCGATCGCTCGTCCAGTGATTTTTTCTAATGAGACCCGCATTTCTTCGGCAGTCTGATAGCGCTGGTTCATTTCCACCACGAGCCGTTCATTATCAGCCTTTAGTCTATGGATCTCATCATACATATAGGAGCCCGGCAAAATCTCTTGTCTTTGTATCTTCGCTAATAATTCATGTTTGATCATTGTCTCTGCCCTCCTCTAGTTGCTGATTAGAGTATACTTCGCTATACTTGCAATGACTAATACTTATATAGAATAGGCAGCTATCGCTTTTAGTTATAGGAGGAAGATCATGGAATTGCGTGTATTGAATTACTTTTTAACAGTTGCTAGAGAAAAGACCATCAGTAAAGCCGCGGCCGTTCTCCACCTGTCTCAGCCTACTTTGTCGAAGCAATTAAAGGATTTGGAGGAAGAATTAGGCGTTCAGCTCTTCATTCGCGGAAATCGTGAAATCTCTTTAACAGAAGATGGCGTCTACCTGCAAAATCGCGGCAAGGAAATTCTGTCACTGGTAGATACAACGACAGCGAATCTTCAAAAAAATGAAGTCATCGGCGGAGATATCCTGATAGGCGGCGGTGAAACACAAGCCTTTCAATTTCTATCAGTGATCCTGAATGACTTAATGGAAAAATATCCGGATATCAATGTTCATATGTACAGTGGCAACGCTGACGATGTGAAGGATAAGATCGATAAAGGCCTGTTGGATTTTGGGCTGGTTATCGATCCGGTTGAGAAGCAAAAGTATGAATACCTCTCCTTGCCGGTTGCGGATCGCTGGGGTATTTTAGTAAATGAAAAGCATAAGCTGGCAAGAAAAGAGACCGTATCGCCTCAGGATCTGAAGGATCATAGCTTGCTGATCTCTAATCAAACGCTGGTAAATAATCAACTATCAGAATGGCTGGGCGGTAATTTAAGCAATTTCAACATTATCGGCAGCTATAACTTGCTTTACAACGCGTCCTTATTAGTTAAAGAAGGACAAAGCGCCGCCTTTTGTATCGATGGAATCATTCATACCCAGAATAACGGCTTAGTCTTTATTCCTCTTGAACCAGCCCTCACTTCTAGGATCAGTATTATCTGGAAAAGAAAACAAATTTTCTCAAATGCGGGAAGCCTCTTTCTTGAAAAGCTGATGCAGATTCAATAAAACGAAATCTTCGTGATTTTTTGGAATAAGCAGTAGAATGAAGGTATTAATTTGAGGGAGTGAATAGAATGACTAGCTATGCGAAAAGAACGGAAGATGAATTACTTTCACCAGAAAATACGGTGTTGACAGTGATCGATTATCAACCGACTCAGATCAATTCAATCAATTCCATGAATCGTTCCGAATTGATCCGCAACACGGAACTTGTGATCGAGCTGGCGAAACTTTATAATATCCCGATCGTCCTTTCAACGGTAAATGTTGAAAAAGGCTGGAATACCGATACGATCCCTGTTTTGAAGAAAGCTGTCGGCGAAGACGTACCATCTTACGACCGCAGCTCTATCAATGCGTGGGAAGACAAAGAATATAATGAAGCAATCAAAGCCACCGGTCGGAAAAAAATCTTGATCCTTGCTTTGTGGACCGAAGCTTGCTTGACCTTCCCAACCTTGGACGCGTTGAAGGAAGGCTACGAAGTTTATCCAATCGTCGATGCAGTCGGTGGAACTTCACCGATCGCTCATGAAACAGCCCTGCGCCGTGTCGAACAAGCCGGTGCGCAATTGACCTCCATCGCCCAGCTTGCCTGCGAATTGCAACGCGATTGGAATCGCGAAGAAACCGTTCCAGGATTCGATGAATTAATGACGAAGTTCGGTGCTTTTTCTAATTTGCGTTAAAGTTGAAATCTTCGAAAAAAATTTATTGATACTCATGACACAAAATAAACCTACCTCAATTGAATCAATGAGGTAGGTTTTTTGCCGCTATCTACTTACTTCTATTTTTTCGTCTGCATAAGCAAGTAATTGATGCGTGTATTGATAAAAGTTAATCTCGTTTACTTGTGATAGTTTGCCTTCGATTTCTTCGGATAATAACTTTGGATAAAGTCCGCCGCAAATCCCGCAGGCTATCGCACCAATTGTATCTGTATCTCCTCCTATGGATGAAGCTAACTGACCCGCAACAATTGGATTTCCTTCTGCTAACTCAATAATGCCAAAAACCGCTGGAATTGTCTCAATCGTCTGAACACCGCTGCCGACTTCATCATACAATCGGAATAACGCCTTGTCACGAGATGATTCCTTCACGATTTTATTAGCCAAACGCATTCGTTTTATCAATGAAGGCGTTGGAAAATCGGTCCCAGTAGTTTGACATTGTTGAATGACTTGATAAGCCAGCTCCCAGAGATCAGAAATACTTTTCCCTCCCCTTACAACATAGCTTATACAGGCTGCTACTGCTGATGCACCGGCTATCGCGATCGATGTATGATGCGTCGGTAAGCAGATTTGTTCAACACGTTGAATCAATGTATCCAAATCCCGATAGTCAGAGATCACACCAATTGGTGATATTTTCATAGCTGCACCATTAGTGGTCCCGAATTTTCCTGTGTCCATTAGAGATATTCCGTTTTTAATTTGATTAATGGCGTTCAAGGTAGTCGGTCCGCTTACCAAATGAGAAATACCCGATTCTTCGTGCCACTTGATTAATTGTTGAACGTAATTTTCAGCATTTAACTGTCCCTGACAATCGGCAATTGAACGGACTATCATCAACGTATTAATGGTATCATCTGTAATTTCTCCAGCAGAAAATCCTCTGTCAGAAATATCGTCGACTTGACTGGGATAGAATTTCTCCACACCTTGAGGGAATTTCTGTTTTATTCGCTGGTAAGACCAGCCTTCTGTAGGCATTCCCATCGCATCGCCATAAGCACCACCGACTAGAACACCTTTAATTCGCTCCGACATTAAGTTATTCAACTGCCAACACCTCTTCTTCTACGCTTAGCTTAGGCGATACGGAAAAAAGAGATTCGCCGTAGTCAATCTGACCATCTGATTTTTCTATCAATAACTCTTTACCTTTGTTGTTCGTCACGATTACAGGTGTTTCCAGTGAATAGCCCTCTGCCATTATTTTTTCACGATCAAAGCTCAGCAATACTTCCCCGGCTTCAATTCGATCATTTTGTTTCTTTAATGGATAGAAATATTTTCCTTCTAAGCGAACTGTGTCTTTTCCAATGTGGATCAACAGCTCAACGCCATCGTCATTAGTAATACCGATTGCATGACTCGTTGGGAAAAAAGTGGTGATTTTTCCTGAACAAGGTGCTAAGACTTTTTCCGTTTCTGGAATAATAATTACGCCCTCACCTAAAAAGCCCTCAGAAAAAATCTCATCTTTTGCCTGTTCCAGTGGTTTCACTATGCCCTTCATAGGAGAATAAATCTCAGTTGTCTTTTTTTCAACTTCAGTTTCGCTTCCTGCAGCCTCTTCTGAAAAAGTAAGTGAAATCAAGACAAAAGGAACAGCGATAGCAACTAAAATGGCTAATAAAACACTGATCAACCCTGAAATATCTCCGTTATTTGGATTAATAAATCCCACCACACCTAAAATACTGCCACTTAAAGTATAATTACGTGCGTTTAACAATGTCAGTAAGGTTCCTCCTGCGACGCCACCTAACATAGCAAAGGCAAATCGTTTTTTCACTGGCAAAGTGACACCATAAATGCCGGGTTCCATAATATGGAACAGTGCAGACACCATTGCCGGCGGACACAGCGCCTTTGTTTTAGGATTTTTCGTTTTTAAATAAACTGCTAATGCGGCACCGAATTGGGTGAAGGTCGATACCCAGATACACACTAGCACAGGATCATATCCAAGCGCAGCAAAGTTGGTCAATTGAATCGGCATTAACGGCCAATGCAGCCCCATCACGATCAGCGGTTGATAGATTAAACAAATGAAGATAGATGAAATAATCGGCGACATATTGTATAGTCCCATAACCGCTGATGTCAGCAATAATCCTAGAAAATTAGAGATTGGGCCAATAATCAAAATGATTAGCGGAAAAGAAATTAACATCGTCAAGCAAGGGGTCAAAGCAAAACCAACGATTTCTGGAATACGCTTTTTAAAAAAGTGTTCCACCTTGGAAGCAAAGTAAACTGCGAAAATTACTGGTAGAACAGTGGCCATATAACCACCTGGCGGATACATGATCGGCAGACCAAAAAATGTATGGAAAATTTCAGTTTCCAAAATCGTTCCTTTAAATAAGGTATAAAGTACCGTTGTATTTTCTGCCAAGCCTGTATCCAAAAACGGTAAGACCAAACACGCTCCTATAAACAAACCAACAAACTTATTCATTTTAAATGTATGCGCACTGGTATAACCAAGGAAGATTGGCAAAAAAGTTAAGACCGTATTGGCCATTGAACGAAAAATAATCAATTGTCCGCTGCCATCTGGCAGCAGGTTCAGAGCAATCAACAGCGCCACAATCCCTTGCATCAATCCTGCCGCAGACATCACTCCCAAAACAGGTGTCATGGATTGAGTTAAGGTCGAAATTAAACGATCCAAAATTTTCCCTTTATTCTTGCCCTCCTGTTCCTCCAGATCATTATCTCCAGTAGAATCCAATAATTTTTGAACGTCTGTATAGACATCCCCCACATGAGTCCCGATCACAATCTGATACTCATTGCCAGAATGCTGAGCCTTCATGACCCCTTTCATCTGACTGATTTTTCCCTGCTGTACTGCATTAAAATCTCGCAACACAAATCGCAATCGAGTCAAGCAATGACTTGCCTTAATAATATTCTCTTTGCCTCCAACATAATCGACAAATTGTTCCGCTAATTCTTTATACTGTCCCATATTAAATACCTCCTAAAATTTTTACAGATTTATAGAAGGTCAGGCCAACTGAATGTCACCCTCCAAGAAAAAGAAAGCTCCCCCCTTATCATTATTTTTTTGAATTATTTGTCCAACTTATCCTTGCTTTCTCGAATAAGCTTTTCAATATGAATAAGCAAATATAGCTGTTCATCTTTTGAGATCTTGTAATTAAAGTGCTCTGATAAATATTTTTCAATCTTCACGACAGGTTTATAGGCCTCAATGTACTTACTTTTAATGATCTCAAGCATCTCATGTTCCTCAGCGGACGGACTTGAATGCTCCGACATAATACGTAATGAGAAAAAGCGGAGATGAGTGATAAAACGAAAATAATAAACCGACTCTTCATCTAATTGAAGCTTCAAAGTATATTTCACTATATTAGACATATCCGTAATCATTTTGGTAATCTTAAACATGTTTAAGTTCCCCGCCAGCTCGACACTAGCATTTACAAAATGTAAGGCGATAAAACCGGCTTCGTCTTCTGGTAATTGAATATCGAATTCCTTTTTAATTAACTGCAAAGCATAAAGACCAATTTTAAATTCCGCTGGATAATACTTTCTAATTTCCCATAGAGCCCCATTATCAATCGGTACTCCCTCCTGATAACGTTGAATAGCCATAAAAACGTGGTCGGTCAAGGTTACATAAATAGAGTCACTTAGCTGAATCGATAATTTTTCTTTAGCATGTTCAATAATTTCATCCGTTAATACAAAATACGGATGAGGGATTTGCTTGATCAACTCAATAAATCTGCTTTGAAAATCACCACTGGATAAATGATAGATTTTTTCAATTTGATCTTCCTCAACCCATTCATGTTCCTTTTTTTGAAAACCAATCCCTTTCCCTCGCACAATCACCTCCTGATCATTTAAAACAGTCAGGACCGCGTTGTTGTTGAGCTTTTTCTTAATTTCTAACATCCTCTCACCTCCAAACAGATACAAAAAAAGACCTATTTCACCTACATGTCAAAACAAAACGTTTTAACCTTTCGATGAAATAGGTCTAGCTTGTCTTAAACAATCACTATCCTACGTTTCTCACTTACTATTCTAAAAGGCACTCATATAAATGTCAAGACGATTTTATTAAATGGCCCATTTATGCTTTTTTCCTTTTAAAAAAGATTTTTCTATTCAATATACTGTGTATCACCAATCTTATCCAGCGTATACTTGCCATCTTTGTACTTCAGTGTTGTCACGCTGCAATTATCCAGCATCTCACCGTTGTACTCATCAGGAACCAGCAGCTCTAGCAATGTCGGGATCATCCCGCCTGAGGATACGATCATAACATTTTTCGCATTCTTTTTCTTCGCATCTTTGACTACCTTGTCCATCGCTGCTTGTCCGCGAGTGGTGATTTCATCGTAATTCTCGGCTGCTTTCAGCGGATCGTTTTCTGCGATTGTGTTTGCGATGCCGTCGTCACCGATTTTTTCAACAAGCTTGTCATAATCCGACCAGTCATCATCCAGCTTAAAGCCGTTCGCTTCAAAGATCGGTGTCCACATCTCTTTATCGGTTTTTCCTTCATAGCCGCCATAGTTCCACTCTTTAAAGCCATCGTGTTCGACTAATTTCGGTTTTTTATGGTCATTTTTTGAAAGGATCAGCTTGGCGGTATTGCGCTGACGCCCTAAATCACTGGAATAGGCCAAGTCAAACTTGATATCCTTCAACCCTGCACCTAATTTTTTCGCCTGACTGATCCCCTTGTCGGTTAATGGGGAATCCGCGAATCCCTGAACCTGACCAGTTGTATTGAAGAAGGTCTTCCCATGACGGATCAAATAAATCGTAACCTCATCATTTTTCTTCGCTGCCTCGGCCTCAACACCTTTAGTCAATCCGCCAATCAACGTTAAGCCTAATAAACAGGTTAACAACGCCCCAAATACTTTTTTCATTTTACAATTCCTCCCCATTCGTCTCGATCAGATTTTTATACCAATAAAATGAGTCTTTCGGCGTTCTCGTCAGATCGCCCGTGCCATCATCCTGCTTATCGACATAAATGAAGCCGTAGCGTTTTTTCATTTCGCCAGTCGTTGCACTGACGAGATCGATCGGCCCCCACATCAAGTAGCCAAAGCAATCGACTTTGTCCTCTTCGACAGCTTTTTTCAGCTCGCTGAGATGTTTTTGTAAAAAGTCGATTCGGTAATCATCATGAACTACGCCATCTGGTCCAACTTCATCGACAGCCCCCAAGCCATTTTCACAAATAATGATCGGCAGACCATATCTGCGATAAGTATAATTCAGTAAATATCTGAGACCGATTGGATCGATCCCCCAGCCCCATTTGCTTTTCTCAAGGAAAGGATTCTGAACACCGCCGAACAACGACTCCTCGTCATCATCGCCGCCTTCATAGTGGGCCACATCCGACATATAGTAATTCATGCCGATATAATCGAGTTTTCCTTCCGCAAAGGCTTGCTTATCCTCTTCAGTCATCCCGATATCAAAGCCCATGTCCGCATATTCCCGCAGCTTATACTTAGGAAATTCGCCATAGCACATCGCATCAATCTGGTAAAAATCACGATCCATTTCCTTAAAGGCATTCAAAACATTGATAGGATCGCAATTCACTGGATACGTTGGCGTAATACCGAAAACGCAGCCGACTTGGCTTTGCGGATCAAGCTGGTGGATCAATCTTGTAGCTTTGACACCGGCTAATGTCATGTTGTACCCGACTACTGCCAAAATTTCCTTCTTGTTTCCTTCAAGCTCGCTGTATTTTAGTCCTGCTAAAATATAAGTGAACATGTCCGACGCTTCGGTTTGCGGATCAATATGGTTCATTTCATTGAAGGTCACCCAATATTTGACCTTGCCCTTCAAGGCCTCCACCATTGTTTCGACATATTTCAAATAAAAATCAATCACTTGTCGGTTCTTCCAAGAATCATAACTGTGCACCAAGTTCATCGGCAGCTCAAAATGATAGAGGGTAACGATCGGCTCAATGTTGTACTTCAGCAGCTCGTCCACAACGCTTTGATAAAACTCGATCCCTGCTTGATTTGGTTCGGCATCGTCGCCGTTTGGATAAATCCGCGACCAGTCGATCGAGATCCGCAAGCTTTTAAAGCCCATCTCGCCAAATAGCTTGATGTCCTCTTTGTAGCGATGGTAAAAATCGATCCCCTCATGTGAAGGATAGTGCCGACCTGCTTCGATCGTTTTGGTATATTCTCGCGGTGTCGTCGCTGAGCCTGATGTGGCAAAGTCCATAATCGCTGGACCCTTACCGCCTTCTTGCCAAGCACCTTCTAATTGATGAGCGGCGATGCTGCCGCCCCATAAAAAATCATTCGCTAATTTTGTCACTTTTTTCCCTCCGTTTTAGACAACGACTGTCAGACAGTCTTCTTTACTATTCAAGCTCAAATCACTGGTTGGCAAAACATCTAAATAATCCGCTGTATTGGTGATGACTGTGATCACGACTGGATCGTAGCCTTTACTGCGAATCCCGGCCATATCAGCCTTCAAGATTGGATCGCCGGCCGAAACCTGATCCCCTTGCTTAACAAACGCTTCAAAATAATCACCATCTAATTCAACAGTATTGATCCCAATATGAATCAGAATCTCCACTCCATATTCGGTTTTGATCCCGATGGCATGATTGGTTGGGAATAGACTTACGACTTCACCGTTGACCGGTGCATGAATTGTATCTTCTTCCGGTTCGATCCCCAGCCCTTTTCCTAGTGCGGATGAAGAAAAGGCTTTGTCATTCACATTGCTTAATGCGACATTTTTGCCTTTGACCGGCGCTTTGATCAATAATTTTGTAACTGCTTCGGCGTCTGTTTCCACTGGCTTCGCTTGTTTTTCTTTGGCTTTTTCATCATTTGGAATTCCTAAAATAAAGGCGGCAATCCCAGCTCCAACAAAACCGATAATGACTGCAATCAACATCATATAGAAGTTTCTGTAATTATCTTTACCGATAAATGAAGCAAGTCCGAGCAAACCAACTGGCGCGTACCCAACAACCTTCATCAAACCGGCGAACAATCCGCCCAGTCCGCCGCCGATCATGACAGCGATATATGGCCGGCGATATTTAACAAACACTCCGTAAATAGCCGGTTCAGTTGGACCAATGAAAGCACTGAAGGCCGTCGTCCCAAACAATTGCTTTTGCTTTTTGTCTTTTGAGCGGAAGAAGTAGCCCATTACCGCTCCACATACCGCGATATCAGAAATGATCCAAGCAGCGGTAAAGACAGCGTCATAGCCTAAAGTCGCATATGAATTCATGAAAATCGGAATAATGAAATTCCCCGCACCGATCGTAATTAAGAATGGCTGCAGCGCGGCATAGAGCATTACAACACTCCAGCTGCCCAAGGTATTTCCAACAAAATCAAAGACAAAGTTCAAGCCATCGCCGATATATGTTCCTAAAGGTCCGAATAAGATCAACGTTACCGGTAATGTAACAATCAAGATTAATACCGGATTGAAGAAATATTGCAGCGCTTTCGGCATGATTTTCTCTAGGAATTTCCCAACATACTTCATGAAGATGATACTTAAAATAATTGGGAAAAAGGAATTTGAATAAGTAGTTTCTGGTAAACTCAAGCCTAGAAAATCCAGTCCCTTCGCGCCATTAATCGTATCAGACATTAAGGTCAATGCGACTGTGACCGCCAGATACTCGTTGACCTCTAAGCGTCGAGCAAAAGAAATCGCGAGCAACACTGGTAAAAAGAAGAACACTGCTTGCCGAATCGTATCTATGATCATATAGGTCGAGCTTTCCGCCGATACTAATCCCGTCAAAGAAAGTAAAGACAAGATTCCGGCTATCAGCCCGGCTGCCATGATGGGAATCAGGATCGGTCCCATTGCCTCAGACAGGATTCGTAAAGCCATCGTCACGAATTTTTCTTTTTCCCCAGCTTCAGAATTAACTTCGCCTCCGCCTAAGCCTAAAATCTGATTCATCTCTGGACGAATGTCCTGTACCTGAGTCCCGATGATGACTTGATAAGCCACATCATTTGAGACCACGTCGATCACATCAGGCAGCTCCTTGATTTCTTCTGTTTTAGGAAGATTGCGGTCCTTCAATTTAAAACGTAGGCGCGTCATACAGTTCGTCACGCTTTGAATATTTTCTTTACCGCCGACCAATTCGATCAGCTGGTTGCAAAATTCTTGATATTTCATCTTAATTCTCCTCTTCTCGTTTTGTAACACGCTGGATGTGGAGCATTAAGTAGGCCTCCTCATCATCTGATAATTCTTTTTCAAACGTGTCTCTGACATAGATGCGAATCTTATTGACACAGCTGTAAGCTTCTGGATAAAGTTTGCGAATTTGTCGATTAAGCTCAGTCTCATTTGAGGTAAATGTCTCATTCTTAAACATCCGAATGATAAAATACTGCAGATGCGTGACAAGGCGAATGTAATTGATACTCTCCTCTTCAAAATCCAAGCGATAATGATATTTGATAATCGATAAGATGTTCCGCACCGCTTCCATCATCCGCATCATATTATCGTCCTCACTGCCTTTGGTTTGTAAGTTGATAAAATGCAATGCGATAGAGACGGCTTCTTCTGGGGGACAATCCAAGCCTGTGGTTTCTTCGATCAATCCCACCGCGTAAAGCCCGATTTGGTAATGCTCCGGATAAAACTTGCGGACCTCCCAATCCAGTGGACTTTTGACGATTTGCTCTTTTTGCAGTCGTTTGATGGCAAAATCGATGTGATCCAGCAAAGCTAAATAGAGATAATCGGAAACATCCTGCTGAATAACTTCCTCACCATATTCAATCGTCTTGGTTACGATCTGAAGGTATTCGTCTTTAGTGTTAGAAAGTAAATAGCTGAAGTGCTCCAATTTATCATGTGAATCTAAGACGTAGGTCTTTTGAATATCTTTTTCCCCGATACTGTCGCCGGCTTTGTGTTTAAAAGCGACGCCTTTAGAGTAAACTATGATTTCGTTTCCGCGAGCTTGGTTATTGCTCCCTTTTTTTACAATGGCTACATTATTGTTCAAAATTTGACTGATGATCATGCTTTCCCTCCTTTCAAACAAAAAAACCCAAATTACCTAAGGATAGTGTATTTATCCTAAGGTAATTTGAGTTCTGCCTGCATTATCAGTAACATACTCAAAGCAGCAACTACCACCGTTGCTTTGATTTAAGTTTTCTCATCATTATTGTAAAGGAGGAAAATCACAATGTCAACGCTTTCTTTTCGTTAGTATTTTCCCTGCCTCGATTTTTTTAAGGAAAACGCATGGCCCTCACGTTTCCAGATTGTTCTAAAAAGTCCAAATCCTAGTACGAACTTTCGATTTCGTCACTCAATTTAAAAACTTTAGAAGAAGGACTTCTAGGAACCGTTTTTTCCGAATTTTCTTTATCAATTAGCGGGTTAAGCGGATCAATCTCCAGCTCTTTTTCCAAGGTGCTATTGGGCTGGTTTTTCCTGCTGGCTGAATAATTGTTTACATTTTTAGCTTTTTTATCTTCCGGGTCCTTTACACTTCCAGTATTCGGCAAAGTTTTCTTACTGACAAAAGACACATGCAGCTCTGGCTGATAAAAATGCTGATAGACGAAGTAGCTTCCCAAACTGCATACTAGCAATAAAAGTGAAATGAGCAGCGTCCCTCTGCGAATCTTATCTTGTTCCTTGGTTGTTCCATCCATGCTTAATGCCTCCATTTAAAAAATTCAAACAAATGATATTTTAATATTTATATAATTCTCATTATAACAG
>NZ_NGLG01000002.1:276271-312862 GCF_002140655.1 Enterococcus sp. 3H8_DIV0648 | reverse complement strand
TAATTATTTATTAACCAACACAAATAAACTCATTCGTCAATTTATCGAATGAGTTTATAAAAGTTATTCAATTTTATACTAATTTAATTTATGGTTTTGTTATAGAACAGCAGGATTCTCTGCTAAAAGCCAACTATTCGCTTGGTGTTTCTTGATTTTCTCCGTTATCACCTCCATTATTATTGTTTGGAAAGCTCGTAGGGGCCGAGCCGAGATTGCCTAGACTGATATCGATCGATACGGTCAGATTTAACGGAACGTAATCACTAAAATGACTCATGCCTACCACTGTCCCTTTTGGCTGGTCCGAATCGACATGGCGAATAACATAATTGATGTTCGCGCCTTTTGATTGGAACTCATCGTGGAAGTATTTTTGCAGTCCGCCTTCCACCATCGTCCCCCGCAAATCTTTCATGTAGGGCTGACCTAATGAGTATAGAACCTTGATCGTTAAATCATCCTTGGCACTCAGGACCCTTCCCGCTTCGACACTTTGCGAGACTAATTGACCATAAGGCAGATTATCCGTATAGACTCCTTTGGCCTGTACCTGCACTCCTTCTAAAGCGGTACTCGCATCCTCCAAGCTGTACTCTGAAAAATTCGGAACGACATAGCCTTTGCCTAATGAGACAGTGACCGACATTTTATCCTTTTTCGCGATTTTTTCGTCTTTGGCGATACTTTGGTCAATGATATTATCCGCTGGAATATCATTGGAGGTTTTTTCTTCATAGGTTAGATCGATCTCATTGTTTTTCGCCCACGTTTCCACCTCACTGCGGGGCTTGCGCTGAAAGTCTGGGACCTTGATGTCTTTTTGATAGGTCTGTGGCCCTTTTGAATAATAGACTTTGGCGGCATCTTTTCTTCGGTAATTTTCCGGTGTGACCTCCGCGTTGGCAATTTCAGAACGGAGCGGCTGACCTTTTTCGATCGTATCGCTGTATTCTTCAATCAGAGAAAGATTTTCGGCTTTGTTTTCTTTGATCCATCTTTCCGCCTGAGACTTTTTCATCTTCGTAAAATCAGGAAGCGGAATTTTCTCTTCAGGATCGGCTCCTAAACTGTTGGTTACATTTAGTACGCCGCCTTTTTTGACTCGCGATCCGGCTTTTTGTTCCTGCGCCAAGATCGTGTTGGCGTCTTTTCCCCGATCATAGGTCTGTTTGATCTTAGGCTTTACTTTATTCTCCGAGGCCCAGACCTGCACATCCGTCAGGTTTTTCCCAACAAAATTCGGTACTTTGACATGGGTCTGCTGATAATACACGATCCCCAACAGCACACATGCCGCGACCACAGCGAAGAGAATCATGCGACGTTTTCGTTTTTTCTGCTTTTGATAAGAAAGTTCCAGCTCTGTCGCTTCTTGCTGAGAGCGCATTTTTCGTTTAGTTTGTGATTCAAGAGATTCTTCAGCAGAAAAGGCTGGCTGCTTCGGTTCATGGGTTATTTTCTTATCCGGCTCGCGCGGTTCCTTTTCTTCCTTGCGGCGGTCATAATTATCGCCGTTGAAATTCGACAGAAAATCACTCATACGGCAGCAGCTCACCTTGATTTAAATAGAAGGTTTCGTCTGATTGTTCCGCAATTTCTCGCGAGTGGGTCACCACGATCACACATTTGTTGTGGATCGTCGCTAATTCCTTGAAGATCGTCACGATTTCTTCCTCCATTCCCACATCCAGATTCCCCGTTGGTTCGTCCGCTAATATGATGTCCACATTGGTTGCCAAAGCTCGGGCGATGGCGATTCGCTGCTGTTCCCCGCCGGAAAGCTGATTGACTAGCCGATCCGCCTTAGCTTTAGTGATTCCGATATAGTCCAGAAGGTTATACGCGATTTCCGTAGTATCCTTTGGCATTTCATTATCGGTGATCGACATTGCGACTAATACATTTTCCAGTCCAGTCAAATACGGGACCAAATTGTAGTTTTGAAAAATAATGCTGACATCGTCGCGGCGAAAGCGTTCATAGCCAATCCGTTTGATGTCTTCGCCGTTATATAAAATTTCACCAGAGCTCGGCGCATCCAAGGCGCTGATCAGTGATAAGAAGGTGGTTTTGCCCGAACCAGATTCGCCTAAAATCGTGTAAAAACGTCCCTTTTCAAATTTTACCGAAGTGTCCTGCAGGATCATCCGACGCTTTTCACCATCTTGATAGAAATAACTTACATCCTTTGCCTCTAAAATTGTCATCGTCTTCTCTCCTTCTACATCATGATTTTCTTCGGATTCAACCGCATCACGTAGGTCAGCGGTAAAATAGCTGCTAACAGAATCGTCCCAAGTCCGGCGATCAAGAAAGTAGCAATGTACGTGAGTGAAAAACGGACTTCATAGTTGCTTAGCACATCCTGATTTGAAAGTGAAGACCCCAGAACTGAAGCGCCTCCCATCGAAACCACTTGATTTCCGACATTTTGCGCCGCTTGATCCATCGTGTCACCCGCAAGCAACGATTCCGAAACCATTTTTCCTAAAAGATTCCCTGAGATAAGCGAGAGCAATAATGCAGCCAGACTGATCACAAATATTTCCGCAACGACTTGCTTCATGATATTTTTTCGCTGTTCTCCTAAGGATAGATAGATGCCCCATTCGTGACGGCGATCCTTCATAAAGAGCACGACGACTAATGAAATGATCAATAATGAAGCCAAAACCGCTAGTAATACGACATAGCCGGAAATTTTTGACAGACGTTTAACACTGGCACCTACCTTGTCAAACTCATCAGTGGAGGCAACCGCTTTGTATCCTTCTGGTAGCAGCGGTTTGATTTCCGCTTTGAAGGCCTCTACATCGTCTGGTGATTTCAGCGTAAAAATCGGCGCAACTTCCTCTTGCATTTCTTCCTCTGAATCAGACGGCTGATTTTCTGCCTCGATTTTATTGATTTCACGAACCAGACCGTTGGAGACAAAGGCGGTATTGTACAGCTCCATCTCGGTAATCTGCTGGTTCATGGCCTCTTGACCATTTTTTTCATCACTTTTCTTTTTCTCTAATTTAATTGGTTCAAACAGACCGACGATTTTGACCGCATGCTCCGTCGAATCCTGTGAATCCAGCGTGCCGTCTTCTTTTGGTATCAAGCTGACAGTATCCAGGACCATTTGATCGCCGACAGACAGGCCATTCTCGTCTGCTACCTTTTTCGAGATCAAGGCGACCGGCTTTTTGCCGGCAAGTTCTTCTTTTGTCAACATTCGTCCATCCGTCAGCTTGACCTTCTTATTTTTGAAATCCATCGGTTCGCTGCTGTTGCTGCCCTTTAGGCTCATTGTTTTGTATTCGCCCGTTGAGAACTGGACATTCCCCTGCTGCTTCATTTCATAGGTCTTGAATTTTTTAACATACAAATAAGCTAGGTAGCTGTAATCATAGTCCTTCACATAAGGGGAACTCCCCATTTTTTTGATGGTTTCCTCTTTTAGATTTTCTGGCCGCGTCAAGGCCTGAGTGTCCCCATTTTCGCTTTGCTCTAATAATTTATTCAAATCCAATTCTGGGGCGACGGTCGCTCCCAGCTGCTGCTTCATTTTCTTCTCAACATTGGCTGTTGATTGTTGAATAGCGATCGCTCCGGCAATCACATTTCCTAAAACAAAAATGACGGCAAATAAAATCACTGACTTGCCCTTGGTTCTAAAAATACTGCTCTTCGCTCGTTTCCAATAATTCATCGTAGTATCCTTCCTATTAAAGAACTTGGATGGTTGGAAAGCGCGATCTTAGCTGGGGCGTTGTTCCTTAATAAAGAGTAATTTTCCTCCATTAAGTCCCCATAATTCATCCGCAAAATTAACCGATTGTGTTGATTGAGTGGTAAAGATCAGACAATTTTTCTGTTGTAAACAATAGTTTCTAAGTCTCGCCATGGCAAATAATACTCCGCATTCGCTAAAAACTTTTTCCGGTTCATCGACTAAAACCAGCTTGGCCTTACTTTTGGTCATCAGCTTGGCTAAAGTCACTAATTGACGATCGCTTTCGGATAATCTATTGGTGGGAAGTTTTAACTGATTTTCTGCTAATCCAACGGACAGCAGCAGGCTTTTCAAGCGCTCCTTTTCCGGCTTCTCACCAGAAAGCAAGACCTCCATTTCTAAATTTGCCATGGGCGAATCCTTTAATAAGCTGCCGGTTTGAAACAAACATGCGACTTCACCTCCGCGATAACGATGGCGCTCAAGAGAAGCAATTTCCTGTCCGTCATACGTCAGCGACCCTTTTGTACAAACTGCCAATCCGGCAAAAAGTGCTAATAAGGTTGTTTTTCCGCTGCCGGGATCACCGAAAAGCTGGTAGCTTCTTCCTGTTTGAAAGCTGCCTTCAATCCTATCCAGTGTTTTTATCTCTGAATGCTCATAGCGATAATCCGCCGCTTCCAATATCCATTCGCTCATCTTTTCGCCACCTCCTGTAACGGCTCACGTATGATCTGAGCAATGCGGAGGTTCACCAGCAAAAGCATGATAAACAGACAAGCGCCCGCAAAAATCATTCCGATGTAATCTAACCAGCTAGTCGCAGAAATTTGCTCGAAATGAGGCAGTACCCAATCTATAAAAGGCTCCTGCTCTGCTAGATTCTTTTGAAGCTGAATCAGCCACTCGCCAGTAATCCACCCGCTTAGCCGCTGCGAGGTAAAAGCAGCCGTCAGTCCGAGACCCAAAACCAGTATCAAATTTTCCAACGAGCTGCTAAGCGATAATGTCTTGCGATCGAGTCCCATCAGATACAAGGTATAAAAATCTTGCCGCCGTTTGATATTTAGTTGATAGAAAACCGCGATCAAAACGATGCCTAAAATCAAGGCAACGATCAAGCCGTTAAACACTAAATCCAAAGTATCCTTCGCTGACTGTAACAAGCCCTGCGACCAGTTTTGAGTAATTAATGTGTACTCTTCAAAAGATTTTGTTTTTTTAAAGTCTTTTACGAATCTTTTTAGTGCCTTTTTACTGGTCATTTGAAACATCACATTCGTATCAGGCTGGATGATATTTTGCTGGATCGCCGCGGCAGTTTCCCAGTTAATTAATACGGAATCACTGGTACAAATCTGGTCGGTCGTTGAAAATTCTGCAATACCGACGATTTTTACTTTTTGCTCTTGTCCTTTATTTCCCAGCAAAATGGTATCATTCAGCTTTAGCTTATTTTCTTTGGCCAGTACCCGACTAATGACACAGGTGTCTTTTTCCAGCGGTAATGTTCCTTGGAGCTTTTCTTTTTTAACGGTTAAAAGTACTTTTAAAGAATCGTTGTCCAACATAGTCACTGGCGAATAGCTCCCATTCGTTTGATCTGTTGAGAAACTAGAGTAGTTCGTGATTGTTTGATTTTTAGGCGGAACCAAGGTCGACGAAATAATGCCCTGCCCGTTTAATTGACTCTTTTTTACGTAAGGCAGATCTTTCAATTTTTCATAATCGGTTTTTTTTAATGAAATTGCTTGTCCTGTTTGATTTAAATCTTGCACGCCCTTGACGACTGTTGCTGCCTGTTCGCGGTAATCGGTAAAATAGCCAGTCGCTACCTGATAGATTTGCACCAACGAAAAGACGATCAAGAGAAGCAGAAAAATAAAACTGCCTAGTTTCAAATGACTGAAACGATTGCGTTTAAGATTTAGCCAAGCATGTCGGATGATGATCATCGCTTTCTCTCCTCCTATGAGCGTATCGTAGCAAATCCTCTGTTAACTGAATGTTAACCCACACTAGGAAAACTCAAATAAAACGCCGAGCCTTGTTTTTCCTGACTTTCTAAATAAACAAAGCCGCGACATAAATCACAGACATGCGACACCACCGACAGCCCAATACCGTAGCCGTCTTGCTTTAGTCCATTCACCCGATAATGATGCGAAAAGACCTCCGCCTGCTTCGCTTGGGGAATACCGATGCCTTGATCCTTGACCTGAATGACCACACTTCCATTTTTGTTCGCGATCGTAACAGTGACCAGCTTGCCCTCGCCATATTTGATTGCATTGTCGACTAAATTAGAAACAGCGCGATAAATCCAACGGTCACGCCCTTGAATCAAGGTAGTCTCCTCTTCGTTGAACTCAAAAAGCAAATCCGGATAATTCTTTTTATAGGCATCGCACACCTCCGCACAGACTAAAGAAACATCCACGACCTCATCTCCTAGATCATCGGTGTTATTAGATAGCGTCAGGATATCGTCGATGCTGTCAGTCAGCCGATCCAATAATGCGAGATTTCCCTGATTCGCCTGTTGGCGCTCGATTTCAAGATTCGTCCGTAAAATCGCGATGGCATTCTTTTGCTCATGAGTCAGATAGCTATTCAGACGGCGATAATCCTCTAAATGACCGTCAAATTTATCCTTTAATTTATTGAAGGCCTCACTGAGCACCTCGTCCTTCACGGTATTTTTAGGTAATTGATCAATGAAATTCAGATCGTGGGTGATGGCCAATATTTGATTGCTGTAGATTTTCCGCAGCACCAGCCAAAGTAAAAACGTCAGCAACAAAACCGCCGAACAAATCACTAAAACCATCGCCGGCAAATATTTAAACAATTCATCCTGATAAGCCTTGTCCAGCATCGAAGTACTCAACAGCTGTCCCTTTTTTCCAGTCACCGAGATATCCTCGTCTGAAGTCGAATGAATCTTCGCTTCCGTAAAATAAATATCGTCACCTAGCGTAGAAGCAATATTGACACTCGCTACATTATTGCGCAGAAAGAAAAAGCTCGCTAAAATCACGCCGGTTATCAGCAGTGAGAAGGTCAGCATCGTTACCGTCATTTTAAAATTTAGTCGCATAATTGATACCCCTTTGCACGAATCGTTTTCAAGACTTCCTTTTCCGCCCCTTCAGCTAATTTCTTCTTCAAACGAGCCAAATGAACCCGCAAAACCGAGGAAAAGGGGTCAAAATCCTCATCATAAACATGCTCAGAAATTTCCTCTGAAGAAACCACCGCGGGATGCCGCTGCGCGATGCACAGCAAGATGTCAAATTCCTTCGGCTTCAGTAAAATTTCCTTTTTCTGATAGCTGACCTTCCGACAAACAGGGTCAACCATCAACGCTCCGATCGCAATCTGCGGCAATGCCCGACCATGATACCGCCGAATCACTGCCCGCAAGCGTGCCTTCAATTCTAACAGCTCAAACGGCTTCACCAAGTAATCATCAGCGCCAAAATCCAGCCCCTTCGCCCGCTCTTCAATCTCATCTCGCGCAGTAATGATGATGACCGGACTTTCCACCTCGGAATCTCTTAGACTCTGCAAAACCGCTAGGCCATCCTTTTTAGGCAGGTTCAAATCCAGCAAGATGCCGTCATAAGGAGTCACAAACGCCTTTTCTTCTCCCAGCTCGCCATCATAGGCCAGATCCACCGAAATATTCTCCTGCTCTAGTCCTTTTTTCACCGACAAAGCCAGTTCACGATTGTCCTCGACCACCAATACACGCATTTATCTTCACTCCTCATTTGGATAAAATAATCTTTCTTATTCTTTTTAGAATAGTACAGCCTGTTTGATAAAGTCCATTTCCTTTTTGTGAAGATTTTGAGATTTTTGTCAAAAACAGCTTATTATCAGTATCAATGATCGCTTCAATTTTTTTGTTGATTGAACCATCAGCATTTAATTATCAGTCAAATTAATTTATTTGGTGATAATAAATTAATTTATAAAAGCAATATGCTATAATTTTAGATAAAGAAAAGAAATTTTGTTGTTGATGGAACAAATTCGTTTAGCAGGTAGATTATTTTTGGAAACGTCACTCATTCAAAGATGAAATTGGAGGAGTTAAGAATGAAGAAAAAGAAGCTATCGATTATCATGATGATTATGTTCGTTGGTGTTTGTGTACTGGGTACCTTTGGTTTAAGTTCAAAAGCAGCGGCTGCTGAAGCTCCAAGAGTTGCGATCAATCGGCTATATAATCCCAACTCAGGTGAGCATTTGTTTACTCCGAGTGATTTTGAGCGCGCTACCTTAATTAATTATGGTTGGAAAGACGAAGGCATCGGTTTTTACGGTCAAGGCTATACCACTGAAAAAACTGCGTACGTTAGCCGCGTGTACAACCCTAACGCTGGAGACCATCATTACACCGCAGATCCTAGCGAAGCTGAGTATTTGGTGAAAGTCGGCTGGCACGATGATAATATCGGGTTCCACATGCCTTTTAGTAAGGGGCAACCAGTCTATCGCCTTTATAATCCAAACGCTAAAGCGGGCGCACATCACTTCACACTGCTCAAGAGTGAACGGGATCATTTAATCAAGGTTGGCTGGAAGGACGAAGGGGTTGCTTTCAACGCCTATGATAAGCTGCAATAATAAGAACTTTCGGAATTGCTTTTTTCACAACAACTTTAAAGGCTGAGACAAAATCGTCTCAGCCTATTTTTTATTTCTTATTCAATTTCATTTTGACATACTCTTCAAAACTAGTGGGTTCACGGCCAAGCAGCCACGTCAACACATTGGTATTGCCGTCTAAGCCCCAAGATGTGTACGCATAGGCTAAATGTCTAAAGCCTGCTCGCACATAGAGGTCCGTCGCATCAATTTCATTTAAGAACTCATCGATAAAAAGGAACACGGCCTTCGCCTTCTTCCCTGTTATCTGGTTAAACATATCGACTAGCTCGTTTGGCGTATAGGCCTCCGTGCCGACCAATTCGTAAGTCGCCTTGTTGTGTTTTTCAGGGTCATTCAAGATTTTTATGACTACTTCGGCAACATCCTCCGTTGCGACATAGCCGACTGGGCTGTCGAGATCGTAAAAGATTCGATATTCGTTGGTTTTCGCGACTAGCTGCGGATCGAAGTTATGCATGTAATGCATGGGCTGTAAAATCGTGTACGAAAATTCAATTTCCATGCCTTTATAGATCAACTGCTCTTCCACATCGCGTTTAGCGATATGCTGCATCAGGCTGGTTAAGTTTGGGTGGATAACAGAAACAAAAATGAAGTGCTCAATGTCATAATCGATTGCCTTATCAATTATTTTTTGACCGATCAAGGTTTCTTCGGGTGAGAACAATGGCGGAATGTAGACGACCATCGTTGCATCTTCCATCACTTCATCAAGGAAGTAAAAGTCGGTCAAATCTCCTACCATAGCCTTTTTAATCCCCGGCAGTTTTTTCACCCTAGGATCGATATCCGTCGCCAATACGTCAAAACCTGCTTCTACCAACTTTTGCACCATGATCCGTCCTGTGTTGCCCGCCGCCGATGTTACTAAAATCATTTCGTTCATCTCGCTTTCCATTTTATTTTGTATCCCCTTACTTATTATTTTAGCACTGCTGGCTTTTTCGAGGAAATAATTATATAAAAAGACCATGAACATTTTTCGTCCATGGTCCCATATTCCCCTCTTCTTATGACAATGTTGCAGCTAACACGTCCACTGGGGTAGCTGTTTCTTTCAATACGGCATTTAGCTCTTCGATATTTTTGCGTCCTTGAGTGTTCATCCACTCCACCGCTGCTTCTTTACCATCCACGATGTAGCTTTCCACTCCGTCAGCCCAAGTTGCCCGGCCGCAAAGTACGCCATTGAAGGTTGAGCCGGCATTTTTCGCGAAACGCAGTGTTTCTTGGAACAGCTCTGCCTTTACACCAGCACTCAAGAAGATAAACGGCAGGTTCGTGGCTTCCGACTGCTCTTTGAAGAAGTTCGCAGCTTCGGCTTTGGTATGAATGACTTTCTCTGTCGCGTAGCCTTCCACATAGTTCATATTAACAGGAACTTCTACCTTCAGCACATCAACACCATAACGCGGATCAGAAAACTCCTTCATCATTTCGATTACCTTATGAGGCTTTTTGATCGCATATTCTCTTGAGGTGGCGTCTGAGATATTCGCGTCATAGGAAACCAGTTCTAGGAAGAAAGGCAGATTTTCCGCCTGACATTCCGAGCCGATTCGTTCAATAAAAGCATGCTTTTGATCGTTGATTTCGTCAGATTCATCCACGTCGTAGTAAAGCAGGAATTTGCAGGCATCTGCGCCAGCTTCTTTCAAGCGTTTGACCGACCAGATCGATAATAAATCGGGCAAACGGCCAGGAGTTGAAGCATCGTAGCCGGTTTTTTCATACGCCAGCAAGAGCCCAGCCGTTTCAGCTCTGACACTAGCCGCCGGCAGACCATACTCTGGGTCTAATAGAATCGATGAAGCATATTTCGTTAATTGAGAGGAAACGATTTCTTTAAATTCAATGATCTCTGCTTCTTCGGCGTCGCTGCCTTTGAATTTCGTGATCATCTTCTTCAAGGCTCCACGCTGATCGATAGCTAAAGCTCCGATCACACCATCTTCATTGCACAATTGTTTGATAAATTGACGTTTTTCTTCGTTCATTTCCATATCCTCCTATACTTCCTCTACTTGAATTTGGTCGAATAATGTTTGATAATTGGCTAATTCAACATGCCCTGTGGTGGCTTCCTGTGCGTTTAGCATGCCTAGCACATTGCCTTGCTTCAAGATTGCTTCATCGGACCAGCCCTTTTCGATCGCGGCAGTCAAGCCAGCTACCGTCGCATCGCCGGAGCCAACCGGATTTACCACCGTGATTTTAGGAATAGTGACGCGATAAAATTTATCATGGTGCTTCGCAAATGCACCCTCGCCGCCCATTGAAACAACGATCCACTCGATATCAGCGAACAGCGGATCAAGTAAGGCCGCCTTTAATTCAGCTGCATCACTAGAAACCCTTCCTCCTAATAACCCAGCCAATTCCTCGGTGTTTGGCTTGATCAAGCGCGGTTTCACTCCACCCTTAAGCACTTCCTTCAACGCTTCGCCGGAGCAGTCCAATACAACTGGTTTTCCGCCGCAGACTTGCAGCATTTGACTGTAAAAATCTGTCGGCAAGCCTTCTGGTAAGCTGCCTGAAAAAGAAAGAATATCGGCTTTTTCCGCTAATTGCGCGAAATGCTCCAAGAATGCCGCCGCTTCTGCTTCAGAGATGACCGGGCCGCTTTCTAGGATTTCGGTCTGTTGTCCTTCGTGGAGCACCGCGATACAATTGCGCGTTTCGCCGCTGATAGGCAAAAAGTCGTGTGGGATCTTATTATGATCCAAGTCCTTCTTGATCTCTTCTCCTAAAAATCCGCCGATCATACCGCTGGCTGTCACTTCCGCCTCTAATTGTTTCAAGATGCGGGTAACGTTCAAGCCCTTGCCGCCAGCCGTTTTGCGAACGTTTTTTACCCGATTAACAGTATCCAGCTTGAACGCCTCTAACGGATAGGAAATGTCGATCGAAGGATTCATCGTAATTGTTAGAATCATACGTCTGCCCTCTTAATCGTGGTATTCGCCGCGATCCCATTTTTCGATAAATTCATCGAAGAAATGCGGATCACTTTGATCAGCGCTGGCTTTTTCTACATGATCGATCTTGGCGATCAATTTCTTGTTCTCTTCGGTTTCTTGATATTGTGCATTAATGAAGGCTTCCAAAATGTCGCAGATCAGGAACTCTCCTGTAATCCGGGCACCAAAGCCGATCACATTGGCATTCAATTGCTCTTTGGCATACATAGCAGTGGTCATATCACGCACCAAGGCGCTGCGAATACCAGGAACTTTATTGACGGCATTGTTGATACCGACGCCGGTGCCGCATAAGCAGACACCTAGATCCGCTTCGCCATTCGTTACAGCTTCCCCAACTTTTTTCCCATAAATCGGATAATGCGTCCGGGTAAAGTCATAGGTCCCCATGTCCAACACTTCATGTCCTTTTGATTTTAAGAAATCTGATACTGCCATTTTGGTATCTGTGACGATGTGGTCACAGCCGATTGCAATTTTCATTCTATTCATCCTTTCAACGTTGATTCCTACGCCATTTTATTTAACATATCGACCCTAATTTGATGACGGCCGCCGTCATAATTTGCTTGTAAAAATTCTCTGACAATATTCAAAGCCAGCTCATCGCCGACGATTTTTGCGCCTAGGGTAATCATGCGGGAATTGTTGTGTTCCCTTGTCATGTAGGCACTACGTTCGTCAGAAACCTCCGCTGCCACCATGCCTTTGACTTTGACTGCTGTGATAAAGCTGCCGGCCCCATACCCATCGATGGCTACGCCTAAGCTGCCTTCGTTTTCATTCAAATCATTGGCGATCGCCAACGTCGATTCCACGAAATCCTCCGAAGCAGTCTCACTTTTGTCTACTACTGTAAATCCATTTGCGATCAAGTCTGCCTTGATCACTTCCTTTAATCTCATGCCGTCATTGTCTGAACCAATTACTACACGCATTGCTATTTCCTCCTCTTAATAAAGTCCCTTTTTTACTGAATGATCTTGGTGTATTGCTGATAATAACTCTTCAGTTCGGCTGAAAGAGTAGAATCCGTAAATAGTGCATCAATCTTGCGCAGATCATAAAACGTATAAAAATCACTATGATCGAATTTGTTGGCGTCGGAAACCAAACATTTCTCAGCAGCGTTATCGAGTACGATCTTCTGCAGTGTTCCCTCTTCAATACTAAAATTGGAAACCTCCGGCCCTTTTAAGCCATTGACGCCGACAAAGGCCTTCTTAATCCCGATCTTCTGGACCGCTTCATTGGCGATGGAACCGACAAAAGCACCCGTCTTTTCACGATAGAGCCCGCCTATCAAGTAAAGTTCGAATCTGTTTGTTTCACTTAATAGGTTAAATACCGGAAGACTGTTGGTCACGATCCGTAATGAGGGAGACTCGATATAACGCGTCATCAGCTCGATCGTTGTTCCTGATCCAAGAAAGATCGTGTCGTCTTCTGGATTGATATAGGCTGCCGCATTCTTAGCGATGTATTCTTTTTCCTTCGTGTGCAGCTTCTTCTTTTCGTTATGGGAAAGTTCGTTTGCTTCTATAGAAGAGGTGAAAACTTCCTGATTGTTTATTTTCTGTGCACCACCGTGAACCCGTAAGAGCTTTTTGTTTTGTGCTAGCTCCTCTAAATCTCGTCGAATAGTCATGTCAGAAACATCTAAAACCTCCTGGATAAACTTTACGGTGATCGTCCCATAGCGATCGCACATAGCCAAGATTGATTGTTGCCGCTCTGTTTTCAGCATATGTTGTCCCTCCACACCCTTATAATAGAACATTATCAAACATTAATCAACACTTTATGTTTATTTATTTTTGTTTTATGTTGACAAAGGGAATGTAAGCGATTATACTCAACATGTGAACAAACACAAACGAACTAAGAAAGGAGCTGTTCTGTTTGAAAAAGCTTTTTTTCAAGGACACGACCTACGTTTCTAGTCAGGACACACAAGCAGAAGTTTTTGAGGAAGTTTATTTGGATCTATTAAACAAACAATTAGTTACTGAGGATTTTTTGGAGAGTCTTTTAGAACGTGAGCGTAATTATCCAACGGGTTTGGATCTATCGCCTGTTTCTGAAGTATTGCCGGACATCGCTATTCCCCACACGGAGAGCGACTTTGTACGAACGACTCGGATCATTCCCATCAAATTAAAAAAGGCGATCACCTTCAATAATATGATCTCGCCTAGTGATCAAATTTCGGTTCACTTCCTATTTATGATCTTAAACGAAAATGGTGAAGCACAAGCCGGCATGCTAGCCGACATCATGGATTTCATCAATTCCGTTGACAAGGAAGAATTGTGTTCGTTTTTCAAACTGGAGGACCCAGAAGCGATTTATCAGTTTTTAGAGAAACACTTTACTATGGAAGTTTCTGCATAATCTGCAGGATAAAATAATAATTTTATGAGGAGAGAATAATCATGATCAAAATTTTAGCAGCGTGTGGCGCAGGCGTTAACTCAAGCCACCAAATCAAAAGTGCCTTAGAAACAGAGTTGAACAATCGCGGATATCAAGTCACTTGTGATGCCGTAATGATTAAGGATATCAATGAAGAAATGCTTTCACATTACGATATTTTCGCTCAAATCGCCAATACTGACTTAGGCTTTAACGTAAATATTCCGGTCGTTGATGCAGGTGCTATTCTTTACCGCATCCCAGCTATGGCAGAACCTGTTTACCAAAGCATGGAAAGCGCTATCCAATCACTAAATAAATAGTTACCAAGAAAGGACAAGCTAATGAGTACAATTATTGATATTGCCAATACTGTCTTTACCCCCCTAATTAATTTAGGGGCGGCGCCATTAATGACCATCGTGCTAACTGTTATTGCCCTATTTTTTAAAGTGAAACCATCACGTGCCCTTGAAGGCGGGATCAAACTAGGGATCGCCTTGACAGGGATCGGAGCTATTATTGGAATTTTAACCACTGCATTTTCAGACGCTATGACCGCTTTTGTAGAACGTACAGGAATTTCGTTGAATATCACAGATGTCGGCTGGGCACCATTGGCAACCATTACTTGGGGTTCTCCATATACCCTTTATTTCTTATTAGTCATGGTAATTGTCAATATCGTTATGCTGGCAATGAAAAAAACCAATACTTTAGACGTTGATATCTTTGATATTTGGCACTTAGCTATCGTAGGACTATTCGCGATCTTCAGCGGTGCCAACCTATTTATCGCAACGGCACTAGTAATCTTCATCGGTGTTCTAAAAATTTGGAACTCTGATTTAATGAAACCAACTTTTAATGATTTATTGAACGCACCCGACAGCAACCCAATGACGACGACTCACATGAACTACATGATGAATCCGATCATTATGGTTTTTGACAAAATTTTTGACAAAGTTTTCCCTTGGTTGGATAAATACGATTTCGATGCTGCTAAATTAAACAGCAAAATCGGCTTCTGGGGATCAAAATTTGCCATTGGGATCTATTTAGGAATCTTTGTCGGCTTATTAGCCGGACAAACACCAACCCAAATTTTCTCACTAGCCTTCACAGCAGCAGTCTGTTTGGAATTGTTCTCTTTGATCGGTGCATGGTTTATCGCAGCCGTAGAACCTTTATCTCAAGGAATCACCGACTTTGCTAACAAACGTTTGAAAGGTCGTACGATCAACATCGGTTTGGACTGGCCTTTCCTAGCAGGCCGCGCAGAAATCTGGGCAGCTGCTAACGTGCTAGCACCAATCATGTTATTAGAAGCAATCATTTTACCAGGCAACAAACTATTGCCATTAGGCGGGATCATTGCCATGGGTGTAACCCCAGCATTGCTTGTTGTTACTCGCGGAAAATTGATCCGAATGATCGTTATCGGTGCCATTGAATTACCACTATTCTTGTGGTCAGGTACCTTGATCGCACCATTCGTTACCCAAACAGCTAAAGCAGTCGGCGCCTTCCCAGCAGGCTTGAGCGGATCAGCCATGATCTCTCATACCACCATGGAAGGGCCAATCGAAAAATTCTTAGGCTACTTGGTCGGCAACGCCTCTCAAGGACAAATCGAATTTGTGATTTACGCTGCCCTAGCTCTAGCTGCTTACCTGTTGATCTTCATCTGGTATGCACGTCAAATGAAGAAACGCAACGCCGCTTATGCAGCAGAAAAAGAAGAAAAAGCCGCTCCTTCAACAGCAAAAGGCAACGTTGCCTATGCTGCAGAAGCAAAATAGCATAAAAAATCCCGGAGATCTGAGATCTCTGGGATTTTTTTACACGATATGCTTCTCTTTTTTTTCAATCTTTTTATATTGCTTTTGCTCATGGTCGTCGGTAATGACCGCCGTCACATCCTGCAGCTTGTAGTAAACAGAAAAATCTCTTTTTCCGATTTTAGAGTGATCGATCAGCAGAAAGCGTTCAATCGAATTGTTTAGTGCGATTTGTTGGGTTTGTCCTTCTTCAAAGGTTGCGGTCATAATTTTTTCTCCGTTTAGGGCATTACAACTGAAAAAGGCCTTATGAAAATTCATGTTCATCAGAGATTTATTAGTGATCTCGCCAACGAAAGATTGCGTCGTTTCCCGCAGTTCACCACCCAGCAGATAGATCTTCCAGTTCTTTTTATACTTATTCAACTGTTCGAAAATCGGTTGACAATTTGTCACAATTCGCAAAAAATCCGCTTGGATATATTGGACAAATAGTTCGATCGTCGTGCCTGGACCAAGAAAAATCGTATCACCCTCGTTGATAAACTCTGCGGCTCGCTTAACGATCCTTTCCTTTGCCTCATGATGAATGATTTTCTTTTCAATATGGGAAAGCTCATCTTGACAGTAAGGGGCACGCAGTTTCGCGCCCCCGTGAAAACGTTCCACAAGTCCTTGTTTTTCTAAATCTGCTAAATCACGTCTGACTGTCATATCAGAAACGGCCAAATGCTCCATGACCTCGTTGCTTTGAACTCGTCCGTTAAGCTCAAGCAACAACATGATTGCCTGCAATCGATCAGTTTTTAACATGTTCTGCCCTCGCCTTTCAAACAAATATTAGTGTGCCCCTTCTTCAAAACTACGTTTAAATCTCCGCCAAAACAAAATCAACGGCACCTTTGGGATCTCGTGTTAATTTGATATATTCTGCCCCTTTTGTTGCGACTACTTTTACTCCCACCTTATCCGCATCTTTTTGGATATCAGACAAATATGAATTAACTTGCGGAGCCAATACAATCAGATCAAAATTTTTCATAATATCATAATGTGAACCATATGCCCCTGCCTGAGCCTGAATATTGATACCAGTTTCTTTGGCACCTTCTTCTAATGCATTGGCTAACATCGCGCTGGTACCCGCTCCAGCACATAGCACCAGAACACGTTTGCCATCGCTCAGTTTTTCTTTCACCACATCAGATAGTACCTCCGCAACGGAGTTGTCACCGTCATTGATAACTTCAACTAGTTCCTCTTTGGCTTCTTCTAACTGTGCATTTTTGCTTTCTTCTTCGACCAACACTGCGTCATAGGCCTTGATGAACGGTAAGTAAATAACCGCATCCACTACGATTAGTAACAGAGCTAAGATAACCGCCATCACACTGACACCTGTTCCTAGAACCAACCCAATTGGTGCTGGAGTTGCCCACGGCAAAACATACATAAAGCTGTTCATATTCAAGACATCAACAAAGAATTTGAAAATCCAAACGTTGACAATTGGCGCTACTAAAAACGGAATGAAGAAATAGGGGTTCAAGATCATTGGTGCTGCAAACAACAATGGTTCATTTACCGCAAAGAGAACCGGAACACACGAAGCTTTTCCGACGGCCTTCAGCTGTTTAGAACGAGCAAATAATAAGAATAAAATTGGTACTACTAAGGTAGCTCCCGTTCCGCCCATCGTTCCAACAAAATTCCCCATGCCTACAGTTAAAACTTTCGACGCCTGCTCGCCATTTTGGAAAAGCATTAAATTGGTCTCAACATTCGCATAGATGATCGCTGCAATTGCCGGTTCCACGATGGATGGACCATGGACACCAACGAACCAGAATAATGCCATCGCCCCCCAAATAATCGCGATCCCAAGATAACCATCTGCCGCAGTGAAAAGCGGCTGCAAAGCAGTGATAGCCGTGTTGGCAAATGAACCATGAAACACATTGCGAAATAATACATCAATTAAAACTGCACCAAACACTGCAAGTGAGAATGGAATAACATCACGGAACATTTGCGAGATCGTCCCGGGCACCTCTTTCGGCATCCGGATCGTTATATCGCGCTTCACACAGAATTTGTAGACATTGACTGTCAGAAAAGCAGCGACAAAAGAAGCCAGCAAGCCTTTCGTTCCCATAAAATCACTCGCAAATCCACCCTCGATCTGCTCCACACTTAACATAAAGAAGCCGGCAATCGATGCTAACATGACTGATACTTCATTAATGTTCTTACCATCTTCCAGCCGGCGGTTCATTGATCCTGCCAAACAACGAGCTGTTGTTGCAGCAACCAGCACCCCCACAATCCCCATCGAATAGCCATAGACCTTCCACAGCCAACTAGAAAATGCCTCTGGCAATGTGATTCCAAAAACTTCTGGAATCGCAGCGATCATGATAAAAATACTAGAAAATAAAATGGCCGGCATTGCTGTTAAAAAACCATCTCGAATCGCACCTAAGTAAATATTCCGGGAAATTTTTTCAAAAAACGGTTTTCCCTTTTCAATTTGTTTAATGATTGCATTCACGGTAAACCCTCTCCTTTTTACTTCTGAAATTTTTCACGATAAAGTTCGATAAAATCCTGTACTAAATCTCTTAATAGTAACGTAGTCATTAAATGATCCTGCCCGTGGATAAAAATAAAGCCAATATCCAAATTACTCCCAGCAGCTTCATCAGCTAACGTTTGTGTCTGCGAATTATGGGCCAGCTTTAGATTTTCATCAGCATCTTTCAAGGCTTCTTCGACATGCTCAAAATTGCCTTGGCGAACTTCGCTTAACAGGTTCATTAAGGTACTTCTCGCATCGCCGGAATAAGCCACGATCTCAAATCCAAGCATCTGTAATTCTTCTTTATTCATAATAGTTTCCTCCTACATCAATGTATCCCTTTTCATTTCATCGATTAGAAAGGATGAAAACAACTGGTGCTTTCATCCACCCTTCGATTAGATAATCGTCTTTGTTTCACTTAGTAGTTTGTACCAATAGGCCGATTCCTTCGGATAACGCTTTTGCGTTTCAAAATCAACATAGAATAGTCCGTAACGTTTATTGTAGCCATTTGTCCAAGAGAACATATCCATTAACGACCATAAGAAGTAGCCCTCTACATTTACGCCATCCGCGATCGCATCACTCAATGCTCCCAAATACTGACGAAGATAATCTATTCGGGGAGTATCCATAATGACGCCGTCTTCAAAATGATCCTTATACCCCATACCATTTTCCGTGATATAAATTTTATTGTAGTGAGGATAATCTTTTTTAATGCGCATCAATAGATCATACAGCCCTTGCGGATAAATCAACCAATCCCAATCGGTTCTTGGGATATCATCACGGTAAACACGTTCTGCGATGCCATTTACACGATACACCGAAGTTCCTTTATCACCTGTTCCATTGTGATAAATTTCATTCGGTCCTTGGTATGCTTTACAGAAATGACTGTGATAGTGATTAATTCCCAGAAAGTCATTCCGGTGTGAGGCTTTTTCCATCTCGACACAATCCTCTTCCAAAAAGTCATACGTTGCATTTTGCGCTGCACAAATTTCATCTAAGGCTCCTAACAATTCATCCGTGTAACGTCCAAGATAAGTCGCTTCCAATAAAAAGCGGATAGATAATGCGTCTTCTAAAAATGCCGCATGCTTGTCTTCATCAGAATCTGAGTTTGCGTATTTCGTTTCCAAGGAGTGAACCACACCAATCTCTCCGGGATAGCCATTGTCTTTGAAGATATTGACTGTTTTGGCGTGTGCCACCATCATGTTGTGCAGACACATAATTATTTTTGTAAAATCAAATTTGATTCCTGGTGGAAAGACACCTAATAAATACTGATTCGTAGCAACTGGATAAATCTCATTAAAGGTGCTCCAGTACTGCACTTCGGTAAATTCCTCAAAACAAAACTTAGCATAATTGACAAAAGCATCAATATTGTCCCGATTTAGAAAATCATTTTGATCAAATAATGCTTTTGGTGTATCGAAATGATGCAGCGTTACAAAAGGAATCACATGATGCTCTTTGCATTTTTGGAAAATATCGTGATAGTAATCGATCCCTTCTTGATTTGGTTCGCCGATCCCTGCTGGAAAGATCCGGCTCCAAGCAATCGACAAGCGCAAGCCATTGACTCCGAATTTTTCACACAATTCAATATCTACCGGATATTGATGATAGAAATCACTGGCTGGATCAGGACTGAAGCGTCCTTGCTTTTCTAAAAATTCGTCCCACGCTACTGCGCCTTTTCCACCTTCTTTAGTGGCTCCTTCACATTGATAAGCTGCTGTCGCTCCGCCAAAAATAAAGTGTTCTGGTAATTTTTTCATTTTTCTCTTGCCTCCATTTATAGTAATCGTTGAATGTGGATCGTAAAGTAAACCTTTTCACTGGCGTTTAGCTTCAAACCAGTGTTTTCATTGATGATTCTGTACATTTCCTCTGCTACACTGTAGGCCTTCGGATAATCCTTTTTCAGATCTTCCTCCATCTTCAAAGCAAATTCGTCTACTTTTTCTTCTTCCGTCCGCTCTAGCATATAGCGTAAGTGGATCATCAAGCGATCGTAAAAATTCTGTGTTTTTTCTGTTCGAACAATGTTTCTTTTTCGTAATGCTTCTTCAAGTATTTGCATAACCCGCTGCTGCTCGTCATAGGTATCTGCTGGTATTGCTGCCGGCTCTGGCGTTTTTCCTTGTGCATTAATAAAATGAATACTGATGTTCTTCAGTTCATCTTCAGGAAAAGTAATGTCCAAGCGTTCCTTGATTATTCGAAGGCCGTCTTTTGCAATTTGATACTCTTTCGGATATTGCTTACTAATATCTGGCAACAGACTATTCTGATATTCTCCTTTTATCAGCCTCTTGTAGTTCCAATAGATGTGATCTGTTAATGTAACGTAAATATATTCTTGAACAGAATAATGATACCTAGTAACAGCGTTTTCAATAATTTCATATGCAGTCGTGATAAAATCCAATGGAACGTCCTTTAATAAAAAAGAGAAATTTTGTTTTGATTCTTCACTTTTCAAGACAAATAGATTTTGAATCGAATCCTCTGATAGCAGGTCCCCCTTCTTCTTTTGAAAAACTAGTCCCTTTCCCATCGCTATTGCCTGCTCATGATTCTTTTTTACAATAGCGATATTGTTGTTCAATACCTGAACTACTCGATACAATTATTTCACCCCATTTCTACAAAAAAAACCGCAAACAACCGATTGATCCACCAATCAGTTACTTGCGGTTTTTGCCTAATTCAATAGTAACAATCCACTAATATTTCGATTTCAGTAATAGAATAGCACCTTAAAAACAATTTGTAAACACTTTCAGACAAAAAATGTTTGCTTTTTTTTAGATAAAAGAAATACCTCCATCTTCCCTACGGCTATTTGTTCCTTTCGAATTTTACATTGGAGACTGTCTAAACCAATCCTTTTTAGTCTTAAAAAAGAAGCCTGCTATTCAGCTATAAGTATGTAAAATGTACTTTGAGCAAGATAAGTTTCATTCCTTATTGCTATCAGAAATTTCCGTCGAATATAAGCTCTCTGTTAACAAGTACACACCAAATAAACGTATAGAATAACACTATTTTACAGAACCCATTTCTTTCCATTACAAAAGAACAAAAAATAAACATAAACAAACATGGCTTATTTGGATGAAAAGGGAACGATCTCAGTTAAATTGAAAATCACCAAAGAACATCCTCAATCAACGCAACCTATTTCCTTCGATTGCGTTTTCGATCTTTCTTTTTTCCAACCCCGCCCTTGCCTTTTTCTCTTTTCATCATCAGTTCGTCCTTTTCCTCGCGCTTTCTCTGCTTCTCACTTTTCGGCTTTTGATAGTTGGAATAGGAGTTTTTCTTGTGTACGGGAATTTCTGCGGGCTTCTTGCTTTCGGCTTTTGGTTTTTCTTTGACTGCCGAAGTTGATCCAGCGCTGTTTGGTTCAGCCTTTTGTGCGACGGTGGCCGGACTTTCGGTCTTCTCTTCATCTCCAAGCTCCGTCATCCGAGCGTCTGTTAAAACCATTCCTTCTGGTAAAAGCATTTTCACTAATGCGAGTTTTTCTGTTTCGCTCAGGTTACTGAAGTCGAAAGTTGCGGGCTGAGCAGGAGTTTGACTTGGAGCTTCTGCCACCACATCAACCGAATTTTGACCAGACGTCTCCAAGACCACACCATGTCTGACTTTCGGATAGCGAGTGCAGTTGAAGATATCGGAATTTTCCAGCTTAACAAAGCGGCGAATGCCATCCTTTTCAAAGATCGTCAAAGAAGACAGCAGCTCTAACGCCGCATCGATTTTCATTCCGGAAGATTCCGAGTCGGCATCTCGCAAGCTCCATGTATGGATTTTACCCACCGCATCCTCAAAGGTCGAAACGATTTTATATTGTCCATCCATTTTCTCGGGTGGTGTTGTAGCACTAAATAAATACTTTTTATTGTCGCTCACGCGATTGTTGTAACGATGATATTCATTCTTATTTTTATAAAGACGGCGAGTAACCGCATCCCATTCTTTGCCGGATTTAAAGGACGCCCGAAACAACGGAGCAAGCTTCCGCAGCACATCTGACGGCTCCGCAAATAAAAGGATCTCCCGAACCAAGTCCCCACAAAAATCCGAGAAATCACTGATGCACAAGCATTGCCTAACCAGCACCGCCACCAAATATTGAAGCGTCGAATCCGCATCGGAAGAATCTTCGTAAAATTTCGACAAGCGCTTCTCCAGATTCGCCCGCCCCATAGTGAAAAGTGTGATCTGTGACAATGGTTTTGTTTGCATAAGTGCTCTCTCCTTCTAATTTGATAATAATCTTTGAATTATAATGATTCCTTCTTTATTCCTCATTATTATGATACACCATAAATAGGTGAAAAAAGCATTCTATAATTTTATTGAAAATAATCAAATTGGGTGAAAAATAAAAGAGCATTTGACTTTTTTTGACCAAAAACCGTCCTCAAAACCTCCAATGGAAGATTTTGAGGACGGTTTCGACCACCTTATACGATATACTTTTCTTCTTTTTCGATCTTTTCAAAATGTTTTTGTTCGTCTTTATCTGAAATGACCGCCGTCACATCATTTAAGTTGTAATAAACAGAAAAATCTCGTTTTCCGACCTTCGAATGATCGATCAACAGAAAGCGTTCGACAGAATTATTCAAAGCAATTTGCTGCGTCTGACCTTCTTCAAAGGTCGAAGTCATGATCTTTTGTTCATTTAATGCATTACAGCTGAAAAAAGCTTTGTGGAAGTTCATGTCATTCAGCGATTTGTTGGTGATCTCACCGACGAAACACTGAGTCGTCGCCCGCAGTTCGCCGCCTAAAAGATAAATTTTCCGATTGCCTTTGTGTTTGTTCAATTCCTCAAACACGGGCAGACAATTCGTCACGATCCGTAATGAATCCGCTTGGATAATTTTCGCCAACAACTCAATCGTGGTTCCCGGTCCAAGAAAAAGCGTGTCACCATCATTGATCAATTCATTGGCTCTTTCTACGATACGCTGCTTCTCTTCTTGCAGCATGATCTTCTTTTCCGTATGTGAAAGCTCCACATGCCGATAAAAATCCTTCAATTTCGCACCGCCATGCACGCGCTCCAGTAAGCCCTGCTTTTCTAATTCATCCAAATCACGCCGCACCGTCATATCAGAAACCGATAATTTGTCCATGATATCACTGACACGGACTGTTCCGCTAACTTCTAACAATGACATGATCGCTTGAAATCGATCCGTTTTTAACATTTCATCGCCTCTTTTCTTTTTAAGACTATCAAATTACTTGGAAAAGCGCTACAGAAAGTTCCTTGTAACATACTGGTGCTCTTTTTAAAGCCAGCCATTTTCCTTAGCAATCGCAACCGCTTCAATCCGATTTTTAGCTGCTAATTTATTGATTATTATTGAGATATAATTCCGAATAGTGCCATCTGATAAGTAAAGTTTAGCAGAGATATCTTTTGAGGTGTTGCCTTCAGAAATCAGAGTCAAAATTTCTAATTCCTTCTGAGTCAATGGATTCCTTTGGTGGTTCAGATAACCTGTAACTAGCGAAGGTTCAAAGTACTTCTTCCCGGATACCACGGATCGGATATGATCGATCAACTCTTCACTAGGCGTGTCTTTTAATAAATAGGCAGAAACCTCAGCGGCTACAGCTTTTTCAAAATAACCATCTCGTGCAAATGTCGTTAGAATCATCAACTTGATTGAACTGTCCTTAAATTCCTCCGCCAGTTCCAACCCAGTTTTATTTGGCATCTCGATATCTGTTAGAACCACATCTGGATAGTTTTGCTGAATCATCGAGGTTGCCTCGATACCGTCCTTCGCCGTTCCAATCACCTCAAGATCGTTTTCTAGATTGAGAATCATTGCTAACGCTGAAGAAAGCACGCCTTGATCCTCAACAATCAGAACCTTAATCATCTTCATCCTCCTTGAGCGGTATTGTAAAGTCTAGCAACAGACCCTCTTTATCGTTCAATACCATTGTTCCTCCAAGCCTTACCATTCTTTCCTTAATCCCTAACAAACCATTACCTTGAACCAGATTTTTCGCTCCAATCCCATTATCAGCAATTGTAATTTCAAGTTGATTACCTTTTTTTAGAAAATGAACAGAACAATAACTCGCTTTACTATGACGAATAATATTTGTGATCGATTCACGCAAAACGGAACTAAACTCCGTTTGCTGAGGACTGGTCAGAAAGGAAGCCAACTCCTCATTTTCTGTTGTGAAAATGATATTCGCTGCAATAAGGGCTTGATTTATTTCAATTAGCTCTTCAGAAATACTTCTCCTGCGGATATCTGAAACGATTTCTCTTACAGTTTTTAGGGTTGATCTGGAGATTCCTTCGATTTCCTGTAATTCTGCTGAAACACTCTCTGGTTTTTTATCAAGTAATTTTTGTGCCAGTTCAAGCTTAATCGTTATTACCGATAGAGATTGCCCTAGCGAATCATGTAGTTCTCTTGCGATCCGATTTCTTTCTTCATCTTTAATGATCGATTCCATTCGTTGATTTGCCTGATAAAGCTGTTTTCTCTGCTCTTGCTGCTTATAAAATTCACGCCCCGCTAAAGGAGCAAGTACCGTAAAAACCGCAAAGATTACTGTCAAAACTACTTGGTTTTTATCAAAATTCGCCTTTATCAGGACACCGAAAACAAGACTAAGCAGCATCAAACTAATCTGACAAGCAAGCATGAATGAAAACAACTGTTTTCGGAGGGTCGAAAAACCTAATTGCCAAGCTGGAAACATGAACAAATAGATATATCCTAAATCTACACTATAAAAACCTGCGATTAAAAACTGGAGCATCAACCAATATAAAAAATAGTCTCCACGAAAAAGAGTATTTCGATAGCCTAAAGCAAAAATGGCCAACAGCACTCCTACAAATTGTTTATGAAGCGTATCAAATGGGAATAGTCCGATCATTGGAATGACAAGAAAAAGCATCCAGATAACCGAAACTAGAGTTTCCCCTCTAGGAAATAGACGAAATTTAACCATAAAAGCACCTTTCTATAATAGTCATCATTATATCTGATAAACCCCTAAACCACTCACAATTTTTTTCTAAATACTCCTTTTATTAAAAATAATTCCAGATAATATAATGAAAATTAAAATATAGCTCATATTTCCCAATGCTAATTGTTTAATAGATAATTGCGTTAAATGGTTTAACCCGCCATTACTTAATTGATTTGCCAGATTCAACATATTAAAAGGATTCCATTTTAACCACGAATAATGATTGATAAGAATAAATTGTACGCCAGCAACCATAGATGAAACAAAGTAAATCGTAATCCCCAGCATGCTTGCCAATGATTCATTTTTGATTAACAGCGAAATCATCAATGACAGACTCGCAAAAAGCCAGACTCCAATAAAACTGCCGCAAATATTAAACCATTCATCAGCCAATAAATTTTGCTGGAAGATTCCTCCTAATACGAGATCAGGAAAGAGAATAAGAGTTGAACCTATGGTTAAAATAACAGATAGTCCTTTTAGATACAGCGAATATCCTAGTAATGTAAAAATTTTTGCAGCAAACAGTTTCTTTCGGCTGCAATCATTAAGTAGATTTTTGATCGTTCCATACCGAAACTCCATTAAGAAAGTCTGACTTGCTAGATATACCATAAAGAATACTACTAACCACCCACTATTAAAGAGTGACAAAATCATTTTTTCTGGTGTCAGATATCCAAATTTTCCATATTTAGTTACAGTTGCCAAACTACCTATTAGCATAAATAAACTCAGTGTATGCTTTAAAATAACCCTTTGTTTGATTAACTTGATGATTTCTTGAGTAAGTGCTCTTTTCATTTTTATCCACCTTTAGATTAATTTAGCGATTAATTCTTCCTCAAAATCATTTAACCGCTCTAGCTGCTCTCCTGTCCAAATCAACTTTCCCTCTTTTAACAGCAATACCCTATCTGCAATTTGCTCTAACTCATTCAATAGATGACTAGATACTAAAAAAGTTGTTCCTTGTTCACAATAAGTAAGAATCAGCTCTCTTAAAAGTTTTATCGAATAAGGATCTAGCCCATTCATCGGCTCATCTAGTACCACAACGTCAGGATCATTTAACAATGAGATCGCAATTCCTAACCGTTGCTTCATTCCTAAAGAATATTCTTTTGTCTTTTTATTGATAAACTTGCTTAAATCTAGCAAGTCTATCAAAATATCAATCTGATCGTTTGCAGCGGCAACTTGATTAAACATTTCTAAGTGCTCAAGTCCTGTCATAAAAGGGTATAATCCAGGCTGCTCTATCAGTCCTGTCAGTCTTTTATCGTTTTTCAAAATAGTGCCGCTTTCTATTTTAATAAAACCGAGCAACGCTTTCATCAAGGTTGTTTTTCCAGATCCATTTGGTCCGACTAGTCCTACCACCTCTCCTTGAAACAATTCACAATCAATTCCTTGTAAAACCTGCTTGCGTTTAAATGTGACCTTAATACTCTTTACTTTTACTATCGATTCCATCTTATTCCTTCTCTCCTTGTCGATGACTTTAGTTTATAGCACGAAAGCTTCAAAAATAATTCCAAAATGTCAGTAATACTTGTGACACTTGTCATAAAAAATAGAGTAGAGAGAAAATCAGTGATTTTCTCTCTACTCTATTTACCTTGATATTCTTATTGCGCTAATTCAAAAACAAAATAGTTAATATCTCCGCGGTATTTCGATATCGAGTATTCGACCGGCACGCGATTCTCTGAAAAACCTTGCGTATGGAAATAAAACATCGGATCGCCTTCTGCCACATCCAATAAATCGCTGATAGTTTCATCCGCCTTAATGACCTCCAATTTTCTCATGACTGTTTTAATCGGATAGCCCATTTCTTCTATGACTTGATACATTTTCTCTTTCGTAAAATCAACTTGTTGAAAATTTGGAAACAGCTCACATGGAATGTAGCTGGTAACCAAAACCACCGGCTTCACCTCTGCGTAACGCAAACGCGTTAGCTTATAGACTTCGTCCCCTTGACTCAATCCTAAGTTTTCAGCGACTTCCTCATTCGCCGCAACTTTTTTGAAGTTTAAGACCTTTGTTTTGGGAATAATCCCTTTTCGACTCATTTCCGAATCAAAACTCTCGATCACATGGGTAAATTCCTGCTGGATTTTATTTTTTTTGACAATCGTTCCTCTTTTTTTACGCTTCTCTAAGTAGCCTTCATCCACCAATGCCTGTACAGCCTGACGAACAGTAGGCCGACTAACACTGTATTGTTCCGCCAGCTCCATCTCTGTAGGAATCAGTTGATTTTCCGCGTATTCTCCATTTTGAATTTTTTCCAATAGATCCATTCGAATTTTTTTGTGCAAAGGGATATTCATAAGCTACCTACTCCTCAATTAATTGTATCCATTATATCATATTTACTTTTTCCAATATTTTGTCGGTGTAGCCAGAACCGCTTCAACCGTATCTGGCAATTCAAACATCTCATCTTTTAATAAAACAATACTTTGCCCCGCTTGGCAAGTAGTGCCAGCGATAACTAGTGTACCAGCAATAATGGTAAGAATGCTCGCTACATCAGAGTTGTTTTCTACGATTTGTTTTCCTTTTAAATGTTGGATGGTGAATTCCCTTTGATTGACTGTTTCTCCTGATTCAAAGGTCCGCTTTTCTACTTGTTTATCTGGCTGCAGTGCTTCGATGGCTTTTTCAACGTGAAGATCGCGTTTTTTTCCATTCTTATCTATCCTGTCATAGTCATAAAAGCGATAGGTAATATCGGTCGCTTGTTGAATTTCATAAACAAGAGAACCTTTTGTCAACGCGTGGATCGTGCCAGAAGGAATGTAGATCAAATCGTGTTGAGCAACCGGATATTCCTTCAAAATTTTAGGATACTTATTTTCTTTTGCTGCTTCTAAAATAATCGATTTTTCCGGAATTTGCTGTTCAGCATAAATCCATCCTTTTTCCGGCGGATTGATAAAATACCATGCTTCACTTTTACCATAAGGCATCTGTTCAACCTTTTGAGCGTATTCATCGGTAGGATGCACTTGAATACTAAGGTCCTCATCACAAGCAGTAAAAGAAATAATCAAGGGATAGACTTCCCCTGCTTCAAGACCGAATTTTTCAGGATTCTCCGCAATCATTTCACTGAATGACTTCTCTTCATTTACTATGCCGCAGTCGATCTCGGAAACTCCGCTGGCCGAATAGACCGATCCGATTTTTTCGATCTGCTGATCACCGCTATAGTCGTGTAATCTTGGTGTTCCCCAAATTCTTTCCCGCGATTCTGGCTCTAAAATATACATTGATAGTCCTCCTAAATCCTTCATTATTGTTAAATAAAGAAGGCGCGTTCCATAAGAAACACGCCCAGTTTGTTTAAAATACTCCGATCACCACACCAATTGCTGAAATAACCGTCAAAACCAGAATAACTTTGGTGGCTGTCATTTGTTTTGAAGTCAGCAAGTACCAAGCTAATAATACCATGACTAAAGGAAGTACATTAGGGAAAATTCCATCCAAGACAGTTTGTAGTTTTTGAACTTCATCTCCCATAGGAATTTTGATTTTAGTCGTCAAAGCAATATTCGAAGCTGCCAGGCCGCCAACAACCATGATTCCTAAGATATTGAAAGCATCAGTAATTCGTTTCGCGTTCTCCCCGATAATAACATCTATTGCACTCACACCTAATCGGTAGCCGTTCATAAAGCATAAGTATGAAATCAACGGACCAATAATCCCATAGCTAATCATATAGAAAATTGGACCTAAAGCATTTCCACCAGCAGCTAAGCCCATTGCAATAGACAATAGTATCGGTACGATGATCCCTTGGATGATTGAATCTCCAATCCCTGCTAAGGGCCCCATCAAAGTCGTCTTGATATTTACCGGCATTTCTTCTGGAACATCGCCGCCAATAGCGATCTCTTCTTCTAATGAAGCTACGATCCCATTGATCAATTGCCCGGTTTGCGGCTCAGTATTATAAAACATCGAGTGTCTTAATAATAATCTGCGTTTTGCTTCTTCATCATCTTTATAATACTTTTCGGCAAACGGCAGATAGGAATACGCCCAAGCATGTGCTTGTAATTTTTCATAACTCATTGAGGATAGATGCGTAAATCCCCAACGTTTCCAAATCTGACGCAATTCTTTTTTTGTTAATCGATTTTCCATTTATTTCCCTCCTTAAAAAAGATCGTCATCCTCATAGGCCGCTTCATTTTGCTCAACAGTCGTGTTTGTAGCTGCAGCAAGCTTATTATCGCCGCCCGTTTTTCCCGTACTTAAATAAACGACATAAGCAACCATAGCTGCTAGAAATACTAAAGCAATCATATTTAATTTAGCGAACGCTATTAAAACAAAGCCGGCGAAAAAGAAAACTAAATGGATCTTTTCTTTAACGACGATCCCCATCAACATAGCTATCCCTAATGCTGGTAAAACACCGCCAAGAACAGAAATAGTGTCTGTCACAACTTGCGGAACATTATTTAACAGCCAATCAACTAAACCTCTCCCAAAGAAGATAGCAGCAAAAATTGGAACTGCTCGGAGAAAGAAGGTCGTAATCTGCGGATATGCGATATGATTCAGCATGATCCCTCGATCATCATTGTTTTCAGCAGCAGTCTGCGCTCGAGTGTTCCAGAATGAATACAATGCCATACGTGTATTGTAAAAAATAAGTCCAAATGTCTGTCCGATCAGGATTGAAAGAGTTACAGCCACTGCAGGTTCTCCGGAGGTAGCTAAAGCAAGCCCGATTCCGCCATAAGCCGCATAAGTAATCTCGCTATTTGTTGCTCCGCCGGTAGATAAGTTCGCGATAAACACGGCCTGTACTGCTAAGCCGCACAGTACTCCTGTTTGAATATCGCCAAAAGCGATCCCTACCAAAAAGCCTGCTACTAAAGGGCGTCCTACCACATAAAAGCCACCGCTCATTCCAAATAACCATGGGCTTTCGATCGCCCCTAAGTAACAAAAAATCCCTGTTAATAACGCCGGTAAAAATAAACTTCCGTCCATCTTTTCTCCTCCTTCATATCTTTCATTAGTCCCTTTAGTGCCTTTTTAACTTGTCAATGAATCATACTTTGCTTTCATGGTTTTCCATGGCTTTGGTTCATCATCTGGTAATAGCTGGAAGCCAATTTCAATCCCATGCTGCTCCATATAATCGAAGGCCTCATAATCTTTTTCGTCAATAGCAACTGTTCTGCCTAAAACCTTGGCTCCTTCACGAGTGTTCATAGGCCCTACATTTAATTTTCCGCCAAAATCTACTCCCAACCGAACCAGTTCAGCAAAGGTTTGAGGAGAATTGCTGATTAAAAAGAAATCTTTTGCGGAGTCTTTTCCTTTTGGAACACTTTCTACCGCCTGTTCAGTCGTGTAAATGCCTAATTTTAAATTTCCGGCAGCTGCTTTAAGTACTTTTTTTCGTAAATCATCTTGTGCGATATCATCGCCAACTACTAAAATTCCTTGTACCGATCTCGCTTTTGTCCATCTTGTGGTCGTTTGTCCGTGAATCACGCGATCATCAATTCTTGCTAAAGTAATCGTCATAATAACTTCCTCCTAAAAAATGATTGCTATCTTAAACATTCAATGAATGTTTAGGCTAAACCTTAAAACTCCAAATCGTTGTCCTCTGCTGCCTCTTCAACAATCCCTTCAATTCCATTTTTCCCGATCTCAATTGCCATTTCAGCCAAGTCGTTCAACTTCGTATTCGCTAAATTAAGACCGACCTCGATCACCATTGGTAAATTCATTCCTGCCACCACTCGAATTCGTTCTTCATTCGACAAGTAATATTTATAGGCCTCATTATAAGGAGTCCCACCTTTAATATCTGTCAAAATCAATATATCCTCCGATTCTAGTTCCGTTAATTGTTTATTCAGTCGTTCGGAAAAATCCTGGATTCCAGTATCTGTTAAGCTGATCGCGAAAATATCTTTATTCTCACCAGCAATCATCTGATAACTATCCAAAATTCCTTGACAGAATGCACCATGACTTACAACCAATAGTTTCATCAATAAATCACCTCTCATTTTATATGTAATTACATTTTATTTTATGTCATAACTATAATTCCTATAGAAATCTCTTATACACATCTAGATGTGTATAAGAGACAGTGTCTATACATTAATTAATAGCATTTAAAGTCGGAAAAAGCAAGGAAAAAATGTTCATCTATGTTAATGTTTGTTAAAATTTTGCGATTGCATTTAATGAAGCTTGTTTTTGTTTGAAATAAAAAGAAAAGAAAGCGTTGACAAACGATTTTAAGCGTTGTATATTTACATTGTAAAACACATCTTAACAAAGTTTAACAAAATGTTTCAACAGATGTTAGAAAGGAGTGAATCATTAATGGACTACAAAGAGATGTTTGATCAGCAGCTGATCAGTCTTGAAGTGGATGGAGAGAGTGAGGAAAAGGTTTTTGAAAATGTGGCTGCTCACTTGCAGGCTTTGGGATTTGTCAATGAAGGGTATCTGAAGGGGATCACTACAAGGGAGAAGCAATTTCCTACAGGGCTGATCACGCAGCATCTGAATATTGCTTTGCCGCATTCCGATCCTGAGTATATCGAAAAACCCTTTGTCTACATTGCAAGACTGAAAAACGAGGTAAAGGTTAAGCAAATGGGCGACAGTCAGGAGATGGGCGTAAAGAACTTATTTTTTCTTGGTATCAAGGACCCTAAAGGACAGGTCGGGTTGCTTCAAGCGTTTATGGAATTATTTATGAAAGAAGAGTTCGTTACAGCCTTTATGCAAGAAGAGGACAAAATGAAGATCTATCAATTATTTACTCAAAATATTTAATCAGAAGTTTTAACACAATAAATTATAGAAGCTGGAGGAATTTGAGATGAAAAGAAGATTGATTGTTGCATGTGGAAGCGGAGTAGCTACGAGTCAAACGATTGCTAGTAAGATCGCGAGTTTGTTAGAAGATGACGGAATTGATTTCCCGGTTGAAGCAGTGGATTATAAATCGATTCAAAATGAACTGCCGTCCACCGGAATTTATGTTTATGTCGCACAACCAGATGATGAAGTGTTGGAAAAGGCTGATGAGCTTGGCGTAAAGGTTTTCCCGGGAATCCCATTTTTAACGGGGATGGGTGCTGATCAAATTTATGATGATATCAAGGCGTTGGTTGAATAACGAACAAAAAAATAAGTAGGGAAAGAAGTGGGAAGCGTGGAAATATTTCAGGATATTATCAACTATATCTTAGGGTTGGGTTCAGCTATTTTTGTTCCATTGATTATTTTGATTTTAGGACTTGTTGCCGGAATGAAATTCAAGAAGGCCTTTATGTCAGCGATTACTTTAGGGATCGCCTTTACCGGTATGTCGATGGTCATTGGTTTTATGTCCAATGCGGTAAGTCCAGCATCAGAAGCGTTGGCGAAAAATACCGGGCTTAACTTGCCGGCGTTAGACTTAGGATGGACAGGTGCAGCCAGTATCACATGGTCTTGGTCTTATGCTTTTGTATTCTTTGCAGTAGTACTTGGTGTAAATTTTGTGATGTTGGTCTTAAATTGGACCAAAACGCTGAATGTCGACATGTGGAATGTTTGGGGGAAGGCCTTAACAGCTTATCTCGTTTACTTTATCAGCGGGAGTTTGATAGCCGGCTTTGCGACGGCAATCGTTCAAGTCATTTTGGAATTGAAGATGGGGGATATGTTCCAGCGTCATATTGAGGATTTGACTGGTATTCCTTTGGTAACAGTTACACACTTAATGAATATTTCAGCGGTATTGTTATTGCCGATCAATGTGATCATGGATAAGATTCCGTTCTTTAACAAGCAGGCTGATACCAAGGCATTGAAGAAAAAAATCGGGGTCTTCTCTGAAAATTCTGTGATGGGCTTTATTATCGGTTTGGGTCTTGGGTTGGCTGCGGCATATGGCGTGTCAGGCTCATTGAACTTAGCGATCCAAATCGCAACGGCAATGGCGCTGTTCCCAATGATCTCAAAAATGTTTATGCAATCACTATCTCCGCTAGCAGATGCTATGTCGGAAATGATGAAAAAACGCTTTAAGGATCGTGAAGTTTATATTGGATTAGACTGGCCGGTTTTGGCAGGACGCTCTGAAATTTGGGTTACGGCGATTCTGTTAGTTCCTGTGTTTATTGGTTACGCGATTATTCTACCAGGCAATGCGGTATTGCCGTTAGCTGGTATTATCAATTATTCGATCGCGGTGGGTGGTTTGCTGTTAACTGGCGGTAACCTTGTGAGAATGCTGATCATGGGTGTCATTTCAATGCCGATCTACCTGTATGCGGCAACGTACTTAACACCAATTTTAACAGGTTTGGCAGATAAAACAGGAGCGGTCGAAGGTATCAAAAAAGGTCAGCAGATCACTTGGTCTTCAATCGAAGGACCGGAATTTAGAATCTTGTTTGCTGAAGCTTTCAAAGGAAATATTTTAGGAATCGTTGGTGCAGTTGTCTTTATCGGGATGTTTGTTTGGCTATACAAATATATGAACAAAGCAAAAGTTCCAAGCCAAAGATATGAAGAAACAGCAGATAAAAAAGTCAGTAATGTAAAAGTCGCAGGGTAATAAAATCATTGAAGGGCAGGTAAAGTAAATGAGTAAGAGAAGCGAAAATAAAGAGAAAACTAAATGGCTGTTTGTTCTATTTCTTGCGATCATAAGCTTTATCCTAGCCTTTATGACGCAGCAAATAATCTTCAATTTTATTGCCATCGGCCTTGCAATCTGTGTTTATAAATATGGAAATCCTGTGATTTTCAAGGAATACGACGAACGTCGAAGGAAAAAATACGAAGAGGCGATGCAGGTTAGGCAAGCGGCACAAACGGCTATTACCAGTAAAAAAATTTTCAAAAAATAGAAAAGGTGGTCTCAACTATGTCAGATGGACGGATGATTTTTGAGAGAGAACGTGAAGATTTAGCACGAATCGTGAAATTGATTTTTGCAAGAAAGAATACGAATGTCGCAGGAGGCAACTTTTCATTCAAAACGACGGATCAAGAAGGTAACGAATATATTATTATGACCCCAACGATGATGTCGGAAGCCTATTTAGGCGAAGTATCACCGGCGCAAATCTTAGTAGTTGAACCTCATACGCGAAAAGTGATTGACGGTGTTGGAAAATTGACGCGGGAAATTAATTTACATGAGGCAGTTTATGATACGAATCCAGAAATCAAAGCGGTCTTGCATGCTCATGCTCCTAATTCAATGTTTTGGGCTACTGCCGGATTAGACATGCCAAATCTGACAGAGGCGACACAAAAAATCGGCTATGTACCTGTGCTTGATTTTGAACCGAACTGCTCGCCGGAATTAGCGGAGCTCGTCTCCAACTATATGGAAAAAGAGAAGCTGGAACTGCCTAATATGCTGCTGTTGAACAGTCACGGGGTATTGATCAGCGCTCCAGGTGAAACAGGTATCGAAGCAATCCATAAAGCCTTACAAATCCTTGATACAACAGAATGGAATGCAGAGATCGCCTACAAACAAACGATTTTCCAATCATTAGGTCTATTAGACGGGTACTATTCAAAAGGCAAGCAAGTTGGTACGATTGAAGATTTGAAAGATCATAATCCGATCTATAATCGTGAAAAAATCCTTGCAGGCGGGGATTAAGGCTAGACGAATGATGATAATGCAAAAAGTTGTTTCGCTGTGAAAAGCGAAACAACTTTTTTTGTGTTTAATCAAGCCAACCAAAATCAACTAAACATTCGTGAATGTCCTTTTCAAAAGTGGAGATATTGATGCCATGGGCTTCAATTTTATTGGTTGCCAGCCGCAGGTTTCTGAAACGATCTGCGTAACGCTTTTGATCGGGCAGGATGTATTGATCGATCAGCAGGTCGTCAAAGCCCAGCACTGTGGCAACTTGCTTAGCAGCATCATAAGTAGAGAGAGCATTTTGACTCGAAAAGTGATAAATTCCTCGTGGCAAATCAATGATCTTATCAAATTGTTCTGCCAGATTTTTGGCATAAGTCATACCGCGACACTCATTGACGGTAAACAGCGTAGGCTTTTGATAAAACATTGCCTTCATCACATTTTTGATGATGTTTGGACTGCTTTTGATTCCGGGATAAGAAAGACCCATCATCCAAGATAAACGCAAAATCACCCCATCAATTTGGTTTTCAAGCAAAAAGTTTTCGACTTCGATTTTTTGCTGCCCATAAAGGGATGTACTGTTTACGGGTGTCTCTTCCGTGTAGGGGAGGTCTTCTGTGCGGTTATTGAAAACCTGCTCGGTACTCAAAAAAATGAATCGCGCGCCTTTTTCTTGGCAGACTTTGGCAATATTAATAGCACTCTCGGTATTTACTTTATGAGTGTCTAACGGATTTTCCTCGCAGTCGGCCGTTTGTGTTCGAGCTGCTGCATGGAACACAAGATCATACTCTAATGCTTTGAAATAATCCTCAACAGCTTCAGGATTTGCCAAATCTACATCCTTTCGAGTTATCGGAATAAAATCAAAATCAGCGTGATTGATGGTTTGGATCAAGGAAGCCAGATATCCGTTGGCACCTGTAATAGCGATTTTTTTCATATTTTTCTCCTAAATAGTGATTGTTCCGTCAACAGTTTCTTGCTTTAAAGCCTCAATAATAGTGATACCTGAACTTGTACCGATACGCTCTGCACCGCAAGCAATCATTTTTTTGAAGGTTTGAGCGTCACGGATGCCGCCGGCGGCTTTAACTTTAACTTCGGGACCAACATGTTCTTTCATTAACTTCACATCCTCGAAGGTTGCTCCTGAAGGGGCGAAGCCGGTAGAGGTTTTGATGAAGTCGGGTTTTACTTGTTTAGCAATCTCGCACAAAGCAATCTTTTCTTCATCCTCAAGATAGGCGTTTTCAAAAATTACTTTAGAGATGACCCCATTCTCCTTACAGATTGCTACGATTTGTTCCATTTCACCTTGTAAGTAGTCCCAATTCTTTTCTTTCACTTCAGTAATGTTGATGACATAATCGATTTCTGTTGCACCATTTTTTATGGCGTCTTTTGTTTCCGCTACCTTTGAAGCAATTGAAGTTTGTCCAAGCGGAAAGCTGATGGCTGCGCCGATGTTAATATCGGTGTCTTTCAGCAGGTCGCTGCATAATTCGGATTGGACCTGATTGATTGCGACCATTTTAAAATGATAGTCCTTCGCTTCGTTACATAAGAGACGCATGTCTTCTCTAGTAGCGGTCGGTTTTAGGTTTGTGTGATCGATAAAGCGAGCCAATTCATCAATAGTAAAAGTTTTCATAGAACATTCCTCCTGTATATGTAATTAC
>NZ_NGLG01000002.1:274133-276171 GCF_002140655.1 Enterococcus sp. 3H8_DIV0648 | reverse complement strand
TTTTTACATTACTAGGATATTCGCTGTATCTAAACTGTCTCTTATACACATCTAGATGTGTATAAGAGACAGATCGATCACACAAACCTAAAACCGACCGCTACTAGAGAAGACATGCGTCTCTTATGTAACGAAGCGAAGGACTATCATTTTAAAATGGTCGCAATCAATCAGGTCCAATCCGAATTATGCAGCGACCTGCTGAAAGACACCGATATTAACATCGGCGCAGCCATCAGCTTTCCGCTTGGACAAACTTCAATTGCTTCAAAGGTAGCGGAAACAAAAGACGCCATAAAAAATGGTGCAACAGAAATCGATTATGTCATCAACATTACTGAAGTGAAAGAAAAGAATTGGGACTACTTACAAGGTGAAATGGAACAAATCGTAGCAATCTGTAAGGAGAATGGGGTCATCTCTAAAGTAATTTTTGAAAACGCCTATCTTGAGGATGAAGAAAAGATTGCTTTGTGCGAGATTGCTAAACAAGTAAAACCCGACTTCATCAAAACCTCTACCGGCTTCGCCCCTTCAGGAGCAACCTTCGAGGATGTGAAGTTAATGAAAGAACATGTTGGTCCCGAAGTTAAAGTTAAAGCCGCCGGCGGCATCCGTGACGCTCAAACCTTCAAAAAAATGATTGCTTGCGGTGCAGAGCGTATCGGTACAAGTTCAGGTATCACTATTATTGCTGTCTCTTATACACATCTAGATGTGTATAAGAGACAGGTGCAGAGCGTATCGGTACAAGTTCAGGTATCACTATTATTGAGGCTTTAAAGCAAGAACTGTCTCTTATACACATCTAGATGTGTATAAGAGACAGGTGCAGAGCGTATCGGTACAAGTTCAGGTATCACTATTATTGAGGCTTTAAAGCAAGAAACTGTTGACGGAACAATCACTATTTAGGCTGTCTCTTATACACATCTAGATGTGTATAAGAGACAGGACTTATACGAGGTGATTTCATGTTAAAAAAAGAGCGACAAGAAAGAATTTTGGATTTGTTACATGAAAATGACTACTTATCCATTCCAGAAATATCTTCAAATTTAGGTGTTTCGGATATGACGATCCGCAGAGACATCAATGAACTTGCCGAACAATCTTTATTAGTAAAAATCTACGGCGGCGCGCAAAAGCTTGAAAAAATTGAGCAGGAACTCTCCACTCAAGAAAAAATCGATACCAATGTTCCAGAGAAAAAGTTTATCGGAAAAGTGATGAACAGTATTATTTCAGATAACGATACGATCTACATCGGCGCTGGAACGACGATGCTTCATGCCCTGCCAGAAATCAAAAAAGCAAACTTATTTGTCATCACAAATAGTCTGCTGGCTTTTAATTATTTGATTTATAACACGGATTATCGTGTGTTGCTGACGGGCGGCGAATTTTCACGAACAACTGAAGAGTTTTATGGCGAAATTGCCGAAAAGAGTTTTGACAACTTAAATATCGATATTGCCTTTGCGGCTACCAATGGCGTCTTTGATAACAATGTCACCACCGCAAATTCAATCGAAGGCTCGATCCAACGAGTGGCCTTTGCTCATTCTCGCAAGAAGTGTGTTGTTGCTGACAGCTCTAAATTCAACCGATCAGATGTTTATACCTTCTATTCATTGTCTGATGTGGACTATTTAGTTACCGATAACAAACTATCAGATACTACGATGGAGTATTACAGTTCCTTCACGACAATCATTAAGGAGGAACAGGAATGATTCTGACGATTACACTAAATCCTTCAATGGATTACAACTATCTTGTTTCTTCACTGAATCTAGATCAGGTCAATCGCGTCGAAAATCCCCATACATCGATCGGCGGAAAGGGCATCAATGCCGGCAGAGTGATTGCCCAATCTGGCGAAGGTGTCGTATTGACAGGGATTCTAGGCGGTCCTGTAGGAAAGATGATTTTAGATACCTTGATTGCTGAGGATCGTTATCAGCTTGAGTTCCTCTCAGTTGAAGGCAATTCGCGTAATGCGATAACCATCATGCACGATGGCAACACTCATACC
>NZ_NGLG01000002.1:259358-274033 GCF_002140655.1 Enterococcus sp. 3H8_DIV0648 | reverse complement strand
CTTCAAGACTGATCAGCTGCTGATCAAACATCTCTTTGTAGTCCATTAATGATTCACTCCTTTCTAACATCTGTTGAAACATTTTGTTAAACTTTGTTAAGATGTGTTTTACAATGTAAATATACAACGCTTAAAATCGTTTGTCAACGCTTTCTTTTCTTTTTATTTCAAACAAAAACAAGCTTCATTAAATGCAATCGCAAAATTTTAACAAACATTAACATAGATGAACATTTTTTCCTTGCTTTTTCCGACTTTAAATGCTATTAATTAATGTATAGACACGGTCGAATGAATTATGGTCGATTGTAAGAGCTTACTTATACGAGGTGATTTCATGTTAAAAAAAGAGCGACAAGAAAGAATTTTGGATTTGTTACATGAAAATGACTACTTATCCATTCCAGAAATATCTTCAAATTTAGGTGTTTCGGATATGACGATCCGCAGAGACATCAATGAACTTGCCGAACAATCTTTATTAGTAAAAATCTACGGCGGCGCGCAAAAGCTTGAAAAAATTGAGCAGGAACTCTCCACTCAAGAAAAAATCGATACCAATGTTCCAGAGAAAAAGTTTATCGGAAAAGTGATGAACAGTATTATTTCAGATAACGATACGATCTACATCGGCGCTGGAACGACGATGCTTCATGCCCTGCCAGAAATCAAAAAAGCAAACTTATTTGTCATCACAAATAGTCTGCTGGCTTTTAATTATTTGATTTATAACACGGATTATCGTGTGTTGCTGACGGGCGGCGAATTTTCACGAACAACTGAAGAGTTTTATGGCGAAATTGCCGAAAAGAGTTTTGACAACTTAAATATCGATATTGCCTTTGCGGCTACCAATGGCGTCTTTGATAACAATGTCACCACCGCAAATTCAATCGAAGGCTCGATCCAACGAGTGGCCTTTGCTCATTCTCGCAAGAAGTGTGTTGTTGCTGACAGCTCTAAATTCAACCGATCAGATGTTTATACCTTCTATTCATTGTCTGATGTGGACTATTTAGTTACCGATAACAAACTATCAGATACTACGATGGAGTATTACAGTTCCTTCACGACAATCATTAAGGAGGAACAGGAATGATTCTGACGATTACACTAAATCCTTCAATGGATTACAACTATCTTGTTTCTTCACTGAATCTAGATCAGGTCAATCGCGTCGAAAATCCCCATACATCGATCGGCGGAAAGGGCATCAATGCCGGCAGAGTGATTGCCCAATCTGGCGAAGGTGTCGTATTGACAGGGATTCTAGGCGGTCCTGTAGGAAAGATGATTTTAGATACCTTGATTGCTGAGGATCGTTATCAGCTTGAGTTCCTCTCAGTTGAAGGCAATTCGCGTAATGCGATAACCATCATGCACGATGGCAACACTCATACCGAGCTTGTGGAAAAAGGCCTTTATCTTTCTAAGGAGAATGAGCAGCTTTTCTTCCAGCATATCGCTCATCTCTTAAAAAAATACGCAATTGACGTGATTTGTATTTCTGGTTCAGTAAATTCTGATGATTCAACTTTTCACTTACAGCTGCTTCACTTTATTCGATCAATCGTAGGGGAAAAATTTCCGATTTTAATGGATATTTCCGGCGAACAATTGGAAAATGTTTTAACACAATCGGCTGTTCGTCCTAGTTTTATCAAACCTAATTCCCACGAATTAGAAGAGCTTGTCGGAAAAGATATCCAAACAAACGAAGAGCTTATCACTATTTTACATGATCCGCTTTTTGACAATATTGAAACAATCATGATCTCCCAAGGCGGCGATGGTGCGATCGTCAAACACGATTCGACAATCTATGATGTACAGATTCCCAAAGTTGATATCGTCAATACTACTGGCTGCGGCGATTCTACCGTTGGCGGAATGGCGTTTGCCATCAGTAATGGCTATTCCTTCGAGGACTCGATCAAGTACGCAATGGCTTGCGGCATCTCCAATTCCTTGTTTGAAACGAACGGTACCATCAACAAAGCTCAAGTAACCAGATTCATCAATGATATTCAAATCCTAGAAATCAAAGAACTGAGTATTAATGGATAATAAAAGCACACTGATCCTCAAATAATGAAGATTGGTGTGCTTTTGTCTTGTATGATATTTTAACTTCCCACTCTTTTTCATAATAGACCACCACAAAAATACATCTACTACACTTTCATTTCCCTCAAATTTTGAGATAATAGTCATAACGGAAAGGACGTGCCCTCAGATGGATCAAGCATTGATATTACGCATAAAAGTTGATCAAGGAGAAGCAATCAAAGACCCCTTAACCTATCTCAACCAGTCAGAAATCATAAAAAAATATACCGAACTAAGTGAACTAAAGCCGTTAGGAAAAGTCTTTGCCTTGGTTGGTCTGTCAGAAATTCCTTATGCCGAGCTGCTGCCGGTCACTCAAGATTTGATAGCTTTTACAAATCAATACTTAGCAACACCGGAAGGATTCGCCTTTACTGGAAAACTGGAAGAAATCGTCCCATGCTATAATGCTCTGCTTTTCGAAGCCTATTGTCGGCTAGGTTTAGGAAAATCGGAGGAAGGTCAAAACGCCCTTAATTGGATCAAGCGGTATCAAGTTTTTGATCGTGAGCAGAAAACAACGTGGCCTCACAAAGGCATCTGCAAGTTTGGCGGCTGTATGAAGAATGTTCCCTGTTTTATCGGCATCGGCAAAACCGTGCGGGCTCTGCTGACCTATCAAGAAATAGTCGATTCTGCTGATAATCAGGTTAATGAAATGATTCGGCAAGGCGTTGATTACATGCTTAAGCACCAGATGTTCCGCCGACTTTCAAACAAACAACCGATCAGTCCGCATATCACAGAAAGCATGTTTCCTCAAAGCTATCACCTTTCTTTGACGGATCTCGCATACATTATTAAAAAAGCTCAATGTATGAATGATCCAAGAGTGAACGAGTTACTGCAACTACTGAATGAAAAGAAAACCAAGAACGGCGGTTGGAAAATCGACTATATTTATAAATACAACGGCTATGTCCCTTTTGATAATCGCCGGAAAGATTCTGAATGGCTGAATTATCTTTATAGCTCATTGCCTATTTAAAAAACCACAGAAGTTCGCTTCAGCAGCTAACTTCTGTGGTTTAGTTTTATTCACTAGACTCTGCTTCTCTCAAGGTTCGTTCTTTGATGGATTTGTCGATCAGCCACTCACCTACTACAACGGCCAGACCGACTCCGACAACTAGGAACAGCACATAAGAAACAGGATTCTCACCTTCTGGCGGTAAAAAGAAAAAGATCGTACTAAATGCAAAGAAGATAAATTGAACACCTGCGACTAATTTCCCAATCCCTTCGCCTCCAGGAATTCTAAACGGACGATCAATTGTGGGATCTTTTTTGCGCAATGTAACAAAGGCAAAAGAAAGCACGATATACGGTAAAAAGAAAATGATCGATGTGAAAGAAAGCAATGTCCAGAACAAATTGGCGTTGCTAGAAGCAATCAGACCATAAAAAACTAACAGCGCAGTCGATGATAAGCCTAAAAGAATAGCTGAACCGATTGGTGCATGAACCTTATTGGTCTTAGCGAAAATTTTAGGCAATTCTCCTTCCAGACCCGCCTCTAGCGCAGCTTTGTTCCCGCCTAAAGCCCAACTGAAAATGTAACCTAAGAAGGCGATGAAGGAAATGACTGCTACGCCTATCATTACTTGGGTTCCAAATACTTTTCCAAAGGCAGTGAACAAGCCAGAATCCGGATCGATTTGATCAACTGGCAGGATAATCAACATAGCAACTGCTGCGATAATGTATAAAACGATCGTACAGATCCCGCTGGAAAATACCGCCTTCGGTACATTCTTGCTGGGATTTTCCATCTCTCCTGCCGAACAGCTGATTAGATCATAACCAGTCAAGGCATACACATACACTGGAACCAACGAGAAGAAACTCAGATCGAAGTTCGGAATGATCGTTTTCATAGAAAATTCAGTCTGTGAACCTTTTGAAGTCAAGGTCATGACTGCTCCGACGATCAATGCCAAACAGGCGATCAATTTACAAATCGTACTGATCATAGTGAGCCATTTGGCATCCTGCAAATCGATACAATTGAAGGCGACGATGAACCATGTACAAATAATACAAAAAATGACCATTCCCCAAACCGAAAGATTAGGAAAGAACAACATCTGCAAGATAGACCCCATCACGACTAAAGTCGATGGGATAAAACCAGCAACATTAATCCAATACCACCAAGTTGTCCGTGCCGCCCAACGATCACCATAGGCGCGCTTGATCCAAACATAGATCCCGCCTTGATCAGGATAAGTGGAACCAAGTTCGGCACAAATCAATCCATGGGAAAGGAAAAAGGTCACGCCAAGCACAATGAAACAAAAGATCAGCGAAGGGCCCATTGAGGCTTGTGATGCGATCAGCTCCAGAGAAAAAACCGCCGCAAATGAAAGTGAAACAATATCAATGAAGCCCAGCTTTTTTACATTTTCCATACTCTGTCACGCTCCTTTCTAGCTTAGTCTTTGATCAAGGAAGGCACGCATTTTCCCCTCATAATAAACTTTGGTCTGCTGATCCGCACGTTTCAACCGCGGATACAAATACCAAGCCAGCAACCCTCTTTGAACATGCAGGCGATTCTCCGCCTCTTGGAAAACTAACGAGCGCGTTGGATGATCTAGGACCTCGCTGGTGATTTCAACTTCGCGATTCGCCGGCAGACAATGCATTGCTTTGCAGTGCTCTGGTGCCATGTTCAGCATATCCATATTTAATTGATAGCGAGGATAAAAGGCTGCTGTCCGTTCTTCTTTTTCATCCTCATAACCATAATAATACCAGACATCCGGGATGATAAAATCCGCCTGTTTTACGGCTGTTTCAACATTTTCTGTCACCGTCAATGAGCCTCCGGTAGCAGCCATTTTTTTATTGACCTTATCTATTTCAGTTTGGCTGATGGAATACCGTTTAGGCGAAGCAATCGTGTAATTTAACCCTAACGATGCCGCCAGATGAGCATGTTCCATCGCCATGATGCCATTTTCCCCCGAATCACCGACAAAAACGATTTGGATATCATCCAACGTTTTGTCCTCAGGCAGATGCTCCATCATGGTCAACACATCCGCCAACCCTTGCGTCGGATGAATATAGTACGTCATCGCGTTAAAGACAGGAACCGTCGCATGTTTTGCTAAATTTAATACCAGCTCATGATCCTCTGTCCGCAGCATGATACCATCACACATACTTGATAATACTTGCGCGGTATCTTTGATCGCTTCGTGAGAACCAAAATGTATCTCCCCAGGCTTCAAGTATAGAGCGTGCCCGCCTAACTCAGTCATAGCAGTCTCAAAGGATACGCGTGTTCGGGTAGAAGGTTCTTCAAAAATCATTGCCAGCGTTGCGCCTTGCAATAATTGCGGAACGGCATTTTGATAAGCCGCCTCCTTTAATTGAACGATGGTACTTAAAATATCTTGGATCTCTTCTTTCGAAAGATCATAGTTGTCTAAAAAATGCTTCGTTGGATAGTTTTTATTATGGGACAATTTCATTATGCTAGACCTCCAGTTAGTCAAATTGAGTCGATGAATACTCGAAAATTAGGTTATAATATAGTAATAAGAAAGCAGGTGGTTTTTTGACAGAAACGAAAAATTTTTATTCCGCAGCCAACCAAAACATCTCGCACCTAAACGAATCAGAAAAGCGGATTTTTAACTACGTGTTGAAAAATTTTGATGAAGCCAAGCATTACAGCATCCGTCAATTGGCTAAAAAATGCTTCGTGTCTTCGGCGACCATTTTCCGTTTTACCAAAAAGTTGGGCTTTGAGGGCTACAGTGATTTCGTTGACAGTCTGTTGAATACCTCCGAAGCACCGCAAGAAATACCCCATTCTGTAAAACAAAAAGATTACAGAGAAGAATATTTGAAAAATATTATGGAATCCATCCGCGTGGCTGACCAAGAACGGATGGAAACCTTTAATCAATTGTTGGATAACGATCCTGTGATTTATTTAATCGGCGAAGAATTGGATCAGCAGGCGCTGCATTATGTTGATTGGCTGTTTACCGCGCAAGGCTTTCAATCCATTCTTCTTTCTGATAAAGCCGCGGTCCGCAATGCCCTTCACAATATCAAAGACAATGATATTCTCTTCGTTTTTGCCTATACGGGAGATAATTCGGCGATTATCGAAACGATTGAATTAGTCAAACAGGCTTCACAAGCCACGATTGTCTCCTTTACCCGTGCAGTGACCAATGTGGTACAAAATTTATGCGACATTGATTTTTACATCTTTACCGATGAAATCATTTATGACAGCCTTGACATGACCTCGCGGATCTCAATGATCGCGATCGTTGAGTTGATTCTCTATAAACGCTTGAAGCGTTCCCTTACGAACGAATAATCGTTCCTGTTTCTGCTGTAATTGCCTGAGCAACTTGCTCTAAATTGGCAATGATGGCAGTTTTTTCTTTGCCGCTTCGGACAAACTCGCAAGCCGCTTCTACTTTAGGCAGCATACTGCCCGCTGGAAATTGTTTTTCCGCAATGTACTGCTGCATATCAGCTAAGGAAACTTCCTTCAAAGCCCGTTGATTCTCTTTGCCAAAATCAACATAGACATAATCGACAGCGGTCAAAATGACAAAGACATCGGCTTCGATCAGCGTCGCCATTTTCGCCGCCGCGAAATCCTTATCGATCACCGCATCGACCCCTTGATATCTCGCCCCGCGATAAACAACCGGAATGCCGCCTCCTCCGCAAGCAATCACTACCTGTCCAGCGTCGACTAAAGTCTGCAAGCTGATCTTTTCGTAAATATCGATTGGTTTAGGAGAAGGTACTACCCGACGCCAGCCTCTGCCGGCATCCTCTTGGTAGGGCGCTCCAGTCTCTCTCATCAGTTTCTTGGCTGCTTCTTCTGTGTAATAACCACCGATCGGCTTTGTCGGCTGCTGAAATGCCGGATCATCTGCATCCACTACGACTTGTGTCAGCATGGAAATAACCGGGACATTCTCGATACCGCGGCTGACCAGCTCTTCGTCAATCGCCTGCTGCAGGTGATATCCGATGTAGCCTTGGCTCATTGCAATACATTCAGCTAAAGGCATGACTTCTTCGCCGCTGTTTTCAAAGGCCAATCGAATTTGCCCGACCTGCGGACCATTTCCATGGGCGATCACTACTTTGTGTCCTTGAATAATCAGATCGACAATTGATTTTGCCGCCAATTGTGCCCGCGACAATTGTTCATCGGCTGAATTTCCTAACGCATTGCCGCCGAGTGCTACTACGATTTTTGCCATTTTCATCCCGCCTATTCCAGTGTTTCTAAAAAGTCATCTAACTTTTCTTTCGCCGCCAGCTGCTCATACTCGCTGCCGTCACTTTGATAATTTGTCAAATATACTAATAACCCGCGCATAGCCGTCAAACGATTTTCAGCTTCATCAAAGGCTAACGAAACCGCCGAATCTAAAACTTCATCGGTTACTTCTTCTCCTCGAGTAGCCGGCAAACAGTGTAAAAATTTTACGCCTAAGCTGCATTGTGCTAATAAATCACGATTTACTTGATATTTTGGCATAAAGATTCGCTGACGTTCTTCTGGCGATAACTCGCTTTCGTATAAGCCGTACCAAACATCGGTATAAACAAAATCCGTTCCTGGCAAAGCCTTTGCCGGATCATCCGTCACTAACCAGCTTCCGCCGTTTTCTTGAACATTTTTTTCTAAAATCGCCTGATGTTCCTCCGTCAACTGGTAACCTTTAGGTCCGTATTGCACAAAATGCATCCCTAATTTCGTTGTTACAAATCCTAATGAAGCACAGACTTGCGTCGCATCTCCTACAAAGGTTACCTTACAGTCTGCTAACTTTTTGCCTTCCGGAAGATTTTCTGCAATAGTACAAAGATCTCCGATTTCCTGTGTTGGATGATTGTAATCGCTCATCGCATTGATGATCGGGACACTCGCGGCAGCAGCTAAATCTACTACTGTCTGATGCTCAGCTACTCGGGCCATTACGATGTCTACTAAGCGAGAAAGAACCTTCCCCGTATCCTCGATCGTTTCATGGCCCCCTAATTGAATCATCCCGGGACCTAAATACTGTGCGTGTCCGCCCAATTGCTCCATCGCTGTTTCAAAAGAAACCCGTGTACGTGTGGAACTTTGCTGGAAGATCATTCCCAAAGTTTTTCGACGCATCAATGGCGGATAATAGCCTTTCTTTACACAATCCTTAATCAATAAGGAAAGAGTGATGATATCCAGTAATTCTTCCTTAGTAAAATCATTCGTATCAATAAAATGTCTCATTCTTCTGCTCCTTCTTCCTATTAAGATTTTATTCAGCTAATCTGATTGGTTCATAGTAGACTAGCAAAACTGTCAATCTATCCCTTTGGCTGCTGCTGAGTAATGCAATGAATGTTGCCGCCGCCATAAACTACTTGCCTCGTTTGTACTCCAACGATCTCATACTCTGGGAACATTTCCTGTAATTGCTCTAACGCCAGAGCATCATTTTTATCACCATACTGTGGTGCGATAATCGCGCCATTGGTAATCAGAAAATTCATATACGAAGTAATACAAATATCATCCTCATGTCTTGGGATACTTCCGGCCACGGTATCAACTTCATATTCCTCGCCATAAGTCACCGGGTCAATCGTGGTACAAAGCTTATGAACCTTAAGTTTACGTCCCTTTGCATCCGTTTGATTACTTAAATAATCATAGGTTTCTTTGGCTACTTCATAAAACGGATGGTTTTTGTCATCGGTGTAGATACACGCTGCTTCACCCGGCCGTACAAAGCAGGCCACATCATCAATATGACCATTTGTTTCCTCAGGATCGATTCCGTTTTTCACCCACAGCACTTTTTCAACATTCAAGTATTCCTTCAGCATCTCTTCAATTTCTTCTTTATTCAGATGCGGATTGCGTCCTTCTGATAATAAGCACATTTCCGTGACCATCACCGTTCCTTCGCCATCCACATGGATCGAGCCGCCTTCTAAAACAAAATCAGGCGTGTGATAGGTATCGATATATTCGATCTCGCAAACCTTTTGGGCCAACTTTTGATCCTCAGCCCATGGAAAATACAACCCATCAACCAGTCCGCCCCACGCATTGAAATCCCAGTCAACCGCGCGCACATCACCTTGATCATTTACCACAAAGGTTGGTCCACAATCCCGCATCCAAGCATCATCATTCGCCACTTCGACCACTCGAATATCATCCGGCAAGGTATTGCGGCAATGTTCATATTGAGCAGCGGACACACACATTGTCACTGGGGTGAATTTACTGATTGCTTTTGCGACATTGGTAAAAGCTTTTTGTGCATCCTTTCCGCCGTGCTGCCAATTATCTGGCCGCTCTGGCCAAATCATCCAAATTTGTTTCTGCGGTTCAAACTCTCCCGGCATCCGGTAGCCGTCTTTTTTTGGGGTAGAAGCAAGTCGTTTTGCCATGTTAAATACACTCCTTTATTTTTTATGCATCGATGACCGATGCTTTTTGCTGTTTCATTGCTATATGAATCAATCCTTCGCCGCAGCCGATAGATAAGATCAAGCCTGCCACCAAGCTGATGACGTAAATCTGCGGATCGTCACCTTCAGGCGGGATCAAAAAAGAAATACTGCTGAATATCAAAAAGATACAATGAACAATGGCGACCATATAGGCGGTTTTCTTACCAAAAGGAACTTTAAATGGTCGTTTGATGTCTGAATCGATTTTTCGCAATTTCAAAAACGTAAAGCTTAAAACGATATATGGCAAGAAAAAGATAATCGAGGTAAATGCCAACAACGTCCAAAACAGGTTTTCACTGGTACTGGCAGTTATTCCGTAAAAGATCAACAATCCCGTCGATACGATTCCCAACAATACCGCTGAGCCGACAGGGGCATACACCCGATTCGTCTTCGCAAAAAATTTCGGCAGCTCACCGCTTTCGCCAGCTTCAAGCGCTACCTTATTTCCACCCAAGGCCCAGCCAAAGACATAGCCCAAAAAGCCGACAAACGTAACCATTCCAATAAAATTCACCAGCCATTTACTGCCGAACATCGCAACTACCGTATCAAAAAGCCCTGATGTTTCACTGATTGCTCCTGTTGGCAAGACCAGTAAAATCGCTGAAGCCGCCAAGATATAAAAAATAATCGTAAAAAAGCCGCTTAGAAAAACTGTCTTAGGAACATTTTTGCTGGGATTTTCCAATTCTCCGGCTGAACAGCTGATCAGATCAAAACCGGTTACACTGTAGACATACACCGGGATCAGTGCAACAAAACTAATGTTTAATTCCGGCAACCATGAATCTTCTGCAAAGGCATGCTGCAAACCATGAGTAAAAGTAAAATACAGACCGCCAATAATCAAAACCAGTGTCACCAAGACTTTACTGATGGAGCTGATGATCGGTAACCACTTAGCCTTCTGCAAATCAATACAGTTGAAAATCACGACAAACCACACACAAACGATACAAACTAAAACGATTCCCCAAACTGAAAGATCAGGCAAAAACATTTCTTTTAAAATCGAAACCATCACCACTGCCGTTGCTGGAATGAAGCCCGCGACGTTCAGCCAATACCACCAAGTCGTTCGTGCAGCCCATTTATCGCCATATGCACGTTTGACCCAGACATAGATACCGCCTTGATCTGGATAGGTCGATCCCAATTCAGCACAGATAAGTCCGTGGGATAAAAAATAAGTACAGCCGATAAAAATAAAGTTAAAAATCAATGACGGACCTAACTTTGCCTGTGAAGAAATCAGCTCTAGCGAGAAAACCGAAGAAAAAGCCAATGCCAAAATTGAGAAGAAACCTAATTTCTTTTTCGTTTTCATCGAATCCTCCTTTCTTAATGTAAGCGCTTTTATTTATATTTTTACCTTAGCATCCGAAGCTTTCCTCCGTCTATACCATGAGATTCGAATGTATCAATGAAACGATTATTGGGGAGTGTTTCATGTTATGAAACGATTATGAAACGCAAAAAAGACTTGGAAAATTGCTCTTCCAAGTCCTAAAATCTCTATTTAAATCACATGTTCCGTCCGTTCAATAATATCATCCTGCGTCGCCTTCGATAACACATTGAAGAAGGCTGAATACCCAGCCACCCGCACGATCAAATCGCGGTGTTTTTCTGGATGCTTTTGCGCGTCGATCAGGGTGTCTCTTGATACCACATTGTATTGAATGTGGTAGCCGTGCAGTTTATTGAAAAACGCCCGCAGCAGCATGATCAATTTTTGTTTGTCTTCTTCTTTAGCTAATGTTTGCGGATTGACCTTCTGATTCAAAAGCACCCCGCCAAGAATGTCCTCTGTACTTAACTTCGAAACAGATTTCAAGACAGCCGTTGGTCCATTTTTGTCCATATTATGCGATGGTGAACAGCCTTCTGCCAACGGCACCCAAGCATTCCGTCCATCCGGTGTCGCCATCGTTGCACGGCCTTGTCCAACATTGGCAGAAATCGATGATGTTCCTGAATAACGAATCCCGCCGATTGGCCCGCGACCATACCGCGTATTAGGATATTTCGCGATTTCATCGATGTAGCTGTCGTAAGCTTCAGTAATCAATTGATCGACTGAATCATCGTCATTTCCATATTTTGGTACGTCATTTAGAATCATTTGTTGGATTTCTTGGCTGCGTTCACTTTCGTAATCCGTCATCAAAGCTTCCCACAATTCATCTGGCGTCACTTTTTCTTCTTCAAAAACTAATTGCTTAATGGCTGCCAATGAATCCGCCATATTAGCGATACCGACTTGCAAACCAGAGATAAAGTCATAGACCGCGCCGCCTTCTTTCAGGGTTTTCCCGCGACCGATACAATCTTCCGTCAGAGCCGAACATAAAATATCCGGTACATCACGTTCCAGACCAAGATCGATGGCATTTTCCACGATCACACTCATCCGCGTTAATTCCCGTACTGTTTTATCCCACGCTTCCTGCAGGTCCGCATAAGATTTCATGTCTTTGAAATGTCCGTAACCTTTAACAAAGCGTTTGCCGGAAACCGGGTCGATCCCATCATTCATAGCGATCATCAAAATTTTCGGGAAGTTCATGTAGCTCATACCGGTACAACGATAGCCCCATTTCCCAGGAACCGCCGTCTCTACACAGCCGATCGCGCTGTAATCATAAGCATCCTCTTCCGTCACACCCACCTTCATGAAGGATGGAATAATAATCTCATCATTATTGAAGGCCGGCATCCCAAAACCAAGCTTCATCACTTCGATACATTCATTCATAAACCGATTGTCTAAGCCGGCATGATAACGAACCGTTAGATTTGGCTGCGGCAATTTGGTTTGAGCAACACTGCGTAATACTAAATAAGATAATTCGTTGACCGCATCTTTTTTGTCGCGGGTTTGGCCGCCGATCGTAACATTTTGATAAAGCGGGCTGCCGGCACTGCTGAAGGTATGGGCCTGACTGCGGACTTTATTGACCGTCAATGTTTTGATCCAAAGGTTGGTCAACAGCTCCACCGCTTTTTCTTCGGTGATGTTGCCCTTTTCCAGATCCGCCTTCAAATATGGATACATGTATTGATCGAATCGGCCGTAAGATAGCGAGTGACCATTCGATTCGATTTGTAAAAGCAATTGGATGAACCACGTTGCTTGGATCGCTTCTTGGAAAGTTTCTGCTGGTTCATAAGGAACTTTGCTGCAGATTCGGCTGATTTCTAATAATTCAGCGCGCCGCTGCGGATTCGCAGTTTCTGCTTTTTCCTTTGCCAATGCTGAGAAACGTTCCGCGAAAGTTTTCACCGCGTCAATCACAATCAAGACTGCCTTATAAAATTGATACTTATCTAAGCTTTCTGGAATCGTCAAATCAAGCGCCGCTTTTTCCTTCAATGTGCGTTCCTGATAACCCTTCAAGCCAACTCGCAGCATTTGACCATAATCCACCGCTAAATGAGCATCGCCTGAATTCAGCTTGCCTTCCATTCCGAAGAAACCTGTCTCCATAAAGACACTCACTTCATCCGGCAGCAGCGCCCAGCCTTTGGCACGTAAATTATTATTTTCCCAGAAAGGCGCGATCGAGCGCAGATCTTCCTTCGTTTTCTCAGTAATATAAAAAACATCACCGTCTCGTTTTTCAAATAAGTCCAGCTCATTCATAACAAAATCCATCGTGTATTCCGGAAAAATCGGTGCATCACGGTTGGAAGATGCTTGATTGCCGACGATCAATGTATCTTCTTCAATATAGATCGACATTTTTTCCAAAATATTTTGCAGCATCAAAGCCCGCTTTACGGTACTTGGCTGATTTTGGTGTTCTTTGTAAGCTTCTGTTGCCAGCAATGCCCGCTCTGCATCAATATAGGGCTTTTTCGTCAACACTGACTCGCGGAAATGGTTCATTCGATTGGTTAATTTTCCAAAATACGGCGCGTTTTGTTCCTTCATTTGAATACTCATGATTACACCCTCCGTTTTTCATTCGAAACTAATATATACTTCTTTCGTAAATATAATAGCATGTGAATAGAAATACAGTCAATAGAATCTGAAACGATTCCAACCAAAAAAAGATATTGCACAGATGTGCAATATCTCGATTTCTTACAGCTTATCTAAAATATCTTTGATGTATGGAGGCTCAACACCCGTTCGCTCTGCCACTTCTTCAATCGTCATACCAGAATCAATGAAACGCTTAACCACCATTGCAATACTTTCAGCCACTTCGATAATGTGCTTATCTAAATCATAAAAGCGAATTGCTCGCTGGCCCCAGCTATGTTCCAGCAGCGGATGCAAATACTCGATGTCTTTTCGTGCAGCCAACCGCTCAATAAAAGCGTCCATGTCCTTCGTTTCAAAATACAATTCGATCGCATTATTCTCCAGTACGACCTCTGTTTCCTTCTTATGAATGAAATCCGCCCAACTATCTACCGTCTGTAAAAAGATTCCCTCTGTCAATTGAACATGCTCACCAGCATCTACCATCACGTCCAATTCTAAAACGGACTGATAAAACGCTTTGGCCTGTTCAATATCTTTTACCGCAATCAATGTTCCCTGATAATTCATTTGTTTTCCTCCTAACTAAATTATTTTTTGTTTCTATATCAGCACTAGAAAGATCTTCTATACACATCTAGATGTGTATAAGAGACAGTACCAATACAGGTAGTCATTCCATGCGGCATCTGACCAAACTTTATTCATCCGACTCTTCCTCGATCAAGTCGTGTGACGTAAAATTGCCATTTTGAAATTGTTGTTCTCCTTTTTGAATTTTTTCCATTAAATAGGAGTTTGAAAGGATTCTCAGGGTCTCTTGAAGAGAATCGTAGTCACGTTTTGCCATGACAACGACTGTTTCATCAATGTCTTTACTAGTTACGATCAAGGCTTCAGCATCATCATTCACTTGTCTCATGTAACTTTTTAAGTTTTGTCGGAAATTTGAATAAGCAACTGCTTCCATTATTATTCCTCCTCTCCAATAAGGTACGTAAAAGTAGTAAATGTCTTCTTTAAATATATTGTACAATATTCTGTACAGCAATTC
>NZ_NGLG01000002.1:241814-259258 GCF_002140655.1 Enterococcus sp. 3H8_DIV0648 | reverse complement strand
GAATTGCTGTACAGAATATTGTACAATATATTTAAAGAAGACATTTACTACTTTTACGTACCTTATTGGAGAGGAGGAATAATAATGGAAGCAGTTGCTTATTCAAATTTCCGACAAAACTTAAAAAGTTACATGAGACAAGTGAATGATGATGCTGAAGCCTTGATCGTAACTAGTAAAGACATTGATGAAACAGTCGTTGTCATGGCAAAACGTGACTACGATTCTCTTCAAGAGACCCTGAGAATCCTTTCAAACTCCTATTTAATGGAAAAAATTCAAAAAGGAGAACAACAATTTCAAAATGGCAATTTTACGTCACACGACTTGATCGAGGAAGAGTCGGATGAATAAAGTTTGGTCAGATGCCGCATGGAATGACTACCTGTATTGGTATGAACACGGAAACAAGATGACGATCCGAAAAATCAATCGCTTGATCAAAGATATCGAACGCACGCCTTTTTCAGGTCTTGGAAAACCCGAGCCATTGAAATACGAACTGACAGGAAAATGGTCTCGCCGTATTAGTGATGAGCACCGCCTCATTTACAGTGTTGAGGAAGATACTCTCTATATTTATTCCGCTAAAGACCATTATTAAAGCCAATTTTTCTACTAATTGGCTTTAATTTTTTTGTAAAAAACATCTCCATCGGCTGTTGATATTCAGGAACCGTAATCAGCAAGCCTCCCGCATCCTGATAACCCAACTTGCGATAAAAGTGCTGTGCCTGTTCATCAACCTGAGTCGACGTCATCAGCATTTTGTAACCTAACTTGTGCATCTCCTTTTCCCAGAAGTCCATCAAGTCCTTCCCGTACCCTTTGCCTTGATAATCAGCCCTTACATAAAGCATCGTGCAAAAAGGATGCTCATCCCAGAAAAGATTGTACCTTAATAAACCAACAGCCATCCCCTCCACGGATAAGACATAGCCCATCTTATCCCGAACCTTCTGCTCAAATTGACTTTCCGACAAATGCTGATCCAGCGTAAACCAAAATATACGATCTGATTCTTGTACATGACGAATTTCCAATATTATCCGCCCCTCGCATTTTCCTCAAGTATAGCATCTTAATAAATAAAAAATCAGCCAGATTTTTCTGACTGATCGCTCTTAATTTTATACCGTAAATACATCAACCTGTTCATTTTGCAAAAATGCTAGCGCCTCGGCGTCAATCGCCTCATCTGTAAACACCTTGCTGATCTCACTAAAGGCAAACTCTGAAACAACACCATTTTGCGAAAACTTGCTGGAATCCGTCAAGACGATCGTTTGATTTGCTGCGGTTGCCAGCATTCGGGTGGTGTCGCAGCGAGTGATGTCACTACCAGTGAATCCTCTGCGCTGATCAAAACCATCAATCCCGACAAATAATTTATCGACATAAAACTCATTGATGACCTGTTTGACCAACGGCCCGACATTAACCTGCGATTCTTTTTGATACTCGCCGCCGATCAATATCACCTTGACTGATTCGGCCTTACGAACATAAGATGCGATGAAGCAGGAATTGGTAATAATCGTGATGTCGTTTCGATTGAAGGCAAGCTCCTCTGCTAACAACGCGCAGGTTGATCCTGATTCGATCATGATTACTTCGCCATCAGTGACGATCTTGCTGGCTTCCAGTGCGATTTTGCGTTTTAAGTCATAATTTTGCGCCAAACGGTAATTAATATCGTCCATATTGTTCAATAGTGCATAACCGTGCTGGCGATGCAGCAAGCCTCGTGCCTCTAATTTATCCAAATCTTTCCGAATGGTTACTTTCGAAACCTTCAGCAAGGCTGAAAGTTCGTTGACTTCGATTTTTTTCTTCTTGCTGACAATCGCAAGAATCTCTTCTTCTCTAGACATAAACTCTTCTCCACCTGTATTCTGTCATTTGTTTCAGCCTATCATATTTTTGAATTGCGAACAACTTTTTCGGTATTTTTAGTTACGAACGTAACATTTTATATTTACGTTAATAAATAGATGTGATAAACTCTAGATGAAATGGAGGACGTTTTCCGATGAATGACAAAGCATGTATTTTCAATATCCAAAAATTTAGTATCCACGATGGTCCAGGGATTCGTACGGTGGTCTTTTTTAAGGGCTGTCCGCTGCGCTGTTACTGGTGTTCGAATCCGGAGTCGCAAAATGGCAAGCCGGAGCAAATGTGGGATACACAAAAAAACACCCACACAACTGTCGGCGAATACAAATCAATGGAGGAAATCATCACCGAAGTCATGAAGGATGAAGCCTTCTATGAAGAATCAAATGGCGGCGTCACATTATCCGGCGGCGAAGTGCTCTATCAAGCAGAATTCGCGACCGAGCTGCTGCGGCAATTAAAAGCGAAAAATATCCACACCGCCAGTGAAACGACCGGCTACGCCAAACCAGAAGTATTTGGCAATTTCATTGAACAAGTGGATTTACTTTATTTCGATGTCAAACATCATGACGAGGCTCAGCATAAAGCTGGAACCGGCGTCTCCTTAAAACCAATTTTGAAGAATCTTGCGCTGGCTTTAGAGCAGCAGCAGAATCTAGTCGTACGTATTCCAGTGATTCCCAATTATAACGATGGTGAAGAAAACGCAAAGGCCTTCGCAAAATTATTCAACCAAATGAAGATCACAGAAGTGGAGCTCCTGCCCTTCCACCAATTCGGTGAGAAAAAATACGCTTCTCTTGATCGTAAGTATCAAATGCAAGACATTCCGCAGCTACATACAGAAGACTTGGATTATTTCAAAAGGATTTTAGAATCGCACCAAATCAAATGTACAGTTCAATAATTTGTGAAACGCACTCTGATTGGAGCGCGTTTTTTACGCTGTTCCATACCTTTATTAAAAATGTATTTTCATTACATTTTCAGAAAACGGAGCAGATTATTTTAAATTTTCTATCAAGCAGTGTAAAATGCTTTTGATTAACCTCTGCAGAAGGGACTGCCTGAAATGAACAATATCAGAAAATTAACGATCATCAAAGAAAAAGCCGATCACTGCGTAACTGATCAGCTTATTGCACGTTCTAATGAATTGACTGAAAAGCAAGGAATCACGATCCAAACGAAAGTATTTACATATGGCGAAGATGCCGTTCATGAATTGACTGGCGATATTTTATTATTAAGTCTTCCGCTGCTGAACGAACTGCCTTACCTTAATCCTTTGAAGAATCGCTTTTATTTTGTCTCCTTTATCGCCCCCTATGCCTATGCACAATTGGATGAAAAACGATTATTGAAGCAGCTTCAAATGATTGAGCAGCTTGAGACCGATGAAATCGGAAAATTTCATCCTAGAAACGGCTGGACCTACACAGATTATTTCTTGGCGGCAGCTCAAATGAAAAAAGAACGAGCCGCTGGCTAAAAAAACTTTCGACCACGATACAGGTCGAAAGTTTTTTTAGTTTAAAGAGTTTCAATCGGCAAACTCATGCCTTTCCATCCTTCAAGTGCCCCTGCCAATTCATACGCTTCAAATCCATTGGACAAAAGAATCAATAAAGCGGTCTTGCCAAGTGTCGTTCCACCCGTCCAATCATAGACCACATATGTTTTTTCTTTGTCTAATTCAGCTAAATGATTGGCTAAATCTTTCGCAGGCATCGCAATTGCACCCTTAATCTGATCTTTTTTCACCTGTGCCGGTGCGTTACGAACATCTAACACCACGTATTTCGAGTCTTCCTTGTCCATATTTTCCAATACCACAAAGTGATTGATGTACAAACTTAGATACGTTTCTAATAATTCGATTTTCTTTTCATTCATTTTAGTTGCTCCCTTTCTTTGTTTAACTCGTCAGTGCCTTGTTTGATTTTGTTCAGCAGATAAAAAAGTTGGTCGATTTCCTCTTTACTTAATTGGTTAAGCAGCGTTTTCGTTGCTTCAAAATTTTTAGGTAAAAATTTCATTAAAACTTCTGTTCCTATGTCAGTCATTTGAACTAGTACCGCTCGTTTGTCCGAAGCAGATGGGATTTTCCGGATTAGCTGATCTCGTTCCATATTGTTTACTAGCTTCGTGATCGTTGCGCGGGAGGCCCCCAGCTTTTCTGCTAATTCTGATGGCATCAAAGAATGCTCTTCCGCCCGCTCCAAAAACATCAAAATAATAAATTTTGATTCTGAAAGTCCATACTCTTCTAATACTGCATCGTACGCCTTCTGCATTTCCCGATAGGTCCACTGAAAATCCAAAAACAACGAGGCAATCGTTGAATCAGATTCTTGCGCATAGTGATCAATTGTCAATTGAATCCGTTGATTATCGGGACGATCCTTAAATGTATAATTCTCCATGGTATCTCCTTTTTAATATAATTAGCCAGCTAACTATTTTTAGTATATCCTCAAAAAATTGAAAGTCAATCACTTAATCTTATTTTTCCGGTTGACTTAGAGTGTACTCGAAGTACTAAGCTTAATTTATTCAAAAAAAGGGAGTGATTATTATGGAACGATCTCAATACTATCCAACAATAAGTCCACGCTTCATTGAAGAAACCGCAATTGAAAACAACGTGTATTTCCTTTTGCACCTTACGACCTTCTATCTAACAAAAGGCGGACGTCCGGTTATCATCGATAAACTTTTTCAAGCATTGTTAAAGGATATGATGACTACTACCTTACAATATTCTATAGAAGGAAATGGTCGTTTATCACGAACCCCCGAACTTTTTACCCAGCTGCCCGTACAAAAAATGGCTCTTGGACTTAGCAAAGCTTTTGACCTTTCACCTGTCATTGCCTTAAGCATTATTTGGCCAAACTGGGCACGCTCGAATTATCAAGAACACCTTCAACGTTTTGTCGACTTTGCCGTAAACATCATGAATGTTGCACCATGTAGTAGTGATGAAGAAACAGCGCTAAAAGGGATTCATGCGATGGAAAAATTCTGTCGAGGATTTCATTTCCCTGCAACCCTTGAAGATGCCGGGATTTTTCTCACCGATACAGAAATGAGTGAACTAATCAAAAGCTGTCTGCCGCAAGAAGAGGTGAATGAAAAAGCAGCAATCTACCTGATCCTTAAAAATTCACAATAACGAGGCTTGCAATCTGGTAAAATTAAAGAAAAAGAGAAGAAGGAGAAACAATGGGCTATAAAATCAGTGAGATTTCAAAAAAGACCGGTCTTAGTGCTTATACTTTAAGGTTTTACGATCAAAAAGGGCTGCTTCCATTTGTTGCGCGTGACGAAAACGGTCGACGCGATTTCAAAGATAAGGACTTAGACTTTTTGTCGATCATCACCTGTTTAAAAAATACCGGCATGCAGTTAAATGACATTAAGCAGTTCGTCGAATGGTCAATGGATGGCGACCCGACTTATGAGAAACGGCTTGAATTCTTTATCGAACATAAAAAAGAAGTCGAAAAGCAGTTGGCGCAGACACAAGCCTACCTGAACAAGATTGATCGAAAAATCAATAAATATAGTCAGCAGCATGAAGCCGCCACAAATGAAAAAAAATAAGAAAGAAGCTCCTTTCCACACTTTATTGGAAAAGGAGCTTCTTTCTATTTACTTAGTGAGTAATAACTAGCGCGGCATTTTTGACTGTTCTCTAGCAATAAGTAAGTTTGTTCTTCTGTCGGATAATAATTTGCCGTCAGGGTTTTCTCCCCTGCATTGATGAATATTTCGCAGGTTGATTTGTCTATGAAAATTGCGATCGTCAGCGATTTTCCTTGTTCAACGATTGTTTCTCGAATTTCTCCAAACTCAGGATTTAGCGGATAATCAGTCCTGCTGCGATCCAGCCAGACTTTCCCCTGCTTAGTATCATAACTTAACACAAGGGACTTTTCGTTGATTGAATCGGAAAATAAATGAACGCTGCCTTGGCAATTTGAAGGGATTTCTAGTTGCAGCTCATAGCTGTTAGCGGTTTGCTTCATAAATTTTTCATTCGCTTCAGATACTAACATTTCTTGTGATCCTCTTAATCGCTGCGTCTCTTCCACAGGATATTGATAAAGTTTGCCGTCTTTGATCGTCAGCTCTTTAATCAAACTCAAACTATGTGCCCAGCCTTCGCCAAATGTCGGATAACTCATTTCGGGTAGTCCGATCCAGCCAACACTTAAACAACGTCCATCCGGTGCAGTGAAGGCTTGGGTTGCGTAGAGATCAAAACCTTCATCTAATACTTGCTGCTTCTGTGGATTTTTTAAGCTATTGGTTTCTGCCGAGTATTCCTCTGCCAAAATATAGGTATTGGGATACACATTTTGATAGTCCAATTCTTTTAATCCCTGCGGACAAAGCAGCAGCACCGCATGCTCCTCAATCGAAAGAAGGTTCGGACATTCCACCATAAAGCCTAAATCCTGATGAATGTTCATTGGTCCACGATACTGCCAATCCACCAAATCCTGACTAGCAAAAACCAACACCTCGCCTTGTTCATCAAGCGTTTGCCCGCCGATCACCATTAAATATTCTTCATTAGAACGGATAAGCTGTGGATCACGAAAATGGGCGGTAAATCCAGCAGGCGGCTCGCTAATTAGTGGTTCTGCGACTTTTTTAATTTCACCCTTCTTGTTCATCCAAGCACCTAATTGATAACTGCGGCGTTCCCATGATTGATCGCGTACATTTCCGGTATAAGCCAGAAACAACGCCTCCCCCACCGGCAGGGCACTACCAGAATAGGCCCCATGAGAATCAAAAGCGCGATCCGGTTCTAAGACTGCTCCTTCCGACTCCCAATGAATCAAATCCGTGGAGCTCACATGATACCAAGACTTTAAGCCATGAACAGCTCCGAAAGGAAAAGACTGATAAAACAAATGCCACTTTCCATTGAAGAAGCTGAAGCCATTCGGATCATTCAGCAAGCCTGTTTCTGGCTGAATGTGATAGTTTAAACGCCATTTTGACTGTTCAACATTTGCTTTTAACTCGCGAACATATTTCTCCGACCACTCCTGATACGGACGATAGCGCATTTCTTGTGTCCATTCCATTTTACTCACCTATGATCCAAGAATCGGCAGGACATAATCTTGATTGTATTCCAATCCCGCGATCGTTTCCTTCGAATCTGTGATGATCACCATGACGGTCGCATCCTTGCCTTTGGCTTCGATCATTTTCAAATCGATGGTTCCGATCTTCTGTCCCCGCTGGATTGTTTGCCCTTCCTGGATGATCAACTTAAAGGGAGCGCCATTTAATTCAACCGTATCAATTCCCAGATGGAGCAATAACTCCATACCGTCATCCGTCACGATGCCGATTGCATGCTTTGTCGGAGCAATCATTTTTACTACACCTGAAACGGGCGCCTTGATCGTTTCTTGACTTGGTAAGACCGCAAAGCCTTCACCCATCATTTTGCTGGCAAATACTTGGTCATTCACTTCCGTAATCGGAATGATTTCTCCGTCAATTGGTGAATAGACTTTGATATTTTTAGTATTTCCGCGAGAATCGGCAGCCCTTTCAACCGTTTCGCTTTTTTTGATAACGAATAGATTGGTTAAAACAAAGGCTAGGATAAAGGTCGCGATCCCCACCGCTACATAAGTAATTACTTGATATGGTTCATAGATATACATCAATGGCGACAACAAAACTGCTAAACCATAGCTGTTCGCTTGGATACCTAATAACGAAAGAACCATACCGCCCACGGCTGAGCTGCCCAGCATCACTAGGATCGCCTTCATTCCTGTGCGCATCACTACACCGAACAACGCTGGTTCACTGACCCCCAGCATTTGCGTAATCGTCGCAGAAATTCCCGCGGTTTTAATTGAAGCACTCTTTGTTCGCAAGGCAATCGCCAGACAAACTGCCGCATTCGCAAAACCATACATCGCACAAACAGTGATCAATGGATTAAAGCCGGTCGTAGCAATCAAAGAGGTTTCAATCATAATAAACATATGGTGCATTCCAGTCATTACCGCAATCGGATACAAGAATCCGATGATCAAGCCGCCGATACCTAATGGCAGATGCAAAAACATCTCAATCACTTTCACCGCTTGCCTCTCAAAGCCATGAACGATAGGTCCTAATACAAACAAAGCAATAAAAACAGAAACGAGGATGACTAAAAAGGGGGTAAAAATCAAATCCATCGCATTCGGCATAATCTTGCGCAATTTCTTCTCTAACGTCGCACCGATCATACCGGTGATCAATGCCGTCAGAATCGAGCCTTGATACCCAACTAACGGAATCATTCCAAAAGCCATAATCGGTTCGGCGGTTCCGCCTGCAACGGCATAAGCATTTGGCAAGGCTGGAGAAACTAGCATCAGCCCGATTAAGAAACCAATAATCGGCAGCCCGCCCATTTTTTTGAAGGCTGACCAGCAGATGAATGCCGTTAAGAACCCGAAAGCCGTGTCGGTCAAAACAGTCACTGATGCACTCAGCCATTCAGGAATACTATTAGGGGTCAAGCCCATTGCATTAAGAACGGTTTCATTGAAAATCACACCCTTCAACCCAAGAAAAAGACCTGTAGCACCTAGAATTGGAATAATCGGGACAAAGATGTCGGCAATATTTCTGACCGCACGTTGTAACGGAGAAGAATCGTCCTTCGCCATTTGATCCTTTGATACCTCATTAAATGAATAAATCGATTGCAAAGCATCATAAACTTTATTAACGATTCCTGTTCCTAGAATGATTTGATACTGTCCGGCGTTATAAAAGACCCCTTTGACTTCTTCGACTTGCTCCACTTGACTGTCGTCGATAGCTTTCCGATCCTTTACCTGCAGACGTAAGCGGGTCGCGCAGTGCGTAGCAGAGACGATATTGTCTTCTCCTACGATTGCGACAAGTTTTTTCGCGATCTCTTGATAGTTTGTTTTAGTCATGATTTTCACCCTTTCTGATAACAACGGCTTGGTAAGGCTGTAAAACTTGTGCTCCGTTTTGCATCTGCAACTCACGATAATTATTCAACAATACTTCTCCTGAAGCTTCGATTTCCTGTTCTTGATTACTTAGATTGACGAAAACCTGCAGCGTTTCATTTCCAGATCGTTCATATGCAATCACTGCATCTGTACTCTTTAATGGAGAAAACTGACCATAAATCAGTGTCTGGCGATACGTCGAATGATTTCGTAATTGAATCATTTGACGATAATAAGAAAAAACCGAATCCTCACGCTGAACCTGATCAGCCGCATTCACTGCCGCTTGATCTCCCGTTAATTTTAACCAAGGTTCATTTGATTCACTAAAACCGGCATTTTCTGCACCATCCCACGGAAACGGTGTCCGGTTATTGTCTCTCGAACGTTGATTAACAAACATCAGCGCTTCCTTTTCAGAATATCCCTCTAAAAGTGAACGATGATAGTTATCGATACTAGATACATCATTGAAGTCCTCAATGGTTTCCCGTTGAAAATTCTTCATGCCGATTTCTTGTCCTTGATAGATAAACGGCGTGCCTCGTAAAAAGAAGAACAATGTTCCCAAAGCCTTAGCACCAATCTCATTTTGGTACCGTTCATCGATAATATATTTGGATAAGGAACGAGGCTGATCATGATTTTCTAAAAAGTTGGCTCCCCATCCGCTATTTTGGATCGCTCCTTGACTCTTAAATAATAAGTCCTTCAAGTCCTGCGGCTGCCAATTCGTACGACGGAACCATTCGCTGCCATTTTCCACGTCGATGTCTGCATAATGAAAATCAAAGATCATATTGAAGTAGCCATCTTCACCGATGTATTGATCATATTGGTCATACGGAACACCGGGGGCTTCTCCAACACTGACACATTCATAATTTTGAAAGGTTTCACGATTCAATTCCGCTAAGAATTTTTCGATTCCCGGCCGATTTCTGGTTTTAACCTTCACACTGCCTAAGCCATCGCTGCCATCGACCGCGACATCTTGATAGTCCTGATCCTTTTTGATAAAGGTAATGGAATCAATTCGGAATCCGGCAATCCCTTTTTCCAGCCACCAATTAATCATTTCATAAATCTCTTGTCTTAGAGCTGGGTTTTCCCAATTTAGATCGGGCTGTTTTTTATCAAAGGTATGGAAATAATACATGTTGTCTTCATTTGGTACAGGCTCCCAAACACTGCCGCCAAAAATCGAGCGCCAGTTATTCGGCGGATTGCCTGCTTCGTCAGATTTGAAGATATAATAATCACGATACGGACTTGCGGGATCTGCAATAGCTGTCTGGAACCACGCATGTTCGTCAGAGGAATGATTAACGACTAAATCAAGGATTAATTTGATTCCTTTCGCCTTTGCGGCCTCGATCAATTCCGTTAGATCCTCCATCGTGCCGAATTCTGTTTGGATACCTTTATAATCGGCTATATCGTAGCCATTATCAACCATTGGCGAAGTAAAAATCGGACAAATCCATAGCATAGTAACCCCAAGCTCAGCTAAATAGTCCAGCTTCTGCGTGATCCCTTTAATATCTCCAATGCCATCGCCATCACTATCATAAAAGCTCTTGGGATAAATTTGATAAACAACCTCTTCCTTCCAAAATTCCTGCTGATCCAACCGGTTCTTTTCTTTCAAAATCATGTTCATTATATAACTCTCCTTTTGTGGTATCGATACCATATTTAGTTTTAAAAAAATCTGCTTAGGCAGATTTTCGTATAATCAAATTTAGTACTAATTCAGACTCATCTAATTGATAGTCTCTTTCTTCCATGCGGGCGATCAGCCAATTCGTGGACTCTTGTCCTAATGCCTCGACTGGTTGCGCGATCGTTGTCAAAGGTACTGCCAGCATTCCGGTGAAGGGCTGATTATCAAATCCCATAATCGCCAAATCCTCCGGCACTCGCTTGCCTTTTTCTAAAAATCTTTCCAACACGCCGCTGGCTACTTCATCACTGCTGGTAAATACAGCATCAGGCCGATTGGCTTCTGGCAACGATAATAGCTTATCCGCTACCTGCTTGCCGTCTTCGATCGTGTGCACTTGCTTAAAGATCCAGTCAATTTTCATCGGCAGCTTATGCTGATTCAATGCCCGTTCAAATCCTGCGGTACGGGAATTTCCATGCCCGCCTCGGGTCAATGTTCCGCCTGTGCAATAAGCGATTTTTTTATGTCCTTTGTTGATCAGGTATTCCGTTGCATCAAAACTGGCCGCCTCTTGATTCGTAAAGACCTGCGGCAGATCCGCGCCAGGAATTTGTTCATTACATAAGACGATCGGACCGTATTCTTGATAGGCTTCGATAACCTTAGGATCACCCTCGATCGAACACATGATTAGACCGGCGATCACCTGCTGCTTCAGCATCTCAAGCATATTGGTCTCAGCCTTTTTATCATCATAGGTCTGCATGACTAAAACGTTGTATCCATGAGAGCGGGCATTTTTCTCGATTGAATCAACTAAATGAGAGAAAAATGGATTGACGATTCGTGAAACTAAGATGCCGATCATCGTTCCCTTTTTTGATCGCAGCTGCGTCGCTACCGAGCTGGGAGTATAATCCAGTTCTGCCATCGCCGCTTGAATACGTTTGCGTTTGTCTTCAGAAATATACGGATGATTGTTTAAAAATCTAGAAACCGTCGAAACAGATAAGCCTGCTTTTTTTGCTACGTCTTTGATGGTTGCCAATGTCTCACCGCCTTGTGGTATCGATTTCATAATTATCATACGATGCCTTCGCTGTTTTGTCAATCACAATTATTTAAAAAAACAGCATTGAGATTTAACTGACCTCAAAGGATTAGTCTATTTGTTAGCCATTTTGACAAAACAAACACATTAAAAAGAACCGTTGATTGTTTTAATCAACGGTTCTGTGCGATTCGTTCAGCTAATTTTTTTAAGAAAGGTTCGTAATCGACCTTTGAGAAATCCGATACATCATATTCCACCAAGCTACCTAGTTGAAAATTGTTGTAGCCGCGCTTTTCGATAACTTCACGAAAAGCCTCTTCTGTGATTAAATCATCGGCTTGAGTCCGATCAGCCAACGCATCCCCAAAATGATAATGGGTCATGATATGTGACAAGTGGCGATCCGGTTCGACATCACGAACTTTTCTGCGTGCCCAAAGTGTTTCAAAATCGGCAACTAAACGGATCGTGATCGGCTCATAACCATATTGATCGGCTAAATTGCTTAACTTGCTCTTTTGTTTATCGCTAAAGGGATATTCAGAAACGACGATCCGCTTTCCTGCTTCCATATAAAGTGCCAGTGCGTTGTAATAGAAATCCCAGACCTTTTTTTCCAGCTCTTTTTTCTCAGCTGAATTTTTAAAACCAATCTGATCGGCTAGGATTTCTTTCCCCTCATCCGGCGTGATCAGGAAAAAGTCTCCTAGAACACGCCGCATTTCATTGATCAAATAGGACTTCCCAGTTGCGGGACTGCCGGCAATCAAAATCAGATATTTCTTCATTTATTTTTGCATCGCCAATGGGCTGTCGACATTCATAAATAAGCCGATCTTGTGTTTGACGATTTCTTTGACTGCTTGATTTGCCGGAATAACATTGTGGCGCAGTGATTTGTTCACTTCGGTTTCTCCAAAAGACTCTTTCGCTACTTTGGTCCAATTCACTAACAATTCGGTCCCAACGTTGAATTTGCGAATTCCGTTATTGATCAATTCTGGGTAGTCCTCTTCTTTTACTCCGGTACCGCCGTGGATAACTAGCGGCACATCGACAACTGCGTGGATTTCTTTTAATAATGGAATATTGACTTCAGTCTTAGATTTGAATTGACCGTGATTTGTGCCAATCGCGATTGCAAGAGCATCAATATCCGTTTGTTTTACAAACTCCACAGCATCCGCTGGTTTGGTATAAACTTTGTCGTCTTCTGCAACGGATATACCCTCTTCGGTGCCGCCAATCGTGCCTAACTCGCCTTCGACCGAAACACCTTTTGCATGGGCATATTCAACAACGGCCTTCGTTTTAGCAATATTTTCTTTAAATGGCAAATGGGAACCGTCATACATAACGCTAGAATAACCCGCGTCGATCGCTGCTTTGATCTCATTGAAATCTCTGGCATGGTCTAAATGCAAGGCCACATCAACCATTTCAGTATTAGCGATTTCCTTCACTACTGCTACCATCACGTCGTAGCCGATATATTTCGCTGTATCAATACTGGTTTGAATAATGATCGGCGAGCCCTTCTCCTTAGCTGCGCGAATCATTTCCGGCAGCATCTCCAAGTTGTGAGTGTTGAATGCACCAATCGTCATATTCAAATCTTCTGCTATTTGTGTTACTTCTTTTAATGTTTTATACATTTGTCCAATACCTTCTTTTCTTTTGATTAATTACCCGCTGATCGTTACTTTTTTAGCAATTTGCCGCATCTCATCCATTTTACCCATGTATTTATCGATGCCCGCATCATCCCCATTGCGAGCGGCTTCCGCCCGTTTTCCATTGTAAAGACTCATTAATTTCTTGTAGCCGTCACCGATCGTCAGTTTATGATCTAAACTTTTTTCTAAACTTTCGATAGCCGCATCAGTTTGCTCCAGTTTGGCGTAGTTTAGACCTAATTTTTCGTATAAACCGGCTAATTCATCGGTTTCAACTGGATCTGCTTGTTCCGCCGCCGCAATTTTTGCCATTAATTGCTGGTTTTCATCTGTTAAGACCGTTTTTTCTTCAGCTGAGAGTTCAACTTTTTCCTCAGCTTTTTCCGGTTTGTTTTTTTTCTTTAAGAAACCAAACATTGTGACACCTCCTAATTAGAACATTTTCAAGATCGGGCTAAGAATCCATGCATAAAGCAAGGCTGCAGCGACAGTATCTACATCGGTCGCAGTCGCATTAACAAAGCCCATTTGATTGAAGATCGTTACTAAAAGTGCTGGCAGTAAAGTGATAAAGAACCCATGAGCGATCCCGCCGATAATTGCGCCGCGACGTCCGCCTGTTGCATTCCCAAAAATCCCTGCTGTACCTCCCGCAAAGAAGTTAGTCAGCATGCCCGGTAAAATCATCGCCAAGCCAAATGTCGGCAATACAAACATCGCGATGATCGTTCCAATCGTTGTTGTAATGAATCCTAAAATCACGGCATTCGGTGAATAAGGGAAAAAGACCGGACAGTCCAAGGCAGGAATCGCATTTGGTACAAGCTTCATCGCAATTCCGCGGAAGGCTGGCACGATTTCGCCTAATAGTAAACGAACACCAGATAACAGCACATACACACCAACCACAAATTGAATTGCTTGCAAGAATGCGAACATCAGATAGTGTTGCCCGCCTGGATCACCGACACCAGGACCTGCAAATGCGGCGGTAATGATATATAAAGGAACCATCACGACCATTACTGACAAATACGTATCCTGTAAGAACTCAAATGATTTCGGTAAATTAATGTCTTCGATTGATTTTTTATTTTCTCCGCGTTCACCAAAGATGTAAGCTACACCCGCTTCAAACATGTAACCAATAGTACAAAAATGCCCCAGTGCAATGTCGTCTGATCCTGTGATTTTACGGATGATTGGCTGCGCAATTGCAGGCATCGCTACCGCAAAAATGGCCCCTACGATACTGCCGACAATAATTAAAACTATGCCTCTCAGACCAGCAAAGTATCCAAAAACAGTCGTCATGGTCGCCATCCAAAGAATCGCCTGACCAGTCAAGAAAATATATTTCCATTTCGTAAAACGGGCAATCAGAATATTAACAATAAAAATACCTAGAAATGTTAGTGCAATATCGCGCCCTAAGCCTAATTCGTTCATTGCTTGTCCATTGATCGCCTCGATCGAAGGAATGATTCCCTGCATATGGAAGCCTGCAGTAAAAATCTCACCAAAGTAGGTCAAGCTGCCGACGATAATACTAGAACCAGCACTTAAAACTTGGAAGCCAAGCAAGGTCTTCAAGGTTCCTGAAATCACTTGTCCAGCCGATTTTTTCTGTAGACACAGCCCCAGCATTGCGATCAGTGCAATCGTGATCGATGCTTGTGTCAAGATATTCTCGATTATGAAATTAATTACTCCCATTTGTTTCGCTCCTTATTCATATTAATGTATTCATTTTTCAAAAAACGAAAAATGAGTTCTATCTTCAAGCCGTATCTAACTAAAATAGTAATTACAAGCTTTTTATGGTTTAACGATCTTCGGTGCTTGGCGCATCATTTCTACGATCCGGTACATATTCGTCACTTCACCAACAGCCGCAGTCAACTCGTAAAAGTTCAAGCAAGCGCCGCAGGCATAAATTTCCACGCCATTTTCAGCTAAGCCGCGGAGATCTTCTAAAGAATCCGATCCTTCAACGACTGATTGCACCCCGCCATTATAGAAAATCACTTTTTCTGGCAGTACATCTTGTTCGGTTAATGAATAAATGAAGCCTTTTAACAGGTTTTTCCCTAATTCATCAGAACCGCGTCCCATCACGTTTGTATCCACCACCACGATATAATCATCGACTGTCACCAGCGGTTCAGCAGCTTGAGGTACTTCCTCAGTGAGGTCCACATTGGCCTTTGAAATGACTACTGTGTAATGATTCGGAGCATCTTGATCCATTTGATAAATATAGCCCAGCTGTTCCGCCATTTTTTTCAAATTTTGTGTCGCGATCTCATTATCAACCAGCGTTTGTACTACCTCATGCTCACGTAACGCCTTTTTCGTTTCAATTACTGGTAACGGACAAGCTTTTCCTAAGGCATCAACTTTAAACATCATATCCATCCTCTCTAGTAAACAATCAATTCTTTTTCTTGTTTTTCAACGACTATCCCAAAATCCTTTGCAGGAATATTCGCAGCCTGTAATTCCTCCAGCAAAGCCGCTACTTCATCCTCCGGCACACTGACTAGCAGCCCGCCAGACGTTTGCGGATCAAATAGTAATTCCTCGATCCCGAAATCATTGATTTGGAAATCCATCTTCTCTTCCATATAATTCCGATTTCGCTGACCGCCCGCAGTGAGGATAAATTCCTTCGCACCCTGATATGCCTCTTCAAAATAAGGCAGGTCTTTTGAATGAATTTCAGCGCTGAATTTGTCGTTCATCATTTCATGCAAATGCCCTGCCAAGCCAAAACCTGTCACATCCGTACAGCTGTTGATTTGGTATTTGCGAATAATATCCATCGCATATTTATTTAGGGTTTCCATGCTCGTGGTTGCTTTCACAAATGCCTCTTCGCTGATTTCTTCCGCACTATAGCCCACCGTGATGATGCTTACACCAAGCGGCTTCGTCAAAATCAAATGATCCCCTAATTGACAAGTATTGTTTTGATAAATCTTAGTTGGATCAATCGTGCCGGTGACGGACAAGCCGTATTTCACCGACTGGTCATGGATCGAGTGCCCGCCAGCTAAGATAGCCCCTGCCTCTTGAACCTTCTCCGCACCTCCGCGTAGAATTTCTTTTAATATATTTAAGTCTTTTTCTTCTGGAAAAGCGACGATATTCAGTGCCGAGAGCACTTCGCCCCCCATCGCATAGACATCGCTCAAAGCATTCGCGGCCGCGATTTTGCCAAAAAGATAAGGATCAGTTACCATCGTCGGGAAAAAATCTAAAGTTTGAATAATCGCTAAATCATCACGTAGTTTAATAACAGCAGCATCATCTGTCGAATCAAAACCCACCAGTAAATTTTCATTCGTTGCTTTCGGTAAATCCGCCAGCAGCTCTCCTAAATTCCCCGGTCCGATTTTTGCATTGCATCCGCCGCAGACGATCAATTGTTGGATTGTCTCCATGCTTTCCACCATCCTTCACGTCCTCTATTATAACAGTTTACTTTTTGTTTCTCTATGTAAAATTTCGTCACGCTCATTAGTTAAGCAAGATGCTGTTAGTGCCTAGGATAAAACGATTCCAGCGAAAAATTTTCTTTACCATCAGAAAGGATTGCTTATGTTTTTTTACACTGTTGAAAAACTTATTTTTTATATCTGGCTAAAATACCTCAAAAAGTGCGCTTCTATCCTACACAACTGCTTTTTCCAACCTATCAATCACTACTCAATTCTAATCAACAAAAAAAGGCGCTTCCCACTCGTATTCACGTGGGAAGCGATCCTTTTTTAATCTTATTTCATTTTTTTACGTTTCAGTACAGCTAAAGCCGCAAGTCCTACAAACACAAACCCAGTAAATAACAAATAAGGAGATTGAACTGAGCCTGTTTCTGGAAGAGATTTCTGTTTTGAAGCACTGCCAAAGTTGGATTGGTTGCCTCCAAAGAATCCATTACTTCCACCGCTATAGTTATTGCCCGTTGTTGCCCCATTTTTCTCCCACTTCGCATACAAAGTGATATCACTTGTCGCTGGTGTAGCGAAATCATAGGCTTGAGTCAATTCTTTATCGGTGTACCAGCCTGCAAATGTGTAGCCTGTGCGACTTGGATCTTTTGGCTTCGTGAACAG
>NZ_NGLG01000002.1:238906-241714 GCF_002140655.1 Enterococcus sp. 3H8_DIV0648 | reverse complement strand
TTTGCCTGCTTTTAGAATTGTTCCGCTACAATAACTGTTAAGGGTGGAACTGGCATCCTTATTCATATTGATGTAATTTTCTACAACGCACCTTTTGATTCCAAAATCGGGATAAGTTTTTCTTCGATTTCTGGTTTTGAGACGATATTTTTTAAATAGACGATCGCGGTTTTCTCCTCATCGATTGAAAACTTTTCAAACTGTGATTTGAAATTTTGCGCGGTGATAATAATGTCCGATTGAGATGATGCCGCCGTTGAAATATCTACGTGATCCAATTTTGCGTCCACGCCATGTGCATTCAGCACATCTTCTGCTGCCATTTGAGCTGCAAAGCTGCTTCCTAAACCTGCCCCGCATACGAATAAAATTGATACTTGTTTTCCCATCTTTTTTCTCTCCATTCTGTTTTATTTATCGAATAATACATAATTACCTAACTAAATAAGATTTCCTTGAACCGCTCGATATCCGTTTCGCGGCTTAAACGATCCACTTTTTCTTCGTCATTGATCAATTCGATCAAGCTCTTCATGATATTCAAGTGGGAGTAAGAATCAATCGCCGCTAAGCAGAAAATGATTTTTACCGGATCGTTTTCTTCATTTCCGAATTCGATCGGTTCATCGATCGTCGCTACACTAATTCCCAGCTGATTGACCCCATCTTCCGGACGCGCATGAGCCAAGGCGATGTATTTGCCGATCACGATATATGGACCATATTCTTTCACCGAGTCGATCATCGCTGTGACATAACTAGGCTCGATCACCTGCTGATTGATCAAAGGTTCGGAGACCCTGCGGATCGATTCCTCCCAAGTGTTTACCTGCTGATTCAATAAAATATTGCTGTCCTTCAATACGTCTTCTAACATCGGCTGAATCTCCTTCTTGTTTATCGTTAAATGATTTTGGTCAAAAAGCGTTTCTAATTCTTTGTAAATATCGCCAGATACTTCTCCGCCGCTTTTCTCAATGGTGTCAATCAGTGCATGAAACAATTGTGTCGAATCCTGATTGTTGACTAAGCGTTTAAGGTTTTGATTCTCGTTCAAAAAACTGGTAATTCTTTTTTTGCTCTCTTCTTTGATGATCGGCTCTAGCTCCAGCACAGGCTTTTGCGAATAGTGGATTGCCACCGTACTGAAGATCAAATCAACATCCAACTTTTCGATTAAGTCCAGTTCTCGTGAGCTCAATACGGCCAAAACTTCGATATTGAAAAGCTCCTTCAAATTCTCCGAGAGCAGCTTGCCGGTGGCTACTCCGTGGTTGCAAATGACCACCGCTTTGTAGATATAATGCAAATCTTGATTGATCGCACTCACAGAAGTTGAAAAATGAATCGTAAGAAAGGCGATCTCGTCTTCGGTAATCTTTTTACCCGTGATCTGTTCGATCGAGGGGGTAAATTGATCAATGGCGGAATAAATATTGCCATAGTTCTTTTTGATATTTTCCTTCAGCGGATTAACGATTTGGATGTCGCTCTTCACTCGATTGATCAACCCGACTAAGTGCTTATACAATCCCTCCTGCAGCATCTCCTCTTTTCGTGAAAAAGGAATTTTCGTCTGCTCTTCCACAAACTGCATCAGTTGAATCGACAGCAGCTGGGCTTGGACCCACTCGATGGAATTGTTCATGTCTCTTGAATTAAAAGTATTCAACATGAAAACAATGTACTTGATCTCGACTTCCGGCGGTGAAATCTGAAAGGCTCCACAGATTGCCGTAACAAAATCACGAATGTCGCTTTGAGGAGTATCTGCGGCTTCCCAAGCGGAACTGGCGATCAGATCTTCTCGCAAATACCGACTCAACCACACTGCCGTAAACATTAACAGCTGATTACGATAAATCGCGTCCTCCATCGATGCGACGGATTCGACATATAGCTGATCCAGTTTCTTTAGCAGCCGCTGCGGAATATAATGATTTAAAATCGTCATATTAATCGAATATTCCTGCTCGCCCTGTGGTGTGATCACCCCAACCGAGTTGTTGATGATGTCATAGATCATCGTTCGAATCGACCGTTCGGCGCCTTGCAGCAAAATGCCCTGCTTTGGCACACTCAAAACCTCAATCCCATATTCCGCTAAAATATTCCTGACTCGCCGCATGTCTTCATCCAATGAACTTTTGGAAATCTGATATTCTTCCTCCTTTTGATAAAGAAAGGTCGCTTTCTTTCCTAAAGCAAAGGAAAGAATCAAATCAAAAATCCGGCTTTCACGATCCAAATAGCGTTCATCATCTGCCAAATCAAGCTGTTCTAATAAAGCAGCTTTTTCTTCCGATTTCAAAGTCAGCTGGTAGCCTTTTTTTCTAAGATTCTTAATCTCCGGCAAACCTTTTTCCATCAGAAATTGATTGATTTCTCGTAGTTCATTTCGGATTGTACGCGCACTGGTACGAAATTCCTCCTCCAGTTTTGCGAGTGTCACTGGATAATCAGAAGTTATAAAAATCCGCAATATTTTTACTGTTCGATCCTTCATCCATATCTTCCTCTCGTCTAAGGTGAGTATATAACCCTTTATTTTTCTTGATAAGTAGAGATTCTTGCAATCTTTTTTGGCAAAAATGTAAGCGCAACCTAAAATAGCTAAAAATTTAGTCTTGATTCCTATTCTAAATAAATGTTATTTTATCTAGTTGATCGGAAAGTTTTCCAGCCTATTTTACAGCTAGATCTATATAGAAGTAACGGATGTTTCAAAAGGTTGGCTAACACAAAATATAATTCAGATGTGTATAAGAGACAGCTATAAGGAAGAATATTTTTCAGCAGTCTCACTTG
>NZ_NGLG01000002.1:196977-238752 GCF_002140655.1 Enterococcus sp. 3H8_DIV0648 | reverse complement strand
ATTGGACGCGCTGATCATCCTCGTTTATACCTGTCTCTTATACACATCTATAATTCCCCCTTCACTTATTTAAACTAAGTAAAATCAAACAAAAAACTCCCACAAAAGTGGAAGTTTTTTCGGTTATTTGGTCGGTATTTCTCTGTCTATTATAGCTGAAAAATGGTGAAAAATTTTTTTGAATATGAAATGGAACAAATGGTATCACGGCTGCGGCTAATAAATTTACTCCTTCTGGATAGCTATTATTTTCCTTTGGCATCCTTTACAATAGAAGTAGAATAAATTAGACAATGGGGGTTGTTACAATGAAAAAGGACGATGGAGGTTCGCTAGCAATCGGATTGTCACTGGGGTTAATTTTCGGACTTCTTTTTGACAATTTGGCACTTGGTATGGCGCTTGGTGTTGCTTTAGGTGCATCTGGTGCTTTTGCGATCAAAAAAAAGAAAACAAAATAAATACGAGTCTAAATAGAACGTATGTTTGTTTTTGTGGTTATGAAATGGTAGACTTATAATCAAAACAGATTGGAGCTTTGTTTATGATTAATATGTTTCTATCATCCTCGTTCGCAGACGTTCAGGAGCAATTTGAAGACTATCTAAAGAAATTTTCTTTAGCAAAAACGGTAGCCTTCATCCCGACAGCCAGTTTGGTTGAGGAAATCGATTTTTATGTGGATGAGGCGCGAGCGACCTTCAAATTATTAGGATTTGAAATTGAAGAACTGGATGTAGCTATTGCAGACCCTGAAACAATCAGAGAAACCTTGCAGCGGAATAATTTTATTTATCTTTCTGGCGGAAACAGCTTCTTTCTTTTAGAAAAGTTGAAATCATCAGGAGCAGCCAAACAAATTATCGAAGCAGTCAATGCTGGAAAAGTCTATCTAGGAGAATCTGCTGGTGCGATTGTCGCTGCGCCTAGTATCTCTTATATCGCTAAAATGGACGACCGAAATCAAGCCGAAAATCTGATTTCTGAAGATGGTTTGAATTTGACTACCTGCTACCCGCTTCCTCACTATAAGGAAGAATATTTTTCAGCAGTCTCACTTGAGATTTTCCATGACTTTAATGATCTGATTGAATTAGTACCGCTGACCAACAAAGAAGCCTTAATTATAGAAGATCATTCATTTTTTATCAGATAAATTTACTAAGCACGATCATTCATGATTGGACGCGCTGATCATCCTCGTTTATACTCTAAGGTATGAACGGAGGGTGTTTTTTTATGATGCGAAGATTACTGAATTCTTTCTTAATTACACTGGTTTATTTGCTCATCTCCAACATCGGCAACCTCATTTTTGGTATCAGCCCAAGATACAGTTGGACAACAACGCTTTGGGAGGCACTGTTCTTCTTTGTCTTTGTTTTTTTGATCCAACAGTTTCGCAAAAAGTAACAGCCGTTAGAACGCTACTTAAAAATATGGAGGTCTTTTTATGGAGCCAAATTTAACCGAAGATATCAAAATTTACCAGCAGCATGTTTATCAAGATAGTCCCGTTTGTCGTGCGTATGCGGGTCTTTTGAAATTTATCGGAAGTGTTCGGACTGAATTTTTTATCGATGCCGTTGATTATAAAGTCGGCAACCTTTCCGCAGGTTACTTGGACTATACTTATTTCCCCTTCTTTGATGAGCAGCTCAGAAATGACGGCTTGCGTTTTGGGATCGTCTTGAATCATCAAGAGATGCGCTTTGAGCTTTGGCTGATGGCCCAAAATGCCGATCTGCAAATCACCTATTGGGATAAATTGAAACAGCTTAAATGGAATGCCGCTAAGACCGAAATGCCGAAATATACAGTATTGGATACCGTACTTGTGGCAGAACCTGATTTTTCAGATCCCAGCCAACTAAAGCAAACGATCATCACAGAAGCATTGACGCAAGTCGCTACGATACGAACTTATTTATAATACGGATCATTTGGACAAAATTGTTCAAATGATTTTTTGCTTTAAAAAGTTCAGAAAAGACCGTTTCTTTTTTATCTGCGCTATAATGAATGAAATTAGAACGAGATTGACCTATAAGGAGGTTTTATTAATGAAAGATTATTCCTTTGACGAACTGTTGGCGTTCAATTGCTTTTCCGAAGATCCGGCTGAGCAAGCCAAGGCTGCTGAATTATTGGAATTTCGCTATGGCTGTGAAATCCATTGTGCGGATATGGATCGAAGCGTTCGCTTTGCGCATCATGCTCGCGGCTGTACGGTAGTAGCTGCCAAAATTTGTGCAAATGTCATCATTTATCAAAACGTGACGATTGGTTCAAATATGCGCTACAACAAAATACAGGAGAAATGGGAGCAGGTTGGAAGTCCGATTCTGGCAAAAAATGTGATCGTCGCTGACGGCGCAAAAGTTCTCGGACCGATTACGATCGGCGAAAACACGGTGATCGGCGCAGGCGCGATCATTACCAAAGACATTCCAGCAAACAGTGTCGCTTTTGGTGTAAACCAATACAAACCCAAAGATCCAACTTACGATCTTGTCTTCAATCCAAATATGATTTCCGGCGAAGAGATCATGGCGATTGATGCACAGCGAGTAGCTGACTTTAATAAAAAACAGGAAGGATATTAAAAATCTAATATCCTTCCTGCTTTTTTTTCGTAAAAATCTAGTCTATTTTGTTCAACGCTTTTTCCAGCACTTGAGAAAATTCTTTCGAATGATCAATGAATGGCAGATGTCCTGATCCTTCTATGGTGATGAACTCCTTTTGCGGGGCTGAAATTGCTTGGTAATAATCCAAGGCCATACTATAAGGTGTAGTCCAATCTTGATTTCCTATGATCATAATGACCGGAATGTCATAATGCAATGGATAGTCATACATTGACAACCTTCCATCAATCATCAGCATTTCATAAATTTTATTGTTTGATTCTAGCATTTTATTGATACTGAACATCCATCTTATCTCATTGAGATTCATATATGGAGAAAACAAACGATACAGAATCATCTTATTTCCATATTGTTTAGGCAGATATTTTTCTTTGAGCTGTCGAAATTCCAGTAAGCTTTTAACTTCTGCTTTGCCAATTTTTTGATAGGTCGTTATCTGTTCAAGCAAATCATTTATTTTCGGTATATCTTGCTCATTTCCAGCGATTTTCGCTAAACGAACAGTTTCTTGTGCAGAAATTCTTTCCGATTGGTTAAAATCCAACACTTGGCTAACCGAAATATAAGCCGATACTTTTTCAGGATGTTTTCCAGCATAGATTGCACCTAAAAATGTTCCCCAAGAATGCCCCATAATGATAAGTTTTTCTTTGTGATAGTCAGCTCGCAAATAATTTACAACTTCATCAAGATCCGCTAGTAACAATTCCAGTGAAGGTCGTTCGGCTTGTGTATCCCGATAATAAGTATTTCCGCAACCACGCTGATCCCAATGAACAATCGTATACTCTTTTTCCAAATCCGTCTGCCAACAATAAGAAAAGTCTGACATATTATTTCCAGGTCCGCCATGAAGCACCAAAATAATCGGATTCTCTATATTTTCCCCTCGAATTTGATAATACTGATCGATCCCACCAATCCGCAAATAGCCAGATTTTTGAATACCATTTTTTGTTCGAATTTTGTATTTCATCCTATTGAAGGACTTTCCACCTAGAAGAATCGCTAAGATTAAAAGAAACACTCCTGCACAAAAGAGCAAAATAGTCTTCATAACTATTCACCCGCTAATACTTTCAATAGACATTCAATATAATGCCGCTGTTGCTCGACGATCGCAAACATGTTGTCTATCGTAAGCTGAGAGATTTCGGAAATCTCTTCTTCTGACTCTTCATTGCCTCGATTCTTTTCAATGATTGCTTCATACTCTTGATCAATCAACTCTTTTTGTGCTTTTAATGCCTTGATGGCCGCTTCTCTCGGAATTTTATCCAGCAAAGATAGTCCGCTATAAAGGGTAGTCGGATAGCTGACCGAGGTAGTTCTTAATGAATCGATCACTAATGACTGCAAATAGTTTCTTCCTTGATCCGTAATCTGATACACGGTCTTTTGACGATGTCCGGTTTGTTCAACCCCTGCCACTTCAATCTTCTGTTCTTTTTCTAATTTCTTTAGAGCATGGTAAATCGAGCCAACCAACACACCGCCCCAACGTTCTGCATCCCTATCACTGATGCTTTGCTGAATGTCGTAACCAGACATCGGCTTTTCGCTTAATAAGCCTAAAACAATTAACCTCGTCATAATAGTCTCCTCCTATCGCCGTATACTCAACGTTGAGTATACAGTATTGACTATTGGTCTGTCTAGACGGTTTACTCTTTTGACTCACAAAAAACCAACTAGCCCATAAACTTAAAGACCAGTTGGTTTGTGTCATGCTTGCGCACTTCGTAAAAAAAGTTATTACCCTATATAGTTATATATTGTCTCTCTATTTCTTATTATAAACTGGAAAATGACTCGACTCGCCATAGTCATCAATGGGCTTCATTGCTTTTAGCTCATTCATATCAGCTTGAGAAATTTCAAAGTTTAAGTCAGCATTATTTTGGATATGGTCTTTATTCGCTGATTTCGGCAACGGCAGCAAACCTAGCTCCAAGCAATAGCGAATTGCTAATTGAGGTACACTAACCTGATATTTTTCTGCAATTTCGTTTAACTTCGCATTTTTTAATAACTCGCCATGCCCTACAGGTGAGTATGCTTCGACTAAAATGTCATTTTGTTTGCAGTAGTCGATTAATTCAATAGGGGTGTTCGAAATATGTGCTAGAATCTGATTTACTGCGGGCTTTATAGCAGCATGCTGTAAAATGTTCTCCACATCCTGCTGTTTAAAGTTTGAAAGACCAATCGCCCGAACCTTTCCTGCGTTATAGGCATCCTCTAGCGCACGCCAAACTTGAATGTTTTCAGCATCATAATTTGCTTCTCTAAACTCGGCCCACGGTTGAGGTGCATGGATAGTCATTAAATCAATCGTATCCAAGCCCAATCTGTTCAAGGAATCATCAATTGATTTAGCTGCTTCCTGATAGCTTTTCCATTCCGCAGCAACTTTACTGGTCACAAAAATATCTTTTCGATCAACAGCAGATTCTCGAATAGCCGCACCAACGCCTTCTTCATTTTCATAGGCTTGCGCGGTATCAATATGACGATAACCGATCGCTAAAGCAGTTTTCACGGCTTGAACGACTGCTTGATTGTCAATCATCCACGTTCCGAATCCTAGTTTAGGGATTTCAATTCCATTATTTAATGTATAGCTTTCCTGTAGATCCATCATTTTATTCCTCTATTCTTAAATTAACTATTATGGAATGCGATTTTCTATTCGAAAATTTCTTTTGCCAGTGTAAAGGCGCTCCATGCTTTCGGCCAACCAGCGTAAAATGCTAAATGGGTGATCAATGCGCTGATTTCTTCTTTCGTCACGCCATTTTCCTTAGCAATCTTCAAATGTGCCTCAAGCTGAGGCGCACCCATCGCCAAAAGTGCAGAACAGGTAATCATACTGCGGTCATGTGCAGAGAGTTCCTCCTCTTTTGCCCAGACTTCGCCAAATAGAACATCATCATTTAACGCCGCAAACTGCGGTGCGAAATCTCCTAATTGTTCTCTGCCAGCTGTTTGTTTTTTCATCGTAATTTCCCCTTACTTTTCTAATTTTTCATACCACTCGTCATTTACTGGCTCCAACCATTCAGGTGTCCCAGCTGTGATGGCGATGTGCTCAAACCAGCTATCCTGCGCGGCACCATGCCAATGCTTGACACCATCATGAGTCACAATCACGTCACCTGCCTTCAAAAACTGGGCGGGTTGGCCCTCTTCTTGATACCAGCCTTCGCCGCCGGTCACTAACAATAATTGAAAGCCCTCATGATGAATGTGCCAGTTGTTGCGGCAGCCAGGTTCAAAAGTTACATTCGCTACGCCCACATTGATCTTCGGATCAGAAATCAGCCCCTGCAGATAGCTTTGTCCAATAAAATATTGCGCGAAGGCGTCATTTTTTTCGCCAATCGGGAAAATCACACCATTTTTTACTTCTTCGTGTTTTGCCATTAGATCTTCCTCCAAATCGTTAATAATTATTTTGATAAGAAAGCAGCCAGTTTTTCACCGCTGTATCTGCTCGCTCAACCTTTGAACCTCGAACCGCCAAACCTTTTTTGATTTCAGCACCCGGGCAATGATTATGCAGCTCTTGGATACTTGAACCAAAAGCACTGCCTTCATGGGTACAAAATGGATAGAGTGTTTTATTTTTCCAATCCTGCTGTTCTAAAAAAGTCGCGACTATTCTGGGATACGTCCCCCACCAGTTAGGAAAGCCGAGAAAAATCGTCTCCATCTGTTCGACGTCTGCTGCTAACTTTTCATAGCCTACTTTTGCTAAAGTCTGCTTTTCCTTTTCTGCTTTTTGAACTGCCTCATCATAATTCACCGAATAAGGCTCAAGCGGTCGCAACGAATAGACCGGAAGCTGCGTTTGTTCACTGATTTTTTGTGCTAATATTTCTGTATTTCCGATTGAAACTACTTGTTTCCTTCCATTGATATAGTTTTCTCCCGCCCGCGAGAAAAAAATGATTCCTGCTTGCATAAACTCCCCTCCTAATTTTGATTGCCTTATTTTCTTGTCCGCTCTTTTTCTGATTGAGGATAGCGATCACCGACAATCGTCATTTGATCAACTGCCGTGTTGATCCGACTTAATTCTTCATTAGTAAACGTAATATCGACGGCTTGATTATTCTCGCTCAAACGCTTCAGATTCGTTGTGCCCGGAATTGGTACGATCCATTCTTTCTGAGCTAATATCCAAGCGATGGCGATTTGTGCGGAAGTTGCATTCTTCTGATTACCGATTTCTTGCAGTAAATCCAAAACTACTTGATTGGCTGCCATCGCCTCTGTTGTGAAACGCGGCAGGTCCGCACGATTATCATTTTCGTTGGCGATGGAATCCTTCGTGACTTTCCCTGTTAAAAAGCCCCTTCCTAATGGGCTGTAGGCTACTAAACCAATCCCTAGTTCTTCTAAAACAGGGAAAATATCCTTTTCTAAATCACGCCACCAAATCGAATATTCACTTTGAATCGCAGTCAACGGTTCGATTTTATGTGCTCGTCTGATCGTTTCACCACTGGCTTCGGACAATCCCCAATTCAAAATTTTGCCTTCCTGTTTAAATTGCTGAATCGTTTCGGCCACTTCTTCGATAGGTGTATTGGGATCTACTCGATGAATGTAATATAAGTCAATGTAATCTGTTTGCAGTCGTTTCAAGGAGCCTTCAAGTGACGCTCTCAATGTCGCAGCACTGCTATCTGGATAATTCGTTTGTCCGTCGATCTTGAATCCACCCTTTGTCGCTAAAACAATTTCTTGGCGAAACTCCTTGATGGCCTCACCAACAAGTTCTTCATTTGTATACGGACCGTAGACTTCCGCTGTGTCAAACATTGTGATTCCCTGTTGATAAGCCGCTTGAACAACGCGCATCATTTCCTTTGGGTCTTTAGCTGGGCCGCGATGATGATTCAAGCCCATACAGCCGTAACCTAACTCCGACATTTCCAGCTTATTCTGACCAATAATTCTCTTCTTCATAAATAGCCTCCTTCAATAAAAAAATGAGTCATACTCTGAACAATTTCAGAATACGACTCATTTCCATCTATGTCTAATGCCTATATAGTCATAGCACTATAGCTTGAAGGCATAATTAAATCGATTAATTAATTCTTGGACAGCCGGTGTTTGGACTCTTTTTTTCCAGACTAAAACGCAGTGTGTTTTGACCGATGGTTGCAAAGGAATGAAGACGGCTTCTTCCAATCTCCGATCTAAAATCGCGCCTTCGACCGACAATGCTGCACCGACTTTATGATTAACCAGCGGCAGCACGTTGAAAATCAAATTGAAGTTTCCAACGATGTTCAGTTGATCCAAAGGTTCTCCCGACCAGTCAGACAATAAATTCTGCACCTCACTTCGGCTGGAGCAAAGAATCGGCAAGCCCTTGATATCCTCAGGTTTCAAAAATTCCTTCTCAGCAATAAACATCTCCTTCGAAACCAAAAAGCCCCAGCGTTCCTCTCGCGGTAAAATCAATGTCTCTACTTCATTCAAAATCACTGGCTCCAATAATATCGCTAGATCCAAAATCCCTTTTTCAAGGCGATCCGAGATATCATCACTAGTGCCTGTCACTAAATTGAACTGAATTTGAGGGTAATCGCTGATCAGTTCCTCCAGCAGCATCGCAACCGTATCGGAATTATCCGCCTCAACACAGCCAATCGAGATTGTCCCGCTCAGTTGCTCGTTCCGCTGGGCAGAAAAAGCCTGTTCTAATTTTTCATCCAAAGCTAGAATTTCTTCCGCCCGCTCTTTCAAAAAATAGCCGTCCTTAGTTAGACTCAGGCGATTCTTTTCGCGATGAAAAAGCGGCGCACCGATCCGTTCTTCAAGCTCCTTGATCTGGCGGCTCAATGTCGGCTGAGTGATATTTAAAATGCGTGAGGCCCGCGAGATATTTCCTTCTTGTGCGACTGCCCAAAAGTAACGTAAAAGTCTGATCTCCATAATTTCCCTCTTTGCTCTTTTCTTTTAACTATAGCAGATTCACTCACAGCACCAAAACATTTAAAAATCCGCACCAGTTATAAAGTAGTTTATTCCCCACAGATAAAAAAGTATGCAGCTTAAACAACTGCATACTTTAAGGTGTACTCGCCTAAATTTTAACATAATCTAATTTAGCTAATGTATGAGCGATACCGCCCTCATCATGAGTCAACGTAATCTCATCGGCGGCGGCCTTTAGTTCGTCCTTAGCATTTCCCATCGCGATCCCAGTTCCCACTGCTTCAAACATCACGAAGTCATTATTGCCATCACCAAAAGCCAGACAATCTTCCTTGTCCCGCTGGATATGTTCTAACAACGTTTCAATCGCAGTTTTTTTATTGATCCCTTTAATCCCGATCTCGCCGCTGTCTGGTCCAAAGGCTGGAACCGTGCTTCTCAGCATATAAAAATCACCATCATATTCTGCCTCAATCACCTCATAAGGAATCGAGTGATTGACAAAAGAGACTTTATTAACATCTTCATAATCGATCAAACTCGGATCATCAATCAGCAAATCTAAAAACCAGTTAATGGCAGCGATTTTTTCTTGCCCTTCTGCAGAATCCTCTTTAGTGTCACCTAATGTAAGCTGGATAAGCCGACTTTTTAGATTAGCACTTGCGAATAAGCCCTGATTCGATTCAAGGTAATACTCCACACGATGCTCCTCTAAGAAACCGATCAGCTTTTTCAATTCATTTGAATCAAAAACTTGATGCAGAATCACTTCACCGTCGACCTCACAATAACCGCCTCCCGCGCCGATGATCCCGCTAATCGGCAAGTCCAGCACTTCCTCAGAAATCTCGGCCTTAGATCGTCCCGTGCATAAATAAAAGCGATGCCCATTTTCATAAGCCTGAATAATCGCTTGCTTAGCACTCGCTGGAACAACCCCAACATCATTACACAAAGTACCATCAATATCTAAAAATATTATCTTCCCCATCAATTTCCCTCACATTTCCAAAAAAACAAGTATTTCTATCTAGGGTACTATTCTTGACGGGGATTTTCAATTTACTTTTGGCAATTATAGAAAAACTTCCATACTCCAACTTTAGTTACAGTAAAAAATTCAATTGCAGGTACGGCCTCTTAATAATTAATTCTTATAGTCCATTTGAAATAGGCTGCTTCCTTACGAATTCTCCATTTGAGGCGATCACTTTTTTATACCAGTCGAAGGATTTTTTCTTCGTGCGTCTTAAAGTTCCTTTGCCCTGATCATCACGATCAACATATACGAATCCATAGCGTTTACTCATTTGTCCAGTACTCGCTGCGATCAAGTCAATGCAGCCCCATGTTGTATAGCCCATGAGTTCTACCCCATCAATTTCTACCGCATCCATAAAGGCTTGGACATGCTTTTCTAGATAATCAATCCGGTAATCATCAGCGACATACCCATTCTCGTCAGGGATATCTACTGCACCTAAACCATTTTCTACAATAAATAATGGTTTTTGGTAGCGGTCATAAAGCTGATTTAAGGAATTTCTCAAGCCCAACGGATCAATCTGCCAGCCCCATTCGGTTGATGGTAAATTTTCATTTTTGATCGAAGCAAAGAGATTTCCAGTAGCCTGTTCATAATCTTCTGGATGAGCACTGACCGTTCTTGAACAATAATAAGAGAATGTCACAAAATCTACAGGTGATGCGGCTAATATCTCTAGGTCTTCTGGTTCCATCTGGATCGACAAACCTGCTCGTTCAAATTTTTTTAATGCATAATTTGGATATTTCCCTCTTGCTTGCACATCAATAAAGAAGTAGCCCTCGCGATCCCGCTTGATTGCTTCTTGATAATCCTCCGGTCGACAAGTATACGGATAATGACTCCCGCCAGCCAGCATACAGCCAACCTTATTCTCAGGATCACTCTCATGAGCGATTTTCGTTGTTAACGCACTTGCGACTAGCTGATGATGAGCCGCCTGATACTTGATTTCTTCTTTATTCTCCCCATCTTTAAAAATAATTCCTCCGCCTACGAAAGGTTGATGAAGTAAAATATTGATTTCATTGATCGTCAGCCAATAGCGGACCAGTCCTTTGTAACGCGTTAAAACTGCTTCAGCATAACGAGTATAAAAAGTAATCAATTTTCGATTTCTCCAGCCTCCGTACTCCTTTATCAAATGAATCGGAATATCAAAATGAGTAATCGTTACTAACGGTTCAATGTTGTATTTCTTTAATTCCTTAAAAATATCCTCGTAAAATTTCAAACCCGCTTCATTGGGTTCGTTATCGTCTCCGTTGGGGAAAATCCGCGACCAAGAAAGCGACATTCGATATACCTTGAATCCCATCTCAGCAAAAAGCTTGATATCTTCCATATAATGATGATACATATCAATCGCCTCTTTGGCAGGATAGTAGTACCCTTCCTGCCAATCAAGCATTTCTAATTCTCCGGCAGCGACTTTTTTTCGATCTTCTCCGTATGGTAAGACATCAATATTGGCCAATTTTCTGCCGTCTGCTAACACTCCGCCTTCCGTTTGGTTCGCCGCAGTCGCTCCGCCCCATAAAAAATCTTTATCTAAAGACATTCTGATTCTCCTTTTTGAACACTTTTTAAAATTACCTGTTAAACTTTAACAGCTAAAATAGCCTGTTCACAGTCGGTTTGACCAAGATTGATTGTTTCAATTGATGAATACTGCGGGGTATTGGTCACAACGATTGGCACCTGCGTATCATAACCAGCCGCTTGAATTTTTTCTAAATCAAAGGTTAGAATCATTTGGCCTTTTTTAACTCTATCGTCCACTTTTACAAATGCTTCAAAAAATTCTCCATTCAATTCCACCGTATTCAATCCAACATGAATCAAGATTTCTACTCCTGTATCTGAAACTAACCCGATCGCATGCTTCGTTGGAAAGATGGCAGCAATTTTTCCGTCGAACGGTGCAACGACTTTTCCTTCACTTGGTTCGATTGCAAAGCCTTTGCCGAGTGCTTCAGTGGCGAAAGCTTCATCATTCACTTCGCTTAATGGAATAACCTGTCCTCTAATCGGACTAATCATATGCGTATCCTCTAAAATAACTTCTTTCAGCTCAGGAACTTCTGAGATGACCTCGTCTTTTTCAAATTTGAAGCTTAAAACATAAGTCAGGATAGCCGTTGATACGGCCGAGATAATCAATGCGATGACGATATTCCAAAAGAAGCGCATCGTGTCATCCCCAATGTATAATAAAATTGCCGGAAGTCCCGATGAACCCGTCGCAAATCGATGTGTATTCGTCAGACCCGCATAGAGTCCACCTAATCCTCCGCCGATCATAGCAGAGATCAACGGATATCTTTTCGGTAAATTCACACCATACAGTGCAGGTTCTGTGATCCCCATATAAGCCGTGATCGAACCTGATGTCGCTAATTGACGAAGCTTCTTATCTTTTGTTCTAAAAGCGACAACTGCAGAGGCCGTTGCTTGCGCGATATTTGAACAAACACAGCCCGGGCCAAAAATGCTATCATAACCAAGCTCAGCCATTTGCATAACACCAAGAGGCGCCACGCCATTATGAAGCCCGAACATGACCATGATCGGTAAAAATCCACCGATCAAAACAGCCGGTACCCAGCTTGCGTTGACACTTAAAAAAGTAAAGAATGTCGCCAAATAGCCGCCAAGAATAGTGCCCACCGGACCCAAAATAGAGAATGCCAAGGTTCCCATGACTAAGAAAGTCAACATCGGGACAAAAACCAGCTCAACGGATTTAGGTATCACGCGATTCAAAAATTTCTCAACATAAGACTGAACAAAGATCACTAGTAAAATTGGAATTACTGAACCAGTATACGTAGCAAGTGTAAATGGAATAATTTCAAAAAAATGGACTGGATCTCCTGCTGTTACTAGCGCTCCCCAATTAGGATGCATCATCATGGCGGCAACAGATGCAGCTAAAATCGGATTGCAGCGTAATTTTTGTGCTTCAGTAAAAGCTAAGATGATCGGCAGGAAGAAGAAAACACCGTCAGCAAACATGTTCAGCAAATAATAGGTTTGTGATTCCGGAGATATTACTTGAAAAACAATCAACAAGGCCAATACTGCCTTAACCATCCCAGCTCCAGATAATGCTGGAATAACAGGTTGGAATGTGCCGGCGACAAATTCAATAATCGCTGTTAATATGCCCTTCTTTTCTGCCTGTCCATCATTAGTTGGATTAAGCTCAATGATTTTTTCGATTTCTTCAAAGACATCCTTCACATGGGTACCGATCACTACTTGATGAACACCCGCATTAAAAATATATTTCGTGACGCCAGCTAAACTTTCTAAACCCTCGATATCAATCTTAGTTTCATCTACCACTTTAAAACGAAGACGCGTTTGGCAATGGTAGCCTTCAATAATATTTGTTTTGCCGCCCAATTTTTCAACGATAGCATGAGCCAACCCTTCATATTTCTTACTCATGGGATTCTCCTTTCAACGGAACAAGATGCTTTTTTTGATCGAACCGGTTAATCAAGTCTTGCTTGTAGTTGAACTTTACCACGCGCAGATAGCGTTTCCAATACTTTCTCAGCACCTTGAAACGTATTCCACCTTTTCTAAAATTATGAGCGTGTTTCTCGAAATTCGTTTCATTTTTACTTTAGAAAGGCTTCGCGAACTCGCTCAGCTTTGCCAGTTTTTCTTCACACTTCAGCGTGATTAGGTTCATCAAAAATACAGTTAAATTCTGCCAGGAATTTATCCACAGCGACTGAGAGATGACTAGCGAGATTAGTGGAATGGTCTGCGCAACGACAATCAGCTTCATTTTTCACGATTTTAAAAAATGATTTCTTAGTTAGCTAAGCACCCAGTGGGTACTGTTCCACATCAGCTCAAAAAAAGAACACCTGTGATTAGGTGTTCTTCCTTAAAACTGTTCTGAAATTTCTTTGGCAGCGGATTGCCGCTTCGATTCTAGAGCCCTTGAATTTGCGATTTTCTTTTCCTTATTGGTTTCATAATTTAGTGCAAAAACCTTAGCAAATAATGTATCCAATAAAAAAAGGACCGACTCTTGCGTAGCGAAATTAGCGATCTTGGAATAAAGCTTCTCTTTACTGGAAATATTCAGCACTACATCTGAATAATCCCTGAGATAATTCTTGCCGCCGCTGGTAATACTGATAATCGGAACCCCCGCACGTTTCAAAATTTTAACGTTCCTTGTAGGATTTTCATCGGGACTATTTCCCGAATAGGAAATAATCAATGCACAATCCCGCTCAGTCAATGAACTAGAGATCAATCCATTCTCTCCAGAGCTCGACATAAAAGCCTTTTTCTGGATCGCTAATAAGTTTCGTTTGAATAGTTCGCCATAATAATAGTTAGGACTTGTCCCGTAGATGACGACATTCTCCGCCTTTTGAATCAGTTCCGCCGCTCGATTCAGATCCTCTGCTGCGATATGAGAAACCGTGTCTTTGATGCTTTGCATTTTTAACGTCACTAGATGCTCAATGATTTCCAGCGAATCATCTTCTGCAGAAAAGGGGAAATTAGGATCGACATCCTCATAAGCATTCTCATCATAATAAGCGACTTCATGAGTAAAAGCATACATGAATTCCTTCCAGCCAGAATAATCAAAATATTTGGCAAAACGAACCAGTGTCGGCTTCGAAGTAAAGGTTTTCTTGGCTATTTCATCCATACTTAATTCCTGCAGCTGATCCCGATTTTCAAGAATAAACTCGCCAATCGTACGTCGCGCATCATTTTGCTTGAACGCTGCTTCTTCAATTCTTTGAAATAGATACATACCTCACATTCCTTTCTAAACCCTCTCTACTTTTGCCTCATTTGTACTAGAAAAAATTTGCTGCTGGCATTCTTGGATCATATGATCGTAATTATCCAGTTTCGTCTCTAAACGAGCGACAGTTCCATTGATCAGCCGCTGCTTTTCCAGCAGTTTCTGATATTCATCTATCAAAATCTTTTTACGTTCGATTAACGTTGAGTCTCCCTGCTGATACAGCTTGGAATATTGAGCTAATGAATCAATCGATAATCCCGAATCTCGCATACATTTAATAAACTCGACCCAATTCAGATCCTCTTCTTGGAAATCTCTTACTCCAGAGGCATTTCTGGTAATTGGCGGGATCAATCCTTGCTTTTCATAATACCGGATCGTCGCTGGTGTCATTTCAAATTTCGCTGCTACTTCAGAAATGTTCACTAAGCTCACTCCTTTTTTACTATTTATTTACTTAAAGTGTACTTCAAGTTAATCCTAGATACAAAATAATTCTGTGCTTCCCTACCAAATCACAGCTCCTATTCCTTTAAAATCATTTTTACATACCAAAAAACCGTGCCAATTAAATTGACACAGTTTCCCTTTTAATTTAGTTATGACCAACCACTTTATGAGGAATATATGGCTCTTCCAAATATGCTACATCTTCTGCTGATAATTTGAAATCCACCGCACCGACTGCTGTTTCGATGTGGCTCATTTTTGTCGCGCCTATGACTGGTGCGACCACTGGATCTTTTTGCAGCAACCAGCCTAATGCGATATTCACACGATTCGTTTCATATTTATCGGCTAATTCAGCTACCCGATCGATAATGACTTGATCCATATCGGCGGTTTCATCGTATTTCGATTTTTGCGCCGTGTCTGTGGTACTGCGCTTGGTCGCTTCTGAGCGATCACGGATTAATCTACCGGATGCCATAGGACTGTATGGCGTTAAGGCATTTTTTTCTGAACGGCAATACGGGATCATCTCACGTTCTTCTTCACGATAGATCAGATTTAAATGATTTTGCATTGAGACAAATTTGGTCCAGCCATTTTTTTCAGCAATATTGTTGGCCTGCTGAAATTGATAAGCATACATGGCAGAGGCCCCGATGTATCGAGCCTTACCGGCCTTCACGACATCATGCAGCGCCTCCATCGTTTCTTCGATCGGCGTCGTATAATCCCACCGATGAATAATATATAGATCCACATAATCCGTCTGCAAGCGCTGCAGGCTTTGATCGATTTGCGACATGATGGCTTTTCTCGATAGGCCTTGACCGTTGGGCCCATCGAACATTTTTTGGTGGACCTTCGTCGCTAGGACGATCTCATCTCTATTGGCATAATCCTTCAGCGCTTGGCCAAGAATCTCTTCACTGCGACCTAAAGAATAGACATTGGCCGTATCAAAAAAATTGATGCCCAGCTCCAAAGCTCTCTTGATCAATGGTCTGCTGTCAGCTTCTTCTAAAACCCATTTGTGAATCCAGTTTTTAGGATCGCCAAAACTCATCGAGCCTAAACAAATTCTTGAAACATCTAATCCTGTATTCCCAAGTTTTGCATATTCCATTTATTTCACACCTTCCTTAACTACTCCTACCATACACGTTGAAGTTCACTTTAAGGCAAGCATTTTATTCAAAAAAATATGAATTAACCTAAAACAATCCCTGCATCATTAATCGCTGTTTCAACAATCTCCATCACGATCTTACTATGCTCCAGCTGCTGTTTTACAAAACTCATATCCTTGTCAGCGATCACCTGACTGAACAGCTTGAACTCATCAAACATGCGATGTGGATGATCCTTATGGTCAAAGGTTGCTTTTTCCCCAGAAAGAGATTCGGTAGTGTAGCTGTCCAGCGTATTGGTTGGACCATTCACCACGACGGAGCCTTCCGTTCCTTGGATCGTTGAACGAATCGTTGCTTCAGAATCCTTCGCCCCGATACAAACAACTTTTACATCCCCATAATCCAGTATCAGCATGCCTGATGTGTCGATCTCGCGCTCGATATTCGCGTAATACTGTACTTTCTGCGGCTTGCCCAGCAGACCGACTACTAAATGAATATTATAGATATTGATATCCATTAAAGCCCCGCCGCCCATTTTAGGATTAAAGGCAGGTAAAATCGTTCCTTCTTTAAAGGCGTCATAGCGAGAAGAATATTGCGAATAGTTACATTCAATGATTTTTAATTTGCCGATATTTTGACTGGCTTCTTTGATTCCTTGATAGTTTTTCAAATATTGATTAGTGATAGCTTCTACCAGGACTAAATCTTTTTCTAACGCGATTTTTTCTAATTCTAAAAGCTCCGCATGCTTCAGCGTAAATGGCTTTTCACAGATGACGTGCTTGCCTGCTTCCAAAGCTTTTCTCGCGAAATTGTAATGCAGGTGGTTCGGCACTGCGACGTATACCGTATCGAAAGCAGCACTTTTCAGACACTCATCGATGTCGGTATACGACGCGTCGATCCCATACTCCGCTTGGATTTTTTTCGTTTTTTCCTGACTTCTTTTCGTTCCCAAAATGGCCTTTACTTCAATTTCAGGCAAGTCTTGTGTAATTGGTAAAAATTCTTGGACAATCTTGCCCGAACCAAAAATGGCTAATTTCATCAATACCCCTTCTTTCTTCGACTATTTTGAAACTTGTTGAATCCCTTTTTCCAGCATTTCGATTTGCAGCAGCGTTTCTTCATCCTTCACGGCTTTTGGTTTGCCGTTGATCAGCGTTTCATAGATATCCTCATACACACGACTGTAATCACCGATCTCTGAAACAACTTTTTCTTCATGAAACACGCCTGCATCATCCATATAAGTCAGCGTACCATAGTGTTCAGGCAAATCAATCCCAAAATCCTTGTTTTCCGGCATATAAAACATCTTCAAATGCTCTTCTTGACGGTCCTTCGTCTCTTTGACAAAGACACCCTTCTTCCCATAAACGACAAAGCTTGGGCGTTCCTTCAAACGGAAATAGCTGGATTTTACAGACACCTTCATGCGACCATAGAATAAATCCAAGTCAAAATAGTCATTCATTCGATCGTCGCCTAAAAGCTGGCGCACTTCGTAATGAACATCATCCGGCCGGCCGAAATAAGAGATTACCTGATCCAAGGTATGGCAAGCATGGCCGTAAAGGTAACTCGTTCCGATCGAAAATTTTTCAACACTTTCTGGAACTTCGGGACGATAGTAATCATAATGCATTTCAACTTCCAACAGATCTCCCAGCACACCGCTTTCGATGACCTTTTGAACCGTTAAAAAGTCGGAATCATAACGACGATTTTGATAACATTGAATGAACAAGCCTTTTTCTTCTGCTAAACGGAACAATTCCTTCGCTTCTTCAGCAGTCTCGGTAAACGGCTTTTCGATCAAGACATTTTTTCCATGCTCTAAGACTTCCTTGCCTAGTTTGAAATGCAAGGGGCTTGGTGTCGTTACCACAACTAATTGAATTTCCGGATCATCATAAATATCGTTGATCTCCGAAGTATAATTTGTGCCGGGATTTTTCTCCCACGTGATTCGTCCGCTTGGTGAATAGATCGTTTTGACCTTGATTTTGTCCGCTAGCTTTGTTGAAAAGGGTAAGTGATAACGGTTGGTACTCTTTCCGTTGCCGATATATGCGATGGTTAACATGAATAAATCCCTCCAGATTTCTTTTGATAATTTTATTATAGAAGAATCCGATTGATTGAAAAGAGTTTTCAGTAAAACAGGTCGCTTAATCCAGCCATTCGTGTCTTTCCAGTCAAATCCTGAACATTTATACCAAAATTTCTTTCAACTAACGAACAATTCTTCTGAAATCGTTGAAATTACGGTATGATACCAGTGTGAGAAATTTAAAAAAAAAATTCATTAAGACAAACTAGAAGGTGATAACGTGCTATTAATTGATAAGTTGCGGCTGCAAAAGGACCTGACCACTACCGAAAAACGGATCGCAGACTATATTTTGCAGAATTTGGCGACGATCCCGGCGATCAATGTCGCAGAGCTGGCGAATAATACCTATACCTCCCATTCTTCAGTGATTCGTTTAGCACAAAAAATGGGCTATGACGGCTTTCGTGATTTTCGGATCGCTGTTTCGGAGATCGCTCACAGCGAACTTTATCGTTCCAATCCAGTTGATGCTAATTTTCCCTTTCTGCCGCAGGACTCAACAAATGACATCGCCAAAAAAATTGCCGATCTGACGATTAATACGGTCCAACGTACCTACGCTCAATTAAATGAGCAAGTGCTGGATGAGACTGTCGATCTTTTGGCAAAGGCAGATCGAATCTTCCTATTCGCACAAGGGGATTCCCAGATTCGCGCCCGCAGCTTCCAAAACAAGCTGGTAAAAATCAATAAATTTTTGATCATCGCCGACGAATATGCCGATGAAGATTGGAATGCCGCCAGCCTGACAAGTAGAGACTGCGCGATTTTTATCACCTACCGTGCCAGAGTTCCACAATATGAGCGGATGATGAAACACTTTTTGAACGAAAATATTCCTGCTGTGCTGCTTACCGGCAATAGTCAATCAAACTTGATCCCGCTTGCTGCTCAGGCGATCGTATTCACTCAAGAAGAGATGGACTTCTTAAAGGTCAGCACCTTTTCTTCGCAAGTAGCCTTTGAGTATATCTTGGATACTCTTTTTTCTTTGTTATACGCAAAGGAGTTTCAACAAAATCTCGCTGCATTTAAAAAGAAAAATGAATGGATCGAAAACGGCATATTGTCGGATGATCCGAAAACATAAAAAACCGATTCTACTTAAAATTTCAAGTAGAATCGGTTTTTTTACCTAATCCCAGAGAAGTCATGATTAATGATTTCTAACAGTTCGAACTGATCCTTATCAAAGGCGAACTTCAAAATACAACAATTCGTTATTCTCCCCTGCAATTCAACCTTGCTCGTATGCTCCCACGCCCGCATAAATTGTCTGCATGAAGCACCATGTGAAACCATTAAAATATTTTCTCCTTCATCAGCTTGGACTAATTCAAGAACCGTCTTTGCGACCCGCGCTCGAAATTCCTGCTCTCCCTCACCGCCAAAGGCCACGAAAAAGTCACCATAGGGCAAAGGAGGATTTAAATACTCATGCTCCGCCTCTAAATCACCGAAGTTCCATTCCTTCAAGCCCTTCACTCTTGCATAACGCAAATCGGTCACTAACTCCAAGGTGTCGCAGGCTCTTTCTGAGGTTGAAGAGTAGGCACTATCAAGCTCAATCCCATTTTCAATAAAATAATTTTTGGCGATCAAAGCCTGATTTCTTCCAAGTTCTGTCAACGGTGAATCACACCAGCCCTGAATCTTTTTTTGTTGATTAAACAGCGTCTCCCCATGACGCATCAAGTAGACCGTTTTCATTTTATCGCTCCTTGTAGATTTTATTTTTTTAATCAATACGGAATCGCTGCGAAAATATCTCGCAACGATCTCTTCAATAGTTAGATATCCAGATCATTCAGCCAAGCAATGATCTCTGGTTTACTTTCCGCTGCCGCATCACGATTGACGGAATAGCCCTCTTCAATCACTGTCGCCTCCGGTTCTTCCTGCTTGATGGAATTGATCGTATCGGAAAAGCCGCTGCCGCCATGGGTGTTGAAAGGAATGATCGTTTTCCCTGCCAAATCCGCTTCATCCAAGAAGCTGTAAAGAATCATCGGCATATCGCCCCACCAATTGGGATAGCCAAGAAAAATCGTATCATACTGATCGATCGCCGCAATTTTTTCTTTGATGGCTGGTCTTGCCTTGTCCTCTTGCTCTTGGTTGGCTAAGTCGACTAATTTTTCATGATCGGTTGGATAAGCCGTTTCTGGTTCGATCCTAAAGATTTCTGCTCCGAGTTGTGTCTGGATCGTTTCGGCAACATATTGTGTATTACCTAAGACCTTACCAGCAATCACGACTGCACTGTTCTCTTCTTCTTCCGTCATATTTTCCGAATCATCGGTTTCCGGCATAGAAAAATAGACGACTAACGAATTGCCGAATTTTTCTTTGTCTTGAATCGTCGAAACCGAAGTCTCGTTCTTGCTTTCACTTGTAGTTGAATCCTCTGCTGCATTATTGCCACAAGCTGACAACATTGTAACGGTAAAAATTGCTGCGATAATCCCGAAGCGTTTTTTCATTTGTGTTCCACCTTCCCAAGTAAGCCATCACTCTTCCTTCAACTCATTATTGATCTGTAATTTTTCCTTTTCGTAATTCACCATATGAGTGTCAAAATTATCCAATTTATATTTCAAATAATCCCGCGCTTCTTCTAAAGCTTTGATTTTTTTCTCCGCATCATCTAAGTGCTCCTGCAAGATCGCTTTTCTAGCACCTAGTGTTTCGCCGCCTTCACGAGAAAGGCTGGCATAGTCGATCAAGCCTTCCACCGATACTCCGGCATTGCGCAAAACTTTGGCGAAATAGACCCAGTTCAAATCCTTTTCAGAAAAATCCCGATACCCATTTTTATCACGAGTTATCGATGGGATCACCCCAATGCGTTCGTAATAGCGGATCGTGTCCGGGGAAAGATCATACTTTTCACTAACTTCTTTAATGTTCATTTACTTCACTCCTTTTAATTCGTATTTCTCACCATACCTACCAAGCGTTCCACTGCTGCCGCATCGCGATGGTCGAAGAAGCTTGATTGGTTTTGATCCAATGTCGCGATTTTCTGCATGTCAGCCTCCGATAGCTGGAAGTCAAACACGTCAAAGTTTTGCTGCATCCGATCAATATTCGCTGACTTAGGTATCGCTACGATCCCGCGTTGGATGTGCCAGCGCAAGATAACTTGGGCGATTGATTTCCCATATTGGTCGCCAATGGTTTGCAGCAGTTCATTTTTGAATAAGTCATTCTTGCCTTCCGCAAAGGGGGCCCAGCCTTCCATTTGCACACCTTTTTCCAGCATTACTTTTTGATCTTCTGCCCGCTGGAAAAATGGATTGACTTCGATTTGATTCACCGCCGGAGTAATTTTGTTAAAGGCAGCTAGATCAATCAAACGATCAGGGTAGAAGTTAGCCAAGCCGATTGCTCTGATTTTACCTTCTTCATAAAGTTCCTCCATCGCCCGCCACGCACCATAGACATCGTTTAACGGTTGATGAATCAAATAAAGATCCAAATAATCTAACCCCAGTCGATCCAATGAACGTTGAAAAGCTTGCTTGGTTCCTTCATACGTCGCATCGGTGATCCAGAGTTTTGTGGTGATAAATAATTCCTCACGAGGAACACCGCTGCGTTTGATCGCTTTGCCGACGGCTTCTTCATTGCCATAAGAAGCGGCCGTATCAATCAAGCGATACCCATGAGTGATCGCTTGATAAACGATTTCTTCACACTCGTTTAAATCAGCGATTTGAAACACGCCAAATCCTAAAATCGGCATTTTAACCCCATTATTCAATGTTACATAGTCCATACTTTTTTCTTCCCTTCTATTGTACTTGTTTTGTCGGACGAATAATAATTTCATTCCAAGCAGCATCCGCTGGTAAATCGATTGCTTGTTGAATGGTCGTTGCGACCCGATCGACTGAGATCCCAAAGCTGTCGTAAAACTGCTGATAGTTTTTCTTCAATTTCGGATCAGTTACAGAGGATAACAGCTCTGTATTAATGGCTCCCGGTGAAACGATCGTCACTCGAATGTTCGATCCGTCTTGTGCCACTTCCTCCCGCAGCGATTCACTAATCGCACGAACCGCCCACTTAGTTGCCGAGTAAACTGCACCACCTGCATGAGCATAATGTCCGGCGACCGAAGAAATATTAATGATCTGTCCCGCTTTTTGTTCGTTCATATAAGAAAGCGCCGCACCGATCCCATACAAGGTTCCTTTAATATTGATGTCGATCATCTGATCCCAATCATTGATTCGCTTATCCTTGAGTGGAGAATGAGGCATGATCCCCGCACTATTGATCAATACATCGATCCTGCCGAAAGTATCGACCGCCAGTTTGACTAGTTTTTCAACGTCTTCGCTATCGGTGACATCCGTCACTTGATAAAGCGCCTCACCATTATCGGCCTTGATTTCTTCAACGATCTGCTTCAATTGTCCTTCACGTCGTGCACCTAAAACAACTTTATTGCCCTTTGCGGCCAGTAACTTTGCACTCGCTTCGCCGATCCCGCTTGAGGCTCCTGTAATAACGATTACTTTACTTGCTGTCATAAGAAATCCCTCCTGATGAATAAAGCATACACCTTGGAGTTCACTTCAAGGCAAGAGAAAACTTTGCGAAAAGTATAAGAAAGGCTTCGCGAACTCGCTCAGCTTTTGAGCAATAAGACCAAAATATTTCTAAATTGCTTCTCAAATTTCGAAATGTTTTTGCTTATTGCCGATAAAGCTAGTTCGTGAAGCCAAACATGGAGATACCCGCTACAAAGCGATTTATTCATCTGAAAATTTTATACTTACTTTATAGTCAAAAAAGGCTGAGATCAGCTCTCAGCCTTTTACCTTCACTAATAATCATTTTGCGTTGCTTTTCTGAATTGAGTAACCTCATGCTGAAGACTAATCAGTCATAAACTCCAATCTCTGAGTTAAATGATAGAACGATTTCTCATATTGCGAGCTAAAAGTTTCCCCGAAATAGTACGTTCCTTTTTTGATGTTTTCTCTGCTTCGGTCAGGAGTTATGATAGACAATGTTTGAGTGGCGGAATCAATATTTTCGCTGAAGAACGAGCGCTCCCAGCTGCAAAAATCAGCGTCTTCAGCGACGCTCTCAAGAATAATAAAATGGACCGCCAATTCCAATGAATCGAACAACCTTTCATTCAGTTTCTCTTCTTGTAGACTATGATCGTCAATAGCGACGTTGAAGTTCTTAAGCTCTAAATCTAAAATGAATTCATTGATCCATAACCGGTCCAAGAAGGAACAAAATATAATGACATTCTGATCTTTCTGATGCTTATCTAATTTAGCGATTGAAAAAATTTGATTGAATAAACCGCAAATCATATTAAGCTCACTGATCAGACTTGTGTGTTCTGCGGAATATTTTTTGATTTCAGGATGCCCTCTGACATCGATTGCCTTCAACTCCTGTCTAATATCAAAGTAGCGATCGATCAGATCTTGCTTCTGGATCTCATTGCTGATGCTGTTTAGGCTATAAAATTTGTAGTTAGTATACGTCAAAACATCATTTTCAAAGCCAAAGGCAATTTTCGCCTTTAAATCATCGAGGTCATAACCGACGAAGCGGCCAATCCTTCCGCTGCTTTTCCCAGCTATTACTTTTACAAACCCAAACTTAACCATGATAATTGCTACCGTAACGATATGGTTTGTTTTTTATTTCTGCATTCATGTCGTATGTCCTCCTATTATTTTTTCCTACTATAGTATTACTCGTAAAAAGAATACTCCACGAATTTTTACACACTGACAGGCTATTCTAATTCGAGAGCGCCTGTATATAGTTGATGGTATTGTCCTTTTTCCTCGATCAATTCGTCGTGGTTTCCCCGTTCAATGATTTGACCAGCAGCCATTACCATAATAGCATCTGCATTCTGAATAGTCGAAAGGCGATGGGCGATTACAAAAGTCGTACGGTTAGACATTAGCGAGTCCATGCCTTTTTGAACCAGAACTTCGGTATGAGTATCAATACTGCTGGTAGCTTCGTCAAGGATCATCGCCGGCGGATTGGCAATAGCTGCTCGCGCGATTGACAACAATTGCTTTTGTCCCTGTGACAAGCCGCTGCCTTCACCATCTATGATCGTGTCATATCCATTTGGAAGCTGCATAATAAAGTCATGGGCACTAGCCAAAATCGCCGCCTCTTCAACCGCATGATCATCCGCGGCTAAATTACCATAGCGAATATTTTCCCGAATCGTTCCTGTAAATAAATTCGTATCCTGCAAAACGATTCCTAGAGAACGTCGTAAATCGGCTTTCTTTATTTTATGAATGTTAATACCATCGTATCTAATCTTTCCATCATCAATGTCATAAAAGCGATTGATTAAATTCGTGATCGTCGTTTTTCCAGCACCGGTCGCTCCCACAAAAGCTAATTTCTGTCCCGGCTCGGCGAATAAATTAATATCCTTTAGAATCACTTTCTTTCCGTCATAAGAAAAATCAACATCATAAAAACGAATATCTCCTTGTAAGGGGGTATAGCTGACACTCCCATCACTATGCGGATGCTTCCAAGCCCATTGCTCATTCTGCTCTTTAACTTCAACAACTTCTCCATCAACCTCGTATCTGACATTTACGAGCGTTACATACCCGTTATCCACCTCAGGTTCTTCATCCATCAAGGCGAAAATACGTTGAGCACCGGCCATCGCCATCACGATCGAACTTAATTGCTGCGAAACTTGTCCGATCGGCATACTAAAGGATTTAGACAGTTGCAGAAAAGCGACCAAAGCGCCTAGACTAATAGGAGAGATGGCACTGACTGTTAACGCGCCGCCGACTAAAGCAAGAACGACATATTGGATGTTGGCAAAATTATTCATGATCGGCATCAAAATATTTGAATATCTGGCAGACCAAGTAGCATTGAAGTAAAGCTCTTCATTCAACTCATTGAAGCCTGACATGGCTTGCTCTTCGTGGCAGAAGACTTTAACCACCTTTTGTCCGGCTAACATTTCTTCGGTATAGCCATTTATGACACCAATGGAATTTTGCAGCTTCTCGTACCACGAACTGCTGTGACTGCTGATTTTCTTAGTGATTACCAATTGGATAGCAAGGATACAAGCAACCACCAACGTTAAAAGCGGACTTGTATACAGCATCGCGAAGAAAATGAACGTACAGCTTACCACACAATTAATGAGCTGCGGAAGACTTTGGCTAAGCATCTGACGCAGTGTGTCAACGTCATTTGTATAGCGGCTCATGATGTCGCCAAACGAATTTTGATCAAAATATTTGATTGGCAGGTCCTGCATTTTTCGGAACATACTATTTCTAATTTCTTTTTGGACTCCCTGCCCAATAATTGCCATCGTGCGTCCATAAATATAGGTTGAAACGACGCCGATATAATAAATCCCGCCCATGATTATCAAAGCCTTGAATAACTCATTGAAGCCTTGCCCCTGGCTTCCAATCAGCGGAGTGATGTAATCATCGATCAAGATCTGAAGGAACATCGAACCCGCTACCCCGGCCGCCGCACTGATAATAATGCATAGTCCAACGAGTAGCGTTGGTACTTTGAAGTCAGTCGTTACATATTTTAATAATCGTTTAGATGTCGGTGTGCCCTTTAAGCTTGCTGGTCTATTCTGCTTCATCGACTTTCGCTCCTTTCGTTTGAGATTGGACTATCTCGCGATAAATTCGGCTTTCTTCCAACAACTCTTCATGTGTACCAAAACTGTTGATACCGCCAGCATCCAAAACAATAATCCGGTCTGCATCTTGAACGGATGAAATGCGTTGGGCAATAATCAATTTGGTTGTATCCGGAATCTCCTCTTTAAATGCCTGCCGCAGCATCGCATCTGTTTTGGTATCAACTGCACTTGTAGAATCATCGAGGATCAGGATTTTCGGTTTTTTCAGTAAGGCTCTGGCGATACATAAACGTTGCTTTTGGCCGCCGGAAACATTGCTTCCCCCTTGTTCAATAACTGTCTCATAGCCATCCGGCAGTGCGGTAATAAAATCATGCGCCTGTGCCAATTTACACACTCTTTCTAATTCGGAATCACTCGCGTTTTCATCGCCCCATCTCAAATTCTCTTTGATTGTGCCCGAAAACAGTTCATTCTTCTGCAGGACCATCGCGACATTATTACGCAGTAAAGATAGATCATACTCTCGAACATCGATCCCTCCGACTCTCAACACTCCTGAAGTAACATCATAGAGCCGTGGGATTAATTGAACCAAGGTGCTTTTGGAGCTTCCCGTCCCTCCAATGATTCCGATTGTTTCACCATTATGGATCATCAGATTGATATTTCTCAAAGACAGCTTATCTGAATCCTCCTGATAGCTAAAACTAACATTCTCGAATTCGATAGAACCATCTGGAACGGTTTCAATCGAAAGAGTCCCGCTGTTCAGGTTGCTTTTTTCTCCAAGCACTTCGACAATTCGATCTCCTGAAGCTTGCGCAATCGTCAGCATCGTAAAAATTTGAGCCAAAATCATCAAGCTAGTAAGAATCTGCATCAAATAGGTAATCATACTGGTCAGCTCGCCTGTCGTCATAACATTGCTTACGATCAAATTGGCACTGAACCAAGAAATAAGCAGCGTACATGTATAAACTGTAAATTGCATCAAGGGACCATTAATAGCCATGATTTTTTCCGCTTTGGTGTAATCATTGTAAATTTCCTGTGAGACTTCTTGAAATTTTCTATTCTCTTCTTCTGATCTGACAAAGCTTTTGACTACTCTGATTCCGCGAATATTTTCTCTGACGACATTATTCAGTCTGTCATAGACCTTATATACGCGCTGAAAAATCGGCTGCGAACGACTAATAATCAAAAATAAACCAATTCCCAGAATCGGGATCGCGGCCATAAAAATCAATGACAGCTGAAAATTGACAGACATCGCCATGACCAAAGAAAAAATAAGCAAGAGCGGACAACGGATGGCGACTCTAATAATACTTTCATACGCAATTTGGACATTTACTACATCTGTCGATACTCTTGTCACCAAACTCGCGGCCGAAAATTTATCGATATTAGAAAACGAAAATTTTTGGATATTCGAAAACATATCCTTTCTGATATTTTTGGCAAAGCCAGCAGATGCAGATGCGGAAAAACGACTGGAGATAATCCCAAATGCTAAAGCACAAAGCGTTAAAACAATCAAAATCACGCCCATCCGCATGATGTAATTCATATTTTGTTTTACAACCCCCTCGTCAATGATCTTAGCCATCAGTAACGGAATCAACACCTCCATCACTACTTCCAACATTACGAAAAAAGGGGATAAAAATGAATCACGCTTGTATTCCCTGATTGACCCCATTAATGTTTTTATCAATTTAGCAACCTCCTTAAATATATTTGGCATACCAACTATCTCGCTAAAAAAATAAGTTCTCTTCAACAGTTATATAGTTGGTATTGCAACTATAATAATATATATACGTTTGCAAGAATGTCAACGTTTTATTTATATCAAGCAATTACTATTTGACATCCTCTTACTAAAGCGCTAATATTTAAGTTGCAATACCAACATAAAAGAGGTGTGCTTATGCCAATCATTACGAGAGACATATCTGTCTTATATCGAAAAATGCAAATGGGCTTCGATAAATTGCTAGCTCCCCTAGGCTTAACAAACGGAAAAGTGATGTTCCTATTTTGCTTAGATGACAATGGCGCGATCACTCAAAATCAAATTTGTAAAGAATTAGATATGGATAAAAGTACCGTAGCCAAAATGCTGACGAAGCTAGAAAAAGAAGGCTTTATCTATAAACGTGTCAATCCAGATGATTCACGAGCCTTCCTGGTCGAACTATCCGCTAAAGCTCATGAGATTATGAGCTCAGCTAGAGAAGCACATGATACTTGGGTGCAGCTGGTGACCTCCGATTTAACGGATATCGAGAAAAACATTTTTATCGAACTCGTTCATAAAGTGAGTCAGAAGTCGATCCTGATTGCAGATGATGATTCTCGCGTTTAAATCAAGAATCTCTTTGCTTATTTAAAAAAAACTATTCCGGCATTTAACTTGCCGGAATAGTTTTTTTGAATGTAGGATCAACGCTTATTGAACTTATTTTTTCGACAAAAAAGACAGATACCTATAAATGTACCTGCCTAAAGAACGATTAAACAAAAAATTATTCGGTTCCCTGTATCGTGACTCGATAGCTGTTGACCACCCCGGCTTCGGCAATATTTACCATAACCGTATCTAGTTCCTCACGCTCAATTAATTTAGGAAGTAAAAAATTCTCAATGACTTCATCTTCCGTGATCCCTTCTTCGAAATAATCAATTTGGAAAAATTCACCCTTTGAAGTTTTCTCGCTAGAATCAAAGATGTAATCAACAATTACGCCGGTGTCCTTTTTACTGTCTCTGGCCAACCAATGTCGCCTTGCAAGACTTTCTCCAAAAAAGCCCAGCATAAAAACAACCTCCTCCTCATCACTCAAATTCCATTCAAAATCAGGATCATTTTCGCCTAAAAGAAGTTTGATTTCTTCCAGCTGCTCTGTAGATAAGACACAATCAGACAAGGCAAAATCTTCACTTTCTGGAGGTTCGGTTATCTTATAGAGCAGATTTCCATCCTTATCCAAAATACTGAACTTGACCAACAACTCATCATTTAATGTAGTAATCCAAATAACCCGACTAGCCTGATAATCGCCATACCTCTGCGGCCTTTTCAAATATTTTATTTTCACCCGTTTTTTCTCCCTGATCTTTTTATTTTTAAACAGGCAATCTCGCCCTAAATCTAAACCGTTTTCATTTTTTTGCCAGTATTTCCCAAAATCTAGGCTATTTCTCTTTCCACCTTCAGTATAAAGTAATCCTCGTTATCTGCCTAGATATCTGATTAAAGTAAAAAACTTTTTATTTGTAGATTGAATAATTCAATCGGTTCAGTGAAAATGAAAAAGGCCGCCTAACTAAAGAAAGGCGGCTCTAAGTGGTAACGGTCAAAGAATCATGCAACTATCGATCAAAAATGGGTATTCTTGAAATAAGGAAAATCAGAACGTTAAGTAATTTTAGCTAAGCCTCATTTTTCTCAGCAAACCTATATAAGTGCAAAGCTATATAAACTGTTTCTGTTCGCTCGATAGTAATCGCTAATTTTTTTTGAACAATCCTCACTAATTTCCATGCAAGGTTATAGTAGGATGGATATTTTTCAATAATGATTGTTTCTAATTCTCCAGGAATAGTGATTGCTTCATTTCGCTCGATTCTCTCCAACATAAAACGAATATGTGTAATTAATCGAACATAAGACAAATCATTTTCATCAATTGTGAGAGCCAGTTGGTCTTCAATAACTTTTTTTAAGCTAACTAATAGTTCGGCTTTCTTTTCGATACCTCTTAGTGATTCATTACTGATAGCGGTAACGATATGCAGTGTAATAAATCCCACTTCACCTTTTGGTATTTCAATGTCCAATTCTTTTTCTAAACGTTGAACAACGTTTTCAGCGATTTCTGCTTCTTTTGGATACAAACTATTTGTTTCATGCAGAAACGGGTTATCAACTTGCAGCCCCATCTTGCATCTTTTGACTATTGAAGCAATGTGATCAGTTAAAGCAATATGGATGTGCTCATTTAACGGTGTAGAAAGCTTTGATTGAATATAAGAAATTATCTCCGAGGAAATATCCATGATACTTAGCGGCATTTCTGAAAGCATTTGTGTATACAGCTGTTGTTCTTCTTTATCAACTAAACGGAAAATATCTTCAACATTATTGGAAACTAAAATATCATTTTTCTTTTTGCCAAAACCAATTCCTTTTCCAATTAAAATCATTTCCTGACTATCATCATCCACGGCTCTGACGATATTGTTCGTGATAGTCCGCAAGATTTTATACCGGATCATGGTCCTCCCTCCTCACCAATTGTCTTCTATATTAATTATCTAAAATTTGATGTGTCATTTCAACTTCAATTCGTATTCTCCTAGTTCATAAATTCCGAGATAGTAATTCATTGAAATAATTTGCCATTCTCCTAGTTGCTTAATCATTCTGAACGAACCTTTTGCACATGCGTATTCCATGTGCATGTTATCTAGGGTAAATATATAAGGCTGCTTCCGTTGTGAATGCCCCGCCATACGATAAAAGTCAAGGGTGGCATCATCTCCTCTAATCTCTATATTAGATAATAAGTATGGGTGGACCCAATGCCTATTTGACTGGCGATGATATTTTTCAACATTGATGCAAAACCGCTTATCCATCCCACCAAAATTTGAATTCATCGTATGAAAATCTTCATGCAGCGTATCCGCGGTATAATCGAAAATGAGATGATCCAAACCAAAATTATGCTTTGCGACAACTTCTTGAATTTGCTCCTCTTCAGTTAGCACGGTATCAGAAAATTTGATTCGCGCCCAAGGGGAATCCAACTCACCAACAATACAAGGTAAATGAATTCCCTGACGATATCCAGGTTTTCCTTCTTCAAAAAACCATTCCTCTTCAATGGTCTCCAAATCTCCCGAGTGCTTCACCACATCCATTCTTAGTTCTTGTAACCACCAACTACCTGAATGTTTCTGCCAATGGTTCGCAAAAAGAACAGTAAATTCACAAAATTTTACTTCTTCATCTTGTTTAGTTTGCAGAGCGCGGCATGGGACTACCGCACTCTGTTGTGCTTGATCTTCTGAGGTTCGGCAAACAAAATTACAAATTCGCCAATAAAGGAATTCTTTTTGAGGAAAATGTTTAAGAAAACTTTCTACTCCAACCCTGCTATGCTGAGCACCGTCAGAGTAGGCTTTAACTACACTCAAGTTGCAAAGTATATCGTCTGTGATTATTTGTGAAAGATCTGTATTTTCTGGATCACTCCATGCGCACATAAAGGTCGTAAATTTCTTTTTTATTTCATCATAATTCTCTCTCACAGGTATTACCTCCTGATTCCTTGTTAATACGAAATTTTTTCTTGAAAAGAGAAGAAGTCTTTTTCCCCTAATTTCGCCTGACCTACTTTTTTTAGAACAACCTTCTGATTCGTTGCGTTAGTAAATACAACGGAACAAATAGCAGAAGCTGCATGTTTTTTAATATAATCAAGATCTACCATCGCCAATGATTGTCCTTTTTTGATTTCTTGATCTTTTTTGATAAGAATATCAAATGGAATTCCCTTCAAGCCGACGGTCTCGATCCCAATGTGAATTAGAATCTCTTTTCCTTTTTCTGACAAAATGCTAATCGCATGTTTCGTAGGAAATACTTCTAAAATTTTTCCGTCTACTGGAGACACGACTTCACCCGAAACTGGATCGATCGCAAATCCCGGTCCCATCATCTCTTCTGAAAATACTTTATCTGGTACTTGTGAAAGGGGTAATAATTCTCCTTCGATAGGAACAACAAATTCTTCTGATTGCTCTTTACTTTGAACAGCTTCATCTGTTGTCGAATCGCTAAGTTTTGGCATCACTTTTCCTTCAATTATCGCTTGAATTTGCTCTTTCAATGATAAAGCTCTTGTTCCAAAAATAATCTGAGTCGTATTTCCAAGCTCCATAACTCCGCTAGCACCTAAAAGAGTCACTTGCTTTTGTTCAAACTTTTGTTTGTCTACAAACTTCACTCGAAGTCTTGTCGCACAAGCGTCTAAAGAGCTAATATTTTCTTTTCCTCCCAAAGCTGTTAACACTAGAACGGGGAGCTGATCTTCGAGGATAATAGAATTATCCTGTTCTAAAATTTGTTTCTCACGTCCTGGTGTTTGGAAATTAAATTTACGAATTAAGAATCTGATTAAGTAATAATCAAGAACCGCAAAACCAATATTCACTGGAATAACCCATAACCATCCTGGCGCCTGTTGAAACACTCCATAAACAAGATAGTCCATCAGTCCTCCGCAAAAGCTGGAGGCAATATGCACATTCAAAAAGGACATCACTGGAAAGGCAATGGCTTTCATAATGCAATGAACTAAATAGAGCGGAAAGCAAGAAAATAGAAAAGTAAATTCAATCGGTTCAGTAATTCCTGTACAAAAAACAGTGATCATTCCTGCAATATAGAGTCCTAACGTTTTCTTTCGATTCTCTGGTCTCGCTTCCTTTGCAATCGCCAAAGCCGTCCCGATACAAACACCAACCGTAATGAAGACGCCACTGTATACTCCCGCTGTTACAGGGACACCATCAGCTAATTGTGCAATAAACATAGCCAAATCCCCATGAACCACTTCACCTGCTGCAGTCGTATAGCTACCAAATTGGAATAAAAACGGCGGATACCAAAGATGCTGCAGCCCAAACGGAACTAATAAATAATTGACAATCCCATAAGTAAACAACCCAAACGAAGTATTAGGATCGACCACTTTTGTTGAGAAAAACTCAATCCCATTTTGGATTGGCGGCCAAATGACTAGGAATACAACTGCTAACAAAATCGAAGCCAAAACAGTAATAATTGCTACAAAGCGCTTTCCTTGAAAAAAAGAAAATGCTTTTGGTAATGTTGAATCCTTGAACTTTTTATACAAAAAGGCCACTAAAAGTCCTATCGCCATCCCACCAAAAACGCCTGTTTGCAGTGTTGGAATCCCAAGTATGGTTGTGTACGCACCCGAACTCTTAGCTACCGCAGCCGCATCAATCTTTCCTAAAAATCCAAGCGCTGTAATAAAGGTTAAATATCCAATCATTCCGCTCAATCCGGCGATTCCATCTTGGTTGCTCAGTCCAAATGAGATTGCACATGCAAAAATAATTGGTAAATTGCCAATAATCAGATTTCCAATAACTTGAAAAAGGCCCGCGATCATCTGTATCCCATCAGAACCCAGAATTGGTAAAGTCTCAATGAATGTCGTATTTTGCATCATCACACCCAATCCCAACAACAACCCACCAATCGGAATCATCGCTATTACTGGCAACATTGCCGGGCCAAATTTTTGTAAGCTATCAAGTAATTTTGTTTTTATTCTCTGAACTTTTTCCATTTTTCTCAACCCTCTCGTTTAATAAAATTGATCGTACCAACATTTTCCAGTGCACTAGAAAACAAAAAATAGGTACATGGGCACAGAGAAGTCTAATTCTCAATGCACATGTACCTAATTAAATAGTCATACATAAATATTCAATTAACAGCTGTTGAACACATCATAACCGCTTACATAGAAAGTGTCAATCACTTTTTATTTTGAATCTTAAAAACAGTTCGTTCTTTTAAAAACATTGCCTTCTCTGCAATAAACTTCTTATCCTACTCCCAACCCTCAACTTCTTCAATCATCACTTGGTAGCTATTAACCTCGCCTGCTTCAGCAATAGTCACATCAATCTTGTTCAAAGCATCTGCTTCAATCATCTTTGGCAGCAGGTGCTTTTCGATCACTTCATCCATCGTGAGGCTTGAATCAAGATAATCCGTTCGAGACAGCCTTTCTTCATTATAGTCATTGGTTGAATATAAGTAATAGTCAACCATCATTTTCTTAGTCTTTTTGCTATCACGCGCCAACCAATGGCGACGGGCAAGCTGATTGCCAAATTCTCCTAACATAAGAGTGATGTCGTCTTCATCCTCACATTCAAACTCCGGTTCATATCCTTTGATAAAATCCTCGATCACTTCCAGATGCTTAGCTGTAAGATACTTTTGTTCAATCTCATAACTATCTGATTCTGGCGGCTCAGTAATACGATATAAGATAACCCCATCCTTATCCAAAACATTCAGCTTGATTAACAACTCGTCCTTTAACGTACGAATCCAAATAACCCGGCCTGCTTGATACTCTCCATAATCAAGCTGCTTTAATAAATACTTTATTTTCACCCTTTATCCTCCAGCTGTCTATTTATTAGTTTGAAAATCCGTATAATATCAAACGCTTACATGTTGATTTAAAAATTATACTCCTTTAAAGTCAATTTGTACGCAGAACATCTACCATCCTTGAAATATTTCATCGTGATTGTGTTCATTTCTTTATGTGCAAGCATCTGCGCAATCAGATATTGCTCGATCTCTTCTCGCTCAAGCGTCACATCTTCAAAAAACTCCAAATCACTAATAGTATCAACGTCTTTCTGACTAGAATAAAACTCATACAAAATGACAAGACGATCAAACTCTTCCGTATATTTCTTCACCGAATCGATTTGTGCCAATAAAGTTCCAAAATAGCCTAATTTCTCAGTCGAATCCTCCTCATACCAATAGTAATATACTTCATTTTGCTCTAGAATCTCTTGAATGTTCTGTATTTGTGTTTCAGTTATTTCTTCAAAAATCACCTCTGGATCTCTATCACCAGGATGCTCTACAACTCGATATAGAATTCTTCCGTCTTTATCCAAGACATCCAATTTGCATAGCACCTCATCTTCTAAGGTAGTAATCCAAACAACTCGTGCAGGTTGATAATAACCATAAAATAATAATTCACTCTGATACTCGATCTCCACTATTAACTCCCCCTGAATCTCCCTTTTCCAATCCCAGTATAAGATAATATACGCCCTTTTCCTATACGACTTTTACTAGTTAAAAACCTTTTTTTAAAAAAATCATTCAAAAATTAATGCGCAATAATGAAGATCGGTTTTCCTTAAAATTTAGCGACAAGCACAAAGAAGCTCTTGCACCTTCTTTCACGTTCAAGAGCTTCTTTCTATCTATATTTTAGTTAATTTTCTTACTTTGATCAGTGAATCTGTCGGCGATGTGTAGTGGCTTGAGAATAATGTTATCAGCATCCAAAATTCGATTCTGCATATCCACAATTACTAACATCGTTATTACCTATTTGAACGACCTAAGAAGAAAGAAACGATTAATACTAAGATGATCGCACCAATAATTGATGGTACTAATGCCATCCCAGCTAATGATGGTCCCCAAGAGCCTAATAACGCTTGTCCTAACCATGAACCAACTAAACCAGCGATGATGTTAGCGATCCATCCCATACTATTTCCTCTACCTGTAATTGCTCCGGCAATTGCTCCGATAACTGCTCCAATAATTAATGACCATAATAAACCCATGATAAATTCCTCCTAATAGTGTGTAATTATTTTACTCGTGTGTCTTGATTGTTTTCGATTTTTTCTTGTGCTTTGTCCGTTCCGCGGTTCACAGCATCTTTTGCTTTGTCTGTTTGTTCTGACGCGAATTCTCCAGTGGTTTTAGCAGCACTCGTTACTTTGTCTTGAACGGTCTCGCTATCTTTTTCGAATTCTGCCTTAGTCTTCACATCGACCACATGAATGTTCACTTCAATGACATCTAGATGCGTCATCTTCGCAACTTCATCGCGAATCACTTTACGGATTTTTTCAGCAACATCTGTAATATCGCGGCCATATTCAATGACAACATCCATATCCACAGCAACTTGCTTCTTGCCGACTTCTGTTTCGATTCCGGCAGTAACATCATCTGTATTAACTAATTTTTCTTTAGCGTTCGAGAAGAAGCCGCCGTCGACAGTTAATAATCCATCAATTTGTTCAATCGCAACGCCGATGATTTTTTGAATCACTTTGTCGTCATAAGTAACGTCACCTTTTACGTCGGCATGAACATTTTGATCTGATGTTTTAGGTGCTGCTTTTTCATTTACGTGGTTGTTTTCAAAGTTGTCTACCATGATATTTTCCTCCTGTTAGTATAAAAGTGTTTCTCATAAACGATTAAACAAAACTCAATTTGAGCAACCTGAGCTCCAATCATGCGCATGATAAAATAACTAAGCTTTGATTTTATGAATTTTGAAGCTATCAGAATCACTTGTTAACTTCACTAAATAGCATAACTTATTTTATTTAGTTTTAACAATAATCTGCTCGCAACATCATAATAACCTGAAAAATAAGGCTGAATTTTGAGTAAAAAAGCGTTTGTCAGAAAAATGAAATAATAAAAAAATCACTGACGCAGCCTAAGCAATTTTTTTCACTTACTTTTCGAAAGAGATAAATAACAATATCTAAAAATTGTTCGACTCTATCAAATAAGTTTCTTCACTCGCAATAAAAAAAACACTCGAAAAAAGTATTTGAGTGTTTTATCTAACATATTCAGTTTTTATAGCCTTAACCGTCTCCACAACACTTTCATGCTCCACATTCGTCACATTGAAATGAAGGATTTTGAAGGTTGTCTCCAATATAAAGCTGATGCCAAAGACCGAAATGACTGTTCCAATACCGACCTTAGCTCCTAATAACCAGCCGATCAGAAGCACCGCACCTTCGATACATCCACGAACGATTCCAATCGGAACATTTGGTAGACGTTTCCCAAGCGCCACCATCAGCGCATCCCGCGGTCCGCAGCCCATAGAGGCACCGATATAAAAAAAGCTTCCGATGCAAATAGATACTTGGCCCAACAACAACATCACGACACCAGAGAGAAAACCGTGCATCTGGGGAATAATCTCAAATGCTTGGATCATATCAACAAAAACACCAATCAAAATCGTATTCAGAATCGTACCAAAGCCGACCTTTTCCTTCAACAGTACATCCACACCTAGAATCACAACTCCGCTAATGATCAAAATATTTCCATATGTTTGACCCGTTAAATTAGCGATCCCCATACTAAATGCTTCCCATGAAGCCAACCCGATATTTGCCTGAATCGTCAGAAACGACCCCAAAGCAAATAAAAACAGCCCAAAAATCAGGCGAGCCAACCGTACACTATAGCCCTTCATCAACATCCTTCTTTCTACTCTCAAAACCGCCGATATGCAGCGACTGTTAGACTCATTTCTATCCTCTGAAATGATGTTCACTGTTTTAAGATACTGGAATTAATTTTTCAGTTATAGTGCAAAGCTACTGGTCTTTTCTATATTTGTCAATGGAAATTCAAAAAAAGGATCGCTTCACCTGCTTCGGCTGATCCATTCCTTTAAAAGATTTATCAAATCAACGGTTCATTTTTTTGATGTCCACCCAGTTTCCCTCCTTGAAAAAGGATGCGGCAATGCGATCGAGTTCTTTTCAAAAAAACGTTTATTCAATCTGCTGGCATCCGCTCATGGCAAATAGCCCGCGATAAAACGGGCTAAAATTTTTATTCATGCTGATTTTTACTGACTATTCCAGCCCATACCAACGTTGGATTTTTGATGAGATGAAATCAATTAGCTACTCTCGCCTGCGAACGCGATCGAGTAACCGCTTTCTTTTTTTCTTTGGCTGCGCTGGTGGCGACGGATTGGCTGCTGGAGCCTTGGACGGAGCCGCTTTTTCCTCCACCATTGCTGTAACGATCAAGCTTGCAGGTATTGATTTATCATCAACCTCTAGATTGACCGGCACCGTATTTTCTGGCAGACAAGCCGAAATCAGTGATATGGCTTGATCTTGATCTAGCGACCACGGATCGAGCCCTTCAGGAAATTCAATGTGTTGAATCAAAACATCCGATTTTGGTCGTTCCTCTGTAATCCGCAAGTCCTCCGGAATACGGATAGCTGCTAGATCAGCCGCTGCTTTTACTGGTGTTGGTTCAATCTCCGTTTTTACGGGTTCTTCAACCGGCCTGCTGGTTGCCGCCTTCATCATCGCACTCAACGGATCATTTGCAGGTTTTGGCGCATTCTTGAATTTCGCTGAATCATCAAAAAGATCAGTTACTCTTTCTTCAATGACGGTCGCATGCTTCACCTGTTTGAATAGTTGAACCCCCTCCTTTTCAAACAGACTAAGCTTAGTTAATTTTTCTAATGAGGAACGGATTTGCTCCCCAGTTTTTGACACATCAAAATTTTTAAAATGAAAATGATGCGATTTGCCGTTGCCATTTTCAAATTCTGCATCTAAAGTAAATGTATTCATCATTTTTTAACCCCTTCTTTTTCGTATTTTTTGCCTCCTTCCTAACCCTTACGTCATGATTCTGCTATGCTTGTCAGCGGCTTTCCAATGACTTGGCTATAAAGATGCTCAAGCTTTTCTGAGATAAATGTTTGCGCAGGAAACAGTTTGACCGACAATAACTGCCAATCTTCTTTTCCGAAATAATCAATAAAATATAAATAATAGCGGCGCATGGCAGCAGTAGATCTGGTTTTTAAAAAGATTCGCTGCACAAGACTTCTTAATACATATGAGAAATCCGCTTTACACAATTCTTGCCGGACCTGCAGCGTGATCAACATCTCGAGGGTGGCCGTTCCATCGTTTGTTTTATGATAGTAGCTGCTGATTCTTTTTTCCAAAGTTTTACGTGAAAGCGAAAACAATTTTTTGTTGCTTAATCCATACTCTTTCAAAAAACTCCTCCTTTCATCAAAAATAGTTTTAATTTTATGGTGTGAGATATCTACATAATCAAAATACGCTTATTTGCAACCAAATTACACACCCAAAAATTAATATTAAATTAAGTATAGTAATTATCAGTAACGAATCGTTGTTATATCAAGCGTTTTTGCATGATAAAAAAAAACGACTATACACCTGTATAATCGTCCATCTGATTCATTTTAGGCTACCAATCGCCAAAACCCGCTTCATTGGGAACTGTTTTCTCCACCTTTTTTACTTTCTGGTCATATCGGCTTTTATAATACTGATAGTCTTCTTCGAGAATTTCCAATGACGTCCGTTGTTCACGAGTCAAGCTGCTTTTCTTTTGCTTCAAGCCATTGATTTGAAAAGCAAGTGTAAGTACGTGAAGCTCTAAATCTTCAAACTCCGCTTCATTCATCATGAACCACTCCTTTGATCTTTTTATAATTGACGACTACCCTTTGATTGTATTGATCGATTTCATCCTTCGTCAGTCTAGAATCCTGACTGATGTCCACCAAACAGCTGTTGGTGTATTTTTTGAGCACCGTGCCTGATAGAGCATTCTTGCCTTCGTTGAAAAGAAAATCAACCGCATCACCAACGATAAACTGCATATTGTAGGTGTTTTCTCGCACCTCCATGATGGAGCTGGGAATTGCCTGACGACTATTTTTCAAAACATCTCACCCTTCTTCTACTCTTTATAAAAAGTACGCAAACCGTTTATCGTTTCTTAATAGTCAATCTTAAAACTGTTCAAAACCTGACATTACGATAACTATCGCTGCCTTTTAGCTAGTGATTTCTCCTTATTCTAACTGATTAGAGAGGCTATACTGAGAAAAGCTTAATGAAAAATTAATATTTAGAAGGAAGACAACAAAAAAGCCAACAACCACAAAACCTCCATTATCGAAGGTTTTCCAGTCATTCGCTTTTAATTTATAAACAATCCTGCTGCAGCTTTAGAGCTGATTTTAAAAAATAGTCTTCTAGCAACCCTAAAAATCATAATTTGATCGTATCTCCGCTATTTCATGCTTCATTCGTTCCTTAATACTGTCTGGACTCAAAATTTTCATGTGTTTCCCATAAGACAGCAAATGCCTAATTAGCCAACGTTGATCAATTACTTGAGTGGTTACTATCGCAGTCCCATCTTTTTGAATCGTTATGTCTTGATGATCAAAATCATCAAATACTCGATAAAGAATTTCTTTAGAAAAGGCTAACGAAAGATCAATCACCTCTCCCTTCATTTCGGGAACCGCTATCTCAGGAACAACCATCGGAGTAAAAGTTTCGTCGATTATTTTGAGCGACTGCATGCGGCTGATTTTAAAAACTCTGAAAGCTTTTTTAGTTAAACAAAAGGCCTGCAGGTACCATGTTTGTGATTTGAAAACCAGCTTTAGTGGATTACACACCCTTTTCTCCAGCCGATTGGACTGACTTATATAATCAAATTCGACCTTCTTCTTATTTAAAATTCCTGATTTGAGCCTATCAAATTGGGCACCGTCGATTTCCTGATACCAAGGAGAAAAATCCACCTCCAGCCAATTATCCTCGGGAAGCTTGAACAAGGATTGCAATTTTGAATAAGCCTGCTCACTTTTTTCCGGTTCAATAGCTTTAATGCCCTTAAGTGCTAACAACAAACTTTCTTGTTCCTCTTTTGAAAATAAAACCTTGTCTAATACAAAATGATCCATCAAATAAATGCCGCCATTTCTGCCCGTTTCTGCACAGATCGGTATTCCTAGAGAGCTGAGTGCGTTTATATCTCTAAAAATGGTTCTATCAGACACCTCAAACATAGTAGCTAATTCTCTGGAAGTCGTTCGTTTTGCGTTCAAAAGATGATAGATAATGCCAAATAACCGACCATTATTCAATAGATTTTCTCCTCTTAAAAACTTTTTTATAAACTATGACATTAGATGTCATAGTTTCCATAGTACTATTAAACCATACTATAGAGGAGGTTTTGAAATGAAATTTTCAATTTCGAATACCATTAGAACAAATAATTTTAAAGACGCGGCTATTCAGAAAAAAATTATGGGCCTATGGCAGCAAAGTAATGCCTTTATCGCACAGGCGAAGGAACAAGGAAAAAGTATAGCAGCGGTGTACCATGATTACGAAAGTGATTATAAAGGGGACTATTCTCTTTCTATCTGTAAAGAAACCAAGTCAGAGGAGGATTTTGATACTTCGAAGTATCAGTGGAAAGAATACAAAGTAGATAGCTCTGACGAATTGGGCGTCCTAAATGCTTGGAAGAAGATATGGTCAGAGGAAGAAGCACAAATAATCCAGCGAGTGTATGATTTTGATTTTGAAAACTATCCTCCTGCTGGGGAAATTTCTATTTTTATCGCTATTCAGTAAACTATCAACGCCCTACCAAAGACAGAGAACCCGTTTAATTTCTGGGTTCGCTGTCTTTTTTTACAAAAGCAAACACCCCATAAACCCTCAAAATCGATGGTTTACAGGGCGATTTTCACTTTATTAAATGTTTATCAAAAAACTTTACGTAGTAATTAATAACTTTCTTAGCTACAAGAACACAACTGACTCGGGAGAATTGCGTTTGTAAAGGTCATTAAAACACTCCATCTATTATTTTTCTCTATAATAGGCGGTATCAGGAATGCCTCCGTTTTCTTTAAGAGCAAACAACATAGTTCCACCATTATTTCCCATAATAATTCGATCATAATTTGAATCAGTGCCATCTGCATCTAGGCCTTCTGTTGGACTAGTCCCCTTTAAAGCAATCATTAAATTCATTCCATTTGGTAGAGGAGCTGGATCAAATGACAGAAAAATGACATTACTTTGCTTTTGGGGGTCGCTCAATGAAAATTCAGTTCTTCCTCCAGTTCCTTCGCCAGATAAAGTGACGGTACCATTATTGAAGGTTAGTTGGTAGCCATGTGAGTTTGTCCAAGTGCCATTCAATGAAGCATAATCGCTGTTCAAGATTGCCTCTTCCGACAATCCCATCGGCACAATTTGCTGCTCTGAACTATTTGTAGTAGCTTCTGGGACCTCTACTGACGTTGAACTGGACTCTTGACTGATACTTATAGTAGTTTCTGAAACCGAACTGGAACTTACCTTTTCACTTGTTTCTTTGGAAGAATTATCCGAATCAGTTGATTTATTTGTGCAGCCGACTAAAACAGTACTCATAAATGAAATCATTAAA
>NZ_NGLG01000002.1:179725-196845 GCF_002140655.1 Enterococcus sp. 3H8_DIV0648 | reverse complement strand
GCCGACTAAAACAGTACTCATAAATGAAATCATTAAAAGAAATCTTAGATACTTCATGTCTTCCCTCCTAATTAGTTTTCAAGCCTCTTTCATTTCTTTAATTGTATCATATTATTTCTAACGTTTTCATTCTGTAGATACTCATGCGTTTTCAATTGTTGAATATCTGCTTCGGTCAAATAGCCGATTTCTTCTATCGTGTTTCCAACATAAGGATTTCCTAAGCCCACGATCGTAAAATCAACGTTGACCCCATCAGCAAGAACTGATTTTAAAAGCAGAATTATAGTTTAAACCTAAAAAAGTGGAACAGCCTTGGCTGCTCCACTTTTTTAGAGTATTTAACAAATTATTCAGAGTCATATCAGTTTTCCTGATTGCCCAATGTCCTAATCGCCTGTTTCGCCCAATCAGAATCTTTCAGAATGGCACGCCCCACACCGATCATATCCGCTTTTTTTTCACGGAGCAGTTTTTCTGCAACCTCAGCCTCCACAATACCGCCTGTCAGTAACACTGGAATTGTGACGTTTTGCTTGATCGCCTCTGTTAAATCACTGAAATATCCTTGCTCTTTCAAATCAGGATGAGTATAAAAACTAAACCCGCCTGAAATATCTAGTAAGCAGACGCCCGCTTTTTCGAATTCTTGTGCGGCGATCACACTATCAGCGATCGTTGTTCCTTCTGATCGATGATCGCTTGCACCTAATCGAATAGCGATCGGATAGTCTTTTCCAACGGCTTCACGAATCGCCTGAATGATTTCTAAATGAAGTCGGATTCTTCCTTCAATCGAGTTTCCGTTGTATTGATCCGTGCGTTTATTGGTTAAAGGGGAATAAAACTGCGTCAATAAATAGCCATGTGCAGCATGAATCTCCACCCCATCGAAGCCAGCTTTTTTTGCCCTCAATGCAGCGGCTGCGAAATCAGTGATCACCTTTTGGATATCCTCTTGAGTCATCTCCGTTGGAACCACCTTACTTCTAGCTCCTTTAGGCATCTCGATGGAACTAGCGCTCAACGGTTGGTGATCGGTAATTTCCTCTTTGGCTAACCCGCCGGCGTGGTTGATTTGCGCAAAAGTTATCGTGTGGTTTTGATGGATAGCAGCAGTCAACTTCTCCAATCCCTCGATATCACTGTCTTTAGCAATAGACAATTGTCCCTTGCTAGCCTTTCCTTCTGGATTGATATAGCTGTGTTCTGAAATAATTAATCCAATGTAGCTGCCAGCAGATTTCTCAGCATAATAGTCGCAAAGTTCTTGTGTTACTTCTCCATTTTCGTTGGACTTTGCGGTTGCCATCGGCGGCATCGTTAAACGATTGGAAAGTTCTAACTGCCCAATGTTGATTGGCGACGTTAATAAACTCATGACTAGACCTCCTCTTTTACAGATAAAATTATCGAATTCTTTATGCTATTAGTTTATCAGTTTCCTAGCGTTCATAATAGGGTTTTCACAAGGATAAAAAACTGCACCTGCTTCATCTAAATGACTATATGTTAAATACATTCCATCTCACTTATTTCTTTTGCGATATTTTTATCTTATTAATCCCATTCATCAAAAAGCCCTTAACGACATCTTTTTGATGTAATTAAGGGCTGTGATAGCTTAATCCTTCGTTAAATCTCTCATAAAGAAGACTGTATCGACGTCCATTAAATGATAGTCTTTTGGCATTTCGCTTTTATCGATCAGCTCAAAACCGTTTTTCTTATAAAACTTTTGAGCTGCCTTCAGCACATCGACGGTTCCTAAGTATAGATGCTCATATCCCTGATCCTTACAATAAGCAACTAAGGTATTCAGCAAGCTTTTCCCGACTTGCTTCTCACCGCGAAATTCTTTTGCCGCAAACATTTTTTTAATCGCACCATTGTGATTTCCCAGCTTCACTAAAGCAATCGACCCAACGACTTTCTCGTTAGAAAGTGCGACCCAAAAATTCCCGCCAGTATCGATGTATTCTTCTTTGATTTTTAACAGATCCGGCTGGTCCTCAATACTAATAGCGATATTGAACTCCTCTCGTTGAATCGGAAGAATCAAATCAACCACTTCTTGCGTATATTTTTCTTCAAATGGAACAATCTTTACTTCTGACACTGCAATCAGCTCCTTTTATTCGTTCTCCAGCTCATTGGGAACAACTTTGTATAATATTTTTTCAATCGTCTTCATGGCAGCGACCAATTCCTGATAATTTTCACTGTCTAAGGGTTCTAATAATTCCAAAACTTTTTGATCAGACTGCTCTTCCACGTATTTGTTCAATTCTAAGCCCTTCTCTGAAAGATAAAGATGCAGAATTCTGCTATCCTCAGAATTTTTCTCCTTGAAGATATACTCATCTCGTTCCAGTTTGCTTAGCTTCCGGCTTAAATAACTTTTTTTGATATTCAGATATTTTGTCAGTTCATTCGCAGTAATACTCGGATGACGGCCAATTTCTCCCAAGATCCGCATTTCAATCATGGAATAATCCAGATTAAATACCTTTTGATCAAATACACCTAAAATTCTCGTGTAGTACCGATTAAACTTTCGAACCTCATGGGTATCCACGCAGTATCACGACCTTCCCTTTGATAGTTTACTATATCAACTAATTTGAGTATAAAACAATTAGTTTACTTTGACAACTATTTTCGATTAATCAGAAAAAACTTGTAGAAATGCCCGGAATGGTTTATTCTATCGAAGGTGTGGATCATGCAGCACAAGGAGGAGATCATGATGATAAGCTCATCTTGTATCGTACGTTCAAAGAAATTAATAATGAATCAGTAAATTATTAGTTCTTTGATGGAAAAAGTTTCCTCAAAGATCAGAAACGAGGAAAACGATGAATACAGAAAAATTAATTTTAAAACCATACGAATATTGGTATTGCAAACAACAAGTCAGCGAACTTATCAGTGCCTACCATTCAGTCAATGATAAGCAAACAATTTCGACCCTGCAAACATTAATCAAAGGAAAAACCGAAGAATTTTTCAGCCGCGATCCATTGCTGGAAGCTTATTGGGAAAAATTTCTTGATACAGGACTCACTAGAGAGAAATTCGAAAAGCTTTTTGCGGAAATGAAGCAATTTATCATTCCAATGGACGCTCCCTCGACAAAACAAATCGAAAAAAGCTTTCGCAAAGTCAAAAAAATGCAGTATCCAGAATTGGATACCTTGGATTTTCGTGAATTAAGTTATCTCGGCTGGAACGACAGCGGAACGAATCGCAAGTACCTGCTGCGAAAAATCGATGGCCGCTTCACTGGTGTTTATGGAACCTTTAGCACAGACGTGCAAAAAGGCCATTGCGCTATCTGCAATCAAATCAGTACTGTCGCCTTCTTTTTGGCAACAACTAAATCTTCCGGCGATGGAACCTACACGAAAAAAGGCAACTATATTTGCACAAACAGCGATCAATGCAATCGCCAGTTAACACAATTAGAAACCTTCGAACGCTTTTGGGAAACGGTGACGAAATAAAGTAGAAGAGCCTCAACGATTGATTTATCGTTGAGGCTCTTTTGCTTAGCCAACCGGATATCGGTTTGTTAGTGTGATCATCGCTGCAATCAAAACTAAAATGATGCCCAGCGAAGCGGCAATATTCAACTTATTATTTTTAATATTGAGAATCTTTTCTCTACTGGAAAAAAGCGGAACGATCAGTAAACTCGTCGGAATAAAGTAACGGCCCTGCAATCCTTCGATGGAAGCAGTGCGACCAACCTTATTCCAAATCTGATAAAGAGCGAAAAATGTCAAGATCGTATACAGGAACATCATCGCCACCACGATCACTCGCTGATGAAAAATGAGCCCTTGACTGTCTTTTTCCTGCACAAAGCAGGCACCAACCAGTGTCATGCAGTATAGCACGACCCAGTGAAAGCCCATCGGTGCATCCAGCAAACCAAACATCCCGACAAAAGAGTAAACGATATGATCGCCTTTTGTTCCAAATAGATAGTTGTCGCGAAAATTCTCAAAAAAGAGCGATGGCTCTTTTAAAAACTTCGTGACCTGTTCACTAGGATTCGCAAAATCACGATAAAGAAGCTGCTGGTCGATCATCATTCGATTCCACAATACATAAAACAGAATACAGGCAACAAAAATACTACTTCCCCATATCGCTTTTCGATTAATGCTGAAGGACTTATTGGGAATCAAGAAAAACAACATTCCTAATACGATCAACGTCGGTTTTAATAAAACTAAATTCACCATTAATAGCGCGCTGAATGCCAGCTTCACGTCGGAGATCGTCTCTTTTCCAATCAACGATGAGATCCATGCGATAAAATAGAAGCTCACTGCAATGATCATCGCATCGCCGGAAACTGAGGAAGCCAAAAAGAGCGCCATCGGATTCAAGCCAAGGATCGTTGCCCCTAATTTCGAAAAAGGAAATCTTTTGATTGCTAACGATACGATCAAGATATAGAAAATCAAATTTAAATACCTTGCAGCGTAATATTGCCAAATAATAGGTTTTCCTAATGCTTTTCCTATTTTGATACCGATAATTTGAGGAATGTAATTAACAAAGAAGTAATTCGTGATCCCACCGGTACCAATAAAGGCCTTTTCTCCATTTTTGATTTTCTGCGCATCGACTTTATATTGATAAGGATATTTTGCGTTCTTACCGTTTTTATCTACAGCATAGGAATTCATACTTTTCATTTCATAAGGAACTTCAAAACCAAACTTTCCCCAGGTACTCTCGTTTTTTGAGAACTTCTTGCTTACCGCCTGAGGCTTCACCTTTAATTCTGAAAAAGCATACGCCTTAATAAAATGACCGATCTCATCAGGTGCTTGAATTGGTGGAACAATGTTAATCATCAATAATCCGAAGATGACTGCTAACAGTAAAAACAGTCGATTAGGAAAAGTGATTCTTTTTATAGTGCCTAACATATTCAAACCCCCGTCTGTTAATTTATCGATAATACCACCCCATTCGATGACCATTTCAATTATACCCTTTCCGATATTCGCAATAAAGGAATTATTTTAATAAAAAAATCGAGCACAAATTACAATGCTCGATCTTTCTTCTATTATATTTACATAATTGTTCCCATTGCGACATTTTGATCTTCATCCGTTGTCACTGCGGCAGCAACTGCGGCTTCCAGACCTTTAGCAATCGTTTCAACTGACAAACTTGGTGTTCCAACCGGCAAATCTAAAACTTGTTCTGGCAAATACGGAACATGGATGAATCCGCCTTTGATATCTTTGTTTTGCTTATCTGCTAAATACAGCAAGCGATACATGATATCGTTGCAGACGAATGTTCCTGCTGTGTATGAAACACTTGATGGAATGCCTCCTTCTTTGACCTTGCTGACCATCGCCTTAACTGGAATTGTCGCAAAATAAGCTGTTTCGCCGTCTTCGAAAATCACTTGGTTCAATGGCTGCTGCTGTTCGTTATCTGGAATACGGGCTTCCATTAAATTGATCGCAACTTTTTCGATTGAGATATCTGAACGACCGCCTGCCTGTCCGACACAAATGACAATGTCTGGCTGTTGTTCTTCAATCGCCTTCGCCAGAACTTCGCCGTCCTTTTTGAAAACCGTCGGGATTTCTAATTTATGGATCGCTGCTCCTTCAATTGTATCAGGCAATAATTTTACTGCCTCAAACGCAGGATTTATTTTTGCTCCGCCAAAGGGATCAAAACCGGTAATTAATACTTTCATCACGCTCACCTTTTTCTTTCAAAATATTTCTATTTAAATAGAATCATATAGCCAATTTGGAATACTAAGAAAATAACTGCTAACACAGCTTGGTTCTTGATAACGCCAAAACGGTCCTTCATTTCTAACATCGCGACAGGCACGATATTGAAGTTCGCCGCCATTGGTGTGCACAGCGTTCCGCAATACCCGCAGGTCAAGGCTACCATACCGATCAAGACTGGATCAGCACCATAGGCTAAAACAAATGGCGCACCAATTCCGACTGTCATTACTGTGATCGCCGCAAAGGCATTCCCCATAATCATCGTAAACAGCATCATACCGATCGCAAAAACAATGATCCCTAGATTCACATTGCCCTTCGGTATTACTTTTGCTACCAGCTCTGAGATTACTTCCCCAACTCCTGCCGCGGTAAAGATCGCACCCAAACTCGCCAGCAGCATTGGCAGCATACTTAATGGACCTACAGTTGACAGCATCCGTTCTGCATCATCTAAGAATACCTTTGGTTTGTTTGAATTTGAATAAATCATCAAAATGACGATTGCTACTAATACACCGACTCCGACACCAACTAAAGCGCCTAATTGAGTAAACACCGCGAAAATAATCGCAAATATCCCCATTGACAAGGCCGGAATAAATATCTTCATTCCAATCTTATCCGCCATTTTCTTAGTAACCGTTTCTGTAGGCGCACTTTCTTTTCCTTTGCTGACCTTTTTAAAAATTGGCGGCAGGGTCATAATAATGACTAATACCCCATTGATCATTGGCGGAATCCAGCGTCCAAACATCATTACCACACCTAATGCACACCAGAAGATCGCTGTTCCAATCGGTGTCGCATTGTCTTTGTCACGGGCATTTTTGATCCCAGTATAGACAGCGACAGCTCCCATAATAATATATATAATTTCAAGTAATTTTTCAGATAATAAGACTTCTTGACTTAGAAAAAATGACATCTGCTTTCCCCCCTACTTATCGTTACCGTAGTATTTTTTGTAAAGTTTTCGATCTTTTAAGAAGTAGTAAACAATCGCTACGATGACAGCGAACAAGGCCACCGGAATTTCAACCTTCGCCAAATCAAGCAGGCTTGTTTCGTATCCTAAATCTTTTAGTGTTGCCTGCACCAGCAAAGCTCCTGGTCCACCAACGAACAATACTTGGAAGAAGAACCAAGCAATATTTTCCATCCCTGATGACATTCCTTTTAATTCTTCAACATAATCCTCTTCTGGATTTTTGCCTTTGGCCTCGATCGAACCGATCACCATCGGCATAATGATTGGACGGACAAAACCTGCCACACCGCCAAAACTAATATTGAAGGCCGCAAAGATCGAGCGCATCACACCATAAGCGCCAATCACCGCTCCGGCCGAAGCATTTTTGATTTTTCCAATCAGCTTGGCCGCAGACTCCTTCAGACCATTTCGTTCCAAAGTACCCGTAACTAACATGATTAGAATGAAGATCGCCATCGAACGGTTAGAAACAAAGCTGGTTCCTAATGTCGTCAACAATCCTTCGACTCCCAAACCACCAGTGATCGCCGTAACGATCGCCGCTACTAAGATGATCAGAATCGAATCTAGCTTTAAGGCAAAGCCGATAATAACAATTAAAATACCTATTAACTTAACTAATTCCATATAAAATTTTCCTCCTTAATGTGATGCAATAATCGGCCGCAGCCGAGTATAGCTGATAGTTATTTCCTCGTCTGTTAAAACTGACGAAGTTTGATAAAGAGTGGTTGCCGCCAATAGCAAATCAATCGTCGCTAAATCATGAACCACATGGGCTTGAGCACACAGCGTCAAGTATTCCCCTTGCGCCGTTTCATCCGCGACCTCACTTGTATATGCAACCGAGGTCAGCCACGGAAAACGAATCGATGGGTAACGATGCTGCGGATCAGCTTTAAACCCAATCCAATAATTGATCATTTCCTTGTAATAATCTGCCGGAAACATCTTAGGCAGCCACTTATGCGCATACACTTCAAATTGTGCCGCCCACTCCTCATTCCATCGCTTCATTTCCGGAACAGCGCCGATGGCATCCGCGATCGCATCCTCAATCTGTTTATTCAACACGATATTGGACCGATATTCATCATTCGTCGCGACCCAAAAATAGCCGTACAGCAATGAACGAGGAAGCCAGAAGCCTTTATATGACGGTGAAGTGTAACCGGAAAATGGCTGTTCCCATTCGTGGGTAGGCACTCCGTGATTATCCACCATCACATCAGGAACGAAGCGTTCATACAAACGAGTCATTCCCATTGCTTCGGTATGCTGCGTTTCAAGATTGAAATATTCATGGTAAAACTCTTTTCCAACGCCATTAAAGCGTGCCACATGTAATTTCCATTCAGGCGTCGTCTTTTGCAGCTCATAATGAATCGCCGCGCCATCCACATTTTCTAAAGGCACAATCACCAGATTTAGTTGATCCGCCAGATCCTGATATTTCGGATCGGTCAATAATTCCTTCAATAATAAGAAGGCACCATTCGTTCCCGAAACTTCGTTGGCATGATGACGAGCGTTGATGATCTCTGATGGATGATTCGTCAATCGCTTCGTTTTCGAAAGATAACCGGAACCTGCGTCCTTCTGCAATAATTCGATTGCATAGATTTCTCGACCCAAATATGAAGTAGCGATTTTATAAACCGCGATCTGCGGCACTCGCTTCAATTGATCGATAATCGTCAAATATTCCTCATAGCCAATGACTTGATCTGGTAATAAATCAATCTGATCGATCGTTAAATCCTGTTCGACTTCTGCTTTTTCTGGCATTTTTCTTACTGCAAAACGCTGATCATCCACTTGAAAGACAAGCCCGTCATATAAACCAAAATCAAACTCCTGCGCCACTAGCCCTTGCTCCAATAATTTCGCATAAGCTGCTACCACATTCGCCGCTACCCCATCGACCTTGATCGTCGCAACCAATCGCTGCTGGTGATAAGTGATAGATTGAAGCGTACAATTAACTTTTTTACGATCATTCGGGTGAGCTAAGACTTGACCCTCTGTAATAATTTGCGGCTCCTTTTTTACCTGTTCAAAAAGCGTTGCTTTAAATTGTGGTCGGCCAGTGTTTTGGCGAATCACCGGTAAGATCAATCCCGGTTCTTCAAACATTTCGCCGCAGGCCTCCAAGCCATAATTTTTAAAATAATCGGCTCCGGCAAAGTAAAGATCCTCATGCAGCGCATCTAAACTCGACAGCAAATCATTTCGGCTAGAAAGACGCTCATCGGGTTCGCTAGCAAGAATATCTAGCTTTAATTGAGCAAAGAACGGCTGCTGCTCCTTCGAAACTTCTCCTGCTGCTCGTTTTTCAATCCATTTACGACATTTCGGTAATACATCCTCTTGATAATGCGTCCAGATTTTTTCAATGTCCGTCGCGAATTCTTCTGTTAAATAATTTTCCCCATTGATTTCCACCTGGAGTCTGCCAGTCGGTGGATGAACCTTGCCCATTCCCGAATACTCACTAAGATAGGGTCTTTCAGAGTAGCTTGCCTGATAAGTCCAGCGCTCCGTACCCGATGCAGTCTGCACCGCCACCTCATAGGTCAGCTCTTCCTCGCCAGAATAGGTGACAAACTCGATCTGATCAGCCTTCAAATCAAAGGCCGCCATCAAATTATCTTGAATCGGATACAATTCCTGCAAATAGCGGATCGGCAAGTCGTTCCATTTCTCCGAATCATGACCATTTACATTATTATAAGAAGGCGTCGCCCCCGACTCCTCGGTCCATTCCGTCACACCAGCTGGTAAAAACGGCTTAAAAGCAATTGTAATCTTTTCAATTTTCTGACTTTTCAGCTTAGGAATGAGCACCTCGTTGATCCACGAAAAGCCCTGCTTATGGGCACAAATCAATTCAACAGAGCCTGTTGCCTTACGCTGCGCTAATTCTGCTTCGATTTTTTCCTTCAATTCTTTTCGTACTTGACGATCTTCACTTAGAACGCCTTGAATCTCTACCTGATCTCCTGCCTGAATTTTCGGATAAACTGAGGTGAGCATCTGTAAAAACTCATCGACTTCCCAAGTCAAATCAAAATCTTTCTGCCAAGCCTCAACCATGGATCGATGATTGATGAAGGTCGTCTTAGGAAAAGCCGTTTCGATTTCTTCTTGACGCTGCAGAAATTCTGGTGATACATAAGCAGTCACATTATCTGTCGCTATACTTGCAGCATAAGCTAACTGCCCATCCAAATTTTTCAACAGAAAACTGTCGACCAATTTCTGCAGATAGCTGGTCCATGTCTCAAAAGTCGAAAGCTGTGGAAACTGTTCACACAAAATAGCCGAAAACACCTCCAGCTCTTTTCCTGTTCCTTCTATAATAACCAGCTCATCCTGTTGCAGGATTTGACAGCGTTCTGCTTCTCTGAATAAAATCGCAGGACCGCCTTCATACTTCTCAACTAACAGCCAATCATTGATAGCCGTTGTCTCCATCCCAAGACGAAAGGCAAAATTACTCGCTGCCACCATGACCGAGCCATCGCACTCTTCCGGAATGATCAATCTCACTGCCAGCTCATCAGGCAAAAAATCATGATTCTGATCTCGCAAGAAAGGACCAACACTAAATATCTTCTCCAAACCTGTTACATCGCGCCACTCGAAATCGATCACCGCTTCTGCATACTCATTAGTTGCTTGGTAATCCTCCGGCTGTTTTTCAGTTCGAGTCTTGTTTTTCACCCAATCAGATAACTCCTCCATGGACGGCGCAAACTCTCCCTCGCTCGTACTAGCAATTGGAAATGTCGTCTGCTCGCTAAAAAAGCCTGAGATCAAAGCCGCCTGAATCGCTTCTCGTTGTTTTGAAAAAGGTAATTGCTCCTGTACTCTTAACATCACTTTCCCTCCCTTTATGTATTAATATTTTTTAAACAAAGTTCCGACTTCCTGTCCTGCCAAAATATCAAACAGCACATACGGACTCTTGCCATTTGCCAAAACCATGGAAATATCCGCAGTCAATGCCCCTGTCGCTGTTTTCAACTTGCTCTTGATCCCGCCGCGGCTCAGCTCTCCCAAGTGAGGATCAGATTCTTCCAATAAACGCTGATCAATTTCACTCAAATGAGAAATCATCGTCGCCTGTTCATTGACTAACGGATTTTCCGAATATAAGCCGTTGACATCCGTCAGCATCACCAGCAAATCTGCTTGAACCGCTTCGGCTACTAATAAGGATAATTCGTCATTATCCTCAAATTTGTTTTGGCACTCTTCTCCATCAATCGTTACTGCGTCATTCTCATTAATGATCGGTAAAATTCCATGAGCTAAGAGTTCATGGATCGTTTCAGTAAAAGCCTGCCGACTTTCTGCTACCGCTAAAATCTCACGACTCACTAATAGCTGTCCGATTGCTTGCTCATGTTCTCTAAACGCCGCTTCATAGAGACTGGTCAAAATCCCCTGACCAACAGCCGCTGCCGTAAACTTGGAGACCGCACCTAATTGCGTAAGGCCCGCACCCACAGCTCCCGAAGAAACCAAGATAAGCTTCTTTCCAGCCGCTATCAGTTCAGACAGCACCTCAGCCAGTTTTGAAATAGCTGGTTCAAGAACTCCCGTTTCCGGTGACACTAGCAGACTAGTACCGACCTTTACCACAATGATATCTGCATGTTTTATATCTTCTCTCATAATTACACCTTAACTATAAAAAACAGACGAAAAACTAAATAGAACTAATCCCGTCTATTGCATGTTTATTATTTTCTGCTAATAGTATCACAAATCTCTCTCCATGAAAATATTTTATTTTTCTAACCTAACAACACTTTCTTCAACAGTCCATTTATGTTATCCAGATTATCGTATAATTAAAAACATTGATTTTCTCTCACTCAACTTAGTATTGTTATTTTTACAATAGTATCATTTGAATTTATCACAAATTAAAAATCATAAAAAAACTAATATTCAAATATAAATAACGACTCTCATCATAAAAAAGACTTCGATAAATTATCGAAGTCTTTGACAGAGATAGATTAGATAGGTAAATTTTTTTAGCTCTCTTCACTATGAAAAAGCCGAAGCAAACCAAGAATCACCAAAGAAACACCACAACCAATTACCAGCCATTGAATTTTAAGCACATCTGCAAGCGGGCCAAAAATCGCCGTACCCAGCGGCATAAATCCACTATACATCGCGCCTAGAAGTCCAAAAATGCGACCCTGTTTCTCCGCCGGAACATGTTCCTGAAGCATCGTTGTGGTGGCTGTCTGAACGACGGGAATGAAAAAGCTCATCATAAACATCATTACTGCAAATAGCCAGAAGATATATGTGAAGCCCAGTACCAACGAAAATGTGCCGAAGCAGACCAGCCCAAAGACCAGTGTCTTAGTTCTTTGCTTAAAGCCGCCCCAAGTTCCCAGTAAAATTCCGCCTAGTACCATTCCAGCAAAACCAGCCATTTCATTCACTGTTAAGTACGTATAGCTATTTCCGAAGGTTCGTTCGATCATTAACACCGTTAAAAAGCTGGACGGAACAGAGAGAAAAATAAATGCACCATATGTGAGCAGCAGCCGCTTAACAACCAGCTCTTTCGCTGCGTAAGAAATTCCAGCTTTCATGTCCGCAAAAAATGTTTGTTCACTCTGTTCTGCTTTTTTCAGCTTCGTGATCGTGACAAAGCTTAATAGAATAATGCCGATTAATGCCGTTGCCACATCAAGTAACAATAACCAGTGAAAAGAACCAATCGATAAAACAGCACCGGCAACCGCCGGAGAAGCAAATTGCACGATAGCCATCATGCTGCTATTGATCCCGTTATACCGAATCAGCTGTTCCTCCGGTACGATCTGAGGAATAACCGCACTCACAGCCGGTGTTTGTATCCCCGAACCAACTGAACGCAGAGCGGATACCAAAACCAGCAGCGGAAGAATGTTGGCTGTTTTTCCAAACATGAATATCAGCGCTAAGACCAATGTGACTACCGCAATCCCCGCATCCGCTAGTATAATCAGCCGCTTTCTCGAATAGCGGTCCGCCCACACTCCGCCAAAAAAAGAAAGAAGCATTTGCGGAATAGTAGAACTTAACGTAAGCACCGTCAACCAAAATCCAGATGATGTCTCTAACGCCACCTGCCAGATAATCGCCATCTGAACAATCGACGAACCAAATAAAGTGATTCCCTGACTGATAATAAATAGCACGGCCCTCCGACGCCATAATGACGAGTGTCCCTGCACCTCTCCTGTAGCCATAATATCTCCCTCACTTTCTTAGTACCAAAATAGTTTACTAAGAAACGTAAGCGTGGTGGCATAGTGGAGAGTTGGTTTTTTTACTTGATGTTAAAGCTGATTATTCTCACGTTGAGACAATTACAACGAATCACCAAAACCTCTCAATTCTAATCCTTCAGCTTCTGTTTCAATCTTTGTTCCCAGTTAATTATCAGCACAGCCTCAAATAGCCAACCCACGATAATTATAAATAATAAAACCTCTATCACCATTTTCTTCCCTTCTATATTAAGTAATCAGTTTTTCTTGCCCTTAAAAATTTTGAGAACTTCAGATTTGATATTTAACAAGATTGCTCTTTTCTAAGTATAGTAATTTGTTTATTTCAAATGTCCATCATTAAACAACAAAAGTTATTTCAATCCCGCAATTTAACCAAGCAGCCCTTAACTAATAATCGATAAAAATCGTCCAGCCATCAAAGCTTCTTTTACTTGTCTCTCTGATGGTATTACTTGCTTCGTTCTCAGCCTCTAATGCTTCTGTATATGTAGCATCCATGCTTTCTGGAAGATCGCAGGCAATGACTTTTTCAATCCATTGATTCTTTTCAGCCATTGGTAAATACTTAAACTCGTTAATCCTCCAGATACAATCTTCTAATGTTTGGAACATTGATTTTTCTATCTCATAAAGTTGCTGTTCACCTATTTCAATCACATTGATTAATTCTTGCAATTCAGAATGCTTGTCACATTTAGCTAACTGTTGAAAATATATATCCTTAGTTTCTTCAGTGGTATATTCTAAAGTCTCAATCTTTCTTCGAATCTCTTCTTGCAATATTTCTTCAGTTGAATCCATACCCATCTCTATATTATTTTCCATTTTCATCACCGCATTTTCCTTAAGAATTGAACGCTGACACACTACAGTGCAAATCTCGTTTCCGGCTATTCCTTTAGCTCTCTATTTTCTCTATCATCGGTCCTTCCAACCTGTACTAAACACATTACTGCTACTCCCATAAATCCCCCAAGCAGAAATAAACCAAGACCAATAACAAAACTCATCGTTCCCCTCCATTTTCTAAACGTGTATTTAAATGACGAGCTTTCGAACTTTTTGGAAAGATTCAATTATTCAAAAAAATCGAAAGCTTACACCTTTTTATACTAAAACTTGCAATTCATATTTTTTTAAAGACTCGTTGATAATACTTTCGCAAAGCTCGGGAAACTCAATTCCCTCAGCAGCGGCTGCTTGCGAAAACAAACTATTCGTCATCATACATGGCAAAGAATTGACCTCAGTCACAAAAATACGATTGCTTTTATCCAATAACAAATCTGTCTTCGAACAAACGGACAATCCTAATACACGATGTATCTTCAATGCTAAAATCTTCATCTGTTCGACTAAGTGCCTCTCGACATTCGCAGGCACAATGTCTTCCATTCGATTTTTTTGATACTTATTTTGATAATTATAGAAGCCTGATTTTGGAATCATTTCGATTACCGGCAGTATTTGATCTCCGAGTATCCCTACAGAAAACTCTCTACCTTCAATTTTTTCTTCTATTAATATCCTGTGACTATCGGAATAATGAAATGCTTCTTTGATCGCTATCTTTACCTTTTGCTCTGTTTCAACTACAGAAATTCCTAAGCTGGACCCGCTATCGATCGGCTTCACCACCGCTGGTAAATGAACCTTGGCTAGTTGATCCAAGTTAGAGACCACGATCCAATTAGCCGTAGGTATACCATGAAATCGCATCAGCTTTTTCGTTACCAGCTTATCCATCGCCAATAGACTGCTTTGAGAATCTGATCCAGTATACTTAATATTGTATATATCAAACATCGCCTGCAATTTCCCATTTTCACCGATACCACCATGTAGGGCAAGAAAAGTAATATCTGCACTATCACAGATTTCTAGAATATTTGAACCGATTTCATTTTCCAAGCTTTTCCCAGAATCTGGCAGCACTTCTGAAACCTCATAATAATAGTGATCCGTCTTGCATTCTTCATACGCACGATCAAAGCTGGTATATTTCGGTGTTCCAACTAGTAAATCTATTAACAAAACTTGGTGACCTTTTGCTATCAGCGCATTCGCGATCTTACTTCCCGAAGCCAGCGAGACTTCCCGTTCACTACTTCTGCCACCTGCTAAGACAACTATTTTCATAATATGCTTATTATCCCTTCTTTCTTACCGATGCCATAAAGTTAATCAGCATACTAAAAAATTCATTCGTTACTTTTTGCGATGAACGTTCCTTCTTGATCGATTTTTTTAAGGTTGTCGCATATAGCAATTTTTGCTTCAATATCCGGATGATTCTCTACATTTTGAAATTATCAATTTGAACTTCATTCTTCTCCAATGCCTGACCTGCTTTTGGAAAGCAAAAGAAACAGACAATTATACCAACAAAGAACACTATTTTTTCATGGATACTCCTCATTTCTGATTTATCAGCACATCGAATCTTTACGAATTGACTACCTTACTCATCCTTATCTAAAATGGCTGAGTCTTCGGCAGTGGCAGGAGCAGCAAGAGGTACTTTCAACGGATTCCCATCATTATCTAACGTAAAACTGCCATCCCTAGAAAGTCCGTTCACTTCCAATACTTTGGCGAACTTTGCTTTATCATTTTTTGTTCTTACATAGTTCTTCTCCAGATAAGTTAAGAACTCTTGAAGTGTCGTTGCCTTTGATTCAGCCATTACTGTATGCATGATGCCAAGACTTAACTTCTTTTGCTCCAGTTCAGATAATTCTTCATCTAAATATCTAAGAGCTATTGAGTAGTCCTCATCCTTCGAAATTACATCTATCAAATCATATAAAACCAGTAGAACAGTCATATTAGTTGATTTGCCAAAAAGTCGATTAACTCCGTTGTACTTATCCGTTTGTACTAGAGAATCAATCCAATCAAGATCGTAATTTCTCGCAAACATCTCATCGTTAATCAACGCCCAACCTTCTTTATAACTGACTCTTGGATTTGCATTGTATGAATATTGTCCCTCATACCCGCCGCTTGGTGCATAGGCATATCTATACCAGTTCCAGTGTGTCCATTCATGCATGACTGTTCGTTTGAGAATTACAGGATCGATAAATCTCGTTCGATCACTTCTATCTGCGACAACAATATCAGGTACGCCTCCACCAAGATGACCGTTCTTATTAAATCCATTACTTTTGTCAATCATCTGGTCTTTTTCAAAATTCATATTAATTGGTGCTAGTTCAAAAGGTTTAGTATCTGGAAACAAGTCATTTGCCTTAGCTACATTATTAGAATATTCTTGGACGGATTGCTCAAAAATGTAATTGATTTTTGCTGCCACATAATTGTAAAAATACGTATCTGGATTACCTGCTACACCAAATCTAGCCGTATTTGAAGAAACATTGATTACTGAGTTCGCTGGAATCGTTCGAGCATGATGAAATGTGTACGGCTTCCTATTGTAACGCTGAACAAACCCTCTCTCAGAGTTTCCTAGGTAAAATCTGACAATCAACGAGGTTACTTCATTTGGGATATTGGGAAAGCTCAACCCTGCAATCTCACCAGTGACATTTGTCCTTCCCTCATGTAAAAGAGTCTCTTTTCCATCCAAAGAATACGAGACTGAAAAATTTGTTTTAGGCATTGGTACAGGAGTAACGTTCTTTGTACCATCCGTAATTTCAAAATAGATTTTCTCTATTTTCACTGTACGACTGCCAGCAACAGCACGTGTAGCTCTCGGCTTTTTGTCATCTGGGTCAATAAACTCTCCGTCAGATTCTTTAGACTCTATGCTTTGAGTTGCTGCCTTTTCTTCTCCTCTTGCTTCTACCGAATTGAATACACCTATCCCCAACAAAAATGAACCCACTACTACAAGCAACACTTTTTTCATATTTAACTCCTCATTTCTTGTCAATCACCTTCAACCATTTGCTCACCCAGTTCAAAATCTTCAATTTTACTACTATAGTTTTTCAAATTATTTGAATACTTGAAACTACCGTCTGTATTAATACCTGTCTCTTATACACATCT